>NZ_CP091819.1:2910508-4365762 GCF_019740355.2 Paracrocinitomix mangrovi | reverse complement strand
TTTTAAAAATTTTTTACTTCCCTTTTTTTATCAAAAATTGTTCGCATTTTATTTTGATTGAATGAAATAAATTCTATTTTCAAGCTCATTTTACACGACATCTTTCCAATATACTAAAATGTTCTTAAATACAACACAAATACGCATCAGATATAGCGAAACTGACCAAATGGGTTACTGTTATTATGGAAATTATGCACAATTTTTTGAGATAGGAAGGGTAGAAACTTTAAGAGCTTTAGGAGTCTCATATAGATCACTTGAAGAGCGTGGTATCATGTTACCTGTACTTGAACTCAATGTTAAATATCATAAGGCTGCAAAGTATGATGACCTCATCTCTATCCAAACCAAATTATTAAAAATTCCTTCTGCTAAAATCGAATTTGAATACCAAATTTTTAATGAAGAGAATGAACTATTAACAACAGCTTATACCAAACTTGTTTTTATTTCATCAAAAACAATGAAGCCCATTCAAGCTCCTGAAGATGTCATTAAGAAAATTAAAGAATTGGATCAGGATTAAACATCCTCACAGATAAAATCGAAATTATCAAGCATTGTAGTATCTGCTTTTCCCTGATACCACTGCTCAATGGTAAAACTTTCGTCCTTTTTAATACACTCCTCATTGAATAAATCTCCTTCTGGCCCTTCTAAAACTCCAGTTTTTTCAGTCACTTGCTCTTCTTCTCCGTTTACCCCTTGAATAATTACGGTTTCTGTGTAAGTATAAGAACAACGTTTGCACTTTTCACAAGATCCAAATAAAAACAATGAGAAAGTTGCTAGTATAAATGCCGGACGCATCATAGTTTTGTAATTTAAAGTCCAAAGATACTAAAACTAATGGAGAGCAAAATTATTGTAACTGATGACAATTCTAAAACTTTGTTAATTCCTGAATTGAATGAAACATATCATTCAACTAAAGGAGCTATTACAGAATCTCAACACGTCTTTATTAAAGAAGGTTTAATGCATGCCAATAAAAAAGACCTGAAGATTTTTGAAATGGGTTTTGGCACAGGTTTAAACGCAATACTTACCGCTCTTGTATCTGAACAAAACCAAATTACTGTAGATTATCACACAATAGAAGCATACCCTTTAAAATGGGAAATGGTAGATCAGTTAAATTATCAAGAGTTGCTCAATTTAAATGAACAGCAATTCGATTTTTTTAAATCATCACACCAAACAGAAACAAATTCAAAGCCGATTAAATTTGGAAATTTCAGCTTTCAAAAATACATCTCCAAAATACAGGACATCCAACTAGAGAATGATTTTTTTGACCTTATCTATTATGATGCGTTTGGCCCAAAAGTTCAAAGCGAATTATGGGAAATACCTGTATTAACAATCATTTATAACTCTATGAAAAAGGACGGAGTTTTAGTTACTTATTGCGCGCAAGGACAATTTAAAAGGAACTTAAAAGAATTAGGGTTCGAAGTAGAAAGCATCCCGGGACCTCCCGGAAAAAGAGAAATGACCAGAGCTATAAAAGCTGTTTAATTAATCGTTAATTACTTTTAATAACTGTGTCCGGGTCGAATAAAAAAACTAGCTACTTTAGCGAAAAACAATCTATACATTTGACCTTATGGCAGACGTTTTCACCCTTAGTAACCTTGGCACTTTATTAATGTTAATCCTATTACAGGCAGTACTGGGATTTGACAACCTCCTTTACATCTCTCTTGAATCTAAAAAAGTTGAACCTGAAAAAAGAAACAGAGTTAGAGTAATAGGAATTTCTTTAGCAATTGTACTGAGAATTGGATTGTTATTCTTATTAATGAAACTAATTACCCTTTTTCAAGACGAATTGTTTGCCATCAACTTAGGAAAGAATATTACATCAAGTTTTAATGGACATAGTTTAATTGTTCTATTTGGTGGAGGATTTATCATATACACAGCCATGAAAGAAATTTGGCATATGATATCGCACGAAACCCTTGATGAAGACAAAGCAGACAAAGACAAAAAGAAAAGCACCTCATCTGTTATCGCTATGATTGTTGTAATGAATTTGGTGTTTTCATTTGATTCTATTCTTAGCGCAATGGCATTAACAAGCACTATTCACAATGATACTACAGAATTGATTTTAATGTCAATAGCTATCATAGGAAGTGGATTACTAATGATATTGTTAGCTAATAAAGTAGCCCGATTTTTAGAGAAAAACAGAATGTTTGAGGTACTTGGCCTTTTTGTATTATTCATTGTAGGAATAATGCTTTTAACAGAAGGAGGACATCTTGCAAACATTGTAGTATATGGACACCATATTGTTCCTATGAATAAAACAACATTCTACTTTGTTATTATCGTCCTTGTATTGGTTGATATTGTCCAAAGCAGATATCAGAAAAAAATTATCCGCATTGAACAAGCTGAAGAAAAAAGAGATAAAATGGACAAAAATGAATCTAAGTTCGTTGATTAAAAATGAGTGAGGATATAAAAAATAGAATTGACAAATTGGTGAAAGAAATAAACTTTCACAACAACGCTTATTATGTCAAAAGCGCACCTGTAATTTCAGATTTTGAATTTGACCAAATGCTCAAGGAATTGGAACAACTTGAACATGACTATCCTCAATTCGCTTCAGCCAATAGCCCTACAAAAAGAGTTGGTGGAGATATCACAAAAAAATTTGAATCTGTCACACATGAATTTCCTATGCTTTCTTTATCTAACACCTACAGTGAAGATGAGATAAAAGATTGGGTTGTTAGAATTAAGAAACTATCAGAAGAAGAAATTACATACGTCTGCGAACTTAAATATGATGGTGTAGCAATAGGAATAAGATACAAAAATGGCGAATTGGAAAGAGCAGTGACCCGTGGTGACGGAACTCAAGGAGAAGATGTAACTACCAATGTCAAAACCATCAAAACTGTTCCGCTTACACTGCACACTGAAACACCTGCTGAATTTGAAATAAGAGGTGAAATATTTTTCCCACTTGAAAACTTCAGCAAACTAAATAAGTTGAGAGCAGAAGCCGGAGAAGAGTTATATGCAAATCCCAGAAACACAGCCAGTGGAACACTTAAATCCCAAGACAGTAAAATTGTTGCCGAAAGAGGATTAGACTGCTACTTATACGGAGTATATGGTTATGACTTAAACTTTACAAGTCATAGTGAAGCAGTCAAAACCGCTGGAGAATGGGGATTTAAAATTCCTGATAGCAACAAAAGAATGATTGAAAACTGTAAAACCATTGAAGAAATAATGGATTTTATCAGTTATTGGGATAAAAACAGATTTCAACTTCCTTTTGAGATTGACGGAGTTGTTATTAAGGTTGATAATTATGATCAACAAGAACAACTAGGCTTCACAGCCAAAAGTCCAAGATGGGCCATTGCTTACAAATTTAAGGCAGAACAGGTAAGCACAAGATTAAATGAAGTAACCTATCAAGTTGGGAGGACGGGAGCTATCACGCCGGTAGCCAATCTTGAACCCGTTTTGTTAGCAGGAACAACAGTGAAGAGAGCTTCACTTCATAATCAAGATCAAATTGAAAAGCTTGACTTACATATTGGAGACCAGGTTTATGTTGAAAAAGGAGGAGAAATTATCCCTAAGATAGTGGGAGTAGATATGTCCTTTAGGTCTAAGGCAGACGGAGTGGTAGAATTTATTTCACATTGCCCTGAATGTGGTACTGAATTGATACGAAAAGAAGGAGAAGCTCAGCATTTTTGCCCAAATGAAATAGGTTGCCCACCTCAAATTAAAGGAAGAATTGAGCATTTCATTAGTAGAAAGGCCATGAACATTGATGGTTTGGGACCAGAAACAATAGACGCCTTATATAACAGTCATTTAATTGAAAACTATGCCGATTTGTACGACTTAACTTTTAGTCAAATAGTTTCTTTAGAAAGAATGGCGGATAAGTCAGCTAATAATGCAATGGCCAGCATTGAAGCATCTTTGGCAACACCTTTTGAAAAAGTATTATTTGCATTAGGTATAAGGCACGTCGGCGAAACTGTAGCTAAAAAATTAGCAAGACACTTTAAAAATATTGATCAATTAGCTGCTGCAACATTTGATGAATTAATTGCAGTCAATGAAATTGGTGAGAAAATAGCCATAGCCATTCAATCATTTTTTCAAGAAGAGAAAAATAGAATCATTATTGAAAGATTGAAAAATGTTGGTATTCACTTTGAAATTGAAGTAGTTGAAAATGCTTCAAACACGCTTAAAGGGCAAACCTTTGTAATAAGTGGAGTATTTGAAAAAGTGAGTAGAAATGAGCTAAAAGAGCTGATTGAAAAAAATGGAGGCAAAAATACCGGTTCCATTTCAGCCAAAACGAATTATTTAGTAGCAGGAGAAAATATGGGACCTGCTAAATTGGATAAAGCACAGAAACTAGGAGTAAAAATTATCTCAGAAGATGATTTTTTAACCATGATAGAAAATTGATATGAATCAGATCAGAAACAACTTCTTAAAAAAGAAGATGAATTCACCGGTCAGCAGACATGTTGTTTTGATGGAACCTGACAAAATTAAGTCGGTATTGATTGTTACTGAAAAAGAAGATAACACACTTAAAAGAAAAGTAGAAGAATTATTTCCTTCGGCTAGTGTTTATCACTTATTCACAAGAGATATTAAAGAAGATAACTCTAAGGGATTCTATTACACAGTTAACAAATCTGATTTTAATTTAACAGGAGTGTTAAAAAATGATAAATTAAAAAATCTTGAATCTATGCAGATAGATTTACTAGTAGATTTGTCGGCTGAAGAGGGTTTGCTGGATTATTTTGTCTCAAGAATCAATGCTACACTTAAGGTTGGACAGATGTACACTGAAAAATCTTCAATGTATGATTTATTGATTCAATTAGAGGGATCTAAAATCCAACAGATAGAGAAAATATATGATCAACTAAAAATTTTTACGATCAATGCAAATTAGCAAGTTTAAAGGTTTAGGAGTAGCCATGGTAACTCCTTTCAAAGAAAATGGAGATGTAGATTTTGAAGGCTTAGAAAAACTAACAGAATTCATGATCAAAGGAGGTGTAGATTATTTGGTAGTACAAGGAACTACAGGTGAATCACCGGTTTTATCTAAAGAAGAAAAGCAACAGGTATTAGATACAGTGTGCAAAGTGAATAATGCACGCGTTCCTGTTGTGTTTGGAATTGGTGGAAATAATACGGCTGCCGTTGTAAATGATTTGTTATCATTTAATCTAACTAAGGTAGATGGAATTTTATCTGCTTCACCTTACTACAATAAACCAACTCAAGAAGGAATATATGCCCATTATAAGAGTATAGCTGGAGCTACAACACTTCCAGTAATCATTTATAACGTTCCGGGCAGAACAGCTTCTAATATAACAGCAGAAACAACTTTGCGATTAGCCAAAGATTTTAGCAATATGATTGCTGTAAAAGAGGCATCAGGAAACATGGAACAAATCATGGATATTATCCAAAATAAGCCTGATAATTTCTTAGTCATTTCAGGAGATGACGCAATTACTTTACCAATATTAGCAGCAGGCGGTGATGGGGTTATTTCAGTAGTTGGAAATGCTTTTCCTAATCAATTCTCTCAAATGGTAAATGCTGCTATGAAAAATGACATGGAAAAAGCACGCAAGTATCACTATGGTGTTCTACCTATTATTTCGCCTCTATTTCAAGAAGGAAATCCCGGCGGAATTAAAGAAGCATTAGCAGAATTAAATATTATTGAGTCGCATTTAAGACTACCGCTTGTAAACGTGAGTGATAAGTTAAAAAATCACATTCAAGAACTTACAAGAAACATTTATTCTAAGTTCCCGTATCAGAACTAAATAAAATACTATATTTGCTTGACTCGACTAACCGAAAATTAATGAAAAATAAAAAATTTAAGATAGGAATTTTGGCATTGAGTGCCACCTTATTTTTAGGCAGCTGTGGCGGCAACGAAGGGGATGAATTGATCAATGAAATAGACATTGACACTAACGCTACTGTTGATACAGATAATCAACTTGAGGTTGAGTATGCTGTTCCTACTCCTAACGAACTGTTTGAAATCATTAAACTTCAAGGAGGGGAAGAAAAAGTTGGATTAGTCAATTCACTAGATAACAAAGACAATTATGTTGAAACAAGCGAAAAAGCACTTGCATTTGGTGTTTATTCTGCGGATTTAGCTTATATGTCTTGTTTTGGTGTAGGAACTGAGTTCCTAAGATACATGAAGCTTATTGAAGAAATGGGTGAAGAACTAGGTATCGAAGGTGCTTTTGATGAAGAGTTAATGGATCGTATTGAAAATAACGAAGGTGATACTGATACGCTTTTCGCTATTTCAAATGAGACTTATTACGATAGCTATTTGTATTTAGAAGAAAATGGCAAAGGTGCTGAATTATCACTTATCATGGGAGGTGGATACATTGAGAGTTTGTATATCATCTGTAACTTGGTAGACGGATACAAAGAAAATGATCCAATTATTGAAAAGATTGGTGATCAGAAATTGGTACTTGAAAATTTAATGGAGTTTGTATCAACTTATGGTGATGATGAAGGTGTAAGTAATATGGTAAATGACCTTATATCATTACAGGATGTATTCGAGGCTAGCATGGGATTTGAAGAGTCTGGTACGAACGTTGATAATAATGATGGTAAGTTAGTTATTTCTGGAGGTGGTGCTTATACAATGAATGAGCAAGCATTAAAAGATATAACAGCGAAAGTAACTGAATTGAGAGAGAACATTATTAATTAAACTATGAAAAGAGCATTAATTATTGGGACAGCATTAATCAGTCTGGTAGCTATTCAGGCGTTAGCACAATGTAAAAAAACACACTTTTTCTGTACAAATGTCCTAGATGAAGACCAACAAAAAGAGTTTTGGAACTTAAATAACCAATCTCAAAGCGCCAACTTTAAGAAAGGTGAAGTTTATAAAATGAGCTTTATCGCTTACAAAGGATTCGATTATAGAATCTCTGTTTGTACTGATATTGAAGAAGGTGGAGATAAAATCAGATTTGAATTAGCGCATGACGCGGTTGTTAGAGTAAAAGATGAGTATGGTAATACGAACATCAAGAGACAAAGAGAATCTTTGTACAAAAACAATGATGACAACCTAGCTCAGTATTTAATTTTCACAGTTGAAAAAACAGAGAAATTTTACTTAGATGTAAATATTCCTGCTTCAGGTGAAAGTTCTGATAAAAAATTAGCTAAAACAGACAACGTTTGTGTTGGAGTTTTACTAGAGCATAAAAAAGTTGAAAAGTTTGGTTTCTAATTAATAACCAAAAAATATTAAGCCCTGGCACTCTTTGAGGTCAGGGTTTTTTAGTACAATATGGGTATAGACAGCAATAAAATACAATCGCTCAAGGACTTACTAAATCAATCTGCTAACATCCTAATTACAGCTCACAAAAGTCCTGATGGAGATAGCGTAGGTAGCTCTTTAGGACTTTATCATTATTTGAAAGTAAAAGGATACAATGTAAACATTTGTCATCCTGACGTTGCTCCGGATTTTTTACATTGGTTAATTGGTCATGATGAAATCTACAATCTTGATGATCACAAAGAAAAGGTAACTGAGATTTTTGCAAATGCAGATTTAATCTTTTGTTTAGATTACAATTCATCTTCACGAATTGGACAGATGGAAAAATTAATGAATGATGCCACTGCTAAAAAAGTAATGGTAGATCATCATAGAGACCCTGATGAAAATTTTTGTGATTTAATGTTCTCTGATATCACTTCTTGCTCTACCTCTCAACTTATATATGAGATTATTGCTGCGTCTGGAGATGAAAATATTGTGGACCCTTTGATAGGCACACCTTTATATGCAGGGATAGTAACAGATACAGGATCTTTTAGGTTCTCTTCTACTCTTCCAAAAACGCACTTAATCGCGGCTAGATTAATGGAGGCAGGTGTAAGACATTGGGAAGTTCATGAACACATTTTTGACAATAATTCTTTAGATAGAATCAGGTTGGTGAGTTATGCCATGTTAAATAAACTTGTTATTCTACCTGAATATAAAGCCGCTCATATATCATTAGGAGCAAAAGAGCTGGAATCATTTAATGCAACGAAAGGTGACACAGAAGGACTAGTCAATCAAGCTTTAGGGATAGAAGGTGTTAAAATGGCCGTATTCTTTAAAGAAGATGATGGCATTGTCAAGATAAGCTTCAGATCAAAAGGAGCTGTACCTGTGAGTGAAATGGCAAAAAATCACTTCAATGGTGGAGGACATTTAAACGCATCCGGTGGAAAATTTGTCGGTAAAATAGAAGATGCGATTGACAAATTTGTAACGATTCTACCTAGATTCGTTGATGAAAATAAAGCCTGCTTTGATGATTAGAACCTTTGTATTCATAATCTCTATTTTTTTATTGAGCTGCAAAAGTGAGCCAGAAGTTCAAACACCAGTTAATACCGGTGATTGGACGCAAGATGAATCAATTAATATGCACAACACCTTTGCCGGAGAAGAAAATCAAGAAATTGAAGACTTTTTGTCTCACCGCCCTGACTGGAAAGCAAAAGAGACCGGAACAGGATTGAGATACTTTGTTTATTATAAATCTGAAAACAACGATACAGCAAGAGCCGGAGACTTTGTAACGGTTGATTTTGAAATCACCTTATTAGACGGAACTTTTTGCTATTCATCTGAAGAGAAAGGAGCCGAGAGTTTTGTTGTTGAAAAAACAGATCTCGAATACGGTTTGCATGAAGGAATCAAATTCATGTGTACAGGTGACAAGGCTAAATTTATTTTACCATCACATATGGCTCATGGTTTAATTGGGGACAAAGACAAAATCCCTCCTTTAATGCCTACTATATATGACATTACTTTAGTAGAAATTCAAAAAAAAGACCAAAAATAGTATGCGCAATAAATTGATTTATTTCTTTTCGCTTATAACATTCGTCGCTTGTACACTTGAAGGTGTAGATGAGGATGAAAATAACCATGATAATGATCAAATAACAGTCAATGAAGTTGATTCAACTGACAATTCTGATGAACAACAAAGCAGTATGCTCAAGGCTGACTCAATTAATGGAGTAGCTAATGAAATGGTTTTTCAAAGAGAAGATGGATTGCGTATTGAATGGGAAATTAAAAAAACTGAAAGACCTATTGATCTGAATGATGTTGTTCTTGTTAATTATAAAGCGCGTGTTGCAGCAGGCGAACAATTTGATTCAAACTCTGAATTGGGAGAACCGGTACCTTTAAAATCTAACATTGGTGTTATGCTGCCAGGTTGGGAACAAGGATTAGTAGAGATGAGCGAGGGTGACATAGGACGTATTATGATTCCGGCTGCTTTAGCTTACGGCGAAGATGGATACAAAACTATCGTTCCGCCTAAAGCGGATATCATAGTGGACATTGAAATAGTAGAAAAAGTTGAACCAATTGTATTAGAGGATGGTGTTAAAGTATACAAATACAAAAAAGTCATTGATGGTGCTATACCTAAAAAGGAGCAGAAAATAACATTTGATTATTTTGCCTTCAGAAAAGGTAAAGATCCGGGAATGTATGACAATTCATACCAAAATGCTACTCCTTTCAGTTTCAAATTTGAAAACGATAATGTTGTGGAAGGATTACACATTGGAATGTCTGTAATGAAAGCAGGTGAAAGTGCATTTATTGAAATACCGGCTAAAGTTGCTTACGGCAAAAAAGGATTAATTGATCACGTGCCTGCCAATACGGATATTGTATACGACGTAAGAGTATCTACCATTGAATAAACTAATACCAGTCTATTTCTCTAGCAATATTTTCTCTGGCTTTTGACTCTAGCTTATTATTGAATGCTGTTGTTTTAAATATGGCATCCATATCCAAAAAATGTTGGAGTACCTTTTTTCTTCCGGGATTATAGATGTTATCAGGATAAATACCATACTCTTTGCGAACATTCAAAGCATAGGCTTCATAGTTTTTCCAATCCGAACCTAAAATAGACATATCAATGTCCAATAGGAGATTTGTATCATTGTCGGTAGATAATTCATGGAATTTGGTGGCGATTATTTGATTGAACACCTCTTCTACTCTATCTATTTCAAATCCAAGTTTCTGTAATCTTTCTTTGGCTATTTCTGCGCTTTTTTCTTCATTGTCTTTGCTAGCTGCATCATAAACAATGTCATGATAAAAAATACTGTACAAAACCACTTCAAAATCTTTGAATGCTGATTGAAATTCAAAAGCATACCTGAACATTTCAGATAAATGCGTTAGATTGTGATAAAATCTTGTTGTAGAATCGTAATTCTCCTTAATCTCATTCCAAAATTTATCCAACAAGCTATGATCAACCTGCTTTAGCGCACTTTTGTTTAAGCTCATCCACAGTTTATAAATGTGACTATTATCTTGCTTATGTTCAATCATATCTACCTGCAAAACCTTTTATAATGCTTATATTTAAAGATATATGAATAAAGAAATAAAGCTAGCTGTTTTAATTGACGGCGACAATATACCGGTTAAATATGTTTCAGAAATGATGGAGGAAATCACCAAATATGGTACACCTACTATCAAAAGAATTTATGGTGACTGGACCAATCCAAGACTTAAAAAATGGAAAGATGCACTATTGGAACATGCAATAAATCCCATACAGCAATACAGTTACACAATTGGCAAAAACGCAACGGATTCAGCCATGATCATTGATGCCATGGATATTTTATACACCAATCAGGTGGATGGATTTTGCATTGTATCCTCTGATAGTGACTTTACCAAACTGGCTACCAGAATTAGAGAATCCGGTAAAGTAGTATATGGTATAGGAGAAAAGAAAACTCCTGATCCGTTTATTGTTGCTTGTGATAAGTTTATTTATCTGGAAATTCTACAGAAATCTGACAATACAAATAATCAAAATGCAAATTCAAAAGCATTATCCACCATTACACCAAATGTGATTCGCTTACTTAAAAACTCTGTTCAGGATTGTGCAGATGAAGATGGTTGGGCGTTTTTGGGTGATGTAGGTTCGATAATAATTAAAAAACAACCCAATTTTGACCCAAGAAATTTTGGTTTTGAAAAACTAACCCCCTTGTTTAAATCCTTAAAACAATTTGAAATTGACTTACGCGATCAGGGGAAAGGGAGTGGAAAAACCAAGCTTATTTTTGTACGTAACAAATAAGCTACTTTATTTTCATAAGTGATTTATTTAGTGTAACTTATATGCTCTAAAAATTAAATTACCAACTAATTAAATCACAAAAAATGTCTCAATTTGAACCTATTTCAGGCGTTTCATTGGAATTGTACGCCAAACTATGTGGACTCATGTCCCAAACCAAGCCGGAAGAAACTGATAAGCATGCACAAATTGCCCAAGAAAATGGAGTAAACAACGAAAGTTGGGAAGCTGCAAAAACCGGATGGACCAAGATGATGACCGATCCAACTCATGCCATGGCTATCCAACAAGTGTTTATGCCAATTTATCAAGAAACTGTTGCTTCTATGCAAGAAGGAGAACCAATTAGCATTGAAAAATACGCAGAGATTAAGGCTGCAATGATTTTTGAAAAAGATGCAATGGGCAACAAGATTGATCCTAACATTATTTTAGGCAGATATGGCTACCATTTGACGCAATGGGGCACAATGGAAACCTATTGGACATCCAGAATTGCAAAAGACGAACACGGTAGAGTAATTGACAATTATGATGAAGAAGCACACAGAAAATTTACAGAATTAATCAATCATCATGGCGCCATTTACGCCGCTCAAGATTAAAGCTTTATAAAGGATCATCTATTAGATGGTCCTTTTTTTAGCATCCTACACTACTAACTGTAGCTACTTGATTAAGTAAGTAAGGTGATTTAGCAGAACCTGATAAAAATAAAGTTGGTACGAATGAATTATACTTGTTTCTATTGTCTATCATTAAATCAGGAATTCCATCCTGATCAATATCCCCAACAAAAAGAATTTGCAACATGGCATCATCAAAAAACTCAAAATGAGTAATCAACTGCCTTGTTTTTTTGCCTTCACTAGTCACCGCACCATATATAAGGTAATAATCTTGCAATATCATAAACTCCTCACTCACTTTTTTAGATTTACCATAACCTCTGAGAAAAAACTCTTGACCCATATGAACAATATCTTCTTGCTCTGCCGGTGCCACTACATCATCCATTAAATTGATTTCAATAACTTCTCCTTCTTCCAGTTCTCCAACATTACTCATCAAAATAATTTCTTCATGAGGATCTGTAAAATCAGTTTCAATTTTCCATCCTGTTGCTCCTTCATCTCCATCCAAAATTGGATCATTTACTCTTGAATAAAGTATATCAACCTTTTCCAAATAACAAACTTTGTCACTATCGCGGTAAAGTAAATACCAGTCTTGATCAAACCAGCTGCTATCCAGTTCGTCCTCATGATACGTTGAAGAGTTTAATAATTTCCCACCTAATTTGACAGGTGTTTCAAGAATTCCGGACATTGATTCCAATGTATCTATCACGTCAAATGCTTCATTTGCATCTTCCTCAAAATCCCTTAGATCAGTTGAATCTATAAGCTCATTCCCTTCATCCATACCATCTCTAATCACTTCTTTATTTATATCAGAATCTTCAGAACCTGAACAAGAAAGAACAATTGCAATAAGAGCTAAGATATATGTAGAATGAAAGCTTGTCACTTTTACTTTTTGCTTTTTCCCATGAAATATCCCGCTAAGAAAGATACCGCAGCTACTAAGAAAGTCCACCAAAATTTAAAGATGAAAAATAATCCCACAGCAGCACCTGCCAGGATTAAAACAATGACTAATGCGCGTTTACTTTGTTCGTCCATTTTAAGATGTTTGATTCAATTATAAATATATCCTTAAATGAACAAACCTAATTGATAGAATGTTCGTTTTTTTTAAACAAAGCAACAAAATGAAGAACTTTCCAACCTTTACCCTTATTATTCTTTTAGCATTAATGGGAACAGCCTGTAAAAAGATAGATCAATTTACCCAGTTTAATATGGAGTTTGACAATTCTGCTACTATTCCCTCCACAATTGGAATCAATATACCCATTGATATAATTACCCCAACAACAACAACTAATTCTGAATCTACATTTGAAGTAAATGACACTAGAAAAGATAAAATTGAACAAATCATTTTGACAGATTTAGATTTAACTGTTACTTCTCCTTCTAATACTGATTTTAGTTTTTTAAAATCAATTGCATTATTTATCAATGCAGATGGTTTAAATGAAACTCAAATTGCTTCAAAGTCCAATATAGCCGATACAACTACAGTATTAGTGATGGAAACTACAGGAGCAGACCTTCAGGAATACATCAAAAAAGACCAGTTTAATTTACGTGTCAATGCTGAAACAGATGAGTTAATCACCCAAGACCATGTAATTAACGTTCATCAAATATTTTGGGTTGATGCTCTAGTTTTAGGTCAATAAATTATTGATTGTAAGTTAATTGATTTGGTTTCGTCAAATGTTTAACTAACTCAAGAATGATGAAATTACTACTCACCTCAATCACTTTGTTGGGAACATTGTCTTTTGCACAAATTACGGTTCCTACCACTATAAAATCTTTTTATGGACAAGTAACCGCCACCTGGTGTGGTTTCTGCGGACAAGATGGTAAACCGGCAACGGAAGACATTATCACACAGGCCGGAAACAAAGCCATTTACTCAGATTTACATAAATCTTCTACCTCAGCTTTATATTCACCAACAGCCGAAGCCATAGCAAATGAAATAGGAACTGCAGGTCAACCTATTTTCACATTGAACGGAATTAATGAAGGTGCATATTCGGCGACTATTGTGAGTGAAATAGTTGACAGTATCAACAATTTTTACAGTACTACTGCAGCTAATGTAAATACAGGATTTAACTGGGCTGTTATTGGAGATTCCATTTATTTTCAGTCTACCACAGAGTTCTTCACAGCCCAAAACGGCAATTATTACATGGCTGTTTATGTGCAAGAAGATAGCATTTGGGAATTTCAGCAAAATTATGGAGGAACGCCCGGCGATATCTGGCACAATAACGTTTTGCGAACAAGTATGAACGGGAACTTTGGAGAATTGATAGCAGATGGTTCAATAGCAAGTGGCACAACTGTAGATAAAAATTATGTTATGGCCGTTAATGGAAATTGGGACCCTTCAAAATTGGAGTTATTTGTTGTGATTTGGAATGAAGTAGGTGGTGATTATCAATTTGTAAACGCCAATGATGAAGCGGGAACATTGAGCGGAAATGCAGATATGCCAGGAAATGAATTAATGGAGATCAGCATCTACCCTAACCCTTCAAAAGGACAATTTACAATTAAAGGGCCTGAAACCGGTACCATTAATATCTATAATACAAAAGGACAAATTGTTGAGCGTATAAGTAAAACTTCAACAACACAATTCATTAACTTGCAACAAGCTCCGGGAACCTATATTGTAGAATTGGTAAACGACAAGGGTGTATTTAGAAAGAGAGTTGTGATTGGTTAGTTTCTTTTGGCCTTGATTTCATCAATTAAATCTACTAAATCCACCAAAGGTTTTATAGTTTTACTACCTGAAGAAATGGGGGTTGGTTGTACATCATAAGACTTAACTTTTGTAACACAATCATATTCTCCTAATATATTGTCAACGATTAGCAAGCAATAGTAAGCTACCCTTTCATAATTTTCATCATTAACTTTATCGCAATAAATGATAATATTTAGAAATCCATCCTGGATATAAGGCTCATATTTCAATTCTGAAGCATTAATAACAAATTCAGGAGTAGAAACACTCATTTCAGAGGTATCTTTTTTGCTTGATCTTTGCCTAAAAGGGATAATTTCCCAACCCACTACTACAGGAGCATTTTCTACAATTTGTTCAACTAAAGGAAACTTGTGAATATCTCCATCCGCAGAAATAACCAATTCGAGTATGTTGGAATTCTCATCACCTCCAATTTCAACAGCCAATCCTCTGGCAATTTTATTGAGTTTTGATATTACTTGAGTCAAATATTTATCCGGATTTTCTCTGTAATTCCTTAAGGACCGTTCATTTTTAATAAACCAATCCCAAAATGCTAAAATCGGATCTTTCTTTGAAAACAACCCCATATTTACTACCCTAAAACAACCTTCTCCACTGCATCAATTGCTTGAGACAATCCTGCAGGATTTTTACCACCGGCAGTAGCAAAGAAAGGTTGTCCACCACCACCACCTTGGATGTGTTTAGCAGCTTCTCTTACCATATTTCCTGCATGTAAGTCTTTTGATTTTGCCAGATCTTCAGATATAACAATGCTCAAAGTAGCTTTACCATCTGCTTTACCTCCTATTACGGCAAAGAAATTATCTACTTCACCTTTCATTTGAAAGCAAAGGTCTTTGATTGATCCACCATCTAAATCCAAAATAGCAGAAAGGTAATTCATACCTCCTTTATCTTCTATCTTTTCAAGTAATTCTGACTTTAGTTGCTTTACCTGGCCTTTTTTCAATTGTTCAATTTCTTTGTTCAACTGATTGTTCTTTTCTAACAACTCCTCAACAGATGCTACTATATCTTTTGGCTTCTTTAACAAAGCATTGATTTCTTCAAACTTGTCTGCACGCTCCATGAAATAAGATTGTGCTTTGTCAGCTGTAATCGCTTCAATTCTTCTTACTCCTGCCGCAACAGATCCTTCTGAAATAATTTTGAAAACATTAATATCTCCGGTAGTTTGAACGTGACATCCTCCACACAATTCAACCGAACTTCCAAATTGAATTACACGCACCAAATCACCATATTTTTCACCAAACAATGCCATTGCTCCCAACTCTTCTGCAACTGCCATTGGCACAGATCTTCTTTCATTTAAAGCAACATTTGCAGCAATAGCTTTATTTACATGAGTTTCAATTTCTTTTAACTGCTCCTCCTCTACTTTTGCAAAGTGTGAAAAGTCAAAACGCAAGTATTCATCAGCCACTAAAGATCCCTTTTGTTCAACATGGGTTCCTAAAATCTCTCTTAATGCATGATGTAATAAGTGAGTTGCTGTATGGTTTGCTTGAATAGCTTTACGTCTAGGTTTATCTACATGTGCCTTAAAATGAGCGGTGATGTTTTTAGGAATCTCATTGGCATAATGTACTATTAGATTATTTTCTTTTTTGGTATCCCAAATCTGTAATTTTTCACTGTCAGATTCAATCCAACCTTTATCTCCAACTTGCCCTCCACCTTCAGCATAGAAAGGAGTAATGTTAAATACCAATTGATAAAACTCTTTATTCTTTTGTTTTACTTTTCTGTATTTCGTGATCCAGATATCTGCATCCAACATGTCATAACCAATGAACTCTTCAACGTCATCATCCTTAATCACTACCCAATCTTCAGACTCCATTGATGTAGCCGCTCTTGAACGCTCTTTTTGCTTAGCTAATTCAACATTATAACCTTCTAAATCAACTGTGAATCCGTTTTCTCTTGCAATCAAAGCTGTTAAATCTAGAGGGAATCCATAAGTATCAAACAACTCAAATACATCTGCCCCATTAAGCTCTTTACTTCCACCTTTCATCAAATCTCCCAACTTCACCAAACCAGTTTCTAATGTTCTAAAGAAGCTAGTTTCTTCTTCTTTAATAACCGATTGAATTAATTCAGATTGCTTTTTCAATTCAGGGAATGCATCTCCCATCACTTCAACTAATGGAACAACCAATCCAGTTAGGAATGGATCTTTTAATTCCAAAGTTTGGTATCCGTATCTTACTGCTCTTCTTAAAATCCTTCTGATAACGTATCCTGCACCATTATTAGATGGTAACTGCCCATCAGCAATAGAAAATGCAATAGCTCTAATGTGATCTGCAATTACTCTTAAAGCGATATCTATTTCTTCTGTCTTTCCATATTCAAACCCTGAAACTTTTTCAAGGTGTTTGATAAGGTGTTGAAACAAATCAGTATCGTAGTTTGATTGTTTTCCTTGCATCACCATTGCCAAACGCTCCAATCCCATTCCTGTATCAACGTGTTTAGCAGGAAGATTTTCTAAGCTACCATTAGCCTTGCGATTGTATTGCATGAAAACAAGGTTCCAAATTTCAATCACTTGAGGATGATCTGCGTTTACAAATGATTTTCCATCACCTTTTGCGCGTTCTGCCTCATCTCTAATATCAATGTGAATTTCAGAACATGGTCCGCAGGGTCCTGAATCACCCATTTCCCAAAAGTTGTCTTTTTTATCGCAAAGAATAATGCGGTCTTCATCAATAAACTTTTTCCAGATGTCTATTGATTCCTGATCTACAGGAACTCCATCATTTTCATCACCTTCAAATACAGTGATATACAATTGATCTTTATTCAATTTGTACACATCCGTCAACAATTCCCAGGCCCAGCTAATAGCTTCTTCTTTAAAATAATCTCCAAACGACCAGTTTCCAAGCATTTCAAACATGGTATGGTGATAAGTATCAACTCCTACCTCCTCTAAATCGTTGTGTTTACCTGATACACGCAAGCATTTTTGAGTATTGGCTACCCTTTTATCTTTTGCTTCGTTATAGCCAAGAAAATAATCTTTGAATTGATTCATACCTGCATTGGTAAACATCAAAGTAGGATCATTTTTGACAACCATTGGAGCCGAAGCCACTATTTTGTGGGATTTTCCTTCAAAATAGTCAAGAAAGGTTTTGCGTATATCGTTGATATTCATTGATTAAAATTGTTAACATGTGTTAATGTGATTGCAAATTTATCTTTTATGCGTAAATTTGCGTCGTCAAAATGAAAATTTGGCACGTCACTTTTTAAAGATTTACCATTATAAGTCAGAAAAGTGACCAACAACACACCGAAAAAACACTATGAAGAAGGAAAAGTTTAAATACAATCCGGAAACCTTATCGTATGAGAAGGTTGAGGTTACTTGGGGAGAGCGCATAGTCAAATTATCTTTGATTATTGGACCTGCTGTCCTTTTGGGATTTGGATTCCAAATTTTATTTTCCAGCATCTTTATGTCACCACGTGAAAAGAATTTAAGCCGTGAGGTTGATTTCTTAAACGCGCGTTTAGATGAAATGAATTCAGAATTAACATTGGCGTTAGAAGTTTCAAAAGACATTGCCAAAAGAGATAACGAAATTTACCGTGTAGTATTCAACGCAGAGCCTTTCCCGGATGAAATTAGACAAATGGGAACCGGAGGTAGTGATGAATATTCTGACTTTTTAGGATTTGAGTCTTCTCAAAAAGTAATTGAGAACACAAAAATGATCAATCAGTTACAAAGATCATTGTATGCACAATCAAAGTCATTTGATGAAGTAATTAGTTTGGCTAAAGAAAAAGAAGATATGTTGGCTTCCATCCCTGCTATTCAACCGGTTTCAAATGAAGATTTAACTAGAATTGCTTCTGGTTTTGGATATAGAATTGATCCTATTTACAAAACTAAGAAAATGCATACAGGATTAGATTTTACTGCGGATACAGGAACTCCGGTTTATGCTACAGGAAACGGAACTGTAGTGGAATGTGAGGTTAAAAGATGGGGATACGGACAATCTGTAATTATTGATCACGGATTTGGATATCAATCAAGATATGCTCACTTAAGCGAATTTAAATGTAAGCCTGGTGATAAAGTTATCAGAGGTCAAATCATTGGATTAGTTGGAAGTACAGGAAAATCTACAGCTCCACATTTGCACTATGAAGTAGTTAAAAATGGACAAAAGATTGATCCTATTCACTTTTTCCACTCAGACATTTCTCCTGAGCAATATGAGCGTATGATTGAAATGGCATCTAACGCCAATCAGTCATTTGATTAATCATTAATATCTTCAACAACTACTGCTCTGTGAGGTTTCAAAGAATCTCGCAAGATCATTACGTCCTTTTCATTCACTGTCATACAGGCCATGAAGTGATAATCTGCATTGGATAAAACAGTTGTACGCAGACATTCAAGTTCCTCTCTTTGCATAAATTCTTCCAGGTGTCTTACATGATGCTGTGCCGTTTTTTCTGCATCTCCACCATGAAAATCCCAAATAAGTCTGATTTTTCTGTTCATGTCTGTTTAATTGTCAATTGCAAAACTAGCAATTATCATGGTGAGTTGTGAAAATCGCATCTAAGTTTGTTGCTGTGGCGAAATTCAATTTAAGCAAACATTTCAATGCTCTTAAATTGCTCAAAAAAGCTTAACATGAAACAGTTATCATTCATTGGAATATTAATATTGATGCTACTGGTGCAATCCTGTGCATCAAGTCATGTATATTCAACCAGTTTACATCTTCCTTCAAAACCCATGAACAAAGGTGAATTTCAATTAAATGGATCTTTTGAGTTAATGCCTGATACCAGACCTGCAGAAGTTCCGGGTTTCAGAACAAGACCGGGAGCCTGTATCAATACAAGTATTGGACTTACACAGAAGTCTACTATGAATATTAAGTTATGGACAGTATTAGCAGGAGAATTCAGCTTTGGAGGCTCACTTGGATTTCATTTTATGCATCCAATCAATGAAAAGAGTAGACTGTATTTTACTCCTAGAATAGCCATAACTTCAGATGTTTTTGAGTTTGGAAAAGGCATTGGGTTTAATGCAACCTATCATGTAAATGTTAAAGAGAATGTAAGTTTATATGCCGGTTTGGGAAGCGCTTATGGAACATTGTACATTGGACAAAACCAGCATGGCATTGGATTATTAAGCAACTTTGGACTATCTGCAAGCCCAAAAAATTCAATCTTTTATTTCAATCTAGAACTGAATCCGATTTATCAAATGAATTTATATGAAAATCTCTCCTATGTTCAATTCAATCCTTCTATTGGAATAGGCTGGAATTTCAACCAAAAAGGAAGTACAACACACTAAAGATTCATGTGCAAAATAGGATTGGTCATTTTCTCATAACCAATTTTAGTTTCAGGTCCGTGACCTGTGAACACAGTCATAGATTCGGGTAAATTAAACATCTTATTTACAATTGTATCTTTTAAGATCTGGAAATTGCCTCCGGGTAAATCTGTTCTTCCAAATGAACCCTGAAACAGGATGTCTCCATTGATAATGAAATCATCTTCTAAGCTATAAAATGCTATATGTCCGGGTGCATGCCCGGGTCCAAACAATACTTCTAAAGTTGAATTACCAAATGTTACCTTATCGCCTTCATTTATGTAATAGGTTGGATCAGGAGAAATTTGATATCCTCCAAAACCATATAATTCTGCATAATTTGGAATGTTATGTAAAGTCACCAAATCTGCTTCATGCATCCCTAACTCTAAATCCCATTCCTTACTCACAAAATAGTTACCCAAAACATGATCAATATGGCAATGAGTATTGAGCAACTTTACAGGCTTTAAACCATTTTCTTCAATATAAGATTTGAGATACACTTGTTCACTTCTATCATAACATCCCGGATCAATAATCACACATTCATTAGTTTCATCACTTAGGATATAAGTGTTTTCTTGAAAAGGATTGAATGTCAATTTGTGAACTTTAATCATAAATTCTTTGTTTTAAAGTACAAATGTAGCGTATCCATTGGGATATTTGTATCTTTAATCATTATTAGCAATGCTGCGACTGCTACTCAAAATATCACTAATTCTTATTTTCCTTTTGGAAATGAATTTTGCTCAGGCTCAATTTTATCAGGGGTCTTATCAAGAATTTGGCAAAAGCAGAGTGCAATACAACGGTTTCAGTTGGAAATATCATGCTTACAAGCGATTCAGAATTTATTACAGTGGGATTAATGAAGATATAGCCATTTATACAGCTAGAACCATGCACCACTATTTGCAAGAAGCGGAGGCAAAATTGGACTATAATTTTCCGGAAAAACTGGAAGTGATCGTTTACGAAAGTCAGCAAAAATTCAGACAAAGTAATCTGGGAGTTACAAATGATGAATCAAGTACTGTTGGAGGTACAACAAGAATTGTGGGTTCAAAACTCTTCGTTTACTTTGAAGGAGATCATCAAGCTTTTAACAACAATATTAAATCTGCGGTTTATGAAGTATTGTTAAAGCACATGTTCTTTGGCGGAGACTGGAAAGATCAATTGAGATCATCTGTATTTTCAGGAATCCCTACCTGGTTAGAAAAAGGGTTGATCCACTATTTTGTTCATGAATGGGATTCTGATACTGAAAGCCGTGTAAAAGATTTAATCCTCACCAAACGCATTGACAAATTCAATGATTTATCTGATGAAGAACAAAAGTATGCAGGCGTTGCCGTATGGAATTACATTGCAGAAATGCATGGAAAATCTGTTATTCCAAACATTATTTATATCACCCGTGTTACCAAAAACATAGAGAAAGGATTTACTTCATTGTTAGGAATTGACTTTGCTAAGCTTAGTAGAAGATATATTGCTTTTTATAGAGGTAGATACATTGAAGAATATGAATCACAACAAGAGCCTCAAGGAGATCATGTGGAAGTTAAAAACAAAAAAGAATCTGTTTATTATTCATCTCGCATTAGTCCAGATGGAAAGAAGATAGTATATGTAGAAAATCAATTAGGAAGATATCGCATTAAATTACTTGATACAGTAAGTGGCAAAACAACAAAAATTTATGCCAAAGAGACTAAAATGGAGCGAATCCAGGACTATTCATTTCCAACGGTTAGATGGCATCCTTCAGGTGAAGCTATTGCATTTTTCTCAGAACTTAAAGGTGAATTAAAACTGTATATCTATGATGTAAATGAAAAATCATTGATTGATAACAGTATGAAAAATCTGGAAAAGGTATTGGATTTCGGATATTCTCCAAATGGTCAAAAAATGATTATCTCAGGGGTAGTTAAGGGACAATCAGACCTTTATTTATATGATGTAATTGGCAAATCAATGACCAAAATAACGGATGACATCTATGATGATCTGAATCCTCAATTTGTTGACAATGCATCCAAAGTAATTTTTGCGTCCAACAGACCAAGTGACACCATTTTCAAAAAGCCGGACATTGATTTTATAGATAGAAAAAATGACCTGTTTATTTATGATCTTCGCCAAGTAGACCACAACTATAAATACCTTGATCGTGTAACAAATACTGAGGATATCAATGAGGTACAGCCATATGAATTGGATCCAGGTAAATACATTTACTTAAGTGATCAAAATGGAATTTACAACAGATTCATTGCAGAAAAAGACAGCTCAATTGCATTTATTGACACCACCATTCACTACAAATACATCACTACGGTTAATCCTCAAACAAATTATGTAACAGCAATAAGAGAGCATGATGTAAACAAGGCAAATGATTTGTTGTACCTGGTTTATCAAAACAAAGAATTCAAGTTTATTACCTCTCAGGCTGACAATAACAAGATTGAAACCATCTGGAATACAACCTACATGCAAAGACGCATTGACCAGAAAAAGAAATTAGCCCTGAAAGAAGAACACATTAATCAGGCAAACGATACCATATTTCTCTTAGAGCATAAGTACCAAAAAGAAATAATTGAGATTGGAAAATCAAATAACAGTGACACCCAAGCTGCTGAAAATGGGGATTCAACAGTCATCAAACAAAACAAATGGCAACCTTCAGCTTTTACCATTTACGAACCCAACTTTGCTAAGGACTACGTGCTGTCTCAATTTGACAACAACTTTTTGTTTCCAAATTATCAACCTTATTCAGGTCCGGGAAGTGTTTACTTTAATCCGGGGATGAATCTGTTACTGAAAATTGGTGCCAGTGATTTATTTGATGATTTCAAATTGCTTGGTGGAGTAAGAATTCCAACTTCATTGTACTCGGGAGGTGAGTTTTTACTAATGGGAGAACATTTAAAAGACAGATTAGATCACAGGCTTGTCTTCTACCGACAAAAAACCGTAAATAGTCAAGAACTATATAAATGGTTAACGCATGATGTAAGATATAGATTGAGTTTTCCTATCTCTGAAATTTTAAGTTTAAGAACTACCGTTAACATCAGAAAAGACAAGCAAATTTTTATTCCGTACAGTGACAATTCACTAGCAATGGACAATAACGAGTACTACAATTCAGGATTAAAAACCGAACTGGTTTTTGATAACACCATTCCTATGGAACTGAATATTAGAAGAGGAATGCGTTTTAAAATATTTGCTGAATGGTTACAGGAATTGGGCGGAAACAATGATCCAACCTTTAATTTAGGTTTTGATTTTAGACATTATACCAGAATAAAGAGAAATTTCATTTGGGTGAATAGATTTGCCGGAGCCACTTCATTAGGAGACAGAAAACTCTTGTATTATTTGGGAGGAGTTGATAATTGGGTTTTGAGAAGAAATCCTGATTTTGACCACAGTATTACTGTAGATCCGAATCAAAACTTTGGATTCCAAACTATTGCTACTCCAATGAGAGGATTTATTCAAAACAAAAGAAATGGAAACAGCTTTGCACTCTTCAACAGTGAATTAAGATTGCCTGTGTTTACTTTCTTTTCTTCCTACCCTATTAAAAGTGATATCATAAGACATTTTCAATTGGTGACTTTTGGAGATATAGGTGTAGCATGGACCGGTCCTCACCCTTTTAGTCCTGAAAACTACTTTAATACTCAGGTAATTGTAGACAAACCGGTTACGATCAACGTAGAGAATTTAAGAGAACCTATCATTGGTGGATTTGGGTTTGGCGCCAGAACAAAAATCTGGGGATACTTTATAAGGTTTGATCTGGCTTGGGGTGTTGAAGATTTTGAAATCCAAAAACCTTTACCATATTTGTCGTTAACTAAAGACATATGACATTACAAACCATTTTAATGCTTTCTTTTATTGGACTTGTGGCAGGCGCCATGAGTGGATTTGTTGGTATTGGTGGTGGTGTTATTATTGTACCGGCCTTGATTTATATTATGGGGATGTCTCAACATGAGGCGCAAGGAACTTCACTATTACTCATGCTTCCTCCTATTGGGATTTTGGCTGTAATGAACTACGCCAAAGCTGGTGAATTGAATTGGAAATTTGGAGCCATCATTGCTGTCACATTTGTTGTAGGAGGATACTTTGGATCTAAACTATCGCTTAAACTATCTCCTGCATTGGTGAAAATGATATTTGGTATCTTAATGCTGTACATTTCCGTACGAATGATATATTCTGGATATAAAGGAGGAGGATTAAAGAAAAATGATACAACTCATTCAACAACAATCGAAACAGATACTTGATGAGGTAATAGCCATCAGAAGGCATATTCATCAACATCCTGAATTGTCGTTTCATGAATATGAGACCTCAAAGTTTGTTGCTTCAAAATTGAGTGATTGGGGTATTGATTTTAAAAGTGGAATTGTTGAAACAGGTATTGTAGCACTCATTAAACCAGAGTCCCCTTCTAATAAGTGCATTGGCTTACGAGCAGATTTAGATGCCTTACCTATCAAAGAAGAAAATGATGTTGCGTATAAATCATGCAATGAAGGAATTATGCACGCCTGCGGTCATGATGTTCACACGGCAATATTGTTGGGAACAGCCAAAATTTTACAAGAAAATAGAGACAAGCTTCATTGCTCAGTTAAATTGATATTTCAACCCGGAGAAGAAAAATTACCTGGAGGTGCTAGTTTAATGATCAAAGAGGGTGTTTTGCAGAACCCTAAAGTAGATGAAATTTACGCCCTACATGTTTTCCCTGAGCTAGAAGCCGGTAAAATTGGACTAAAAGAAGGTATGTACATGGCGTCCACAGATGAAATTTACATTACTGTTCATGGGAAAGGTGGTCATGGAGCCATGCCACATCAAAATATTGATCCTATTTTAATTAGTGCACATCTTTTAACTTCTTTGCAGCAAATTGTGAGCAGGAATTGCCCTCCTCAAATACCATGTGTATTGTCATTTGGAAGAATCGAAGGTCTTGGGGCAACAAACGTAATTCCTGATAAAGTTGATTTGCAAGGAACTTTTAGAACCATGGATGAATCATGGAGGGACAAGGCACATACGCTCATTAAAAATCATTCTATACAGTTGGTTGAAGCCATGGGAGGCAAAGTTGATGTTGAAATTAGGAGAGGATATCCATTTTTGGAAAACAATCCTGAGTTAACTAAAAAGGCCAGACAAAAAGCGACTGAAGTACTTGGGTCAGAAAATGTAACTGATCTTCCTTTGAGACTTACGGCAGAAGATTTCGCCTATTTTTCACAGGAAATACCAGCTACTTTTATTCGAATTGGTGTTCGAAATGAATCTAAGGGTATTATTCATCCGGTGCATAATGCCAAGTTTGACATTGATGAAACTGCTATGCAAACAGGTATCCAAACGCTACTGGCGCAGATTTTACTTTAACTTATTTTAAGCTTTTAAACTCAAGTTAATTAAAAACTTTTTACTTAGTTTTGCCGCCGAATTAAAACTTATAAATAATGAGAAAATTAACTTTAATTGCATTGGCATTTGTTGGAGTAACATTGGTGTCATGTAACAAAGATCAAGCTGCTGTTAAAAAATTAGACGGTAGTTGGAATGCAACAAAAATGGTTGCTTCAGGCGGAGGTTTCACAATTGACATTATTGGTGCAGGTGGAAGCGCTGAATGGACATTCAACAGTTGTAAATTAAAAAATGATGAGTGGTGTACAGGTTCGGCAACTCTTAATTTTTTAGGAGATACTGATACAGAAAATTACGTTTTCAGAGTAACTGGAGATGGTACAACATTAGAAACAAAAGAACATGCTGATTCTACTGACGTAAGCTCAATACAAATTATAGAATTAACTAAATCAAACTGTGTACTTAAACAAGTAGATGGTGACTCTACAACAGATATAGAATTAGAGAAAAAATAAAAAAAACTATTTTTTTTTATAAGCCGTTGATGTTCATTCATTAACGGCTTTTTCTTTTAACAATCTAATCTTATAAACTTATTGCCAATTATCCTTTGTTATTCCAATATATTAGTTAATTTAGGGTCGCAATTTGTAAACTTAAAAATTTGAATTATGAAAAAGCTATTATTTGTAGCAATTGCCTTCGCAGGTTTAACTTTGGTTTCATGTAACAAAGATCAAGCTGCTGTTAAAAAATTAGACGGTACTTGGAAAGCTACTGAAGCTACTTACGCAATTAGCGGAACTACTACTAACTTATTAGATGGTGGTACTGAGATCTCAATGACTTTCAATTCTTGTAAATTGAAAACTGATGAGTGGTGTACTGGAAGCCAAACTGTAACTTGGGGTGGTGCTTCATTCACTGAAAACATGTTGTTCAGAGTTACTGGAGACGGTACAGTTCTTGAGTCAAAAGCTGATGATACTTCAGATGTTTTCTCAATGACTATCGTTGAGTTGTCAAAAACTAACGCTACATTCGAGCAAACTGACACAAATGGTGGTGTAACTACTACTAAAGCTGAAAAGCAATAATTAGAATATTATATAATATTCAGGGGGCATTTGCCCCCTTTTTTTTTGCCTATTTTTATCTTTGTTATAATCATGGCACGAATAATTTCCATCCTTGTTTTTTTAGGTATAGCTTTTACAATTCCGTTGTTTTATTATAAGCTAATTACCTGGTCAATTATCAACCTCAACTCAGGATGGGTTTTCACTACATTTTTCCTTAGATTTTTGGTGATTGTATTTTTCGTAATTGCCCTAAATCTTACATTTTCATTTTTTGAAAAAACCCGAAAAATCAAATTCATTTGGGTGTTTTTAATAGGAATGTTACCGGGATTTGGAATTTCTTTTATCAGTCCAATTTGGAACACAGATTATGGTGATTTCAGTGATGAAATGACATTGGAATCTGCTAATACACTTAGTGTAGCTTCCGGCGAAAATTATACCCCTAAAGACCACAGGCATTTGGTAGTATTTTTTGACACCAACTGTGGGCATTGCATGAACACTTCAGCTAAACTTGGAATTTGCAAATCCGCAGGAATGGAAATGGAAATTCATGCCTTTTTTATCGACACCAAAGAGGATGTTTTGAACTTTTTAAAAAACAACCGAGGTGAAAACTTTGACTCCTACCTCTTAGGGGATATGAGATTTATGATTGAAATTGCAGGTATTGACATGCCCTCAGTATTTTTGCTTGATAAAGACCAATCTACCATGAAGCATTGGTCGGGAGAATTGAACTACACAGCCCTTGACTATATTATGAGCCTTGAACCTTAGGTTAAGTTTTTATACTTAATAAAAAGTCGTTTTTCTCCGTTTTAATACTCTTTTCTTCTCATTTCTTAGCCCTTATTTTTGGATTGTATATTATTTGTAATGCCTGAAACCAAGTGTTTCAGAAAAGACAAAATTTAATTCACGTTTCAATTCAATAGGTAAAAGGAGGTTTTTCATGGGGCCTTCTTTTATTTTTTGGTAAATATTGTCACAGAAGGACGTATTTTTGATGTAATGAAGCAATTCAACATTCCACATCAATATCAATCAGGTTTTATTTCTCAATTGAAGAATATCCGTCAAGAAGCAGATAAGCTTAAGAAAGACTTGGTACCTACAATATTGGAATTTGAAAATGTTGAAATTGCATTAGCAAGGCATTTTGGATTTTGTTTTGGTGTTCAAAATGCAGTTGAAAAAGCATATCAAATACTCAAAAAATATCCTGAAAAGGACATTTATCTCTTAAGCGAAATAATTCATAATCCGCATGTAAATACAGATTTACAGAAAAAGGGAATGCGTTTTATAATGGACACCTACGGAAATGTGAAAATACCTTTTGATAATTTAAAAAAAGAGGACATTGTCATTATTCCCGCCTTTGGTACAACTCCCGAATTGGAACAAAAACTGAATGAAAAGGGAATTCAAATAGAAGAATATGACACAACTTGTCCTTTTGTTGAAAGAGTATGGAACAAAGGTGAAAAATTAGCAAAAGACGGATATACCATTATCGTTCACGGTAAACCAACTCATGAGGAAACTAGAGCTACCTTTAAAAGGATAGAAAGATATGGACCAGCAATGATTATATATAATCTGGAGGAGGCTAAGTTGCTAGGACTTTTGATTAAGCAAGAAATTCAAAAAGAAGAATTTGAAGTAAAAGTTAAGCCTATTAAATCAGCCGGATTTAATTATACCAAAGATCTTCAAAAAATTGCCGTTGTGAACCAAACTACCATGCTTGCAGAAGAAACTCAGCAAATTTCAGACTACCTAAGGGAGGAAATGGTGATGAAATATGGAGTAGAACAAGTAGATAAGCACTTTGGAAGCACTAGAGATACTCTTTGTTATGCAACCAATGAAAATCAATCTGCAACAATAACTATGGCTCAAACTAAACCAGATATAGCTTTTGTAATTGGTGGATACAACAGCTCAAACACAACTAAACTGGTTAAAATTTTGAATAATTTTTGTCCTACTTATTTCATTGAAGATGCTGACAAACTATTAAACGAAAAGGAAATAAAGCATTTTAATATAGAAACGTCTAAAGAGGTAGTTGATTCAATTGATTTGGGCAAGAAAAACATTAGAATTGGAATAACTACAGGTGCTTCATGTCCTGATGTTCTGGTGGAAGAATTGATTCAAAAAATACTATTATTTAAAAAACAAAACCAACTGTTAGACAGTGCAGTTAACAAAGTAGCAGCAAAATACAATGGACTTTAAAATACAAGCAGATTATAAACCAACAGGAGATCAACCTCAGGCAATTGAGCAAATTGTTCAGGGATTTGAAAATGGCGAGCAATTTCAAACACTTTTAGGAGTAACGGGAAGTGGAAAAACATTCACCATGGCTAATGTGGTGGAAAAACTGAATCGCCCTACACTTGTTTTATCTCACAACAAAACATTAGCCGCACAGCTATATGGTGAGTTTAAACAGTTTTTTCCTGATAATGCTGTAGAATACTTTGTTTCGTATTATGACTACTATCAACCAGAGGCATATTTGCCTGTAACAGATACTTTCATTGAAAAGGACATGTCTATCAATGATGAAATTGAGAAGTTGCGCCTTTCAGCCACCTCTGCCCTACTTTCAGGAAGAAGAGATGTGTTAATTGTAGCTTCAGTTTCATGTATTTATGGTATCGGAAATCCCAAGGAATTTGAGGAGTCTATTATCCATGTTACCAAGGGAATGAACGTTTCCAGAAACAAGTTTTTACTGAAACTTGTAGAGAATCTATATTCAAGGAATGATACAGCACCTGAACGAGGAAATTTTAGGGTTAAAGGAGACACCATAGATGTATTTTTGGCTTATGTTGACTATGCATTGCGTATCATATTTTGGGGTGATGAAATTGAAGAAATCTACACTTTTGACCCTATTAACAACAGTAAAATAGAAGACTTTACAGAAATCAATATTTTCCCTGCAAACATTTTTGTTACCAGTCAATCAACCATAAATTCTGCCATTGGAGAAATTGAACTGGATCTTGGTAAGCACCTTGAATTTTTAAGGGGAGAAGGAAAAGTTTTGGAAGCTAAGAGAATTGAGGATCGTGTTAATTACGACTTAGAAATGATTCGTGAACTGGGTTATTGCTCAGGTATTGAGAACTATTCAAGATATTTTGACGGAAGGCCTCCAGGATCAAGACCTTTCTGTTTAATAGATTATTTTCCTGATGACTTTGTTTTGATGATAGATGAAAGTCACGTAACGATTCCACAAATTAGGGCCATGTATGGAGGAGATAGATCTAGAAAACAAAATCTTGTAGAGTTTGGATTTAGATTGCCTGCTGCCATGGACAACAGACCACTGAAATTTGAAGAATTTGAATCAGTTACAGGTCAAACGCTCTACGTTTCAGCAACTCCGGCTGATTATGAATTGGAAAAATCTGAAGGTATTTACGTTGAACAAATTATTCGTCCAACAGGTTTGTTAGATCCAATTATAGAAATACGCCCAAGTAAAAATCAAATTGATGATCTAATTGAAGAAATACACATTCGAAAAGAAAAGGATGAGCGTGTATTGGTGACTACTCTGACAAAGAGAATGGCCGAAGAACTTCAAAAATATCTTGACAAAATGTCTATTCCTTGTAGGTATATCCATTCGGATGTTGATACCCTGGAAAGAGTGGAAATATTGCGTCAATTGCGCTTGGGAGAATTTGATGTTTTGATTGGTGTTAACTTATTGCGAGAGGGATTGGATTTACCTGAAGTTTCTTTAGTAGCTATTATTGATGCAGATAAGGAAGGATTCTTAAGATCTGAAAGAGCCCTGGTTCAAACCGTAGGTAGAGCCGCAAGAAATGTTAACGGGCGAGTGATCATGTACGCAGACAAGATAACAGACTCAATGCGTAAAACCATTGACGAGACCAACAGAAGAAGAACGATTCAAGAGGAATACAATAAAGATCATAACATCACACCACAACAAATTAAGAAAAGTAGAGAGAGCATCCTTAAGCAAACAAAAGTGGCAGATGGTGATAATGTAACAGCCATTTACGAAACTGAAACAGAAATGCAAATGGCGGCAGATCCGGTGATTGAATACATGAGTAAGGATCAATTGGAAAAAGCCATCAAAAAATCACAAAAAGACATGGAAGCTGCCGCAAAAGAACTCGACTTTATTGAAGCAGCAAGATTAAGAGATGAAATGTTTGTATTGCAGAAAAGGTTAAAATCTATAGAAGAATAATATTAATCAAAGTATAAATGCGAACTTTGTAAAAACAAATTCAATTACAATGAACCAAGACAATCAAAATCTTCTGGACCACTGCGTTGAATACGCAACAGATTTATTAAACGAAACCGGTGAAGCTTATCCATTTGGCGGATTTATTGACTCTGTTGGTCAGGTACACCCAATGGAGATGGAGATTGACAACAAAAATGTTCCCAACATAGGTAAAGTGGTGCAAACACTCTCAAAATTTGGAAATGAAGAGTTGTCTCATGACAGAATTCGCGCCTATGCCGTTACTTACGAAGTTAAAGTAGACATTTCAGAAGACGAAACACAAGACTGTATTGCCATTGACATTAAAAATCCTGAAGAAGAACTTCCAGTTTTTTATCTTCCATTTCAAAAAAGAGAAGAGGAAATGTTGATAGGTGAGTTATTTGCTGTTGCCCGTTGATTTATCTTTAAACGGTAAAGTATAGCTCAGTTTTACTTGGTGTTTAAAAAAGTATATTCCCGAAAAGAAAGGCATGTAATTCAAGTAATAATTTGCCCGAATCCCTTTTAATTGTATACCTACGGTACCCGAATAAATTCTATCTGTACAATACCCCAAGCCTACTGAAAAAATATCCCTTGGAGTCATGTAGTACACCATCAATTGGGCTCTTGATCTTTGTCTTATTGATACGGCAATTGAGGAAACCGGATAAATACTGTGTTCCTTTATTTTGAATCGGTATCCACCATGAGCATGAATGTTTCTATCAATCACAGAAAATGGCAATTCAGGAACTTCTGGACCTGTAAAATGAGTAGTACTTAATCCCGCATAAAAATTCTCGCCAGACCACATAAAACCTGCTGATAAATCAAAAAACAACTTTTCTATTTCGGGATCACCTGTTCCAATCCAGGGTTGTCCCATTTTTAAATAATGAATTCCGGGAGCCAATCCAAAAGACAATTTAGTGTCATCAAAATCCAAATGATATGCAAAGGGAATATTAGCGTTGAATGCAATTCTTTGGTAATAATTTTGATAAAAGCCATTGAGACCAATACCAAATGGAATACGCGTATTATTCTTGGTGTTAATAACGCCTCCATACTCCATATTTAATGTAGATTCGGTTGTATAACCTATGATCACATTTTGGTCTTGGAAACTTCCAGCTGCATTAAATGAGAACTTATTAAAAGCTCCAAACGAAGCAGGATTGTGGACATACGGTTGCTGAAGTCCGGCAGAAATCATTAAAGGATCTTGACAAAACAGGTGAAAAGGCACAAAAGCTAATAGAAGAAGATTAAACTTTTTCATTATGAGGTGTTTGGGTTATTATAAAAACAACTGACAGGGTCAATTAGTTACAGTTTAATAACTTGATAAATTCAAAAGTATTATACCGAACGTAAAATTTGCTTTAAAAAATGCCTTGTTATTGTAAACAAAAAAAGCGCCTCTAATCAGAGACGCTTTAACAACAACTATTATTAACACTTAAACCATTCCGTTCACTTGCATCCATCCGCCACCGTTCTCACAGTTCAAGCCTTTGCTTTTGAAGTAAGACGTTGCTTGTCCACTTCTTCCACCACTAGCGCAACAAAACACTACCGGTTTCCCAATATTCATAATTTCGTTTTCTCTTTTTTGAATTTCCTGTAAAGGAATATTTTTTGCTCCCTTTACGTGTCCTCCTTGAAACTCTCCTGGAGTTCTTACATCAATAATTACAGCTCCATCTTTTAATAATTCTGCTGCGGCTCCAGAGCCTCTTCCTAATAAACTTCCTAATAATCCCATGTTATTTGCTTTGTTTTTGTTTTAAATACTCTTCTTTACCTGTGTATTTAATGAAGATATTGGCCCAAATTAAACGAGCTGCTCTGAACGTAACCGGAAACATTAGCAATAATGCGGTAAGTACTGCACCTAGCAATTGAAACGTTGTTATGTTCGGAAACAATACAGAAGTAGCTACCCAAATAGTCACCCAAATTGCTACTCCAAGCGCATAACTTACGTACATTGCGCCGTAGTAAAAACCTGTTTCAGGTGTATATTTTTGACTACATACAGGACATTCCTCAGGCATCTTAGTCATATTTTTTAAATCGTAAGGATTCTTAGATTCAAAAAACTGACCTTCGTGACATCTAGGACATCTGTTTCTGAAAATGCTGTATAATTTTGTTCCCTTCTTCATTTCTTAAGGTTTACAGTACAAAGTTCGTTAGATATTAAGGATTGTGTTGTGACCATTGTCACACAAGCGTAATCTTATTGCGCCCAAGTTCAATCTCACCTTTCTTTTCAAGGATTTTTAAAAGTCTGGAAATAACTTCACGAGTTGAATTGAGGTGATCGGCTAAATCTTGATGAGTGGTAATGATTGTTTTAGTGCCCATTACTGCCGCTTTTTCTTTTAAAAATTCTAAAAGTCTTGCATCAAGTTGTCTGAAAGCGATCCCATCAATCGTGCTCAACATTTCATGAAACCTCAATTGAAAGGTTCCAATAACAAATGCTCTCCAATCAGGAAATTTCTCGAGCCAACTACCAATATTCTCTGCCTTTAAAGCTATTATAGTTGTTTCCTCTTCTGCTACAGCATAAACTTCACTGGGTTTTGAGAGCATAAAGCAATTAAGTGACATGGCACATGTTTGACCGGGTCTTAGATAGTAAAGAAATAGCTCACGACCATCTTCATCTTCACGCATCACTTTAATAGCACCACTTGTGATAAGAGGGATCGTTCTAAATTCTCCACCAATAGACATTAACACCTCTCCTGCTTTGAGATGCATTAATCGCCCTTGCTTTACAATTTCACTTTTTAATTCCGTTGAAAACTCCGGAAATGTCTTGGTTAGTTCCTCTACAATATTGCTCATTACAGAACAAAAATAACAAAGAATCTAATGAGCCAACATTTTTGCCTTTTGCTTTTCCAACTGAACACTTATTTGTTGTATAGTAGTATTAATTGCTTTATTGAAATTTACTTCATTTGAGCTAGCAAAAATCTGAGGTCCAGGAACAGATAACCTGATTTCACAAACGTAGTTTTCTTCATTAGGATGCTTTTCCGTTTTAAAGAATACAGCAGCATTTGTTATCCAATCATATCTTTTTGATAATGCTTCTAATTTAGTTGTCACTTGCGATTCTAATGTATCGTTTTGAACCGCATGTATGAATTGAATTTCGATATTCATAAGCCTCATTTGTATATGCATGAAGTTACGAATAAATCATTAAAATTTTACACAATAAATAAAATTGATGATCTAATTCGTATTTTTGCTCCAAATCTATGTGAAATGAAAAAATATCTTGCATTACCTGTTACAGCTTTAATCATTGGATTAATAGTTGGTTCTTGTGAAAAAGAACAACCTGCAGAGACGATTGCCGGAAACTATTCTGGAGTTTTAAGCGGAGTTTACAATGGGGTAGATACACTGGCTGGAAATGTTCCTGTATTGGCTACTGTTGTAAGTAAAAACAAAGTTAAAATTGACGGAGACTTATTCCCTGCTTTTGAGGTATTAGTTACAACAAAAGGAATCAATGTTGAACCGGTTTCAACTGATGATGAAGTATTTTATTTTCTCTATCAAGGAAATTTAAATGAGCTTTCATTTAAATACTACAAAGACGGAGATTCAACTCATTATACAGGAACTAAACAATAGTTCTTTACATCCTTTCAGGAACTTCAATTCCTAACATGGCCATTGAAGACTGAATTACTTTACCGACATTTTTACTCAAGGTCAATCTAAGGTTGACCTTTTTTTCGTCCTCTTCTTTGAAGATACTTACACTTTGATAAAATGAATTATACATTTTCACCAAATCATAAGTATAATTAGCTAACAAAGCAGGTGAATGCTCATCTCCAGCTTGTTTAACAGTATCTGGATAAGCTGTCAAATATTTGATAATTTCTCGTTCAGCATCAACCATTTCAGTTGAAGTTTCCACTCCATTTAATGTGCCTGCTTTTCTTAACAAAGAAGAAATACGTGCATGCGCATACTGAATAAATGGTCCGGTATTTCCATTTAAATCAACAGATTCTTCAGGGTTAAATGCCATGTTCTTTTTAGGATCAACCTTTAAGAGATAATATTTTAATCCTCCCAAGCCAATTATGCGATACAAATCTTCTTTTTCTTCATTGCTCATTCCTTCCAACTGACCACGTTCTTGAGTCATTTCTTTAGCAGAATCAATTACTTCAGCCATCAAATCATCTGCATCAACAACAGTTCCCTCTCTTGATTTCATCTTCCCTACTTCACCTTCATTGTTACGTAATTCTACCATTCCGTAAGACAAGTGAAAACAGTTTTTGGCCCACTCAAATCCCAATTTTTGAAGAATTAAAAACAAGACCTTAAAGTGATAATCTTGCTCATTACCCACAGTATATACCATACCTGTCATTGATGGATAATCTTTAAATCTTTGATAAGCTGTTCCAATATCCTGGGTCATGTAAACGGCAGTTCCATCTGAACGCAGTAATAATTTTTCATCTAATCCTTCATCAGTTAAATCAACCCAAACAGAACCATCTTCTCGCTTATAAAAAATCCCTTTAGCCAGGCCTTCTTCTACCAGTTCTTTTCCAGTTATAAAAGTGTCTGACTCATAATATAAATGGTCAAAACCTACGCCCATTGTTTTGTATGTTTGGTCAAAACCATTGTAAACCCAGCCGTTCATCTTTTCCCATAACTGATAAACTTCTGGATCTTTTTGTTCCCATTTTAGCAACATTTCTTTCACCTCAGCCATTATTGGTGTCTGGTTATTAATCAATTCTTTGATTTTACCATCTGCCTCTTTTTCTTTTAGTGATTTGAATGTTTCAATTGTTTTTTCATCTACATCTCCAAAGTTTCCTTTATTCCACTCTTCCAACAATGCTTTGGCCTGCTCACGCATTGCTTTATCAAACTCAACGTAATATTTACCCACCAATTTATCACCTTTCATTCCTGCTGATTCAGGCGTTTCAGTATTTCCAAAATTCTTCCAGGCATACATACTTTTACAAATATGAATTCCTCTGTCATTTATTATCTGAGTTCGAACTACTTTCTTGCCATTTGCCTGCAATACAGAAGATACAGAATCTCCTAAGAAAATATTTCTCAAATGCCCCAAATGCAGTGGTTTGTTAGTATTTGGTGAGCTAAACTCTACTAACACTGTGTCACTACTAGTTGCGTCTACTCCAAATTTTTGGTTAGCTTCAATTCCATTCAATTGTGTTAACCAATATGAATTAGCAATTTCCAGGTTTAGAAATCCCTTAACTACATTGTAACCTTTTATTAGTTCTATTTGATCAATCAAAAGGGCACCAATTTCCTCTGCAGTTTGCTCAGGGCCTTTTTTTGATATCCTTAAAAACGGAAATACTACTAGTGTGATGTCTCCAACAAATTCAGTCCTTGTTTTTTGAAGTTGAATTTGATTGTTGTCAATTTTTTGATCGTACAATTGCGCAAGGCATTTTTCAACCTCAGGCATTAATATTTGTTCAAGACTCATTGAATTCTGTTTTCAAGTATTTTGGTAAATTCTTCTATTATATCAAATGTTGTTTCAGCCATCTTGTTAATCTTGTCATCCAGGCATGGATTGACCTCCACTACCTCAATGCAATTAACTTTGTTCCAATTGGCAAAAATGTTCATAAAAGCTGCTGCTTCTTCAGGAGTTAATCCATTTTCAACCGGTGTTCCTGTACCGCGAGATACAATGTCACAATCCATAGAATCAACATCAAAAGAGATGTAAACCATATCACAATCTTTTAATTGATCTTTCACCAGCGCTGCAATGGCATCAACTCCTTTTTGCCTGACTTCTTCAACTGTATGATTTGTAATATTGTTTCTAGCCATCAATTCGTCTTCAGGCTTTTCTGTATCTCTAACTGCAATAAACACAAGATCCTCCGGCTTTACATTTGGAGCGGCAGCTGAAAGATTTTTTAAAGCTTCCCAGTTTTCTTTTGTCTCAATTTGCGGTTCATTTCTTTGACACTCTTTATTGTCCATAGCAAGTGCAGTGGCCAAAGGCATACCGTGAACATTACCTGAAGGTGAAGTATACGGCGAGTGTAAATCAGCATGCGCATCAATCCAAACAACACCTAAACGTTTGTTAGGAAACTGTTTTTTAATACCTGCAATTGTTCCTCCTGCACTGGAATGATCTCCTGCCAACACCAAAGGGAAATCACCTTCACCTAACACATGAGCCACTACATCTGCTGTCTGCTGATAAATTCTAAGTATCCCATCTATGTATTTACCCCAATCAAAATCTGAAGGAATGTGTAATAAATCGTTCTCATTCTCTAATTCAAATCTCTCATATTGAGTGAAATATGTCGATTTTTTATTTTGTGCTGCTACTTTTAAAGCACCAATTCCTAAACCTGCTCCTCTTGTTCCAGCTCCCAGTTCAGAAGAGTTTTCAATAATTTTAATTGTCGGCATACCTAAATTATTTGGACTGCAAATTTAATCTTTTTGTGTTGGCTCGTCGAAATTTAAGGTTAATCCTTTACAGAAAATGATATATTTGTTACCGTTTAATTTTCAATATATCACATGAAAAAACTGTTACCATTAGTATTAATTTTCCCTTTCATCTTTGCAAGTTGTGGAAAGAAACTTATTGAAGAGGGAGAAGTGACTTATGAAATCACTTATCCATACATGAAAGTGGAAGGATTTATGCAGGCCATCTTACCCAAGGAGATGACAATTGTATTCAAAGGATCCAAAATGAAAACAACAATTGCCAGAGGTACTATTTTTTCAACTGATGTTATTACTGATGAATCCAACGAATACATGGAAATGAGGTTGGATTTTGGAGATAAACTCTACTACTCAGAGTTAACCAAAGATGAGATTAAAAAATTAAAGGAAAGTGCTCCTAATTATGAAATAAAGGAGACTGAAGAGCAAGATAGCGTTGCAGGAATGTATTGTAGAAAATACACAGTAAAATCATTGTCTTCTGACACTTTACAACCTGGTGATGCCTGGTTTACAGAAGACATGGCCGTTCAAAATGGGGCCTGGTTTTCCGCCTATAGTTCAGTTACAGGTCTTCCAGTTGTTTATGACGTAGAAAGATATGGACTTATGATGAGAGTGAAAGCCACTAGCTTTGTTAAACGTAAAGTGAAAGACTCAGAATTTGAAAGACCAGCTGAATTAAGTCCGGTTAGCTTTGCTACATACGAAGAAGAAGTTCAAGAACTCTTCGACATCTTATTGGAGTAAGATTTTCTTAGTAAATTTTCCTGATCCGTTAATTACGGTCAATAAATATGTTCCTTGAGCAAATTGATCAAGGCTAAGTGTAGTTTGATATTGTTTAGGATTCACCTCAAGAATCATCCTACCACTTAGGTCTCTCAGCTGTAAAGTTGTTTTACTCAACTGCTCATAAGGCATTGTTCCAAGATCAATTGTAAGCTGACCATTAGTAGGATTTGGATAAACCTTAATGTCATTTAAAACTTCTTCTTTGAAACCTACATCAGTTAATGGAGCAGACTTATAAAGTCCTAGTCCACCTCTTTGATTTCCAAGTATCATCTCTACCCTATTATCGCTGGTTAAATCATAAATGGCAGGAGCACTGTACGTTCCAATATTAATATCTTCCAAAGTTGAATCAACTAAATTCCAGCTACCGGCCAAATTACCATCAATGTTATCGTAGTAATGTAATGATCCAACTTTTGAGCCTAATATCAGGTGATATTCATTATCAATATCAATAAACTGTGGAACTGAATGTCCTTCTGTTGTCCAGTATTCGGATACATCTACCATTCCCAATTCAGTAGTAACTTGTGTGAAGATGTGATTTGAAGAATTTCCGGTATTTTCATAGAAAGATAATTTACCATTTCTTTTACCTAAAATCAAATCAAGATCATTGTCTCTATCAATGTCAACCAAAGTTGGGTATGCATGCGTGCCTTCAAAGATAGGATTGGCCGTATTATCATTAACAATAATGAATGTGTTAAATATTGCCGGATTTCCCGCACCACCTGTATTTTCTAAGAAGTACAAATACCCCGTGTATTCGCCCAAAATCATATCCTCATCTCCATCACCATCTAAATCTCCAAAAGCAGGGTAAAATACAAGATTGTTCCCTAAGCCCATTTGAGCAATGTTCTGATAATCCTCTGTTACAAAAGTAAATTCAGGTGAAGCCTGAGTTCCTGTATTTTGATAATAATAAATGTGCGAAGTCAAGCTATTACTAACTGAATCGTATCTTCCATGTTGTGACACTAAAAGATCTTTTAAACCATCCCCATTGTGATCAAAATAAACAGGTAAACTACCCGAACCAACTTCTATCATATCTTGTTGCAGAAAATCATAATAAACATGTTCAAAAACAGGTGCTAAATCTGTCCCTGTATTTTGATAGTACCAAACACTCTCTCTGTTTTCAGAACCTACTTTTGAATTAGGCGCAGCAATGAAATCTCTTTTGCCATCATTATTCACATCTACATGAAATCCACCGGGGTGAATGTCTATATTAACAGGAATTGAATTTGAAGGAAAAGCCGGATCTTGAGACATCATTCCTGAATTTTGATTTGGTGCTGTACCCTCATTCATTAATAAGGTCATATTTGGATAGGCAATATCTCCTAAAACGATATCCATCACACCATTATCATTCATATCCAAAGCCATAATTGTAGAACCGGCATGTTTTGCACTTTTTAATTGAGGAACAACAAACTCTTCATTAGTAATTGAACCATTGCAAGGATATGTCAGGGTATCATAAAGCGTAACAGTATTAGTAGAAGAACTTTCTCTAAATCTTCCCCAGCATAAATTTTTAGTTTCGTAGTAGATAGAGTCACAAGTACCATACATTTCCATACTCAAGTTTTTGTGATATTCAATGGTTTGACCACTAACCCCAAAACTTAAAATGTCAATATCCGAATCACCATCAATGTCTAAAATAGCAGGTAAATCAACCGAAGAAATATACATATAACCTTCGCTTCCCCAAAGCCAAGCTTTTAAATTTGCTTTAGCCAATTCAAACTGGTGACCTGTTCCTGAATTACCAATATTTTTAAATACTCTTCCTCCTCCAATTGTGTGTGTGTAAATATCTTTCTTTCCATCACAATTATAATCTACCAATAAGCACCAGTTCTGCATTTTTGGAAACAAAGATTCGTACTCCGGAGCATAAACATATTGAGTTGAATTGGGTGCACCAGTGTGTAAAAAAGTTAGCACTTTATCACAAGTTCTATCAAAAATGAATAAATCCTCTACCCCATCCCAGTTTAAATCAATATTGGAGAATTGAGGAAAATCAATTCCTCCTGCCCAGGGCATTGTCTGTGCAGTTCCATTGATAACATTTATTGTGTCAATTCTCTCAAAGCCAAATTGGGCATTAGACACGATTGAAATAGCGAATAAAAAAGTAGTAGTAATTGATTTTAACATAACCCCATTAAGATACATAAAACTCTTACAAAGGAAACGCAAAGAATTCACAAATAGTTGATGAATCAGAAAGTATTTTTATTTTTAGACCTCTTAAAAATTCCGCATTTATGAAATCTATAAAGAAAGTACTACCCATTTTTTTAATGTCTACTACCATTTTAACTGCGTGTGGAGGATCAGGTGATTCTTCTGGTTCAGATGGAAAAGACACAATCGCAATTGACAAAACGCCATTAGAAACTGGCGTAATTGATCGTTTTGCTGACGTTCAAGTATTGCAATATGATATTCCAGGTTTTTATGAATTGAGCTTGGACCAACAAAAATTGGTGTACTACTTATACGAAGCAGGATTAGCCGGAAGAGATATTATCTGGGATCAAAACTACCGTCATAATTTGGCGATTAGAAATTGTCTAGAGCATATCGTAGAAAATTATGAAGGTGATAAGTCAGGTGAAGAATGGAACAACTTTATGGTTTATACAAAAAGAGTTTGGTTTTCAAACGGAATTCACCATCATTACTCAATGGACAAGTTCCTTCCTAAATTCTCAAGAGAATATTTTGATCAATTAATTGCAGATTCAGGTGCTGAATTAGATGTAGCTATCAGAGACATCATGTTTGATCCAAAAGCGGATAAGAAAAGAGTAAGTCTTGATGACTCAAAAGATCTTATTTTAAATTCTGCTACTAACTTTTATGGAGAAAATGTTACGCAGGCAGATGTTGACGGATTCTATGCTGAGAAGATGGCAAATGCCGGAGCTCATCCAGTTGAATTTGGATTAAATTCTCAATTGGTTAAAAATGATGACGGAACTGTTGAGGAGCGTGTTTGGAAAGTTGGTGGAATGTACAATGATGCCATAGTAGAAGTGGTAAAATGGTTAGAACTAGCCAAAGGGGTTGCTGAAAATGAAGAACAAGGAAAAGCGCTTGGATTATTGATCGAGTATTATCAAACTGGAGATTTGCAAAAATGGGTTGATTATAATATCACCTGGTCACAAGCTACTGAAGGTGATATTGACTATATCCAAGGATTTGTTGAAGTATACGGAGATCCTGTAGGAATGAGAGGATCCTATGAATCTATTGTTCAGATCAATGATTTTGAAGCTTCAGACAGAATGGCTGTTTTAGCAGAAAATGCACAGTGGTTTGAAGACAATTCATCAATAATGGATGAGCACAAAAAAGCAGATGTAGTTGGAGTTTCATACAAAGTTGTAAACGTTGCTGGTGAATCAGGAGATTCATCTCCTTCAACACCGATTGGAGTTAACCTTCCAAATAACAACTGGATCAGAGCTGAACATGGTTCAAAATCTGTAAGCTTAGGTAATATAGTTGAAGCATACAACAATGTTGGAGGCGAAGGAATTTTAACTGAATTTGCACACGATCAAGAAGAAATTGACAGAACAATTGCTCACGGTAAAATAGGTTCAAAAATGCATACTGCTATGCACGAAGTTATTGGACACGCTTCAGGAAAAATCAATGAAGGAATTGGAACACCAAAAGAAACTTTAAAGAACTACGCTTCTACCTTAGAAGAAGCCCGAGCTGATTTGGTTGCACTTTATTTCTTATTAGACGAGAAATTAGTTGAATTGGGATTAATTGAATCTACAGAAGTTGGTAAAGCAGAATATGATGATTATATCAGAAATGGTTTAATGGTTCAATTAAGAAGATTGGAACCTGGTGCAGACATTGAAGAGGCGCATATGAGAAACCGTCAATTAGTTGCTGCATGGGCTTTTGAAAAAGGTCAAAAAGAAAACGTTATTGAGAAAGTAAAACGTGACGGTAAAACTTATTTTGAAATTCACGATTACGAAAAACTGAGAGTGATTTTTGGTGATTTATTGAGAGAAATCCAACGCATTAAATCAGAGGGTGACTTTGCTGCAGGAAAAGCATTGGTTGAAGATTACGGGGTAAAAGTAGATCAAGCTATTCATAAAGAAGTACTAGATAGAGTTGCAACTTTGGATATTGCTCCTTATAATGGATTTGTTAATCCTGTAATTACTCCTATTAAAGATGAAAATGGAGAAATTGTTGGATTTGAATTAAAACAACCAGAGAGCTTTGAGGCTCAAATGTTAAGTTACTCAAAACAATACGGCCATTTGGCAAAATAAAATTTATTAAGAGAGGAATGAAATAAAAATATATTTTAGTTCCTATGAAAGTTTTATTCCTCTCTTTATCTTTTCTCTTTTCCTTATTCACTGTTGCTCAGCTTGATAAAAAGCTGAAGAAAGTAATTGGCCTGAAAGATCTCGTTGAGTTAGAGGCTACAGATAATTACAAATGGACACCCGAAGGAAATGTTATATTTTATCCTTCCAATACGCTTAAAGATGATACCACCGGAGCAAGTAATGAAGGTGAGTTTTTAATGTTTCAGGACGATATCGTCAATCAGAAAGGAGAGCTTTTCAAAATTTTCAGATTGAGCTGGGTTTCAAATATGGAGTACAATTACTTTATGAAATGGATCCAAGACTCGCTTACATTGGAGAGCGTTTATGCAAATGATGATCCAACCGGCAACAATGCCATTGATGAAGAACTCATTGGGGAAATGTTAATTCATCCAAATGTGTATTATGATTCTGTGAATTTATATTGGAATGAATTTGATCCCTCGCAACCTTTTATCAACCGCGGATTATTTGATTTAAAATGGGAAATGAAAGGCATTAGAGATGAACAAATAATTCCTCTGATTAATGATTTATATGTCTATCCCCATGAGCGTTTTTACAGCGCTAAAGTATTTGATGAAAGAAAGTTCTGGTATTCTTACTCCAAAAATTTACTTGATGCAATTTATGCCGCTCCGTATAGAAATATCTGGGCCAGTAACTCTTCTTATCCTTTTGATTTTTACTACAATTTAGGGAATCATTATTCAAATGCTGAAAGTTGCAAATACTATCCGGTAATTGGTTTAACTGGCCGACAGATTAAGGCTTTTCTTCATTATAAAGAAAAATATCTTCAGAAAGAGTTAAATGAAAAAGGATACAATTACAGGGTACATCTTTCTTTACCAACAGAAGAAGAAATCAAATTAGCAGATACAAGTGATTGTGATTGTAAAATGACTTATCTCATTGATAGTGTAGACATGACCAAACACTGGCAAATTACCAATGAAGATTACTGGGAATTCCTTATTTGGGTGCAAGACTCTGTAATTATGGAACGAATTTATTTTGGTAAAAATCCAGCAACCGGCAAGTATCTTTTTGATCATGAAGATGTTCTTGATATGTTAGACTATGAGGATGTATACTATGATGAAGCTAACCTGTCATGGAGAGAAATGGATCCGTCTGATCGATTTAGAAATAGAGAGAAGTTCTTTTTTAATTATAATGGAAGTTGGAAAAAGAGAATTGAACCGCAGCAATACGCTTCTTTAATTCAAGATTTATACAACAATCAAAATGAGGTATTAAATGATAAGGGAAATATAAATTATAGAGACTTTAAAATTGAACATTATTTCTATAAATATTATTGGCAAGATCTAGGTAGAAAAAGTCAGCTTGGGGAACTGGTATGGGACGATAAAACTAAATTATATGACGTTGCAAACCCATGGTACGGTAAAGACTTAAATTTTGACAGTAATGAAAAAATTCAAAGAGCAAATAGTGGGATGAGGGCACATTCAGATCTAAGTGATTTTATTATTGTCGAAAGCATAAACTTATATCCCGGAGCTGAATGTGAAATTTGTAATAAAAACTGGGCATATAAAAATGATGCATTTAATTTAGCTGATTACGAGTACATTGAGTTTTGCCCTACTTGCAGTTCAGGATACAAAGAAAATATTAAAGCATATGACTTTTGGACCAATCCGGAGGCTTTGGTAAAAGATATTAATTATGCTCAAGCATTAGCCTATTATAATTGGAAATATCACAACGGTAAAGCAGAGATGGATGATCCACTTTATGATGATTTAGTTCCATCAAAGGAAGAGTTTGATAAAATTCAAAAAGGAGAAAAAGTATATACAAAGTCTCAAAAATTAGACTTTCCAGATCCTTGGTTCAGGTATGTAATTCATTTTTATCCCAAATAATACAATATGAAATTTTTTAACATAGTCGGCATCATTGTGGGATTAGGAACAGTACCTGCAACGGTCTATTACATTGAATCTGTGAATAGAGCTCACTGGGGCTCCTGGGATTTTTTGGATTATTACGGACCTTCAGCAGCAGAAATCACAGCTGAAGCAGCTCTCATTTTTATTTTAATTCACTTATTTTTTATCATACAGAACATTGCGAATCTTGTAAAAATAAAAACAGGAACAGTCAAAGTTTTATCCATTGTAGGCTTATCATTGTTAGGAGTAAGTTTCATGTTCAACTTGATCATGATGGCTCAGCCAACACACACTTCTTTTGATGAAGGTGGACAGGTATTTATGTTGGCCGGAATTATGATGATGGCTTTTAGTATTGTCTATCTGGTTCAAAGTGTCAGATACAACCGAGTAAATGAAAATCCTGAAATTTTAGATGACGATATAGTTTAGTCTTCTAATACCCTCTTTCATCTGCATATTTCCACCACAACCTTGCATTGGCCATGTGTTGAGAATAGGTTTCGGCAAAATTGTGTAATCCGGTATTGTTTGGTGCCGCACACATATAGTAGTAATTATGCTTTTCTGCATTTAAAACCGCATCTATGGCTTTTTTACTAGGAATTCTTATTGGCCCCGGAGGAAGTCCCGGATAGATATATGTGTTGTATGGGCAATCTTTTTTCATGTGCTCGTCCAACAATCTTTGAACACCTTTTAACGAATCTCCCCAACAAAATTTTGCTGTTGGATCAGACTGCAATTTCCATCCGTCTTTCACCCTGTTTAAGTAAAGACCTGCTATTTTTGGCCATTCATCAGTTACTAAACCTTGCTCCGCTTCTAAAATTGACGCCAAAGTTGAAACTTGAGATTGACTTAGATTAAGCTCTTTTAACTTGTTTCCTCTCCCCTCACCTTCATTACTCCAGAATTCTTTGAATTGATCAGCCATGAATTGAACAAATTCTTCTGCGGACATATCCCATTCGCCAACCTCATAGGTATCAGGTAAAAACATGGCGCAAATGGTTTCTTCTTTAAAACCATATTTTGAAATTGTTTCTGAGCTCATTATGTAATCCGCAATTTCGGCAGAATCAGCCTCAATAGCAGGTGCTACTTCACCGGCCATTTCATATACATCTCTACAAAAACTGAATGTAATACGAGTATCTTTTATTTCCTGGTTCCCATTTTTCAATGCATACACTAACTCCTTCACTTTCATTCCGCCGGTAATCTGATATTTACCGGGCTCTACTTTCTCATCTGTAAAATCTAATTTACCCGCGTAATCTAAAAAAGTAGATTCTTCTATAACTCCCGTTTCATCAATAATAGCTGCTACATCTGCCAAACTACTACCTGTTGGAATATATATGATTTGGTCTTCTGAACCATCAATTTTTGAATAGTGTAAATTGTAAAGAGGAAGCCCAAAAATCACTCCTAAAACAATAACAATTAACCCTCCTATTAAAACGATTTTTTTAATCACACTAATACTTTTTGATACATCAATTCATCCAACCAATCTATATGATCATTGAACCATTTAATTTTTCTACCAACTTGAACGTAACCGGCTTTTTCAAATAAGCGAATGCTTTGTTCATTATCTTCTAAAATATTACAATACAAGTTTCTAATTCCAATCACATTAAGGGCATATTCTTCAATAATCTCTAATGCTTCAGAAGCAAACCCCTGTGCTCTGTATTCCTTTTCTACCAGAATCCCTACTCCCGCTCTTTGGTGATGCGGTTCATAATCAAAAAGATCAATTGCACCTACAGCTGTCAACTTATCCTGCAAAGTCATGATAAGACGTATTTGTTTGGCAGTATAAATATCTTGCGCATTTTCAATATAACGCATGATTAATTCTTTTGAAAAAGGAACCATGGTATTGCTAACACGCCAGTTTTTGCGATCGTTTTCCCATTCCAGGATTTTATCTACATCCCATGGCTCAACTGCGCGTAATCTTATTTTGTTACCGCTCAACATACTTATTTCTCAAGGATTGAATATAATTGTCAACGTCCGTTTTGCTGTATTTGCTCATATTAAATTGCCCATCTTCAATTAGATCATGCATCCCTATTTGAAATGTATCACCAATCATCTTTTGAGCATACAATTCAGGCATTAATTCAAAGATTAAATTGGCATTACTATCTTCCAATAAAAGCTCTTTAATAGGAGATAAACAGCTAGCTTCTTCTTTTGATGCGAAGAGATATTTACTAAATACATTTTCAGGATCTTTTTTTAATCCATCAATAGTGACAAACAAGATTTTTTTATTTAACCTCTTTAACTTTTCAAAATAAGGACCAAAGTCTTTACCTACCTCAACACCTTCATAGGTAAGGGAATAATATTTTCCTTGATGCAACAAAACTAAATGAGGAATGTTTTCAGGATTGACTAAAACCAGATATGTACCAGAAGTAAATTCAGGTAAAACAGATTTTATATTCCTTATTTTAGTCATTAATGATTCCTTTAAAAACAAATTGTGCCGGACCAATTAACCAAACGTTTTTGAAGGTATCATTGTTCCTTTCAAACTGCACTTTTAAATCTCCACCTTTAACTTTTACAGCAATTTCACCGTCATTCAATTGTTTAACAAATGCAGACACTAAAGCAGCAGCAGTTGCACCGGTTCCACAAGCAAAAGTTTCATCTTCTACACCTCGTTCATAGGTGCGTAAATCAATTTTATTATCACTGATAAATTTAACAAGATTTACGTTTGTTCCGGCAGCTTTATATTTATCTGAATAACGAATTTCCCTTCCAAATTCAACAATATCTCTTTGATCACTTGATCCACAATAAGATATATAATGAGGTGAGCCGGTATGCATGAAATAATCATTTCCAATTTTTTCAATGCCGTTTACATCAGACATCAAAATGTGATATAAATTATCTTTGAATTTTGATTGATGTATTCCATCTATTGCTTTAAAAGTGAAATTACCATCCCCAACTCCAATCAACTTTGCAAAAGCTACAGCACATCTTGAACCATTACCACAAAAACTTTGACTTCCATCAGGATTGTAAAAATCCATATTAAAATCCACACCTTCTTGATTTTCAATAAAGATGATTCCATCTGAACCTACTCCAAATCTTCTACTGCACCATTTTTGAGCAAATGCAACCTTATCTCCATTAAATTGAAGTGATCGATTATCAATTAAAATAAAGTCATTTCCGGCTCCGTGAAACTTGTAAAACTCAATCATTGAATACTACCTCTTTTTTCACCTCCAAATATGGCAAGAATTGCTCCGTTTCTTTCAACGAATAATAAAAAGTTTTGGTCGATAAAAAATAATCTTTTCTATTTCTATACAGTTTATACTCATTTCCGGGTTCCATACCGTATAGAATCAGCTTAGATTTTGATAATTTATATCCCGAAAAATGGAGCGGAGATTCCCAAAATTCAACCATTAACTTATCAGGCATGGTTTTAGAAATTCCCATCATCTCATTTAAAAGTGAGTCATCATCAGCAATCTCTTCAACAACATTTACGCGAAGCCAATCTTTCTTGATCATTTTTTCCCTTGAAATAGATACATCTTCAGTGGTATCATCCACCATATTCACAACAAGTGTTGTATCAACTTCGGTTTTTATGGTATCTATAACCTCTTCTAATGAATCTAACTCTTCCTCTTCTTCAGTTACCTTAATAGTATTAGTTTGCACCACAGTATCATGCACCGTGCGCGTTTCAGTAATGTATTCGGTTGTGGTTGTGTCCTCAGCTATTTCATTATTTTGCTGATTTCCTAGCACGTATCCCAATACAATTCCTACTGCTAATAAACCTATGTAAACCAGGTACTTCATTGGCTATTTCGCCGCAAAGTTATTTAAAGAAGATGGCATAACAATCAAAAAACCAAAAATTTAATCTCTCAAAGCAACCTTTTTATCAAATTTTATGTTTCTTTATTAAGGTTAAACTGTATTATCTATTGATTTTATCTACTACTTACTATAATTAATTGATAGATAGTGTTTTACAATTAATTTAGTTAAACATGAGTAATTTTGGTAGGCATATAATGGCTATCGCGATCATATTAAATCTGTCCATTTCATTGGCGCAGAGCGATTCTCTAATTTATAGAACTGATTTGAACGAATTTATGGATCCCCCTTCTTATAGTGCAGAAGATGGCAAAGAATACAATTCTCCTGAATTTTTCAATCATCCTGACTTTGGTAAGTTAACATTCAAGGCCCCAATTAATAGAAATGTTGTTGAAGTTTTGGAAAAAAGAACAATAGATGAAAGGTTTTATATTGATTTAGATGATCCTACCTTTTTTTATATTGAAAAAGCAGCCATGCCTATTAATATGTTTGTTGACGGTAAATGGCGAGCTATTGATCCAAGTTTACATGCCAAATCCGGAGGTGTTTTTAGTTCAGGCATTCAACCGGTTCAAACTATGATTAACACAGTTGATGGCTTCACTCAATTTAGCTATCAAAACAAAACCATCACTAATAATCAATTTGAACTTAAAATCGTTCATTTAGACAATAGTGAAGAAACGCTACAAGCAAATTGGTCACAAGTGTATATGACCAATTTTAGTGCTTATGTAACTGATATTTTTCCGCAAATAGATTTAAGACTGAAATTTGGACAATCTGAGATAAAATCAGAATTTATAATCAAACAAAATTTAAATGTAAAAACACTGATTTTTATAGATCATCTTGAATTAGAGGGCAACTTGGAAGCAAGTATTAAAGAGCATGAGCAGCTATATGTCGACATGCTAGAAATAAAAGATTCTGAAACCCATGAAGTTGAGATGATTGCAAAACCTGCAAGAACCTTTGATCTACTTCAAGCTAAAGATGCCTGGTACAGCGATATGGAAATTCATGGTGAAGATTTATATATCATCTGTGATTCGGCTCATCTAAATAGTAACGCTTACACCTATCCTATTACGGTAGATCCTACTTTTGTTGCTGTGGGTCCAGTTGCTTCAGGTTTTGGATTAATCGGTTCCTTATTATCGCCATCTTTTTGCAGCTCAAATTTGGTTGTCAACTTCCCAGGCGGATCTACTCCTTGGGATACCCAGATATATTTTGATGTTTATACAGATTACTGCGTTGGAAATGGATTTAGCTGTTGGATGTCGGAGGCTCAAGTTTGGATAAATAGCAGTTGTGGAGGGGCATCTCCGGTAGGTTCACCAGGAATAATATGGACCTGTCTAGGATGTAGTACACCTGGTGACTGGACGCCAACCGTACCATTTAACAGTAGCGGAACTCAATCATTAGTGCAATGTTATTCTCCTTCATGTAGTAATCAAAATTTAACTTTTACCATCAACTTAAACAGATCATGGTGTAATTCATGGGGGGCATATGATGTTTGTAATTGGGGAACTGCCTGGTGTCAGGCTTTGGATCAATGGAGTGTAACAGTGCAAGGAAAATCAGTTGAAACCTTAGGTAACACGGTAACTGGAAACGGCTCTGCCAATATATATGATTCAGATTGCGCAGGTACACAAACACTTGACCCTACTCCTCTATATGGTGTTGGGCCTTATACATACAACTGGAGTACCGGAGGAAGCGGTGCCACAGAAATTGTTCCGGGAACAGTTGGAACTTATACTTGCAATGTTACTGATGCCTGCGGCACAACGGTAACTGCAACATTTGATATTGGTTGTCCGCTATTTGAAAATTTGATTTCTTTTGATGGTAAAAAAATTGATGACTTTGTGCTATTAGAATGGAGTATTAAAGACGAAATCGATATTACTGAATACATTTTAGAAAAATCAAATGATGGGGAAGAATGGAGAGAAATTGGAAAAGTTGAGGCCAAAAACAAAGGTGCCAAATCTGAATATAATTTCACAGATGTTACTCCAAACATAGGAGTTAATTATTACAGAATTATCCAAGTCAAGGAGAATCTGGAACCTGAGTATTCAGAAGTAATCAGTGTTAATTTTAAAAATGACCTTGAAATCTATCCTAATCCTGCCAATGATAAAGTAAACTTTATTATCACTGAAGGAACTGTAGCTAACAGCTACATTATTATTGAGGATGCAAAAGGAAATAGAATTGAAACTATTGTTGTTGAATCAAAACAAACTGAACTTGAACTGAATAATTATGCTCAGGGAATTTACCTTGTTAAGTTATACAAGAATGACATTTTATTGGAAGTTCAACGATTGATTAAAGACTAGTATTCAACAAAGTCTACCAGATAATCTTTTCTACTCAAGTACTTTGAGTATTTCTTGTAGCTTTTACTTGGATAATAGATAAACAAACAGCTTCCTTCTTTTATCCAACTGACAACCTGATCAAAATCTTTGTGAGGTAAAGCCGGACATCCATATGATCTACCTAGTTGACAATCATTTTTATCAAGAAATTCATAAGAAGCATAATCTGCTCCGTGCATAACAACACCTCTACTACTAGCATGAGAATTTGAATATTCCATTCCTTTTAATCTCAATGCCAAATCAAACTTACCTGAATAAGTACTGGTAGTAACATAAAAGCCAATTGAACTCTTGTGAGAATTGTTTTCGTTTGAGAATGATTTAGGATACAATCGTCCTGAATTTACTCCGTGAGAACAAAGAGATTTATGAAAAACTTTTTGGTGACACAAATCGATAATAAACATTCTTGGTTCGCTTGAAGGTTTACTAAAATCAATGATTGTTAAAGTGTCTAACCTCTCTATCTCACCTCTTTTTTCAAGATTGTGATAACCAATTAAACCTTGCCTGAATGCCTCATAGCTTAGATCTGGTTCATCAATAGCCGTATAGACATACTCAGCATATGTTTCAAAATCTGCCTTTGCCTTTTGTACAATAGAATCTTGTTGCAATAGTTCACTAACAGATGGTTGCCCACTTCCCGGAGGAGTGTAACCAAACGAACTAATTGATACAAGGGTCAAAAGGGCTGGCAAGATTAAGAATAATATTCTTTTACTTGCACGCATCATATACAAAGATACGAAAAATGAATACTTTTGTTACCCGAAAGCCTGTATTATTCGCCTAATACGGTTTATTTTACTATGAACGCATAACATATTGCAATTAATGAAGATTACTGACGAGATTGAGAAAAGAAGAACATTTGCTATCATTTCTCACCCGGATGCCGGAAAAACAACTCTTACTGAAAAGCTACTTTTATTTGGGGGAGCTATTCAAACTGCTGGTGCTGTAAAGAGCAATAAAATTAAAAAAACAGCCACTTCAGATTTCATGGAAATTGAGAAACAAAGAGGGATTTCGGTAGCTACTTCAGTAATGGCTTTTCAATATCAAGGCAAGCAAATTAACATTCTGGATACTCCTGGACATAAAGATTTTGCCGAAGATACCTATAGAACATTAACCGCAGTTGACTCGGTAATTTTGATAATTGACTGTGCTAATGGTGTGGAGGAACAAACCAAGCGATTAATGGAGGTTTGTAGAATGAGAAATACACCTGTAATCATTTTTATTAATAAAATGGACCGTGAAGGAAGGGATCCTTTTGATCTTTTAGATGAATTAGAAGATATGTTGGATATCAGAGTTCGTCCGCTTTCATGGCCAATTGGAATTGGAGCTACTTTTCAGGGAGTATATAGTATCTACAATAAAAACCTGAATTTATTTGCAGCCAATAAAACCAAAATTTCTGAAGAAATTGTAAAGATTGCAGACCTGGAAGATCCTCAATTGGAGAAAATAATTGGTGAAGATGCGACAGCTGAGTTAAAAGAGGAGTTAGAATTAGTAGAAGGAGTTTATGATGATTTTAATTCAGAAGATTATCTAAAGGGTGAAGTTGCCCCCGTATTTTTTGGATCAGCAATCAATAATTTTGGGGTTAAAGAACTTTTAGAAACATTTCTTGATATTTCTCCTTCTCCAATTGGAAGAGAGTCTAGCGAAGGATATGTAGAACCTGAAGACAAAGATTTTTCAGGATTTGTATTTAAGATACACGCCAATCTGGATCCTAATCACCGAGATAGAATTGCCTTTTTAAGAATTGTATCAGGAAAATTTGAACGCAATAAATTTTACAATCACGTAAGATTGGATAAAAAGTTAAAATTCCCCAACCCTACCTCATTTATGGCGCAAGACAAATCGGTAATTGATGAAGCTTATCCGGGTGATGTAGTAGGATTATATGACACAGGTAATTTTAAGATCGGAGACACATTAACGGAGGGAGTTACTTTCAGTTTTAAAGGTATACCGAGTTTTTCACCTGAAATTTTCATGGAACTTGAAAACAAGGATCCAATGAAATCTAAACAATTAGAAAAAGGTATTCAACAGTTGACAGATGAAGGTGTTGCCCAGTTGTTTATTCAACAACCGGGAAACAGAAAAATAGTAGGAACAGTTGGTCAACTTCAATTTGAAGTAATCAAATATCGTTTAGAGAATGAGTATGGAGCAAAATGTGATTTCACTCCACGCCGATTCTATAAAGCTTGTTGGATGACCACAGACAACAGAGATCAATTAGATCAATTTGTCAAAGCTAAAGCATCATACATAGCCAAAGACAAAGATGACAATTACGTTTTTCTAGCAGAAACAAAGTTCTTATTAGATATGGCTCAACAAGACTATCCTGATATTACATTCCACTTTACAAGTGATTTCAAAGTAAAATAACTTATCTAATCACTATTGAATGTTGCATTGTACTAGTTGGAGAAGCAAGGTATAAAATGTATTTACCTGCTTTAATGTTTGATACATCAACACCGTTCTCAATTCCATGTTGACTTAACACAACTTTTCCGTTTAAGTCAATTAAGTGAACCGTACTAGCGCTTAGGTCATCTCCAAAAAACTGGATGTGTTCATCAACCGGATTTGGATAAACTTTATAAGAGTCATTCAAATCTTCTAAACCAACAACAGTAACCAATTCGCAAATTGAAGTATCAGTGCATGCACCTTCATTCAGTATCACAGCATAATTACCGGTACTTGATACAACCAAAGATTGAGCTGTTTCACCCGTAATATTTGATTGAGTTCCGCAATTGAACCATTGGTAAGTTGCATCTGCATCATCAGCAGTAATTGTCAATCCAGAAATTGTAACAGAGTTTTGTAATTGAGTTACTGAAACTGTAATTGTAGTAGCAGAAGAAGTTCCACAATTATTTACAGCTTCAACTGAAATGTCCCCATTTGTAAGCGACGGAATTGCATTAATAGTGGCAGTTGTTGATGTTCCGGTCCAACCACTTGGTAATGTCCAATTATATGCAGACGCTCCGGTAACTGCTGCTGCAGTATAGGTATAAGATGTATTTGGACATACACTCAAATCTCCTGTAACACTTGCAGGAGCTCCTGGAGCTACACAAGCTTCAACAGTAATTGTACCTTTCATTCCCACTGATGCATGAGGAGAACAAACATAATAATGGGTTCCAACTGTTAAAAATGAAGGTAATACCATACCTCCTCCATTTGGAGTTGTAAATCCACCACCTAATGGTGTGTTGCCATTTGCATTCCAGGTAGTTTGATTGGTTTCAACAACAAAATGAGCTCCACCAATTGTGAACTGAACAGTATCCCCTTCAGTTATTGTCACTGCGTCAGGACTAAAAGTAAACCCACTATTGATTATAGTTACGATTGTGGCATTTGAATAAAAGCTAATAAATAGAATTAGCGATAAAAAGGAAAATTTCAACATTGTAGTAGTTTTTAAGTTTGGCGCAAATTAAGAAAACTACTTAAAACCAACTAATTAAATAGTCACAATTTATCTATTGCTTAAATAAACTTATGCCATATTTATACTTGTCTGAGTTGTGGCGTGTGCCATTGCACGTTCAGCTTGTAAAAAGTGTCTTTCAATGTGGTTTATATAAAATCTAAATGTGTCGCCTAACCTTAGTTTTATCAATTTTGAAATGGTAATAGATGTTTTCACCTTTTTTAAATCAACAGTTTTTGCCACATTCAGATGCTGCAATAAGGTTTCTTCAAACTTTATCAATTTGTCCAAAACAGCTAAGTCTAAATCACTGTTATTGGGATTCATTGATTTAAAAGTCTTCATTTTATTGAGTTTAGGTTTTGGTTCCATGCTCTTGGCAAAATAGTTACCTAAAACACCTGAACTGAAATAAGAATTAGGTTGAGTTTGACTTTCCTTTATTCTATTCCCAATCTCCGGCATATAAAATTCGGCGTATCTGTTAAGGTGCTCAACACATTCTAAAGCGCTCCAACTATCTTGAGTTGGCTTATAATTGAGCTCATCAAAATCTAGATTTTTCCATTCTTTAAGTTTGGCAAGATGATTTTGTGTCATTTGCTCTAATTCACTGATCAATACTTTTGATTCAAACTTCATGATTTTTTATTTTCAAAGGTCGCCTCTCTTGCGCACTTAAATCTTGATCCAAATCAAGAGTTTTGAATTCTTGAAAATGTTTCTGCAGTCATTCTTAAATAATTAGCGATATACTTATTTGGAACCTCTTGAAATAATTGAGGACTTCTTTTCAAAACTCTATGATATCTTTCCTGCGGCGAATTAGTCAATAAATCAATTTCTCTTTCCAATTGTTGAACTACCAAATCCGCTAAAATTTCATTCCAAATTTTTTGATACGTTGGCTGCTCACCAATCAATTGCATAAAATGCTCTTTAGAAAAAACCAATGCCTTTGATTTTTTAATCGCAGTTACATACAAATCGGTTGGTTTTTCAGATAAAAATGAATCAATCAAGACAAAAATATTGTTTTGATAACCGAATCGAATTATTCTTTCTTCATCCTCATCAGTCACATAAGCTATGAGACATCCACTTTGAATTAAATAAATATTAGTATCAATTTTACCTGCAGAACAAAGCAGATCTCCACGATCTAATTCAATCATTCTTGGTGTACCGTGTCTTTCAATTAAATCTTCTATTATTTGAAGTTGATTCATGCAATTTTTAACTGATATTGAAATTACAAAATTAAGATGACTTCAACTTTCTAATAAACTTCTGCGTGATTATAGATGAATGTATTTTTTAGTTTATTTTTAGTCAATTGAATTTTTTAGGACACGCATATATCGCTAGAAACAATCCTGAATTAATTGCAGGAAATTTTGCAGGAGATGCCTATAAAGGAAATCTTGAACATTTTGATTTACCCAAGAATATTATAAATGGTGTCAAACTGCATAGGTTTATAGATGATTACACAGATCACTCCCCTTATATTCTTGAAGCCGGACATATCTTCCAATCTAAAGGAATAAAGAAAATAACCTATATCGCAACAGATATTATCATGGATCATTTTCTTGCCAGGGAGTGGAATTCATACTCAAAAAAAGACTTCAATATATTCATTGATCAGGTATATCAAAAAACAGATCAATACTTAACAGATCTTGACCCGGGTTTTATTCGCATGTATAATAACTTGAAGCATTACGGTTGGTTCTTTGACTACTCAACAGAAGAAGGAATCAGAAAGATCTTATGGCAATTTTCCAAAAGAATAAATTTTGAAAATGATCTTCCAAAATGCATGGATATTTATGTTGAAAATAAAGGTCAATTTGATGAACTCTTTGGCACTTTCATTTTGGATATCAAAGAACAGTCAAGACAATTTATTGAAGGTTTATCTGCATAATTTTTATAAATTGTAGCAATGATTCGCCTACTCCCTTTATTTCTTTTATGTTTACTATGTTCCTGTCAGGAAGAAGAGGAAGAAACAGTAGAAATTGAGCGTTGTCACAGAGACTGGGAAGAAGTACAAAAAGATTCGGTACTGACCATTTTAGCTGAAAATGGACCTGCATCCTATTTTATTTACAGAGGTAGAAACATGGGCTTTGAATATGAATTGCTCCATGAATTTTGTAAAGACATGAATATCAGACTTCAGGTAAGAATGGTGAACGACCTGGACGAGATGTATGAACTTTTGGCCAATTGTGAGGGTGATATAGTGGCCTGTAATCTTACAATAACAGAAAACCGCAAAAGGTATGTTGACTTTTCAACACCTCATATTTTAACGCATGACGTTTTAATTCAAAGAATTCCTGCGGATACTGATACAGTTAATCAATTGGTTACTGAAATAGAACAATTGTATGGAAAGACCATTCATGTTTGGAAAAACTCCTCGTTTTATGAGCAAATTGTGTTGATTAATGACAAACTAAATTTAAACCTTACCATTGTTCCAACCAGTGGAGAATTGATTACAGAAGAACTTATTAGGCAAGTAAGTGATGGTGAAATTGATTACACAATTGCTGATGAGAATGTTGCAAAAATTGACTTGAATTATTACAGCAACTTAGATATTTCGTTGAAACTCTCTGAAGACAGAGAAATTGCATTCGCATTGAGAAAAGGAAGTGGAAGGCTTTTAGACACATTAAACTTTTGGTTAAATGACCGATCTAATCGCTCAACAATAGGCGAAGTAAAACGCAAATATTTTGATCGTAAAAACCTCACTTCCAAGGCACAACAACCCTATTCTTCCTTAGTGCCTGAAGGTCAATTATCACCATATGATGAAATCATCAAAGAAGAAGCGGCCAAAATTGGTTGGGATTGGAGGTTGATCTCGGCAATTATTTATCAGGAATCAAAATTTGAAACATGGAAAACTTCATGGGCCGGAGCTTTTGGGATATTTCAATTCATGCCATCAACAGCATCTGCATACGGTATAAGTAGAAATTCGTCAGCAGATGCACAAATTAAAGCCGGTGTTAAAAAACTGAATAAAAACTTCCAGCAATGGCTTGAAGAAATTCCTGATTCAACTGAAGCAATGAAATTTACCCTGGCCACCTTCAATACAGGGAGGGCACACATTGATGACGCCAGAGCACTTTGTGAAAAATATGAAAAGGATCAAAATGTTTGGGATGACAATGTCAACAAAATGCTTTTAAACCTATCTAAGCCCAAATATTATAGAGACGAAGTGGTTAAAAATGGATATTGTAGAGGTGTCGAAACATATGAGTATGTCATAGAAGTTTTACAGCGATTTGAAGAATACAAATCTGCTTTTCCTGAACCGGGAGATTAAAAAAGAGAGACCACTGCCTCCCTTCTAAACTTATTTTTTTCCGTTTCCATTTCCTTTTCCATTACTGTTTCCCTTTCCGTTATTATTGTCGTTCTGGGCATCATTATCAATAATGTATGTCTCAGTGGAGACAACTTTTCCAGGAATAGATCCACACTTTTGGACTTTAAGTAGCTTATTATCTGAGCCTGTTCTACTAATTATCCAGGCATTAGCGGGACAATCTTTTTTAGCCTGACTACAAGAGGTTGAAGAAGCTTGCTTTCCAGGTGGTTTTCCCGGAACCCAGACTCTACATTGACCAGAAGGTGGAATGTGGCCATAGGGTATTTTCAATACTTTATATGATTCATAAGTTCCACCATTGGATTGACCTCTGGTTCCTCCTCCACCTTCGTCTCCATTACCGGATCCAAGGGTATCATTCAGAAATGCACAAGATTGCAACAAGAGGGCGAATATCACGCCCAAGGCTAATGGGAATAGTTTCATTTTCATACTTTTTATAGGTAACTGTTGCATTTAATTTAATGATTAAAATCCACAGAAAAAACACCTATTTTTCAGTTCATTTATTTTCAAGGATTTACATTTGCTGATAAAAAGTTCTCAATCTTTGTTTATTATAATATTCTAACTATCTTTGCGCCCTCGAAATACCTAATAAAACAGAAGGGTTTTCGGCCGAAACCTGTGAGGTGGAGGAAAATTAATTATTAACCGGAGTTTCGCACTCCAAATTATAACGCTTAATGGCAACAAAAATTAGATTACAAAGACACGGAAAGAAAAGAGCAGCATTTTATCACATTGTAATTGCTGATGAAAGAGCAAAAAGAGACGGTCGTTTCATTGAAAAAATCGGAACTTACAATCCAAATACAGATCCTGCTACTATTGACTTGGACTTTGATAGAGCTTTACACTGGGTAAAAGTTGGTGCACAACCTACTGATACTGCTAGAGCAATTTTGTCGTACAAAGGTGTTTTGTTAAAAAATCACTTAGACAAAGGAGTACAAAAAGGTGCTATATCTGATGCTGACGCTTCTAAAAAGTTTGAAGCTTGGATGAAAGATAAAGATGCTAAGATTGAAGGTAAAGCTGATTCTATTGCAAAAGCAAAAGAAACAGAAAAAGCTGAGAGATTGAAAGCTGAAGCTGAGCAAAACGCTGCGAAAGCTGCTGCTATTGCTGCTAAAGAAGCTCCGGCTGTTGAAGAAGCACCTGCTGCTGAAGAAGGAGAAGCTACTGAAGAGGCTCCGGTTGCAGAAGCAACTGAAGAAGCTCCGGCTGCTGAGGCTACTGAAGAGGCACCTGCTGCTGAGGCTACTGAAGAGGCACCTGCTGCTGAGGAAGCTCCAGCTGAAGAGGAAGCAGCTAAAGAAGAGGAATAATAACCTCCCTTTAATTAGCAATAATGTTTCTAAAAGAGGATTGTTTCCGATTAGGGCATGTTTCAAAAGCTCACGGTTACAAAGGAGAAGTTTCAATTTTTCTTGATGTAGACGATCCTTATGATTATAAAGAACTGGAATCAGTTTTCATTGAAATAGATGGAAAACTGATTCCTTTTTTTTTGGAGTATATCCGAATGAGAAATAATGGATATGCTGTTGTAAAATTCGAACTTGTTGACACTGAAAAACAAGTCAATCTGATCCTGAGAAAGGATTTGTTTTTACCACTTGAAGTTTTACCGGAGACAGAAGGAAATCAATTCTATTACTTTGAAATTGAAGGATACACTGTGGTAGATAAAGAACATGGTGAAATAGGAACTGTCCTTGGTATAATTGATTTGAGTGGAAATCCCATCATTCAAATTGATGCTGATGGAAAAGAAATTCTAATCCCCAAACAAGATGAGTTTATAGAAGAGGTTGATCGTGAAAATCAAATTCTCCACATTAGCGCTCCTCCCGGTTTGATTGAAATGTACCTGGAGTAAATTCTAAAGGCATGTCAAAACCTTTTAAATTCAAGCATTTTGAAATTGTTCAGGATGAAAATCCACTTAAAGTAGGAACAGACGCCATGGTTTTAGGATCATGGACCGCAAAAACCATTTCAAAACTCCAAAAAGAACCGAAAAGAATCTTAGACATTGGAACAGGAACCGGAGTATTGGCGTTGATGATGGCTCAATCATTTGAACAAGCAGATATTACAGCTATTGAACCCGAGACAATTTCCTTTAATGAAGCGCAGCACAATTTTGCTCAATCCAAATACAAAAACCGAATTTTAGGAATCAAATCCAGCTTACAACAATTTGGCTCAATGGATAAGTTTGACCTCATTATTTGTAATCCACCTTATTTTAACGGAACCTATTTGAGTGACAACCTCACTAAAAACAATGCAAGACACAATACAACTCTAGAGACTTTTGAACTTTATGAAGGTATTGACGAATTATTAAATGAAGATGGAAGCTGTTTTATAGTTATTCCTCATGATTTGATTACTGAACATCTTGAAAGAGCTTTTGATAACGATTTGTATCTGCATCACATTTTACACAGCGTTTCACCTTCTGGCAATAAAAAACGTGCATTTATATGCTTGGGGAAACAAGACATAGATCCCATTGAATCAACTTTACTTATTAAGAACGATCAGAATCAATATTCTGCCGAATATGTTGAATTAACAAAAGAGTTTCACGGTACAGATCTTACTTCTTTCTGACCCAGTTGTACAATACAATTACAAGTATTACTCCTCCCGCTAACAATATCCATTTAACATATGGATTTTTAACGCGTTTTCTACCCTCCCCTAATGAAGGCCCTTCAATAGTTTCTTCAACTATTTTAACCGGAGCTGGACGCTCATCAATCATACCCAGAAGTGAATCTAAATCTAGATTAATTTTATCCCATGCAATTTCCACTTCAGGTTCTTGATCATGCTCATCCATTATATCCTTGTAATCAATAGGATCAAATCTTTCCACAATTCCGTGACTTGATTTCTCATTAGGCTTTGCGTTTTTATATTCCTCAATCAATTCATTGGCATGTTTAATTTTTTCATCAATTGCTGCGCTTGAATTTCCATGATAAAACTTAGACACTTCATAATAAGCCAGGCCATATTCTACTGAGATAGTACTAGAGAAACAATCTCCCAAGTCAACCAGCAAATCTGCCATCATTGGATCATTTGCCGGAGTAAATGGAAAACGCTCAACTAACTGAATCCAAAGTTGACTTCTAACATCATCATCAGATTCCTGTTCCTCTGTTAAACCTAAAATTGTATTGTGCTTTAACCAGTTTTTATTCTTTTCAATCTCCTTTTTTGCTTCCAAAATTTTTACATGAACCCATTCACTTCCTTGATGTGATTCAGGATTTAATTCAATTCCTCTATTGATATATTTGAGAGCACTATCTACTTCACCGCACAATTCATAGGCAGTTCCCAAATTAGCAGCCAATTGGTATTCATCAGGATGCAATTCATAAAGTGCTTTTAATATATCTTTTGAAAGTTCATATTTCCCCAATCGCATCAAATTTGTTGCATAATCAGACAAATCCATATAACTTCCTGATTCCTCCAATTTTTCATGAATTTCCGGTAATCTTGATGCAATTCCTTCTACGTAAAAATTTTTATGCAGCGTTCTTTCGTACTCATATGGATTGGCTTCGTGTAATTCACCATCTTTATCTACGCTGTAATAGTCATTAAGACAAGCTATTGATAAAACGACTGAAAATACTGATATTGCTGTTAAAAGACTGCGTTTCATTTGATAAGGGTTTATTGAACTGTAGACCTGTTTTAGCGATCTGAACTGTAATGTGGTATAAAAGTAGTAAATTTGGTAATCTCAATACACATAATCTACACATGAAAAATTTACTACTCCTGGCTTTAACGGCCTTTACTTTCAATTCATTTTCCCAAATAAACATGGATTCCCTAGGATACATGGATATTGCTACAATGCATAGTACTGATTTAAATGACATTTGGGGATATACGGATGAATTAAACAATGAATACGCCCTGGTTGGAACTATGGACGGCACCTCAATTGTTGACGTTACAGACCCATCAAACCTTGTTGAAATTGCCTGGATTCCGGGTATGAACTCTATTTGGAGAGATATCAAAGTTTATGGAGACTATGCTTACGTTACAACTGAAGCTAGTGAGGGTCTTTTAATTATTGACTTATCTCCGCTACCGTCTAGCACAACTTTACCCACTACTCATTATAACGGACCAATGGGAAATCAATGGTCATCAGCTCACAACCTTTATCAAGCAGATGGTTATGTTTACATTTTTGGAGCAGATAGAGATAATGGAGGTGTAATTATTTTAGATGTCGCTACAGACCCTATGAACCCTATAGAAGTAGGTTCATTTGAGCAATGGTATGTTCATGATGGATTTGTAAGAAATGATACAGGATATTTTTCTCACGTAAATGATGGCTTCTTCTCTATTGTTGATCTAACTGATAAAGCAAATGTTGGCGTAACAGACATAATAGGAACACTAGCTACATCAAATAACTTTACACATAACTGCTGGCCATCTGATGATGGACAAACATTGTTCACCACAGATGAAGTTTCAAATGGTTTTATTGATTCATACGATATCTCAAACCCAGCGAATCCAATATTTTTAGATAATATTCAATCTTCACCCGGGAACAATATAATTCCGCATAATTCGCACGTTCTGAACAACTATTTAGTAACCTCATATTATACAGATGGCGTTGTTATTCATGATATTAGTGATCCAAATAACATGGTAGAAGTTGGATTTTATGATACTTCACCAAACTATAGTGGCGGAACTTTTAACGGATGCTGGGGAGTATATCCATTCTTTGCTTCAGGAAACATTATTGCTTCTGATATTGAAGAAGGACTTTATGTATTAGGATTTAACCCTACTCCAAGTTGCTATTTGCAAGGAAACGTTACTAATGCAGGAACAGGACAACCAATCAACAATGCATTAATTGAAATTTTGACAACTGCAACTACAGACAATACAGATGTTTTAGGAGATTACAGTATTGGAACCACTAATACCGGAATGTATCAAGTGAGATATTCAGCCAGTGGATTTTATGCAGATACGCTTGATATTGATTTTGTAAGCGGAACGATATTGAATGAAAATGTAGCTTTAGAGCAAATTCCTTTATTTACGGCAACAATTACTGTTGTTGATGATCAAACTTCTGATCCGGTTGCAGGAGCAAGCGTATTGGTTGAACATACTTTACAAAACTTTGAAGGAATTACAGATGCAAACGGTGAAGTGAGTTTTGATTTGTTTTACGAAGACAACTACAACATTACTGCAGGTAAGTGGTTAAGAACAAATGATTGTGATGCAGGAGTTTCATTGACAATTGCAAACAATTCACATGAACTTCAAGTTGGTACAGGAATTCAAGATGATTTTACGTTTGACTTTGGATGGACCACATTTGGAAGCGCTACAGCAGGCCATTGGGTGAGAGAAGTTCCGGTTGGAGCACAGGCAAGTGGTGAAGTAGCCAATCCTTTTTCAGATGTAATTGATGATTGTTCAGGTTTTGCCTATTTAACTGGAAACGGTTCAGGAACAGTTGGTGGAGATGATGTTGACGGAGGATCTGTTGAATTAAAATCTCCAATTATGGATTTGAGCGGATATATGAATCCTGAAATCAACTTTGACTACTGGTTCTTTAATGGATTTGGTAGTGGTGGTGCAAATGATTCATTAGCCATTTACATATCAAATGGACAAGGTGTGATTCAAGTAGCATCTCTTGGATTGAACAATGCTGTTGTAAGTAATTGGACAAACATGAGCATTAAGGTGACTGATTATATGGCAGTAACAGATTTAATGCAAATAACTTTCTTAGCAACAGACTTTTCACCAGGTCACGTAATGAAGGCCGGAGTAGATGATTTTTACATCACAGAATTAAGCGGTGCAGGAATTGCTGAATTTACTCAAGACATTAAAATCTTCCCTAACCCGGCATCTGAAAGCATCAATATTTCAGGTATTGAAAAAGGGACAGTTAAATTATTAGATATGAGTGGACGAGTGGTAAAAGAAGAAACAGTTCAAAATAGCTTAGATGTTTCAAATGTTCAAACAGGAATGTATGTGATTGTTGTATATGATCAGCTTGGAAATCCAATCTTTACTCAAAAGCAGCAAATTAAATAAGTTGATTAAAAAATTATAGGAGAAGGCAGGGTGAAATCATCCTGCTTTTTTTTGATTGCTTTATAGATTATACTCGTACTCCAATTACCCTTCGACAGGCTGCGCCACCGCTAAAGCTTTTGCGACACGCGGTCAGGATAAACTGCTTAAATTGATGTTCGAATTATATTCTCACACCAATTACGCAAACGTCATCTAATTGCTCATAATCACCTTTCCAAAGATCAAATTCTTTTTCAAGCTTAATTAGCTGCTCATTCATTGGTAACTGATGAATATCCATCAATAATTTTTTCAAAGAAGAAGATTTAAATTTCTTTCCTTTATCTCCACCAAATTGATCAGCATAACCATCAGAAAACAAATAAAACCTATCACCTTCCTGCAACTGCAGTTCATGAGTGGTAAACGGTTCAGAAGGATCAAATTTTCCTACGGGTTGCTTATTTCCCTTTATTTCTTGTAATTCATTATCTCTAATTAACCAGATAGGATTGTTTGCACCGGCCCACAAAAGTTTATTCGACATCTTATCCCATTTACAAATGGAGATATCCATTCCATCTTTAATGGTTTCTGAACTTTCTGATTCTTCTTGAGGATGATTATTATGTATTTCTGTAGCTGTCTGCTCAAATTGATCAATTACCAATTCTCTGGTACTATCCAATATTTTACCCGGATCCGTGATTTTAAACTCTCTAACAGATCTATTCAACGCATTATTACAAACTACAGATACCATTGCTCCAGGAACACCGTGCCCAGTACAATCTGCAGCAGCAAAAACAACATTGTTTTCATTTAAAGGAACCAACCAATAAAAATCACCCGCCACAATATCTTTTGGACGATACATAACAAATGAATTTGGCAAGCTGGTTTTAAATTGTTCATCAGAAGGCATAATGGCATCCTGAATTCTTTTAGCATAAGTAATACTATCTGTAATTTCTTTTTGCTTTTCTTCTACGATCTCCTTTTGATGCTCTGCATCTGCTTTTTGGCGTTCTGCCTCTTTCTTTTGTTCTACTACCTCTGCAGTTCTTTCCTCAACAGTTTTCTCAAGTAATTCACTTCGTTTTCTAAGGGCGTTAATTCTACCTTTAACGAGTAAATAAACAACTCCTGAAAATGCTAGAATAGCTAAAACATAAAACCACCATTCAAACCAAAATGGCTTTTTAACTACAAAAGGGATCTCCAAAATTTTACTCTCAACGTTATAAGCATTTTTCACTTTTACCAGCAGCTTATACTTTCCATATTGTAGATTGTCAAACCTGATTACGTTATTTGCTCCATTTGATATCCAATCAATATTTAATCCCTCCAGCATGTAATCAAATTGATGTGGAGAAAGCTGAAAAACTTGATTGGTGTAAAATTTAAACTCCATGTAATTTTGATCCCAATGAAACTGTTTTTCCCCTTCCATTAATGACCTAATCTCATTATTATTCAACGATTCGCTATTGATTTTTACTTCATCTAATTCAATCAACAACTCCTTATGCGGAACAATAACATCCTTAGGGTTAAACATTAAAACTCCATACATAGAGGCGAAGTACAAATTACCCTGCTCATCTTTTTGACCAATTGCAGGTAAAAAATTAGAAACTTCTACTCCTAAATTTTTTCCATATCTATAATAGCCTCCACTCACCGGATCCCAACATACAAGTTCAGTTTGAAGGGCTATCCAAACTCTACCAAGGTTATCTTTCACCATGGAACTCACTCCCTCCCCTTCTTTTAATCCGACACTTGATGAGATATCTTCATATTCATGCGTCAACTCATTAAAAGTGTAGAAACCTTGTTTTGTTCCTACATACATCATATCATTATCATTGATCAAAACAGATGTCACTGTACTATCCGGAAAATATGATTCGGCTCTTGAGGGACTAAATAATAAATATGAACTGTCTTGTGGATTCACTATCACAAAACGACCATTAGCCTCAGAAAAGATCCAATTATTTTGATTGGTCTTGAAGGAGAATATTTCGTTGATTTTGAAATCATCCGGGAATTGCATTACAACTTTTTTGGTTTTAGTTTCAGGAAAAAACTCTACTATTCTATCCCCCATTCTAGAACTAAAAATCCCTAAATACCTGTTTACACTTTCATCATGTCTAAAAGCGACAATAAATCGACCTTTTTGATCAAAATACTGAATCTTTCTTCTGTTTTTAAAATCATAAAAAGTGGGACGTAATTCGGCACACATGAAAATAGTATCTTCAACCAGTTTAAAATTTTCAACTCCTCTTTGAACGTCATGCACATAGGACATTTCATCATTATCGATAAAATCCCTCATGGCCATATCTTCATAATCATATATCATCAAGCCTGCTCCACTTGAAATAAAGATCTCGTCAGAATCTCTAACATATAGCTGATTCACAGGAATATTTTGTGCAGAACTATTAGTGTATTTTAGATCCATATTGATCCAATACATTACTCTAAAGTTGTGGATAAAAGGAACATAGACACTGGCGTTATGGGCACCATTTAAAATCCAGACATTACCTTCAGGGTCCTTACTTATAAAGAGTATTTTATTTTCTTTAATACTATTGGAGTTAACAGGATCAGAATAATAGAAATTCACTTTCTTATTATCCATATTAACTACCATCACACCTTGATTCAATGTTGAAATCCAAAGTTGATTCCCAGAAACAACATAATTTAAAGGGTTGACTTGATTTTGCAATTTTCTATCTGCATCAGCTTTATATACTCTTTCAATCTTTTCATTCTCCAAATCCAATAATAGCACACCACTATAAGATCCTAACCAATACTTTCCATTATTATCTCTATGAACCCAATGGATAATTTTAATGGCTATTTCAATTTTGTTTTGAAAATCCTTTGGTTCGTCTTTTATAAAACTTTTGATATCAATCCTACTGAATTCTTCTGTTTCCGGATTAAAAAATCCTGGATAAGAATAAGAACCCCCGCCTCCTTTAAAAAAAGTAACAAAGAATTGATTGTCTTCTAAAATGGCTAAATCCTTAATATACCAGGCGGCCTCTTCTTTTGGCTGCTCTCCATTTTCAATATCGCTATTAAAAATGTACATCTTATTATCACCTTTACCTTCATTGAATTTAATAAGTCCTCTTCCCCAGGTGCATAACCACATTTGATCATTTTTGTCCACTTTAAATCTCACAACAGCACCTACTTGCACAGTATCAAGATTTAATTCATCAATATAAAAGTGTTCAAATTGCCAGGAATGTGTGTTGATTTTAGTAACGGCACAGGTATCTAAATAACCAATCCAAATTTCATCTTCTCTGATGTTTGAGATAGAAACTATGTCTTGTGAAAGGATTGTGTTTCCTCCATCTTTTGAAGGAATAAATGTTTTTCCTGAATAACCATTATGATGTAATAGACCGAATTCAGTTTTACCTAAAAAGCTACCATCTTCTAGCCAGGTTTGATAGGTAAATTCTTTTGTACCAAAAACTTCAGTATCAATATTTTTGAAATTCACATACCTATGCTGTTGAGCAAAACCGAAAAAGCTCAATAACAATATCAAGGTGAGTGAAAAACGCAATATCATAACAGGGTAAAGATATTGGTTTTCAACTAAATCTTACTCTGGGAAGTGTATTATTAACGTTAATTATCCCTTTTTAGGTATATACACGTTTTTGAGATGTTTTACATCTTTTTGAAGTTCCAAAATAGCTTTAGTGAGCTCACTTTCTTTAAATTCTGAAGTTGGAAGGTCTGAGGAGATGTAATTAACGAATTTCCAAATCTCAACTATCTCATTTGCATGCACTTCGTAAGGTTCATACGCAGGATTTGTACTGCACAATTGGAAACTTTGGCTGTCTGATAAACGCTTATAAACATTTTTAAATACGATTCCGTCATCCAATGTTACTACTATATACGGATATCCATCTTTGATGTTACTCCAATTCTCAACATACTCAGCTACTACAAAAGAGCCATCACTAACAGGAGGCATGGAATCACCTTTGATTGGAAAAGTTCTATATTTTCTATCCTTTTTTAAGAAAGGTAATTGAAAAGTAGGCAGGACAGAAATAAAGTCAGGATCTGAAAAACCTGAAGTATATCCTGCACGAGCTTTTTCAGGAACCAATTCAATATTGTCATTATTATCATTGTCAACAGTCATTGCTAAGACACGAAGATTCTTTCCTTCCACATCAGCTTCAATACCTTTATCAATTTTATCCCACTCATTTTCAGAAACCTTTCCTAGATCTCGTTTAATCAACTTATCCAATGAGATATTATAAAATGAACTGAATTTGATGAGTGTTGAAAGATTGGGCTCAGCAACTCCATTTTCATATCCGCTATATGATGAACGCGTTAAACCAAGCTCAATAGCAATTTCTTCTTGAGAAAGTTTTCTTCTTTTTCTTAATAATTTCAGATTTTCACCTATCATAATTGATACTAATTGACAATAAATTAGTCAAATATAAATAAAAAAGACGAATTTTTAATCAATAAAGTTAATCGGCTTAATAAAAATTTTACTTAATCCGGAAATATCTTCAGTTGAAAAGAGGTTAAATTCTTGTCCTTTAAAAACGAAAGTAAAAATTGAGTACCAACCTAAATTTTGCTTTTGAACAAAGTCAACTTGAAGGGCTTTAGAAAAGGATTTAGTTTTTTCAGACGAGAAAAAGCTGGGTCTGAAATACAATTCTTCCTCTCCTATTTTTAGCCTATTTAATTCACCAAAAAAGCTAGCCTCTCTTTTGCTACTAGGCTGTTCAAAAAAAGCCTGAGGCTCATCTATACGTTTAATCTTTCCTTTTTCCATATAAATGATTTTATCTGCCCATTCCATTGCCTCAATTCCATTATGAGTAACCATTAGAGCAGCAATATTGTTTTTCTTAAGGTATTTTCTGATATGATTTGAGATCTTACTCTTTGTTTGAAAGTCTAATTGATTAAAAGGTTCATCCAGTAACAATAATTCAGGTTCATCTGCCAAGGCTCTTGCAATAGCTAATCTCTGCTGTTGACCTCCCGAAATCTCAAGTGCTTTATAGTTTCTGAACCTTGTTAACTTGGTAATTCGCAACATACTCTTCACCCTCTGCTCTTGATAATCACCATCAAACCTCAACAAGCGGTTTTTAATATTCTCTTCTACTGTATGGTAGACATCCAGTTCAAAATCTTGATTAACTAAACGAATTTCTTCATTTCCCGGAATCAGCTTCTGAGTTGAATCTTTGATCTTTTCTCCTTTAAAAGTTACTTCTCCTTCTTGATGTGGTAAAAAACCGGCAATTGCTTTCAGTAAAGTTGTTTTACCATCCCCGGATGCACCGAGAATAACGGCAATTTCACCTGCTTGAAGTTCAAAGTTGCATTTTTTTACAACCTTGTTTTTATCATAACCTACAGAAAGGTTTTTTATAGAAAGGATTGATGACATATCTCAAATTCAAAGATACAGCCGAACCATCCTTTAAATTGAAAGGACATTAATTACTTATTCACATGAAAAATGGGAAATCTATTCGTAGATTCTGACCAGGTGGGTATCGTAATCACCGTCAGATTGCCAGAATTTAAACTGGTATTCTCCTGGAAAGTCGATATCAATTTCAAATTCCACCTCTCTTTCAGTAAATACTAAATTACAGTTACATCCTTCGTACTCTGTAATCAATTTCACTTCAAAAGAATTGTCAGATTGAGTAATATCAAAACGCTTGAATTCTCCACAAGAATTTTCAGCCAAAAATTTAACGCCAACTTTTTGATTATCACCTACCTTAACACTATCAGGAAACTCTCCAATTACAGTTGCAGTGGCCTTTTCTTCAAGACAAGGTTTATTCCCTCCTAATTCACAGCTTGTAACTGCAAAAACCATCATTGTCAATATCCCAAATAAAACCTTCTTCATTTACTTTTTAAAACCTTCAATTAAAACTGTACAAGACACATTAAAAGGAGCCGGATTTCTCGGTGATGGATGTTGAACATTCATGATCATGGATCCGTCAGGTAAAAATATTACACCTGTTGTCTCAGCACCTTTTGGAGCAATTGCAAATCTCAGTAAGTCTTCAACAGTAGGATTTTCAATGCTCATATCCAAAAAATAGACTTCATTATAATACTGTCTATCTTCTTCGGCTAACGCATCTACTCTACCTCTGTCGTAACCATTGATATCTTCACTGATCACCAAATAGGTCTTGTTACCAAAAGAAACGGAAGTATTACAGTCCGGGTTGGAGAAACATCCTAAAGAATCGCTAAACATCCCTCCTTCAAGGTATGAAACCATCTTATTATTCGACGGATCAAACTCTAAAATTCTTCCAAAAGGATCATCCATTTGGCCATTTTCATCAGTAAGAGAATTTTTCACCCAATAAGGTATGGTTCCTCCTCTACTAATTGAAGCGTCCCAGTCCATGTAATCTTTACCTGTTTCTGAGATATAATATTTACCGTTAATTTCTTCTATCCATTCATGTCTTACAATCATTGTTGCTCCCATTTCCACCGCAATCTTTCTACAATTAGCCAATGAAGTTGTATCCATTGGCAACTTCAACCATTCTCCACTTTGCCCATCTTCAGATTGTTTATAGGCATAAAGTTGTCCGTGATCAAAATCATTTGCCTGCTCCATCTCTAGTTTCATAAACACTCCCGGATCGTAGTCATCTGTTATATAACATGTTTTTCCATCAGCAGTAATAGCAACATCTTCATGTACTAATTTACCCATGGTTAGATGTCTTTTCACCACTTTTCTTTCTCTTGGATCTACCTCTACAACATACCCCATGTTTTGCCACATTGGCCTTCCATTTCCAAAATCATATTCTTTTAATCCTCTTTTGGTGAAATACTCGTTGTCGTAACCCCAAGTTTCTTCACAAGAAAAAACATTTCCGTTTGGACCTAAGCTTCCACCGCAATTTCTATCTGTAAACCCAACACTTCCAAAATCTATGTGATGAAACTCAGATGTTATTTTCCAATGACCATCTATTTTTTCAATATCCATTACTGTGGCTCCACCGCCATCACCTAAATCTGCATGTGGTTCATTGGTTTCATGAGAGATATATAAAATCCCTTTATTTTCAGGATCATCCTCAGAGGGAATAAAAACAGAAAGGTCATGTTTTCCTTTTGCGGGAAATTTTTGACCATCAGCTCTTGTCACCAAATCATGTTTCTCTCTAAAAAGCACAGTGTATGTAAACCCCTCAGGCAAAAGAAGATCTGTAGAATTGAAATTAGAAGCTATTGAGTTAAAAAGCGGTGTAGTATCCACTATTTCCTCTTTAACAAGAGTATCTTCCGTAATTTGACTTTCGTCTTGCTGGTTTTTACCACCACAAGACAGCATAAGCATTGCAGGTATTAAAAAAGCTAATTTTTTCATTTCAATTTGGGGAGGCCAAAAATAAGCTTTTCATTAAAACAAAAAGAAGTTTTTATAGAAAAATCGCTTAACAAACAGCCAATTACTTTTTGAAAATCAAACAAATAATGAATTAATTATTAATATTTTTCAAGCTGAATGTTCTATATTTAAACATAGGAAAATCAAACGCTACTATTCTATAAATGTCTTTAGCCGAAAAACACTCTATTAATACAGCCTATTATCTTGAAAAAGCGCAAGAAATAGGAAAAATAGGAACGTGGGATTTAGATCTGCTCAACAATCAGTTGTATTGGACCAAGCAAAACTACATCATATTTAATGTAGATCCTGATACTGAACTAACTTATGAACTCTTTCTAGAAAAAGTACATCCGGATGACAAAGATTTTGTCAATGAAAAATGGACAGAAGCCCTAGAAAGAAAATCCAATTACAACATTGAACACAGACTTCTAATTGATGGCAAGGTGAAATGGGTGAAGGAAAAATGTGAATTTGAGTTTAATGAGGATGGAATTGCAGTAAGAGCAGTAGGAGTATCACAAGATATTACTGAGCAAAAAAGAATTGAAGAATCGTTAAAAGTAAATCAGTATTATTTAGAAAAAGCTCAGGAAATTGGAAACATTGGAACCTGGGATGAGGACTTGGTCACAAAAGAAATAAGCTGGACCAAACAGACGTATAAAATTTTTGAATTGGATGAAAGTGTCAAAATCGTAGATGGCACAATTGAAGAGTTTATTCATCCTGAAGACAAAGACAGGGTAATTGATAGCTGGGAAAAAGCGCTAGAAGGAGAACCTTACGATATAGTTTACAGAATTGTAGTCAATGAAAAATTGAAATGGCTAAAAGAGAAAGCCGAATTTGAATACAATAAAGAAGGAAATGCGGTCCGTTGTATTGGTGTTACAGAAGATGTTACTCAAATGATGGAAATGGGTATTGCACTAGAGGAAGCAAGAAAAAAAGCGGAAGAAAGCAATCAATTAAAAACAGCATTTCTAGCCAATGTTAGTCACGAAATCAGAACGCCTTTAAATGGTATTTTAGGATTTGCTGATCTCTTATTGAAAGATAGCTCTTTGGATAACAAATCACGTCAGCAGTATTTAGAGATAATTAAATCTAGTGGAGATAATTTGTTGAACATTATCAATGATATTATTGACATCTCCAAAATTGAGTCCAATCAATTAAGTATTCAAGTTCAAGTTTTTGATCTCCATCAGCTTTTAAACAACATCAAACTAATAATCCTACAAAGTGTTGGAGACAAAAAAATAGATATTGAACTTGAATTTGCAAATGAACAGAAAGAGTTTTTTATTGAATCAGATCCATTGCGAATTCAACAAGTATTACTCAATCTACTTTCTAATGCCGTTAAATTTACAGATGTAGGTACTATAAATTTTGGATATAGAACTAATCAGGATCAGAATACCATACAATTTTATGTGAATGATAGTGGTATTGGTATAAGTGAACAAGATTTAGAAAGAATATTTAAGCGTTTTGCTCAAGTTAAACCTAAAGGAGGAATCGGCACAGGTTTAGGATTATCTATTTCAAAGTCTTTGGTAGAAATGATGGGAGGAAGAATTAATGTGTCCTCAGAAGTTGGAAAAGGAACCAATTTCACTTTCCGTATTCCTCTACGAGTTATAAACCGAATTGTATTGGATCCTAAAAAAGCAGACTTAGACAAAGAGCTTACCGATAAAAGGATTTTAATAGTGGATGACAATCATATTAATTGCTTGTATTTATATGAAGTATTGAGCAGAAATGGAATGAAACCTAAAAAAGTTCATTCAGGTGAAGCGGCAATTGAAGAATGCAAAAGTAATGATTATGACGTTGTATTAATGGATGTAAATATGAAAGGGATTGACGGTTATGAAGCCATGAAGCAAATTAAAACTTTCAAACCTGATCTACCGATTATTATTCAAACGGGATATGCAATGAGGGAAGAAGAACAGAAAGCGTTAAATGAAGGTGCTAGTAATTATATTTCTAAACCTATAAATATTGGGATTCTAAAGAATATGATTTCTGAATGTCTTTAGATTCTCACACCAATTACCCTTCGACAGGCTGCGCCACCGCTAAAGCTTTTGCGACACGCGGTCAGGATAAACTGCTTAAATTGATGTTCGAATTATATTCTCACACCAATTACGCAAACATCATCTAACTGTTCCATTGCTCCTTTCCAATCTACATGTGTTTTTTCTAAAATACTTTTCTGTTCATTAAGTGGTTTGTCCACCACATCTAAAATCAGGTTTTTAAAACTCTTATTCTTGAATTTTTTACCTTGTTCACCTCCAAATTGATCTGCATATCCATCAGAATATAAATAAACTGTATCCCCTTTTTCTAACTCAATTTCGGTTGTATCAAAAGGCTTCAAGTTTTCATACTTCCCAACAGGTTGTTTGTTTGCTTTGATTTCATGTAAATAAAAATCTCCCTGATTCAATACATTAGATTCCACCCCTATACTTGACCTCTTTGTAACAATCCATGCATTATTATGTGCTCCTGAAAAACACACAACAGCCTTCCCTTCAGATTTATATTCGACACTAATCAAGCTAATATCCATTCCATCCTTAACTTCCTCTATACTTCTTTCAAATCGTTCAACAACCAGCTCAGTGGTTTTGTCTAAAATTTGACCCGGCTTAATTAGGTTGTGAGACAATACAGATTGATTAAGCGCATTGGAACAAACTACTGAAACCATTGCTCCAGGCACACCATGTCCCGTGCAATCAGCAGCTGCAATTAAATTGATTTCTCCATGTTCCTCGTTTGCTTCAACAGATTCCATCCAATAGAAATCACCTGCCACAATATCTTTTGGCAAATACAAAACAAAATTGTTGGGAAATTTATTGTTAATCATCTCTGTAGGAGGTAAAATAGCTTCTTGTAATCTCTTAGCATACTTTATACTATCCAACACCTCTTCATTCTTATGCTCAATAATTTTCTTTTGCTCGGAGATTTCGTCAAAAGACAATCTCAATTGACCTTCTGCTTCTTTTCTTAAGCTAACTTCTTTTTTAAGTTTTCTATTCCAATAAATAAAACTACCAAAGATCAACAAGATAACCCCAGCTGAAATTCCAGCTATTCTCCAGATTCGAGCCATATCTACTCCGTGCTCAAATTGCACTGAGACCCAATTTTGGACAATTTCATTTTTCTCTTTTGGAGAAATAGCATTGATTCCTTTTTGCAAAATACTAACGAGTTCAGGATTTCCTTTTGCCACCCCCATTTTTACTTCAATTTTCGGATAGTCAGTAGGTGCAGCGATTTTCAGATTTTCAAAGCCATTATAATTCAGATAATGACTGACTACACCAAGATTAGCCACTGTTGCGTCTACTTCTTCAGTTGCTACCGCCCACAAGCATTCTTGAACCCCAGATTTATACACAAAGTTCATTTTAAATTGCTCTTGTTCTAACAATCCTGTGATATAATAATTTTCAGGAGCAGCTACTTTTTTTCCTTCCAAATCTTCTAATTGCCCTATGAATTCACCTTCTTTTCTAGTGACAATTACAAAATCATATGCCAAATAAGCTTCTGTAAAATCCAAAAACTTGCTTCTTTCTTCATTTTGAGCAAGTGCCGGTAAAAAATAGATTTCTTGGTTATGTAAAAGTTCTAGTGACTGACTCCAACTTTCAATCCCGTCATAAGGAACAAAATCTACACCTATCTTCTTTTCCATTAGCTGAAGGTAGTCAGCTGAAATCCCTGAAAACTCTCCCTTATCATTTGCAAAACCTATAGGTTTCCATTCAGGATCATATCCATGTGGAATTATCGGATGTTCTTCTATCCATTTTTGTTCTTCAGGCGTAAAGATTATTTGATCATTTTGACCAAATGATTGAAATAGAATAAGAACTGATATGAATGAAAGAATCTTAATAAAACTGCTTGATTTTGAGAACTAAACTAATATTTAAATTAAAAAAAAGCCCTATTATTCGATAATTAGACAAAATGCATCCATAAAAAAACCGTCCCTAATAATTTAGAGACGGCTTTATCAATATTTAGAATTTACTTAAGCGTTTACCTCAAGCAAACCATTTGTTTTCTTAACTCCCTCTGCGCTTTCTTGCATTTTTGCTTTCTCAGCATCAGATAAAGAAACTTCAACGATTCTCTCAATTCCGTTTTTTCCAAGAATACATGGAACACCGATTGACAAGTCGTTTAATCCATACTCACCTTCTAATAAAGCTGAACAAGGGAACATCTTTTGAGAATCTAAAGCAATAGCTTTAACCAATTCAGATACTGCAGCACCTGGTGCGTACCAAGCTGAAGTTCCTAATAATTTAGTCAAAGTAGCTCCACCAACCTTAGTGTCTTCAACAATTTGTTGCATTCTTTCTGATGAAAGGAATTCTGATACATTAACAGAATTTCTTGTTGCTTTTTCAATCAATGGAACCATTCCAACATCAGAGTGTCCACCGATTACCATTCCGTCAACATCAGAAGTTGGACATCCAATAGCTTCAGCTAATCTATATTTAAATCTTGCTGAATCTAGTGCTCCACCCATTCCGATAATTCTGTTTTTAGGAAGACCAGTTGATTTGTGTACAAGATAAGTCATTGTATCCATAGGATTTGATACAACGATAATGATCACATTTGGAGAGTGTTTAATCAAATTTGAAGAAACCTCTTTTACGATTCCTGCATTGATTCCGATTAACTCTTCACGAGTCATTCCCGGTTTTCTAGGAATACCTGATGTAATAACAGCAACTTCTGAATTAGCTGTTTTTGAATAATCATTGGTAGATCCCGTAATCATGGTATCAAAACCATTCAATGAAGAAGTTTGCATAAGGTCCATTGCTTTACCTTCTGCGTATCCTTCTTTAATATCTAATAGTACAACTTCTGCAGCAAAGTTTTTCATTGCGATATATTCTGCGCAACTTGCTCCAACTGCTCCTGCACCTACAACTGTAACTTTCATACTGGTTAAAATGTTAAAGATTAATAAGCGATAAATTCTTTTGTCTCAATAAATAGACAGGCAACGAATTTAAGAATTTTTCGCCCTTATTTACTGCTAGTGAAAAAGAAATAATAGAATAGGTCAAAAAAATCGATTAATTATTTTTTCTTTTGCTGGCAACCCTCCAAATTAGTATTCGTTTATCTAATGTAAAAACCAGTGGAAACTAAAAATGAACTTCGAGAAATAGTTGATGGTTGCATCAAAGGGAAACGCAAGTACCAGCAGAAGTTATTTGAGTTGTATTATGGTAAAATGATGGCGGTTTGTATGCGCTACGCCAAAGATCAGGATGAAGCGCAGGACATGGTCCAAAATGGTTTTATCAAAATATTTAAGAAACTGGATGTTTACAATTTTGAAGGTTCTTTGGAAGGATGGATTAGGAGAATCATGGTCAACACTGCAATCGACCAAATAAGGAAAAACAAACGTGATCCTTTTTCGATTGAAGATGACCATAAGGTTCAAAACATTGAAGAGGACGTACCATTTTCAGAAGAAGATGATTACGAAATCAGACTCAAAGCAGAAGTAGCAATACAAGCTATTAGCAATTTGTCTCCGGCCTATCGTACAGTATTTAATATGTATGTGATGGAAGGATTTACACACAAAGAAATTGCGGAGTATTTGGGTATCAGTGAAGGAACTTCCAAATCAAACCTTGCAAAAGCCAAACAAAAATTAAAAGCTGAACTTCTTTTGAAGTTTGAGAAGAACGATAGATAAATGGACAAATTTGAAAAATTAATCAAGGAAACGGTTGAAGGGTACGAAGCACCTTTTAATCCTCAGGCTTGGGATCAAATTAGTGGAGAGCTGGGAGATTCTTTTGAACACATGGTTAAAGAATCCGCTGAGTCTTATCAAGCCCCTTATAATCCTGCTGCATGGGATGCAGTTAACAGCCAATTAGGTCCTGCCAACAATGTTTGGAAATGGATCGGTGGTTCTGCTGCTGTTATTACTATCGTTGCCGGAGTTAGCTATTTAAATAGTGATTCTTCAATTGACAATGAAATTTCAAATTACACTTCTCAGGAAGTAATTATAGATCAACCTAATCATCAAAATAACAACACTATTGTTATGAATGATGATAATACAGTTAATAATGAGATTGTTGCTGACAATAACATAGTTGACAATAGCAATAATACTGATCATCAATACAATCAGATCAATACTGAAAATAATAACAACACTTATCAGGTAAATCCTGTTGATGTTGACGATAATGAAACATCATTAAACACACAAGAAACATCAGAAGACGGTTCTACTCAAACTAATACTGTAAAACCAGATGATATCAATGTAGGAAATGATAATTCAGGTCTTGATCAAAATCAATTGGTAATTAAAGCATCTGCTAAGTTTAACATGAGTCAAAGTGAGATTTGCCAAAACGGTAAATGTGAATTCACTCCTAAAAGAACAAATGAGAATTTGATTTACATCTGGAATTTTGGAGATGGAGAAGTTGCTCAGCAAATCAATGCAACTCATAAGTACAAAAAAGCAGGAGAATATACGGTAACGCTTCAAGTGAAAGATCCGAAAACTAACAAATTGTTGGATACTCAATCTGATATGATCACTGTACACAAATTACCAGAAGTTGAATTTAGCTGGTCACAATCTACAGAAGCTATCCCTACATATAAGTTTGAAAACACAACTTATAATGGAGATGTAGTAATGTGGAACATCAAAGGATTGAAACAATCTAATAATGCTGACTTTGAGTACACATTTAGAAAAGCAGGTACTTATGCTATTGAACTTTCTGCTAAAAACGAATACGGATGTATCAATAAAGGAAATAGAAAAATTGAAGTAAAAGAAGACTACAATTTGTTAGCTCCAACAGCATTCTCTCCAAACGGAGACGGTAACTATGATAACTTTATTCCATTGGCTTTAACAGTTCTTGATGCCGACTTTACAATGACAATTTTTGACAAATCAGGTAAACAAGTGTACTGGACAAGAAATGCATTTGAGCCTTGGGACGGAAAATATACAGAAGACAATACATTGGCTCCAAATCAATCATCATTTATCTGGAGAGTTGAGTTAATCAACAACAATGGTGAAAAAGAGTTTTATGAAGGACAAGTATTTGTCATCTACTAAGATCTTGATAGATCAATAGGTTTGATTATTGATTTATTTTCTTTGCAAAAATAAAAAAACCACCCTCCAAAAGCGGGTGGTTTTTTTTATTTCAATTACACAAAAAACCCGTATTAATACGGTTTTTTTTGCGTAATTGTCGCGGCGAAATTATGTGTAGTTTCAAACAAAATTTTAACTAAAAAATATGAAAAAAATAATTTTCGCTTTAAGTACTTTTCTTGTTGCAACCATAAACTTTGCACAGTTAAAAGTAGAATCTAATGGAAATGTCGCCGTTAAAACCACTTCGGCCAATTCTTATTATTCACTAACTGTTGATCAGCCAACGGGTTATAATGGTGCAATTCTAGTTAACTACCCTCAATACAATCCAGCTCATTCTTTTAGACTATCGGTTAACCCAACTAATACCATACTCGGGTCATCAAATGGAAAATTAGCTTTTTACTATACTAGTTATAATACAGTTTACGCCTCTTCATATCAACCTTCCGATAGAAACATCAAGACAGATATAAATAAACTAGAAAATGGGCTTGAAATATTGATGGAACTCGAAACATTTACTTATCATTTGAAAAGTGATTTAGAAAATGGTGAAAAGAAATTAAAATACGGTTTCATTTCTCAACAAGCAAAAAGTGTTTTACCGGATATTACAGATGAAATGATGGGTGTTCTTTGTATGGAATACGATCAAATCATTCCAATTTTAGTAAAAGGAATTCAAGAACAACAGAATATTATTAACTCTCAAAATGAGAAAATTTTGACCCTTGAAAATAAATTAATTGAGATTGAAAATCTACTATTTAAATTGGCTAATCATACTGATTTTGAAATCAATGATCAAAATCAAATCTCTAATGGTGCTGTTTTATTTCAAAATAAGCCAAATCCATTTAGAGAAAGTACTTTAATTAAATATGAACTTCCTGAATCCTTTAATTCAGCTTCTATTATGATATTTAATATGACAGGAGAGTTACTGCAAGAATTTCCATTAGACTCAAGACAACAAGGTGAATTGAAAATTGAAGGCAGACAATTTAAACCCGGAATGTATCTGTATTCTCTAATAGTAGATGATATTGAAGTAGATACTAAGAAGATGATTCTTAACAAATAATTCAATAAATGAAATTTATATTTTTAACAATTATATCATTGATATTTACTAGAAATATCATTTATTCACAAATCCCAGGTTATAGTGGAGACCCAATGTGGACAACAACTACACTTATGACTGATGAATTTAATAGTGTTTATTCAGGAACTGAGGTATGTAACCCCAACAAATGGCACGTTTCACTTCCTCCATATTCTCAAAGTACAAATGCAAATATTCCAGGTACTTCCTACTGCACTAGCAATTCATCTACAAATATTTCAATTCAATCAGATTTAAGCGCAACATTTCTAAGACTTGCCCTTACATATACCCCAAATACAACCTGTGCATACTACGACTCAGATAATGATATTTATACTACGTCGCAATTTGATTATACAGCTGGAAATATTTGGAGTGCAGAAAATGTTTTGCAACAATATGGATACTATGAAATAAAGTTTCGAATACCAGATTCACCAAATACTAATGATGATTTTTACGGTATCGCTTCAAATGCCTGGTTATGGAACTCTTGGCCTGACACAGATCCGAATGTCGGTATTTACTCAGAAATAGATCTTGCAGAAATTTTTTGTAATTATGATGATCCTAATGATTATAATCAATCACAATGTAATATTCATTTTGATGATATTAACGATTCGAATCCATACTACACTTTAAATAATACAAGTGGACAATTCAGCATATATGGTATTGACAATGGTAATACAACATTATCCGCAGGTTGGCACATTATTTCTTGTCTCTGGTTATCAAATAAGATTTACTTTTATATTGATGGCACTTTAGTGAATGGTACAGAATCCCTAGGAACACCTGGCTTACTTGATCTCGGGTGGGTAGTTGGACCTAGTATGGGCAATCAGTTTAATGAACAAAACCACACTTTGTTTTCTAACTCGTTACCATATTATATGGATATCGATTACATTAGAACATACCACATTGATACAACATACTATGATTGTAACTCCGTAATTAATTCATGTGTTTATGATGTAAACACCTATGACGGTAAGATTAAAAAAAGTATCAGTTTTGGTGGAAGTAGTGGATCTTGCGCTTCAAGTGTAAATACAACTAATCCTGTTAGGATGAAAGCCACTGATTTTATTCAGATAAATGGCAATTTTACTGTTCCAGCTGGTGCAGAGTTTTCAGCCGAAATTTATGCATGTCCTGCCAATTAACAATTTTATTAAAAGAAGTGAATTTAGGCTCCAATTTTTTTGGAGCCTTTTTTATTAAAGCTCAGTCAGCTTAGCCTCCAAGTTATTGATATAATCTTCGTGCTTTCTAACTTCCTCTATTGAAGCATTGATAAAGTGGTGATCTTTAGCCTTCTTTAACTTCTCGTGCAAACTAAATTTGGCCATTGTTTCATCATCAAATTGTGATTGCTTAAAGTGATCGAATACATAATTTACAGCCTGATTGTTAGGATGTATCAGGTCTTCTTTATAAAATCTGTAATCTCTTAAATCATCTACTAACATTTCAAAGGCAGGAAAGTAGGTTACCTGTTTAAAATGATTTACCAAATGCGCGCAAAGCAGATGTAAAAGTCCCTTTGATATATTGTTTTCATGCAAACCATCCTTGACATGACGAACCGGACTTACCGTAATCATTACTTTTAGCTTAGGGTTCTCTTCAAAAATCCTTTCAAATAAAAGCACCGACCTCTCTTTCAACTTATCCAGATCAATAAGTTCTTTATTAAACAAATTAGCCGGCATTTTATGACAATTGGCGACAATGGTATTTTGTTCAATCAATCTATATACCCAAGCCGTTCCAAATGTCAAAAACAACCTATCTCCCTCTAAAAGTCTTCGTTGAATGTTGTATTGGATACTCTCAATGTTTTTAGTGAGATCATTTTTATCTGTACCGTATACTTTAGAATGAAACCCGTAATGAAAAAACTTCATATCCCTTTCTAAAATCAAGGAATCCAGCAAATTTCCGTCTAAGGTGTTTTGAATAAGCTGCATGATTGAAACAGGATTAAAAATCACTCCAAAAGGATTGACAGAAATATCCATTCCACCATCTTTTAGCTTCCCCCCTATCTCGTCAGCAAAACATGAACCTATAGCAACCATACTGTGGTTATAACGAATGTATCCATTGTTATTTTCAACTTGTACTTCGGTTCTCCATTTCATAGTTTCAATTTAATTCAAATGCCTGATTTATAGTATCTACAAACTTACTTTTATCCTTCAATAGAGATAACTTTTTATTGTGAATTAACATCACGCCATCACAGTAATTTGGTAATACCTCAATGTGATGAGTAGCAAAAATGATTAGCTTGTTTTCTTGTGCAGCCAATCTTTTCAAATGATCCAATAATTCCTTTCTATTCACCAAATCCAGAAATGCTGCGGGCTCGTCCAACAAAATCACGGGAGTATCCTGTACAAATGCTCTAGCCACCATCACCATTTGTTTTTCCCCGTCACTTAAAAGGTTATAGTTCTTTTCTAAAAGATCAACAAGACCTAAATCATTAGCTACTTTATCCACCTTTTGATTATCCTCTTTTGAAGGAATGGCCAACATTTTTTGATAAGGTAATCGGCCTAACATGAGAATATTTCGAACATTAAAATCTCCAAACAATTGTGCACGAGATTTTACAATACTTATTTGAAATGCCATTTGCTTCAACCCTATCTCCTCTATATTGTTTCCATTCAATAAAATTGTCCCATCCGTGCTAAGCTCTCCTGCAATAGTCCTTAAAAAGGTAGATTTTCCTGTTCCATTTCGCCCAACAAGTGCGTACAATCCGGCATTAAGCAATAATTCGGATGCTGTAAAGAGAGCTTTATCTCCTGCTTTTAACGATATGTTTTTACATTCCAGCAAGTCGCTTATTCATTTTAATTATTGTCCAAATAATAATTGGTGCCCCTATAAGTGCAGTTACAGTATTTAGTGGTAATGCGTTTCCTACACTTCTAACAATAATATCAGCTGTTAATCCCAAAAGTGCTCCACCTAAAAATGCAGCAGGTAACATAAATGCGTGGTTGTTATTTTTAACACCTATTCTGATTAGCTGAGGAACAGCAATCCCTATAAAACTAATGGGACCGCAATAAGTTGTAACTACAGCAGCTAATACACTTGTCACCACAATCATTAAAGTCTTTTGTAATTTAAGATCAATTCCCAATGATCTTGCATAATCTTCTCCTAAGACCAAAGCATTGAGGCCTTTTATCATCAAAATTGATAAGGCTAAAAAGACAACAATTGTTGAAGTAAAGGCTAACACTTGATTAGAACTTAGTCCTTCAAAACTTCCTAGTCCCCAAATCACAAATTCTCTTGTTTGTTCTTGGTTAGACCATAAATACAACATATTGACAAATGCTGAAGTAAAGTAAGATATCATCAAACCAATGACGAGTAGCGTTACCTGGTTTTTTATGTACTTGGATAAAAACAACAATAGAAATAAAACGCCTATTGCTCCTAAAGCGCCAAACAATAAAACAGCTGTTCCGCCCAAAGCATTAACAAAAGCTCCTCCTCCAAGAATTACCAAGGCAACACCAAGTGAGGCTCCTGATGTAATTCCTAAAACTCCAGGTCCGGCTAATGGATTTCTAAAGAAAACTTGCAAAATCAATCCTGAAATGGCTAAAGCACCACCTCCAAAAACTGCAATAATTGATCTGTTTAATCTATACTCAACAATGTATGACCAAGCTTCATTCTCTGCATTTCCTCCACTTAATATTGAAAAGACATCTCCTAAGGGAATATCAGCATCACCCAAATATAAATTGGACACAAATAAAAGTACAATAAGCACAATTACAGTTACAATTATGATGATGTCTCTTTTAAAATTCAAGTTGAAACTTTTGCCCAAAGTTAATTATTTGAGCAAGGTAAAATACTGATAGTTCTCTGCAAATTGAACATCTCCATTCACTGCAGCTTTGATTTCTTGCAGCATTATGTGAGGTTCTAACACACCTTTTGTAAAATACTCTGAATTACTGGTGTTGCAAAAAATAACTTTCCCTTCTTGGACAGATTTGAAAGTACCATAAACTTCTTCTTCAGCTACTAAATCTGCTAAAGAATAATCCAAAGGACGACTGGCTATTATTATCCAATATGGCATTTTTGCACCGGTTTGCCACATTTCTTCTTTAGACTTGACAATGTTCTCTGTTCCTACTTCATCTTTAAAACAATAATCTAAACCGGCATCATTTATTAACTTCACAATCAATGAATTTACAGATGGAGCGTCCCAATTTTCACCGTAAGGTAAATTCATGAAGAACTGTTTTTCGGGATCAATTTTATCCATCTTTAACTTATTGTATGCATCCTCAGTAGTTTTAAAATAAGCTTCTGCATCATCTAGTTTATTAAAAATTAATCCAAAAAATTTAATCCACTCTAATCTGGCCAATGGATCATTTTCTAGGTACTCGCCAATCATAAAAGTATTGACATTTTTAGCTTCCAAATCCTCAACTTCTGTCGCGTTGAAAGGGTAAACGAAATAAATATCAGGATCAATCGAGAGTACAGTTTCCAGTTGTGTACTTTCTCCTAAACACAGTTCTTTAATTTCATTATCTTCTAATTTTGACCTGATTTCTTGATTAATGATGTATTGAAATCCACATACCCCCTTTACTTTGTCTAATTCATTTAACTGATTGATAAATGAAAGGTGAGTACTGGATTGACAACAAACCTTTTCAAAATCTGCATAAACCACTTTTGCTAGTTTAGGATACTCTAGCTCATGATGGAAGGGTAAAAACAAGTGATCTTTATAGTAGGTATTATCAGAATGACTTTTTGAAATTATATCAAAACCATTTGAACGAGTAGTAATTGTAATTCCCTGTGCGTATTTAAAATGAATAGAATCAGTAGTAGATGTCCAAAATTCATTTTCTTTTTCATTTGCTGATTGATGGTTAACGCATGAAAAAAACAAGAAGCCAAGAAGTACTAAAACTATTTTTTGCTCCATTTTACAGTTTCATCTAACAGTTGATACCAACCAGCCCATTCTCCTTTATTGTTTATTGAATGATTATGCCAAATGCACATGAATACTCCACCTACATTTTTAACTTCATCCATCAATGATTTCATTTCTTCGATTGCCTCTTCGGGACTAGCTTTTAGGTAATCTTTAAAGGTATTATCCATGTAGGCAAAAGGAAAGATCAGGTAGTTTGTTTGTTGATTATTTTTTAAATCAAAAAAGTAAAAAGGAAAAGATGTTCCGGCTCTGAATCCAACCTCTTCTGCATATCCCATTGAATAGTCTTTAGTAAAACCTAATGAATACATCATTAAATAATTATCAGGAATTTGAAATCTTAAAAAATGAAATCTGGATTTGACCATTTCATGTCCTACAATTTCCTCTAATCTTTCTTTTTCATTTAGTAATTTATCTTCATTAAGATGTGAAGCATAACCGGGGTGTAAGCCTACTCCTCCTGAAGCATTTAAACCTCTAATTAAAGAGCGATACGCTTCATTTTTCCATGAAATATTTTTGTCATTGGGACCATAATCACTTAAAGGAACAAAACAGATAATTCTGTTCAATTCAGAAGCAATTTTCATTATGGTAGAGTAAGTATCATATGGATCCTTTTTTAAATGAAGTAAAACGCTTAAACGCTCTGCGATCTTACCCTTTGAAAAGGCCCCTAATTTTCTCCAGAAGGGTCTATTCTTGTATGCCCAGGCTACATCAATATCAAATGAAGGAACTAATTCAAATTTAGATTGAACATGTTCATAGCTCAGGTTTAATTTGATCCAAAGTTTCTTTGTTAATTTATCAGCTACCGGTTGTTTTAGTAAATCAAGTTTGTAAAGTTGACTATTGGAGGCTAAATACCTTCCATGCTGGTCTTTTTCGTGAGGTAGATACTCTTCATACCTGGAAATAATGAAAAATATAACAGACAATGGATCTACAGATTCTCTTATTGTCAATTCACCTTCATCTTCAATAAGTTCCAGATCTTCATCTATATCATTTTCAAAAAGTAAGCCTGATGGGTCTATTGCAAAATCAGTATCTAAAGGCAATGAAGAGTAATTAAGTCTGGCGCCATCATAATCTTCAAATTGTTTTTGATCATCAAACAACTGCACTTCAATACCCTTATCTGTGAAGCAGAAATTTAAAACATACTTAAGTCGTTCAGTTATTGATTTAGAGAATACTGCTAGCATTTGATTTTAGATAGAATTTCATTACAAATAAATTTGGCAGCATCACCATCTCCAAATAATGAAGGAAAAGTAAAATCTATTTTGTTCTTTAAAACATCATAAGATCTAATGATCTTATCTTCGTCTGCATCACACAAAACCGCATTACCATTTTCAACTATTTCTTTCCATTCAGTTACCGGACGAAGAATTAGACATGGATTTTTAAAGAAATAAGCTTCTTTTTGCACACCTCCGCTATCTGTGATTACCAAACTGGCACGTTTTTGCAATTGGATCATTTCTAAGTATCCTAAAGGCTCTACCAATTTGAACTCTTCATGAGCTCTAATTTTCTCAAGTAATTGTTTATCCAAACTCTCTTCTAATGCTGAAGAAGTTCTTGGATGTAGCGGCAACACTAATTGCATATCTCTATCCGACACCAATCTGTATAATGCTCTAAAAATATGGTTTAATCTATTGGGATCATCAGTATTCTGAGGTCTATGAACAGTGGCCAAGATAAAGTCATTATGTAATCCAAATTGGCTTATTACGTCTCTTTCAGATGCCTTATCACCATAATAAATGGCGTTATCATACATTATATCACCGCAATGGTACACATTTGGATAATTTACATCCGGATCTTCATTTATCTCTATAGAAAAGCCTTCATTTTTAAGATTTAAAATTCCGGCGTGAGTTGGCGAAAACAGAAGGGTAGACATTTGGTCACTTATTATCCGATTCACCTCTTCAGGCATATCCTTATCAAAAGATCTTAAACCTGCTTCAATATGAACCAATGGAATTTTAGCATAATTAGCTGCTAGGCTTCCGGCTAAAGTAGAATTGGTATCACCATAAACCAAGACAGCATTAGGTTTTTCTTTTTCTAAAATATTTGAAATGCCGTTCATCATTTCAGCAACTTGATCGGCGTTAGACATCCCTCCTATATGGAGGTTATGTACAGGCTGTGGTAAATTTAATTCTTTAAAAAACTGACCAGACATGTTTTCGTCATAGTGTTGTCCTGTATGCAATACTACCTCTTCAATTTCATCAGACAGGTTTTCATTAATATACCTGGTGATAGCAGCAGATTTTATAATTTGCGGACGAGCTCCAATGATAGAAACAATTTTCATAATCGTGATAAAAGGCCAATTACTCTCTAAAGATAATCAATGAAAAGTAGTTTGATATTGATTTTACATTAATCCTTCGTCAGCAAAACTATAATAACCTGCATCAGTGACAATAAGATGGTCTAAAACCATAATATCAATGAACTTTCCAAACTCAATCAACTTTTTTGTCAAAGTAATATCTGATTGGCTTGGATTTAGGTTTCCTGATGGATGATTGTGACAAAGAATAATTCCTGAAGCTGTATTTTCTAAGGCTTTTTTATAGATAATTTTTCCGTCTGCGACTGTTCCACTTACCCCACCCATTGATATCATTTCAATAGACTTTATTTTGTTTGCCCTACTCAACAAAACAGCATAAAACTCTTCATGTTCTTTATCTTGAAAAAGGTGTTTAACGGTTTCATAAACATCCTTTGCTCCTTTGATTGATTTTTCAGCATCAAACTGCTCTGGTTTTCTTCTCCTGCCCATTTCTAAAGCTGCAGCAATTGTAATGGCCTTTGCCTCTCCAATTCCTTTATACTTCATTAAGTCTTTAACAGATAATCGTGCCAGCTTATTCAAATCATTTCCAACATCACTTAATAAGCGTTGACTTAATTGAACAGCAGATTCATCTGCATTACCTGAACCAATTAAAATGGCGATTATTTCAGCATTAGATAAACTGGTAGCACCTTTATCCCTTAGTTTCTCTCTTGGCCTATCATCAGCAGCCAGTTTCTTTATAGACAGATAATTAGACATCTTATAAAGATATAAAAGCAAAAAAAATCCTCGACTAATTAGCCGAGGATTTTCAATATTTTATTGTTTCGGATTAGATCTTCACAGAGATACCTCCTGAAAGTACAGGACCACCTAAACCAATCTCAGCATTTAAACCAAGATTTGGAATGAAATAATATCTAGCTCCTAAAGCTAATCTCAAAGAAACAGGCAACAATTGACCTGGTGCTGAAGTATTAGTGAAATTAGGATCTGTAGAAGTTGCCTTCCACAATCTAGTATTTGATCCAGCTCCTACTCCAGCATAAGCATCAAAGTGCTCAGTTTGTACAAAGTGATAGTTAAATCTCAATTGTACTCTGAATCTTTGCATGTTAGCAGAAGCTTCATAAGTTGTTTGATTTCCTAAAGAATCTGTCACTGTATAATTCCCCTTAACTCCAACTGAGTTATAGATAAAATCAACTCCTAAACCGAATTGATCAGCCAACATATATTCTAAACGAATACCACAAGGCCCTAAACCGGTTAATTTTGCGTTAGTAACATCTGAATCAACAGTAGACTCTAAATCTGACTCTACTCCAGCTTGTCCTAAAAATCCTTTTGAGAAGTTTGGATAACCATAGTAAGGGTCAATAATAAAATTTCCTTGCTCAACTTGTGCACTTGCTGTATTCATTGTGAAAGCAGCCATAAGTGCCAATATACCAGTGAATAACTTTCTTTTCATAATTTGTCTTTAGTTATGAATCAAATATACTACTTTATTTGACTCGTGATTTTTTCGGCAACAGGAACAAATCTTGTGCCAACTTATATAACTGATACTATAATTAACTAAATTTGTTACATGCGAAACCTGCTAATCATTTTCACCCTGTTTATAAGCTTACACACCCAAGCTCAATCAACTTATAACAGATTGATTCAGTTTAATGCAGGATTTAGTAAAGTGCATTTAGATAACATTAGAATTCAGAATGCAATCAATGATACCAGTGCTCAAAAATTTGAAATTTTATCCTGGACACCTACTATTTCTTATACACATGAATTTGCACTCGGTCAGATCATTTCTGTTTCAGGAAGTGTTGGTTTTCAGTATTTGAATATTTATTACGGACCGGATTATTACGGCGCGCCCTACTTTTACATTTCTGCGAATCCAAAAGTATCGTTGTTTTACAGAAAAGGATTTGAATACTACATCAAACTACGTGTAGGAGGATCTTTCTTTATACATCATCCGGATGTGATTCCAGAACCTACTAGAAACCTTTTACCAGAAAGAGCAAACTTCTTTACAGGAGTTACTTTAGGAGGATTTAATTACTTCATCAATGACAAAATCGGACTCAATTTAGAACTTTCAATTTGGTCGCCTGAAATGGCTACTTTTGGATTAACGTATCGCTTTTTAAAGGGCGAACAACCAACTTTACAAAATGATAAACAAGACAATGAATTGCCTTATGAACAAAAAACAGATTAAAATTACCGCTTTAGCTCTTTTAGGAACATTTTTTATGGCTTGTGGTGGAGAAGAAGCAACTGAAGAAAACAACGAGCAAACAACAACTGAAGAGGTTGAAGTTACTGAAGAAGTAGAAGTGACAGAAGATGCAGGAATTGCAGAAGACTTAGACAATGCAACTTTCAATTCATACTTAATTGATAAACCTGGTTTGTTGATTGATGTAAGAACAGCAGGAGAATATGAAGGTGGACATATTGAAGGAGCTATCAACCTTGATTATACGAGCGGTGATTTTGAGGCTGCTTTAGATACTTTAAGCAAAGATCAACCAATTTTTGTTTATTGCCAGGCTGGAGGAAGAAGCGGTATGGCCAAAGAATTGTTGATTGGAAATCACTTCCCTGAAGTTTACAACCTTCAAAACGGTTACGGAAACTGGGAAAAATAATCCCTTTAACTAACTATAAAATTAATAACGGATGTCCGAACGGATAACCTATTTTGTTGATGTAATTTTACCGTTAAGCATACCGAATACCTATACTTACAGGGTTCCTTTTGAGCTTAACGAAGAGATAGATATTGGCAAAAGAGTTATCGTTCCTTTCGGGCGTGCAAAGTATTATACCGCTATAGTAAAGGATGTTCATGAAGAAGTTCCAAAAAATTATACGGTAAAGTACGTTGAAGCAATTCTAGATGATTATCCCATTGTAACAGACAAGCAGTTTCAGCTATGGGATTGGATTGCTGAGTACTATTTGGCAGATTTAGGAGATGTAATGAACGCAGCATTGCCTTCTAATTTTAAACTTGCCAGTGAAACAAAACTTTCATTACACCCTGAATTTGACAGAGCTGAAGGAGGCTTAAGTGATAAAGAATTTTTGATACTTGAAGCATTACAAGTTCAAGATGAATTGACATTAAAAGAAGTTGCTGAAATTGTTCAGATAAAGACAATTCAACCATTAATCAAGTCATTAATTGATAAAAAATGTGCGATAGTTTCTGAAGAGCTCAATGCAAAATACGCTCCCAAATATTCCACATTTGTTGAAATTGATGAAAGGATTCAATCCAGTGAAGAACTTTCAATTGTATTGAATGAACTTGAGCAAAGCAGCAGAAATGAGAAACAAGTTGCCGCTTTACTTAAACTTGTTGAATTATCCAGATGGCAAAAATCTGATCAAAGAGCCGTACTAAGAAGAGAATTAGTCAAGGAAGGAATCAGTGAATCTTCATTGAATTCATTGGCAAAAAAAGAGATTGTTGATATATATGCGGCAGAGGTGTCAAGATTAGAAGCGCATGATCAAGATATACAAGAGCAAAAGGCATTTTCAGATGCACAGCAAATAGCTTATGAAGAAATCAATGCATCATTTACAGAAAAAGATGTAGTGCTTTTGCATGGTGTAACTTCTTCGGGGAAAACTGAAATTTATGTTCAGAAAATACAAGAAGCGATTGACAAAGGACAACAGGTATTGTTTTTGCTACCCGAAATTGCCTTGACAACTCAACTAATCAACAGATTAAGAAAATATTTTGGAGATTTAGTAGGAGTATATCATTCTAAATTCAATCAAAATGAGCGTATTGAAATTTGGAACAAGGTATTGCAAAATGACCCAAATCAATTTAGAATAATACTGGGTGCACGTTCAAGTGTATTTCTACCGTTTAGGGATTTAGGTTTAATCATAGTGGATGAAGAACATGAAAATTCTTTTAAACAATATGATCCATCCCCAAGATATAATGCACGAGATATTGCCATCATTCTAGGAAGGCTCCATAGATCAAAAGTATTACTTGGTAGCGCAACTCCTTCAATTGAATCATATTTCAACGCAAAAGAAAACAGATATGGTTTGGTTACCTTAACAGAGAGATTTGGTGGAGTTAAAATGCCTGAAATACAGTGCGCAGATCTTGAAAAGGAGACCAAGCAAAAAACAATGAAATCGCATTTTTCATCTTTTCTACTTGAAAATATGGAAACTGCACTTGAGGCAAAAGAACAGATTATTCTTTTTCAAAACAGAAGAGGTTATACTCCGCTTTGGACATGTGAAATGTGTGGATGGACTCCACATTGCAAAAACTGTGATGTTTCACTCACCTATCACAAGTCTACCAGTGTATTAAAATGCCATTATTGTGGGTATTACATCTCCCCTCCTTCTTCTTGTGGAGCTTGTGGCAGCAGAAAATTGAAAATGATAGGTTTTGGAACTGAAAAGATTGAAGATGAGTTGGCCATTTATTTCCCTGAAGCAAAACTTCAAAGAATGGATCTGGATACAACCAGAGCAAAGCATGCATATTCCCAAATAATATCTGATTTTGAGAACAAGGAAGTTGATATCCTAATCGGTACTCAAATGGTGACAAAAGGGCTAGATTTTGACAATGTTGGTTTGGTAGGAATATTAAGTGCGGATCAATTGTTGAATTTTCCGGATTTTAGAGCTTTTGAGAGAGCTTACCATTTGATGTCACAAGTTGCAGGAAGAGCAGGAAGAAAGCAAAAAAGAGGTAAGGTTGTAGTTCAAACTTACGAGCCTAATCATTGGATAATTCAAAAGGTAATGCAGCATGACTATGAAGGCTTTTACACCCAGGAAATCTTGGAGAGAAGAAACTTTCATTATCCTCCATTTTTTAGGATTGTTGTTTTAAAACTGAGGCATAAGAAAATTGAGACCCTGGAGGTAGGAGCTGCATCTTTGGCTAAATCTCTACAAGCCGTTTTTAAAGATAGAGTTTTAGGACCTGAAGTTCCTTTAGTAAGCAGGGTTAGAAACTATTATTTAAAAAACATAACTCTGAAATTTGAACGAGACGCTTCAGCAAAAAAAGTAAAAGACATTGTGAAAGAAAAAATTGATCTATTTTTGGCGGATCATGATTATAGATCGATTCGCATTGACATAGATGTAGATCCACAATGATGCTAGCCATACTCACCATATTCAAGTTGATTTTGATCCTTTTGTGGTCAATATTTTGTATCACTTTTGCTACAATTGTTTACTTGTTTTCATGGAGCCCATCAGCAATTGTTTTTTTAGCTAAATATCTGTGGTCAAGACCCATGATGATGCTAATTGGAACAAGCGTTAAAGTTCACGGCTTAGAGAATGTAAATCCTAAAGAACACTATATAGTTGCCGCCAACCATTCTTCATATGCAGATATTCCGGCACTTTTTAGAGCATTGCCATTGTATTTGAGATTTATCGCCAAAGTAGAATTAAAAAAAGTGCCTTTTTTAGGATTCTACATGCGCATGTCAGGAATGGTATTCATTGACCGATCAAACTCTCAAAAATCTCAAAAAAGCATTGAAGAAGCAGGAGAGATTTTACATGCTGGAAACAGTGTAGTAATTTTCCCTGAAGGAACAACAATTCCTGGTGAAGACATTTCTCGTTTTAAAAAGGGAGTTGTTATTTTAGGAAAAGAAACCAAGACTACAATTTTGCCTGTAAAAATTGATGGAACTTACCGTGCATGGCCGGGTGATTCTCATTTAAAAATGAGAGGCGGAAAAGTTGTTGTTTCTATAGGTAAACCAATTCCTTATGAAGAATATAAGGACATGGATGATTTGGAATTTCAAAATAAACTAAGGGAAATTGTAGTTGGATTAAGTTAGTACTTATCAACCAACATTGTTACGCTTCCTCTGTAGACATACTCTTGCGCATCTCTATCTTCAAAAGTTAATTGATAAACGTAGACTCCTTCTTGAACCAAGCCATTTCCAGGACCATATCCGGCCCAGCCTTCATTGCTATCTGTAGTTGTAAATACTTCTCTCCCCCATCTATCATAGATAGTTAATTGATAAGAATCAAACTCATATAGAGCTATAACCGGCAAAAACACAGGATTTTCTCCATTTACAATAAACGCATTTGGAATATATACTACAGGGTCAAATGTTGCGCAGGCGGTATTTGAAAAAGCTGTTTCAGCAAATCCATAACTGTTTGTATCCTCTACCGCTTCTACTCGGTAACAAAACTGTCCTTCAGACTCAAACATAGCGCTTACATCATCTGTGAATGATCTTAAAGCAGGATTAGTTGTTCCGATTGGAGTACTTGGGAAAATTCCGTCCTCTCCCCTATATATTCTGTATTCTAAAATATTCCCATCAAAACCAACATAAGATGACCAGCTAAGAGTATTAATCATTTCAACATCATCTACATCAATTTGCAAGAAAACTGTTCTGGCAATATTTGTCTCATCTCCAATATTTCCACAAGAATCAACAATGCCTACTTTATATTGGTAAGCACCCCTATCTGGAAAAACATCTGTATCTGTATAATACAACCAATCTGTTGCAATTGGCCCCATAGTATTTACCACACTAAACTGATTATCATCCGGACCTTTTACTTCAATCTCATACTCTTCTACTGCTGCCGTTCCATCTGTATAAGTCCTTACTTCAATATCTCCTCCTAATGTATGAGATGCGGCTGCTAAATAATGAAAAGAAGCCTGTGAAGGTTTAGAGATAAATCTGCAATTTAAATTAGAATAACTTATTGTATCGTCATTTGAAACTGCCCGCACATAATAGCAATAGTTCAAATCATAACCAAGGTTCTCATGCGTCCATGAAGTTACATTACCATCCACTGTTGCTACTATATCAAATGTTGAATTTCCTGCTTTTACAATAATGTCATATCTATTTACTCCTACATCCCATCCTTCATAAGGAGTCCAATTTAAGGTCACAGACTTTTCACATACATCATAAACATCCTCCAAATAGATTGTAGTATGAGGATTACTCAATGCTGATGTTTGATAGGTTGGAGGAAATGCATTTGTAAAACACGAATCAAAAGCAGTAACTCTAAATGACTCTGGCTCATTCATAGAGTTTGTTGCTGTATATGTGTAACAGGTTGTTCCAATTCCCCAAGTGGTATCTAACTCTGTCCAAAATCCGCTTACCAAGCCATAAATTACATAACCGTAAGTATCTGGTGCATCATTTTGATCCCAGCAAATCTGAACAAAATCATTGGTTGTATCTATTGAAACCCAATAAATTTCTGGTATTATGGGATTTATTATATCCTGAAACATTCCTGAAGGATTATTAGATGTTGAACTACAACCTGCACTATTGGCAACCACAATTTCATAAGTTAATTGGTCATTGCATACATCTATCGTATCCACCAATTGATTTGTACCATAAGGCACTGTTCCTCTCAAGGTCCATGTTCCTACTGGATACTCTCTCCAAATCTCTTCCATTGCATTGTCTCCAGCATTCATTGGATCATGTGTACTGTTCCATGTCAGGTGAATTCTTCCATCTCCCAAGTCATTTAGGTTTAAAAAGATAGAAGAAAGTGTATCTGAAGAAGACAAATTATTACCTGCACAACCCCATTTAGTTTGGATGAAATAGTCTTTTGATCCCAAATCTGCATTGGCACCTAGCACCGTATAATTCTCTGTTGTAATTGTTGGAATAGCTGCAATAAACCCATCTTGAACAGACCAAACTTCATATTGAATAAATGAAGATCCCGGATCTGTAGTTTGAGTCCAGGTAAGTTCTACATCTCCATTTGGTAAAACATCTACACAGTGCAAGTCAACCGGCTCAACTTCTGCTTGATTTAACAAAGTGATTCTAATTGTTTCATAGGTTCTGCCCGGAACTTGACAATAATCATCCTGGGCGTTTAAAACAAAATCATAAGTTTGAGATTGCTGTTGATTTCCATCCGAATCAAGCAAATGATCACATGAAGTTTGCCAATTAAATGTTGTGGTTAAACCTTGTACCCCAGTAATTATTGGAGGTTGATCTAAAGTGGCACATGGCGTATAATCACATCCACTGTTAGGATTTGTTAGGTTGGTTCCAAAATAATTTCCTGAAGGATCTAATATGACAGTTTGTGGAGTTCCGTCCTGCAGAAATTCCAAATCATTAATGATGATGTCAAAATTGATTAAATCTCCAGCATAAAAAGTTGCTTCAAAAGAAGTGTTTCCTGCAAAAGGTGGCGTAATGTCAGGGGCTGTGTTATTGTATCCCGGACATGGAATGATGATCATTTGAATTTCTCTGTGAATTGTGGAGATTAGTTCACCATTTCTGTATGAATCAATTTTTTGAACAATTCCGAAATTTCCGATTGTATTGGACAAAAAGTTGATATCTCCTGAAACCGGATCCATAGTAGCCGGAATATTTCCCGGATCAAATGAAGCATCTGGTGTTGGATTGTTATAGGCAAAACCTAATTCAAATGGAACAGGTGCGGGATTTGTAGGTGGATCAAACGTTCCTGAATTAAAATCATTCAATGGAATTCCCCAGCTAAAAACTAATGAATCGTTATCTGGATCATATGCATTTGAGTTGAATTGAACATCTGTCCCCTGACAAATAACAATGTAAGGTTCTTGAGCAAACTGCGGAGAAGAATCAGTACAAGGATTGGCATTTCCACTTCCTGTATCGTACATGTATGCCGATAAAGTGATTCCGTAATTGAATGGATCCTGGATATTTGTTAGATCCCAGTTTCTTGAAAAGGAATCATAAGTGAACTTCCATCCTGTAGAAGGTGGAGTTCCTGATAAAGTTACCGCATTTGATTGGTATATAAATTTTTGAACTGCTCCAGGTCCGTTTCCTCCTTGAGAACCGATACCGCAATCTAATTCAGCTGGCCCACCAGTTACTTCTGTACAATTTGGAGATAGATCAATGGTTGTTACCAAATCACATTGAATTGTAGAAACTGTGGGATGTCCCCAAACTTCAATATCCAAAGTAGGATCAACAATGTCCAATCCATTGCAATCTCTGTAAAGAATTAAATCAAACTGATATTGTCCTGAACCTAAACACACCCAGGTTATCTCACCACCCATAATGTGAGTAGCCTTCCCAACATTAGCAAATGACAGGACGAACAGGAGTATGAACAGTAGTTTTGTGCGCACTTAAGACTGTTAACGCAATAAAAGCGTTTTTATTTAATACGTTAATACTACGTATTAAGTTGCCAAATACAAAGGTACAAAACAAAGAGAGCGACCACAAATGATCGCTCTCCAATTAATATTTGACTAGAAGTTTTAGTTTACCACTAATCTTATCACTTCGTTTCGACTGTTTATTTCGTCAACAATATTCACAAAATATACGCCTTTACTCACGTCAAGATTAAAGTTATACTTCCCATCAATAGGCTCAATAGTATCTGTGTAAACAATTGCTCCGCTTGAAGAAGAAATGGTAATTTTCAACTGTTCGGCCATAAGGTTTGTACCTATGGTAAACTGTCCTTTTCCAGGGTTTGGATAAAGTGTAAACAAATCTGAAGTTTTAAAGTCACTTGCAACTGATGCAGCCTTGGTTTCTCCATCACAATTGTCTTCAAAATAGATACTCGTTTTATTCACCAGATTGTAAAAAGATCTAGCATAATAAACAGCAGCACCAAAATCAGAAGGACATAATTGTGCCAACTCATGAACATAGCTGTTGTCAACCTCTGTAATCTCTCCTGTTTCGTTATATTTTATCAACACCTCAACAAAAGACTTGAAATGAAATTCAACTTTATTCAAAGGAACAAAATTCATCAACTGCGAATTTGCTTTATCCTGTTTACCACTTAGCAATGCCAACTCAATTTCGTTCATTAATTGAACATTTGTTGAAGCACTATTCTGCATAAACTCCTGTATTAATTTATATTGCTCAACTATTTCTGGATGTTTATACAAAAAGGCATATAGGTTATATCCTTTCGCAGGATTTTCATTTGCCATTTCAACAATATATTCAACCATGTCATCAGTTAAGGTTGGATATCCATCAGTGAAAAGAGTGGTTGCAGCTTTTGATTCACATAGCGTAATAGAAGGTTCACTTTCTACTTCAACTAGTGAGAAGTTATCAAAGCTGTAATAATAAGCAGGATCTCCATTCCAAGCACCTGAGAATCCATCTGGATTAAAATATTGTGGAGAAGTTTGAATATACAATGGAGATAAAGATGCTACAGCATTGTCCATGTACGTCATATATGTTCCCGCAGGCCATCCTCCTAACCAACGATTATCTGAAGGATTAGTAGAATTTCCTTGCGGCCCAATTAAACCTCCGTCAGATAAAACAAATCCCCACTTATGCTCTTGCATATCATTTTTGATAAAAGTAGTTGGATAAGAATTTCCTGTAAATTCAATTCCATTCTTAGTTCTTCTAGTGAAATTACAAGACACATATAATCCTTTAGAATCTCTAAACCATATACCTTTTTCATTGTAATTGTTCCAGTTATAAGTACCTGTAACGTTATTGTTTACAACTGTAATATCCTCTTCACAATACACCACGTTGATTCCATATTGCGTTGGTGGATCACCATTAACATCATGTGGATCTTGATATAAACTGATGATATTCTGTCCACAATAAACCGGTCTTAATTCCCAATTTCTGATATGAATACCTCTGTGAGCAAATGAAATATCATTGCTATGAATATTAATAGAAGTATTAGGCACAATATCATGATTGTAAGTGCTCAACAAGACGTTTGTAACATAAATAGCATTGCTTATATACTCCAGCGGTTCTGGAGACTGACCAAGCTGCTTAATAATGTTCTTTTTAATTTGGATATTACCAGAGTACTGTCCACTTGTTGAAGTATACACCCCTCCAATATCATAAGCCCCAGTATTTCCAGCGAATGAAATAGGATTTTGGATGTTATCAATCTTATTTTGATCGATAAGAATATCCCTGTATCTGTTAGTAATCATGTAAATACCTCTCGAACCTCTGTGCAACAATATAGGAGCTGTTGCAGGAATTGTTTGCGTACTCTTGATAACACAATTTCTAATTTCGTGCTCAAAATAATTCACAGTTAAAATTGCATTGTGACAATCATAAAAACTATTAAAATGAGTATTGTCTGGAGTTCCAGGTATCACCTCAATTAGGTTATTATTCTCATTTAATGAGTTACCATAAATCGCTGCTCCTACATTTTTACCAACAGTATTCGTTTTTTGGAAAACACTGTTAACACAAGTAAAATTGGATGATAATGCATAAATTCCATAAACAAGGTTATCAAACAAGTTTGGTTTTTCAAGCTCTGTATCCCCAATTTTAATTTTATACCAGGTAGGATTAGAATCCTCATCAGTAACTGTTCCTACATTCAACAACTCAATTCCGTTAAACGACTTTTCATTCAAATGCGGTGATTTCAAATAAGCATTTGCGTTGTTATCAGGGTAATTAAAATTACTGATATAAGGAGCTGCTAATGGCCCAACATTGTATGCAGTATTTACATCATTTGTTTCAGGCCAAGTCATACTATTTGGTGTATAAGGAAGATCTCTACAAGTAAAGATGTTGTTCTCAAATCTGAAAGGATATGATGAAAGTTGATGTTGGAAATTTTCAATGACAATTGACTTATAATTCTTGTTAAAAGTGGTGTAATCAATATCCAAAATCAATGGAAAACTTGAAGCAAGTCCGTCTAAAACATAAACAGCAGCTTCAGCATCTTCTATTAAGTTACTTGCAGGATACGGATCATGTTCACCCGGTACTCCATGCATCACTAATTGACCACCCGGTTCAACTACGAAACCTTGCCACATATCTTCACATGCATAAAAGTGACAACCATAAATAGTTAAAACGCTTCCAGAAGGAATAGTAATAGTTGAACCTGGTTCCATTTTAAACTCATTGCTTTGGAAAGTTACGTTACCGTCAATTTCAATATTTCCAGCACAGTAAACCACTCCAGGTTCTGTATCATAGCTTACATACCCATCTTCTGTCACTTGCTCACATTCTTCACAATAGCACTCAACTGAAACGGTTACTTCAACGCTTTCTGTTCCGCATTCACTGCTAGCTACTAATGTATAAGTAGTAGTTTCATTTGGAGATGCATAAGGATCAACACATGTAGTGCAGCTTAAACCGTCAGCAGGATCCCAAGGCGCACCTATACCTCCATTGAGAATAGTTGCATCAATGTGCACTGGCAATCCAAATGGACAATAAGTATAGTAAGGATCTACATCTATAGTTGGTAAATCTTCAACATAAATAGTAACCTGATCTGTAAATGAACCGCATAAATTATCTGCAGTCAAGGTATAAGTGGTTGTAGTAGTTGGGGTCACCCATGTATTCAACATACCATTCCCACTAAATGGAGGTGTCCAAATAGTTGTTATTGGTGTTCCACCCGTAACAGACCCAACCAAATTATAAGCTGATGATTCGTTTAGACATAGTAAGGCATCATTACCTGCATTTACAACTAAAGGGTTTTCAACTTCTACAGTGATTTGATTTTCGTGCGTACAACCGTTGTCATCTGTTCCGATAACAGTGTATGTAGTAGTAGAGTAAATATTGAAAGGAACTCCGTCTGTTACTCCATTATCCCAAACATATGTGGTAGCTCCAGTCCCTTCCAAAGTGATTAATTCACCTGTACATACAGGATTGCCCGGAGAAACAACAGGAAATACATAAGGAGAAGGAAACACTGTAATTTCAATGAAATCAGAATTTGTACCACATTGGTTTTGTGCTGTTAGTGTATAAATAGTAGTTGACCCTGGATTTGCCATAGGATTTAAAATACCAGGATCCGAAAGTCCCGTTGCAGGTGACCATCCAACAATAGTTCCGTTTATAATACTACCATTTAGTTGAATAGGTGCATCCTTATTACATTTTGACATATCATTTCCTGCATCTACATCAGGAAGAGCATCTACGGTTACTAACACTTGATCTGTCCCCTGACAACCATTCTCATCCGTACCAATTACCGTATAAGTGGTTGTTACTGTTGGCACAAAAGGAACACCATCTGTAACTCCATTATCCCAAACATATGTACCATTTGGATCGGCACCTGAGCCATTTAAAGTAACACTTGCTCCATCACAAGCTAATTGATCTACTCCTGCATCAACAGTTGGATTAGGATTAACAGTTACCAATACATCTTGAGTAATTGTTCCACAACCATTGGTTACAAAAACCGTGTAAGTTGTAGTTACAGCCGGGTTCACTTCAGGATCTTCACAATCTAAACAACTAATATCAGTAGGCGGAAACCACGCATTTACATTTCCATTAGTCGGAGTTACGTCCAATGTAATTGGACCAGTTCCTTCACAAAAAGCAGCATCCGTAGGAACTACTATTGTAGGCAATCCACCTGTAGATGTAACAGTAATAGTTTGAGATGAAGTACACTGTGTATTGTTATCTGTAATCTGAAGTGTTAAAGTTGCCGGGAAACTATTCCATGAAACCCCAGTTTCCTGTTCATTTGGCTCTATAACATCACCATTTGTTGCTGACCATGAATAACTATAATTTCCTGATGGACCAGTATATACATTTGGTAAGTTACTACTTGTACAAACAGGATTAGGACCTGTAATTGTAGGAGTTGGAGGAGTATCAATAACAATTGTTTGAGTATATGGTGTTCCATTATCAATTATCAACTCTACTACATAAGTTCCAGGATTTTGGTAAATATGTACAGGATATTCAAAATTACCAGAAGTCAAATTATCATTTGTTCCGGCAGGAATATCTCCGTAAGTTCCGCTGATGGAATATGAATCTCCAAAATTCCACTGAAAATTTGTACCACAACCTAAATTGGCAAAATATACGGTTCCACAGTTATCACTACAAAATGTAAAATCTGGCGAATTTGCACCAAGGTCACCATCAATATCATTTGGCAAATCAAAATAACATGATTGAACACCTGGACCATTCCAGCTATCAAGGTAAACTGCATTTGGATTATAACCTATTTCATTAGAATTAGAAGAGAGTAATTTCTCATTCGGGTAATTAATAACACCTATTCTCTTTTGAGGAATTGCAAACCCTCTTCTGGCTACATAAACTTTTTCGTCAGGCCCTAATTGAAGAGAATATCCATTAAATACACCGTTCCACGTACTTGGAGGCTCCAAAGTACCAGGAGGCATGTAAAGTACTTTTTCATGCGGAGGAACATTATTACAAACTGATAAGTTTTCTAAGTCATATTGAAAAATATATGAACTTTGTCCAACATATAGAAATCTAGAATTTGGACTAAAAGAGACTCCATTTATTACCCCTGCTTCATCTCCTAATGAAGAGATAAATTCAAGATGTCCTGTTTCACAATTGAAGTAATAAAGATGCGTCTGCGAAGTATTATCAGATGTAGATTCAGTAAAAGCAATGTATTTTTTATCTGGACTAACAGCTATTTTACCAGTCCATCCTGATGTTTCATCAACATGAGTAGCATCAGGTATAAAATTTGGCCCGGCATCACTTAAAACTGGTACATTCTCAATTCCACTATTGGTAATTTTATAACTAGCAATAAATTGATTGATATTAGGATTATTTGCGCTTGTTGTCATTCCCGGACGATCATCATTCACAGGTTTTACTATCAACCAATAATCTGTTCCATTGCAATGAGGAACTGCCAATAAAGGTTCAGTAGTTGCGTAATTCTCTGTAGGGAAAGTTGGATTAGTCCCAACATAGTTCAAACTAGCATCAATTTCATATTGACTAACACCATAACCTGTTTGATTTGTAAAACTTGGGATATCGCTATTCGTATATATAAAATAATTGGTTGAAGATTGTGGCTTTGGAACAATTACAGTTCCTTGAGCACTAGAAGAAGTCGGAGAACTAACGCAGCTTCCATTCATTAAATTATTTGAATTTACTACTGCATGAGATGAATTAAATATTGAAATTCCATCAGTATAAAACAATAAATTTCCTTGACTATCACTAATTGATGCACAAGCTTCAAAAGAAGACATAGTTGGTGAATAAGCATCTTCAGCAAATCCAGAACCAAAGCTCACTGCCGATTTGCGACCGAAATACCAGTTACCATATTCACTTTGTATTGGATTACAATCTGTAACATAAATCTGCATTGGTGCAGAAGTAGCCGAACCTCCATTACCATCATATACTGTTAAAGATATATTATAAACCCCTGGTGTATCCCACACTATATTGGTTGGTTGAAGATCAGTTGATGTACTTGGCGTTGCTCCTTCAAAATTCCACAAATATCCGCTCGCCGTGAAAGTGCTAAATCCTATTGGTTCATTTACGCATATTTGAGTTACACTACCAGGCTGAGCCACATTTATTATAGGGTTCAAACCTGCCACAGTACACTGCACTCCAGTTGTCAATAAATTAGAATAAGAAACAAGATTCGACCTGTAATTTATAATCGTTTGATGCATTCTACTTGCTTGATCGTCTGTGAAAGTATTTCGACATGTATTTGCATTATCAAACGCATAATCCATGTGATTTTCAATCATATCTTCCAACTGTGGACCCACCAAATCAGGACAAGAATTTGTTCCTATTAAATTGTTGCAATCATCTTGATTTGTTGTACTGGTGGGGGGTGTATCGCAACACCAATCACCATGTGTATGGCAATCTAAATTACCGGTATACTCTTCACAACTGCTTTCAGCTTCTGAAGTGTGATACAATCCAAAATAGTGGCCTGCTTCATGAATAAGTGCTCTACCTTGATTATAATTTACGTTACTAGAGTTCATTCCGAATGCCTCCGAACGCATTACAATCCCATCTAAAGGAATAGATTGTAAAAAGGGTAATACATTTGGACTTGTTGCATAACCTAATAGCTCATTTCCAGCATTTTCATATTCTGAAATGTAATTAACCACCCAAATGTTTAGGTAATTTTGAGGATTAAAATAAACTGTACCTGTAAGTGCATTTAAACCATATTGAGAATTTACTTCTTGATTATGATTATCAGATAACATAGCAGATGTAGGATCTGCATATCGGGTAACACCAGGTTCAGTTACATGTGTTGAGTTATTCAAATCTCCCCAACTTAAACCACTAGGCGCATTTTGTGCCAGACAAAATTCAATTTGTGCGTCATCAGCCACAGGGATTGTAGATCCTAATGCATTGGCAAAACCTTGATTTAAAATATCCAATTGATTTAAAATCTCAGTGTGCGAAATTTGACCAGCTTCAGAAGTCTCTGCTCCAATTATGTGGAAAACTACAGGTACTTTAAAAGTATTTGCCTGCACATAATTTTTGTTTTGACCTGTAGAACCACCTGGTTTAGACGGCGCATAAACATTATGTTGCTCTTGCAGATATTGCTGAAATTTAACACTGTCCTTTCGAACTTGTCTTAATAAAAAATCAGATCCACAAAATTCTTGAGAGTATGCTTGTATGCATAATACAGCTAATACAAAAAGTAATGAAAACTTTTTCATATAGATTGGGGTTAAAATGAATATTGCGGTAAAGAAATGAAAAAAAATTGTTTTTACAAACAACTCAATATGAATAAAATAGAAATTACGTATTTCTACGGATAAGTCAATTTATACAACCAAAGCACGCAGTCAAAAAGCTCGTCTTCCATCTGTTTATCTTGCTTGAAACCCAATTTCAAAGCTAATTTTTTAGATGCCTCATGTCCTTCTTCAAAAACCCAAAACAATTCCTTCAATTGTCGTACTTCAAAGGCATGTTTAACAATAGGTTGGCACAGTTCAAAACCATAGCCCTGTCCCCAAAAATCCCTTGCCAAATGCAGACCAATTTGATCGATAACTGTATCTGAAAATTTATTGAGATTCATTGTTCCTATAAACTCATTTGTATCCTTATGATAAACAGACCAAAATTGAAGCAATTCTTGATTTTTAATTGCATTATTTGAGAGTCTTACCACCCATTCTTCAATTGTTTGATTTTGCAATGGTCTTATGAACTTATTAGAATCAGGTTCCTGAAACATCTTTACGATATCCGGAATATGCTCTTTGGTATAGGGAATCAGCTTTGCTCTTGCTGTAATATAAGTGCTCATTTATTCTTTTCGAACTGCTCTAACTTGTTTAAAATCATTCTTATTTCCAGCCTCATAATTTCCTGAACTAAAATTCATGAAATAAGCTTGATTACCATCAATTTCAGATGAAGACCAAAGTTCATCTGAAGAGGAGAAATTGCCATATCCGTTTAAATAAACATTGTTATATATGAAAAAAGCTTCTTCTGCTGATGGTAAGTACCAATCTGTTCTTCCCTCATTATTATCGTAATAACATAAACCGGCTGCGGCTTGTGAATTTCCGCAATCTGCAATAATTTCTTCGGTATTTTTATTACCGTATCCCCAAGCAATACTATCTGCACCATTTATTGTACTTCCCGCACATCCCCATACCGCAGAAGTACTTACGTTTACTTTTGACATTACATAAACGGTATTTGTGTTTGTATTAACATGGTAAATCAAGCCTTGAGCGTATGTTTTTCCATACAAACTATCAACAGGGAATTCAGTAAGAATATCAGCAATAGTAACACCGTTATCCAGTTTTTGCTGCACCGTATCATTGGGTTTAGCACAAGCAACCAATAACATCATTATCAAAACAGTTCCAAAGTATCTCATAATTTATCCTCCAAAGTCAACTGCTGTATAAAACAGCTCTGTTCCTTTATCAACTTGTAAAGTATCTCCGTTAAAAATATCTATATGTTTTCTCACCAATTGCACTCTACCTACATTTCTGGCATATACCTCAAACTCTCTGTCATACTCTATGTATGATGAAAAATCTTGATGCTCCACAATCACTGTAGAATCATAATCAATTGCACCTATTGTAGCAGGTTTGTAAATTTCATTATAATAACATTGCTGAGCGGGATTGTTATTGAGTGCGTTTCTGTCCCAATATTGATCATATGAAATAGAAAATGCCATTTTAATTATCCTTTCATTTTCTTCAACCACTTCAACATTGGTATTTGTTTTTTTCACAACCCAAACATCTTTTAATTGCCAGGCCAAAGTGTCTGAAAAACGTTGGTATCGGTACAATTTGTTAAAAGTCTCATTCTCCAAATCCAAATCCTCTTCGCCAATGACTTCTTTAATTTGATAATAAGTTGTATCATGCACTCCTACTGCATCATCATGTAAAATATCAATCACATCATATACAACATAATGACCTGAATCAACCGGAAAATATTCATATCCATAAATGATGGTATTGTCATTCTTTTTGCAACTAAAGAATAATACTGGAATAAGAATATAGACCCAATGCTTCATTTATAATTTTAACGCTGAATTTGGTGAGAAAGTTGGTATCAACTCATTCTCTTCAATTGAAGACCATATAGCAGCACAAACACACCTCCAATTACTGCATTCCAAATTATAGCAAAAAGGCTTAAAGTATTCATTGGATACATTAACAGTGTTAAGATAATTGGAACTAAAGTGTATAAAATATATAGGTAGTAACCGTTTTTCTTTAATTTGAACATCATAAAAACAGCCAGAAAACCAATTACTAAATGTAAAAGAGATACTAAACTAATCATCCAGAAATTTTCATTCTGAATTTCAGCCATTTCAATTGATTGTTTTATAATATTGATAAACACCTCAGGTGTATCTTCATTAATGGGTTTTAATGCTGTGTACTTATACTCATTGAATTCTTCAGCACTCATTTTTCCACCAAACATATTTGGCAATTGGATTAATAACATAATTCCAATCCACACCCATGAAAGTATTGCATACACTAATAGAGCAGTACCTCTTTTTTCTTTTACGCTTAATGACTCGTCATATAAATCCTGGTCCATAACTTATAGATTTTCAATAAATTTAATTGATTTTCCTATTTCAGGATGCATATACTTGTCTTCTTTTACAAACGGAACTTTTTTGCGATAATCGGCTATCATCTCTTCTAAAACTGCAGATGATTTTAACGGTCTTCTAAACTCAATTGCCTGTGAACCATTGAACAATTCAATGGCCAATATTTTCTTTAAATTCTCTACAATTCTGTACAATTTAGTTGCCGCATTTGCTCCCATACTTACATGATCTTCTTGTCCATTTGAAGATTCAATTGAATCTACAGAAGCAGGTGTTGCCAATTGCTTATTTTGACTCACTACAGATGCAGCCGCATATTGTGGAATCATAAATCCCGAATTGATTCCAGGATTAGCCACCAAAAACGCAGGTAAGCCTCTTTGACCACTGATTAATTGATAAACCCTTCTTTCTGAAATATTTCCTAATTCTGCCAAAGCGATTCCCATATAGTCTAAAGTCAACGCTAAAGGCTGACCATGAAAGTTTCCAGCAGAGATAATTTCATCAGTATCCGGGAAGATGGTTGGATTATCAGTTACAGCATTAATTTCCCTTTCAAATATTTCTGTTGCATAAGCAATTGTATCCTTAGACGCTCCGTGAACTTGCGGGATACATCTGAATGAATAAGGATCCTGTACGTGTGCTTTAGCTTGTGCAATGATCTCACTTCCTTTCAAGAGCTCTCTAAAAACTTGGGCCGTTTCAATTTGTCCTTGCTGATTACGGATTTCATTGACGTTTGCATTGAATGGGTTTAGTCTGCAATCATAAGCTTCAAGACTAATAGCAGCTACTTTATCCGCAGCTTTAGACAATTTTTTAGCTTGAATCAAACTCCAAACTCCATAAGCACTCATAAACTGAGTACCATTCAACAAGGCTAATCCTTCCTTAGATCTTAATGTAAGTGGTTTCCATTGCATCAGATTAAACATATCTGATGTTCTCATTCGTTTGCCGTTTACATCCACTTCCCCTTCTCCAATCAACATTAATGACATGTGAGCCAAAGGAGCTAAATCTCCTGAAGCACCTAATGACCCTTGCTGATATACAACCGGAACAATATCTTCATTGTAGCTATTGATCAATCTTTCAACTACTTCTAAACTGATCCCTGAATGACCATAAGACAAACCTTGAATTTTAAGTAACATCATCAATTTGACAATGTTTCTAGGAACTTCTTCTCCTATACCACAAGCATGAGATTTCACTAAATTCTCTTGCAATTGACTCAAATCATCTTTTGAAATTACAGTATTGCAAAGCGAACCAAATCCTGTGTTGATTCCATAAAACACTTCGTCACCATTGGCTAATTTGTCATCCAAATATTGACGGCATTTTAAAATTCTTTGTTTAGCATCATCCGACAATTTTAGACGTTGCTTTTGATCGATAATCTCTTTTACTTTGTCAATTGACAAGTGTTCGGCATTTATTTGATGTACCATGAAGGTTTACTTTAATTCTGACACTAATTGAATGAAATTGGCAGTTTCCTGTGTTCCTGATTCCATATTTTTATAGGTGATTGTACCGTTCTTTAATTCTTCTGAACCAATCATTACTACAAAAGGAATCTTTCTGTCATCTGCATATTTCATTTGCTTTTTCATTTTTGCAGCTGAAGGATAAACTTCACAAGGAATTCCCTGATCACGTAATTCTTTAGCATATTTCATACACTGTTTTTGCTCCGCTTCTCCAAAATTCACAAACATTACTTTGGTTCCTACCAAAGCTGATTTAGGAAACAAATCCAATTCGTTCATCACATCATAAATCCTGTCTGCTCCAAAGGATATTCCAACTCCTGAAACTCCTTTTAAACCAAAAAGAGAAGTAAGATCATCATATCTTCCACCTCCACAAATACTTCCAATTTTTACGTTATTGGCCGTTACTTCAAAGATGGCTCCAGTGTAATAATTTAGTCCTCTAGCCAAGGTAACTTCAAACTCTAATTTGGCTTTACTTAGACCAAGTGCATTTACTTCTTCAATTACATAAGAAAGTTCCTCTACTCCCTTTGTTCCTATTTCAGAATCAGAAAGAAAATCGGCCATTTGCTTGAGCTTTTCTTCATTGCTTCCACTCAGTGCAAACAAAGGATCTATTTTCTCTATTGCATTGGATGAAATCCCTCTTTGCTCCAATTCTTTAATCACACCGTCTTTGCCTATTTTGTCCAATTTATCTATGGCAATTGTAATAGGAATGATGTTCTCTTCTTCTCCACAAACTCCAGCAATTCCACTTAAGATTTTACGGTTATTGATTTTGATTGAAAAATCAGGAATCCCTAGATTAGATAACACCTCATCAAAAATCTGTACTAATTCAATTTCATATACCAATGAATCACTTCCAACTACATCAGCATCACATTGGTAAAATTCACGGTACCTACCTTTTTGCGGTTTATCCGCTCTCCAAACAGGTTGAATCTGATAACGTTTAAAAGGGAATGTAATCTCATTTTGGTTTTGCACTACAAATCGGGCAAAAGGAACAGTTAGGTCATAACGCAAGGCTTCTTCTGCCAATTTAGAAATGTCTTTATCCTGTTTCAATTTATCTCCTCTTGGCATAATTTTAAAAATAAGCCTATCCCCTTCTTCACCGTATTTACCCATCAAAGTTTGAGTAGTCTCCATTGCAGGAGTTTCAATTGGCAAGAAACCATATTTTACAAATGATGATTTAATTGTATCAAAGATGTAATTTCTCTTGGCCATTACATCCGGCAAAAAATCTCTTGTTCCTTTTACAACTGATGGTTTGTTACTCATAACTAAAATTTGGAGGCACAAATTTAATTTTTTTAGTCGGCTTAAGTAGAGTAAAATGATGAAACGACAAAATAGTTAGCTTTGCAAACAAATTGCATTTAATGTCGAAATTCAAAACGCGTTTAAAATACTATCTGATCGGATTTGGTTTAGGATTGGTATTGATGTTCTTTTTCTTTGGAAACAGAGCCTGTTCATGGCTTCCTGAAAACAGGGTTAAAAATATGTTAGCCGAAAAAGAAATTGTTGTAGGCGATAGCGTGTTGGCAATTATGGATTGCCAGGGAGTAAACAATGAAGATGTGTATAGATTTTTGAATGATGATGGAGATGTAAAGTTTGGCAAAAGTGACACTAAAGTTGAGCCTAAAGAATATCACATTGAGGGAATCAAAAACAACGAAGATTTAGTAATCAGATATGCCTTAAACACTGAATTCACAGAAGTAATTGGTATTGAGTATAATCAAACTAACTGCAGCACTACCTTATCTAATGAACATAAAAATGTAGTTGCACTTCCTCAAATAGAAGTAATTAAAAATCTGGAATTACAAGAATTCAGGATTTTAGATGAGGCAAAATGTCAATTAGATTGTTTAAATATTACAGAAGAGTCTATTTTGACATTTCATCACAATGCAAACTACAATGCTGAAGAATCACAACCAAGATTACAACCAAGTCCTCATTACATAATGGAAGGAGAATTAAATGGTCTTCAATTAAAAGTATTGTACATTTTAGGAGAAAGTAGAACTAGAATTGCAGATGTACAAACTTTAAGTGTAAGCTGCGAATGTGAATAATGAATCAGGAATTACTTGATAGCGACGGAATAAAGAACCATCATTCCGATATAGAGATTGAAAATGGTGCATCATTTAGCCCAAGATTACAACTTTTAGCTGGTGCATTAGCCTTAATGGGTTTAGTTGCCACTCTTAGTTTTGAACCTCAGGGATTAGTTTTAGGCCCTTTGTTTTTAATAGGAGGAATTTTTGTTTTAACCTCTAGACACGGAGTTGACATTTCTTTAGAAACTCACTACGTGAGAGAATATCACAAACGATTTTTATTTATAAAATCCGGAAAATGGATTCCAATGGCGGCTTTTTCTGATATCTGTATTCTTAAATTGGGTAAAACTAAAGTAACTTCTGACCTCACAGGGTCTGTTACTACACATTTAGATGCCAGTAAAAATGAAGTCTATTTAATGACCTTTGATCACAGAAAAAGGTTTTTATTAAAGATTTGCAAATCGCAAAAAGAGGCCGTTCAATTTGCTGAGGAAATGGCAGAGAAGTTGGACAAAAAGTTTACAACTTTCAATCCAAAAATCAGTGCTGAAACTCAAGCCAAATTAAGATACAGAAGATAAGAAGTCGACCAGTCTTTCTTGAACTACATTCTTGTCATTGCTGTTATTAATAATCACTTTTGACTTTAAATAGTATGGAGATCTACTTCGTAATGTATTAGAAATATAATTTGCCAGTTCTAATTCATTTTTAAAGTTTTGAATCAATGGTCTTTGATTTTTTTGTTGGGTCAATCTTGAGGCTAAATCTTTTTCATTTACCCATAAATAGATGGGTAAGCCTTTTTCAAGAATGAGATTGATATTCTGCTCGGAGCATGGTGTTCCTCCTCCCAAAGCATAAACTCCGGGGGAATCATCCAGATTTTTCAACCAATCGGATTCAACTTTCCTAAAATAGGCTTCTCCTTTTTTAGCAAAAATCTCACTTATTGACATCTTTTCATTGGCTTCAATAGCTTCATCACTATCCACAAAAGGAAGATTTAAACCCTCAGCTAAAGTTTTTCCGGCGTTAGTTTTACCCGAACCCATGAAACCAATTAAAAAAAATTGCATGCTCAAAGCTACTGAGTTTTTGGCGTTTAAGAATTATTCGAAATAAAATTTATTGGATTTGTTTGTGGATTTAAATAAAGCCTATATATTTGCACCCGCAAACGGAGGAAATATCCTCTCAAAATTAGGGATTCGTCCCTCGCAGGGTAGATCTGGTAGCTCAGTCGGTAGAGCATCTCCCTTTTAAGGAGAGGGTCCTGGGTTCGAGCCCCAGCCAGATCACAAGAAACGGAAACTTAAGGGTTTCCGTTTTTTTTTGAATTAACCTTATACTTTCCGTTTTAAAATCTTGAATTTAATTCGTATTTTTCGGACGTTATGAAAAAATCACTTTTCTATTTAAGTGTGTTTGGAGCATTGATAATGTTTCAAAGCTGTAATAAAAATGGCTGCACAAATCCAGAAGCAGACAATTATAATCCGGATGCCAAATCAGAAGACTTCTCTTGTGCTTACACCGGAAATGTTTTCTTTTGGTGTAATCCTCAAGTGTCTGATTCGTTGAATTCACTTGGCCACTCAATTTTAAGATTTGAGGTTGGTGGAGATATAGTAGATTCAACAGCAACTGTATCATTTGCTTCTGTAGCCGGTGATTGTGGAGGTGTTGGAGTAATGACCATTCCTCAATCATTTACCGGTAATAATGAATGGAAGTATAAATGGAGAGTAAAAGGTGACAACTTTGTTACTCTTTACGAAGGATTTGTTACAATTCCTGGAGGAGATTGCGCCGAAGTTGAATTAGGATATCCTTAATAGTTTAAAATTATTAGTACAATATTTTATATTTGCGGTCCCCAATATTTGGGGACTTTTTTTTGAGCACTGCCCAGGTGCTGGAATTGGTAGACAGGCATGGTTGAGGGCCATGTGTCCGTTAGGGCGTGCGGGTTCGACTCCCGCTCTGGGCACTTTTATAAATCTTGATGTCCCGCTCTGGGCACTTTAAAAGACAGAGAAATCTGTCTTTTTTTATTTTGTTCAAAGAATATCCTTCAACTTGCCCCAAAAAATCAGTTGAAATAATATCTTTATAAGTCCTTACCAATTATACCTGAATGAAATTACTACTGAGCTTTTTAGCGGTTTTAACGATTACTTTTTCACATGCAAAACGTATTGAACTCAATACCATTTCGTTAGAAGTTCCAGACATTGTTGCATCCGGAAATAAAACTACTATTTCACTTGATGGTTTCAGTACGTATTCTTTTACCAGACTAAGAGCTGACAGTACAGCCTATGTGTTTAATTATACTTTTAAATATAACAATGCGCTTTACGAGTTTAGAGAAACATCTAAAGCTGATATCTGGGAATGGTTAGAAAATGAATATAAGCCCGGAAGTGCTAGAAAAAAAGAATTCAAGCATTATAAAATTGAGAACTTTGAGAGTTTAGAAAATAAAGTACTTGATATGAAAATGCAGAAATTCAGAATTGAGTACAATCAAGGATTACGAAAGCTTACACTTATCTATAAAATAGATGAAACTACTCAGTTTATGGCTTCTATTAAATCTGCTTTTCCGGTTAAAGAGTTTTTAGCAGCACAAGACACTTTAGTGAGTATGTTAGAAACTGTTGAATGGAATGTTCCTAAATTAAGACCTCATGGAATGTTTGAGCAAAAAGGTGAAATTGCTGATCACATCAAACATCATATTGTAAGACTTCCATTTGCCCTTTCTAATGACTTTGACAATCCTGTAGTAGCGATTACTAAGGATGATGAAGTTTTGATTGCTTATGCGCATGCAGATGGTTCAGAAATAATTCATCTTGACAAGGAAATGAAAATGAAAAACCATTACCATTATGATAGGTTGATTCATGATATTGTCACTACAAAGAATGGATTTTTTGCATTATCATCAGATGACTATAATATGATGAGATATGACATCTACCCTAGTTTGTATCTGACTAAACACAAGGCAAACGGAGATTTAGTTTATACGCAATCATTCTTTAAAAAGGACAATACAAAATTTCCGGGAAGTCAAACTTATGACTATTATTCAAGAGACGGCGCTTGTCTTGAAATAGCAGATTCTATAGGAATTGTATATGCAACATCTGAAAAGAGATTTGGAATTTCTAACCTCGTTCAGGAGGGAGCTTACAAGACTTTTTCTGTTACAACCGGATTTTTGAAAAAAGGAAAAAAGGACTTATTTCACGTCAGCCATTGTTTTGCAATGAAGTCTGTAAGACATAAGGATGATGCTTATTTGTTCAGCATTGGTGATAACGACCCAAGAGGTTTATCATTGTCTAAAGTGAATTTAACGATCCATAAAGACTCTACTGACACTACTTCATTTTGGCATGAGGTGTTGGTTCCGTTTAAAGGAATACTAGGTGACAATTACACAGCAGACAGCCATATTTCTGACCCAATAGTTTGGAATGGTAGCTTATATATCGCCTTAGAAACTGAAGAAAACGCACGTACTAATCATGATCCCAATCCAAGATCAGCCAATAGAGGAATGAACGATATTTTTCTAGTTAAATGCAGTTTAGAAGGGGAAGATGTGGAAGTCACCCAGATGACAAAAACCAAGTACATTGAAGAAGCCAATGGTAAAATTGCCGTTGTTGGAGACCGATTACTTTTGGTTTACAATGAAATTAAATACAGCAATGTAGGATTGGTTAATAGCATAGAAGAAAAGTACATGTATGTTAATGAGAAATCTATGCGTGAAACTATGGCTGAAGATTTAAACTCGTATTATGTAAACGAAAGAGAAAAGTCTTGCAAAATGCCTGATAGCGGAATCAACAGAGACGGAAACGACTTTGTTAAAACATCTGATGGTCGTATCATCTGGGTAAGATTAATGCGTAATACCAGACAATTGGAAGTTATTGAAATAGATGGATAATTAAATCCGGAAACTCAAAGTTCTACTAAGGAATCCACTTTTTATCAAAATTTGGCTTTCTCTTTTCAAGGAATGCATCTCTCCCCTCTTTTGCTTCATCAGTCATGTAAGCTAATCTTGTAGCCTCTCCCGCAAATACTTGTTGTCCAACCATTCCATCATCTGTTAAGTTCATTGCAAACTTTAACATTTTGATTGAAATTGGAGATTTAGCCAAAATTTCCAAAGCCCATTGGTAAGCCGTATCTTCTAATTCATCATGAGGGATAACAGCATTTACCATTCCCATTTGAAAAGCTTCATCTGCTGAATAATTACGACCTAAAAAGAATATTTCTCGAGCCTTTTTTTGACCTACCATTTTAGCTAAATACGCAGATCCATAACCACCGTCAAAACTTGTTACATCTGCATCAGTTTGCTTAAAAATTGCATGTTCCTTACTTGCTAATGTAAGATCACAAGTTACGTGCAAACTATGTCCTCCACCAACAGCCCATCCCGGAACCACCGCGATAACAGCTTTAGGCATGAACCTGATTTGTCTTTGTACATCCAGAATATTTAATCTGTGATAACCGTCCTCTCCAACATATCCTTCATTGCCTCTGGCTTTTTGATCTCCTCCTGAGCAAAACGACCACACTCCGTCCTTTGAAGAAGGTCCCTCTGCAGAAAGTAAAATCACTCCAATACTGGTATCTTCTTGTGCATCATGAAAAGCTCTGATTAACTCACTAGTAGTTTTAGGTCTGAACGCATTTCTAACATCCGGACGGTTAAAAGCAATTCTGGCAACACCATCAGCTGTTTTTTTGTAGGTAATGTCCTCAAATTCTATGGCAGTTTTCCATTCTGGTTTTGACATGGTCTAAATTTATTTTAGACAAATGTAGTAAGAATCGAATTTGTCAGTTGGGATTCTTCATTTAATTCTACCCTTTCCAAGCTTGTGAGTAATGTAAATAGTGATCACAGTTTTGCAACTTTTCTGCATGATCAGGATATTTCTTTACGAAATTCTCCCATAAATCACCCTGATAATTCTTTACCTTTTTGTACTCTTCATAGCCATCTGCATCATGGTAAGCTTTATCTCTTAAACACTTTAATTGCATACGGTGACAAAAAGCGGCATAATCATCATTTGGTGCATAATCTTCGGCCAACTTGTAATATTTTAAAGCTCGTTCAGAATTGTAATAATAATCCTGATTTCTAGTGCCTTCAGACTCATGATATCCACCCCAAACATATCCCCAAGAATACTCTGTATAATAATATGAATTTCCGTTATAAGTCATATTATAGTAGGCATTACCTAACAACAAGGCGATATAAGATTTGTTTCCTTCTCCTGATTCAAGTTGTTGCTTTAAAGCCATTATCTCGTTAACAAACTCAGGTTTGGTATATGTACTTCCTGTTTTGTTTCCTCCATACCCACGTCCAATCATATTAGTTTCAAAAGGATCATTTCTCAATTCTTGTTTATAGTAATAATGGTAAGTTGCGTCATCTGAATACCAAACCTCTGAAGGAATTTTTTGATAAATTTCATATGCTGCTTGCAGATTGTCTTCTCTTAAAAAGGATGTTCCCCACAAATCCATAAATCTCCATCTCCAAGGTTCCATTCCTTTCATCAACCATGTTTCCATTTCTGTTTTATTTGGCTTATTCCAAAAATCAAAAAATGCAGTCATATCCTCTGAGTTTGCGTTTGCATCCAAAAGTCTAAATGCTTGATACGGACTTTCTTCTTCACCCCAGTATTGATAAGTAAAATTTAAATTATGCCCCATTACCTTGGCTCTAAATAAAGCCGCTAAAGTCAAATCTCCCTCATCCATATATTTATTTGAGATAGCTAATACAATTTGAGCATAGAATCGCTGAAAGTCATATAAATGATCCTTGTAAGATTCTATTTCCTTTAGTCCATCTGCAATTTCTTGTTGAAATCCTTCAGACCAATCTGCCTGATTTTTAACCCTGCTCAACATACTTATAACAGCAATTTGACCTTTCATTTCAGGAGTTTTAGCCAATTTGGATGCCTTTTTCAAGCTTTTTTCTGTTCCTTTTTCATTGTCTAACATGTACTCCATATAGGCAATACCAGCATGCCATAAAGCCGGATTATCAACAGTGTAAGAATCCACTATTTTCTGAGCCGTCCCCTTAAATTTTTTCAAATAAGTTTTATCTGATTCAAAATTCTTATCTGCAATGAAACCAAAAACATCATCATTCCATGTATTGATCCCAGGCCCCATTCCGAGGTGTTTTCTTGATAAATACCAATCTTCTAATTTGTTTATTTCCCTTACAAACAAAATATCCAGCAATTCATCTCCGGCATTTAACTGTGCTATTTCAAGGATTTGATCATTTGCGCGCGCAGGATTTTTATACGCTAAGATGCTCAATACTGCTGCTCTTTCCTTGTTGTTTTGACACTTTTGTAATACTCCTTTTAGTTGATCTCTGTTTTCTGGAAATTTTTGAAAGATGTATCTGTTTTTAGATTTTGAGTCATCAAATACTTTTGACAAAATGTAAAATCTGTCATCATAATCCTTCATGTTACCATAGTAAAACTCTGCCCATACTTTGATAACACTCTCTTTTGGATAAGGCAAAATCACCTTTTTATACCATTCTTCAACAACTTTCTCATTGTTTAAATAGTAACTGATAACAACAACTTGAAAAGCATATCTCAATTTAATTGTTTCGTCTACTACAGAATTATATCTATTTACTGCCAGGTCTAACGACTGCTTCATTCCTTCCAAATCCATCTCTTTTTCTTCCCAGTAATCAATTCGCAGTTGTTCTTCAAGCAATTTAGAAAATCGAATATACTCCGCAGCTTCGGCACTTCTACCGTCTTCAAAATGCTTAATCAATGGACTGTTTTTATACTTGTCTTGATTTGGTTTATCATAGATCACCATATCGATATCAGCTATAGTGAATTTGCCTTCAAAGTAGTTGTACCACTCATTTAAATTCTCATTTGGCCCACTATATTCATCCACTTTATACCAATTAAACTGGTGTGCACTATAGAACAAATCACTCATGTCTGTTCCTCCGGCCAGGTCCTGACTAAATAGACAAAATCTTATGTAATCCCCCTCAGGACCCCAGGCACAAGGCTTGGCAATAAAGGTGCTACTCAAAAGTGCTAAAAACAGTATTGATCTTTTCATAATCGTTAGGTGTATATGCTTGTAAATCGTAAATCAGAACCCTAATACTGTCCTGACTCAATTCATTATTTAATAGGTTGGCTGCTTTGATTAATTCTTCCTGATCACAATTTTCAAACCTCAGTTCATCACCAAATCTAAAGTAGGTGTTAAACAAAACAGTATCGGCTTTAAAAATATAAGTATTCTCCATTTTTTGCATGAAGAGATCATTGTTTTTAAGTTGATTTTCAGTAAAGTCGGGACAAATCTGAAAAAACTCACCTTCTCTAAAAAGTAAGCTCCATTTAAAATTAGGTAAACCCACATCTAGCTTAATTGGATATGTTCCAAATCCCAAATACTGTTTTCCAATTTCATTGTTGAGTATTGAATTTGTTTCTGAATATGACTTAAAATCTCCCATGTTATAATACATCAGCATTCCCTTGTCTACAGGCGGAACCCCACTTAAATCAGGATATTTGTATTGATACAATCGGATTGTGGCAGAAATTTGGCCCTGATGAATAGCTTGAAACTCCTTTAAAAACAGAAAGTACTTATCCTTAATGGATGGGGTCCAATCACAGTCAAATTGAATTTCATCTATCTCATTTCCATCCGGATTTAAACTGTAAATTGTTTTATGCGTTTTTATCGCAATGTTTCTAATTTCAGATGAATCTATATTTTGAAAGACATCTGTAGTTATAAAAACAGTAGGCACAATTGGTTGCTTTACTTCTGTTTTAAAATCCACATAAGCTGCAGGCCTTACTTCTTCTCCATTCCAAACAAGATCAAAATACTTCACATACAATACACTGGCATTAATTTCTTCTAAAAAGTCAATTTGATTTTGACTGAAATCAACTTCTGTTTTCCAATGATAAAAACCCCTTTCAACCTCTTTGTCGGAAGTATCTTTTGTTCCTGATTGACAAGCAAAAAGAAATAGCAGAAATATGTAAATACTGAAGTTTCTCATTTTCAACTTCAATACTACTTATTTTAATGTTTTTAGATCACCTTAGCATTGGAAATATTGATCTGAGATTATTATTTGAGACCAATTTGATATTAAGAGCCTATAATGTAGTAATCACCATTTTCTTTGACTCCTATTTTGCTCTCTTTTTTCGTAGCATCAAAGGTCTTTTCTATTTCAAATAAATTGGCCCAAAAATCTTTGTGATCAGGATAAAGCAAAACAGCTGAATCAAATTTAGACTTGGTGTATTCAAAAGGTAAAATATCTATCCCAATTTGTGATTGGCCGCTATTTTTGGCTAATACAGACAAAACATAAACCTCCTTGATAGGTTCGTCTTCAATAGGAATACATCCAATAGAAGCACATCCACCATGCATGTAAATTGCTCCTCCTTTTTTCTTGGCGGTACTCTTAAGCTTATCAGATTTATTAGGATAAGAAACACCAAGAGAAAGATGAAAATTACTGTATGGATTAAAATGGTTGACATGATAAAATCCTTCAGGGATTTGAAAATCGCCTTCCGTACGTTTAGGTCCTAAATCTCCACTGGTACAATTAAAAATGAATTGATCGTATAATTTGTAAACTGTACTGTCTTTATGTTTGACATAGATTTTGACTTTTTGTTCGTACTTATATGCCTTAATCAGGACGTTAACATTATTTAACTTAAGGTCCATATTCGTTAACTTTTCAGTGATGATCGGTTTCTTTTCTGTATAAGCTGATTTTACACGAGAATACTTGAGCTGATCATCCAAAAATGAGGCATAATTATTGAAGCCGTTCAACAAGAAAACGGAAAATAGTAATAACTTTATTGGTAGTTTCGTTAGGAAGATCATAGCATACAAATTATCGATTCTGATCATATAATTCAAGAGAGATTTAAAAGTAACATAAATGAAAAAGACATTGTTAGGGATATTGAGTGTAGTGGCAATCAGCACATTTGCTCAACAAAAAGAGGAGGAAACAACAGGTAAATTTGAAGAGGTTTTTGGGTATTTAGATTCCTATTATGTGGATGAATTTAATGGTTCAAAAATCACAGATGCGGCAATTGTTGCCATGTTAAAGGAATTAGATCCTCATACTTACTTAATTCCAAAAGAAGAAGTTAAAAGTTCAAACGAAAGAATTGACGGAAGTTTTGTTGGTGTTGGAATTAGATTCCAGATAATGGATGACACGTTAATTGTAGTAAACACAATTGAAGGAGGACCATGTGAAAAAGTAGGCGTTCAGGCAGGAGATAAAATTGTCAAAATTGATGGTGAAAACGTTGCAGGTGTAGGATTACAAAATTCTGGTGTCCGTGAAAGATTATTAGGAGACAAAGGAAGTTTGGTAGTGCTTGGAATTCAAAGAAAGAAGGAAAAAGAACTTTTAACTTTTGATGTAAGACGTGATAAAATTCCGTTGTACAGTGTTGCTGCTTCATATATGGCAACTGATAAGACAGGATATATCAAAGTAACCAGTTTTGCCAGAACCACGCCAGATGAGCTAGCACAGGCGATTGATGATTTAAAAGAATTGGGTATGAAAAACCTTATTCTTGACTTACAAGGAAATGGTGGAGGATTATTGCATGTAGCTAAATATATGGCTGATGAATTCTTAGATAAGGACAAGCTTATTGTTTATTCTGAAGGTAGATCTCAACCAAGAAATGAATATATAGCTGATGACATGAATAGCTATAAGCGTCATTATCACGAAAGTAAAAAAGGGAAATTTGAAAAAGGCAAATTGGTGGTTTTGGTAGATGAAAATTCTGCTTCTGCCTCTGAAATTGTTTCAGGTGCTTTACAAGATTGGGACAGAGCTTTAGTAGTAGGAAGAAGAACTTTTGGAAAAGGTTTGGTTCAGAGACCTTACAACTTGTCTGATGGCTCAATTGTGAGAGTTACAGTTGCCAGATACTACACACCTTCAGGAAGATTTATTCAAAAGCCTTATGATGACGGTTATGATTCATACAGAGATGATTATTTGAACCGCTATTTAAATGGGGAATTCATGCACAAAGACAGCATTAAACTACCAGATTCTTTACAATTTAAAACACTTAAATTACAAAGAACTGTATACGGTGGTGGTGGTATTATGCCAGATGTTTTTGTTCCTCTTGACACTTCTGAAATGTCTGAGATGTATAGAAAAATCAGTAGAAAAGGGATATTCAACACATTCTCATTTAACTATGTAGATGATCATAGAGATTTATTGAATAAAGCCTACCCTACCTTTGAAGATTTTGATAGTAATTTCAAGGTTGAAGGAGATGTATTAGAAGCTTTTTGGAAGGATGTAAAGGAAAACGAGATTGAATACATTGAAGAAGATTATAATACTTCCAAACAACTTATTCACACATTGATCAAAGCTAGAATGGCTTCCAACTTGTGGGATTTCTCTAAGTTTTATAAGGTTTATAATGCTACAGAAAATGAAATTTTCATCAAAGGTCTAGAGCTAATCGAAAATAAGACCATTAACGAATTGGGATTAGATTATTAATTTTGAGTTGAACAAAAACACGTTTAAAATGCGAAAAGGATTCATTTATGTATTCTCAGCCTTATTGCTAACTGCATGTGGTGGAGACAGTGATTCAGACAATTCAGGAGATAATTCATCAGTTGTTGGTAATACCAACCCTAATGATGCAGGATCTGATGGAGGAAATCAAAGTGTATTTATTCCTGAGGATTCAAAAATTGAAGGTATGGAAACAACTTCAATTGAGTATTTTGAGTCTAAACACGACTTCGGAAGCGTATTTTATCCAAGTGATAATAAATTCACTTTCAAGTTTAAAAATACCGGTGAAGTTCCTTTGGTAATTGACAAAGCACAAGCTTCATGCGGATGTACAATTCCTAATAAGCCTGAAGAACCAATACCTCCAGGTGGAATTGGTGAAATGGATGTGATTTTTAGACCTAAAAGTGGTCAGGTAGGACAAACAGTTACCAAGAAAATTACTGTTACCGCTAACACAGAACCAAGAGAAACTTACTTAGAGATTACAGCCAAAGTATTGGACGCAATGTAATTGAAGAAATGTATTAATTGAAACGGATTTGACGCAAGTTGAATCCGTTTTTTTGTCTATACAATTTCCATTTTCTTTAATAAGAATGAGGCATTCATATTTTGACAAACCCCGTCTTTAAATTGGTAATCAAAATACAATTCGTCATTAATGATTTGTGCATCAAAATAATGATTCTTTACCTCTGCATATTCATCAGCAAGGGTGCATAAGCTTAAATCATGTGTAGCAATTAATCCTGTAGAATGTGAAGCAACTAATTTTTGAACAAACTTTTTAGATCCTTCTGCTTTATCCTTGCTATTGGTTCCTTTTAAAATTTCATCCAGGATGATGAAATAAGTATCTTGTTTTATTTGATCAACAATAAACTTGAGTCTTTTTAGCTCTGAGAAAAAGTAAGATTCATCATCCTGTAAAGAGTCAGAAGTTCTCATACTTGAAATCAATTTTATTGGATGATAATCAAATGATTTTGCGCAAATCGGTAATCCGCAGTTGGCCATCACAATACTCAAGGCAGTTGTTCTTAAAAAGGTACTTTTTCCAGCCATATTGGCTCCAGTAACTATAAAGAAATTCCCTTTTCCAATTTCAATATCATTGTCAACTCTTTTGTTCGGATCTAATAACGGATGCCCTAATGCTTTTGCTTTGATAATTGTATTGTCATCTACTAGATTTGGATAAATATGAGCAGTATGAATAAATGCATAATTACCTAAACCGTTATATGCATCAAAGGTTGCAACAGATTCAAACCACTTTTCAATAGCCGCTTCATTATCGCTCATCCATTTTTCTATACGATAACTGTATCTGAGATCCCACAACAGAAACCCATTGGCTAAAATTCCGAATATGATATTATTGCGCTGGTCAAGATTATTAATTTCCTTAGACAACTTACCCAAAACTTCTGAGGCTGCTACTCCGTCTGTTGCCAATTCATTCTTGAGATCAACCAACAATTGGCTTTTAAATTCTTCATTCTCAATGGCCGCAATCATTTTGCTATACTGGCTAAAAGTTTCTCGCATTTTACCTGCATCAGCATACAAAACGTTGATCTTTTTAAAGAAGATCATTGTAATCAACAATCCTGTAAAAAACCACAACACAACGATACCAAGTTGAATCATTTCAAGTCCGTACAATACAAATACTGCAAGTGACGCGATTGAAAAAATAAAAGGAACTAAACTAAAAAGTTTAGGAATGGCATGCTTATATGATTTTATCCATGAAATTACTCCTTTAGTTTCAACTTCATTTTCAATCATAGATGCAGTCACTTGAAAATTTTGTCTCCAGTTTGAAATTATAGCCAATTCTTTTATGGCTTCTTGCTTTTTATGAATATTGTCAATGTCATTGCTATTTAACAAATTGGCCAGTGTCTTTTTACCATTTTCAGTTCCTGCTCTGTTCAGCAATTGAAATATTGATCCTCTTCCAAATAAATCTATATCACTATTAAAAAAATGATCCCCATTTAAAAACTCCTTACCTCCATCAAAATCTTCATGATTTCTATTCAATGATTTTAACTCAGCTTCATTCAGTTCAACTAATTTCTTATGAAAATCTCGCTTGTGTTTGATATCCGTGTATCTGGCTACTAAAAATAAAAAGCCTCCAAAGCCAGTTATCAATGAAACTGCCACTATGGTTGTATTTCCCCAAAAGAAGTAGGCTATAAGCACTGCAGAAACAAAAACAACCAACCTCAACAATGAAAGTAAAAGTGAAGTTTTCTTTAATCTGCTAAGAGATTGACTTATTGTTTTTATTCTGTTTTGAAAATATTCAGCTGCTTCCATTAAACCGGTTTCTGTTTTTTAATAATCTTCCAAAAAAGTGAAGGAAAATATCTTTTTATGTAAACGGCTTTAATCTCTTTATTGCCAATTAAAACAGACTTTTTCTTTTTGCTAATTGCTTTGATCAATTTTTTAACACAAACATCCACAGGCATTCCGGTTTCTTGATTGTGATCCATCACACCATGAGCTTTTCCTTCAGCATTAATGGCTGACAAAGAAATAGGCGTATTGATCTTACCCGGATATGCAATTGTAACAAAGATGTTGTTTTTGGCTTCTTCTAATAAGACACTTTCAAAGAATCCCTGAATAGCATGTTTTGCTGCTGAATAGGCAGATCTCCAATAAAAACCAAACTTACCAGCAATACTAGAAATAGCAATTATATGTCCAGATTGTTGCTTTCTCATAACAGGAATAACTGCCTTAGTTAAAGCTACTGTTCCGAAATAATTAATTTCCATGATCTTTCTGTCCACCTCTATTGGCGTATCAGCAGCTTCTCCTCTTTGACTTACGCCTCCATTATTTACCAGATAATCTATACGACCATATTTAGCAATTACTTCATCTACTTTTTGAGCAAAATTTTCACTTTTCTCAAGGTCCAATGGAAGCACAAAACTTTTTTCCGGATTTTTTAAGGACTTTTGAACATCCTTTAATTTATCTTCATTTCTGGCAGAAAGAACTAGTATTGAACCAGATAGAGAAAATTGCCTAGCCACCTCAGCTCCTATCCCAGAAGAAGCGCCCGTTACCCAAACAACCTTGTCCAAAAATTCGCTCATTATTTTTGATATTTTAGTACGAAAATAGTCAATATCTAGTACTTCAATTTAGATGAAGATTTTTAATCCCTCGGCCTCTGCCTATAATGACGTTTTTGACCAAAGCAGATTTGTCTTTGCGTGGAAACTTTACATGCTATTGCTATTTGTATTTGTTGGATTATCTGTAGTTCATGGCCTTGAACAAGATTGGCCCAATTTAATCATTACACTTTCTGCATTTGTTGCAATCGGTATTGCTTTAATTATTACAAAAAGTACCGGAAAATATACCTTTGCCGCTATTTTCGGTGGAGCATTAGGATCCCTTATCAATCAATTGGATTTATTTCTCATTACAGGCTCGCAGAAATACGTTACCATTTTATGGATCTTGTGCATTACGCTTTATGTATTTTACTTGTTGGGAACTAAATGGGGCATTATCACTCTCATTTTAAATATTACCGGTGTTGCCATTTCATTAGTAGTTGTTCCTAAGGAGGCAGTTATCCAGCAAATAGAAAGTCAGGACAATATTGACAAGCTTTCCATGATTATTAATTTAATTGTGATCACTTTACTCATGTCATATTTAATGACCCAGATTATAAAATTTTCAAGTAATGCAGAAAAAAGATCCAAACAAACTCAACAAGAGTTAAGAAAACAGTATGTCATTGTGCAATCACAGAATGAAGAGAAAACTGTTATGTTAAGAGAGATTCACCACAGGGTAAAAAATAACCTTCAAGTGATTACTTCTTTATTGAGGTTACAGCAAAAAGAAATTGACAATGAAGATGTAAATGCACACTTTAACGAAGCTGTACACAGAGTATTGGCAATGGCCTTGATACATGAAAAAATGTATCAATCAAAAGATCTTTCCAGAATTGACTTAACGGCATATCTCAAAACATTTGCTCAAGAATTAATTAATTCATACAGTGTCAATAAGCCAATTGATTTGGATATTATTTGCGAAATTGAATATGTTCAACCAAAATCTTTGGTGTCATTTGCACTTTTGTTTAATGAATTGATGTCTAACTCACTCAAACATGCCTTTACTGATCAAGCCAGAGGGGAGATTAATGTTACTATTAGAAAAATCAATAACGAAGAAATTGAATGCATTTATCATGACAATGGCAAATGGAAGGCTCCACAAAGAAAGGGCTCCTTTGGTGTTGAACTCATTCAGGATTTGACCGAACAATTGGATGGTAAATATGTGCTAGACACAAATAAAGGAACAACCTACACTTTTACCTTTGATATTAATAATTTATAGTTTCGATTAAGTAAATCTTGCTATATTAATGATCCAGTAATTTATTAAATGGGCCTTTTTAGCATACCTCACTCTTCCTATCAAGATCAATACAAGAAAGCAGGTTTTAGATTAACCTGGAAAATCTGTCTGTTTTTATCACTGGCAATGATTTTCTTGTCTTCAGTACTTTTCTTTTTTAATCTGGATCTTTTCTATTCTTCTTTTATCAGTTCCATTATCCTATTAGTAATGGTAGGAGTATTATATAAGAGCCGGAAATATGAAATTATCGCAGTTAGTTTTGGGGTAATCGGAACTTTATCAGCTCAACTCACGCTATTTTTATTAAAAGATGAATATCATTTTGTAGACATTTTGTGGATGACGGTAATCTCCCTTTATGTCTTTTTTTCATTGGGTAGATTGTGGGGTTTTATCATTTTGATGGCAAATATTGCCGGCAGTGCTATATACGTTCTATATTTTTTAAATGAAAACTTAAAGCTGGTACATCAATTAGATGAAGTTTCCAGAATCTCCATAGCCTTTAACTTGCTTCTTTGCGGAATCTTTATTTATTTTCTCATTTCTGAATATTTAAAAACCATTGAATTTGCCGAATCTTCATTTAGGAATGTAAATGCAGAATTAAAAATTAAAAACAAGGAAGTTGAATTACAAAATGAAGAAAAATCTGTAATGCTCAAAGAAATCCATCACAGGGTAAAAAACAACTTACAAGTAATTACTTCTTTATTAAGATTGCAATCAAATGAGATAAAAGATGAAAATCTTAATGACAAATTCAATGAAGCCATTCAGAGGATAATGGCCATGGCATTGATTCATGAAAAAATGTACCAGAGTGATGATCTTGCAAGAATTGATTTAGAAGGATACTTAAGGACACTAGCGCAAGAGCTTATTGAATCCTATTCAGTATCCAAACCAATAAATCTTCATGTCAACTGCGAGATAGAATATATACAGCCAAAATCATTGGTATCTATTGCCTTAATGTTTAATGAACTTATATCTAACTCTTTAAAACATGCATTTGAAGAAAAAGAGGAAGGTAAAATTGAAATAAGAATTTTAAAAATATCTGAACATCAGGTAGAAATAGTGTACAAAGACAACGGAAACTGGAAAAAACCGGTTTCTGATTCAACATTCGGAGTAAGTTTAATAAGTGACTTGAGTGTTCAGCTAGATGGAACGTATACGCTAGACACCTCAGTCGGAACTACTTATGATTTTATCTTCGAATATGAGAATATAGGCTAATTGATTTTTGTAAATTTACACCGTGTCAAAGATTACAATTGCTATAGACGGATATTCATCTTGCGGCAAAAGCACGCTTGCCAAAGCATTGGCAAATCATTTGAACTATGTTTATGTCGACAGTGGCGCTATGTATAGAGCCATAACTCTTCATTTAATTAATCATGGAATTCTAAAAGATGGACATTTCATCAAGGAAAAAGTAATTGAAGAGTTAAATGATATTGACATTCGGTTTGAATACAATCGAGAACAAAAAAAATCTGAAACCTATTTGAATGGTGTAAATGTTGAGAAAGATATCAGGACATTAGCTATTTCAAAACAAGTTAGTGCCATATCTGCCATAGCTGAAGTGAGAACCAAACTTGTTAAAATTCAGCAGATGATGGGAGCGGCAGGAGGAGTTGTAATGGATGGAAGAGATATTGGAACCGTTGTTTTTCCTAATGCTGAAGTTAAACTATTCATGGTAGCTTCAAATGACATTAGAGCACAAAGAAGATTTTTAGAATTGCATGACAAAGGTGAAAACCTAACTTTAGAGGAGGTTAAAAAGAGTATTGCACGAAGAGATCATTTAGATATGAACCGTGAGATTAGCCCATTACAAAAGGCAGATGACGCTATTGAAATAGATAATTCTGAGTTAACTGAAGTTGAACAATTCCAATTAGCACTAAAAATAATTGACGAAAAAGCAAGATCATTGCAAACTGCTAACTAAAGCTTATCGATCAGAATAGAAAGTTTTATTAATTTTGGCGTCCTAAATCAATCTATACTATGTCTACAGTAACGACAAAAGTTCAAGAACTATTGGGAAATGAGGCAGAAAGCCTTTTAAATCACCAATGTAATACAATTCCTAAAGAGATGCTTCACTTGCCTGGAGCTGATTTTATTGACAGGAGTTTTGCTTTAACTAACAGATCACCTCAGGTTTTGAGAAACTTGCAAGCTTTGTACGGTCACGGAAGACTAGGAGGATCAGGATATTTATCAATTCTTCCTGTTGATCAGGGAATTGAGCACTCAGCTGGAGCTTCATTTGCGCCAAATCCTATTTATTTTGATCCTGAAAAAATAGTTGAATTAGCAGTAGAAGCAAATTGTAATGGAGTAGCGACAACTTTTGGAGTATTGGCTGCTAACTCAAGAAAATATGCTCACAAGATTCCTTTCATTGTAAAGATTAATCACAATGAGTTCTTATCTTATCCAAACACTTATAACCAAATAGAGTTTGGATCAGTTGATGAAGCATGGAACTTAGGTGCTGCAGCAATCGGAGCTACTATCTATTTTGGTTCTGAAGAATCAGAAAGACAAATTGTTGAAATAGCTCAGGCTTTTGAAAGAGCACATGAGTTAGGAATAGCAACAATTTTATGGTGCTACTTAAGAAACCCGTCTTTCAAAAAAGACGGCGTAGATTATCATACAGCAACAGATATATCATCTCAGGCTACTCATATTGGAGTTACTATTCAGGCTGATATCATCAAGCAAAAATTACCTACACTTAATGGCGGATACACTGCTATTAACTTTGGTAAAACACATGACAAAGTATATTCAGAATTGACAACAGATAACCCTATTGACTTAACCAGATACATGGTAGCCAATACATACATGGGTAGAAACGGTTTAATTAACTCAGGGGGAGCTTCAACAGGAAGTGGGTCTGATGATTATGCAGATGCAATTAGAACTGCCGTAATCAATAAAAGAGCCGGAGGTCATGGATTGATCTTAGGAAGAAAAGCATTCCAAAAAGACATGAAAGATGGAGTAGATCTAATTCATGCCGTACAGGATGTTTATTTAGATGAATCAATTACTATTGCTTAATATAAATAAGTAGAAAGGAGTACAGAAATGGGATGGTTTAAGCGTCAAAAAGAAGGGATTTCAACTTCTACATCAGAAAAGAAAGAAACACCAGAAGGTCTTTGGTATCAATGCCCAAAATGTAGAACAGTAGCTTCATCAGAAGATCACAAAGAAAATTTGTGGGTATGTACTACTTGTGCACATCATGAGCGTATTGCTGCAAAAGATTATTTTGAAATTTTGTTTGATAGTAAAAAAGGAACTGAATTTGCCAGAGGAATTGAATCTGGTGACCCTTTGAAATTTGAAGACACTAAAAAGTATACTGACAGAATCAAATCCGTTCAAGATAAAACCGGAATGAAAGACGCAATTCGCGTTGCATACGGAAAGTTAAATGACGAACAAATTGTAATTGCTGCAATGGATTTTGGATTCATTGGAGGTTCAATGGGTTCTGTCGTAGGTGAAAAAATTGCGCGTGCGGTAGACAAAGCTATTGAGTTGAATGTACCATTAATCATTATCAGTAAATCTGGTGGAGCACGTATGATGGAAGCCGGTTTATCATTAATGCAAATGGCTAAAACATCTGCTAAATTGAACCAACTTTCTGAAGCCGGATTGCCATTTTTCTCTATACTAACGGATCCTACTACCGGTGGTGTTACTGCATCATTTGCTATGTTAGGTGACATTAATATCGCTGAACCGGATGCATTAATTGCCTTTGCAGGTCCTAGAGTTGTAAAAGAAACCATTGGTAGAGATTTACCGGATGGATTCCAGAAATCAGAATTTGTATTGGAGCATGGATTCCTTGATTTAATTGTTGAGCGTAAAAACTTAAAACAAAAATTGAGTGAACTGATGCTAATGTTTAAGAATTAATTGAAACATAAAAATTTAAAAAGCTGAATAGTAATTCAGCTTTTTTTTTGCAATAAAGGATCATCCAATCCAGCTAAGTTGTTGCATCCTATTAGTAAATTTTCTTACATTTAAGAATCATTAAACCCAAAATAATGAAAGCACCTATTTCATTTACCATTCTTTTATTTACCCTATTAATGGGTTCAGCAGCTTCTGGTCAAAATAACATTACGTCTGACCTAGCAGTACCTTATTGCCTGGGAATTACATATACTGCTAACGCAGGTCAACCATTTGCATCAACTCTTGAACCCAATAATGTTTATGATTGTCTTCAAACACAACCCAATCCTTCTTGGTATTTTTTAAAATGCGGACAATCAGGGAGTATTGACCTTTCATTATTTGCACCTCAGGATATTGACTTTATCATTTACGGACCTTTTGCAAACTACGCCGCGATTTTAAATAGTGCTGGAAATTTACAGCCTACACAAGTTATTGACTGTAGTTATTCCGCTACTAATAATGAAACTCCTTCAATTCCAAATATGCAATCAGGAGATTATTACTTAATGTTAGTTACCAATTATGCAAATAGTGTACAGGATATTACTTTAAGTCAAACTGGCGGTACAGGAACTTTAGATTGTTCGGTTTACAATGAATCAGCCCTTCAATACTTTGAAGGAACTACTTTTTATGATTATAATCAAAATGGTATCTTGGATGGCAATGACTATGGTATTCCGTCAGCAACAATTGAAGCTCAACCAATGAATCAAAATGTTTTGTCAGGATATAATGGTCATTTTGGATTGTACAATCAATCTCCGGATACGGTAGATTACATGTTAATGCCAACTTTGAATAACTGGGTGTTAACCACTGCAGATACTATTGAGTTCACCCTAGATTCAACTAACAGTGTCATGGACAGCTTATTCTTTGGATTTTATCCAGATACATTTTTCTATAGTCTTAATGCCGTCCCATTTTTTGATGCAATGTCTTGTGTAAATGTCAATCAGTTTTGTTTAGATTTTGCAAATAATGGAACCTTACCTGCTCAAGCTGAAGTTGTAATTAATATTGACAGTTTACTTTATTATCAATCTTCTTCTCAAGCACCAGATTCAATAAATGGCAATCAAATAATATTTTCATTTGACTCATTGAATCCATTGAATTTTTACAGTTTATGTGTTAATCTATTACCTGACACTACGCTAATGGTAGGCGACACTTTGGTTAATAATATCATTATATATTCTAAGGATACCTTGGGAAATTCAATAGATACAATTGAATTTAATTTGGTTAGTGAAGTGATTTGCAGTTATGATCCAAATTTTAAACAAACCATTACAAGTAATATCGTTGATAAAGAAATTATTCAGCCTGATGAGAGAATAACTTACATTGTACATTTTCAAAACACGGGTTCTGCTCCTGCTCTTACAGTAGAAATAGAAGATCAAATCAGTTCTTTACTGGACATGAATACATTTGGAGTAGTTTCATATAGTCATCCAATGCAGACTGTTATTAATAGTAGCAACCAAATAACTTTCCAGTTCAACAATATAAACTTACCTGATAGCACTTCAGATGAACCGGGAAGTCATGGATATGTTATTTTTCAAATCTCACCTAATCAAGGCCTTGTCCCTAATCAGGTAATTCAAAATACTGCTTCAATTTATTTTGATAATAATTCACCTATTATAACCAACACTACTGTAAATATCATAGACTGTTATATTTTACCTGATCAACCGGTATTTACTGAGGTAGGAGACATCATACAAACCAATTTAAACGATCCATATTACAATTATTTATGGTATTATAATGACACCTTAATTGTTGGAGAAAATAGTAATGAATTGCAAGCAACGAATGGATCGGGCACATACACTGTTGTTATTTCAAACCAATATGGATGTCAAACAACGGCCCAATATTCATATACTGCTGGAATTGATGAATTAAAATATCACTATATCATTTATCCTAATCCAAGTAGTGATCAATTTACAATAGAATTAAATCCTTCTAAAATTGTTTCATTCAAAATATTTGACGAAAGTGGAAGAATAATAGTTCAAAACAACGAAATAAGCAGTACTAAAATTAATATTGAAGCTTCATTGTTAAGTGAAGGTATCTACTTCATTCAGTTTACAGATACATCCGGAAAATCAAGCCAAACAAAAATAATTAAGCTATAGTTGTTGCCCTATTAAATCAAAACACTATCTTTGCACCGTCTAATTAAGAGACATACATAATAATCATTGAAATAATATTGGCATGTATTTAACAAAAGAAAAGAAAGAAGAATTCTTCGCAAAACACGGTAAAGGAAAAAATGATACCGGTTCAGCTGAAGGTCAAATCGCAATGTTTTCGTACAGAATTTCGCACTTAACAGAGCATTTGAAACAAAACAGAAAAGACTTTGGTACTCAAAAAGCACTTCAAACTTTAGTAGGAAAAAGAAGAAGTCTTTTAGATTACTTAAAGAATAAGGATATTGAGCGATATAGAGCTATCGTGAAAGAATTAGGATTGAGAAGATAATAATTTTCAACCGAGACGTACTAAAGAGGGGACAATTGGATTTCGATCTAGTTGTCCTTTTTTTGTGTCAACTTTTGTAAACATTAAGTTGATTTGAATAAGTAAATAATAAATTAAATAAGGATTGGATCGCACTTAACGTGTGAATGAAGAAGCCCCGATCCGCAATAAATTAAATATGAACATAATAACTAAATCAATTGATCCGGGAAACGGAAGAGAAATGATCGTTGAAACCGGTAAATTGGCAAAGCAAGCTGACGGATCTGTTGTAGTAAAATGTGGTGGAACCATGATTTTAGCTACAGTAGTATCTTCTCAGGAAGCTAAAGACGGAGTAGATTTTTTACCATTGACGGTAGACTACAAAGAAAAATTTGCTTCGGCAGGTAAAATCCCTGGAGGATACCTTAAAAGAGAAGGTAGACCTTCTGATGATGAAGTACTAATCATGCGTCTTGTAGACCGTGCATTAAGACCTTTGTTTCCGGATGATTACCATGCAGACACTCAAGTAATGATGCAAATGATTTCATGGGACGGTGTAAATATGCCTGATTCTATGGTTGGATTTGCGGCATCTGCTGCTATTGCTGTTTCTGACATTCCGTTTAACGGACCTATGTCTGAAGTAAGAGTAGGACGTGTTGATGGAAAATGGGTAATTAACCCATCTTACGAAGAGTTTGAAAAATCAGATGTTGATGTAATGATTGCCGGAACAGCTGACAACATTGTAATGTTAGAAGGTGAAATGGCAGAAATTTCTGAAGAAGAAATGGTTGAAGTGATCAAATTTGCTCATGATTCAATCAAAAAACAATGTCAATTTCAATTAGACTTTGCTTCAGGAGTTGAAAAAGCACAAACAAAAAGAGAATATAACCACGAAACACATGATGATGCTATTAAGCAAAAAATCTGGAGCGCGGTTTACGATAAATGTCAAGCAGTTGCTCGCATGGGGTCTGAAAAAGACGAAAGAGCACAAGCTTTTAGAGAAATCTATCAAGAATATGTTGACAGCTTAGATGAAGAAACTTTAGAAAAAGAATCTCCATTTATTCAAGTTTACTTTAACAAAGCAAAGAAAGAAGCTGTTAGACGTGTAATGTTAGATGAAAGACTTCGTCTTGACGGAAGAAAATTTGATGAAATCAGACAAATTTGGAGTGAAGTAGATTACTTGCCTTCAGCTCATGGTTCATCTGTTTTTACAAGAGGTGAAACTCAATCTTTAACTACCCTAACATTAGGTGGTAAATTAGATGAGCAAATGGTTGATAACGCAACTGAAACAAGATATGACAAGTTTATGTTGCACTACAACTTCCCTCCTTTCTCAACTGGTGAAGCTCGTCCTATCAGAGGGGTTTCAAGAAGAGAAATTGGACACGGTAACCTTGCGTTTAGAGCGTTAAAAGGAATGCTACCAACAGGTGAAGATAATCCTTACACTATCAGATTGGTTTCTGAAATTCTTGAATCAAATGGTTCGTCATCAATGGCTACTGTTTGTGCAGGATGTTTAGCTCTTATGGATGGTGGTATCCAAATTAAACGTCCGGTTTCAGGTATTGCTATGGGATTGGTAACTGATGACAAAGGTAACTATGCTATCCTATCAGATATTCTTGGAGATGAAGATCACCTAGGTGATATGGACTTCAAAGTAACAGGAACTACTGAGGGTATCACTGCTTGTCAAATGGATATCAAAATTGATGGTTTGAACTATGATATTTTGACTGAAGCCTTATTACAAGCTAAAGCTGGTAGAGCTCATATCTTGAACGAAATGTTAAAGACGATTGATGCTCCAAGAGCTGAGATGAAACCAAATGCACCTAGAATTGTTAGCTTCCTTGTACCAAATGATACTATTGGAGCTATTATCGGACCTGGTGGTAAAATTATTCAGGAGATTCAGAAAGAAACTGGTGCTACAATTACAATTGAAGAAATTTCAACTGGTGAAGGTAGCGTTCAAATCTTAGCTGATAATGCTGAATCAATGGACGCAGCAATTAAAAGAGTTAAAGATATCGCATTCCCTCCTACTGTTGAAGAAGGAGAAATTTATGAAGGAAAAGTTAAATCTATTCAATCATATGGATGCTTTGTTGAAATTCTTCCTGGAACTGATGGATTGATCCACATTTCAGAATTAGCATGGGAAAGACTTGATAAAGTTGATGACATATGCAAAGAAGGAGATATCTTGAAATTCAAAGTAATTGGAAGAGATCCTAAAACTAAAAAATGGAAATTATCCAGAAAAGTTTTACTTCCAAAACCAGAAAGAAAAGAAGCTGAAAAAGAAGGTTAATTCTTCACAGCATCAAAAAATAAAAGAGCCACTCAATTGAGCGGCTCTTTTTTATTTACTCAACATTTACTCGCACGTCTTTCTTCCCTACTTTGAAGTCTATTCTAATTCCATCTCTTTTTGGTGTCTGAGTTTGTTGATGTTGATGATCACAACATTCTCTGTGATCTTTTTTATGATGTTTATCGCATTTACTATGTCCATGACCACTACATTTTTTGTGTTTGTCATGCCCTTTCTTTTTTCCGTGATCATGATGTGAACATTTTTTTGATCCATGATCGTGATCCATTACTGAACTGTTGTTTGCCAATGCTGCGCTTAAAAAAAATGTAAAAAATACGGCTGTAAATAATCTGTATGCTTTCATAACGTAGAGGTTTGTGTTAGTACAGAATATCGTTCAAGAGTCGTGCCAAAGCTTACTAAAACGGTTCAGAACAATTAATAACTAAACGTTTTAGTAACTATATAAATCAGTAATTATGCTTTTTGAAAAACCTCATTAGTCATTGACTGAGATTTATTTTGAAATGACTTTTTACTTCTATTCATAAAGCTTTTATGAGGAAAAAATAAAGCTATAGAAAAGCCTGTCAGTAAAATTGAACTGTACAATATGGTAAAGAAATTAAGACTGTATATGCCTACAATCATCCAAAAAATACCGTAACAAAAAAGTATAACCTCAACAATTCTTAAATCAAAGGCAGATTTTTGACCGTATTTTTTTGAAGTGTTCTTTCCAATCTCTAGCTTATCTCCAAACTTTGGTGTACGCACAAATTCAGATCTTTTACCCCTGTACCCCTGCAAAACTCCAGCTACCATATGCGGACTAATCCCCATTGATATACTGAAAAACATAAATACAGTCGGAATAAAATCTAGTATTTGAATAAACTTGGTTTTACCACATATGAGTTTACCGCAAAAAAGAATAGTCAATAATATTCCGTTGACGATTACACCAAGATAGGCACTGTTTTCTACAATCCAGTTATTGTAATAATCATCTTGTTTGATAAAAAATACAAAAGGAGCCATCACCAGCAAAAGGATCATCAATAAATAAACTGAGCTATTAAAGAGATGTAAGGACCCAATCACTTTTGTACTTATTGTTACCGGAGATTTCCACAGTGCTTTTAAATTTTTACGCACACATTCCGCAGCACCTTTTGACCATCTGTATTGTTGATTTCTGTACGCACTAAATGTCAGTGGTAACTCAGAGGGAGATTTTAAATTAAACAAATAATGTACTTTCCAATGTCTCATTTGGGCCCTAAAACTAAGATCCAAGTCTTCTGTTAAAGTATCTCCTTGCCATCCTCCGGCATCATCAATGCAACTTCTTTTCCAAATTCCTGCGGTACCGTTAAAGTTGATAAAGTGACCACCCTCAGATCTACCTTGCTGCTCAATTCCAAAATGAGCATCTAACATCATTGCTTCTGCTTTAGTGATGTAAGAATCATCTTCATTGATATGGCACCATCTGCTTTGTACCACCCCCACTTTCTTACTCAATAAATAGGGAACCGTTGATTTTAAAAATTGGGGATCGGGTAAAAAGTCTGCATCAAAAATGGCAAAATAATCTGCTTTGCTCAATTGCATTCCATGATCTAGTGCACCGGCCTTATACCCTTCTCTATTTCCTCTCCTAACATGATGAATCTGAAACTGCTTAAATCGCTCATCCTTTAAATAATCCGTAACTATGTCAGATGTATCATCAGTAGAATCATCCAATATTTGAATTTCTAATTTATCTAATGGATAATCCATCAGACAAACCTGATCAATTAGCCTGTTTACTACATATTTCTCATTATAAATAGGAAGTTGAATACACACTAAAGGCCAATCTTTGGGGTTTTCAGCATGTTGTTTTGCTCTTTTTTTGAAGAACACATTGAGCAATAAAAAAAGCTCACTTACCACAAATACAAGGAGTATCAAATTAACTAAGACCCAAAAACATCCTAATATGGAAAGTGCAATGTTCACTTAAACAGCTTTTTTTGATCCCCCTAAAATAACTACATCTGCCAACAATGCTGTTAAGAATGAACTAAAAAATACAATAGAAAATCCCGCCAACCAATCAAAGGACGACATTCCAAATCCTAGCATACCAACTGAAAGAATAAGGGTAGTAACAATTATTGGATAATAAACTTGCTGAGAATACCCTGTATTTTTTTTGTAAATCACCAGATAAATAGAATCGTCCAGGCAAATCCCCAATAAGATGGACAACATGAAAATAGACACTGAATTAAGTTCTATTCCTATAAAAATGAATAAAACCAAAGCTAATACCATTGGAAACAGGTTGACAAACATAAACTTTAATGCGGTTAAAATATGTTTACTGATAATAAGCATTACCAATGTCATAAGCAAAATAGTGATTCCAAATGCCTTGATTGCTAATTGAATAAAACCCCACTCTTCCATGTCCTTAGCATAATCTTCAGAATAGACAGCACCTTCCAATTCCATGGATTCAAGCTTTGATATTTGATTCTCTAATTCTTTGTACAAATCCATCCTTTGAGGAATCCCTGCTTTATTGAATCCAAAAATGAGTCGACCTTCACGTTCATGCTCACTTACCACTTCACGCCAACCTGCTTTTTTCTTTGATTTCTCAAAGGCATCAATATAATTTTCGCTCATTACTTCCGGAATGATAAACTCCTCTTTTCTACCAAATTTGTAAAAGCGATTAAATCTCCGTAATACTTGATTGGGCGAAGAAACATACATTGGTTTAAAATGTTCATTAATATGCCCTTCAAGCTTGCCTATCATTTGAATCACCTTTTGATCAGTAAACCTTAAATCTCTTTGCAAACTAACACCAATTTGCACTTGTTTACTGCCATAAAATTCATTGGCTAAAATTGCTAAACCTTGCTCCCATTCATGCTCAGATTCAATTGAAACAGTCGTTGGATAATCAATCACAATTTTTCTATATACTTCAAAACTTCCTGTTATTGTAAATATCAATACTGGTGCATAAAACAAGGTTTTCAGTCGATTACTATTGGTCCATTTTTCTCCAAGATTATTGATATAATTAATGATTCTCTGATTGAATTTTAATTGCTTTGGTTGATACAAAAACAACAATCCTTTTGCAAAAAGCAAAGCCAAAGTCAAACTACAAATCCCTATCCAACTTAATTCTAAAATCAGTTGATTCTCAGAAAACGAAAGAAACAATCCAAACCCAATACAATTAGACAATGTTGTAAAAATTAATGCCAGTATTAATTGAGATTTACTACTTTCTTGTCCTTGAATTTGACGGTATTTAAAATACAGTACATGCATTACGTCACTAAAGGTCATTACTGCTACTAAGCCCGGTAAAGTTGTAAGATGAGCAGTTATTTTGAAATCAAAAACAAATATTAATAAGAACGTGATACTGAGATTCATCAATAACATTAGCAACAAAATCACCAGTGCTTTCAAAGATCCGCTCAACGCATAAAACAATCCCAAAATCAATATACAAATACTGCCCATGGTAAACCAAAGACTTTCTTGCGTTTCAGATTTCATTCCATTCCAAAGCTCATTTTCACTGTAAAAAATGAGCTGATCATTAGGAAACACATCACTGACTTCCGCTTTGATATGAGTCCCTTCCAATACTGAATCCCTAGAAACATATATAAGCGCATAGTTCCCATTTTTAGAAATGAATTTTGGAAATACATCTTGATAATCCCTACTTAACTGATGTATATCAACATAAAGTGAATCATTAATAAGCAGTGGATTTTTGACACCAAAAGCACCTTTTTTAGGCATTCTAAAATTTGAAATAGAAGAAAAGGTATTGTTGGGGAATTTAGTTTCCAATAGATCCGTGATTGCACTTATCTGCTTAATTCCCTTTTTTGTATGCCAATTATCTGAAGCTGTGGATTTCAAAATCAGTACATCCTGAGTGGGATAATCTTTAAATTGATGTTGAAAAGAACGAATTTCACTTATACTCTTTTCTGAGAGAATGCTATAGTCATCAAAATTATTAGCAAACTTGAGGTGAGGAATAATGCCTGCTCCCAAAGCAATGATAGCAAGCGCAATTAATAATAAAAGTGTATTTACTTTATTTCTCAAGTTCAATGATAAATTGGGCCAACTTGTCTGCGATTACTTTATGACCTTCGGCGTTTGGGTGAGTATCATAGGGATAGTTAGTGAGATTGTTATTCTCAAAATCAAATCCAATATCTAACCAATTATTACACTTTACTTTACTTTTTACATGGTCAGTATTTTCATTATCATCAATGCATGCTATTCCAAAAATAAATCGCTTATCTAAACACTTATCAAGCATATCATTAATTACGCAAGCACTAACTTCAACCTGTCGTTCTTTGTTATCTGAAGCTTGATCAATAGTGGTTTGAATAAAGTTGATTGAAGCCAACCATTCTCTACCCGGATAATTCTCATATAACTCATTCCATTTTACAAAAGAAATCTCCCCTCCGCATTCTGAGACGCAAGGAAATGCAGCATCTCCCATTTTATTATTGAGATCCTTAGATGAATTTTCAAATCCTATTTTTAAGTGTGATCTAAATTCCTGCGACAAAGTATTTCTGATTAAATGTTGTTTTGAAAACATTAAAAAAACCATGTCCCCATCATTTTCTGCTTTTAGTTCTTTTAACTGCATACATGATTGCACTGAGCCGTATCCCATTACACCATGATTAATAATGTTGTAATCAGGAAATTTCTTTTGTAAAACTGAGGCGAAAGTCTGTTCATCATTTACACCATATCCGTATGTAATAGAGCAACCAAGCAAATGAATATTGGCTTTGGCCGAATCTGACTTACCAACTGTAAGCCTTGTTCCGTCATTTAGATGTGTCGCCTTAAAGTGATGCCCTTCATTTAATGTCATTTCATATACACCCGGATTTAATTGAAACCCCTTCTTTTCATCTCCAATAAAAGGATCTTCAGGAACAGATGTAATTTTATAATCTACATTGGTATATGCGCGATAACCAAGTATTAACAATGCTATTTCCAGGCAGGCTGCTACTACGATTAGGTAGATTAAAACTTTAAATAATTTCTTTAAGATGCGCACAACGAAATTTTATATATCCAAAAATAAAAATTCCCCTCTAGAAAAGTTATTTTTAGACCACTTATGAAGCAAGGAATAATTCTTGGAATCTCTGCTTATTTTCATGATGCAGCTATTTGCTTAACTGTTAATGGTCAGCTTGTGTTCGCTATTGAAGAAGAGCGTCTTTCAAGAATTAAACACGACCCTTCATTCCCTGTGATTGCTATAAAAAGATGTATGCATGAAACCGGATATCAATTGAAAGATATTGATGCCATTGTGTTTTATGAAAAACCTTTTTTAAAATTTGAAAGACTAGTTGACAATTCTTTCAGATTTGCACCCAAAGGATTTTTGATGTTCAGAAAAATGATTCCACAATGGTTGAATGGTAAACTGAACTTAAGAAAAACTATTCTGAAGGAGCTAGATAAAATTGATGCAGATCACGGTATCAAAAAAGCTCAAATTTACTTTACGCATCATCATATTTCACATGCTGCTTCAGCCTTTTACCCTTCTCCTTATAACAAGGCAGCATTTCTAATTGTAGATGGTGTTGGAGAATGGGCCACTATTTCAATAGGTAAATCCAATGGTAATGATTTTGAACTTTTATTTGAACAGCAGTTTCCTCATTCATTGGGAATGCTGTACAGTTCCTTTACTGCCTTTTTAGGATTCAAAGTCAACAATGGTGAATATAAAATGATGGGATTATCACCATACGGAGATGATCAAAGTGAGGAGTTTAAAAGGTTTTATGATTTGATTAAAAATGAGTTGATCAACATCAATGATGATGGAAGTTTTACACTTAATCTCTCTTATTTTGCTTTTCATGTAAGGGAAAAGATGATCAATCAAAGTAAATGGGAATCATTGTTTGGAATGACTCAAAGAAGACCAAACGAAGGTATTGACAATAAGCATGCGAATTTGGCTTTAGCAATCCAAAGAATTACTGAAGAGATAATGCTACAGCTAGTTCAAAAAGCTAAAACCGCTACTGATTTAGAAAATTTAGTGATGGCTGGAGGAATTGCCTATAACTCTGTAGCCAATGGTAAAATTCATCAATCAAACATATTTAATGACCTTTGGATTCAACCGGCAGCCGGAGATTCGGGAGGAGCATTAGGTGCCGCTTTACATGCTTATTATCTTCTAAACAAAATTAGTCCTGATAAAAAAGGAGCTAAGGATTTAATGCAAAATGGAATGGTGGGTACTGCTATCAGTGATCGTTTTATTGATAAATACCTGAAAGAACAATGGCAGACTCAAAAATATGGAGATGAACTTTCATTTTATCAGGAAGTTGCAGCATTAATAAAACAAAACAAGATTATTGGTTGGGTACAGGATAGATCTGAATTTGGACCAAGGGCATTAGGAGCCAGATCTATTTTAGCAAATCCGTCTTACATGGAAAATAAGACTAAAATCAATTCGGACATTAAAAAAAGAGAGGATTTTAGACCCTTTGCTCCTGTTATGCTAAAAGAGGAAGCTGAAAAGTACTTTGATTTTTTGAAAGCCGCACCCTACATGCAATACGTTGCTAAAATAAAGGAGGAATATCGTATTCCCTTAGCTGAGAATTTTAACAATTTGGTTATTCAGGAAAAAACCAAAATTCCTACCTCAAAATTTGAAGCGGTTACTCATGTTGATTATTCTGCAAGACTTCAAGTAATTGAAAATGAAAACCATCCTTTGTTTCAATTACTGAAAGAGGTAAAAAACCAAACGGGAGATGCCATTTTATTAAACACAAGTTTTAATACAGGAGGACAGCCAATTGTAAATGATCTGGAAGAAATTATTGATACTTTTGATTCCACCGCTATTGATGTGCTGGTAATTAACAAAACTATAATCCGAAAAAATTAAAATGAGCTTTACAGGAGAATTTTGGCATTTTTTAAAAAAGCGTAAGAAATACTGGCTTTGGCCGATATTTTTAATCTTGTTTTTTATGGCTGTAATTCTTGTAATAGGTTCAACCACAGGTTTAAGCGCCTTCTTTTACCCTATCTTTTAATGTTCAAAGAAGTCTTATTAAGCATATTGTTAATCTTGTTAATCGGATACTTTTACCCGACCAAAGAAGTGATCATTATTGCTGCTTTATTTTTGATTTGCAGTTTAGCATTTGAAATTATCAGATATATCAATTTCTACTTATGGAAATATATCAATTTGGTAATGGAAGCGATTGGCAATACCTTACTTTTAGGAGTACTTTTCTTTATAATAATCACTCCCTTGTCAATTATAAGTAGATTATTCAGCAAAAAAAATCAGTCAAGCATAGTTAAAAGTACTGACTTGAACGATCTTCAAAAAATGGGCTAAGTATTACTTGGTAGTAAAAGATCTAAAATATGGATCGGCAGTGCTTCCTTTTCCTTGAGAATCAATATAAAAAACAATTTTATAAAAATTCCAAATACGTACTTTTTGATCACTTAGTGAAAATTTTAAATCAGCTTTTGTTACTTTTTCACAAAGAATGAATTCAATACTAAAACCAAATTATGAAATCTACTTTCCTTTTAGCGATAAGCCTTAGTTTACCCATTTTTTCAAATGCGCAACACAATCATTCGCATGAACAAAAACCTAGTAATGCAAGAGAAGTTTGGGGAGATTTTGAAAAAGATGAATTGATCAAAACCAAACTAGTGGATTGGACGCAAACGCCTATTGCAGGACATGTATTGAAAAATGGAACTCCAAAAAAAGGATTTGAGTTTGTTGACAGTATCGACATCTACAGTGTGGTATATGACAGTGATGGATTCATGGTTACTGGATTCATGGCGGTTCCTAAAAGGCAAAGCAAATATCCTTGTGTGATTTTTAATCGCGGAGGGAACAGAGATTTTGGACAATTGTTGGTAGGAACAGCATTGACTCATTTTGGAAGAATTGCTGCTGAAGGATACGTGGTTATAGGATCTAATTACCGCGGTAACTCAAATAGTGAAGGAAAAGAAGAATTTGGAGGCTCTGATGTGAATGATGTACTTAACCTTGTTCCGGCTTTGGGACAAATAGAAATGGCCGATACCAGCAGAATTGGTTTGCTGGGCATTAGCAGAGGTGGAATGATGAACTATTTAGCCATGAAGGAAAGTTGCCAATTTAAAGCTGCTATTGTGGTTGGGGCATTATCTGATTTAAATGTCATGAAAGAAAAACGGCCTGATATGGAATCTCATGTTTTTGCTGAACTTATACCCAACTACAATGATTCTACAGAATTTGCCTTGAATGCCAGATCAGCAAATGAATGGGTAAATGAATTGTGTGTTGACACAAAGCTATTAATGCTACATGGTGATAAAGATGATCGTTGTCATCCGGACATGGCAAGGGATTTACACCAAAAGTTGAGTAAAATTAATTTCCCCCATACTTACATTTCTTATAAAAAAGGAAATCATGGATTATCATCATACCAAGATGAGATGTATGAATCAATACACATGTGGTTAGATAAATATGTAAAAAACGATCAGGATTTTGACGAAGTTCCTCATTTGGTAGTTAAGTAATTCCTGAGGTTAAGTATGTGATAAACCTATCTTTTTAAATCAGATATTCAAAAAATGGCTTCCAAAAGCTCAATTCAATCTGTGAAATAATTAATACTTCAATTTTATTATTGAAAAATTATTAACACCCTTCAAAGCCTCATCCATATCGATTTAGAGGCACTTATTAACAATGCTTGCATAGGAATATTTGTTAAAATAATCACAGTTGTATTTGGTTTTATTAAATATTACTCGTAAATCGCTTGCCGAACCTTAAAAAACAACATCATGAAAAAACCCTTAAGATCGGCCATCTTTGGTCTTTCTATGCTTGCCGCAGTTCAAGTAAATGCTCAAAGAAACTGTGGAACAATGCAACATTTAGAAGAGCTAAAAACTCAATTCCCGAGAACCTCAGCTCAAATGGACAAAATTGAAGCGCATACTAATCGCTACATTCAAAATCATCAGCATGATCATCAAGACAGAGCAGGAAACGTAGTAACAATTCCGGTAGTAGTGCACGTTGTTTACAACACTTCAGCTGAGAATATCTCAGATGCTCAAATTCTATCTCAAATTGATGTATTAAACAAAGATTTCAGAAGATTAAATGATGATGCATCAAATACTCCTTCCTATTTTGCTGGAGATGCCGCGGATGTAGAAATTGAATTCTGTTTGGCTTCAACAGATCCAAATGGTAATGCTACAGACGGAATCACAAGAACCTATACTAGCAACACATCTTTTTCTACTAACGACTATGTTAAATACAACAACTATGGTGGAAAAAATGCATGGCCTGCCAGCGAATACCTAAACCTATGGGTATGTGATCTTGGTGGAGGAGTTTTAGGATATGCTCAATTTCCGGGATCAGGATCTGCCGCTACAGATGGTGTAGTTATCGGATACAAGTACTTTGGAACTACAGGAACTGCAATTGCTCCTTTTAACAAAGGTAGAACTGCTACACATGAAGTAGGACACTGGTTAAACCTGAGACATATTTGGGGAGATGGAGGATGTAGTGTAGATGACTATGTAAATGATACACCAATTGCCGGTGATGCTCATTACGGTTGTCCATCTTGGCCAACATCTACTTGTAATTCTTATGATATGTATATGAATTACATGGATTATGTTGATGATGCATGTATGAATATGTTCACAAATGGACAAAAATCAAGAATGCACGCATTGTTCTCAGCCGGAGGATTTAGAGAAAGTATCTTATCATCTACGGCTTGTGGTGGATCAGGAGGAGGAACTACTCCACCACCTTCAGCCTATTGCGGAAGTAATGGATCAGACGCAAGTTATGAATGGATTGCAAAAGTAAAAGTTGGTGCTATCAACCACAGCAGTGGAAACAATGGAGGATACGAAGACTTTAGTGGATCTATTTCAACTGACCTAAATAAAGGAAATGCATATCTAATTGAATTAACTCCAGGTTTTAGCAATCAAACATATAATGAATACTGGAAAATCTGGATTGATTACAATCAAGATCAAGATTTTGATGATCCGGGAGAGTTAGTATTTGATGCCGGAAATATGTCTTCAACTACAGTAAACGGAACATTCACTGTATCAAACAACGCTACTATTGGACAAACAAAGATGAGAGTAGCCATGAAATATAACGGTGCATCAACTGCATGTGAAACATTTGATTATGGAGAAGTGGAAGATTACAGTGTTAACATTGTAAATGGACAATCTCAAATTCCTTCAACTTCTTATTGTCATAGCAAAGGAAATGATGCTTCATATGAGTGGATTGCGAATGTAACAATGGCGGATATCAACAACAGTTCTGGAAGTGATCAAGGATATCATGACTATACATCAATCGCAACAGATGTTCAAAAAGATCAGTCGTACAACATTAGCTTAACTCCAGGTTTTGCTTCATCAAGCTACAACGAATACTGGAAAGTTTGGATCGATTACAATCAGGATGGTGACTTTGACGACAATGGAGAATTAGCTTTTGATGCCGGGACAATGTCCTCATCAACTGTAAATGGAGCAATCACAATTTCATCTAATGCGTTAGTTGGTGAGACAAGAATGCGTGTTAGTATGAAATATAATGCTTCTCAGTCTCCTTGTGAAGCTTTCAGCTATGGTGAAGTTGAAGATTATACATTAAACATCATTGAAGCTGGTCAGGCTGTAACTTATTGTACCTCTCAAGGAAACAACTCAACATACGAATGGATTGCCGGAGTGCAATTAGGTACTTTAAATAGCAGTTCAGGAAATGATGGTGGTTATGCAGATTACACTTCACAATCTACATCATTGACCACAGGGAATAGCTACAATCTTACTTTAACTCCTGGTTTCAGTGGTCAAACTTATCAAGAATACTGGAAGGTTTGGATTGACTTCAATAAAGATGGGGACTTTTTAGATGCCAATGAACTTGTGTTTGACGCAGGTGCTATGTCTAACAGTACTGTTAATGGAAACTTGACAATTCCTGCAAATGCAAATACCGGATCAACTCGTATGCGTGTTAGTATGAAATATAATGCAGCATCTTCATCATGCGAAGCATTCAGCTACGGAGAAGTAGAAGATTACACCGTAACTATAGTTTCAGGTAGTAAAGACATTGGATCTGTTGAGGAAGCAGTTCAAACAACTACTCCTGAATTGAGCATTTATCCTAACCCAACTAAAGGCATCTTCAACTTACAAATTGCAGATATCAATGAAGAAGTACAGGTAACAATTTATGACATTCAAGGAAGAGCTATTTACAATGACACATTTGCTAATGGTGCAAGTGCAAATACAATAGATCTTACAGGCTTTGCTACAGGCACATATTACGTAGTAGCATACAACGCAGAACTAACCATGAAATCAAAACTCGTATTAGTCAAATAAGTTAGACTGTGCTTACTTTAAAGGGCCTCAATTATTTGGGGCCTTTTTTTTGTGTTAAATTTTATACTAACTGATACACTCAATTTAGTTTTTACATACATTTAGTAGTATGATATATTAGCTATAAATAGATGATTCATCCTGACACCGAGCTGAAATTCATCAGCCGCGAAGTTGGTTACGGGGTTGTAGCCACTTCTTTTATCCCTGCCGGAACAATTACCTGGGTTTTAGATGATTTAGACAGAGAATTCTCTGTAGACGATTTCGATAAAATGTCTGCCACTTATCAAGAGATATTGGACACTTACACATTTAGAAACAACAAAGGTAATTTTGTATTGTGTTGGGATCATGGACGTTTTGTTAACCACAGTTTTAATTCAAACTGCTTAACAACAGCATATGATTTTGAAATTGCCATCAGAGATATACAAGCTGGTGAACAATTGACAGATGATTATGGGTACCTTAACATTAGTCAACCTTTTAGGGGAATTGATGAAGGCACCAAAAGAAAAATTGTTTATCCCAATGATTTGTTGAAATATCACAAGACATGGGATAAAAAAATACAAAGGGTTTTTCCGTTGATTCCTAAAATAGATCAACCATTGCGCAAAATGATCAATGAAGAAAATTGGAACAGAGTACTTCAAATTTCAGAAGGTCAAGCATTAATGGACTCTATACTTCTGAATTACTTTCCACAGCAAAATAATTTTAAAGCAAACGGATTACAATAACTAAAATCTCCCTCAAAAAGGGAGATTTTTTTCTTTAACATTTTTTAAAACTATCCCTGATACGTTTTTCCAATTTGTGCGTTCTAAATAATAAAAACAGATTTTTTATAATTATTAACCACAGCAAAGGAGGAAAAATGAAAAACACGGTATTAGTAGGATTTGTAGCTGGATTAGTTGGAACTTTTGCAGGTGTGCAAATCACTTTACATTATGTAAAGCCAGAAACAGTAATTGTAAAAGAAGACAACAAACCAAAAATTGAAGATGCATCTGTATATGATGTTCAATTGTCAGATAATCGCATTAAAACAGGAAGTTCTAATCAAGTTGATTTGACCGGCGCAGCAGAAAAAACTGTACAATCTGTTGTACACGTACAAACACATTTTGTGAAGGAAGAAATCACTTTTGATCCCTTTATGAAGTTGTTTTATGGAGAAGATGCTTACCGCAAAAGAGAAAGACATGGAGAAGCGGCAGGATCAGGAGTAGTAATTTCACCTGAAGGGCACATTGTTACCAACAATCATGTAGTACAAGATGCCAGCGATATTTCGGTAACACTTGGAAACAGAAAATATGACGCTACATTAATAGGAACAGATCCTTCTACAGATTTAGCAGTAATTAAAGTAGATGCCCATAATTTAAAGTATTGCGAATTTGGAAATTCAGATGATTTAAAGCTTGGAGAATGGGTATTGGCGGTAGGAAATCCGTTAAATCTGCAATCAACCGTAACAGCAGGAATTGTGAGTGCTAAAAACAGAAACATTGACTTGTTGACTTCCAATTACAATCCTGAAGAAAAAATATTTCCGATAGAATCTTTTATTCAAACAGATGCTGCCGTTAATTCAGGAAATTCTGGAGGAGCATTGGTAAATCAATTTGGAGAGCTAGTTGGAATCAACACTGCAATAGCATCCGGAACGGGTTATTATGCAGGATATTCATTTGCAGTACCATCTAATATTGTCAAGAAGATCACATACGATTTGATCAAATATGGTGAAGTTCACAGAGTGCAGTTAGGTGTGAACATAATGGACAACAACTCTGAAGTACAGCAACTAAATAGTTTATCTACAGACAAGGGAGTTGTAGTTACGGGAGTAATAGAAGGAGGAAATGCGGCCAAGAACGAAATGAAAGTAAAAGATATCATTTTGGCTGTTGGAGAGAAGGATGTTAATTCTACTTCAGAATTACAAGGAATTATTGCCATGTATAATCCAGGGGACAAAGTTATCATGACGGTACAAAGAGGAGAGATTCAAAAACAAGTTGAAATTATCATGGAATAATATAGTTAGAAGTTAGTAATCATAAGGTTCCCCAATTGGTGAAAGGATGTCCCATCTTGAACTAATTGGGGATTTTTTCATAAAAAAAAGGGCCATCTTTCGAAAGCCCTTTTCATTTCTGAAGTTCTTATTTTCTATCTCTGCAAAGTAACTTTTTTAGTAACTACTCCTTGAGCAGCGTTCACTTTTACAAAGTAAATTCCATTGGCAAATGCATCTAAACCAAGTACTGTTTTTTCAGTAACTATGGCTTTTTCAATTATAACTCTTCCATTAATATCTATCAACTGAATAGTTCCATTTGGTATTGCATTAACTTCAACAAAAACAGTTCCGTTAGTTGGATTTGGATAAACAGCAACTGAATTTAAAAAATCTTCGTTAATTCCATCAAACCCTGATATAACCATACAGTCAGAAGTATCTACACAGCTGTTACTATTTGTAACCATTACTGCATAACTTCCATCACCAGGTGCAGTGTATGATTGTGAAGTCTCTCCATTGATCACTCCATAATCAGGACATGTTAACCATTGATAAGTTGCACCTGTTTCTGCCACAGTCAAAGTCAAATTGTTTTGTGTAACAGTAACATCAACTGTTGCACCATCATTAATTGTTGCACTACCAGTGGCAGTACATCCGTCATTATCAGTTACAGTAACGTTATAAGTTCCTGCAATCAATCCAGTTAAATCCTCTGTATCATCATTATCACCTGTTCCGTCATTGTCCCAATCAAAAGAAATTGGAGCATTTCCATTTGTTACAGTCATGTCGATTTCTCCATCTGATAATCCTGCACATGTAACATCAGTTGTAGCGAAAGCTAAAGTAATTTGAGCAGAATCCGTCAATGTCACTGTTTCTGTAGCTGAACATCCATTACCATCTGTGGCAACTAAAATGTAAACACCAGCAGACAATGCACTTAAATCTTCTGTATCATCATTGTCACCTGTTCCGTCATTATCCCAATCAAATGTATATGCTGTAGAACCTCCTGTTGTAGTTACATCAATTGAACCATCTGTATCACCAAAACAAGTAGGATTGATTGAACCATTAACAGTAATAATTACAGGATTTGACTGTTGAATTGTGATAGTTGTAGTACACGAATCTATGTTTCCGTATGCATCCTCTGCATACAAAGTGATGGTGTTACTTCCTATGTCTGCACATGTAAAATCTGTTTGTGAAAGAGACAATGTAACAGCACTACAGTTGTCTACCGATCCATTATCAATATCCCCAGGTGTTAATGTTAACATTCCGGCACCATCTAAGTTAAATGTACCAGAAGTAATACAACTAACTGTTGGGGCAAGCGTATCTGCAACAATTACAGAAGCATCACATGTTCCTGAGTTTCCGAATTGGTCATTTACTGTTAAAGTTACCATCATTCCCGCAGTAGAAGCTGTTGTATAAGATCCAAAAGGAATTACTGAACCACAAGTTGAGTTGGTAGCAGCTGAACAAGGATCTAAAACATTTGGACCAGAGAAAGTCCAGTTTCCTGCATTAAAAGTAGAACCGTCAGGTCCTGTTGAACTATTTCTATATGCCCATCCATCAAGATACTCCCAAGCTTGTCCTGTTCCATCCACATTTACATCACCAAAAATGTCAATTACTGTATTACCTTCATACAATTCAATTGCATCATCACCATTAACATTTACGGCAGTTGTCGTATAGTCAGGGGCAAATCCTACATAAGTAGTAAACATTGGCGCTTCAGAACCAACATATATATAAGTTCCTGCACTTACAGCATCAGCCGGAAAAACAAATTCAGGACCAGCAGTAGTACCACTTCCATTATTGGCAGAAGAAATTCCATATGCACTTAAATCAGGAATATCATTAATAACATACAATTCAACACCTTTTGGTAGTCCACCAGTTAAAGGTCCATCAAAAACAGATGTAATTACCAAACTCGTTCCAGGAGTTGTAATATCTGAACAAGTAAAAGCAGTTTGAGAAGCTGAATAAGTATAAGGCCCTCCACAAGTTGATGAAGAACCTCCATCTAAATCTTGTGCATTTAACGTTCCGTTACCGGCAGCATCCAAAAATACTGTTGTATTCTGACAAGTTGCAGTCATTGTTCCACCTGTACATGTGTAAGTAACATGTAAAACAGGAGCAGTTCCAACATCTTTACTGTCAAATTTTCTTGAAGAACAAGTTGTTCCTTCTGGTCCTATTAAGGCCCATCCAAAATTGTTAGCAGGAGTTGTTAACCATGACTGTACATCAGTTGCCATCTGAGCTGAACTCCAATTGTATGTTTGCAAAGTTGTGGCCACAGTTGTTGTTGCTGAAGGTGAAGCATTGAATGAACCTCCGGCTGTTGTCCAATTTGAAGTTCCAAAAAAGTTCTCTAACCAAGTTGCATCTCCGGCCGTTGCTGTAGCACCTGATCCTCCAGTTGCCAAAGAAGTTCCTTCTCCCCAATCTTCAGTAAGGACATGAAGACTATAATCAGCACTTGTTGCACTACCACTCACTTGTGTTTGCACTAAATCCAAAGTAACATTGGTAATTGTTGCTCCTGATGGAATATTTGATGCGATATCAAAATGAACTAAGGCTCTTCTAATGTTTCCTGTACAGGTTAAACCTGATCTCAAGGAACCAACTCCATCTGAATTAGAAGTGTTTTCCTCAAAAATTGTATTGTCTTTATCCGGATTAATTGTTACAGTTACCTGAGAAAATCCAGTAGACAATAAGATAGCCGATAAGGCTGAAAGTATAACTTTTTTCATAAGCGTGTATTAAGTTTAAAGGTCAAATTTACAACAGAACAAAGGTATAAAATTGAAGCTTAGGTTAAGAAATTATTATTACTTATAAAAATTGTTAGACTGACGTAAACAACTAATAATTAACACTATTAGCTCTTAAACCCCACTGCCACTGTATTATTAGAGCCTTCATCTACCAATATGAAATAGCCATTACTATTATTGTCCTTGTACCTGTCTAAAAAAATTGGGGATGCACTTTTTAAATTCACTTCATTAATAGAATTGACATTAACAATATCCGGATTGGTCTCAAATTTTAAAGTTTCAAAATCCAATTGACTTTTCACCTCAGATACTTTTACCGGAATAATAGATGATCCGTACTGAAGCAAATACTTTTTCTGAGGAATCAACGCCTCCTTATCCAACCAGCAAATTGTAGAATTAATAGATCTTTCACCTTGAACCCCATCTTCAACTTTAACTAAAATATCCCCTCTTGAAATATCTATTTCATCTTCCAATTCAATAGTTACAGACTGACCTGCAACAGCACTTAGAAAATTATCTTTGTGTTTATTGATGGTTTTTACTTTGCTTTTTTGACCTGAAGACAACACTTTGATTTCATCTCCAAGTTTAATTGAACCTGATGTGATTTTGCCTGAATATCCTCTGTAATCGTGAAATTCATCAGAATGAGGACGTATAACATATTGAACATTAAACCTTAAGTTATTATTCAATGAAGGCCCTACTTCCAAACTCTCTAAATATTCTAATAAACCCGGTCCGCTATACCATTTTATATTATTTGACTTTTTAACAACATTATCTCCAAGCTTGGCTGAAACTGGGATATGTATCAGCTTTTTGTCAGACAACTCAAATTTATCAACAAGTTGCTCAATGTCTTTTAAAATATTCAAATAAACCTGCTCATCAAATCCAACCAGATCCATTTTATTAATCACAAAGACAATGTTTTTTATATCTATTAATGAAGCGATAAACAAATGACGTTTGGTTTGTTCAATAATTCCCTTTCTAGCATCAATGAGAATTAGAAAAACTTGAGAATTTGAGGCACCTGTTATCATGTTACGGGTATACTCAACATGTCCCGGAGTATCTGCTATGATATACTTTCTTTTCAAAGTATTAAAATAAATATGTGCAACATCTATCGTAATCCCTTGCTCCCTTTCAGCTGTTAAACCATCTGTGATTAATGATAAATCCGTTTCCTCAAGCCCTCTTTGTCTTGAAATACTTTCAATATTCTCTATTTTATCCTTGGACAGTGAATTTGTATCAAACAATAATCTACCTATTAATGTGCTTTTACCGTCATCAACACTTCCTGCCGTTGAGATTTTAATTATGTTCATTTCGTTCAGTTTAAAAGTATCCAACTTCTTTTCTTTTTTCCATTGCCGCTTCTGAGCGTTTGTCATCAATTCTTGCTCCTCTTTCTGAAATTTCTGCTGCAATTATTTCACCAATTACAGCATCAATATCTGAAGCATATGATTCAACTGCTGCTGTACATGTCATATCCCCAACTGTTCTAAAACGGACAATTTTTTCAATTACTTCTTCATCATCAGATTTGTTGATGAATGCAGAGTCAGACCATATTAATCCATCTCTTAAAAAGACCTTTCTGTTATGTGCAAAATAGACAGATGGCAATGCTATTTCCTCTCTTTTGATATAGTTCCACACATCAAGTTCTGTCCAATTAGAAATTGGAAATGCACGTACATTCTCTCCTTGATTAATTCTACCATTTAGCAAATCAAACAATTCAGGTCGTTGATTTTTTGCATTCCATTGTCCAAAATCATCTCTTACAGAAAATATTCTTTCTTTAGCCCTAGCTTTTTCTTCATCTCTTCGGGCACCTCCTATACATGCATTGAAACCATGTTTTTCAATTCCATTTAAAAGGGAAACTGTTTGAAGCGCATTTCTACTGGCATATTTACCTGATTCTTCCTGCACTAAATTTGCGTCAATAGCATCTTGAACATACTCTATATGAAGATTTAAGCCATACTTACTCACCAATTCATCCCTAAATTGAATAGTTTCAGGGAAATTATGTCCTGTATCAACATGCATCAACGGAAAAGGAACTTTGGCAGGATAAAAAGCCTTAATTGCTAAATGCACCAAAGTAATTGAATCTTTGCCTCCTGAAAAAAGTAAAACAGGTTTATCAAACTGGGCTGCAACCTCTCTCATAATGTAGATTGCCTCGTCTTCTAACTGATCTAAATAATCCATTTTTAAATAATTTGAATGTTACTTTACAAGAGTATGCAATCCACATTCTCTGTTTTCCAATGCTTTAGTAGGATCATAATATTTGAATTCATTAGGTAAATTATGCTCCAATAAATAAGTGTCCAGGTCTTCATCTGAGTAATAATAAAATGGACTTACTTTTAATACCCCATCACTTCCAAAACTCAGAATATCAAGCTTATCCCTTAAGGCAGTTTGACCTTTTCTTAAATTGGTAAACCATATATCCGGACGGTGTTTTTGCATAGCACGCTGGAAGGGTTCAAGCTTTACTTGTCTAGTAAATTCAGTATGATTATCATCCTCCACTGAAGGAATTCCCATTAAAGCATCTCTAAACGCAGAAGTTTGTTGAGGCACAAATAAATCTATTTTAAGATTTAACTGATCTATGATTTGTTGAGCACATTTATATGTATTAGGAGTATTATAACCTGTATCGCACCAAATAACATCTATTGCAGGTGAAACTTGAGTACAAGCATGTAAAATTGCAGCTTCATACGGTCTAAAATTCGTTGTTACAATGGCTTTATTTCCCTGTTTCAATGCCCAACGCACAATTTGCTCAGGTAAAGCATTTCTAAGTTCAAGATTTAATTCCTCCAAATTTTCTTTAATAGCGGTCATTAATTCAAATAAATTTATTCCACACTCTTTCATGTATATAGTACAAGATCATTTTTGTAAAGACTTCCACTGACCCTATTGACACGGCGATTGTTACCTCACCTGTCAGAAAGAAGGCAATTACCATGGTATCAACTGTACCTACAACGCGCCAACTTACAGTTTTAAGTATTGTTTTAACAGTTGAGTCTCCTCTTCTGATTCCACGTTTATGTATTAAATGATCTATGAACATTTTACAAAATTTCGACAAATATATATTTATTCTATCGATTTAGTAGATTATTACAATAAATTTTTTTATTTCTCCGCAGTTAAGATATCCTGAAGGGATTTATTGGCAACGATTTTAAGTGTTTCATCACGAACTTCAATCATTATTTTATTAAGTCCGCAAGTTTCTTCAGAAGTACATTCATCACAGGGTTCGTAATAATTAAGAGACACACATGGCAACAATGCTATAGGACCATTAAACATTCTGATTACGTCAGCTAGTTTAACATCTTCCGGATCTTTCAATAGATAATATCCTCCACCCTTTCCCATTTTACTGGTTAAAATTCCGGCCTTTTTTAAATCCAACAATATTGATTCAAGGAACTTTTTCGGAACTCTTGTTTTTTCGGCAATGTCGGATATAAGCACTGGCTTTTTATCTTCCTTTTTCCCAAGGTAAGTTAAAGCGTGAAAAGCGTATTTTGTCTTTTTAGATAACATTCTGGAGGCCAAATATATCTATTCTAGGATTTTTAAAAAGTGAAATCCTTTTATTTCATAACCTAAATTGTAATAAAATTTATGTGATCTTGGATTGTTAACGTACGAATTTAACTCAGTTGCCTCCAAATTATTTTGTTGACAATAATCAAAAATCCATTCAAATAATTGCTTACCAATCCCTTTACTCTTGTACTCATCACTAATATAGACATGATCTGGCTCAACTGTTTTACCACAATAATGTCTGGTTAAAAACCACAAGCCACATATTCCGATTAATTCATTATTGGAATAAATACCAAGGCATTTATAATTTTGTTCAACCATTTCTAAAACTCTTTTTTTGAGCGTTTCTTCACTTGTTGATTGATTCAATTCTTTTAGGAGTGGAATAATTGTTGAAATATTTTCTTTTTCAATGAATACTATTTGAATTTCAGACATTTAAGAGGTTTTAATTTTACAGAAACTTTAAATAATAATAATATTATTATTTGGAAAAGTGATCTTATTTACTTATTTTAAGACAACTTAATTTAGACGAAGTTGAGGAGGAACAAACCAACCTGTTGCAGTTTTTTAGCGTCTAATTATAAAGAGAAGAATTCCATACCAATCTCAGAATGCTAAATTCTGAGAGAAATTTAAAATTAACCATACGCATGAGACAATTAAAAATTACCAAACAGGTCACTAACAGGGAAACAGCATCACTAGACAAATATTTACAGGAAATTGGACGAGTTGACCTCATTACAGCTGAGGAAGAAGTAGAATTGGCAAAAAAAATTAAGCAAGGCGATTTAAAAGCACTTGACAGACTAACAAAGGCCAATCTTAGATTCGTTGTTTCTGTATCTAAACAATACCAAAACCAAGGATTATCGCTTCCTGATTTAATTAATGAAGGAAATTTAGGATTAATAAAAGCAGCTCAAAGATTTGACGAAACAAGAGGGTTCAAATTCATTTCATATGCAGTATGGTGGATTAGACAATCGATTCTTCAAGCTTTAGCTGAACAGGCAAGAATTGTAAGACTTCCATTAAATAAAATAGGTATCATCAATAAGGTTAATAAGGCTTTTGCTGAATTAGAGCAAGAACTTGGTAGAACTCCAACTATTGATGAATTAGCTGAAATTTTAGAAGTTTCTGAACAAGATGTAAAATACTCTATATCAAACTCAGGAAGACATGTATCTATGGATGCTCCTTTAAAGGAGGGTGATGAAGGGTCTTCTAGCATGTATGACGTATTACAAAATCCTGAAAGCAATAACCCTGAAAAAGATTTGATTGCTGAATCTCTTAGAAGTGAAATTGAAAGATCATTAAGCACCTTAAAAATGAGGGAAGCAGATGTGATCAGATTATATTTTGGCTTAGGTGATCAACCACCAATGACATTAGCTGAAATAGGACTAAGATTTGATTTGACTAGAGAGAGGGTTAGGCAAATTAAAGAAAAAGGAATTAGAAAGCTTAAAAACACTTCAAGAAGTAAAATGTTGAGAGCTTATTTAGGATAATAACTAAAAATAATTACCGGAAAACACTATTACTTTACTATACAAAGAAGCCTTTTCAATATTTGAAAGGGCTTTTTTATTGGAGTTGAATATTGTTTAGTTTATAATAAACACCATTTTCATTTGCAATTAACTCCTCGTGCTTTCCTTGCTCAGCAATTTTTCCATTTTCAATTACCAAGATTTTATCGGCATTTTTAATAGTAGATAATCTGTGAGCAATTACAAATGAAGTTCTACCAACCATTAAATTATCCAACGCATCCTGCACTAACTTCTCTGATTCTGAATCCAATGCTGATGTTGCCTCATCAAGAATTAAAATTTTTGGATTTTTTAATACTGCACGTGCAATGGCAATTCTTTGTTTTTGACCACCAGAAAGCTGAATACCTCTATCTCCTACTTTTGTGTCAAACTTATCAGGGAAAGACATGATAAAGTCATATGCATTAGCCTTTTTGGCTGCTTCAATTACCTCTTCATCCGTTGCATCTACATTACCATATAGAATATTTTCTTTTACAGTCCCTCCAAACAAAATAACTTCTTGTGGAACCACAGCTATTTGCTCTCTTAAACTTTGTTTTGAAATAGTGGTAACATCTTTATCGTCAAAATAAATATTGCCTGTATTAATGTCATAAAAATTCAGCAACAAAGACGAAATAGTTGATTTACCAGCTCCTGAACTTCCTACTAATGCTACTGTTTGCCCTGCTTCACATGTAAAACTAATACCATCCAATACTTGAATTTCCTTTCTTTGAGGATAGGCAAATCCTACATTTTTAAACTCAACTTTACCTTTAAAATCAACTAACTGTTCTCCATTTGTTGATTCTGCTTCTTCCTCTAACAAATCCATTAAATGCTCAGTAGAACCGATAGCTTTTTGAATTTTAGCGTATAAATCAGGAATGGATCCAAATGAAGCTCCTAAGAAAATTGTATATAATATAAATGCAGTGAACTCTTCAGGTGAAATGGCACCAATCTCTTCCATGCCCTTTGCTTTCCAAATAATAAAGCTAATTCCACCAAACATTCCAAAAATGATAAAGGATACAAATAATCCTCTCATCATTCCTCGCTTAATGTTGAAGCCCATTATCGCATCAATTTTACTACCATATCTTTGAGATTCATACTTTTCATTAGTAAAAGCTTTCACATTTACAATTCCGGTTAAAACCTCTTCTAGTATTGAATTGGATTTGGCAGATTCATCTTGAGCAGTTTTAGATAGCTTTCTTATATATCTACCAAAAACAATGGCAATTATTGCTAATACAGGCACTACCGCCAACATATATAAAGACAATTCCCAGGATACATAAAGTATAAATGCCAACGATACTCCAATAGAAACAAACTGTCTGAAAAACTCAGCAATAGTAGTATTTAATGTTTCTTGAATTAAATTAATATCTGTTGCAATTCTTGACGTCAACTCTCCTACTTTGTTTCTATTAAAGAAATCCAAAGGATAAGATATCATTTTGTTGAATGATACTCTTTTAACATCCCTTAAAGTTTTTTCTGTAACGTAATTAAAAATGATAATGCGGAAAAAGCTGAAAAAAGCTTGAGTTCCAAATACAATTAGCATTACCACCAAAATGGTATTGATATCTGTCATGTCAATACCCTCAATGTTAATCATTGGAGTACTATCCTTACTTGTTCCTAGTAATTGTCCCATCAGGGCAGGAAACATCATTGAAACTAAACTAGACACCAATAAAAAAGACCAACCAATCAAATAAATAAACCTGTAAGGTTTCATGTACTTGAATATTCTTCTAGCTTTTTTGTAAGAATCTTCGTTTAACTGAACTTTCTCTCTTTTATTTCTTGGTCCAAACATAAGGCAGGGCACAAATTTATTGGATTGAAGCTGTTTAATTGTCATACAAATCACATAATTTTGAAAATTGTTAAAGATTCTTTTGTGTTGATCAGATTTATTGTATCTTTGCAACCCCGATTTGGGTAAAATTGACGACACAAACACATTAAAGATATTTTGAGATGAGCAAAAGAACGTTTCAACCATCACAGAGAAAGAGAAGAAACAAACACGGTTTCAGATCGAGAATGGCCACTAAAAATGGTAGAGCTGTTTTAAGTGCAAGAAGAAGAAAAGGAAGAAAGAAACTATCAGTTTCTTCAGAGAAAAGAGCAAAACGTTAATTTCGCTCCTTAAGAATATTATGACCATCTGTTTAGGCAGATGGTTTTTTTTGTGCGTTAAATCAAACGCAAACTTTTATCAAGCAATAATCTACAAAAAAAGCCCTGCAGGATTCTGCAGGGCTTTTTTTATTTAATGTTTTATATAAATCTTAGAACGCTCTCATTGGTCTTACAGATTTAACCTGTAATTGTGAGTCTGTTCCAATATACACTCCATTGTTTTCTCCATACCAAGCGTTCTGTCCAAATGATAAAACAGTTTCAGAAGATGACCAATACTGGTTACCTAATGTTAGCTGAGCACTGAACAATGCCATCACATACTGATTTTGAGACATAATTTGTAATTCATAAGCTGATGGTAAATACCAATCTGTAAAACCACCGCCAGTATAAGCATCACACATTTCAGCAGCTAAATACTCTCCTGGACCAGCAGCAACTAATAAAGCTGTATTTGCGGCACCATCAGTTAAACTTGTAGCCACCTCAGTAGTTGAGTTAGGTGATTGCTCAAAAGCAGATGTACCTAAATCTGAAACTCCGGCAATCAAACCATGAATTCCTGTAGAATCTACGTAAACAACAATTCCACCTTGATAGTATTGTCCTACTTTGATTCCACCACCACCACCACTCAATGATGATAAATCCACTGTTAACATTCCTCCTGCATCAGTTAATTCTAATGTTGTACCATTCAAATTCAACAAAGTATTTAACTCATTAGTAGTTGAAGGGTCACCTCCACCTGAAAGCGGAGATAAATCAACTACAGTAGTTCCTCCTGCATCAACAATGTTTAAATCTGTACCAACCAAAGAAGCACCTGTAATCAACTCATTTGTTGGATCAGCATCCGCATCATTTACCAAAGGAGATAAATCAGTTATAATTGTTCCTCCTGGATCAGTTACTTCCAAATTAGTTCCACTTAAAACAACAGATGTATTTAATTCATTAGTAGTACTTAAATCACCTCCACCAGAAATGATTGGTGTTAAATCTGCAGTTAACGTACCACCTGCATCCGTAATTTCTAAAACATTACCAGTTAAAACGAATGTAGTGTTCAACTCATCAGTTGGGTTACCACCTCCACCTAAGCTAGATAGGTCCACAGAAACAGTACCACCGCCATCAACAATATTCAACGTACTTCCACTTAAAGAAGCGCCAATGTTAAACTCATTTGTTGCATCTGAGTCACCATCATTAATGCTGAAAGATCCTCCACCTAGTGATAAAGTAACAGTAGAACCAACTTGAGAAACAGATTGTAACTCATTCAATGGGTTAGCATCCGCATCATTTACTAAAGAAGATAAGTTGGTATTAATTGTTCCACCACCATCAGTTACTTGTAAAGTTGTACCTGATAACACAACGCTTGTATTATACTCGTTGGTTGGATCATTATCCGCATCATTTGCTAAAGAAGATAAGTCAACACTTACCGCACCACCGGCATCAAAAACATTTAAAGTTGTACCAACCAAAGTAATATTAGTATTGTACTCATTAGTTGGATCATTATCCGCATCATTTGCTAAAGAAGATAAATCTGTACTAATAGTACTTCCACCATCAGTTACTTGTAAAGTTGTACCTACTAAAGCAACTCCAGTGTTATACTCATTTGTTGGATCAGCATCAGCATCATCTACGTCATCTGTAAATGCTCCACCACCATTCGATAATGTTACAATTTGTCCAACTTTAGATAAAGTTTGCAGCTCATTAGACGCATCCATATCAGGGTCTAAAGTCAAAGGATATAAATCTGCAGTAACAGTTCCACCTCCATCAGTAATTTCAAGAGAGTCACCATTTAAAGTAATTCCCGTGTTAAACTCATTTGTTGGATCAGCATCTGCATCATCTGCATTATCTACAGTTTGAGCATGCAATGCATAAGGAACTGAAATCAACTGAGCCACTGAAGAAACAGTATAGTTAGTTCCTCCTGTTGGATCTATTTCAATTTTTATAAAGTGCAAATTAGATTCCCAGGCAACATCTCCAATTTGAGGTCCTGTATTAAACCCAGTTCCTATCTGAAGGTTTATTAAACCATAAGCATTGGTAGTAGGACCATGAGTTTCAGAAAAAACTTCAGGTCCTAAACTTGATCCTTGTAGAATACTAATTCTAACTCCAACCAACTGGTTGTTAACTGAAGCACCCGAATTGTCGCGAACAATTGCCTGATAGTTAAACTTCTCAGGAGATTGCGCCACCGCAAATGTGGATAACGCAACAGCGAATAATGATGTTAGTAAGAATTTTTTCATGGGTCTATAAAATAATTATTTTCATTCGTTTGGCTATAGCACCTTTTGTCTCAAATGCTAGGTTATACGTACCTCTACTCAAATGAGATACATCAATTGAGGTTGTTATTGTATTTATTTCCTCAGTAGCTACTATTTTGCCCTGAGCGTCATAAATATAAAGTTTTGTTTGTTCACTAGATGATATATTCACTATATCTCTTGCAGGGTTAGGATAAACAGTAATATCCACTTCTGGCATATACTCTTCTACTCCAACTACCCATAAGCTATCTTGGTGAAAACCTTGTGTGATATCATTTCCAGAAGAAGTAGCTGTCACAATAACCAATTCCCCTATAGTCCAAGCAACCGTATGCGTTGCTCCCGGACTATACGTTCCAGAAGAAGCAATGACATTCATTTGTTGTGCATTAGCCGAAAAGCCAAAAATCACAAATGAACACAAGATTATTATTTGTTTCATAGTTTTCATCACACTAATTAACGCATTTAATTCTGAAAAGGTTAGTTATTTAATCGATTAAATTACTCCGTTCGTCCATTAAATACGTATAGATCAGGAAAATGATACAAAAAAAAGCAAAAGAGTCGGAAAATCCGACTCTTTTTTCAATTATTTAAGTACCGTTACGTGACCTCGGTGGGTCTGTTTTTTATCGGTAAGCTTTTCTCCAAATTCAATTTGCCACACATAAACTCCATCCTGAACTAATCCGCCATCACCATAGTGACAATTCCATCCTTTGGTAAAGTCATAAGATTCAAATACAACTTCACCCCATCTATTGAAGATTGTTAAGTGATAATCGTATGGATCAACTCCTGATGTAAATACTGGATAGAATACTTCGTTAAATAAATCTCCATCCGGTGTAACAACATTTGGCACATAGAAAATAATTTCTTCGTGAATAACCAATGGTGCACATACACTTGCCTCACATCCATCATCAGAAGTAACGTATTGACAAACATAAATTGTCGTTTCTTCTTCAACATTGAAAGTTACTTCAGGCTCTTGTTGAGATGAAGATCCGTAATCTTCAAATGTATAGTACCAGCTGGTTCCACCTTCTGAGTAATCATTGATTTGAACAGTAGGCTCTAATACAGAAGGACTATAAGGATCAAAATAGAATCCTGGTACCGGTGGCTCATTTACATAAACTCCACCAGCAGAAGCCGAAGTTGATACACAACCTTGATCTGAGGTAATTTCTAATGACATTTCATAGTATCCAGCATTTGGATAAGACGCATTAGAAACTACAGGATTCGTTGCACTACTTCCATTTCCTAAATTCCAGTTAAATGTGTAACCAGCTGGAATGTCTGCAGAAATATCAAAATCAAATGTTGCAGGTTCACATCCATAGAAGTCTCCTAAATATGGAACTACTGGATTAGGATAAACAGTAACCGTAATTGATGTATCAGCAACTTCTCCACATAAATCTGTAACAGTTACAGTATAAGTGGTAGTTGTCATTGGTCCAACAGTTACATCAGATAATGTATCTCCTGGTATACCTGTATCCCATGAATAAGAGTATCCCATATAGTTACCAAAGTCAATCATTTGACCACCTGAAACCGAAATTCCTAGAGTAGTTGAATCTCCTTCACAAATTGTTGTATCATTAGTAGTTAACAAATCTAACTGAAGAGGTGGTGTCGGAGTAATTGTATAAGATACTGCCGGTGCCACACATCCATTATCATCAGTTACAACAAGTGTAAATGTAATTGGTTGTGTTACCACATGATTGAACAATAATGTATTTTCAATTGTAGCATTAACATCATTTGTCCATTCGTAAGTATAAGGTTGTTCACCTCCATTTACAAATCCTTGAACAACTGCAATTTCATTGTAACATGAAGTCCAATCAGAAGGAGCTAATGCATACAACTCAGATGGCTGATAAATAGTTGTGTTTGTTAAAGCTTCACAACCGTCAGCATCAATAATTGTAATATCATAGTTACCTGCAGTGATAGTACCTCCATTTACATCACCAAATACATTGGATGCTTGAGGTGCACCACCATTAATACTATATTGATAAGTTGGTGTTCCAGTTACTGGAAGAGTTACAGTTATTGTACCTGTATTACCACCGTAGCAAAGAACATCAGTTGTAGTTAAACCATTGGCTACAAATTGAGCTGGATTGTTTACAACAAAGTCAACAGAGTCTAAAGTACAGTTGTTACCATCAGTAATATATACTGAGTAAGTTCCAGCACAAACACCTGTTGCTGTTGCATCATTTGGACCAGCTATGTTTCCTGACCAGTTGTACGTATATGTTGCTGCACCTTGTCCACCAGAAACTTGAATGGCAACCTGTCCATCACAATCATTGAAACATGTAGGATCAGTAATTACAAATGAATCAAATACCATTGGTGCAGGTTCATTGATTACCTCATTGGCATCAACAACACATCCTTGAGCATCTTCTACATGAGTAGTATAGTTACCAGCAGCTAAACCACTGAAAGTACCTCCACCTTGTAGTGCACCACCATTGATACTGTACATGTATGGTAAAGTACCACCACCACCAACTAATTCAAGTTGACCGGTGTTATCTCCATTACAAAACAAATCAGTCACATTTGTATTTAAAGTTAATACGGCAGGATCAGTTAAAGTAATTTGTGAAGTAACGATACATCCGTTAGCATCTTGAACTGCAACTGTATAAACTCCAGCCCCAATACCAGCAAATGTTGAAGGCAATTGGAAAGGAGCAGCACCTGTGATACTATATCCATAAGGAGCTAAACCTCCAGAAGCAAATACTTCAATGTCTCCATCAGTGAAAGTTGCACACGAAGGATCAGTAAATGTTACGTTATCAATCAATGGTTGATCAAATGCAGTTAAAGTAAATGCTGAATCTGCAAAACATCCATTTCCATCTTCTACATAAAGAATAAAGTTACCAGCTGACAAGCTTAAGAAACTTCCACTTGGAGACAGTGCTCCACCGTTTATACTGTAAAGGAAGTTACCATCTCCACCTGCTCCAGTCATATTAATTTCACCATTACCTGCTCCACATGTTTCTTCCACAAAAGTGAATGACAATGTTACTTCTGCAGGTTCAGTGATACATATATTTTCAGTATAAGTACAACTGTTATCATCTTCAACAACTACGTCATAGCAACCATCAGTTAAACCACTTAAAACGTTGTTTGAAGACCATGTTGTACCACCATCAGCACTGTACATATAAGCTGGAGTACCAGGAGTACCACCTGAAGCTGTTACAGTGATGGTTCCATCAGCAGAACCGAAACATAAAGGATTTGTAGCCACCAAGTTTGCGTCTACAGGAGTAGGTTCATTAATAGTAGCAATTGTATCAAAAGTACAGTTATTGGCATCCGTAATCGTTACAGGATAAACACCCGCAGTTAATAAAGGAAACTGACCAGATACGTTTACAGTACCATTTAAGTCATAAGAGAACGGATCTGTCGCACCATTTGGATCAGCCACAACTTGGGCAAATCCGGTGTTACCACCATTACAAGTAACATCCACTTCAAGGATACCAATATCCCAAGGAGCTGGTTCGAAAATGTCAATATCATCAGAACCTAAACATCCATTAGCATCTTGTACCCAAAGTACATAGTTTCCACTTGTCAATCCAGGGAAAATTGGACTTGCCTGGAAGTTAACCCCATCAATACTATAAGTATATCCATTAACAGTATCACCTCCTGTCACGTTTGAGATGGTAATCTGACCATCCGCACCATCAGGACAAGAAACACTGTCTGCTGCCAAATCAAATAAAATTGAATCAGGTTGTGGAATATTTATTTCTTCTATACCAATACACGAACCATTATCATGGATTGTAATAAAGTGCTGTCCTGCACAAAGATTAGTAAATACACCAAACGCTTGTGGAGGTGCAGTACTTGTGTTAATTTCATAAGTATATGGTGATTGTCCATTGATTTGAGACACAATTGCTCCACCATCACAGCTATTGAAACAAGTAGCCGGTTGGATAAAGTCTGTTTGTGTTGTCATAACGTTATCTGACAATGCCTGGAATGTTGAATCTTGACATCCATTTTGATCCGTAACAATCAACTGATACAAACCAGAGAATAGACCCGTAAAGTTACCATTGTTAACCTGATCAGGCACACCATTTCCAATATGATAAGTATAGTTAGGGAATCCATTAACTGCAGTAATCTCAAAAGCACCGTCATTTGACCCACAGTTAGAAGGATCATTATATACATACACGAATGTAAATGGAGCTGGCTCAGTAACAGTTAGCGTATCATCAGTTTGACACCCATTAGCATCCATAATAGTTAATTCATAGAAGCCAGCTGCTATACCATTAACCGGATCAATAAAACCGAATGTTGCGCCATCATCAACACTATATTGATAAGCAGGATTACCTCCAGCTCCGGCAAAAGTAATAGAACCGTCAGCCAAACCATGACATGAAGGCTCAGTATAAGTTGGAGTCAATGTTAAAGGCGGTGGATTTGGAATATTTTCATCACCATTGATCAAACATCCGTTAACATCCTGTACAACGTACCCTTGTAATCCAGGGCACAAACCTGTAAGTGTATTAGAAGCCTGGAAAATAACACCATTTTTAGAGTAAGTATATGGTCCTTGACCACCAGAAACTCCTATTGTTAATTGACCATTACAATCATCTGTACAAAGTGGATCAGTTACCACTTCAGAAATAATTTGCAATGGTGGATTTTGTGACAAAGTAACGTCCACTGTAGCCGTACATCCAAAATTATCTTCAACTGTAAAAGTATGTACAACAGGAGTAGGTAATAAACCTGTAAAAGTATTACTAGCCTGGAAATTCACACCATCAATGCTATAAGTAAATGGACCTGTACCTCCAACAACTCCTAAAGTTACCGAACCGGTAGGTGCACCTGCACAGTTAACATTTGTTTGAGAATCCACAACCAAGGTAGGTCCTGCTGCATCAACAATAGTAACGTTTACAGTTTCTGTACATCCATTATCATCAGTCACAGTAACCGTATAAGATCCTGCTGACAAACCTGTAAAAATTGGAGAAGTTTGAGAAGCACCACCAATATCATAATCATAAGGAGGAGTACCACCACCAGCTAACACTTCAGCGATTCCATCTGAACCACCACAAGTTGCCGGAGTTGTTGACACTTCAACCAAAGTAACATCAGTTGGATTTGTTAAGGTAACAGGTGCTAATGTAAATTGACAACCTGCTGCGTCTTGAACAACAATAGTATAATTTCCTGCACACAATCCAGTGTAGTTTCCACTAGCTTGAAAAGCCTGACCATTTAAACTATAAGTATACCCTCCGGCACCACCTGATCCAGAAGCCGTGATTGTTCCATCACAAGAGTTTAAACAAAGTGGGTTAGTTGAGTTAGTGATACTTCCACTTACAGCAGTAGGCTCTCCAACAGTAATGAAAGCAGTATCTTGACATCCTATACCATCAGTTAAAATTACTGAGTAGTTTCCGGCCGATAATCCACTAGCAGATTGTGTAGTTTGGTTACCACCATCATTCCATTGGAATGAATACGGAGCTATACCATCAACCACTGTAGAGTTACCAACTCCGGTAGAACCACCATTACAAATAACATCAGTTGCTGTTGCAGTAATTTCACAACATGGAGGTCCATCAGGGATGGTGAATGTACCTGTATTAGTACAAGACCCATTCTGTTGCGTAGTAGTATACGTATATGTTCCTGCAGGTAAATCATCAATATCTAAAGCATCCGGTGGTCCATTACCTTCAGTATAAGATGCAGTAACCGGACCAGTTACAACAACATTATAAGGTCCTTGGCCTCCTGGATTATCAATTGTAACACCACCATCAGAAGCTCCAAAACAAGAAGGAGCATAAATCAATGATACAACTGCATCCGGTAATACATCAACAACTACAGTAACAGACTCACATGCTGCGTCAGTACCATTTGTATAACAACAAGTAAAAGTTGTTGTTTGAGTAATATTAGTAGTTACATCCGGTGCATCCGGCGCTCCTGGGATATGATCCCAGTCATAGTAATAAGGTGCACATGGATCTGCATAAACATAGAAGTTATCAATTCCCCAGTGGTCATAGTTAGACCCTGAAGAACCCCATTGATGCAATTGGAACATTGTGTTTGCCGTTTCACATCCTGCAGGAATGGTAAAACAGTAATTTTGCCAAGTAGTAAAAGGCGTATTCCCACTAGCAGAAGGTTGAGTAACACCCCCTGGATACGCAGTTAATACATCTCCATTTGGCGCGAAATATGCAAAATCTGTCCAGGTAGCTCCACCGTTAGTTGAACATTGCAAACTCACCCCCTCATTGTAAAGGTCAGCACCTTCACATGGAGCAGAGTCACCACATTGTTCACAAACGAACTTAAAATCAAAACAAACTGTACCTCCACAAGAAACATCTACAGGAGCTGTTGTCATCTCTCTAGGAGCTGAAGTACCTGACCCCATCCATAAATAGGTAGTTCCGTCTACAGAAGCACCACAAGGATTATTAAATTGTGCTGCCGCAGTAGCTGACCAACCAGGTGCCACCGTACCATTATTAAAATTATCTCCAAACACAGGAACAGAACTATTTCCTAATGCTGTAAGATTCACGTTTCCTCCACCACACGGCAATGTAAGAGGGTTAGCCCCAACCGTGATAGTAGCTTGTCCAAAAACCTGTCCAAGGCCTATTAAGGAGAACGCAACTAATATTAGACTTAATTTTTTCATGTTCATAGGGATTTAATTATAAACGGCTGACTTTAATGTTTTGTAATTCAAATTTTGAAAGTTTTGTCTCCGTCTCGTATGTGATAAAGTCTTTATACAAATACAAAGCACCTCTTGGAACGTCACAACTTCCTTCTTGAGATGAATTTTTATCGATTTCAATAACCATATGATTTTCTCCATCAGTTGAATTTTCGGTAACTAATTTGTCATTATACCAAATAGCTCTATCCCACTCAATTTTCAATTTTTGATTAGTCGTATTTACTACTTTAATCAAAATAGCTTTTTGAGCAGGTATGTTTTTAGCATAACAGTCAGATTCCATGGTATAAATTTCTACACCATCAATAGTTGTGTACTTTTCCCATTTAGATTCTTGAGCCAGGGAAGCAAAAGAAAGGGTTAAAAGCAAAGTTAGTCCAAGGAGAGATTTCATAATATATAATGTATGTCTTTACGGTTAAGACGTTATGCAGACCTAAGGGTTGTTTCTTTTTTGGAATTATTTTTTTAGTTCCAAAAAGCCCTACAACTCTATTGTTTCAGCAATACGTACAAAACAACTATAGTTTTCTATTTATAAATTTTGCAAAATAATGTCTATATGTAAATACTAGACTACGCTTAAATCGAATAAATAGTTCCTCATTTATTTAATAAATTCAGAACTTTTCCACCACTATCTTTCAATAACAGTCTCATCAATTGTCTCACGTTATAAGATTGCCTTCCCCTCAATCGATTAAACGAGTCTAAGATAATCAAATATTAATTGATCTAGCAATGAAAATTAGGTGAATGAGGATTTTACAGCGATAATATATAGGAATTCAAAGACGAAACGGTAAAACCTCACCGTCTACTCATTTCCGTTCTCCTGATAATTCTCTGGTTTCTCGTAACTTAGAATCCATGTATCCTTGTCCGGCAACTGATTTGCTTTGTATGAAGCATACGCCAGACCTTCATCCTTGGTTGTGGAATGATACACCATTACATAGAATAAATCGTTGCGTTTATTTTTAATGATTCTTGCATTCGGGAATGTTCTCTTTATCTTTCTTATACGAGCATCTGCATTTGCCTTCACTGCGAATGCACCACAAATTACGTAATACCCATTAGGTGTATCTTCTTTATTTAGCTCAATAAAGTAATCTCCTGGATTTACTTGAATAGTATTTTCTGGCGGTCTAACATCAACATTGCCAGTATCAACCGGATCTTTTTCTTCAACGGTATCCGTATTTACAACAGGACGATTTTTAAGAAGTGCCAACAAAGAATCAATTGTAATATCTCTATCTTTTATAACTCCTTTTTTAACTGCTATATCACCATTTAAACTATCAATTTCCTGTTTTTTATTATTGATCTCAATATCCTTATCTCTTAACTCCAGGTCTTTTTGATCTATCACAAAAATTAAACTATCAACCAAATCTGAGTTATCGGTTCCAACTTCTTTAACCTGCGGAGGAATATTATATGTTAACATCAATTCGGCATTAGGTGCACTGTTAAATCCGGCAATTGAACTTATTTGAAAATCATAAGCCAACCCTATTCTCATATTTGGAATAGCGTTAACTCCAACATTGATTCCTACAGCATAATCACTTTTATACATACCTCCTATCCAGAAATATTTATCCATCTCAAAGAAAACCCCCGCGTTATATTGGAATGGAGCATTAGGAGTGAACATTACTAAAGCCTCAGGGCGAACGTTCATCTTCATCTTGTCTTCACCAAACTCAAACTTATAACCTACATTCCCTAAAAACTGTCTACCTAAAGTATAAAAAGAACCAGACTGATCACCGTAAGCCAATTTTGTACCTAAAACCTGGGGAACAGAAACACCCACCTTTAATGTTCTCCATTGAAAATTAATTCCAACGTTCATATCAAACATTGTCCTTCTTTCTTTACCTGTATTTTGCAATACGGGGTCAAAAGTGTTTGAGACAACTGCATTAGCAAAGTCAATTCGATTATCAATAACCCCTACTCCAACTCCTGCTCTCAAGAACATATCCTTATTTTCATTTAAAGCCAAGTGATATGCATATAATAGATGTGCTTTAAGCTTACTCGTAATTCCAAGATAGTCACTATATAGATTAATACCTAAACCATGTTCTCCTTTAAGTAGATATGAAGCCGATAAGTAATTAGTGATAAAACCTTCGTCGTAATTTCCCCATTTTTGGTTTCGAACCATTGCTATGTCTACCCCCTCAATATGACCCGCATACGAAGGATTGTACACCCTTGGCGCAATATGGTATTGGTTATACATGGGAATCTGTTGAGCACTAACTAAAGTTGTAATGCTCAGCAGAAAGACAACGAAAATTCTTTTAATCATTTCCTGCAATTGTAACTACTCCTTGTAATGGTTCTTCGTATAATGGATCATTTAAACGTATCAGATAAAAATAAGTTCCATCCGGCAGCTTACTTCCATTGTACGTACCATCCCAATCATTGTTATAAGGCTGGGCTTCAAAAACAACCTGACCGTATATATTAAATACAGTTAGTTGATTTTGATCAAAAACGTCAATGTTATCAATTTGCCAGAGGTCATTAAAACCATCTGCGTTAGGGGTAAACAGGTTAGGGGGAATAACATTAGTAAGATCTGGATTAACAGTAATATTAATTTCAGCGGTATCTTTACAACCGTTAATATCAGTCACCTCAACATAATAAGTTATATCAGTTAAAAGAGGTCCAACATACGGGTTTTGAATATTAGGATCGTCCATTGCAAAATCAGGCCACCAAAAGAAAGAACTTCCACCATAAGCTTGTAACTGAAGTGATTCATTCTCCTCTATTGTTGTATCTCCAGGATCAATATACACACCTAAAGGTAATACGGTTAAATAATGACCGATTGTAGTATCTACAGGACAGTTTCCTTCTTGATATATCGCCGCAAACATTGTTCCGGTAGTTAAATTATTAAAATTAAACAAGGAATCCCCGGGGCTAGTAATTGTTTGCAACCATACATTACCACTATCAATCGAATAAATCCAGTTTACAACATCTCCATTTCCCCCACTTGCGGTAATAACTCCGTTATTTTCGAAATTACAAACAACAGAAGGACCGCTCAAAATTCCAGCTTGAGAACCTTGAATGAGCGTCATGGTTAAAACATTGGTAGTATCCGCTGGACAGGAACCGTTTTTAACAACAGCCTGGACTAAAGTTGTTGAGGTATAATCCTGATATGCCAGGGTATCGGTTTGATTGTTTTGGGCAATCCAGGTAGAACCGCCATCACTAGAAACAAACCAATCAAGAATATCACCATTGTATCCATTTAAATTAATTACACCACTATTACCATTATCACAAATCGGAAAGTTAGCAGGCAATCCACCGGAGACAGAAGGTTGATCCAAGTACACTGTATAAACAGGTGTAGGAAGCGACGGACAATATCCGTAAGGTGATTCAACTAAAACCTGAATATCAGTTTGGTTAGATAAATTCGTGAAATTCAAAAAAGTATCTGTTGTTGCTAACCAACCCCATGTATTTCCATTATCAATTGAAGACCCCCATGAACTAACAGGCCCAGAATTTCCATCTATTACTAAGGTACCAGTGTTATTTCCTATACACACAGTATCAGGACCAGTAATCATTCCAGGAATTGGATCACAATCAGAAATTATATTTACTGTAACCGTATCGTTATTATTGTTTGGATCATTGGACTCATTCACCCAAACTTTTAATTCATGTACTCCACAAGACGAAAAATCTCCACCGGTAGAAAATGCATAAATATATGTTCCTGAACTAGGCATGAATCCAATATTCTCCCATTGAAGCTGTGGTGCTCCGTTATCAACGGAGTAACCCATTTGAACTGTTCCTGAATATGGAAATGAACTTGAATTTACAAGTATGACAATTATTGTTTCACTAGCAGACAAATAACAACCATTTGAAGGTGAGTTAATTGAAGGACTCACTGTCAAATCTGCTTGAGCGTATGATCCATAGGACAACAACATAACGCTCATTATCATTAGTATTTTTTTAATCATAACACTAATTGTTATACACCGTCAAAGATAAAAGCTTAGATCAATTTTGCAAAGCATCATCATTCAACAATGTGAAGTTCGTGTAAAAAGGGTTTGATTAAGATACGTAAAAAAGTACTCAAAAGATTGCTGAAAACAGCAAGAATTTTATTATCCCCCAATAAATTCAGCAAACACAAAGATACTCAAACTCTTTAATTTACTGAAAGTCACGCTTCAATCGTCTAATTTACAAAAACTAAAAAATTAATACGTAAAAAAGGTAAAATAGATTCAAATAAGATCAAATTAATCAACTCCAGTAATTGTAAATGCTCCTTGTATTGGCTCACTTTGCAATGGATCATTTAACCTTAACAAGTAAAAATATGTTCCGTCCGGAAGTTGATTTCCATTATAGGTACCATCCCAATCATTATTATAAGGTTGCGCTTCGTATACAATTTGACCATATATATTAAAAACAGTCATCTGGTTTTGAGCGAAGGATTCCAAATTTTCAATTTGCAAAACATCATTATATCCATCTGCATTTGGAGTAATTAAATTGGGAACACCTACAGAAGTAATATCTTTCAAAACCTTGATATCAATAGTGGCGGTATCCTTGCACCCGTTGATATCGGTTACCTCAACGAAATATGTAATATCAGCAAGTAAAGGTCCCACAAAAGGATTTTGAATATTTGGATCATCCATTGCAAAATCAGGCCACCAACTAAAAGTACTTCCACCGAAAGCTTGTAACTGAAGTGATTCATTTTCATTTATAGTAGTATCTCCTGGTAAAATGTAAACTCCCAAAGGTAAAACCGTTAAATAATGACCTATTGTAGTATCTACCGGACAATTTCCTTCCTGATAAATTGCCGCAAACATGGTTCCGGTAGTTAAATTATTAAAGTTGAACAAAGAATCTCCCGGTGCAGTAATTGTTTGCAACCAGACATTACCGCTATCAATTGAATAAATCCAATTAATTACATCTCCATTTCCACCACTCGCAGTAATTACTCCATTATTTTCAAAATTACATACTACAGAAGGTCCACTTAAAATCCCTGCTTGAGTACCTTGAATTAAGGTCATAACCAAGGCATTAGTAGTATCAGCAGGACATACTCCGTTTTGAACAACTGCTTGAACTAATGTTGTAGATGAATAATCTTGATAGGCCAGTGTATCTGCTTGATTACTCTGTGCTATCCAGGTTAAACCACCATCTCCCGAAACATACCAATCTAATACATCACCATTATAGCTATTTAAATCTATTACCCCATTATTTCCATTGTCACAAATAGAGAAATTACTTGGAAGAACTCCTGCAATAGATGGCTGATCTAAATAAACTGTATAAACCGGAGTTGGCAATGAAGGACACAGACCGTACGGTGACTCTACTAACACTTGAAGATCTGTTTGATTAGATAAATTTGTGTAATTCAAAAAAGTATCAGTTGTTGACAACCAACCCCATGTAGCACCATTATCAATTGAGGATCCCCAAGAGTTTACAGGTCCTGAATTTCCTGACAATACCAACGTACCACTGTTATTGCCAATGCAAACTGTATCGGGTCCTAAAATATTTCCCGGTATAGGGTCACAATCAGAAATCACCTGAGCTATAATTGTATCATTTACATTATTTGGATCATTTGGTTCATGAAACCATACTTTAACGTCATGAATTCCACATGATGAAAAATCACCATTCACATTAAAAGAGAAGATAAAAGAAGAAGGTGAAGGCATAAAACCTATACTCTCAGTTTGAGCAACCACAGGACCGTTATCAATTGAATAATATAAATCAACAGTTCCTGAAAAAGGCATGCCACTAGTATTTACTATAACAGTACTTACAACTTCACTTGTAGACAATTGACAAGCATTTGAAGGAGAATATAAAGCACTACTTAAAGACAAATCTGCTTGTGCGTTTAACTGATTAGTAAAAACAGATGTTAGCATAAAAACTAAGACATAACGTGCTTGTCCCTTTAATAGATAATAGTTTCGAACCTTGGCCTTACTATTTTTCATAAGCATTGATTTTGTAATGGGTTTTGAAAAGGTACAAAAAAACTTTATAATCAACAGTAATTCAAATTTTTAAATCTATCACAAATCTTGTGACGCATATCTCATCTTTCAACTATAAAGGTTTGGCTTGAGCATATATTTTCAATAATTGGAATTTTAAATCCAATGTATTTTTTTGTTCTAATTTTGCAAACCATGAACGTATCATTTTCAACTCAACTAAAAATTGGTATTCTCGGCGGAGGTCAATTAGGAAGAATGATTTATCAAGAAGCCATTAATCTGGGGATAGATCTTTACTTTTTGGATGCTGCTGATAGCCCATGTAGTTTCATTAGTCCTAATTTTAAAACAGGAACAATTACAAACTATGATGATGTCTATAATTTTGGAAAAGACAAAGACGTAATTACAATTGAAATTGAAAATGTTAATGTTGAAGCACTTTTCAAACTAAAAGAAGAAGGTGTTGCTATTTTTCCCGAACCTGAAGCAATCCAGCTCATTCAAGACAAAGGTTTACAAAAGCAATTCTACCAGGAAATTGGAGTTCCAACTGCTCCTTTTAAATTAATCGATAGTAAAATTGAACTTCATGATTACGCAGATTTTCCTGTAATGCAAAAAATGAGAAAAGGTGGATATGACGGTAAAGGTGTTCAAGTTTTGAGATCTTCATCTGATATAGAAATTGCTTTTGAGGTTCCAAGTGTTCTTGAAAACTTTGTTGACTTAGACAAAGAATTATCTGTCATAGTAGCAAGAGATGTAAATGGGAATACCAAATCTTTTCCGGTTGTTGAGCAAGAATTCAATGCTGAGGCGAACTTGGTAGAGTTTTTATTTTCACCAGCTGATATTGACAAAAATATTGAGACTAAAGCCCAAGAAATTGCAGAGAAAATAATTCGCTCATTAAATATGACTGGATTGCTGGCTGTGGAATTTTTCTTGAGCAAATCGGGAGAATTATTTGTTAATGAAATAGCTCCAAGACCACACAATAGTGGACATCAGACCATTGAAGGTAATTACACTTCTCAATTTGAACAACATTTAAGAAGTATCTCCGGATTACCACTAGGTGAAACTGCAATCACACTTCCATCAGTAATGGTAAATTTACTAGGAGAAAAAGGAAGTGCCGGAGAAGCAGAATATCTAGGTATTGAAGAAATTTTAAGTTGGAAAGGAGTCAATGTGCATGTTTATGGCAAAAAGACTTCCAAGCCGTTTAGAAAAATGGGGCACATAACTGTTGTGGACGAAAGCTTAGAAGAGGCTAAAAACAGGGCTTTAAAAGTAAAAGAAACCATTAAGGTCGTTGGAAAATCGTAGACAGCTTCACCATATTGAAACCTTAAGAGCTTTAGCTGCATTAATGGTTGCTACCTACCACTTTTCGGCTTATTTTTCCTGGTCAAACACAACCACAAACTCATTAAAATTTGGAGCCCAGGGAGTAGAAATTTTCTACATGATTTCTGGCTTCATCATCACCTATTCCCTATTCCATTCTTCTTATAACATTCCCAATTATTTCAAATACATGGGTAAGCGTTTGATAAGACTAATGCCTCCTTATATCCTTACCATTATAATCATACATATTGTAGGAACATTTGTTGCACACTTTGAATGGGGCAGTATTTATGATGTGAATTTCAGACAATCTATCATTAATATTTTGTTTTTGGCGGATGCTTTTCCTCAATATGATTGGATCAATCCCATTTTTGCAACACTTGAAGTTGAACTACAGTTTTATTTCTTGATAGGCCTTTTGTTTCCATTGTTTCAGATGAACAAATGGACATTCACTATTATTTCGTTCATCTGGTTATTTGTTGGTTGGCAAACTGTTGAGGCAGACACTGCTTTGATTAATGGGCCTTATTTTATTTGTGGGATTGCCGCTTTTTATATCAAACAAAATGGATGGAAATTGCCGTATATACTTCCAATAATAGCCTCTTTAGGCACAACATTTTGGCTATACTACCCTGAAGATTTTGCAATTATTATTGTTGGATTAATTGCTTTATTGTTTTTACCTGAAAAACTTAAATTATTGAATTTTACAGGCAAAATTTCCTTTTCACTCTATTTAATTCACGGTATAATTGGTGGATGGATTCTATATTTTCATGCGTCCTCTGATTTTGCGCAGCACTATCCGATTATAATGATTGTGTTTGTACTAGCATTGAGCTGGATAGGAGCTTTTATTATGTATCAATTTGTGGAAAAACCATACATGAAAATTTCAAAATTGATTAAGTACAAAAAATAAAAGATAAATTTGTAGCTATGGCACAAGTAGGAATCATCATGGGTAGCAAGTCGGATTTACCGATTATGCAAGAAGCTGCACAAGTTTTAGACGAGTTAAATGTGAGCTATGAAATCAATGTGGTTTCTGCGCACAGAACACCCGAATGGATGTTTGAGTATGCGAAAAATGCTCATGAAAGAGGGATTCAGGTTATTATTGCAGGTGCCGGAGGAGCAGCTCATCTACCTGGAATGACTGCATCCATAACTCCCCTACCAGTTATTGGTGTTCCAATTAAATCTAGCAATTCAATTGATGGATGGGATTCAGTGCTTTCAATTCTTCAAATGCCTGGAGGAATCCCTGTTGCTACAGTAGCTTTAAATGGAGCTAAAAATGCCGGAATTCTTGCAGCTAGTATTTTGGGTGCTTCTGATAAAAATATTAGACAATCTATTATTGATTATAAAGAAGGACTTAAGGCTAAAGTAATGGAATCCAACAAAGAAGTTTCCAAATAAAATCAAGATAAAATAGCTTTTTGTTGTAACAAATTTTGTTTTAACATATATTTGTATTCTATTTTTGGCTTAACTGTTGATCACACATATTAAATTAACAGTCTCACCTCTAAAAATTGAACTATGAAAACTATTGCAGGATTATTATTTATCACTTTATTATCCATTAATTCATTCGCGCAGCTCAGTACTGACAAAGCATTCATCTCTTTTTATTCAGAAATGGATGATATTACTGCTGAAAACAGTAATGTTAAGAGTGAGTTTAACATGTCAACTGGCGAAATTAGCTTCACTGTTTCTATTGATAAATTCATCTTTAAAAACAGTACAATGCAAAAGCACTTTAATCAAGAAGGTGTAATGAATTCTGAAAAGTTTCCTAAAGCTACTTTTACGGGAAAAATTGTTGAAAATTCAGCCATAGACTATACTGCAAATGGCACACACAAGGTAAAAGTGAAGGGAAAAATGACCATTAAAGGAATCAGTAAAGAAATTGAAGTTAATGGAGAATTAACCATTGATGGAGCCAAAATTACTGCAACATCAAAATTCAGTTTAGACAGATTTGAGTATGGCGTTGATGGAAAAAAGGAATCTGTTTCTCAAATCCTTGCTATTACAGTAAAAGCGAATTATTAAAGACAACCAATTAATTTTCTGAAGATGAAAATTGAGGATGAATTACAATCCAAGTTTAAAAACGAATATCACAAATTAGCGGTGAACATCCACTTGACTTCTTCCAGGCTTACGGAGAAGTTTCAAGAAGAAATGAAGCGCTATGATATTACTTCTACTCAGTTTAACGTACTGAGAATTTTAAGAGGTCAAAATCAAAAGGCTGTTAGTATCGGACTTATCAAAGAAAGAATGATCGAAAGAAATTCTGACGTTAGTAGAATTATTGATCGTTTGGTAAAAAAGGGGCTGATTGAAAGATCTGAAAATCAAATCGACAGACGTCAAAAAGATGTTCGAATCACTGACAAAGGCATGGATTTGCTTGCTGAAATAGATCAAAACAATACGATTCTTGAAGGGCGACTGACTCATCTTTCGGCTGAAGAAGTAAAAAGTTTAAATGATCTTCTTGACAAAGCCAGGTCAGGATGCAATGCTGAACAAACTGCTTAACTTCTATTTCATTTCTTAGAAATAATTTCTTAACTTAGGTTAAACAACAAGCTTTAATATGTTGAAAACCAATCTCGGATTGCTCAGAATAATAGGGCTTCTTGAAGGGGTATCTTACCTGATTTTACTTTGTATTGCAATGCCCCTTAAGTATTTTGCAGATAACCCTGACCCGGTTTACTCTACCGGATTAGCTCATGGATTACTTTTTTCTCTTTATATCATCTTTGTCCTTTTAGTGACATATCAGTTGAAATGGAAGTTTAACACCTTGGTTTTAGCCTTGGCTGCTTCAATTATTCCTTTTGGGACATTTATAGCTGATAAAAGGATTTTTAGAGAAGCTTAATCCCTTGTAAGGCGACTGCATATCCCTTTAAACCAAATCCAAAAATACAGCCTGCACTAACAGGCGAGATTAAAGAATCATGTCTAAAAGATTCTCTTCCACTAATATTGGAAATATGCACTTCAACAACTGCAACATCAGCTGCTTCAACTGCATCTCTAATAGCTACCGAAGTATGTGAGTACCCTCCAGCATTCAGAATTATTGCGTCATGATCTGATCCTTGAATCAAATTAATGATCTCACCTTCCAAATTGGATTGCTCATAGCTCAACTCAATCTCCGGAAAATCATTCTTCAGTTCCACAAAATAATCTTCAAAACTTTTGGTTCCGTAAACCTCAGGATCACGTTTTCCGAGTAAATTTAAATTCGGACCATTGATAATTAACACTCGTTTTGCACTCATCTTGGATCAAATATAAAAAGGATTATTCATCTTATCTCAAAATTGAAAAAGCACTATCACCTAATAGTGTAGAAGCTTACTTAAGAGATGTAGATAAATTAATGCAATTCCTTGAGCATATTGATTCCGATCTAAAGCCTACAGAAATCACTTTAAAGGATCTTCAAAAATTCATCAGATGGGTAAGTGAAATGGGCATAGCAGCAAGATCTCAAGCTCGAATCATTTCAGGCATCAGAAATTTCTTTTACTTCTTAATTCTTGAAGATGAAATTACAAGCGATCCTACCGAATTACTAGAACTTCCTAAAATTGGAAAAAAGTTACCGGAAGTATTGTCAATAGAAGAAATAGACAATTTAAAGAACGCAATTAACATGTCTAAAAATGAAGGACACAGAAATAGAGCAATTATAGAAACGCTATACAGTTGTGGCCTTCGTGTAAGCGAACTTATTAACCTTAAAATCACCAATATTTATGAAGATGAGGGATTTATGCGCGTAATTGGTAAAGGAAATAAAGAGCGTCTGGTTCCGCTTTCCCCTTCAGTTTTGAAAGAAATGCAATTGTATAGAGATTTAGTACGCGTACATCAAGACATCAAAACAGGACATGAAGATTACCTGTTCTTAAATAGAAGAGGTGCCCAATTAACAAGGGTAATGATCTTTACAATTATAAAGCAATTAGCTGAAGAAATTGGGTTGACCAAAAGCATTAGTCCACACACTTTTAGACATTCATTTGCAACACATTTAGTTGAAGGAGGTGCCAATTTAAGAGCTGTTCAAGAAATGTTAGGACATGAATCTATCAGTACCACAGAGATTTACACCCACTTAAGTAATGATGTACTAAAGGAAGCCATCATTTCATTCCATCCTCGCAATAAGTGATTAATTTTGCTTCATGACGCCTGATGAAAAATACATGACCAGATGTTTAGAGCTAGCAAGACTTGGAAAAGGTCATGTAGCACCTAACCCTATGGTTGGATCTGTTATTGTATGTGATGACAAAATCATTGGAGAAGGCTATCATCAGTTTTATGGACAAGCCCATGCTGAAGTAAATGCTATTAAATCAGTAAAAGATCCTTCACTATTGACTAAATCAACCATTTACGTGAATTTGGAACCCTGTGCTCATTTTGGCAAAACACCACCCTGTTCTGATTTAATAGTAGAAAAGGGTATTCCGCGAATTGTGATTGGATGTATTGACAGCTACTCAGAGGTTGCAGGAAAAGGCGTAGAAAAATTGAAAAATGCAGGTAGAGAAGTAATTGTTGGTGTCTTAGAGAAGGAATCACTTGAATTGAATCGCCGTTTTTTTACATTTCACAATAAAAAACGGCCTTACGTTATTTTAAAATGGGCAGAATCAAAAGACGGATTCGTTGATATTAACCGGGATAATGGAGAGAAAGGCACTTTTTGGATCACCCAACCGGAGACCAAGCAATTGGTACATAAATGGAGACATGAAGAAGCAGGAATTTTGGTCGGATTCAATACGGTAATTAATGATGATCCTGAATTAACTGTGAGAGAATTTGAAGGTAACTCCCCTACCCGATTTTACCTTGACAAAAAAGGAATCATTGAAACTTCAAGATATAAGATTCATAATGATTTAGCTTCCACTTATGCCATCCAATCTACCCAAGTAAAAGACATTTTAGCGGAGATCTACTCAAAAGAAATTCAATCTATAATTGTTGAAGGCGGCGCCAATACTTTACAAAAATTCTTAGATTCGGGACTTTGGGATGAAGCCAGAGTGATTACAGGAATTGGCAACATTGAAAAAGGCTTAAAGGCCCCAAAAATTGACAAAAAACCTAGCAATAGTTTTTACTTCGGTAAAGACCTTGTAACTACCTACTTTAATGATTGACCTGGTATTAGGCATTGTATTTTTTAGCTGTATTCTTGTATTATTCAAATTATTTGAACGATTCAAGGTAGATAATTTACAGGCCATAGTTTTCAATTATGTTTTTTGTGTCCTATTGGGATTCTTTCTTTTTTCAGATACTCAAGAACCTATTAAACATGCCATTGCATCAGATTGGAAGTGGCTGGCACTATCAACTGGATTTTTCTTTGTGGTCGTATTCAATTTATTGGCATCAGGAGCACAAAAAGTTGGTATAACAATATCTACCATAGCGAATAAAATGTCTATGTTAATTCCGGTTGTAGTAGCTATTATCTTTTACAACGAAAGCTCTTCAGTTCTGAAAATAATTGGAATTTTACTGGCATTAGTTGGGGTTTATCTTGTATCTACAAGCGGCAGTAAATTAAGCTTTGACAAGAAATACCTATGGTTGATTATCATCATTTTTGTTGGGCAGGGAATTGCAGATGTGATATTCAACTACAGCCAAAAATTTTACGTAGAAGAGCATGAAGCAAAACTCTTTATTTCTTCCATGTTCTCAGGTGCATTTTTAGTTGGATTTTCAATGCTGGCTGTCAAATTGATTCAAGGAAAAAGCAAATTTCATCCAAGAAATATTTTATGGGGATTGATGGTAGCGGTTCCTAACTTTTTGACGGTTTACTTCTTTTATAAAGCTTTGGAAAGTGGCATTTTAGAAGCTTCGAGAATCTACCCAATACTTAACATGGGCGTAATCATTTTATCCGCAGTAATTGGACTACTTTTCTTCAATGAAAAACTGAGCCCTTCTAACTGGTTTGGTGTTTTGGTATCCTTACTAGCTATCGCATTGATTACCTTTGGATAACTTATTTTAAACGCTTTTGCAAAAATTCCAGTACAGCATTTTTTGTGTTGTGATCAATACGAATAAAACTTTTTGATCCTCTGAGAACACCCTGTTGGTTATAAACTGAAAATGCCGGAGTTTCTTCAATGTAATACGTTTGATCTTTCATAAATTTATAATAAGTTAGACCTCTTCCTTGATTTCCTTTTTCGGGATTGACATTGTCTATATCTATATCAATGGCCAGAGGATAAAAATTTGCTGCAATAAAATTTGTGACAGCTGTATCACTTAAAACCTTTGCATTGAAGTTATTGATATTCATTCCCTGATGCTGAAAATAAAACACCAATAATCTTTTGCCTTGTGCTTTTGCCACTATTTCTTCCACAGAAATAGAATTAGCTGAATAAAAATTCCAAAATGTAGAATCAGGATAACTTTTCCATTTATCTCCCTGTGCAATTGCATTGACAGACAAGAAACTAAATAGTACGAATAGGGTTCTAAGGGTAATTTTCATGTTAAGTAAGGTACAAAAATCAAACCAACTTTAAAAGAAAAAAGGAGATTTTACCAGGACCATTTATTCGTCCAGGAATTAAAGAAATCCAAGCCAAACTTAAAGTTAAAGAGTGCTGTATTTGGATTACTATTTTGCCTAAAAGCGTAGAAAACACCTATTTTAAAGAGCTGCTTACGGATTTTAAATTTACGTTCAATACCCACATAAGCCTCAATGTGCTTATAGTTGTAATCTTGAATATACAGTATTCCTCCTCCGGCAACTACTTCTAGTTTTAGCTTATTAATCAAAGGAACCTTACCTAATAACGATCCATTAAAATGATGAATTGCATATGCTTGTAAAAATGGCCTTGATGTATTAAACGTAGAGTCTAACATCTGAAGTGAACTCAAAGGATTTGAAAAGAAGAAAAAGTCCGATCCTCTGAAGAATTTCTGCTCAACATAAGGAACATTGTCAAGGTTATTATTATCCCCTATAAAGCTTCCTATTTCAACATTCCATTTTAAAATTCCAAAAGTACCTGCGGTAACCTCATCTGAAACGCCTATTTCTACAAAATTAAAATTGACATCAGATCCAAACATGTCAGGTACACCCTTTTTGAAAGTAAGTCTTAGTTCAGGGTACTCAGTTCCTACAATTATCTTTTTCCCCTTTTTCATAATGTATTGCTGTTTAAAACGATACAAAAACTCCAATTCAAAAATGGAAACTGTGTAGGTTTCAAAAGGCTTTGGTGGCGTCCAAATTCCAATATCATACAACGTATCATAAATAGGTGGATACACTATTCCTTCTATACTCCTTCTAGTTGAATAATCATAAGAAAGACGACCATACAAACCATTCACTAATTCAAGCCTTTGACTCATTCCAAAGAACGTCTTACGCACAAAGTTTCCTCCACTGAGGATATTAGTAATTGGTTGTTGAAGCGTGATGATATCATAATTATCTCCTCCTCTAACTTTAAAACTTCCAAATCGCTTAGGCAAAAACGTATATTCAATCCCTAGATCTCCTTTTACATCCTTGTTAAGAAAACCATAATCTATTTTACCGTCTACTGCGATTTTCTGTGCGTTATCAAACTCTTTTGAATAATTCCCTCCTACTCTCCATCTGAATCCTCCAACTGCCAAAATTTGAAATTGCGAGATTATTGGGTTTATAAATATTTCTTGTTTTTTCTCCCTATTCCTAAATCCTACACCACTCAACAATACATCCCAAACTGTAATCTTATTGTATTCGGCATTAACACTATCAATATATTCATCAGATTCTACAATTTGGCGAATACTATCTTGTTCTCTGATGAAATTTAATTCCTCCGGTTTTAATTGAATTGGTCTGGTCTCTACCCAGAATACTGAATCCTTTTCAAATGCATCATCTTTGTATTCCATGATTACATTTTTGAATTCATTTTTGTCAAACTCTACATTGAATTGATAATCTGAATGGTCAACTCTTGCATTTCCTAAAACCCTATCTGCACCATCATTTATTGTATAAGAAAACTCTCTTCTAACAGGCACCCAATTACTATCAATATTCTCAAAATCCTGTAAAATCCTGAAGTCCTTAAAATACTCCATTGCCGCTCCATTAATAGTTAAATCCATTGATTTAATTACCCATAAAGAGTCAATGATATACAGGTTCCCAGAAAACAACGGAGCTTCTTTAAACCTTGGCTCTACTATAATATCATAGATCTTTTGATCATCTTCATAAAAGATGTTTTTAAGGTAAAATTTGTAATTGATAAAAGCATTTACAGCTGCAGGAGAAACCAATGGCTTTGAACTTACCTTAGGTAAGTCAATTAAGTTTTGATAAGGATCAAACTCACCATCTTCTACTTTCTCAAAAAAGATATATGGATTGTATTCAACTACCTGAGATGGCAATAAAGAATTAGGATTACTAAAATCTGCACTTACTACAACTGAACTTTCTGATTTATCCGAGTAATCCTGATAAGCTATAATTTCTTCTTTATAAGTATTATTGGCTTTATATTTACTGATACTATATGACTCAGTAAAATTCATTTTTTGCCTTCCTTCCGGCTCGTCTTTGGGTTTTAAAAAAGCAATGCGATTTTCTTTTTCAAGCGTTGTCTTTATGTAAGTATTGCACTGATAAGAATCATATTGACGCTTCATGTTTTTCTTATTGTCAATTACATTCTTCATCACCTCTTTGGCAATGTCTTTTTTATCTGCGTAAATTTCAACAGCATTAAGTTCTGTTGGCGATTCCTCAAGTGTTACATCATGTATAGTTATTTTACCCTCTACTAATATGGTATCAGTATGGGTTTGAAAACCTAACATAGAATAGCTAATCTGAAATTCGCCCAATGAATCAACTTCTAAAAAATAAGCTCCTTTTGCATTGGTTGGAACTCCATAAGTAGAATTTGGCATTGATACCCTAACACCAGGAATTCCCTGACCATAAACATCAAGAACATTTCCTTTAATTATGTTTTGTGAAAACACAACTAAAGAAGAAAAAACAACTGCTATTGTTAAGCTTATCCTCATTGGGTTGATGGTTGGACGGAACAAATGTAGAAAAAGTTACCGGGGAGATTAAAAAAAACCACCCTTGCATAAAACACAAGGGTGGAACTAAAAACTGAATTATGAAATAAACTGAGGTTATTAACCCTCCCAACCTAAAATATCGTCAATTGTCAAGTATGAAATTGAGTGATAATTAGGTCGAGCTTTTGAATATATTTGCTTGGCATGCGCAAGTCCCTCATCAGTTTTGGCCAACTCGCTGTAAATTGGTGCCAAGAATTTTCTTCTACCCACTTTAACAAGAAAATCTTCCATGTGTGGATCAATACCTTTGTATCCTTTTTTGATTGAAAGCACATACCATTCTGCCATGATTTCAGAATTTCCGCAATCAGAAAATCCAAACTCAGCATCTAACATAGCCAAATCACTTGCATCTGCGTCAGCAGGAATGTGTCTAATAAAATGTAACCACTCATGAGTAGACCAGTTAGCAGGAATATTTAATTCTTTCGCGTCTTTAACAGATGTAATCAATTCACATTTATCACTTACTTTCTCAAATTTATCACTGTTAACCTCAACACAGTTGTCAGGAATACCTTCACCGTAAATCCACTCTTCAGTATTAAATTCAACATCATTAGGTTTTAAAAGATTATCTTCTAAATATGCAATAAACATCTCAGTTGTTACAGTTTCAAACTCATGATCTTTAAAGTATTTTGACAAGAAATCATCAAATTTTTCTCTACCAACTGTTGCCTCAAGAGTTTTTAAGAAAAATGCTCCTTTAACATAGGCGATTGCGGTCATTCCGTCGTCTGGATTTCTACCTTCTAAATCTAATTTCAACTTAGTATCTTCAGGATGCTCACCATTGATAATATCTTCATTTTCGTACTCTAACCCCTGGTATTCAATTTCCATCAGCATGTCCGCATACTCCTTACCGTAAACCTCTTCCATAATGCGGTTTTCAAAGTATACTGTAAAACCTTCATTCAACCAAAAGTCATCCCATGTTGCATTTGTAACAAGGTTTCCTGACCATGAGTGTGCTAACTCGTGTGCTACTAATGAAACCAATGATCTATCACCTGCAAGAATAGTAGGAGTAGCAAAAGTTAATTTAGGATTTTCCATTCCTCCAAAAGGAAATGATGGAGGCAATACTATAATATCATATCTACCCCATTTATAATCCCCGTACAATCCTTCTGCTGCAATCACCATATCTTCAACATCTGCAAACTCGTATACACAATCATCAACTAAAGAAGGCTCAGTAAAAACTCCAGTTCTCTGCCCAAGTGAAGCAAATTCTAAATCACCTACCGCCAAAGCGATTAAGTAAGAAGGAATAGGCTTTTTCATCTCAAAATGATACATTCCATCAGCACTTTTTACAGTATCATTATTTGCGCTCATTACAGCCATCAAATCAACAGGAACCTTCACATCTGCAGAATAAGTAATTCTATTTCCCGGTGAATCTTGACATGGCACCCAAGTTCTTGTCAAAATTGCTTGTCCTTGCGTAAATAAATAAGGATGTTTTTTTCCTGCAGTTTGCTGAGGATTTAACCATTGAAGCGCACCTGCATCAGGAGTAGTCTCATAAAAAACCGTTACTGTTTTTGTTTCTGGTTTAATATCAATAGTAAGAGGTGAACCTAAAAGCTCATCATAATCACCAACTTCAAAAGTTGTTTCTTCGCTACCATCCAAAAGCACTTTAGAAACTGTAATCTGGTTAATATCCATTACCATTTTATCAGCTCCGGTTAGATTCTCAATATCGTGTCTAACTGAACCATTAATTACCTTTCTGTCAAAGTCTGTTGCAATATCCAAATGCAAATGTTTGGTTTTTACCTCATTGAGGTTTGCATATGAATGTTTATCTACCACAACCTGTGCTTCAGCTTCATTAGATGCTTCATCATCAGCAGTATGCTCTGATCCTCCACATGAAAGCAAGAATAAGGCCATTAACGCAGATGGTAATTTGGTGTATTTAAGGGCTTTAATCATATTTTATTTAATAATGGAGGCACAAAGATAATGGGAATAAAATTGTTCAAAAACAAAATTTATCTAAACCCCTAAAAGAATTCGCTAAAGATTGTTTTTTAGCAGATTAAACTTTGATTAATGATTGTTTCATCAAGACTTAACTATTTAGTCATAAATTAAATTTGATGAACGGTGGCTTGATTAATTTTATTTTGGTTAATTTCACCCGCTTGAACCATAGATCGAAAAAGAAATTCTATAATGAATAGTAACAATAATATCGCTTCTTCTAAAACACTATTCGGACATCCGGTAGGCTTATTCATCTTATTTTTCACAGAGATGTGGGAGAGGTTTTCTTATTATGGGATGCGTGCTTTATTAGTTCTTTATTTAGTTGAGGAAATTACCAGTCCAAATCCTGGTTTGGGATGGAATAAAGAAGACGCAGGAAGTCTTTATGGAACTTATACAATGCTTGTTTATATTACACCTATTCTCGGTGGTATCATTGCGGATAAAATTTTAGGATTTAGAAAAGCAATTACTGTTGGTGCTATTTTAATGTCTTTAGGTCATTTTTCTTTGGCTTTTGAACCATTGCCTGCATTTTATCTAGGATTAGGATTAATTATTATTGGAAATGGTTTTTTTAAACCTAATATTTCTTCAATTGTAGGTCAACTTTATCCAGAAGGATCAACGAAAAAAGATTCGGGTTACACCATCTTCTATCAAGGGATTAATGTTGGAGCATTTCTTGGTTCTATTTTATGCGGTTATCTAGCCGAAACAATAGGGTGGCATTGGGGATTTGGACTTGCCGGGATATTTATGGTGATTGGAATGATCCAATTTCAGCTAGCTCAAAAAATGTTTGGTAAAATTGGATTATCTCCAAAGAAACAGAAAGAATTTGTAGCTGATTCAGCGGATATTGTTGATGAAATTGCTGAAGTTGAAGAGGAAAAACAAATAGATGAACTTTCTGAATTAGATAAGGCTAAAAAGAGTAAAGTAGAAACCCAAAGATTAATTGTAGTAGGAATTCTAGCGTTTTTCTCGATTTTCTTTTGGGCAGCTTTTGAACAAGCTGGTAGTTCAATGAACATCTATGCTAGCGAGTATACAGATAGAGCTTTGGAAGGTAACGGAGCTATGGTCTTTAAAGTTGTTAGTTCTTTAATATCTCTATTACCAGTTGGTATTCTATTATGGTTGTTCTTGGGAACATTTAAAGTTTTAGGAAAAGAATATCTTGGGGCCATGTCCTTTATGGGGCTTTCTGTACTAATCTTAGCTGGAATTACCGGATATATGATATATGATCAATTCCAAGAGAAGTCAGCTGAAGTACCTGCTACTTGGTTTCAAAGTTTAAATGCCTTGTTCATATTCACTTTGGCACCTTTGTTCTCATTTGTTTGGCAGCGTCTTGCGAAATCCAAATACAATCCAAATGGTCCGCAAAAATTTGCGATTGGTCTGGTATTACTAGGATTAGGGTTTATTCCTTTAGTATATGGTTCGGCAGGAATTATTGCAAGTTCTGATGAACCAATTCAGAAGGTAAGTATGATATTTTTAGTATTGGCTTATTTATTACACACTATGGGAGAACTTTCACTTTCTCCGGTTGGTTTGTCATATGTAAGTAAATTATCGCCCACCAGATTGGTAGGTGTAATGTTTGGAATATGGTTTTTTGCTTCTGCTATGGGAAATAAGTTGGCAGGATCATTCTCACCGTATATGGAAAAAATTGCCAAAGAGTCTAGCATGTCTGACTTCTTTGAAATTTTGGTATATGTACCAATAGGGGCTGGTTTACTATTATTTATCCTAAGCTTCCCTATTAGAAAATTAATGCACGGAATTAAATAATATTTCTAAGTAAAACTATTGTAAATGCAAGGAAATTCATCTAACAATTTTTTTGATTCTAAAGTTCTAGGACACCCAGCAGGACTATTCGTTTTGTTTTTCACAGAAATGTGGGAACGATTCTCTTACTATGGAATGAGAGCGCTTTTAGTGCTATTCTTAATTAGTTCTTCTGGTTTAGGCGGATGGAATTGGGACTTTAGCCAAGCTGCTGCTTTGTTTGGAACTTATACCTCACTCGTTTATTTAACGCCAATTGTTGGGGGATATATTGCCGACCGTATCATTGGATACAGAAAAGCTGTTTTAATTGGTGCATTGTTGATGACATTGGGTCACGGTTCAATGGCCATGGAAAGCGAATTCACCATGTATCTGGGTATTGCCTTATTGATTTTTGGAAACGGTTTCTTCAAACCAAACATGACATCAATCATCTCTCACATGTACAAAGATTTCCCAGAGAAAAAAGATGGTGCTTACACCATTTTCTACATGGGAGTTAACGCAGGAGCTTTCTTAGGAATTATGCTTTGCGGATACATTGGAGAGTATGAATCATGGAGCTACGGTTTTGGTCTTGCAGGAATTTTAATGTTGATGGGATTATTGCAATTTGCATTTGCTCAAAAGATTTTTGGTACAGTAGGATTAGCTCCTAAAGATGGTGGAGGTCAAGAAGATGAGGAAGAAGATGATACTGAGGATGAAGAGTTATCGGAAGTTAAAGCTGCTGAAAAACACAGAAATCCATTTACACTCAAAGACAATATTCTCACCTGGGTATCAGCCGTAATGGCGATTGTTTGGATTATCAATGACGTTGTTTCAAAAGTTACAGAATATGACTTGTTCCCGTTTGGTATATTGAATAAAGTAAATGACCAGGGAGAGATAGTTGGGAAAACATTTGGAATGTATGGCGAAGATCCTAACATATTTTTATCTGGAGCTTCAATGTTCATTTTAATAGGAGTTATCTTATTCCTTATCCTATTAGTTACACGTGTTCGCAGATACAAATATGTTGTAAAAGACAAGATGATTGCAGTGGTATTCTTTGCTATCTTCTACATCTTCTTTATTGCTTCTTTTGAGCAAGCTGGTACAACAATGACATTATTTGCCAGTGATTTTACAGAAAGGGTTATGACCGGAGGCTGGGCTACAGCTTTTATCGTAATAGACTTGTTAATCACCATTATTCCATTGGGAATCATTTCTTATGTACTTTTCAGATTATTCCAAAAAACATACAAGAAGTACTTATTATCCAATATTATACTTGGTATAAGTTTCGTCTTTATTTGGGTAATTGTAATCTGGAAAATTAACAGAAACATGGATTCAACTGCTTATGTAGCAACATACGAGCAAGTTGAGACGAGTAAAGAAAATAAAAAGGGTGTAATGGAAAAAACTGTTGCTCCTTTTACCGAAGGCTATGAATTGACAGAATTTGATTCAAGAATTTACGGAGAAACAACCATTATTGAGCCCGTAGAAATGGAGTTAGGAGATAATTTCTACATGATTCCTAAAAGAAGAGGTGAAGGATTTTATTATATAGCCCACAACGAGTTAGATGAATATCGTGATAAACAAACGCTAAGTGGTGAAAAATCAGAATTAGTTCAAGCTACAGTAACTAGAATCAAAAAAGATGAAGTTGAAATAGGTGCCACTTGGTTTGGAATCTTAAACTCGCTTTTCATTATTGCATTTGCACCATTATTTAGTAGATGGTGGGAAAGTAAATTTAACCCTAGTGGACCTGTTAAATACGGTCTAGGATTAATGTTAATCGGTATTGGATTTGCTGCACTAACTTATGGAGCATCAAACATTGCTGAAGGATCAGACTTTAAAGCAAGTGCTATTTGGCTAGTTATCGCTTATTTATTCCATACACTTGGTGAGTTATGTATTTCTCCGGTTGGACTTTCTTTCGTGAGTAAATTAGTTCCGGGAAGAATGATCGCCTTTATGTTTGGGGTTTGGTACCTTGCCATTGCAATTGGTAACAAATTAGCTCAAAGCGTTGGAGGTATGGTTGAATCTATTGCGGAGGATTATGGAATTTCGAGATTCTTCTTGATTTTCACATTAGTTCCAATTATTCTCGGAGTTATAGCGGTATTGCTAAATCCAATTATCAAGAAATTTATGCACGGAGTTAAATAAAATTAACTAGCATCAAAACATAAAAAAAGCCGGAATAAAATTCCGGCTTTTTTGTTTTACAAATATTCTATTTCTATAAAAATCTTTCTTTATCCAAATCCAACCAGCTTAAGATTGAATTGCAAAAAATATTCTCCACATCTTCTTTAGGTAGATCACTATCTTCAATAAACTTACCTATTTCTAAATCTCCTAAAGGAAAAGGATAATCAGTTCCTAAACATACTTTCTCAGATCCCTGAACCTTCAGAATATACTTTAATAAATCAATATCATGTGTAATACAGTCTGTCCAGAAGTTCCCTAAGTATTCTCTTGGATTTCTTTTATTGTCAATAGCTACTAAATCAGGTCTGCAATTAAATCCATGCTCTATTCTACCTATAGTTGGAATAAAAGAACCTCCTGCATGAGATAACAACACCCTCAAATTTGGTAATCTTTCTAAAACTCCTCCAAATATCAATGAGCACATGGCCCTTGAAGTTTCTGCAGGCATACCAACCAACCACGGCAACCAGTATTTTTCCATTGAACTAAATCCCATCATTTCCCAGGGATGAATCATAATGGCCAAACCTAATCTCTCTGCTTCTTCAAAAATTGGAAAAAACTGAGGATCGCTAAGATTCATGTCATTGATGTTTGAACCAATTTGAATCCCCGGCATTTTCAACTCCTCTTTCAACCTTCTCATTTCTTGAATCGCCAGCTCTGTATCTTGCATAGGAATTGTTCCTAATCCAACATAATTCTTTGGATATCTATCTTGTAGTTCAGCAATGTGATCATTTAAAAACCTGCTCAACTCAAGACAATCTTGAGGCTTAGACCAGTATGAAAACATAACAGGAACTGTACAAACCACTTGAACCTGCGTATTAAACTCTTTGTACTCTTCTATTCTAACCTCAGGATTCCAGCAATTCTCTTCTACAGTTCTGAAAAATTGACCGCCTTTCATCATATCAACGCTTCCGGGATTATTTTGAGATTGATTTAACCAAACAAAATCACCATAACCGAACTTATTTGTCCAATTAGGCATTTCAGAAGGAAGTATATGCGTATGCATGTCAATTTTTAACATAGTCTTCTATTTTTTGACGAAATTAATAATTTATTCTTGGCTCGCTTTTGATTCCGGCAATCCCTTATTTTTTATTTGTCTTCAACTTTGATTTTCTGAGATTCATAAAATCCTTAATCTTTTCATTCTCTATCAACACGGTCAAATTGTAATGCAACAATTTCCAGTTACCGGGACCTACTTGAACAAGTACACCTGAACCTCGGCAATCTTCCATCCAAGTATCCATTTTTTCATCAAACCAGGCCATTTTCATATCATCAGATAAATACCAGTTTCTGCTTATTGTTTTAAAATCCCACCCTTTCTTTTTCTCAAAATAAGGCTTGCAAAAACTTCCAAACTCTTCCTTTGACCAACGTTCATTGGGATCTGTACCTAAATAATAAAAATCATCTGCCATAAAATCAAAATAAGCATCAAAATCAGAATTGGAAGCGGCCGCATGCCAAAGTACCATTTGTTCATCCAGATACGTCTTCAGATATTTTTCCTTTTCTTCTTGTTCAGTCTCTTGCTGTTTACAATCACAAGGTGTAGATATCACCTGTTCAATTTTATGTCCGGTTTTAGTTGAATTCCATATAAATAAATCTGTACCACAATGATTCAGTTCACCGTTTAAATAAAATTTAAAGAAAACAGTCACTGTACTAATCTGGCTATACATTTCTTCAAAATCAGCAACTATTTCTATTTCTTCTTTAAACTTTCCACTTCTAAATTTGCTACAAATACCTAAAAATCCTTCTTTATTAAATGAAAAGGAAGAGTCTCCTTCTACGTGTTGAATAGTAGCAGTTTCTGAAAGCATAGCAGAAATGCTCACTGAATCTCCCTTATTTAAATATTCATAAAACCTTTCTGTCTCAATTTTTGAAGTAGTTTGGGCATAAACACCATGCATCCCAAAAAATGCTATTACTGTCAATAAATTTCTCATACCATTCAGCATAAATTATCACCTTATATCATTAGTTCCTTCATATTTAGGAAACAAGTTATATTTTTGACCTTGCATCAAATATATATATATGAAATTAAGAAATTGGTTGATTGGAGCACTGATATTTGCTACTACCGGTGTTTCGGCCCAGGAAAGAAGAAAAATAGATTTTGAAGAGTATGATCTCGACAATGGAATGCATGTGATTCTGCACGAGGACCACTCTACTCCAATTGTAGCTGTAACAGTACTTTATCATGTTGGTTCAAAAAACGAAAAAGTTGGGAGAACCGGTTTTGCTCACTTCTTTGAGCATTTGATGTTTGAAGGTACAACCAATATTGACAGACATACTTATGACAAACATGTTGAAAGAGCGGGTGGAACATTAAATGCTAACACCTCTCAAGACAGAACATTCTATTTTGAATTGTTACCATCAAATCAATTAGAGATGGGGCTTTGGCTAGAATCAGAAAGAATGTTACATGCTAAAGTTGAAAATGTCGGAATTGAAACGCAAAGAGAAGTTGTAAAAGAAGAAAAAAGACAAAGAGTAGACAATCAGCCATATGGATCTTTTATGGAAGAAGTATTCAAAAGAGCTTACAAAGATCATCCATACAAATGGGTGCCAATTGGAAGTATGGAAGATTTAGATGCCGCTCAAGAAGAAGATTATGTAAACTTCTACAGAACATTTTATGTCCCTCATAACGCAACACTTTCTATTGCAGGAGATATTGATCCAAAACAAGCTAAAAAATGGATTGATAAATACTTTGGTTCTATTCCAAATGGAGACAAACTGGATGTTTATAGAGACAAAGAATTTTTGAGCCTTGAAGATTTCCAAAAGAAATATGCAGAAACGTTGAGAGGAAGAGAAATCTCAAAAGACTTTGTTGGTGATTGGCACAACAAATTAGGGACAGAAGAATTCATTGCCAAATACTTTGGAGGGATCTCTACTAAACCTCATGATATTCCAAGACCAACTATTAAAGAAGGTTTATTGGAAAAGGAAATCAGAGATACGGTTTATGATAACATTCAGTTACCTGCGATCATTGTAGCCTATAGAGTACCTGAATTAAGACATAAAGACAAATATGCACTTGACATGCTTAGCATGATTTTATCGCAAGGAAATAGTTCTAGATTCAATAAAAACATTGTTGAAAAGAAACAGCAGGCTTTGGCTGCATTTGCGTTTCCTTTTGGATTAGAAGATCCGGGAATCATGTTATCATTAGCCATTGCGAATCAAGATGTAAAACTTGAAGATTTGGAAGCGTCAATGGATGAAGAAGTAGCTGACATTCAAAACAACTTAATCACTGATGAAGAATTTGAAAAACTTCAAAACATGATTGAAAGTGATTTTGTATCTAGTAATTCTACAATGGCAGGAATTGCTGAAAGTTTAGCTAACAATCACGTTTATCTTGGATCAACAAATATGATCAATAAAGAGATTGATGAATACATGAAAGTAACTAAAGCAGATATTCAAAGAGTTGCTAAAAAATACCTAGCTCCTACTAATCGAGTTATTTTATACTATTTACCTAAATCAGCATAAGAAAAATGAGAACAAAAAATATATCAAAACACATTTTAGCAGGAGCTACTGCCCTATTAATTGGTGTTAATTCAATTGGTCAGGTAGATAGAAGTCAACCACCTAAACCACAACCAAATCCTGAAATCAATTTAGAGATTCCGGAGATTGTGAATATGGACAATGGCTTAAAAGTTATTGTGGTAGAAAATCATAAACTTCCTGTTGTTTCATTCCAGTTATTTGTTGATTATCCAACATTACCGGAAGGAAATAAAGCAGGTATGCAAAGTATTTTTGGTGAATTGCTAGGTTCTGGAACTGAAAGCTATACAAAAGATGAATTTGATGCTAAAATAGATTTCATGGGAGCTAGCATTTTTACAAATGCAAGAGGGTTCTATGCTTCATCTTTAAAAAAGCACACAACAAAATTACTTGAGTTATTAAATGAAGTGGTTACTAAACCTTCTTTCCCTGAGAAAGAATTAGATCGTATTGTAAACCAAACAATTTCAGGTTTAGCGACTCAAAAATCAGACCCTAATACAATGGCATCTAATGTGTCATCTGTTGTGAATTTCGGTAAAGACCATCCTTATGGAGAGATTGTTACTGAAGAATCATTAAACAATATCAAAGTTGATGATATCAAAAAACACTACAGCCAATATTTTGTTCCAAACAAAGCCTATTTGGTAATTGTAGGAGATGTATCTCAAGAAGAAGCAATGGGATATGCCAACAAATACTTTGGTGATTGGAAAAGAGGTGGAGAAATGAAAAAACAAACATATGACGTTCCTTCTTACAAAGGCAACAATGTTTATTTCGTTGACAAACCAGGAGCAGTTCAAAGTCAAATCACAATCACAAATACTGTAGAATTAACTCCAGGGCACCCTGATGCGATTAAGGTAAGTGTCATGAATAAAATCTTAGGAGGTGGAGGTTTCTCTGGACACTTAATGAAAAACTTAAGAGAAGACAAAGCTTATACCTATGGTTGTTATTCATCTATCGGAACTGATCCATTAAATGCAAGTTTTTCTGCAGGAGGTAGCTTTAGAAATGAAGTAACAGACAGTGCAATTGTTCAAATTCTATATGAAATTGACTGGATGACAAACAACTTGGTAACTGACGACGAGTTAGAATTGATTAAAAATTCAATGACAGGCTCATTTGCCAGATCACTTGAAAGTGGCAGAACTCAAGCAAATTTTGCCTTAAACATGGCTCGTTACAATCTTCCAAAAGATTATTACAGCAACTATCTAACAAGATTAGAAAAAATCACAAAAGAAGACGTTTTAGAAACTGCTAAAAAGTATCTAAGACCTGATAACCTGAACATTATAGTAGTAGGTAATGCTGAAATTGCTGAAAAACTAGATGTTTTTGACAACAATGGAGGCATGGAAGTAAGAGATGCCTTTGGAGATGAAGCAACATTACAACAGTTAAAAGCTGTTCCTGATGGTGTTACTTTAGAAAGTGTAATTAACAATTATGTTTACAAGACTTTCATGGTAAGCAACAAAGAGGAATATGATGCTAAAATGAATAAAATAGGAATGATTATCAAAGAATATACTGGATCAATGTCTATTCAAGGGATGAATCTTTCATTATTCATTACAACTTATGCAGGTAAACCTAATAAAACTGCTACCCAAACTATCATCAAAACTCCACAAGGAGATATGAAGCAGAAAGAATATTTCAACGGCGAAAAAGGTGCAACTTCGGCTCCTTTTGTTGGAACAGAAAAATATGAGGGTGATAAATTGGAGCAGAAAAAAATGAACTCTTTCCCATTATCCCAATTGACATATGCTAACAATAAATTCTTAGATGTTGAATTGATGGGGATTGAAGAAAAAGAAGGTAAAGAATACTACAAAATCAAAGTCCAGGAAAAAGGCAAAGACAATGAATATGGCTTTGAATACTATTCAGTTGAAACTGGACTTTTAGAATTGGAAGAAAGCTTTACTGTAGCGGATTTACAGGATGGAAATGGAGAACAAACCATTATGTCCACTACAGTATTCTCTGATTTTAAAGAAGTTAAAGGTGGTCTTTACCTGGCTCACACTACAAAGATTTCTAGTTCAGTACAGAACATAACCACTACACTGAACAAGGTAGTTGTTAAAAAGAAACCTAAATCTTCTGCATTTGACGGAAGTTTCTAAAATATAAAGCCGCCTTGAGCGGCTTTTTTTTTATTTCTACATTCCAAAATTGTGAATTTCAGCTGATGTTAATTAAGTATTAACAATTCGCTAAATTCATACACAATCATTTTTTGTACTACATTTTATTAGTACCTTGGTCTCAGAAACTCTGTTTTACTCAGGTAAAACTTGCTTACTAAATGAAAAAACTGTTAACATCAGTACTGCTGTTAGTGGTTCAGTATGGGCTGAGCCAAAGTGTATGGATCAACGAAATACACTATGACAATTCTGGTACAGACGTAGGCGAAGGTTTTGAAATAGCCGCACCCGCCGGTACTGACTTATCATGTTATCAAGTAATTTTATATAACGGAAATGGTGGAGCAGCCTACTCTACTATCAATTTAAGTGGAACAGTTCCTGATAATGGATGTGGAATTGGAACAGTTTGGTTTGCAGAAGCAGGCATGCAAAATGGTAATCCTGACGGAATAGCACTCTATAATACTTGCACCAATACAGTAGAACAGTTCTTAAGTTATGGAGGAAGTTTTACCGCCACTGACGGTCCCGCAGTTGGTGTTACGTCAACAGACATTGGAGTCACTGAAGGAAGTGGAACTGCTGCTGGCGAAAGCCTCCAACTTACAGGTGGTCCGGGAAATACTTACGGAGATTTCACATGGACCACTGCAGCCACGGCAACAGAAGATGCAACCAATAACAGTCAGGATTTCTGTACAACTCCTTGTGGAGGATTAGACACTGAACCTACAGATGATGTCACAGATAATGGGCCTGTTGTTTCATGTTATTCAGCAGACCTAAATTGGACTTTAGGAACGGATGCAGATAATGTTATTGTTGTTTTCTCTACTTCACCAATTACAGGTACACCCGCAGATGGAACTCAGTACAATGTAGGAGATTTGATTGCTCCCGGAGAAGAAGTAATTTACAGTGGATCATCAACGTCCGTATCTTTGAATAGCCTTATTGACGGAACAACCTATTATTATGCAATATTTGAATACAATGGATTTGTACCAAACTGTGAAGAGAACTATTTAACCGGAGGTATTATCTCCAGTTTTACCACAGCCACTGGTTGCGCAGAACCTTATATCCAATCAGTAAATTATAATGCTTGCACTGGTGCCGAAGGGACAGATGAGATAGTTGTAGTTCAAATGGGAGCTGATCCTGTACCAGTTGATAGCTTAATTATTGAACTTCCTAATACAACCTGGTGTAATGTAGGGTGTGGTTCAAATACAATTGTTAACAATCAGGCTTATTTAGATGATCTTAATGCATTAGCAGGATGTACTCCGGATTTATTCACTTACTGTGACCCAATTCCGGCAGGAGCCAATTTAATGATTTTTACAGGTAATCCTCCTTCTGCATTAATTGATTATTCTAATAATTGCGGTGGAAGTTATTGCGCAATATTCTTAAATAACACAGCAACAGCAGGTAACTTTTCTAATACTTCAAGCACACCAAGAGTAACAACAATTTATTTTGGTTCTACTTCATCTTCAACTGTTGAATATACAGCCACAGATGGACCTTGCACCTATGGGTCAGGATGTGATGGTGAAACGGCCAATTACGATCAATACGGAAATCTAATTGATCAATCAGTAAATACAGATTGTATTTATCCTTTAGCTGTTGTAATGAGATCACTTTCAGGTTATCATTCAGACGGTAAAAACTTTATTGAATGGAGCACCGCTTCTGAAGAAAACACCTTGTACTTTGAAGTATTAAAATCAAGAGATGGCTCAAATTGGGAAGTGATAGATAAAATTGATGCTTCTAGAAATTCGGTGACAGAACAATTTTATAGTTCGATTGATGCTAATCCTGAACCGGGAATCAATTATTACAGACTTAGAATTTATGATGCCAACGGGAGCTTTGAAAACACCAATATCATTTCTATTAAACAGGACGCACTGTCAACTTATTTTAATGAAAATCAAATCACCATTGGTTTTGAAGAAAAACCAAATAAAAATTACACACTGAATATTTATAGTTTAAATGGTTCATTGGTATACTCAGCTCCGGCCAAAACTAACATGACCATTGATTGGCAATTGAATGGATTTTTCATTTTGGAAATTCCTGAATTAGAATTGCGCTCTAAGCTTATTACTCACTAAAGCATCATTATTAACATTTTACCGCTTTTTGTCTGTTGATAAATAAATCACAATAGGTCTTTTCTTGAGCACCTTCAATTCGTTATATTTGCTGTGATGGAAGAGAAGAATGTAAATAGTGGGCAGAAAAGATCGTTAATCAACAAATCAATTCAAAGTATAGGTGAAATTGGCAAGATCCCTCCTCAGGCTGTGGATATTGAAGAAGCTGTACTTGGAGCTATGTTGTTAGAACGAAATGCAGTGAATGATGCAATCGACATTTTGGAACCTGAAAGTTTCTACAAAATGGAGCATCAAAAAATATATGCTGCAATCAAAGATCTTTTTGGTCACTCTGAAAATATCGACATTCTTTCTGTTACTGAAAAATTGAGAAAAAAAGGGGAACTTCAACTTGTTGGTGGGCCCGGATTTATAGCTTCTCTTACAAACCGTGTAGCTTCTGCAGCTCATGTTGAATACCACGCAAGAATTATCTCTGAAAAATACATTTTGAGATCTTTAATTGAAGTTTCATCTGAAGTGATTAAAAACGCCTATGATGAAACCAAAGATGTATTCAACGTACTAAACGAAGCGGAAGATGGCTTATTTAAAATTGCTGAAGGAAACCTTAAAAAAGGTTACTCAGGTGTTAAAGAGCTGGTAAAAGAAGCCACAGATGAGATTGAAGCTGCTTCAAAAAATAAGGATGGTGTTTCTGGTGTTCCTACCGGATTTACTGATCTTGATAGATTGACATCAGGTTGGCAAAAATCTGATATGATTGTATTAGCTGCTCGTCCCGGAATGGGTAAAACAGCCTTTGTACTTTCAATGGCTAGAAATTCTGCAATTGAATTTGGACAGGCAACAGCAATCTTCTCGCTAGAGATGTCTAACGTACAGTTAGTAAAAAGGATGATGGCCATGGAAACTGGTATATCATCTGAAAAACTGCGTAAAGGTTTTACAGACCCTGAAGATTGGGAAAAATTGCACAGTAGGTTGAGTAATCTAACTGACGCACCAATTTTTATTGATGACACCCCTGCCCTTTCAATTTTTGAATTGCGTGCAAAGTGTCGTAGAATGAAAATGCAGCATGACATTCAACTGGTTATCATAGATTACTTACAGTTAATGACAGCCGGAACAAAAGGAGGGAACAGAGAGCAGGAAATCTCAACTATTTCAAGATCCATCAAAGAAATTGCAAAAGAGATTAACGTCCCTATTATAGCCTTGTCACAGCTTTCGCGTTCAGTAGAAACAAGAGGTGGTGACAAACGTCCAATGCTTTCCGATTTACGTGAATCTGGAGCAATTGAACAAGATGCCGATATGGTTGTATTTATATACAGACCTGAATACTACGGTTTGGATCAAGATGAAAATGGTTTGCCTACAGAAGGAATTGGCGAGATTATTGTAGCAAAACATAGAAATGGTTCATTGGACACTGTTCGTTTGAAATTCATTAAAGAGTTAACTAGATTTGACAATCTGGACGCATTTGACACTATGGATTACGGAACTAGTTTTGTTCCTAACAAAGATTTTGACAATAGTTCAGATACAATTACGTTAGGTAGTAAAATGAATGATGACGACATTCCTTTAGGCAATAATTTAGATGACATACCTTTTTAGAATATTACTATTAATCTTACTGGCACTGCCCTATAGCGGAAAAGCTTCTGCTATTTTGGTCCCAATGGATGAAACTCAAAAAAATCATCTTAAAGCTTACGGTGTAGCCTATTGGGTACTAGAAAATGAGGTAGTAATGGAATGGCTACTTAATTATAGAGGTGGAAGTTTTCTTTTTCCTCACGCCGAATTAATTGAAGAAGAGCTTATTCTTAAAGGAGTTTCATACAGCATACTTCCAGACTCTAAAGTAAAAGCAATTAAATCCGAAATTGCGAACCCCGAAGTAAACATGGAAGTTGTTCAGCTAGAAAAAGCACCTAAAATTGCCGTTTACACCCCAAAAGGTAAACAACCATGGGATGATGCTGTAACAATGGTTCTTACTTACGCAGAAATACCTTATGAAGAGATTTATGACTCTACAGTTGTAAAAGGTGGTCTACCTGAATTTGATTGGCTACATCTTCACCATGAAGATTTTACAGGACAATACGGTAAATTCTATAGAAACTATCATACCCAAAGCTGGTACCAAAAACAAGTACGAGACAATGAAGAAATGGCTAAAAAACTTGGTTTTGAAAAGGTCTCTGAATTAAAATTAGCAGTTGCGGTAAACATTAAAAACTTTGTTGCTGGTGGTGGATTCTTATTTACAATGTGTAGCGGAACGGACAGTTACGATATTGCGCTAAGTGCTGAAAGTACAGATATCTGTGAGCATATGTATGACGGTGATCCTGCTGAAGCGAACTTTCAATCAAAAATAGATTTCACCAAAACCCTTGCATTTAAAGACTTTACAGTTGAAAAAGATCCAATGGTTTATGAATATTCTGATATTGACGGAACAAAAGATCACTTAAGAGTTCCTGAACAGCAAGACAAGTTCTTTTTATTTGAATTTTCGGCTAAATGGGATGTTGTACCCACTATGCTTTGCCAAAATCACACAATGGAAATTGATGGTTTCATGGGGCAAACTACTGACTTTAGAACAGAATTTATCAAACCTGATGTTTTGATCATGGGTGAAAATAAGGCTATGGGAACAGCCAGATATATTCATGGTGAATTTGGTGAAGGGACCTGGACCTTTTATGGAGGCCATGATCCTGAGGATTATCAACACTTTGTAGGAGATCCACCAACAGATTTAAATCTACATCCTAACTCTCCAGGATACAGATTAATCCTCAATAACATCTTATTTCCTGCAGCTAAAAAGAAGAAGAGAAAGACTTAACTACCTAATCTCGAAAGTATCAAAGATTTTATTTACCTCTTCTTTGTACAGATCAAAGTTTTCTTGAGTTGCAGTAAAGGTCAACACATAAGCTCTATTGTTCTTCACAATATAACGTTGCATGTATTCTAAATCTCTACCTTCCATTGGTCCTGTATAAACAATATGTTGATACGGAAGCTCAGCATCCACATCCTCAAATTCAATCACTTCACTACCAGGCATAAACTCTTCAATTTGAGATTTAGAAATAGAAGAATACTCTTTTAATCCCATATTTTCAGGAAGATCTTGAGACAATACGTTGATATTCTCATAGAACTCATCCACCTTACCAAGATCTGGACCGAATAGAATTAAATCAGTTCCGTAGGTGTTGGTAGTATCTAAATTCCATTCATCAGGATATTGTATTTCAATACCATTTTTTGAATAAACATTCCAGTCATTAGCTGATTCACAACCAACAATAGACAAAGACAGTACTGCCGCAATTGCCAATATCAAAACTTTTTTCATCATTATTTTATTCCGTAAATGCTTTGTAAATATCATTTCCATTGGCATATAGCACCAATCCTAGTATCAAGATCAACCCAACTAACTGAGCATATTCCAACACTTTTTCATTTGGTTTTCTACCGGTAATCATTTCATATAATAAGAACATTATATGTCCACCGTCTAAAGCAGGGATTGGTAGGAAATTCATGAACGCAAGAATAATAGAAATCAATGCCGTGTTTAGCCAGAAAGTATGCCAGTTCCACTCAGGCTCAAATAATTTACCAAAGGCTCCAAAACCACCCATTGAAGAAGCACCTTTCTTAGTAAATACAAACTTCAACTGAGCGGCATAATCATGCAGTGTCCAATAAGCCAATTTAAATCCTGATGCAATGGCAGCACCTATTGAATATTCTTCTGTAGCAACTAAATCTTTAATTTCTTTATCACTAAGTCCAACTCCTAAAAGACCTCTATTGTTTGGTGTTACATTCATGGAAATTAATTTATCTCCACGCTTAATATCAACATCAACATTTCTTAAATTGTGAACAGTAGATAACATTTGATCCCAAGAAACTAATTCAGTATCGTTAATACTTATTAATCTATCTTCAGTATCCAAACCATTAGTGCGGGCCAAACCTCCCATCATGATTGAGTCTATAGAAGAGAAAGTACTATCAATTCTTCCATCTTTTTCATAAACTACTTTCCACTCTCTTTTTTGGTAATCCCTCAAACCATTTGAAAATTCATCCCAAAACTCCAATTTAGCACCATTCAAACCAACTATTTGATCTCCTTTTTGAAAACCCGCAGTTTCTGCAGGGGAAGCTTCATAAATTGAATCAATTACTGCGTGTGTTCTTGGTGAGAACATTGACATTGCTCCGGTTTGGAACATTTCATATTCTACATCCTCACTCAACTTGATCGTTTCAATTTCTCCAGAAGGGTGCTCAACTTCTACGTCTTGAACTCCTCTCAATAAAATGAACTTATTGATATTATTAGATTCTTTAACTACTTCTCCATCCAAAGACAGCACTTTATCTCCATCTTCGAAACCATAATGTTTGAATTCAGGAGCAATTGAATAACCGTTTACTATTTTATCTGCTGGTAAGTACTCTCTACCCCAAATAGCTAAAACCATAGCATAAATAACAAAACCTACTATCAAGTTTACTACGATTCCACCGATCATAATGATCAATCTCTGCCATGCTGGTTTTGTTCTGAATTCCCATGGTTGCGGTTCTTGAGCCATCTGTTCTTTGTCCATTGACTCATCAATCATTCCTGATATTTTTACATAACCACCCAAAGGAATCCAACCAATTCCCCATTCTGTATCCTTAATTTTCTTTTTGAAAATCGAGAATTTATAATCAAAGAAAAGGTAGAATTTTTCTACTCTTGTTTTAAAAGCGCGTGCCGGCAAGTAATGTCCAAACTCATGTAAAACGATAAGAATCGAGAGACTTAAGATCAATTGTCCGGCTTGAATTAGGATATCCATTTATGAGTTTTAGTCCGCAAAGATAACGTTTTGTGTACTTTTTAAGACGTCATCTTCCATCTAAAATTGTAAAAGATGTGAAAAGTAACGTAGTTAAAGGTATTTATTAACTTCAAAATACTGAATTACAGCTTCTTTTAAAAGAGATTCTTGTTCCTTAGCTCCAAGTGCCGGTAAATTCTCAATTTTATCAAAATGCGGCCATCCATCTTCATCTTCATGCGAATATTTATAGTAACCATATGGTTCTAAAATAGTGCAAATAGCAATATGCATCAGGTTCATTTTTTCATCTTTAGAAAACTTCTTGAATCCTTTACCAAGTTCCTGAACACCAATTATTAAAACCACGGCATCCAAGTCTAATCCTTCACCAAATTTTGATTCTAATTTCTTTACTACTTCTTGATATGCTATTGCCGTTACGTGATCCACTTTGAACAGTTTTTTGTTTGCAATTACTCCGTATTGTTTTATTCCGACACAAAATTCAGGATAATTTTAAGATCAAGAATCATTTAAATGAATTATCTCGACATTTTAATAGTCATTCCTATCATTATTGGTGGGTGGAGAGGTTTTAAAAAAGGCTTTATAATTGAGTTTTTTACCTTATTGGCTTTGATTTTGGGAATTTACGCAGGTATTCATTTCTCTGATTTTATGACCAACATTCTTCGAGATAACCTAAACCTGACTACTCAATACTTACCTGTAATTGCCTTTACAATAACCTTTTTACTAGTAGGAGCAATGGTATTTTTCTTAGGAAAAGTATTGGAAAGGGCAATTAAAGTTGTCGCTTTAACGCCAATTAATAAAATTGCTGGATTAATATTTGGAGCAGCAAAAATGCTTTATCTATTGAGTGCGTTATTGGTTATCTTAGAATCTATAGATGAAAAAAATGACTTTATCCCAACAGAACAAAAAGAAGGTTCACTTTTATACGAAGTCGTTAAACACACTTCTCTACAAACGGTTCCTGCTTTAAAAAGTAGTACCTTATTCTTAAAATCAATAGAATAATTGTTTCAGATTGGTTGAAATAATAATGTCCTTCGCCAAACTTTCTGTGACTGGACAATGATGAACTTTTTCTTCAATAATTCTAAGATCATCATGACTAAAACTATTGGAACCAAAATCAAACTGAATACTGATCTCTTTAATTCTTCTTGGATTAGAAGCCATTACTTTATTCACTTCACATTTAATTTCACTTATTTTCCTCCCTTCCTGTTCAAAGTGTATCCCTACAACTGTTAAAATACATGTAACCAGTGCAGTTGCCACCAGGTCAGTTGGTGAAAATTTCTCTCCCTTTCCATTGTTATCGGTGGGAGCATCAGTTTCAATTAAGGTATTTGATTTAATGTGTAATGCTTCGCATCTTAAATCGCCTAAGTAATTAATGTCATATTTCTTTTCCATGATCGGATTAATTTGTAATGTTTTAACTTAATTCGTTAATCAACCGAGAATTCAGTAAATTTGTTCTAATGTACAAAAGATGTATTTATCTGCTGATGATTTTTATACCCTTTTCAGTTCTTTCTCAGGAAGTTGAAATGGGCGAGTCTGATGTATTGTTGCGCAGAGATTATTCTGTAGGATTAAATTTCAATACACGTGGATGGGGACTGGCTTTTGATTATGGCTGGCAAAAAAATTATAAGTACAAACAAACTGCAGGCTTTACCTGTACTAACATTCGTCACGAAAAAGAGCACAAAATTTATGGTGCTTTAAGCAATTCAAAAGGATATTACTTAGGAAAACTAGAATCATTGGTTAGTTTTCGTCCTCATTATGGGGGAAAACTAATTCTTTTTAAAGCCAAAAGAGAAAATGGAATTGAGGTATGTGCAAAATGGAGTGTCGGTCCTTCTTTTGGACTTGTAAAACCTGTTTATCTGAAGATTGAAAAATTAGGAGCCCAAGCCGTTGATGAAAAATACGATCCCCTGATTCATAATTCAGGAAATATTTCTGCAAGATCATCATGGTTTAAAGGCTTAGGTGAAGCAAATGTGAGAGTTGGAGCTTTTGGTAAATTTGGTTTTGATTTTAATTTTTCTGCCTTAAAAAGTGGAATTAGCGGAGGTGAATTTGGAGTAATGCTAGATTATTTTCCGGGTAGGGAAATTGAAATAATGTACAATAATGAAAACTCAAACTTTTTTTCAGCTCTATATTTGCAATTCAATATCGGACAAAAACTTTACTAAATAGATGGACACTATAACTACAAATGACAATCCGGTTCGTATAAAAAAACCAAAGTGGCTTCGTGTAAAACTGCCAACAGGTGAAAATTATAAAAAGGTAAGGTCTCTGGTAGACGAGCATAATTTACACACCATTTGTGAAAGTGGAAATTGCCCAAATATGGGTGAATGTTGGGGAGAAGGAACTGCTACTTTTATGATACTGGGAAATATATGTACCAGATCTTGCGGTTTTTGTGCCGTTCAAACCGGCAAACCCTTAGATGTCGATTTATTTGAACCTGCTAAAGTTGCTCAATCAGTAAAGTTAATGCAAGTTAAACATGCGGTTTTAACTTCAGTGGATAGAGATGACCTGGAAGATGGAGGTGCAGATATTTGGGTGGCTACAGTGAAATCAATTCGCAGAAAAAGTCCGGGAACTACTATGGAAACTTTGATTCCTGATTTCGGTGGTAAATGGCAAAATCTGCAAAAGATTATTGAAGTAGCACCAGAAGTTGTTTCTCATAATTTAGAAACAGTTAGAAGATTAACAAAGCAAGTTCGTATTCAGGCTAAATATGATAGATCGCTGGAAGTTTTAATGAGATTAAAAAAAGGTGGAATGAAAACCAAATCTGGCATTATGTTAGGTTTAGGTGAAACAGAAGAAGAAATCTTTGAAACTATTGATGATTTAAGTACAGTTAATTGCGATATTCTAACCATGGGGCAATATTTACAGCCTACTCCGAAACATTTACCGGTGGCGGAATTTGTACCACCTCAAAAATTTGATGAGTATAAAGAATATGCTTTAACCAAAGGCTTTAAATATGTTGAAAGTGGGCCTTTAGTAAGGTCATCATACCATGCTGAAAAACATCTTTTTTAAGGTACTCAACTGATTGACTTGTAAGACTTATCTTATTCGTGCGTACTAATTATGAATGGCTTAGAAGGAAATTTCTAGAGTAGCCAGTATTTTGATGTGTATAAAAAACGAATTTATTGGGTAAGGTTTGATGCATGGAATTAATAAGTTTATAGTATATTAGCCGTTGAAAAAATCGTCCTGTCGAAAATTTATAGTATGAAAAAATCTATTTTATTATTAGCTTCTATACCAGTAGCACTGGTTTCAGCTTACTTTTTTGTAGGTAATGTATCTGAAGCTGATGGAAATTATTCACCGAGATTATCATCTCACGTTAATCATTACAGCAATGGTTCTGACGGAATGTTGGAATATTACCACAGATTAAAAGGTGATTATACTCAAGAAGATTATTTAAGAGCAAAAGATGAAATGTCTTTGTTGCCTTCTAATAGAGCAACTGTTACCTGGAATGAACACGGTCCGGATAACGTTGGAGGAAGAACAAGAGCTATTTTAATTGACAAAAACGATATTAATCACGTTTATGCAGGTTCTGTATCAGGTGGTTTGTTTGAATCTATTAGTAGAGCGAACTTCTGGACTCCTATTACTTTGTTTTCAGAAAATCTAGCTATTTCTTCAATGTGTCAAACTGCAGACGGGACAATATATATTGCAACAGGGCATAATGCAGAAACCTCATCAGGTTCTCAAAATGCTTATGACACAGGTGGAAATGGAGACGGAATGTATAAATTAGTTAGAAATACGGATGGTGAAACAACTGACGTAATAAAACTAACAAATTTAAGTGCATCTGTTACGACTATTAATGAAATTGTATGTGACACGATCACAAATCAAGTATGGGTTGCTACAAATCAAGGATTGAAATTGTATAATCCTGGTGATGATTCTTTTACAGATATCTCAAATGGCCTTTCTTTAGGTGGATGTACAGCTTTGGCTATGTCAAAAGACGGTTCAGTTATGATTGCTGCTGTTTCAAGCCCAATCAAAACACATGTTTCTTATGATGGTGGTGCAAGCTTTATAGATGTTACTTCTTCTGCAAATTCTGGTTCACCAATTCCAATTGGAACAGGGAGAGTTGAATATGCTATTTCTCATGAAAGAGGAACTAACGGAAACTATTATGTTTATGCAGTTAGAGCAAGTCCTTATTTAGCTGGTGTTTGGATGTCTTCAAATAACGGATTAGATTGGACACAAACTGCACCTCCTAATAATCAACAGCCTGGTTCATTTTCACCTTTCTCAACAGGAGGTGGATCTGCACAAGGATTGTATGATAACATTATTTCAGTTGCAAAAGGTAACCCTGAGAAAATGTTCTTAGGAGGAATCGACTGCTATTCATGGGCAACTACAGGTAACTGGACTCAATTATCTCAGTGGTTCTTAGCTCCTCAAGACCCTCAATATGTTCATGCTGATCAACACGAAATGGTATGGGATGATTTGGGAAGACTTTACATAGGTAATGATGGTGGAGTTCATTTCTCTGACGACGGAGGTCAAACTTTCCACCCAGCAAACAGAGGATTCAATGTAACTCAGTTTTATGCAATTGGTGCTTCAGCTCATGGAGATGTAATTGGTGGGGCTCAAGATAACGGAACCCAAGCTAACTACCACAACAATTCTACTTGGCATGAATTTGATGAAGTAGGTGGAGGAGATGGTTTCTCTTGTGAAATCTCATTCATCAATAGAGATATTTTATTCTCTTCAGTTTATCACGGAGCAGTTCGTAGATCTGCAGACAGAGGTCAAAACTCTAATTCATTTGTACCTGATGAGTTTTCTCCAGCCGGTATAGGTTCTTTAGGATGTTCTCCTGGAGCTACTTCTGGAGGATGTGGACAATTCTTTACAAATTTTAAATTGTGGGAAAATCCTAACGATTTGAACTCTACTGATTCAATTCACTTCGTTCCTTCAGAAGCTTATCAAATTGGAGACATTGTACAAGTGCCTTCTAAAACAACTCAAACTTATATTCAATATACTTGTCCAATTAATGTAAATTATGAGGATACGGTAAATTACAATGGTACAATCACAGGAGCAGACACCGTAATTACATCTATTGCACCATCAAATGACTATAATTTAAGTGTATTTGCTTACACTTTCGTATACGGAGCTCCTGCTCTTGATCCTGGAGATACAGTTTACTTAAGTGATTTAGACACAAACATTGTAATTGAATCAGTATCTACAATTCCTCATTACTACGCTACTAACGCTGGTGCACCTGGTGATACATTAGACATGGGGAATGATTCGATCGCTTTCAATATATCATGGGATACATTAATTGTTCAAGACCCTTACCAATCTTGGTTTGCTGTAGGATTAGGTCGAGGTCAAGGAGTTTGGATGACTAGAAATGCTCTTCGATTTTCGGCACCTGCTGAGGATTGGTTCTTAGTTAATCATGTACCAATTCCTGGAGCAGGATCATCAAACCCGTCTGCTGGACAAGTTTCTGCTATGGAATTCTCACGGGATGGTGACAATTTATTTGTTGGTACTTGGGATGGATTGTTATTTAGATTAAGTGGTTTTGGTGATGTCTATTCTCCGGAAAAAGGAGTTGACACATTAATTGATGCGGATTTAGTATCCAACGTTGCTAACCTTCAAACTACATGGACACAGATCGGATCATTTGGGTCACCTGTGACAGGTATTGCTGTTGAGGGGGATCTTACTCATGTTGTTGTTACTTTAGGATATTACACATCATCTGCTAACGGGAAAGTTCAAGAAACTACTGACGCTTTAGGTTCTTCACCTACTTGGTCAAACATGGGGTTATCTAACAACTTACCTTGCTACAGTGTAGTAATTGATAGAGATGATCCAAATGTTGTAGTTGTTGGAACTGACATGGGTACATACGTTACAGAAGATGGAGGAAATAACTGGGAAAATTGCTCAGGAATTTTTGGAAATGTACCTGTATTTGATATGAAACAAAACTGGAGAACTTGGGATGAAGGAAACCTTAAACCAGGAGAAATTTATATCGGTACGCATGGTAGAGGTATTTGGAGTACTGAAGCATACTTGTCATTGCCTCACCAACAAGACAACTTAGAAGCTAAGAAGTTTACTTCTAACATCAAAGTTTATCCTAATCCAATGAGAGATCAAGGAACTATAGCATTTGAATTAGAAAACTCTTCTAACGTTGAAGTGAAAATCTTCAATCTAAGCGGTCAAGTTGTTAGAACAATCAACGAAACAAATGTTGCTGCAGGACAAAATAAAATTGAATTTGGTGTAGAAGATTTACCTAGTGGATCTTACATCATCAGACTTACTGCCGGAACAATGGTTGAAACTAATAAGTTCATCAAATACTAAGATGATTTAAAATGATATTCTTAAAAAAGGTTGTTCAAACGAACAACCTTTTTTAATTTTATGCAATTCTTTAATTTGTTTTTGGATAAGTGGAACTGGCGGTAGTAATCATCTTTTTAATTTCAATGAGTTTTATCTTTCTGTACAGTATAGTGCAGTTAAGCCTACTCATTAACTACTTGAAATCAAAACGGTCGATAGTAAAAAAAGAGAGATCAGAATTTGACATTAACAATTATCCGCAAGTCACTATTCAACTTCCTATCTACAATGAATATTACGTTGTTGAACGCTTAATAGACAGTATTTGTCAATTTAACTATCCTAAAGACAAGCTTGAAATTCAAATTCTTGACGACTCCAATGATGAAACAACTGATATTATTTCATCTAAAGTCCATTTTTATCAATTACAAGGGTTTGATATAAAACAAATTCAAAGAGTTAAAAGAACAGGCTACAAAGCCGGCGCACTTAAATACGGAACAAGTATTGCCAAAGGTGAGTTTATTGCCATTTTTGATGCGGACTTTCTACCTGATGCCGACTTTCTACTTAAAACAATACCTCATTTTAAAGATGAAAATATAGGGGTAGTTCAAACAAAATGGGAATATACCAATGAAGACTATTCTTTTCTTACCAAGCTGCAAGCCTTTGGTTTAAATGCTCATTTTACCATTGAACAAACTGGTAGAAACTACGGAAATCACTTTATAAATTTTAATGGAACTGCCGGAGTGTGGAGAAAAAGCTGCATTTTGGATGCAGGGGATTGGCAATCTGATACATTAACAGAAGATCTTGATCTTAGCTATCGTGCACAGTTAAAAAAATGGAAATTCGTTTATCTTGAAAACGTTGGATCGCCTTCTGAATTACCAGTGGATATAAATGCACTTAAAGCACAACAGTTTAGATGGACCAAAGGAGCGGCAGAATGCGTTAAAAAGAACTTATTCAAAGTAATTGTCAATAAAGAGGTTAAATTATCTACCAAAACTCACGCTATTTTTCATCTTATGAATAGCTCGATATTTGTTTTTGTATTTATCATTTCATTGTTGTCTTTTCCCTTAACCTGGGCTAAATCAAATATGGAAGAGTATTCCCTTCTTTTCAATATCTCTAGTTTTTTCATGATATCGTGGCTGATTTTAGCCAGTTTTTATTTTGTTGCATTTATTCAAGACAAACAAAAATCGATACTTTCTTATTTTTGGAAATTCCCTCTTTTCTTATCCATCTCAATGGCACTTGGTCTGCACAATAGTCTTGCAGTAATTGAAGGATACATAGGCAAAAAGAGTCCTTTTATTAGAACTCCTAAATTCAACATCACAGAAAAATCTGATAATTGGAGTACAGGAAAATATGCCATTAAAAAAGTTGGTTTAATGACCTACTTAGAAGGAGCACTACTACTCTATTTTATTTGGGGTTTTCAATGCGCCATTCAATTAAAAGATTACCAAATGTTGCCTTTGTATATCTTACTAATTGTTGGATACTCAACGGTTTTTCTTAGTTCTATATTTCATTGGAAGAGAAGTGTAAAAGAAGAAATTTATCAAGGTGAGTACAGCAAATCATAAAGAGAATCAACCAAAATCAATAAAATAATGCATACTAGTCCTAGTCTTTTAGGCTGATTAATTAACTTTGTCAGGCGTAATACATTACCTGATGAAAATATCCCTTAACTGGCTAAAACAATACATTGATACAAACCTTGAACCTCAAGAGATAGCTCGTATATTAACTGATACAGGACTGGAAGTAGAAGGAATCGAGAAAATTGAAACTATTCAAGGAGGTTTAGAAGGTGTTGTAATTGGAGAAGTAAAATCTAAAGAAAAGCATCCGGATGCTGATAGACTAAACGTTACAACTGTTGACATAGGAACTGGTGAATTACTTCAGATTGTTTGTGGGGCTCCAAATGTTGCCACAGGACAAAAAGTTGTGGTTGCTACAGTTGGATGTACACTTTTTCCAGAACCGGACAAAGCTTTTAAAATCAAAAAGTCTAAAATCAGAGGAGTTGAATCATTCGGTATGATTTGCGCTGAAGATGAATTAGGTTTAGGAGATGATCATGACGGTATAATGGTGCTAGATGAAAATGCGGTAATCGGTACACCTGCAAAGCAGTTTTTTAATGTTGAGAGTGATTATTTGATTGAAATAGGCTTAACACCTAATAGATCTGATGCTATGGGGCATATTGGTGTAGCTAGAGATTTAAAAGCATTTTTGAATTTTCATAACAAAGCTAACATCAACCTTAATGTACCGCATCCAATACAAGCCAAATCAAATTCAAACGGAATTAATATTACCGTTGAAGATTATGATGCTTGCCCAAGATACGCAGGTGCCGTGCTTACTAATATAAAGATAGCTCCTTCCCCTTCATGGTTACAGAATAGATTATTATCAATAGGTCTTAAACCAATTAACAATATTGTAGATATTACAAATTTTGTAATGTTTGAAACAGGCAATCCTTTACATGCATTTGATTTAAGCGTTGTAAACGGAAATGTAATCGTGAGAAAAGCGAGGAAAGGTGAAAAACTAGTAACGCTAGATGAAGTAGAAAGAGAATTGAATACAGAGGACCTGATGATTTGCAATGAAAATGGTGCAATGTGTATTGGGGGAGTTTATGGAGGATTACATTCAGGTGTTCAGGAAAATACAAATGCAATCTTTCTTGAGGCAGCATATTTTAATCCGGTTACAGTAAGAAAAACAGCCAAAAGACATGGTTTAAGTACAGATTCATCATTCAGGTTTGAAAGAGGTGTTGATCCAAACAATGTGATCAACGCAATGAACAGAGCCATTTCTCTTATTGTTGAGATAACCGGAGCGGAATTGGGACAAACCTACGACCTCTACCCTACTGAAATTGAACAACAAAAGGTACAATTCAAGTGCGATCGAATCAGGTCACTTATTGGAGTTGATATAACTGATGATCAGATTTGCTCAATTTTAAAGGAATTAGATATACAAACCGAGAAGAAGGGTGAATTAATAGAAGCTTCTATCCCTACTTACAGAGTAGATGTAACAAGAGAGGCAGACATTGCAGAAGAAGTATTGAGAATTTATGGATTCAACAATGTACCTATCCCTGCCAAATTGAACTCTTCTATTACACCTAGAGCAAACGATAACAATGAAGTTATTTATAATCTCATTGCCGATTTATTGGCTAACAGAGGTTTTTATGAAATAATGAATAACTCATTGTCAAGCAGTAGCATTTGGGATCAAATTAAAACAACCTCTTTTTCACCTGATAAAGATGTGAAAATATTAAATCCTCTATCTAATGAATTGGACGTTATGCGCCAAACTCTTTTGTTTGGAGGACTCAAAAGCATAGAACACAACCAAAATAGACAGCACGCAGATTTGAAATTTTTTGAATTTGGAAATGATTATAGATTCAATGCTGATAAGGAACTTAAATATCCGCAAAGAAAAAAATTGGGTATTTGGGTAACAGGAAACAAAACAGCTGAAAATTGGACCAACGCTCAAGTTGAAGCAGACTTCTTTTACTTAAAAGGTATAGTAGAAGCAATTTTAACTAAGCTAGGAATCTTTAAAAACCCTATGATTTCCTCTTCATTAAATGATCTTTATGAGGATGGTATTAACTATGCAATTGCTAAAAAATCAGTTGTAGATGTAGGATGGATCAGAAAAGATGTACTAAAAGCTTTTGGAATAAAAAAACCTGTATTCTATGCTAATTTTGATTGGCAGGTAATTGAGGATATTTGTGTAATCAATAACGTCAAAGCAAAAGCAATTCCTAAAACTCACTATGTGAGGAGAGACTTTTCTTTATTATTAGATAAAAAAGTAACATTCTTAGAAATTAATGCTTTATCTAAAGAGGTGGACAATAAAATCCTAAGAAAAGTTGGTTTATTTGACGTATATGAAGGAAAAAATTTACCGGCAGACAAAAAATCTTATGCGGTGAAATTCATTTTCCAGGATGACGAAAAAACCTTGAAAGACCAGCAAGTTGATGCCATAATGGATAAAATCCGCAACAAACTGGAAACAGCATTAGGAGCTGAACTTCGTTAATTTTTATTTGATTGAATTTGGTTAAAACAAAAATTATATTTTATCTTTGACCAAACGGTCAGTCATAAATATGTCACCTAGAACGACAGAACAATTTGAGCAAATTAGAAATGAACGGAGTCAAGAAATTCTTGATGCCGCGCTAAAAGTATTTGCTGAAGACGGGTACCATGCAGCTTCCATCTCGAAAATTGCAAAAAAGGCAGGCATCTCAAAAGGTCTATTATACAATTACTTTAACAGCAAAGAAGAAGTATTAAAACAGCTATTAAGTACACTTTTTAAAGAAGTTGTAGAAACTATGCAACTAGAGGACATTAACTTAACGGATACTACTATGTCAAAATTTATAGATGATACTTTTGATATCCTGGATAAAAAAAGATCCTACTGGAAACTATATTTTTCAATGGTATCTCAAAAAGAAGTTAATGAAGTTTCTAGAGATGTAATGCTACCCAAAATAATGCCTTTTATTGAAAAAATGATCACCTACTTTGCTGCTAAAGAACATGAAGATCCGGCTTCATATATGCGCTACTTCATGGCTTCAATGGACGGAGCTAAAATGCAGTACTTATTTGATCCCAACAACTTCCCTATTGAGAAAGTGAAATATTATATAAAACAAGAATTTATAAACCCTTGAGATGTTAGCAATTGAAACAAATAATCTGACAAAGTATTACGGCAAAAGCCCCGGAATGCTAAACGTTAATCTGTCAATAAATAAAGGAGAGGTTTTCGGTTTTATAGGTCCTAACGGAGCAGGAAAATCTACAACTATCCGAACTTTATTAGGTTTGCTGGTACCAACATCCGGAACTGGGAAAATAATGGGAATGGACATAGTTGAAGATGGACATAAAATCCGACAAAAAATCGGCTATCTCCCTTCTGAAGTTAACTATTATGAGGAAATGTCTTCGTTGGAATTACTGGAATATTCAGCTAGATTTTACCCAAATACAGATAAATCAAAAATTGCTGAACTGGCAGATTATTTTGAGCTTGATCTCAAGAAACCAATTACAGATCTTTCTTTTGGAAACAAAAAGAAATGTGCCATCATAGAAAGCGTTTTACACGATCCAGAAATTTTAATTCTTGATGAACCTACTTCAGGTTTAGATCCATTAATGCAAAATAGATTCTTTGACTTACTGCGTGAGAAAAATAAAAATGGTACCACCATCTTTTTCAGCTCTCATGTACTTTCTGAAATACAAAGACTTTGTCACAGAGCTGCTGTCATCAGAAAAGGTGAAATAACTGCTGTAGAAGACATTCAAACCCTTTTAGAAAAGCAAATGAAGAGAGTAAGGCTTGTCTTAAAAGAAGGTTTAACCTCTATTAACTTTCCTGAAGGAGTTCAAAATGAAAAAATACAGGACAACAAAATCATGTTTGAATATGTAGGAAAAATCAAGGATCTCATATCATGGATTCAAAAATTAGATGTAATTGATGTGGTGATGGAAGAACCGGATTTGGAATCAATATTCATGAACTATTACGAAAGATAACCGCAAAGTGATGAACAAGAATTTATATTTAAAAGAATTACGCCGCAACAGAAAAAATTTAATTACCTGGACATTGATTGTAGTTGGGTTTACCGTAATGGTGCTCTCAATTTATCCCTTCATGAGTGAAATGGGTAAGGACATGGCTATGTTAATTGATAGCATGCCTGTTGAACTTCAAAAGGCCATGGGAATGGATGCAGACACCTGGAGGCACATTCTTGGATTTTATAGTACATATTATGGAATTTATATCATTGTATTGATTAGTATCTATACGGCATCCACAGGTGCTACAATTATTTCAAAAGAGGAAAGAGATAGAACTGCAGAATTTCTGTTAACTAAACCTCTTAAAAGATCTGAAATAGTATTTACCAAGATAATGTCACTACTCACTTTAACCTTGATAATATATCTTATCCAATTGCTTTCTGCTGTATTAGGTGTTATGGCTTTTGGAAAAGGAACATTTGAATGGGATACTTTCTTTATCCTTCACATAAGTGGTTTGGCATTAATTATCTTATTTACCACTATAGGCGTGATCATTTCAATGTTTGTACGTCCAAAAAAGAACTTTATGGGAATTGTTGTTGGTATTACATTTGGAAGCTATTTTATAAATGCAATCTCAAAATCAACTGACGCTACGTCTTGGTTAGGATACTTTACACCATTTCATTATTTAGACTTCAATGTAAATGACCCTGAGTATAGCTTGAACTATTTGGCTGTTATTATTTATATCATTTTAGGAGCGTCATTATTATACATCACTAATTTGATATACAACAAAAAAGATATTGAAGGTTAATGAGTTGATATAATATTTTGAATTAATTGAATTTTTCTTCCTATTAAATCAGGCCATAAAAAATTGGATTTAATATCTTGATATGCTTGTAACTTCATTTTATCCAATAAATCCTCATCAATATTTATCGCATCAATCATGGCATTTGAAATATCTTCAACAGTAGGATTTTCAATCAACCAACCATTACCATTTTTAATAATAGCGGGAATCCCCCCCACCTTAGTACCAATCGCAGTCAAAGATTGTGCAAATCCTTCCAACAAAACATTTGGCATTCCCTCCGAATGACTTGGACAGAGCACAACATCACACATTTTATATATTTCTTTCACTTTACTTTCAGGCAAATTTGTTCCCCAATACTTAACAAATGACTCATTTAATTTTAGACCATCAGGTATTGGTCCAATACAATGAAACTCAAATTGATACTTACCTTTTAATTCCAAAACTGTTTGATTAATCTCCTGAATTCCTTTTAACCTTTCATATCTTCCCACATATAAGAACCTTCTGATTTTATGATGCTCTATTCGATCATCTAACCAACTTTCGTCAATTCCACCCGGAAATTCGAGAATATGTTCAGCTGCTATGCCAATATTTTCAAGAATTCTTGTGATTTGACCTCCATAAGAAAAAACATAATCTGCATTCAACAAATTGAATTTTACCGCTGGACGAAACATAATTGCTTCCAATTTACTTCTAAAATTAGCCGGCTTTTGATACATATTTAAACCATGAAAGTTAATTGCTACCGGAGGTGTTATTACACCTCTTGCTTTTGCCTTTAACAAACTCCATCCAGCAAAACCTTTGACATAAACAAAATCTGAAGGTTCTTGTTTAAGAAATGCTTTTAGAACTCCCTTGGAGTATTTTTTGGATCTTCTTAAATAATGTCCAGGGATTTTTCCTGGAGGTGGAAATGGAACAACAATTGAATTGATGTATTTTTTTTCTTCTGGAGTAAAAACTTCCAGTGTTTCTATATCATACTCGGGATTAGTTTGTGTGTGATATAAATCAACCTGAATACCATTTAATGCAAAATATTTTGCTAGATAATACGAATGTTTTTGCATTCCACCGGAAACATAAGGCACTATCCCGTCAGTAATTAGGCTTATTTTCATGTAATCTCTTTTTCAATAAGTTTAAATGTTTGCCTCTATAGATCAAATATTCAGCAATGAGCAAATTTGGTACCCATCCTAACCACCCTACCAATCTGTACAAATCCATAGGAGGCATTTCGTAAATATAGTTTGCAATTACAAACTTCCAAAGTCTCAAAGTTACGGCAGATAATGTTAAAGCATAACTTCTATACATGTATTTGGCATGCAATTCAAAGTTTCTTGCTTTAACAGCAGTAAAAGCCCTGAACGTAAAAAAAATCCACAAAATAGAAAGCATTGTAAAGGCCAGGACAGATAACCATCCACCATTGGCAAAAAATCCCATTATCAATCCAGAAGGTCCACTAAAAACTAAAATAACAGCAATATACACCTCTCCATAAGCTTTATGAATTCTGTTATTCAACATTGGCTTATTAAACTGTGTAAAACCGGCTATTAATGCAAGAATACTAGTGAACACATGAATAAAAAAGGCTACTATCCAAACATTAGATACTGCTGCGGGCTGTGTTCTAAAAACCCATTGCTTAATTCTTAAAAAAGCCACGTTCGTGTCCAACTCAAAATATGGTACACTTAATAGCACCATCAACACACAAAAAAAAAGAAGTGCTGAAATTAATAGGATGTTAATCGTCTTCTTCAGATTAAATTGTACTTTAACTTTCTCAAAATCAAATTTAAGGATATGTATAAATTAAATTTCCTGTTTTTATTATTCGCAAGCTTATTTATTAACAGTTGCGGAAATGGACAAGCTGAAAATGAAACTGAAGAGACCACTGAAGAAATTTCAGAAGAAGCAACAGAGAATGTTGTAGAAGGTGAATCAAACTCAAACGTAATGAACCCTCGTACTTTTGGAGGAGAAAAAAATGAAAATCAAAATTTCATTGATAACATGTTACCGGCAGCTGACAAAGCCAATAGTGATATGTTAGGATGTTATGTTGGTGATTTTGGCAAAAACATGATCAACATTACACTTTATAAAGCGGAAAACGGAAAAGCAGAAGGATATTCAGTTTGTGCAGGGAATTTTAGAAAAATTAAAGGTACGTATGAAAAAGCACCGGATGGCCACTACGAGTTTTTAATGGAGGAACCTGGAGATGATAAATATGACGGAACTTTTGATTTTACATTGAATACGGCAGATAATTTAATAACAGGAAGTTGGATACCTTTTAAAAAAGAAGGAAACTCTTCAAAAAATTACTCGCTTAAAAAACGCAAATACAAATATGACCCTACAGTAGGTAAATACCCTCAGGCTTCACAAAGAGAGCTTACAGATGAAGATGTAAACAACTTGTTAGAAGAAGAATTAGCTGAAATGAGAAATGAGATTTACGCAAGACATGGATACAGCTTTAAAAACAAAGATTGGAGGTATCATTTTGAAGATAAAGATTGGTACATGCCAATGGGAGTAGACATTAGAGACAAATTAACAGATGTAGAAGCAATCAATATTGAATTGATTTATGAATACGAAAGTTATTTTGAAGAATACTATGATGATTATGGTAGATAAAAAAAAGCCTCTCAAAATTTGAGAGGCTTTTTTTTTTAGTTGTTCATTACTGAACCAAATACTTTCTTCAGCAAATCTGTTACCTGTGCAACAGGATCTAATCTAATTTTCTTTTCTTGTTCTGAAATTAAATAGAATAAACCGTTCATTCCTTTATTGGTAACGTATTCATCAATATCTGTATTCACCTCGTCTTTACCAGTAATCTTTGCAATTTTATTGTATCCATTTGCAACAGGTTCCCAGTACTTCATTACCTCAACAGACTCAACGGCATCATGAACTACTGGTTTAAACTCACCTTTTAATGGAGACCAAGTTGTTTTTCTCAAATAGTGAGTAGCAGCAGTATCTGAACCATTCAAAATTGCAAAACCATCACTTACAGTCATACCGGTAATAGCATTTACAAAAATCGGTTTAGCTTTAGCAGAAGCTGTTTCAGCAGCACGATTGAATTTTTCTTCAATCTCATTTACCTTACCGTCCATTCCCTTATCAATAGCCCAGTCTTTTACTTTTTGAGCGTCCTCCGGCCATGGAATAAATATTTTTGGATTCTTATAAAAACCGTCCAAAGCTGAAGCTTTAGTCGCACCTTTATCAATTCCTATTTTTAAGGCTTCCTTTAATCCGGCAATTACCTCATCATTTGTCAATTTATTTCCCTCATCTCCTGTTCCCGAACCTGAAGTTACTGATCCTGCCACATCTTCTAAAACATCACATTGAGTTAAAGAAAGTGCCAAGAATACTCCCAAAAATATTTTTAGCTTTTTCATTTTTTATCTATTGGTTTGATTTCAAACTTAATCATTTATTAAATCTTAGCAAATAGAATACCAAATGAAGTTTGCACTATCTTTATACTTCGAAAAAATTATTGAATGATTGCTGAAATTATCACAATTGGAGATGAGATTTTAGTGGGTCAAACAGTTGACACCAACTCTGCTTGGATGGCCCGCAAATTAAAACTAATTGGAATTCCTATTGGCCGTATTATAAGCATTGCAGATACAAAAAAGGCAATTGTAGAAACTTTAGATGATGCCATGTCCCGGGCTGATTTGATTTTAATTACCGGAGGATTAGGTCCTACTAAAGATGATATCACCAAGCATGTTTTAACAGAATACTTCAATGATGAATTGACCTTATATCAAGATATATCTGACAGAATTGAAGCATATTTTAAATCAAATTCGCGTGTTTTTCTTGAAGTAAATCGGCAGCAAGCCATGCTACCAAAAAATGCCAAAATAGTTCGCAATGACCTTGGTACTGCTTCAGGAATGTGGTTTAAAAAAGATGGTAAAGATATTATCTCAATGCCAGGCGTGCCTTATGAGATGAAAGGTTTAATGGAAAAGGTAATTCTTGAATTAAAAGAGAAACATCAATTAGGAGATTTTTATCATAGAACGGTTTTATTTCAGGGTGTTCCGGAATCTGTTTTAGCAAACGAAATTGCAGATTTAGAAAATGAAATAAGAGCAAAAAAAATAAACCTGTCTTACCTTCCAAGTACGGGACAAGTGAAAGTTAGACTGACTGCAACATCTGAAAAAGAAGAAGATATAGCCCATTATATAGAAGAAATTGTTTCTCGTTTTCCAAAAGCCTTTTTTGGATATGAAGAAGACAGATTGGAAGCTGTGATTGGTAAAATATTATCTGAACAAGGCAAAACACTTGGCACAGTTGAAAGTTGCACAGGTGGTGCAGTTGCTGAGAGAATAGTTGCTGTATCCGGTTCCTCTGATTATTATAAAGGAAGTATTGTTTCATATGCCTATGAACTCAAAGAAAAGTTAGTGGGAGTTTCAAATGAAGATTTATGGAAACATGGCGCAGTGAGCGAACAGGTTATTACTCAAATGGCCAAAGGCGGAATTGAAAAAATGGATGTAGATTATTGTATTGCTACATCAGGAATAGCAGGACCTACAGGTGGTACGGATGAAAAACCTGTTGGAACCGTTTGGATAGCAATTGGCACAAGAGATAAGGTATATGCCAAACGATTTAATTTCAAACAAAATAGAAAAAGAAATATTGAATCAACTGTTGTGTATGCCTTGAATTATCTGCGTAGAGTGATACTTGGATTGGAAGATGAAGACACAAAAAATGCCGATATTTGAAAAAAATGCAATCTTTCTTTGTAAAACAAGAAAATACATTTTATCTTTGCACTCCCAATTCTGACTGCTATTCAGAATGGAAAACTGATTAAACATAGAGAAATGGCGAGAGTTTGTCAATTAACAGGAAAGAGAGTAATGAGCGGGAACAATGTTTCTCACGCTATGAATAAAACTAAAAGAAAGTTTTATCCAAACCTTATTACTAAGAAGTTTTATCTTCCAGAAGAGGATAAGCATATTACTTTGAAAATTTCAGCTTCTGCTTTAAGAACTGTTAATAAGAAGGGTATTACAGCTTGCATTAAAGAAGCAAGAGAAAAAGGATATTTAAAATAGTAGTTTAGAGATATGGCTAAGAAAGGAAATAGAATCCAGGTTATTCTTGAGTGCACTGAGCACAAAGAAAGTGGTATGCCTGGAACTTCAAGATACGTGACTACGAAAAATCGTAAAAACACTCCTGATAGATTAGAGTTGAAAAAATTCAATCCAATCTTAAAGAGATACACGATTCACAAAGAAATTAAGTAAGAACCAAGACGCTAGATTAATCTAAAGTCTTAAATCTAAGAAGACATGGCAAAGAAGACAGTAGCAACTTTACAAACCGGTGGTGGAAAAGAGCACACAAAGTGCATCAAAATGGTGAAGAACGAGAAAACTGGTTCATATACCTTCAAACAAGAGGTCGTACACAATGACCTTGTGAAGGAATGGTTCGAAAAAAAATAATCGCCTAAACAATATTGTTAATGCAAGCTTCTTCCTAAATTGGGAGAAGCTTTTTTTGCTTAAATCCTATGGGAATTTTTAACAAGATATTTTCAAAAGATAAAAAGGAGAAGCTAGATTCAGGTCTTGAAAAAACTAAAGAAAGCTTTTTATCCAAAGTTGCCCGTACAGTTGTTGGAAAATCGACAGTTGACGCAGAGGTACTTGACGATCTAGAAGAAGTATTGATCACATCAGATGTTGGTGTTGAAACGACATTAAAAATTATCGAGCGAATTGAAGAACGCGTTTCTAGAGATAAATATGTTGGTACAGAAGAACTCAACAATATTTTAAAAGAAGAAATTGCCGGACTATTAACCGAGAACAATACATCTGACCTTGTAGAATTTACCGTTCCAAAAGTAGAGGAAGGACCATATGTAATTATGGTGGTTGGTGTAAATGGTGTTGGAAAAACGACCACAATTGGTAAACTTTCTAATCAATTCAAAAAGATGGGAAAATCTGTTGTTTTAGGAGCAGCAGATACATTTAGAGCAGCAGCAGTTGATCAGTTAATTATCTGGTCAGAAAGAGTTGGGGTTCCGATTGTACAACAAGGAATGGGAGCTGATCCTGCTTCTGTAGCTTTTGATACTTTACAATCTGCAAAAGCGCAAAATGCGGATGTGGCTATAATCGATACGGCTGGTCGTTTACACAACAAGGTAAACTTAATGAATGAGCTTTCTAAAATCAAAAAAGTAATGGACAAAGTGGTTCCTAACGCTCCTCATGAAATTCTTTTAGTTCTTGACGGTTCTACAGGTCAAAATGCTTTTGAACAGGCAAAACAATTCTCAGCAGCAACAGAAATAAACGCTTTAGCCATTACAAAATTAGATGGTACTGCCAAAGGTGGAGTTGTTATCGGAATTTCAGATCAAATGAAGATTCCGGTTAAATACATTGGTGTAGGTGAAGGAATTGATGACTTACAGGTTTTCAATAAAACTGAGTTCGTAGACTCTTTGTTCAACTAATATGAAAACCAAAACGCTTAAAAAAAACAAAGTCAATGTGGTGACTTTGGGATGTTCTAAAAATCTCTTTGATTCAGAGGTGATGATGGCGCAATTAAAAGCCAATAAATTTGAAGTAGAACACGAAGCACAACAAGATGATTCAGAAATTGTAATCATCAATACTTGTGGTTTTATTGATAATGCCAAACAAGAATCTATAGATACTATCCTTAGATATGCAGATGCAAAAGCTGAAGGTTTAGTAGACAAAATCTACGTTACGGGTTGTTTATCTGAACGCTATAAGGATGATTTGAAAAATGAAATCCCTGAAGTTGACGGATATTTCGGAACCAGAGATTTACCAAGGTTATTAAAGACTTTAAAAGCAGATTATAAAAAGGAATTGATTGGAGAAAGATTGTTGACAACTCCATCTCATTACGCTTACTTTAAAATTGCAGAAGGTTGTGATAGACCTTGTTCTTTTTGTGCTATTCCTTTGATGAGAGGTAAGCACGTCTCTACTCCTATTGATCAATTGGTGGAGAATGCTAAATCTTTAGCTGGACAAGGAGTTAAAGAATTGATGTTGATCGCTCAAGATTTGACGTATTATGGTTTAGATATCTATAAAAAAAGAAATCTGGCTGAGCTTTTAGACAAACTAGCTGATGTCAACGGCATTGATTGGATTAGATTACATTACGCATTCCCTTCAGGCTTTCCAATGGATATTCTGGATGTAATGAATGAAAGAGAGAATGTATGCAATTATTTAGATATGCCTTTACAACATGGTTCAACTAATATGTTGAAAGCTATGAAAAGAGGTATTACTAGAGAAAAAACAGAAGATCTTATTGCGCAAATAAGAGATAAAGTTCCAGGAATTGCTTTAAGAACTACTTTGATTTCAGGATTTCCTGGTGAAACTGAGGTAGACTTTCAAGAGATGTATGATTGGGTAGAAAAAAGCCGTTTTGAAAGATTGGGAATCTTTACCTATTCGCATGAAGAAAACACTTCTGCTTACGCATTGGAAGATGACGTTCCTGCTGAAGTGAAACAACAAAGAGCAGATGATATCATGGAATTACAGGCTGGTATTTCCTATGAATTGAATCAAGACAGAATTGGAAAAACCTATAAGGTGTTGTTTGATAAAGCTGAAGGAGAATACTTTATTGGAAGAACAGAATTTGATTCACCTGAGGTGGATAATGAAGTTTTGGTTAAGATAACAGAAGAAAATCATTTAAGAATTGGTGATTTTGCCAATGTCAAGATTACTTCTGCTGATCACTATGATTTGTATGGTGAAGTTGTGAAATAGACATTTGCTATTTGACACGTTTTTCACCATCTTTAATACAATGAAATCGGCAATCATCATTCTACTAATCAGCATTATTAGCTTGAGTTTAAATGCTCAAATGGCTTACAAATTGGTAGAAAAACCTGATGAGGGATCTTGCTTTAATTACGATATAGAAGATGAAAAAGGAAAGCTGATCAAACTTCCCAAACACATCCGAGAATCTTTGCTTTGTCCTTATTCAGTTGGTTTAAATGGTAATTTCTTGACTTACGTTGATGGACTAAAAGTAAAACTTTACAATCTCAAGACTAAAGAGGATCATCAACTATTCACCTTGTATGAAGACATAGATGGATTTTCATTTCCTGCTTGGTCAAAAAGTGGAAAAGAAGTAATGTTTGTAATAATCAATCAGCAAATGAAGCATGATTATAAAAGCATGTGTCGTATTATATATCTCAAGTTGAATGACAATGGTTCAATTGAAAGCAAAAGAAAATTTGATAGAGCTGTGAATTTTGATTGTGGAAGTGTATGTTCTTCAATGCCGGGAACAGATTTTATGTTTGATGAAAAAGGCAATATCAAATTTAAAATCCACTGGAGTCAATCTGAAGACGAAGAAAAATTTGAAACAATTGAATTGTAATTAGCCTTTTACTTTTTCTATTACTTCTCCCAGGTATTGCATAGCAGGTGGATGGCATTCTATTCCATGACCGACATCTTTCAATACCTTAACTTCTTTTAAACTATCACCTAATACTTTCTTGGCTACTTTCAAGTTTTTCTCAACCGGAAATAATCGATCCTTATCCCCCATCAACATGTAAACCGGAACTTTGTTTTTGACAAGATCCTTTACCATAGCCCTGGGTTTCTGAGTTTTATCTTTGTAATACTTCAAAGCCAATTCCTGATATTGTACCAGCAAATCATGAGCTTCATTTGATAGCTGATGATTCGGTGGATAAAACACTCCTTTGTTTAAAAATTTATTGATGTTTTTTCTGGAAGGATTTATAATTGGAAGAATCGAAACTCCCATTACACCCATTGATGCAAATGTAAAACAACCCGAATTCAATAAAATAACGGCTTTAACTTTATCCGGATGGTGAACCGCTAATTTCATACTCACATTCCCACCAAACGAGGCTCCGGCAACAATAGGTTTATCCAAATTTAAGGCATCTATCACCTCTGCGGCCCAATGCCCATAACCATCTCCGTTTATATTTGGCGTATTACCTTCACTCAAATTAGGTTGACCATTGGTTTCCACCATAAACACCCGTAATTCTTGTCCTATATTATCTAAACCTTTATCCAGATCCCAGATCAATGAAGTGGTTCTAAATCCAGGAAAAATAACAACTGTCTCTAAATATGATCTTTCCTTATTTACTGCGAAAACAGTAGTTTTTCCTAATGAAGTTTCAAAGCTAAGTTCGTCATATGATCTGCCATTTAATTCAGATAATTTTTGAACCCAATTCCTAAAAGTTTGGTGATCTTGTTCAGGATTTTTAAAATAACTTTTACGGTGGATTTGTACTTCCATTACTCCTTTACTTTAGAAGCATACCATGTTTTATATTCACTGTCACTCACTTTAACAGATTGTCCACTTGGATCTGGATAAACTGTTGCTCCTACACAAACATGAGCGTTTGGTTTATAATCTATTAACTTAAACAGTGGAACTGCCCATCTCATTCCTTTATCATATCCAAAGGTGTAATTCATGGTAACCGTAAAATCTACTTCCTCATTTATTTCAGAAGTATGATAATTATCCAAACCATTTCCTGCCCACTGCATTTGACTAATACGTTGCGCTTTTGCTTTTACACTAAACTGTTTATCATCCCAATCACATTTGGTAATCTCAGTTGATTTTACTTTCAATAAATAAACAGAAGCAGAATTTCCACAACAATCGCAGAAATCAAATATGTACGGATTCTTACTTAAAAATTTAACTACCGTCTTTGCTTGTTTCTCAGTTAGATTATCCCAAGCATCAGCTTTTGCAATGTTGACAGAGAACAATACTATTACAATCAATAATAAATTTTTAAATGGGTTTTTCATAGGTTTAGTTTAACTGTTTATTTTATTGTTTTTCGTTTTCGTCAGTTACATCCTCATAATCGGTAAATCCATCTTCATCAACATCATTTTCATCTTCTTCATCTTCCTGGTTTTCATACCTCCCAAAATTACTTTGAAAATGGAATGAACTATTCATTTTTGGATTATCCATAGGAGATTGACCGTTCAATATTCTCATCACCACATTGGCTCCTCTCATCAAAATTGAAATCAAGAAGAAAAATGCTATGAATGAGAAAATCCATCCAATAATAGGTGCTTCGTAAATTGAAATAATTGATTGAGTAAACCAGTTATTTAAACCGTTGTTCACCATTCCCGGATACATCAAGCAAATCACAAAATAAATAACAGATCCTATCAATAAAAACTGTTCAACTTTGGGATCAACTTTAGGTACCATTCTTGAAAACATAGGATGTTGAGCAAACTGGTTCATCATATGTCTGTTTTGTAATTTGCCTAAAAGATAAAGCCCCATTACGATTGAACCTATTACAATGTGCATGGTATCTGCTTTTGCTCCTGCATTTCCCATTTCATAAACTGATATAAAATTGGCTGTTACAGAAACCAGTAAAAAATACTTGATGATTCTGAATATATAAGTCAATCCTTCCTGTCCTTGCGATTGAGGAGGTTGAATCAACTTAAGTAAAAACATGATTATCCCCCAAATAAAAGAGAATATTGAAAAATTAATTCCCAGAATAAATATAAATCTTAATACTTCCATAATTGTTAAAAGCTCTATTCAAAGCCTATGCTAAGGTCTACTTTTCTGACAAATTATCGCAATGTCTGACATTACAACTTGGTTTTTACTTTCTCCCAATCTTTTATCTGCCAATTTGTATATCCTGTAGCAATGTGATTTCTATTAGAGTCGTATAAGTTGATCTCACATTTTACAAAAACCTGATCTTCTTGTGAAAGTGGTCCCTTTACATTTTCCTCAATCCACTGATCAGTGCACTCAAACTCTGCTGTAACATTCATTTTAGCTTGATAATGATACTTCATTTCAATGGACTCCATAATCAATCGATACTTCTTCGCTTCTAATTTTGTCAACAATAACAAACCCGAAGCAAATTCAGCAGTCGTCGCTAAGGCACAGGCATGAATTCCTTTTATGTGATTAAGATTTTTCCTTCTGTACGGAATAGTCGTGACAATCTTGTCGTCTTCTAATGACTTTACTTTGATTCTGTGAGGTTTATTAAAAGGGATCATCAATCCTAAACCGAAGTTTAATTTTCTTAATCCACCTGCCGACTTCTTGGCTCCGTCAATGTATTTTTTAAAATCCATCTTTGTATCAATTTCAGATTACCAAGATACATTTTCATCAAAGATTGAGCTCCATTCAAACCCATTCTTTTTGAATTTATACAATTGTTTTAACCGTACATTCCAAACTTCCCTTGTGGCTATAATGAAAGCATTATATTTGTCCTATTGCATTTACAAATTATTCTATGAGAAAGATATTTTCACTCCTAATTTTATTTATCAGTTTCAACTTTTCTGCAATTGCAGTAGAAGGAATGTGGATTCCGTCATTAATTGACATGTTCCATTCTGACATGAAAACGTATGGTTTAAAGTTGACACCGGAACAAATTTATTCTACAAACAATTCAAGTTTAAAGGATGCCATCATTCAATTCAATGGTGGATGTACAGGTGAAATCGTTTCTGATCAAGGATTAATTTTAACGAATCATCACTGTGGTTTGGATGCCATTCAAAAACATTCATCACCTGAAAACGATTTATTGACCAATGGATTTTGGGCAAAAGATCAATCTCAAGAATTAGCATGCCCTTGGCTGAAAGTAACATTTGTTAAAGAGATTAGAGAAGTTACCAAAGAAGTAATGCAAGGTGTTTCAGATAAAATGTCTGATGCAGAGGTAATGAAACAAATTAAAACCAATATTGAAGCTTTAGAAAAAGCCTACTCTACAAAAGGAAATGAAGTAGCTAAAATCAAACCTTTTAGTCAGGGTAATCAATATTTTATGTTGGTTACTGAAGATTATAATGATGTTAGATTGGTTGGTGCTCCGCCAATGTGTATAGGAAAATTTGGAGGAGATACTGATAACTGGGTTTGGCCTAGACATACAGGGGATTTTTCAATGTTTAGAATTTATGCTGGATCAAGCAATGAATCTGTTAAATACAGTGAAAGCAATAAGCCATATAAGCCAAATCACACCTTACCAATTAGTTTAAAACCTAAAAAAGAAGGTGATTTCACAATGGTTTACGGATTTCCTGGTTCAACAGATCAACATTTGACATCTGCTCAGTTAGAATTTTACCAAAATCTTGAACGTCCGGCAAGGATTAATATGAGACAACACAGCTTGGATGCTATGAAACCTGCTATGCAGGCAGATGATAAAATTAGAATCCAATATACTTCAAAACAAGCTAGAATAGCAAATGCCTGGAAAAAATGGATCGGTCAAATTGGTGGCTTAAAAGAATTGAATGCCATTGAAAAGAAAAAAGAATTTGAAGAAAAATACATGGCCAAAGCAGGTGAAAAAACCGAATGGAAAGACAAGTATTATGATGTGGTTGGAGAAATCAACAAGCTACAAAACGAATACGGTAAATATGAGTTCGCTACCTCCATGTTTATAGAATATTTTTATGTTGGGCCTGAAATGTTTCAGCATGTAATGAACTATGAAAACCTGGTATTTAATTACGATAAATTAGCTGAAGAAGGCAAGGCAGAAGCTGAAATTGAAAGAGTATTAAATAGTTCAAAATCATTCCACAAAAACTATAACAAAGGTGTTGACAGACAGATTTTTCATGAGTTAACAGAATTGTATATCAGATATGTTGATAATGATCTTTTACCGCTTGGATTTGCTGATGGCTGGCAAGAAATGGAAGAAGAAATTTATGCCGAATCGCCATTATTAGACGAAGCGCAAGAAGCTGATATCCTAAATAACTTTGGGAAAAAGTGGATCAAGAAATTACAAAAAGATCCGGCTTTGAAATTGGCCATGAGCATAAAAGAAAGTTTTGACAATAAAGTAAGATCAAGCTACAGAACTTTTATGATTAAAAGAGAAAAGTTATTGAGCTTATATGTAGAAGGTATGCTAAGCATGTGGCCTGATAAAAACTGGTGGCCTGATGCAAACTCAACTATGAGAATAGCATATGGTAAAATTGATGGTTCCGCACCTTATGACGGTATGGAGTACATTCACTACACCACTATTGATGGGATCATTCAAAAATACTATACAGGAAACCCTGATTTTGAATTGAACGAGAGATTCATTGATCTTCATAAGAAGAAAGACTACGGAAACTATGCACAAGATGGTGAATTATGGGTTTGTTTCACTGCATCTAATCATACCACAGGAGGTAACTCTGGAAGTCCGGTAATTGATGCTGAAGGGAATTTAATAGGAATCAACTTTGATAGAAGTTGGGAAAGTACAATGAGTGATTTTATGTTTGACGAATCAAGATGCCGTAACATTGTGGTAGATATCCGCTATGTACTTTGGGTGATTGACAAATATGGTGAAGCACCTCATTTAGTAGAAGAGATGAATCTCATCAAATAAATTAGCGTATCTTTCATATTGATGGCTAAGCATGGTTTAGGCATATTATTAATCTTGTTGGCATTTTCTTGCAAAGAAGATCCTCCTGCTCCCCTACCCACTGCAAATTTTTATGTAGATAATAACGGCTGCACATCCGGATGTTGGGTTTACTTTTATAATCAATCATACAGTGCTGTAGCCTGGGATTGGAATTTTGGAAATGGAATTACTTCTGATCTAGAGAATGACTCAATTCATTATCAGAATCCGGGATTTTATGATGTCACGCTTAAAGTTTGGAATGCTGATGGTGTAGAAGATCAAATCACCAAACAGATTCAGATTAATTGATACTTTTACCTCATGTGGTCATCTAAACAAAAAGCTATCATGCAAGCTAAAATTGACGCTAGAAGATACTCTAGAGAGTTAATTAGAGATGTATTTCAAACCACAGAACATTTTCCTCAACAGGATACTGAAATGATAAGATTGAATATGAGACAGCATGCTTTAAATGTCTCTACTCATCTTTCGCATGGATCTACTAAAGGTGATTTTGAAGAGCAAAATGAATACTTTATGGTAGTGATGCAAGAATTGAGAGAAGTATTGAAATATATTACTATTGCCAATCATCTTGGAATGGCCAATAATCAGCAAAAATTGATTGTTAGAACGGCTATTACAAAAGTTATCAATGCCTTAGACGATATTGTACTTCTTCAGCAGAAAGAGGATTAATAATTAATTTCATTTCTCACTGTAAGTCAATTCATCTGTTACCGTCTATTGTTCCCAAACAATTCTTTTTGACATGACAGATTATTACGAAACAGTGCACGAATTGGCACAGAATCATCAAACCACAGGTACTCAAACTGAATCAAACATCAAATACACTCAACTTAGTGCGCAACGCATGAAACGTTGGATGAAAACAGGTGAAATCTTACCTGAATTAAAAGAAGCTATTTCAAAAATCGATCAGCCACAAAATTGGACTTTTATTACAGAATCATGGTGCGGTGATGCTTCGCATGCTATCATGTTCATTGAAAAAATGGCAGATCTAAATCCCAATATTAAATTGAACTGGAAATTAAGAGATGAAAATCTTGATTTAATAGATCAACACCTAACCAATGGAGCAAGATCAATTCCAAAGTTATTTGCACAGGATGTTGAAGGAAACGATTTGTTTGAATGGGGTCCTAGACCAAAACACATTCAAGAAAAATTCAATGAATTAAAAAAGCAAGAAGCTACATTTGACGAAATCCAATTAACTATTCAAAAAATGTACAATGCTGATAAAGGTGTGACAATGCAAAAAGAGATTTTAGCTTTGCTTAAGTAGTTGAATCGTATTTTTCATCTACCATTTCAATCCAACCGTTGTCATCATCCTGATCTTTTTTCTTCCCTTCTTTCTCTTCTGTAGCTAAGATAATTAAGTAGGTTAAAAGCAAAATAATCAGTAATACAAGAAACATTTTTTTGTCCTTGTACAAAGGTTTCTGAGGACGTCTTACCATCTCGTCATATTCATGACGCAGCCTGGAGAAGTCCTTGTACTTCTCAATGGCCTCTTTTGAAGGCATCTTTACGGGTTCACCTCTATTTACCTTATACTTTCTCATTTATTAGCCTCCCAGGTTTCCTTCACCTTCTCTAAAATTCTATATAATCGCATTTTAGCTGTCGCCTCACTAACAGAATAAAAATCAGCAATTTCTTTAAATGAATATTGCATAAAAAACCTGAGTTCAACAATTTCTGCGTGCTCGGGCTTTAAGTTACTCAATACTTTTAACAACTTTTCTTGGTCAGTTTCACTTCCTTCCTCTCCAATACTAATCTCCGTCATCATTGATTTGACGTGTTTATCTTCAACTTCTACAGTCACAATCTTTTTTTGCTCTCTGAAATATAAATTAGTTTCATTTGATGCAATCCTGTACAACCAATACTTCACTCCTATTCCGCGATCCTCAAATTTACCAATATTAAACATGGCCTTCATCATAGCTTTTTGGCAAATATCTCCCGCCGCCGCTTCGTCTTGTACACGTTTAAAGATGAAATAGAACAAAGGTTCAAAGTATCTTTCATACAATCCACCAAAAGCATCAGGATTCTCTTTGGCTACAGCCACGAGCTCCTTATCGGTCATATTTTTCCACTTTCTCTGGTCCAAGTTGTAGGTTTTCTACTTCAGTAATTCAGTAGTACAATAAAAGTAACAAAATAGAATATAGATTGTAGATATTAGATGTTAGATTCTAGTCAATAGCTTACTTTACTCTCGTATCTTGATTCTTGGCTCTAATTAAATTTTCTCTAGACGTTCAACGGCTTTCAAAACTTCTTCAATAGATCCAAACGTATTTGTTCTGATTAACTCAAACTCACTTTTCTTAAAAAATCTAACTGCAGTTATCCCCTCTTCTAACTGCGGAACAACATCAACTTTTTTACCGCGTTCCTGCATCAGGTACCAGTAAGTTTTTTTTATCGCCTTATTTCCTTTTCTGGTATAATATGTATGCCAGGTATTCACTAAATGAGCGGTTATCTCCAGATTCTGAACACCACACTCCTCTTCTACTTCTCTGGTTGCACAACGTTTGATACTTTCTCCTTCATCTCGTTTACCTTTTGGGATATCCCATTTGCCATGTCTTTTTATAAACATGTATTGGTCTCCCCTTACAACCAAACCTCCCGCAGCTTCAATAAATTTGTGGTCACTGAAGGTTTTCAACAATGCTTCTTCACTGTCTAGTGAATAATTTTTCGGACTGTTATCAATAAAAACTTTATACATTTGCCGCCATGATTTTGAACAAGGATAAAGCGTTAAAAATAGCTGATTTTTTATTACAGATCAAAGCTGTAAAACTACAACCCTCAGAACCATTTACTTGGGCAAGTGGAATGAAATCTCCTATCTATTGTGATAATAGAAAAACGCTTTCTTTTCCTCAAATTAGAACTGCTATTCGTCAAACATTTGCCGAACAAATCACTGAACACTTCTCTAATATTGAAGTAATTGCAGGAGTTGCCACAGGTGGAATTGCAATTGGCGCTTTGGTAGCAGAAGAATTGGGATTACCTTTCATTTATGTAAGATCTTCAGCAAAAGCGCATGGCTTAGGAAATCAAATTGAAGGGGAATATCAAGAAGGTCAAAGAGTTGTGGTAATAGAAGATTTAATTTCAACTGGCGGTAGTAGCTTAAAAGCTGTTGAAGCCTTGAGAGATGGAGGGATTAACGTACTTGGTTTAGCGGCTATATTTACTTATGGATTTGAAATTGCTGACAAAAATTTTGCTGCAGCTAATTGTGAATACATAACTTTGTCAGACTACGATCACTTGTTGGAGCAGGCAGATAAAGCAAATTACATCCCTTCCAACGAAATTGACTCACTTAAAAAGTGGAAAGTTGATCCTGAAAATTGGAATAAATAATGGCAAATACAGTCATCAATAGCGAGAAAAAAGTAATTAGTGCTTCTCCAAAAGAAGTGTTTGATTATTTATGTGATTTTAACAACATCATTGATTTACTTCCTGCAGACAAAATCTCAGATTGGAGATCAACTAATGATGATTGCTCATTCAAAGTACAAAATGCGGCAATTATTCCTTTGATTAAAAAAAGTGTAGAAGAACCTACTACAATCAATATTGAATCTGGAGATAAAGCTCCTTTTCCTTTTACTTTGGTAATCCATTTGAAAGAAACAGATGGCAACACTCAAGGAGAATTAGTATTTGAAGGAGAAATTAATGCCTTCTTGAAAATGATGGTAGTTAAGCCTTTGACAAATCTTTTTAATTACATGGCTGACAAACTTCAAGAGAAGTTTCAATAAACATATTTCAATTCCTGAATATCGTATTCTCTTTTTTCAGATGCCGTCTGAATTAATAACAATCCATTTTCACTGATTCCTACAATTTTACCATTAAAAATACCATTTGCATCTTCAAATTTTGCTTCGGCATCCAATAAGTACAAAAATTGGTAATAATGCTTCTTCAACAAACTCCAGTTTTGTTCCATCAACAAATTCAAATAAAAATCTAAATACCCGTACAAATGATCAAAAACATCCATTACTTCAACTTTCTGTTTTTTTTCTAATTGAATTGAAGTTGCATTAATTCCTTCTGCAAAATCAAGTTGATTAATATTCAATCCAATTCCAATTACGGATGTATTAACCATTTGTCCGGCCAATTGATTTTCAATTAGAATTCCACAAATCTTTTTGTCATTCACCAAAATATCGTTCGGCCATTTAATTTTTGCTTGAATTGACAAATCTTCCAAGGTCTTTCTTACAGCCAATGAAACAGCAATATTTAAGTAAAAAGCTTTATCAATTTTAATAGATGGAAAAAAAATTATTGAGCACGTCAAATTTTTTCCTGCTTCAGCCGTCCATACATTTGAACGTTGACCACGACCGCCATGCTGATTTTTAGCAATGACAACAGTTCCGCTAGCAACTTTTGTTGTCTTGAACAATTTTGAAGCATAGCTGTTTGTGGAATCAACAGCGTCTAGATGTATTAGAATACGTTCTAATCTTTTGTAGACCATAAAAACAAATGTAAAAATAAGACTGAAAGTGAAACAAAACCTTTAGTTTTGTGCTCCTAAAGTAAACCTATGATAAAATCTGTTGAAAAAAAGGCAGTAGAGACAAAAATTCTAGTAGACACAATTGTTGACGCAATTCAGGATATTAAGGGGAAGGACATAGTAATTCTTGATCTCCAAAAACTTCCTAATTCTGTGACAGATTACTTTATCATTTGCAGTGGTGAATCAAGTACACAAGTTGAAGGTATTTCAAATTCAGTTCTTAAAAAGACAAGTAAACAGTTGAAAGAAAAGCCTTGGCACAAAGAAGGATTAAATAATTCTGAATGGATCCTTTTGGATTATGTAAATGTTGTAGTTCACATCTTTTATAAAGACGTTCGCAGCTTTTATAATTTAGAAGGTCTTTGGGCTGACGCAGAGATAACTGAGATACCAAATCTTGATTAGTAAAAATTATGGCAGAGAAACCAAAAAACAAAAAAGGATTTAACCTGTATTGGATCTACGCGATCCTGGCTGTTGTATTAATCGCAGCTAATTTGATTCCTTATAAAGGAGGAACAATTGAAATACAACAAAGCGATTTTGAGGAAATGGCTTTAAAAGGTTATGTTGATAAAATCTTGATCATTAAGAACAAGGAAATAGCTGAAGTCTACCTTGATCAATCTAAAATTGATGATGTAAAAGCGCTTGATAGCACTAAATACCAAGGTTTACGTGAGAAAAAAGGAGCTGCTGCAAAAAACACTCCTGATTTAGAATTCCAGACTTCGGAAATGCAAACCTTTGAGGAAACAATCAAAGATATAAATGCAAAAGCCAGTGAAATTGACCCTTCTTATGAATTTAAGGTAGAACGTGACGTTCAAAAAGATTGGGCAATGGATGCATTGAGCTGGTTGCTTTTCCCATTATTATTGATCGTATTCTGGATCATTATCATGCGCCGAATGTCTGGTGGTGGTGGCGGAAGCGGTGGAGCCGGTAACATTTTTAGTATCGGTAAATCACGCGCCAAAGTTTTTGAAAAAGGAAAAGGAACCAACATTACTTTTAAAGATGTTGCGGGATTAGAAGGAGCTAAAGAAGAGATTGAAGAGATCGTTGACTTCTTAAAGAATCCAAAAAAATATACTGAGTTAGGAGCTAAAATTCCTAAAGGTGCATTACTTGTTGGCCCTCCGGGTACAGGTAAAACTTTGTTGGCAAAAGCTGTTGCAGGTGAAGCCAAAGTACCTTTCTTCTCACTTTCAGGTTCAGATTTCGTTGAAATGTTTGTGGGTGTAGGTGCTTCTAGAGTAAGAGACTTATTTAAACAAGCAAAAGAAAAAGCTCCGTCAATCATCTTTATTGATGAAATTGATGCCATTGGACGTGCCAGAGGTAAAAACGCCAACATGGGATCAAATGACGAAAGAGAAAATACATTGAACCAGCTATTAACTGAAATGGATGGTTTTGGAACCAATACAGGTGTTATCATTTTAGCGGCTACCAACCGTGCTGATGTTTTAGATTCAGCGTTAATGCGTGCTGGGCGTTTTGATAGACAGATTTACGTTGACATGCCTGATTTCAATGAGAGAAAAGAAATTTTCCAAGTGCATTTGCGACCATTGAAATTAGAGAAAGAACTTGACATTGACTTCCTGGCAAGACAAACACCTGGATTTTCAGGAGCTGATATCGCAAACATCTGTAATGAGGCTGCTTTGATTGCTGCGAGAAAGAAAAAGAAATTTGTAGAAAAACAAGATTTCTTGGATGCTGTAGATAGAATTGTTGGTGGTTTAGAGAAGAAAAACAAAATTATTTCTCCTCAAGAAAAGAAAACTATCGCTTTCCACGAAGCTGGGCATGCAACTACATCTTGGTTGTTAGAACACGCTTCTCCTTTGGTAAAAGTGACCATTGTTCCTAGAGGAAGATCATTGGGTGCAGCATGGTATTTACCTGAAGAAAGACAGATTACAACAACTGAACAGTTGTTAGATGAAATGTGTTCTGCTTTAGGTGGTAGAGCCGCTGAAGAAATCATGTTTGGGAAAATTTCTACAGGAGCATTAAGCGACTTAGAAAAAGTAACTAAGCAAGCATATGCAATGGTTTCTATTTATGGACTATCTGAAAAAATCGGTAATATTTCTTATTACGATCCTCAAGGTAATTCAATGTTCCAAAAACCATATTCTGAAGATAGAGCAACGGCTATTGATCAAGAGGTTTCAAGAATCATTGAAGAGCAATACGAAAGAGCTAAAAAGATTTTGACTGAAAATAAAGACAAGTTGGTCAAATTAGCGGAAGAATTATTGCAAACTGAGGTAATCTTTAAGGATAATCTTGTTAAAATATTTGGTGAGAGAATCTGGGATAAGAACAAAGAAAAAATTGAAGAACATAAAATCCATGAAAATGGATCTGATGATGTTGAAGTAGAAGAAAAACCTATTTCAAATGAAGACACTTCAAATGATGAAAGTGTTTCTTCAAATGATTCTTCAGGTGCAGATCAAGAAAATACTGCTCCTGATTCAAATGATTCTACTGACGAAAATGAAAATAAAGATGGAGAACAGAGTAACAGTTTATAGCTCGGATAGCGAACAGTCTGCCGAGATTATTAAAAGTAAATTGATTTCTGAAGGAATTGATGCTATTGTACTTGACAAAAAAGATCACTTGACAGAAGTGGTTGGAAATTATGAAGTACTTGTTCATCCTGAAGATGAAACTAAAGCTAAAGCGTTAATCGACTAAATTAATGGAAAACAGATCGTTGGTTTTTAATACGGCTATTGAGCATGAGGCTACCCTTTTAAAGGACAAGCTGGAAGCAGAAGGAATTCACGCTTTAATTTTAAATCAGCAAGATTCAATGTATAAGATTTTCGGACTTTTTGAAATTTACGTTCGAAATGAAGATCTGGAAAAAGCAAAACAAATTGTCGAAAGAAACACACAATAGCAAAAGTAATTTGATGACGAGAGCGGTGACGGGAGCAATCTACGTCACCGTTATTGTTTTAGCCGTTTTATTAGGAAGCTACACGCTTACCTCATTTTTTGGTTTGCTAATTCCATTAATGCTCTGGGAATATGGCAATATGTTCTCAAAGTCAAAATATAATCCAAATACTTTTTTACTTGTGATTCTGGGATTAGGAGCAGCAGTTCTTAATTTTCTTTTGGTAAGAGTGGGAGTACTCTTTTATGGTCAAATGTTTGGCTATTTTACTATGTATTTTCTACTTTTTGCACCCGCTTTAATTGGTATTTCAGAGCTATTTAGAAACAAGGAAACACCTTTTGTAAATTTTGCTATTACATATGCAGGCCTAATTTATGTTTGTATCCCATTGTCTTTTACCCTATTTGTAAATGTTCCATTTAGTGAATCTTATTCTCCTTACTATCTACTCTCAGTGTTCATTTTAATATGGCTTTCAGACACCTTCGCATATCTGGTAGGACGTAAAATCGGCAAGCACAAAATTATCCCTAGTATTTCTCCAAATAAAAGTTGGGAAGGATTTATTGGAGGATTAGTATTTGCCATAATTGGAGCCATAAGCTTGTCATTTTTAATAGAAGATTTTCATTTAAAAGAAGGTGTAGTTGTAGCAGTATTAGTTGTGATTTTTGGATTTTTAGGAGACATCTTTCAATCTCAATTAAAGAGATCACTTGATCTTAAGGATTCTGGAAATATCTTACCGGGACATGGTGGATTGTTGGACAGACTAGACAGTGCACTATTTGCTTTACCAATCGTTTTTATTTTCCTTTCTTTGGAAGGATTATTTTAGCATTATGAAAATTCACAAAGAAGGATTTGGCGTAATTGCCGTTAGTTTTTTGATTTTTGGAGGAATCTACGCAGTTAATCATATCTTCCTTTTGGAATTGCTGCCTTGGTTATATTGGATTCTGACCGCTGGATGTGTAGTGATGATGTATCTTATTATTCAGTTTTTTAGGGTTCCAAAAAGAATTCCTAATGCAGATGAAAATACAATCTTATGCCCTGCTGATGGTAAAGTAGTTGTAATAGAAGAAGTTGAAGAAACTGAATACTTTAAAGACAGAAGAATTCAAATTTCCATCTTTATGTCTCCTATGAATGTACATGCTCAATGGAATCCAATTTCAGGAGAAACCATGTACTACAAATATCATGAAGGCTCTTATTTAGTTGCATGGCATCCAAAATCATCTACTGAAAACGAAAGAACTACTGTAGTTACTAAACATGCAAATGGCAAAGAAATTTTATTCAGACAAATTGCAGGAGCAGTGGCCAGAAGGATAAAATGTTACGCCAAAGAAGGAGAAATAGTAAAGCAAGGTGAAGAATTTGGCTTTATAAGATTTGGATCTAGAGTGGATGTTTTTTTGCCGTTAGATGCTAAAGTAAATGTTAAAATTGATGAAATTGTCAAAGGAAAAATTACGCAGTTGGCATATTTTAAATGATAAATCATTAACTTTAGAACTATAAATAGATAAAAATTTAATACATAATATCATGAAAAAAGCTTTATTCGCATTCGCTTTGACAGCAATGGCTGCTACTTACACTGCAAATTCGTTCGCTCAGGATGGTAAAAAAGAAACTACTAAAACTGAGAAAAAATGTAGTGATAAAAAGAAAAGCTGCTGCGACAAAAAGAAAACTTGTTGCGAAAAGAAAAAATAAGAAATTAATATTTCAATTGAAGGTCGGTTTTTACCGGCCTTTTTTATTGTCCATTAGCAACTATTTTATAAATTGTACGTTGAAATGATAACGATTAGCTACTGTTAATCATCAATTTAAAAACACTTTATGAAAACCTCTTTACTATTATTTTTATTTACCCTAATAACTTCAGTTGGATTCGGTCAAAGCAATTCTAACGATCCTTGCGCTACTATTGTACCGGATTTCAATACAGAACATAGACTTCCTGCAGGTGGAATTCAGTTTACTGATGCTTCTCAACCTACAGGATCTCAAACATTAACTTTCGCCTGGGATTTTGGAAATGGCAATACCTCTTCAGACAAAAATCCATTTATGACTTTTGATGAAGGTACATATCAAGTAAAATTGACCATTTCAGATCAAAATGGTTGTTCAAAAGAAATTACCAAAGAAGTTGTATTCTCATATAACGGGGAATAATTTTCTGTATATTTAACATTCGTTTTGCGTAATTGATAATTTTTTCACAAAACGAACAACCCTTCAAGGGATGATTCGTCTATGTGCTGAACCAAAATCAAATTAGGCAAGCGTTTTAAACACTGCTGAAAACTACGCCCATGAAGAATATCGTATTAGCTATTCTATCTATATCCATTATAACAATTGGATATTCACAAACACCTAACAACTGTGGAAATTTCACATCTACTGGTAGTTCATCTGCTAGTGGATATGCAGATCCCAACGCGGCTTGTGGTGCAAATGTTCCCGGAACAATTACCGGTGGTGCTGCGGCTTGGACAGGAACATCTTGTTCAGGAACAATTGTCTCTACAGTAACAGGTCCTCCTGTAAACTGCTTAGTAGTTTCTTATGGAGCCGTTAATACTGATGACTATGGTACCATTTCCACTGACTCAGGTGGCCCACTTACATTATCTGTCGTAAATGCCGGCGTTAATGGAAATGTAATTGGACCGTTCAATTGTGGTTCGGGATACTATGGTAATGTAATGGTTACTGTTTGTTCATCAACTCCCTTTTCTCAAGTAATCTTAACAAATACAGGATGCTCATCCGGATGGGTAATTAACTGTGCAGATCAAGGAACTTGTTCTAATTCAGTTACAGCAGGAGCTGACAATTTTTCTACTGTAATGTGCGGTGGAACAATTGATTTAGACAACTTGGTTACAGGAGATGCCGGTGGAACCTGGACTGAAACAACTATTCCAGCATCTGGTGCATTTAACACATCCACAGGTGTTTTCAACGCCAATGGATTGCAAAATGGAACATATACCTTTCAATATGAAGTTACAGGTGGATGTGCTGGATCAGATATCGCCCAATTCTCTGTTACTGTTGATTGTCAATGTTTAATCACTAACATGACCGCTAATATCGGAGCCTGTTCTGGAGGAACTTATAGTACTACAGGGCTTATTCAATTTGCCAATCCTCCGTCTACAGGTCAGTTAATTGTAGAAGATTGTTTTGGTAATCAAGATGTTTTTAACGCTCCTTTTGGAACGTCCGTCAATTATACGATTACCGGACAAAATCCCAACGGTGCACCTTGTGATATAACAGCCTATTTTACTGCTGATATGTTGTGTGCTCAAACTATTAATTATACAGCTCCAACGTGTCCTTGCTTTATCAATAACTTCACTGCAAATATTGGATTATGTCAAAGTGTTGATAACACTTATGGTTTAGATGGTATCGTAGAATTTACAAATCCGCCTTCAAGCGGAACACTTGTTATTCAAGTGGACAATGGTACCACAATTTATGACACAATCATAAATGCTCCTTTTACTTCTCCTCAAAGCTGGAGTATTTCCGGAATTCCTTCAGATGCTGCGGCAAGTTCAGTAACAGCCTATTTTGTGTTAAACCCTTCATGTACTAGTACTATTAACTATACAGCTCCGGGTTCTTGTGCTTGTTATGCTGATATTGGGACATTTACTGCTACTATGACTGGTTCTAGCTCAAATAACTATGTACTGTGTTATGGAGACCAAATAAATATTACTTCTAATGGTGACTGGGTTGGACCGGGTGAAATGTTTAACCCTCCCGGACCAGTTTATAATCCGGGTGTATCATGGTTAATGTATAGCTGCCCTCCTACTGTTGCTACTGTACCTGATCCAAATGACAATGTACCGGATGATCCTTGTTTTATTGGTTTAATCTCCAATACTAACATGAGTGACATTAATGATTTAGCGTGGATTAATTCTTTCCCTCCGGGAACCTTTACTGATAATATTATTTATTGGGTTCCTTTAACTTTTTATGATCAATCTGGTGGAACTTACAGTTTTGTTAATGGAAACTCCTTGCCATGTTATGAAATGGGAGCACCTTACGCGGTTCAATATCTTCCTGATTTTACCAGTTCTTTTACAGAAGACTGTTTAGCTGGAACGGCGACAATTACTGTTGGAGGAGCGTTACCGGCAATAGATGGATCTAACTTTACTGCAACCAATTTACAACCTTCAACAGCTTCATTTGCAAATAATACTGCAACTGATGGAGGAACCATTACAATAAATGGTTTACAAGGAGGTGACATGTGGTCATTTGACATTACAGACGCCAATGGTTGTCCATACACAGTTACAGGAGGTCCTTTTCCTCCTTTAGAAGATCCTGGATTCAATTATCCTCAATCCTCATGGTGTACATCTGAAGCTGCCACAATGCCAAATATTACCGGTGTACCTGGTGGAACATTTACCTCTACTCCGGCCGGACTTTCAATAAACGCTGGATCAGGACAAATAACACCAAGTACTTCTACACCGGGAACATATGACATTACTTATACTACCCCTGGAGCGTGTTTTGACGATTCAACTTTGACAATTACTATTGCAAGCACACCAACTGTTGATCCTATTGCCGACCAAACAGTTTGTAATGGAGATAATTTCACCGGAATTACTTTTACCGGAAGCGCAGGAACAACGTTTAACTGGGTAAACAATAATACAAACATTGGTTTAGGTGCATCTGGCACAGGAAATATCGCCACGTTCGCAGGAACTGCTGGTATTGTTCAAGAAGTAGCCAATATTACTGTTACACCTGTTGCCGGAGCATGTACAGGAACAGCTGAAAGTTTCTTTCTTACTGTTAATCCGACAGAAGATCCGGGATTCTCATATTCGGCACCAGACTATTGTGCTGATGCAGCTGTACAATCACCAAATATTACAGGAACAACCGGAGGTACTTTTAGTGTTACTCCAGCCGGATTAAGTATTAATACTGCCACAGGAGATATTACTCCTTCTACCTCAACACCTGGAACATATGATGTAACCTATACTACTCCGGGACCTTGTACTGAGACATCTACTGTTTCAGTAACGATTAACCCTGTACCAGATGTTAATCCAATAGCTGATCAAACAGTTTGTGTTGGATCTAACTTTACCGCAGTGAATTTTACCGGTTCAGTTGCCGGAACTACTTTCGATTGGACAAATACCAATACAGCTATTGGTTTAGCTGCTAGTGGAAATGGAAACATTGCTGCTTTTACTGGTCAGACAAACGGAGGAAATATTACCGGTACAGTTACTGTTACACCTTCAACTTCAAGTTGTACAGGAACAGCAGAAACATTTAATTTGACCGTAAATGATTTAGATGATGCATCATTTGAATATTCACCTGGATTGACATATTGTCAAACGGCTGCGGATCCAGTAATTAATATTACAGGTTTACAAAACGGAAACTTTACCTACATTGTTGCTTCAGGAGGTCCTACTTTAGATTTAGATGCCAATACTGGAGCTGTCGCTCTAGCAACAAGTGATATCGGAGCTTATAATATTACTTATGGAACAGTTGGTGCTACCGGATCATTGTGCCCTAACACATTTACTTTGCAGTTAGTTATTACTCCGGCGCCAGTAGCAGACTTTACTTTAGGAGATTATTGCGCAAATGTAGCGGACCCTCTTCCAACTTATATCAATGGAGGTAGTGGTGGTACTTTTAGTTCTACTGCAGGTTTAATAATTAATGCAAATACCGGAATGGTAGATTTGAGTGCTAGTACTCCTGGTACATATATCGTAACAAATGAAATTAATGTTCCCGGTTGTGCTTTAGCTTCTGCAACAGATGACATTACAATTTACGGTTTACCAGATGCTACTATATCAGGTACTACTGATATTTGTGATGGAGATCCATTACCAAACATTACCATCAACGCAACTGCGGGTTCACCTTTATGGGACTTTACTTATAACTTTAATGGAACTCCAACAACCATTACAGGTTCTTCAGCTACTAATGTAATTACATCTGCTGCTGTTGGAACTTATGATTTGGTTTCTATTACAGACGGAAATGGTTGTACAAATCCTATCACAGGTCAAGCTGTAATTGGATTATTTCCTACCCCGAATGTTGACCCAATAGGAAATCAAACTGTATGTGAAGGTGATGACTTGTTAGTTAACACATTCTCTTCAGATATTCCAGGTTCTACCTTTAGTTGGACAGTTACCAATGGAGTTGATGCCGGTTTTGGAACTTCAGGAACTGGAGACATTGGAACATTTACCGGTGCCAATACTACAACTTCTCCTTTATTGGCGATAATAGATGTTGTGGCAACATCACCTGATGGTTGCGTTGGTCCACCACAAACATTTACAATAACTGTAAATCCTTTACCGAATCCAAGTTTTACAGCTGACACATTATACGGATGCGAACCTTTAGCTGTACAATTCACCAATACTACTGACATAAATAGTAGCAATTGTGTTTGGACATTTAGTAACGGTATTTCTTTAAACGGATGTGGAAGTGTTTATTATTCATTCCCTTCAGGAGTGTTTGATGTGACTTTATCAACTGTTTCAACAGCAGGATGTGCAAGTGAGGTAACTTATAGTAATTTAATTACTGTGGTTCCTACCCCTACTGCATTGTTTACCTATAGCCCACAAGAAACTAACGTATTGGACCCTGTAATTGATTTTAACAATAACTCAATAGACGCTTATTCATATACCTGGAATTTTGGAGATGACTCAGGATACTCTTTTGAAGAAAATCCTACACATGAGTACCCTGAAGTTCCTGAAGAGTATATGGTAACATTAATTGCTTATGATGAAAATGGATGGTGTCCGGATACAATGAGACAAATTGTAACTATTGACGACATTTTGATTTTCTATGTTCCTAACATTTTCACACCTGATGGAGATGAGTTTAATCAAAACTTTAAACCAATTTTCTACTCAGGATATGATAAGTTCAATTATCACTTAACCATCTTCAACAGATGGGGTGAAATTATATTTGAATCATACAATGCAGATTATGGTTGGAACGGTCACTACGGAGATGGTGGTTTAGTTCAAGATGGTGTTTATGTATGGCAGATAGAATTTAAAGAAACAATGTCTGACAAAGAATATGTCAAGCGAGGACATGTCACAGTATTGAAATAATAAAAAGCCTGTTAGCATTCTAACAGGCTTTTTTATTAATATGCTTTTTTAACAGCATCCACCACCATCATAATGGTAAGTAGATTCTGAAATAAAAATATCATCTCTTCCTAATGATGCTAAAGCTCCGGCAGTTTTATCACAAACTGCTAATGGTTGATTAAGCAACAAAGTATGTCCTTTTCCATCATCAAACAATTCCTCTTCCCCGTAATAGATTGCAGTTTTTCCTGTAAACACACATGGTCCATCAGAAGGCATGGGATCTTTAATAGCACAAACTTCTACTGATTCAAGATAAATCAACTCATTAGTATTGTAATGTCTTGGTGATAATACTCTATAAGCTCTTTTTGCTCTAATTTCAATAGTACCAAATCCTACATCAGTAATCATTTTGATGTAATCTTTTAATGGAATAGCTCCCGACAAACAAGCAGCTCTTAATCTGTCATCACTTCTTAAATCTTCTGACATTTCTTGTTCACAAACCGGATCAGACATAACCAATCTACCTCCCGGTTTTAAAACACGATACATTTCGCTTAATGCCTTTTTTAAATCATCTGCTTTAAATATATTGAATACACAGTTTTGAGCGGCTACATCAATTGAATTATCCTCTACTGGCAAATCCAAAGCATCTCCTTTTCTTAAGTCAACAAAAGACGATTTAAACCATGGATTTAACTTTTCAGCTTCAACGAAGTTTTTTCTTGACGCCTCCAGCATTTCATCTAAAATATCCAAACCTATTACTCCGCCTTCATTTCTATTGAAATACGCAAATTGTAAAAGTTCCATTCCTCCACCTGCTCCAACGTAAAGAATTTTTGGATTGTTAGCCAAATCACCTGGATTTACTGTACTACCACATCCATAATTCATTTCTTGCATTATCAACGGAATATCTAATCCCGGTAATTGCCAAATTGGATTTGTTGTGCAACATAACCCGACATCCGGATCTATTGCAGCCTTTCTATACAACTCATTGGTTGCTTCTTGATAACTCATAATATTTCGTGAATTTATATGCGATTGATGAAGATTTTAAATCTTCAATATTGTCAATATCATTTAGTTCTGTAAGCAGATTTACTGATCTTTCAGTTTTACTTAATGCAGTTAAAGTATCTGACAATACGGTATCTGTTGACCAAGGAATATCTTTAAAAATCTCCTTGTATAATCTTTTCATCCCTAACAAGTAATAACCGCCATCAGCAGAAGGACCAAAAACGGTATCGGCAGTTTCCAGTGCGTCAAATCCTTCTAAGATGATAGATGCATTCAAGTCTGGTAAATCTGAACCTACACCAACAACTTTATCATATCCTAATGAAAAACCATGTGCAAATGCATTTTCCATTTTCTCTCCCAGGTCATTTCCTTGCTGTACAAACTTTGCTTTCTCAGGCCATTTAGATTCTATAACAACATCCGAAAAATAAATGTGTATATCACAATTTGAAAGTCGAGCTGTTTCAGTTTCTGTAATGTCCACCAACTCTTTATATACCTCGTAAGCTCCAAAATCTCCAATAGATGCGGCTAATCTGGTTTTTACTTTACCCAACAAGACGTTTTTTACAAAAACGATAAGAAGATTTTTGTTTGTCATTGAATTCTACTGCTCATTTAAAGTCCAATCATACTCCAGATACTCTATTTTAGCATCAGTTTCAACAGTAATGTCTGCGTACTTATTGATAAATCCAATAACTCCACCTTCATCCTTAAAATCCTCTGCATACCATTCGAATATTTTGGATACTTTAATTTTTTTAGCTTTTAGTTCATTGAATTTTTCATCCTTTATAAAAGCCTTAGTAACTTTTGTTAATTGCGAATTGATCTTATCTGCAGTATATGCCTCATTAAGCAATTTAGGACATGACAGTGCTCCACAATTAATAGCGAAATGAATTCTTGGATCATTCATTCTTCGTAAAATATTGTCTTCTACCTGGTTTAATGAATACTTTTGAGGTCCGATTTGCACCATTCTAAATTCCCACATTTCTTTTCCTGAAAACTTAACATCTTTAGGTGATTTTACAGGATATTTAGTGATAATGAATTTAATTGTGTATGCATTATATGCATTGAGATAGAATGCTTTCTTTTCGGCACTTGACCAATCACTTACAGGTGCTTTCATTCTCAACTCCACTAAATACTCATCAAATGCATCAATATCATCCATGAATCCCTTATAATTCACTTTTCCATCAGCAGAAACGTGCTTTTGTAAAAGTTTAGTAAACAATTCATGATCCGGTCTTTCTGAAGAAAAAGAAAAAGATGTTACAAGTACTAATGATAGGGTAAATAATAGATGTTTCATTTCAAATTTATTTGTGACGGCAACAGTTATGTATTCCGCAATAATTTATATTCTTTGTTTAATTTACAAATATTGATCCATTTTATTTAAACGAATACATTTTATTTGGTGTCGCACAATAATGTAAAGGAATATCTGCTTCAAATACATCATCTATTTGACTGATTGGTTCAAAAAAACTTACACCAATAAACTTACATTTTTGAGAACAGTCTTTCAAAAAGCCATCATAAAACCCCTTTCCATATCCTACTCTATTTCCATTACTGTCTATTACTAATAATGGAACGATCACAATATCAAAATGAACGGGTTCAATTTCAGTTCCGTGAGTGGGCTCTAAAATGCCCCAAGAATTCAATTTTAATTGAGCAATTGATTCGTACTTGAGATGTTTTAATTGATCGTTTACCATTAAAGGTAAATAATAATCAGCCTTTACATTATTAATTAATTCCCAAGTATTGACTTCGTTAAACCTTTCAATAGGAATAAAAACACTGATCTTTTTACCTTCTAACTCGAAGTTGGCTTTAATCAATTCAAAAATCTTTTCAGATAGATCATTCCTTTCTGAATTGGACAGTTGTTTACGTTTTTCAATATATTGCTGACGCAGTGTTTTTTTATCCATTACTTATTGAGAAAACCTAAAGCTAATGCAATTCCAAAAACGATCATTGCTATTGATACTGCATTTGTAAGAAATTGCATTTTAATCTTCTTTAAAAATAACTTACCTGTAATTGCGCCTGCCAAAGCTGCACCAAGTGCAAATAGTATCATTTGCCAACCTTGTTGCACTGCTTCAAAACCGTAGTCATAAAAATAAGTAGTTGTACGTGAAATATCAACTGCCAACGCAACAACGATTCCGGTTGCAATAAAAACTTCCTTCTCTAGCTGATATCTAATTAAAAATGCAGTTCTTAACGCACCTTGATGTCCACTTAAACCTCCAAAAAATCCACTAATCAAACCACCAATAATGAGGCTTTGTTTGGAAAAAGCAAGACTCCATTTTGGAATAATTTCTATCAATGCGAAACCAATAAGAATAATTCCAAATACAAGATTAAACAGCTGAATTTCAAATGTTTTGTTTGCTAATTGGTAGGTTAAAAGAATTTCATTTTGAAAAACATCTATGAGTTTAGCACCCAAAAATGCAGCAGGAATGGCAGCTAGGCCAAATGGTAAGGCAATCTTCCAATTGATGCTTTTATTCATCAACAAAAATTTGAAGATGTTATTTAAAAAATGGACAACTGCTGTTCCGGCAATAGCCAGCACCATATCATTAAAAATGAAGTAGAATACCGGTGTTAACAAAGTTCCTAGACCAAATCCACAGAAAAAAGTCAACCAACTGGCTCCAAAAGCAACAATTATGAGGACTACAATATCCATTACATTCCAGGAATGATTCCCTTAGCTGAACTTGCCATTTCAAGCTCTTTGGTATTATTTGCTTGTTCTAAAGCCTTATTTGAGGCAATTATAATATGGTCTTTTAACTCTTCTGCTTCCATATTATCTCCTCCAATGATGTCTTTTACAACTCCATTTCCATTCACCTTTACAGTTACTCCACCAGACTCACCTTCAATGATGATATTGTCCAATCTCTTTTTAGTTTCCTCTACTTGTTGTTGCATTTGCTGCAACTTTTTCATCATATCGTTTCCAAACATTTCTTTTCTTTTTGATTAAATATTAAACTCAAAATTAATCAAGATTCCACAAAGCAAGTCCTATCTTTGCACACAAATAATAGGAAAATAAGATGCAATCAATAATTGAAAAAGCCTGGGAAGACAGAAGTTTACTTGAAACAACCGAAGTACAAGAAGCCATTAATCAGGTAATAAAACAATTGGACGAAGGTGAATTGAGAGTTGCTGAACCATTAGCAGATGGTAACTGGCAAGTTAATGAGTGGGTAAAAAAGGCAGTTGTCATGTATTTTCCTATTAGAAAAATGGAAACCATTGAGGTTGGTCCTTTTGAATTTCATGATAAAATGGCGTTAAAAACCGGATATCAACAAAAAGGAATCAGGGTTGTTCCTCATGCACTTGCAAGATATGGAGCCTATATTTCAAAAGGTGTTATTATGATGCCATCTTATGTAAATATTGGTGCCTATGTAGATGAGGGAACTATGGTTGATACCTGGGCTACAGTTGGATCATGTGCTCAAATTGGAAAAGGAGTTCACTTAAGTGGAGGTGTAGGAATTGGTGGAGTTTTAGAGCCATTACAAGCTGCTCCGGTAATTATTGAAGACAATGCCTTTATTGGTTCAAGATGTATTGTTGTTGAAGGAGTACGTGTTGGTAAAGAAGCCGTTTTGGGTGCAAATGTGGTATTAACTATGTCTACCAAAATAATTGATATTACTGGAGATGAACCAAAAGAAATGAAAGGTTATGTCCCTGCTCGAAGCGTTGTAATTCCTGGATCTTATACTAAAAAGTTCCCTGCAGGAGAATATCAGGTACCATGTGCTTTAATCATTGGTAAAAGAAAAGAATCTACAGATAAGAAGACGAGTTTGAATGACGCATTGAGAGAGAATGATGTTGCAGTTTAATTAGAGTGATGAATTAGGAGTTAGGAGTGATGAGTTAGGTGAAGTTCAGTGAGAATGGTAAAATATTGAATTCTTTAGTTATAACGTAAATAGATTACGGTTTGTTTAAATTGATTTGGTGGTTCAAATTTATTCAATTATGAAACAAACCTTTAACGGACCTATTGACAAAAAGAGTTTTTATTTTGCAATTGACATAGTAAATACCTACAAACACCTAGTCAAAGAAGAAAGAGAATTCGTTCTTAGTAAACAATTATTGAGAAGTGGAACTGCAGTTGGGGCACTTTCTAGAGAAGCACAAAATGCTGAAAGTATTAAAGACTTCATTCACAAATACCATATCGCACAAAAAGAATGTGACGAAACAATTTTCTGGATTCAACTTCTGACTGAAACCGGATATTTAAAGGCTGAATCAGCAAATAATTTACATTATAAGTCTACTGAATTATTAAGGATGATTAAGAGTGCAATTTTAACTGCAAAGAGCAACTTAGCCAAAAGATGACTTTCACACTCATCACTTATAATATGAAATAATCGGATAGGTAATAAAGAAGAGAATTGAATGAAAATCGTCAACTAAGATTACTCTTTCTCTTCTGCTAAGCATTTTTCATCAGGACGAGCTCCACAAAAGCTACAAGGTTCTCCTTCTTTATTGAATATAGGATTGTTACTGGCACATGTTCCGGCGAACTCGCCATTTTTCTTTCCCCAAATTTTGATGGCAATACCTGCAAAACCTACTGCCAAAAGTGCGATTGCTATTAGTGCTAGTTTCATAATATCTTATACAAAGATAGTCGTTTTATAATTAAATAACTTTCAATAAAAAAATCGCAAGCCTAACTAGACTTGCGATTCAATATCTTAAAATTACCTGATAATTATTCAGGCATATTTTTCATTTGCATTCCTAAGGCAACAATAAATCCTGCTGAAGCTAATCCACAAACAATATTCAACATTTGTCCGCTATTTGCTCCTCCGAGTAATAAAAGTAATGCCCAAATTCCGGTTACAATTGCATACATGATAAAGGCTTTTTTATTTCCTCTCATAATCTTAATTGCAGCAACTAAACCTAAAATATTAAGTCCAATCATAATTAAAAATACAATTACGATAACTGCCATTGCTCCTCCCGGATCAGCAATCGGAAGTACTCTAACTGTACTTGCAATAGCTAAAATGTAAAACATCCCTATAAGCATTAATAATCCCCATAGGCTATTCCCTACAATACTTAGGATTGATAATGTTTTAACTGCATCTGGAACTGTTGTTGCTCCACCACTTTCATTTTGGTCGATAATTTCTTCTGACATAATTAGTAAGTTTCGATTTGACCGCAATATAGTAATTGATTACAATTGAGAAAAAGCTTCTTGATCAAACATGGAGATTTTGCAAAAAAAATCGCAAGCCAAAAGACTTGCGATTTAATATTTTGAAAATGCCAATAACTAGTCAGGCATATTTTTCATTTGCATTCCTAATGCTACAATAAATCCAGCTGAAGCTAAACCGCTAACAATATTTAAAATTTGTCCGCCATTTGCTCCTGCAACAAGCATTAACAAAGCCCAAATTCCTGTAACAATGGCATACAAGATAAAGGCCTTTTTGTTTCCTTGCATCATTTTGATAGCTGCTACCAAACCTAAAACGTTCAATAATAGCATTAAAATAATGATCACAACGACCATTGCTACCATTCCTCCTGCACCTGCAGGCATAAAACGTCCCATTGAACCAGTTGCTCCAAGAATGTAGAACAAGGCTATTAAAATTAATAGTCCCCAAAGACTATTTCCAACAATACTAAGGATTGATAGAGTTTTCACTGCATCTGGAACTGTAGTTGCTCCACCGCTTTCATTTTGGTCAATAATTTCTTCTGACATAATTAGTAAGTTTCGATTTTGATTGCAATATAGTAATTGAAAATTTACTATTCCACAAATACATTTAAAAATAACCAGACACAATGTTTTGCTGGTATGTCATTATCCCTGAATCAATTGCTACTTCAGGTGCTTAGCATTCACCCAATACATTACAATAAAAGAAATTGGAAATATTGTATAGATAAAAATCACAGACATGGCCATATTTCTTACAAAAGCCGGTGCTATCATGTATATGTACACAATCGGCATAATTATGGAAATTACCTCTGCAACTGTGTAAATGTATAATCCTCTCTTTTTAAGGTTCCAAATTTCATATGCTGCATAAGCAGTAACAACACTTGTTGCTGCCAATGCCAAATCATACCACAAAGGATTACTATAATTATTCAATCCTCTTGTCAATGGCCCCAACATTCCAATTCCTGAACCCACCCAGGTTAATATACACAATACTGTAATAAATACCGGTCTTCCTTCTGATGATCCCATTTCAGGAGTTGCATCTAAGATTTCTTCACTCATATTTTTATTTAAATTTTATTCTAAAACTTTTCTTAATTGTTAGGCATCTAGAAGTTCGTCATCAGTTGGTCTAACTGCGCCTTCATATTGAGCATTTCCGAATCCTAAAATTGCCCAGAAAATTCCGCCTAAAAAGAACAAGCCAACTCCGAAGGATGATTCTTTACCAAATCTTCGAGCAACTTCTTGTGAAAATTGCCAGAGCACAATGATGTTGTAAATAGGAATCAATACTGCCCACCAATCATCTCTACCGGCTACTCTGAACATAATGATGATATTGTAAATAGGAACAAAAATAGACCATCCCGGTTGCCCGGCTTTTTCAAAAGCTTTGTATTGACCTACAACTAAAAATACTGTCAGAGACAAAACAAATACTATATATACAATTAAAAACATAGGTTATAAATTTGGTTTAACTATCTCAATATTAACAAAAAAACACATCATTCGCATGATGTGTTTCTTACAATAATATATTGAGATTTATTATGCCTCAGTTGATGTAGAATCATCACCTGTTCCATCTAAATCCGCTTTGATTGTATCTTTTGTAGGCATTTCAAAGTTACCATCTCCTTTAATTACAAAAGGAGCAGCTAATACAGCAATTCCTGATAACAATGCAATATAAACTCCAATTCCTAAAGCACCGAATCCACCTTGAGCTCTTACAAACATAAAAAACAACATGTAACCTACGATTGCTCCACCCATTCCGGCAATAGTTTTTTTCTGAGTTGCATCTAATTCTGCATTTCTATCTCCTTGTGTAAAAGCAAGCCCTGCAACAGCAGCACCTAACCCTAAAACAATCCATCCGTCATACAATCCAGCGCTAATTCCTGAAGCTCTGACAGTCATTCCGAAGAAAGAAATCGAAATCCATGGTAAAAAAGCCGCAACAATAGCCAAGGCTCCACCACCTACTATTAACATTCTTTGTTTGTGCATAATCTAATTTTATTAATTGGTTTAAACTATACCAAATGTAATATTATTCAAACAATAACAAAATCAATACATTGCGTATTTGAAAATAGTTATCAACTATTTAATACAGTTCTTAACGATTACATTTGAATGAGTTGTCCGCTTCCCGGACCTTTTCTTACCACCTGAACAGGTGTTCCTGTATACTTGACATCTCCGGTTCCGTCAATTAATACCGTTGCATTTGCACCTTCTAAATTAACCGGAAGATCTACCCTTGAATTTTGATAAACAGAATATTGATCTGCGGTAAAATCCAAAGCATTTCCAAATCCTTTTTCCTGAATCTTAACATCTCCCAATTGAGCATGTCCACTCAAGTGAAAATCTGAAGTTCCAATTGAAACCACCATTTTCATATAAACGGCATCAACATCCAATGTCAATACACCTCCTCCTTCTCTCATTTCTATCATTAAGGTGTCTGCCACAATTGTCTCTTCAAATATTACTGAATCTGAAGGTTCAATGTAAAACTTGCCGAAGTATGGATAATGAATTTCAACTTCTACTTTTCGCTCGTTGTCTCTTAAAAAATGACAACGATTCCCACTTGTTATTTTAATGGAATCTGCATTTTGTTCCGCACTGATCAAACCAACCATATTTTCGCCACCTTTTACCAAGATTTTTCTACTTGTGTCTTGTATGATGCGATACTTCATTCTTGGTCCCAAATGCCAATATCTAACACTGTCCAACTGTATTTCTCTCACAGTTTCCTCACCGTGTCCCTTAAAGCATCTTCTTTCCTCACTCTTTTTACATGCCATCAAAAAGAAGAACACCAATACACTTAAACCTATTTTCGCCGCTTGCTCCATAATTGATAACCTATTCCAAACTCTAAATAATCAGCAATTCCCAAATGAGCTTTAATCCCCACAATTGCTGAAATTTTATCTGTAAAATGATACCTGAATCCCAATCGATTATAGATATAATCAAATGGATGTACAGGACTCCAAAAATAAACTCCCAAGCCGGTAAAAAACTCAGCTCGGTAAAAGTGAATACTAGCTCCAACGAAAGCCCCAAACTGAATAGTTTCGCCTACTTTATAGGCTACAGTATCTAAATGATATTGATTTCCTCCGTTGAAAATTCCGTCTAATGCAAAGTCTACCTTCCATCTGCTTCCAACATTCAATGAATACAATCCTTGCACTGCAATTACTGGCCTAGATTTTACAGGTGTATACTTAACCGGATTTTGTTTTGAACTTCCAATTACAAAGATTCTCAGTTCATCTTCCATTCGCTTTTCGTAATTACTATCATCTAAAGAATCACTCCACCCTTTTTTAAATACTTCTCTTGTTTTTATATCATATCCAACATTGAATACTACTGAAGGTATATTCAATCCTAAATTTGGAACTTTCATTGCTGCATTTGAATAATGCGAAAATTCAAACCCTGCACCTAAGTGCCAATGTTCAAAATACTTGTTGTATTGAAACATCAAATTTACATATCCATTAAGGTGTGAACCTATTGCATTGTTCTTTGGATTTGTTACTTCATCATAAGCTTTGGTTTCAATAGATAATCCGGTTCCTATCCTAAAGTCTAAGGCTCCGAACTTCTTTCCTTGATAAAGAGGAAAAGTGGTATGCGGAAAAATAGAAAAGCCTTTACCTAAAACCTCTTTATTCCCAAAATCATGATACTGTAAAGAAATTCCTCTGTATGCGCCTTTGAACATTTTGTTCCAGGCTGAGTTAGATACATCTTGCTGGGTTAACTCCAATTCAAAAGCAACACAATTTTTTTGTGGTAAATGAGCCATGTTTGCTCTATGAGCAATCAAAAACCCTCCTTTAGATCTTAGATTAATAGATGTAGGAACAAATTGTTGAAATCTTTGTCCTAAACTAAGGTGAGAGAGTAGAATTAAAAGTAAAAAAGTAAATAACTTCACAACACAATATCGCCAAAAACGCGCCAATTTAAGAAAAATGGAGGACAAACTTAAAGCATTTGAAAGGCTTTTAAATATCATGGATGATCTGAGAGAACAATGTCCATGGGATAAAAAGCAAACATTAGAATCACTTAGACACCTCACTATTGAAGAGACCTATGAGTTGGCAGATGCTATTATTGCCAATGACTTAGAAGAACTGAAAGGTGAAATTGGAGACCTCATGTTGCATATGGTTTTTTATGCCAAAATAGCCTCAGAAAAGAATGCTTTTGACATTACAGATGTACTTAACGCCATTTGCGATAAACTTGTCCACAGGCATCCACACATCTATGGTGATGTAAAAGTTAGTTCAGAAGAGGAAGTAAAAGCCAATTGGGAAAAACTAAAGTTGAAAGAAGGCAAAAAATCAGTTTTAGAAGGAGTTCCTAAATCGTTACCTGCCTTAGTAAAAGCTACAAGAATTCAGGATAAAGTGAAAGGTATTGGATTTGAGTGGGACAACAAAGACCAAGTTTGGGAAAAGGTTGAAGAAGAAATTGGCGAATTTCAAGTTGAAGTTGAAAAAGGAGATAAAGTGAAGATGGAAGAGGAATTTGGTGATGTCTTATTTTCATTAATCAATTATGCCAGATGGGTTGGAGTAAATCCTGAAGATGCCTTGGCAAGAACAAATCAAAAATTCATTAATCGCTTTATGTGGATGGAAGCTGAAACAGCTAAAGACGGTAAAATGTTATCTGAGATGAATCTGGAAGAAATGGACGTTTATTGGGAACAATCTAAAGCACATAAATAATGAGCAATCTTACTGCTGCTTTAATCATTTCATTAGGTGGATTATTTATTGGCTTGATAACCGGATTGGTAGTTAAAAAAAATGGATATTCATTTTGGAGATACTTTTTTACAGGAACAATAATGGGATGCGGAATCCTGGGTATTTTAATTAAGATTCTGAAGGATTATCTGTAAAAGGGAAATTCAAGTAAATTTGTAGTGATGGAAAAATTATTTGACAATTTTAAAGCTGTTGAATATTCAAAATGGGTTGAACAGATAGAGAAAGATCTTAAAGGCAAGCCTCTTGATGTTTTACTATTTGCAGCTGAGAAAGAAATAACAATAAATGCTTTTCAAAACCCTGAAGAAGCCAAACAAATTAGATTTCCGCTTGTAAAAAAGCACGCTAATTGGAAGACTAGAAAATTCTATGCAACTTCTGATAACAAGGAAATATTAAGAGATTTAAACGAGGGGATAGATTGTTTGGGGTTAAATTATCAAGATCAGGCATCATTTGAAAAATCTGTTGACAAAGTTGGCTTTGAATTCATTGATGCAGATGTTGAATTTGACAACAAAGATGCAGCAATCAACTTTAAAGGAGAGAACAGTATTCGTCTCAACTTTGATATAATTGCTCAAGGAATCGCTAACGGAGAATGGAAAAATCAATTGTCAGATTTTACAGACTTTTTTAAAGCACAGCAAGCTCATCAAAACATTTGGGTGAATGGAGCGTTGTACGGAAACTCTGGAGCATCAACTGTTCAGGAATTAGCTTTTACAGCCAATCATTTAAATGAATACATTCAAGTATTGTATGATACCGGTATTGACTTAGCCACTATCAATAAATCAATTGTGATAGAGCTATCTATCACCAATAACTACTTTGTAAATATTGCCAAGTACAAGGTGATGAGATATTTGATTGAGCATATCTTCAAGGCTTATGACAGCAATTTTAAAAGCGAAGTCATCACCATTTATGCAACTAACAGTGACAGATTTGCTGCTGTTAATGATAGCAACAATAATCTACTAAGACAGACAACACAAGCAATGTCCGCTATTATTGGAGGTTGTGATGTATTGACAATTCACCCTCATGATGAACAAAGCGAGTTGTACAACAGAATGGCTAAAAACATCTCATTATTGTTAAGAGAAGAATCGTATTTAGATAAGGTAGAAGACGCAGCTGAAGGATCTTACTTTGTAAATACCTTGTGTCAAATAATTGCTGAAAAAGCATGGGAATTGTTCAAATCTATAGAACAAAAAGGCGGATTGATAAAAGCAGTTGAAACCAATTTCATTCAAGACGCTATAGCTTCTAACAGAACTTATTTGATTGAACAATTAAACAACGGAAAATTGACCTTTTTAGGCGTAAATAAATATCCTTCTACTTTGGAAGATTGGAAAGATGTGAACCCTTCAGAAAATGAAGATGGGGTTACTTTCAAGTCATTACAAACATTCAAATTAGAAGGCCACTTTAAAAAAGAATTACATGAGCAGAGTAACGTTTGATCACATAGAGCTACAACCGGCTCAGGAAGTATCTAAAGATCAAACCGAGTCGACTTTTAAAACTGCTGAACAAATTGACATCAAGTCAAAATATGCAGCTGTTGATATTAAAAATGCAGAACACCTTGGATTTGTTTCGGGTATAGCTCCTTATTTAAGAGGTCCCTATTCAACAATGTACACTATGCGTCCCTGGACAATTAGACAGTACGCGGGATTTTCAACGGCTGAGGAATCCAATGCATTTTACAGAAGAAATTTAGCAGCAGGGCAAAAAGGACTTTCTGTTGCATTTGACCTTGCCACACACCGTGGATACGATTCAGATCATGAGCGTGTTGTTGGTGATGTTGGTAAAGCAGGTGTGGCGATTGATTCTGTAGAAGACATGAAGGTTTTGTTTGATCAAATTCCTTTGGATAAAATGTCTGTTTCAATGACCATGAACGGTGCTGTTATTCCGATTATGGCATTTTACATAGTTGCGGCAGAAGAGCAAGGTGTTAAACCAGAAGAATTGGCGGGTACCATTCAAAATGATATCCTCAAGGAATTCATGGTGAGAAACACTTATATCTATCCTCCACAGTATTCAATGGCCATTATTGCAGATATTTTTAAGTACACATCTGAATTAATGCCAAAATTTAATTCAATATCTATTTCAGGTTACCACATGCAAGAAGCAGGTGCTACCGCAGATTTAGAATTGGCATACACCTTGGCAGATGGACTGGAATATATTCGTACAGGAGTAAAATCCGGGATGGATATTGATGTATTTGCTCCAAGACTTTCTTTCTTTTGGGGAATTGGAATGAATCATTTTATGGAGATTGCTAAAATGCGTGCAGCCAGAATGATTTGGGCCAAATTGGTAAAACAATTCGATCCGAAGAATACAAAATCAATGGCACTAAGAACGCATTGTCAAACTTCTGGTTGGAGTTTAACGGAGCAAGATCCATATAACAATGTAGCCAGAACTTGTATTGAGGCATTAGCCGCAGCTTTTGGAGGAACACAGTCTTTACATACAAACGCTTTAGACGAAGCCATTGCACTACCTACAGATTTTTCTGCCAGAATTGCCAGAAATACGCAAATCTACTTGCAGGAAGAAACAGGTATTACTCATGCTATTGACCCTTGGGGAGGATCCTATTATGTAGAAAAACTTACAGAAGAAATTGCTCATAAGGCCTGGGAACATATTCAAGAAGTTGAGGAATTAGGAGGAATGGCGAAAGCGATTGAATCCGGAATTCCTAAAATGAGAATTGAGGAAGCAGCTGCTAGAAAGCAAGCCAGAATTGATTCAGGAAATGACGTTATTGTTGGTGTAAACAGATATCAATTAGAAAAAGAAGATGAAATTGAAATTCTTGAAATTGACAACACCAAAGTAAGACAAGATCAAATTGCAGGATTAAAGAAATTACGTGCAAACAGAAATGAAGCAGAAGTGCAAGAAGCTTTAAATAAGCTAAAAGCCTTGGCTCATGAAATTAAATCCAATCCAGATAGAGAAAGGGATATCAATGCCAATTTGCTACACTTAGCAGTTGATTGTGCCAGAAAAAGAGCTTCTTTAGGAGAGATATCAGACGCAATGGAAGATGCTTTTGGCAGATATCAAGCTACTATAAGATCAATTTCAGGAGTTTATTCAACAGAAGCCATGCAAGACAAAGACTTTATTGAAGCTAAAGAATTAGTAGAGAAATTTACTAAGTTAGAAGGTAGAAGACCACGTATCATGGTAGCTAAAATGGGACAAGATGGCCATGACAGAGGTGCAAAAGTTATCTCTACTTCATTTGCCGACATTGGATTTGATGTTGATATTGGGCCTTTATTCCAAACTCCGCAAGAAGTAGTTAAACAAGCCATTGAAAATGATGTACACATCATAGGAGTTAGTTCTTTAGCTGCAGGACATAAAACATTGGTTCCCCAGGTAATTGAGGAATTAAAGAAAAAAGATAGAGAAGATATAATGGTAGTTGCGGGTGGTGTAATACCTCAACAAGACTATCAATATTTATATAATGCAGGTGTAATGGGAATTTTTGGTCCCGGTACCAAAATATCGTCTGCAGCCATTGAAATACTTAATATTATGCTAAAGTATTATGATTAACAATCTTGTTAAATTTTTCTTAATTTCGCCGATATGAAACTTTCGGCATCAATTTTGAGTTTAATAGGGGGAATCAATGATGAATCGAAAAAATAATATCACAATGAAAAAATTAGTATTACTAACATGTCTTTTGGTTGGATTTGTAATCAACGCAAATGCACAGCCGCCTGAATACGACGATCTAGTAATCTATTATGCAGATGGGGATTATGAAAAGTTGTTAAAGACTGCAGAAAAATATACGCAAAAAGACGAAACTAAAAGTGACGCCTTGCCTTACTTGTATTTGGCAAAATGCAACTTTGAAATGTCTAAAGATCAAAAGTGGAAGGACAAGTTTCCAAAAGCTTTTAATGATGCGATCAGATTTGCTGGAAACTGTATCAAAAAAGATGAGCGTGCAGGAACTTCTGTTGTTCAGGACAACTTAGGATTTTTCACTGATTTAAAGATTGCAGTAGTTGAAGATATCAAAAACCTTGTTGCTGAAGAAGCATACATGAAATTGATGGGAGCAATTGCCAAGTTGCACAGATTTGCTAAAGATGATGTTGGATCATATTTCTTGAAAGCTGGAGCACAATACATGGAAAATGATAAATCAGGTGGTAAAATCACTGAAAAAGAGGCATGGGAGAAATTAGACGCAATTCAAAGCGTTGAAAATTGGAGATCAATTGATTTTGAAATGTTGAAAGTTGGAGTTTTAGTTTACTGTAAAGCTAAAATCCAGGTGATGAGATTGAAAGATGATGCTGTTGAGTTACTTGGAAGAGTAAAACAATGGTTAGAGCATGACAGTGAGTTCATGGCTTACTATGACGAAGTGATCAACTAAGAAAATTATAAAATGAAGTGAATCCCGTTCTTTAATAAGGACGGGATTTTTTTTATTTAGACTTTTGGATTCGTTCAATAAACAAATCAATATGATGGTAAATGTGCTGCAATTCTTCTTTTGAAATACAATAAGGAGGATTAACAAATATCACATTACCTAAGGGTCTTATTAAGATTCCATTTTCTAAAAAATATTGATACGCCTCATACCTTAACGAAGAAAAATAACTCGCCTTGGTATCTACATCAACATCAATTCTAAGGATAGTTCCTTTACTTCCAATATCTCTAATTCCTTTTTTACCTTTCCATAGCTCACAGATTTGAGCATGCATTTCAGAGATCATTGCCACTTTTGATTTGCTCTCTTCTGTCAATAAAACACCCAAAGAAGCACATGCGGCTGCTGAAGCAATTGGATTTCCGGTAAACGAATGTCCATGCAAAAAGGCTTTGGCTAAATCATCTCCTTTAAATGCTTCAAATATTGCTTCGGTAGTAATGGTTAACCCCATAGCCATCACTCCTCCAGTCAATCCTTTTGATAAACAAACAATATCAACTTCCTCTTCAATTTGATCAAGTGCAAACATGGTTCCTAATCTGTAAAACCCCGTCATTACTTCATCCGCTATCGTAATAACATCATTGGCTTTGGCCAATTTGATCAATTCATTCAATACTTCAGCATCATAAATCCTCATCCCCGCAGCACCTTGAACCAATGGCTCAAAAATAAAACCGGCATAATTTCCTTCTGCCATTAACTTTTTAGCCAATGACAAAACATCATTTGCATTTTCTTTTGTGGGAAATGGAAGATAATCTACATCAAAAAACAAGTGCTCAAATGGCTTGTTAAAAAAGTCCCTCTCCCCTACACTCATGGCGCCAAAGGTATCTCCGTGATAAGCTCCTTCAATAGCTAAAAACTTGCCTTTTTTTACTGATTTATTGTGCCAATACTGATAAACCATCTTAATAGCCACCTCAATAGCTGTAGACCCATTATCTGAAAAAAATGCTTTACTAAAATTTCCCGGTAACAATTCCACCAATCGTTCTGCTATTTCAACAGCTTTAGGATGTGTAGCTCCCGCAAAAATAATGTGATCCAAACTGTTGATCTGCTTGGTTATTCCGTCTATGATTTGTTGATTACCGTGTCCATGTAAAACCGTCCACCAACTAGAATTGGCATCTATATATTTATTGCCTTTTTCATCAATAACCCAAACTCCTTCTGCTTTAACAACCGGAATTAAATCCGGAGATAGGCTGGCCTGGGTGAAAGGATGCCAAACGTATTTTTTATCTTTTTCTAATAAAGACATTAAATCAAATCGGTAATATCCTTAACTCCGGCAGGCCTGGTGAAAACAAACCCTTCTGCGAACTCTGCACCAATGTATCTTCCAAAATCTCTCCAACGTCCTTTTAAAACATCAAAAAACTCTTCTCCTGATATTGGGGTTAAAGGTTCTTTGCTTTCGGGATCATAGAATTGAGTTTTGTATGCCTTTATCGCTTCAATTTTAGCCTCTACTACATCCGAAATATCAACTACAACATCCGGTTTTATATAATAATCCTGAATGTAATGATAAACAGCTCTAGGTCTCCAGGCTTCTTGCTTTACATCATTCAATGCTGTTTTTATTTTAGGTAATCCTGATAAAAAACATGCATCTTTTGCCAAAGCTGCAGCTTTACCATGATCAGGATGTCTATCATGAGGTGCATTGATAAATACAACATCCGGCTGAAACTTTCTCAACTGTTCAATGATGAGCATTTGATTTTGTCTGACATTTTCAAAAAATCCATCCGCCATTCCAAGATTCACTCTAAAATCCAGGTTCATTAAATCTGAAGCATCTGACGCTTCCTGATCTCTTAACTCTGCAGTTCCTCTTGTTCCTAATTCACCTCTGGTCAAATCCAGAATTCCTACTTTCTTTCCGCTTTTCTTGGCTTTAATAAGTGTTCCTGACACTCCTAATTCAGCATCATCAGGGTGTGCGGCAATTGCCAGAATGTCTAATTTCATTTTCGTTTTAATCTTTTGTCAATTACTTCAATCAATTCTTCTGTGGTACAATCCAGCTGTTTTATTTCTATTACAACCGGCGTTTTGAATTGTTGTATATTCTGTTTTAATAATCTTTCAATGGCCTTGTTTTTAGCATGATGAACGATATCACTTTCATTTTTCACCATGACTATCAACATATCCAAATGCAATGACATATCAATATCTATGTCTTTAATATCTTTCCATTTTACCAGACCTACGCCAATATCTGAAGTATAATCATGGATTCCTTCAGCATCTATTCTTAAACCTGCTTTTGGATCAAATCGCAGTCTGGCCTTAGCTCCGGCAGCTACTACTGCTAATAAGCAAGCTACAATCCCTGCACCTTTCCAAACCCATTCAACATTTTTCATGCTTTCACCTAATCCAAAGCATACAATCAGAATTACAATTCCAATTACGCTAAAAGCAATCATCTGTAAAGTGAGTCGCTTTTTATTGACGGGTATGTGTAGATCTTCTGACATTAATTAGAAAAAAAAGTTTTCAAGTTCAGTGCAAAGTTAGTTTTATCTGTGTTTTTGAAAATCTCATAGAGCATCACTCCATAAACTACAACATATTCTGCGATTATCAAAAGTCCGTTCTCTCTGAACTCCGGATTGTCATATGCCGCATAAGACAACATTACCATGAATGACCACACCAATGCAAACTTATATCTGGTAAAAATTGATAAGACCAAAATAAATGTCACATACCATGGATGAACTGTTGTCCCTAAAGCATAGTAGATGGTAATACCAAACATCATGGCAGTGAACAGGTATTGTTCGCCTTTATAATTTTTAAAAGCTGCAACCGCAACAATTCCGAGTAGCGATAAATATTTTAAAAACGGACCATAAAAATGAATACCATCCCATCCTTTAGTAGCCATGGTAATCTCTTTAAGTAAAAATGCAATACTGCCGTTAAACTGAAACGAATGGAAATACAAATCAATTGATTGCATGAAATTATTGTAGAACTGAGCGTTAATCATCATAGCACCTACAGTTAAAACTACTACACCTGTCATAGCTACAAATCCCAGTGAATTTCTCCACTTTAAGTGTTTCATAAAGAAAGGCAATAGCATCAATGGAATCAACTTTATTTGCACAGCAATCCCTAAAAACACAGCTCCCATTAGCCATTTCTTGATCAAAACATAATAAATAGCTAAAAGAGTAAAAAATATCATCACTCCTTCAAAATGAAGATTACCCGTAAATTCAAGAATCACAAGTGGATTAAGGGCATAAATCCATATCAGATGAGTGGGCTTATTGAGGTGTTCCAAAATCTTTTTACCAATGTAAATAGCACCTATATCAGCCAAAATCATCACCAATTTTAATGTTATCACAAAAGCGGGAATGCTATCAGTCATTTTAGCGGGAATGTAAAAGAACATTTGATTAAAAACCGGATAACAAGTATAATTAGCCTGTGACAACTCCCCCATTCCATGAAACAGCATGCGCATATGCGGATTACTATAAATAGGTCCTTGAGAAATTAATTCATTCGGAGTATGTGCGTAAGGATTAATTCCACTTGCCATAAGCTCTCCATCCCAAATAAATCTGAAAAAATCATTTGATAATTCAGGCATAGCGGCAATAAGAACCAGCCTTATAGCAACGGCTAAGATGACAAAATGCTTGAATTTCCACTCTTGCTTATTCAGCCAGATGTAATAAAAAGCTTGAAAAGCGAGTAAATAAAGTAAAATGAATTGCAAGAAATTTTCTCGCTCAGTTTCAAATCCAATTAAGCCTATACACAGGCCTAGCACAATGATTTGAAGGTATGGTAATGCTTTTAAGATAAGTTTCAAGTTTGTCGGCTTTTAAAACAAAGCATACAAAATTCATGATTTTATATCAATTTGACTAAAAAAAATTATTTTTGCACTCATTATTTAATAAAACCATGGCAAAGAAGAAGGAAGCTACACAAGACGAACTGACCAATTTAACGGCAACTGAGAACTTTTTTGATAAGTACAAAAGACCGTTGATGATAGCTGGTGGGGTATTGATTGTATTCATAGTAGGAATCATTGTCTATCAAAAATTTGTTGTTGAACCTAAGGTTGAAGAGTCTCAAGACGTTTATTGGGATGCATTTTATCTTTATGAAGAAGGAGATACAACAGAATTGGCTTATCAAGGTAATGACCAAATTATGGGCTTCATTGACATTGCCAGTGAATATGATGGAACTCCTGCAGGAGAAATCGCTTCTTATGCTTTAGGAACTCATGCTATGGAAAAAGGTCAGTGGGACGAGGCACTTTCTTATTTAGATGATTGTGATTTTGACGACATGATGGTAGGTACTTTAGTTATCGGACTTAAAGGAGACTGTTATGTAGAGTTAGAACAATATTCAGATGCTGTTGAAATGTTTGAAAAAGCAGCAGACAGAGAGCCAAATGAATTTACTTCTCCAATGTTCTTGAAAAAAGCCGGTTTGGTTTACGAGAAATTAGAGGATAACGAGAATGCAGTTGTTGCTTATCAGAGAATCAAAGACGAATGGCCAGAAGCGCCAGTAGCTGCTGATATCGATAAGTACATTACTCGTGCTCAGGGATAATGGCCACCTACCTTAAAAATCTTTCAGATTACCAACGAGACCGCGTTCCTAACGGAGCCAAATTCAGAGTTGGAATTGTCGTTTCTCAATGGAATGATGATATTACATTAGGCCTTCTTAAAGGAGCAGAACAAACCTTGTTGGAAAATGGCGTAGAGCCTGACAACATCATCATCAGATTTGTACCCGGAACCTTTGAATTGCCATTAGGAGCTCAAATGTTGCTAGAGGCAGACGAAGAAATGGACGGCGTAATTGCTATTGGATGTGTAATCCAGGGAGAAACTCGTCATTTTGATTTTGTTTGCGAGGGAGCCACCAAAGGCATCATGGACGTTCAATTAGAATACGGAGTACCTGTTTCATTTTGTGTGTTAACTGACAATACCAAGCAACAATCAATAGACAGATCTGGAGGCAAGCATGGAAACAAAGGAGTTGAATGTGCGGTTGCCTGTATGCAAATGATCGGCTTGCAAAAAGAACTTGAACCTTAGAGAGTCAAGAATCAAGAGACAGGAGTTAAAAGGTAAGATTCAAGAGATAAAATTTTTTAACTACATAAATCCCTTTTTAATTTCCAAAAGTGTACAATTCTAAGCCTGGGTTATCTAACGTTGTGTCAATGTGAACATTTAAAGTATCTAAAATAAGTTTGTCAAAAACTAGCGCATTCTTACTAACAAAAATATTTCCGCTATCCAATAATTCATAGCTAATATTTTCATTTACGTAAAAAGTACTATACCATTTATAATTTGTCGAATCATCAAAAGCTAATGAAAAATTAAAAATCTCCCACATATTGCTGTCTAAGCAAATAAATAAGGATCCTATTTCATTTTCTACCCTTGTTTCATAAGACTCTTCAGTAATATAAATTAATGGAAATCTCCTAGATGTTTTCCAAACTCCAAATAAGGCTGAATGAGATGGTTCAGTTTGCTCAATATTTAATGAATCTACATTCTCCTCATCTTCTTCAAGTTTGTCATTATTACATGAAACAAACAATGTGAGCATAATAGTGGATAAAATAAATGTTTTAAGATTCATAATCCTCAATTCGTCTTTCAAATTTAAAATTCCTTTACTAAATCGTTGACACTAACAAATGAAGGAATAAAAATGCATCCAATTAAAAATTAAACATTCACATATTCACAATTACCTCACCCCTCATAACTCATCACTCATATCTCTTAACTCATCACTATTTAAACATTGTTTAAAACCTTTTAATATTTAATTCCTGAATTTTTAATTGCCGAGCTCTTATTATTCCCTATCTTTGTCTCCCGTAGTTACAAAACGCAAGGAAAATGTCAGATTCAACTAAGTACATCTTTGTAACCGGCGGGGTTACCTCATCTTTAGGAAAAGGTATTATCTCGGCTTCTCTAGCCAAATTATTACAAGCTCGTGGACACTCGGTTACTATTCAAAAACTAGATCCTTATATCAATATTGATCCGGGAACTTTGAACCCTTATGAGCATGGTGAATGCTATGTTACAAATGACGGAGCTGAAACTGATTTGGATCTTGGACATTATGAGCGTTTTTTAAATGTTCCTACCTCACAAGCCAATAATGTAACTACAGGACGTATCTATCAATCTGTGATTGAAAAAGAGCGTAAAGGTGAGTTCTTAGGAAAAACAGTTCAAATTATCCCTCACATTACGGATGAAATCAAAAGAAGAATCAAAATGTTGGGTCAATCTGGTGAATACGATATTGTAATTACTGAGATTGGTGGAACTGTTGGTGATATTGAATCATTGCCGTATGTTGAGGCAGTTCGTCAAATGCTGTGGGAAAACCGCGAAGATTGTTTGGTTATTCACCTTACTTTGGTTCCTTTTTTAAGTGCAGCAGGAGAATTAAAAACCAAGCCTACTCAACATTCTGTTAAACAAATGTTGGAATTAGGAGTTCAGCCTGATATTCTTGTTTGTAGAACGGAACATCACTTAGATGATTCTATCAGAAGAAAAATTGCTTTGTTCTGTAATGTGGTTCCTACTTCGGTAATTGAATCAATGGATGTATCTACTATTTATGAAGTACCTCTTTTGATGCAACAAGAAAAACTAGACACTGAGGTGCTTAGAAAATTGCATTTACCGGATAATGGAGAGCCAGAATTAAACGAATGGAAAGACTTTTTGTCTCGATTAAAAAAGCCTAAAAACAAAGTAAAAATTGCTTTGGTAGGTAAATACGTTGAGCTAAAAGATTCATATAAATCAATATCTGAAGCATTTGAACATGCTGGTGCTGCCAACGAATGTAAAGTTGAACTAAAATGGATTCACTCTGCAAAAATCAGTGATGACAGCATTGAAGAAAAATTAGGAGATGTAGACGGAATTTTAGTTGCTCCGGGATTTGGTTCAAGAGGAATTGATGGTAAAATTGAAGCAGTAAAATTTGCAAGAGAAAACGGTATTCCATTCTTTGGAATTTGTTTGGGAATGCAAGTGGCAGTTATTGAATTTGCTAGAAATGTTATTGGATGGCATGATGCGCATACGGCTGAAATTGAAAGAGACAGCACTCATCCTGTAATCGACTTGATGGAAGAGCAAAAAAGCATTAAAAACCTTGGAGGAACAATGCGTTTAGGTGCTTATGAATGTGAATTGAAAGAAGGTTCTAGAGTATTTGATGCGTACAAGCAAAAAGATATTGAAGAAAGACACCGTCACAGATTTGAATTCAACAGTGCCTATTTACAAGACTTTGAATACAATGGAATGTTAGCAACAGGTAAAAATCCTAAAACAGGACTGGTTGAAGTAGTTGAAATTCCAAATCATCCTTGGTTTGTTGGTGCACAATTCCATCCTGAATATAAAAGTACGGTTGAAAAACCACATCCTTTATTCATTGCTTTTGTGAATGCTGCAATCAAACAAAAAGAAAAGTTTGCGCAAAAATCTGATTCTAAGGTTAATTCTTAGTGCCTAAATTTTAGTCTTTAACGGTTGGATTTTATTGGAATATCAATAAAATCCAGGCCATTGTTTTTAGATTCTAAAATATTACTGCCTGCTTTTCGTCCCCATTAAAATAAGTTGACTAATTTTGCCAACCAATTCAAAAGCTGTACAAGTTTGCAGCATTGAAAAATGTTTGATTGAATGGATAAAAAGACACTGATAGGATTAGTATTGATCGCAGCCACCTTAATTGGGTTTAGTTTGTTTAATAGACAAGGTGCTGATGAAAATGCTTCAGCAGATAATGACAAAGATTCTACTAAACAAGAAATCGTTGCAGATTCAAACGCTACTGAATTACCTAATAGTCTAATTGCTCAGTTTGATGACAATGGTGATCCAATTATTGATTCAGTAAAAGGTCAGTTGTTTTTAGATACACTTACAGGTGAAGATACTTTCTTACTAATTCAACCTGTTTTGAATGACACAACAAAGCAAACAATCGTTGAAAATATTGATACCAACTCAGTACCTGAAGAAACTTACACTTTAGAAAATGAAGTATTGATTCTTGAAGTAACTAACAGAGGTGGTTACATCAAAAACGTATTCTTAAAAGACTATTTATCGTATGAAGATTATGCTGCAGGTAACAAGAATCCACTTCACCTGTATGACGAAATCTCTACTTACGGTTTAATTTATCCTGAAGGGGCTAATACTGTAAGAACAGATCAGTTGGCTTTTGCTGTAGTTGATCAAGATGATAAATCAATCACATTAGAATCTAACAGAAATGGAAAAGTTGTTGGTTTTACTTATAAGATGAAGCCTAACAAATATGATTTGGATTTTGATATCTATTTTGAAGGGTTTACGGATAAAGAAGTAGCAAGTGCACAATTTACTTCTGATATGTACTTGTTAAACAATGAAAAGTACTATCCAAACGAGAAAAGACAAGCAACGCTTTACTGGCAATACAAGGATGATGATTATGATTACATCCAAAATACTGAAAGTGAAGACATGGAAGAAGTAGTGGATTGGGTTTCATTCAGATCTACCTTCTTTACTGCTATTGTTTCTGCAAAAAATGGATTTGGTAAAAAAGATTCTAAAGTTACTTTGTACGCAATTGAAGATCAAGAGCAAACAACTTATGTAAAACAATATGGTGCAGATTTAAACCTTGGTACAACAAAAGCTGACAATGTTGTTGAGCTTAACTGGTACTTTGGTCCTGCTGATTACGATATTTTGGTGGAGTATGACAACGGTACAGAAGATATCGTTGAGTTGGGAACAGGATTATTTAGATGGATCAACAAAGGAGCTATCCGTCCTTTATTTATGTGGTTGTTAGACACAGGGATGGGTGTTGGATTAGCCATTTTGATTTTGACAATTATTGTAAAGCTTGTATTGAGCCCGGTTAACTACAAAATGTACAAATCATCTGCCATGATGAAAGTACTAAAACCGGAAATTGAAAAGATCACTAAAAAGTATCCTAAAAAAGAGGATGCCATGAAGAAGCAACAGGAAACCATGGCGCTTTATCGAGAAACAGGAGTGAGTCCTTTGGCAGGATGTGTGCCAATGTTGATTCAAATGCCTATCCTTTTCGCTATTTTCCGATTGTTCCCTTCTGCAATTGAATTAAGACAAACAAGCTTTTTGTGGGCAGAAGACCTATCAACATATGACTCTCCGGTAACATTTGGATTTTCAATTCCACTTTACGGGGATCACATGAGTATCTTTACTTTGTTGATGGCCATCACCACACTTTTATACACTCACTACAATAGTAGCAATATGCAGCAGCCAACGCAAGAAGGTATGCCTAATATGAAGTTTATCATGTACTTCTTCCCGATTATGATGATTTTCTTCTTTAACTCTTATGCCGCAGGTTTGAGTTACTACTATTTCATCTCCACCTTAATGACAGTATTAATCATGTTCGCTATTAAGCGTTTTATGATTGATGATGAAAAAATCTTAGCTAAGATTGAGGAAAACAGAGCAAACCCTAAGAAAAGTAAGGGTAAATCAAGATTCCAACAAAGATTGGAAGACGCTCAAAAGTTACAGCAAGAAAGAGCTAAGAACAAGAAAAAATAAATTTATAAAGTCATTAGATTCAGCTTATTAAGAATTGAATCTTTAAAAGGTTAACAAAAAATAGGGATATATATACCGTAATTACCGTAACTTTGCACTCGGATATATATTATCTCAAAAAATTACCATGCAAGCAATTAAACCGATAACGTATAACCCTAAAATAGGGAAGGAATTTAGCACAACACTTAATAAACGTGTTAGAGCTTATTTTAAAGAGAATAACATTTCAAGATATGCTAATGCAAATATGAAGATCAAAACCATCTTCATGATTTCATTATTCTTTATTCCTCTTGGATTTTTACTTTCTACATTAGTTCAGAGTATCTGGCTAACTGGATTGTTGTATTTCATCATGGGATTAGGAACAGCAGGAATTGGATTATCCATCATGCATGATGCAAATCACGGTTCTTATTCTAAAAACGATAAAGTAAATAAAGCCTTAGGAGGTTTATTAAATCTTGTTGGAGGATTTGCTCCTACCTGGAGAATGCAACACAACGTTTTACACCATACCTACACTAATGTGCACGGATATGATGAAGATATTCAACCTCCGGGAGTATTGAGATTTTCGCCAAATGAAGAGCGCAAAAAAATCCACAAATTTCAGCATTTATATGCCTGGTTCTTCTACGGATTAATGACTTTTTCTTGGATCACTGCTAAAGATTTCAAGCAATTGAACAGATACAAGAAAATGGGAATCTTAGATACTGAAAAAGACAGCTACGGATGGTTGTTGACAAAATTGATTTTCTTCAAAGTTGTTTATTACACAATCGCACTTGTACTTCCAATGTTAATCATTGACATTGCCTGGTACTGGTTTGTGATTTTTGTATTCATGTATCACTTTGTTGCAGGTTTGATCCTTGCGTTGGTTTTCCAACCGGCTCATGTAATTCCTGAAACTGAATTCGTAGACACTAAAGGAGAAACTTCTATTGATAATAACTTTATGATTCACCAAATGCAAACTACTGCCAATTTTGCTCCTGAGAGCCGCATTTTGTATTGGTTGATTGGAGGATTGAATTATCAAGTTGAGCACCATTTGTTTCCAAACATCTGCCATGTTCACTATAAGAAGATTTCAAAAATTGTAAGAGAAACTGCTAAAGAGTACAACGTACCTTACAATTCACACACAACTTTCTTCAAGGCAATTGCTTATCATACTAAGCTTTTGAAATCCCTTGGTAGAGCATAATTTCAGAATATTAATACCTTTGATGCCGTATGAAAACTTCGGTTAAGTTCGGTTTAATATTTGCCATGGTTTGGATCATCATTAATATGGTGTGCTTCCTTACCGGCATATCCAGAGATGCATTTTTTATTCTGGTATTACTAAACCTTTTTATGCTTCTTTCTTCTATTTCAGTTGGATTGTTTCTGACTAAAAAGGAGAAAAATTGGGAGAAAGGAATTTTTCCGGATGATTTTAAAACAGCCATGCAAGGGGGATTTGTTTATGCCATTCTCATTTCAGTTTTTGTTTTTCTTTATCATTGGAAAATTGATAACTCAATCATTGATGGTTTAAGAGCTGATTGGGTAGCCGCCATACATGAATCTATTCCCAACGAGGAAGCTTTTGTAGAATACCAGGAAAAAGACCCATCATGGCAAGATGAGGACTATGACGGCTACATTGAAAAACAAGAAGACCAGGTATACGGTAACATCTCTCCAAGAAGCATCTTTTTTATGCACATGTTAGGATTAAGTATGATAGCCTTTATCTACTCCTTTGGAGCAACTGTTATTATGCGAAGGATTGTGTTGCGGGATGCCAAATAGCTAGTTAATTAACTCTTTGGCAAACTCATCCAGGTTAACTCCGTGAAAATTTCCTGAACTCATCAATAATAAGTTGGTTTCATCCCATTCTTTATCTCTCAATAATTGAGTAATTTCTTCAGAATTGGTAAATACCTTCACATTTGGTGTTGCAAAAGCGGCTGCAACTTGTTCAGCAGTTATTGGCTCTAATCTTTTATGTTCAACCACTTCAGGACTAAAGTATACCAAAGCCTCATCAGCTTCTGCCATACAGTTTTCGTAATGAGGTAAAAACTCTTTTTTAAGTGATGAAAATGTATGCAGCTCCATACATGCTATCAATTTTCTATTCGGATATTGTTGCTTAACAGCTGAAACTGTTGCTTTCAACTTTGAAGGTGAATGTGCAAAATCTTTATAAGCAACTGAATGCTCATTTTCAGCCACCTTTTCTAATCTTTTAGCAGCACCACCAAAAGTTTTAATCGCTTCTAAAAACTGATCATCATCCACGCCTATTTCGTTGAGCATTGTCTTGGCACACATAATATTCTGCAAATTGTGTTCACCAAATACTGAAAGTGGAATCTCTCCTATCTCAGACATCAAATAAGTAACACCATCCTCTACCCTGTAATCTGGCGTAGTGTATGATTTTAGCTTGATGTCCTTTCTAACCTCAGGAAGTATCTTTTGAATGTCTTTATCTCTTTCAAAATAAACTAATACTCCGTCTTTCTCAAATTGGTCCGTATACAGTTTAAATTGCTCCAAATAGTTCTCAAATGTTGGAAATACATTGATATGATCCCAGGCAATTCCACTTATGCAACCAACATGTGGTTTATACCAGTGAAATTTAGGTCGTCTGTCAATGGGTGATGATAAATATTCATCCCCTTCAATTACCACCAAGGGTGCATCAGTAAGTCTAACCATACAATCAAACCCGTCTAGTTGTGCCCCTACCAGATAATCTGCATTGATATTTAATTTTGAAAGTACGTGTAGAATCATGGAAGTGATAGTAGTTTTTCCATGGCTTCCGCCTATTACCAATCTCTTTTTATCTGAAGTTTGATTGTACACAAATTCAGGATATGAATAGATATTTAATCCAAGTTCTTGCGCTTTTAACAATTCAGGATTATCTTTTCTTGCATGCATTCCCAGTATGATTGCATCCAATTCATTAGTAATTTTTTCAGGATGCCATCCGAAAGATTCAGGCAAAATCCCTTCCTTTACTAATCGCCCTTTTGAGGGTTCAAATATTTCATCATCAGATCCTGATACTTCGTATCCTTTTCTTTTCAGCGCAATGGCCAAATTATGCATGGCACTTCCACCTATGGCTATAAAATGTACTTTCATTGAGTCTAATTTCGGCACATTTTACATTCAATCAAACAAGCTAACCTACTACTTATCCACAGTGTAGTTAGAATATCTAGCTCTTAAACTCAATCTTGATCAGCTTTCAACTATATCTGACATTTATACACATGTTCTGCTTTTAAAATTTGAAAAACCTTAATTTCAGGGTTCAAAACAAACTAATATGAATTTATACCCTATTGATTCCGGAAACTTTAAACTTGATGGAGGAGCTATGTTTGGCGTGGTTCCAAAAACATTGTGGCAACGTACTAATCCGGCTGACGAAAACAATATGTGCGATTGGAGCATGCGTTGTTTACTTATTGAAGATGGTAATAGATTAATGCTTGTAGATACTGGAATTGGTGACAAACAATCAGAAAAATTCTTTTCACATTATTACTTACATGGCAATGGAGATTTGAAAACATCCATTGAGAATGCAGGTTTTTCTTTGGATGATATCACAGATGTTTTTTTGACGCATTTACATTTTGATCATTGCGGTGGAGCTATTAAAAATACTGAAAGTGGATTTAGACCTGTTTTTAAAAACGCAACTTACTGGAGCAATGAAAGGCACTGGAAATGGGCTACTGAACCTAATGCAAGAGAAAAGGCTTCATTTCTATCTGAAAATATCTTACCCATTCAAGAAAGTGGACAATTGAAGTTTATTGAAAGAAATGCGGATATAATGACCAATGTATTTAAAGGTATTGATGTACTTTTTGTGGATGGACATACTGATTCGCAACAATTGCCAATAATCAATTACAAAGGAAAAAAAATAGTTTTTATGGCTGATTTATTACCAAGTGTCGGGCATATTCCTTTGCCATATGTGATGGGATATGACACAAGACCTTTAATAACATTGGCTGAGAAAGGATCTTTTTTACAAAAAGCCGCAGACGAAGAATTGGTACTTTTTCTTGAACATGATGCTGTAAACCAGTGCTGTACGGTAACTAACACTGAAAAAGGCGTTAGACTAGATAAGACCTTCCAACTTAAAGATTTATAAGAAAATAGTAGAAAAAAATAGAGATTTTACTATTTTGTGTCTCCAAACTCAGTTTGCCCTATGATCAAATATTTAATTGAGATACTGAAAGTTCAAACTTCAGTGATTTTACCAGGATTCGGATCACTAATGATCACTAACTCCAAAACAGGTGTAGTTTCTTTTAACCCACACCTCAAATTTAATGATGGAACCCTAGCCAAATTTATTTCTGAGAAAGAAGGAATTGACGAGCAAGAAGCACAAAATAAAGTGTCAAAATTCGTTAAGGAAATTGAAACAGAACTAAGCAAAGGTGGAACTTATGACATGTTTGAATTTGGTTCTTTTCACAAAGACAAAGATGGAAATCCGGCTTTCAAAAGTTGGGTTGGAGATAGCGCATTAAAAGATTCTGGGGCTAAAAAAGAGGAACCTAAAAAAGAGGCTCCTAAAAAAGAAGAACCTAAGAAAACTGAGGATAAAAAGGCTGCAGCTGCAAAAACAGAAGAGAAAAAAGCGGAGGCAGCTCCTAAAAAAGAAGAGCCAAAGAAAGAAACTCCAAAAAAGGAAGAGCCTAAAAAGGAGGAACCGAAGAAAGAAGACGCTAAGGCGGATTCTGCTATTAAACCACCAGAAATTAAAACTGGGAGCAAAAAAGATTCTCCTCAAGAAAAGAATACTTTTAAACCTGAGGATGGAGAAAAAGAAGACGTAAAAGCAGGAAGCGGAAATTCTTTGGATGATTTAAAAAGCAAATACAAAAAAGGAGAGCATGAAGTAACTGAAGGAAAGCTTGATGCTGTGAAAGAGAAATATAAAAAAGGGGAGCATCAAGAAGGTGAACACAAACTTGAGCAACTTAAAGACAAGTTCAAAAAATCTGACAGTAAACCGGCAGCTAAAGAAACTGAGAAGACAGCTGCTGCTAAAACTACTGCAGATGTAACCGCTTCAAATACTCCTAAAACAGATACAACTGCAAAAACTGAGGCAAAAGCAGATGACAAAAGTGTAACTACCGGAACAGATAAAACTGGACAGTCTGCTGCAGCTGCGGCGGCCTTAGCAGGTAAAGAAAAAGCGGAAACCAAACAAGGAGCATCTCTAAAAGAAAAGTATAGCAAGTCTGCTAATACCAAGCAGCAAAAACCTTCTAAAAAACAACCTAAAGAGAAAAAAGAAGGAGAAAAGAAGAAAAATAGATTGCCTTTGATCATCATATTGATCATATTGATTGGAGGTGGAACAACTGCCGGTATTCTATTCAAGGATGAAATCATGGCCATGTTTAAAGGTGGCGATAGTCATGGAGAAGAAGGTGAAAACCACGACGGTGAAGAGCATGGTGATTCAAATGACCATGAAGTAGCTGATGCAACTGATTTCTTAGAAGAGGATACTACTTTTACCAATGAAACTGGAGATCATTCAGAAGAAGTTGAAGATTCGCATACTGAAGAGGTGGTTGAGGACAATCATACTGAGGAAGTTGTTGAAGAGCCAGTGATTAATCACTCATCAACAGGAGGAAATTACAATGTTATCGGAAATGCATTTAAGGATAAAGGAAATGCAGAGGGATATGTAAGCGAAATGAAAGGTAAAGGCTATAATTCAGCTAAAATTCTTGGACAGTTTGACGGATTATACATGGTATCTGTTCAACAGTTCAACGACAGATCATCTGCAGCTTCTGCATGTAGCGGAGTTGGTGGAGGTGCCTGGGTATTTAAATGGCCAAAATAATATTATTAATACATAGATGAAAAAGCTCGACTAAGTCGGGCTTTTTTTATTTTTCAACCTCAACATTTTTTCCTTTTTCAACTAATTCGTTTAAAATTCAATGAAATTGGTATTTCCGTTCATAAACTCCTCAATTCGTTCATCATAGCTTGCTTTAGATTCAGAAAAATGTATTATCTTTGCAATCCTTCGAAAAAACTTATGGTGGATGTGAAACCTACATCACCAACCTTCTAAGGATTTGATAAACAAGAATTTGAGATGAGCGATAAAGTGAAATACCAAATGGAATTTGAGGTTAAATCTTCAACTTCTGTTCTATATAATATGATCTCTACTCCAAGCGGATTAAGCGAATGGTTTGCTGATGATGTAAACATCAAAGATGACACATTTAGCTTTTTTTGGAATGGATCTTCTGAAGAAGCTGTACTACTTACTAAAAAGAAAGGTGAATCAATTAAATTCCAATGGGAAGATGATGTTGAAGACGGCTTAAAAACCTATTTTGAATTGGCCATTAAGGTGGACGATTTAACCAATGATGTTGCCTTGATGATTACTGATTTTGCTGATGAAGATGAAATGGATGAAGCCAAACTTCTTTGGGAAAATCAAATCGCCGATTTAAAAATGGTGATAGGATCATAATTATCCTCTTTTCTACATACTTTTACGGTCGATAATACGTAATTGTCTAAAAAGACACTCTTGAAGAAGTTAAACTTATTCATCATACGGTCTTTTATTGGCCCGTTTTTGATTACCTTTTTTATTGCCATGGCTTTCCTCATTATGCAATTTTTGTGGAAATACGTGGATGATTTGATTGGTAAGGGCCTTGATTATGGAGTACTTTTTAAACTCCTTTTTTACGTCTCTGCCACATTAATTCCATTAGCCGTTCCATTAGCTGTTTTGTTTTCTTCAATCATGACGTTTGGAAATCTGGCTGAACAAAACGAATTAACAGCTCTTAAATCTGCAGGTCTTTCTTTGAGAAGAATCATGCGACCTATGTTCATTTTTGTTTTAGCACTTAGTCTGGGAGCATTCTATTTTACCAATTACCTCCTCCCTATTGCCAATTACAAATCACGGACCATCATTTATGACATTCAAGAGAAAAAACCAACTTTTGGTATTACACCAGGGATTTTCTACAATGACATAGACAATTACAGCATCCGTGTGGATAAGAAGAATGATGAAACAGGAGAACTATTCGGTATTTTAATTTACGAGTACAATGATATTGCTGCAGGTAAAACAATCATAGCAGACAAAGGAGAAATGCTAAAATCTGAAAATGACCGTTTTTTACTTTTAAAGTTGGAAGATGGAGCCATTTATGAGGAGATGAAACCTGCTCAAATTCAAAAGGACAAATACCCGTTTCAAAAAACCTTTTTTGAAGAGACCATAATCAAATTTGACCTTTCAGGTTTTCAAATGCAACAAACCAATGAAGAGCTGTTTAAAAGAGATTATGAGATGCTCAACTTTGTTCAATTAGGCCAAACAATAGATTCATTATCATCTGCATATGATACCAGTTTAACTGACTTTGGAAATGTAATGACTCAAAAGATGGTGATTTACAACAGTGCCATTTTGCCCATTGACTCAACACAATTAGATACATTAGAAGATGAGCATTTGTTTGGACCAGCTGTTATAGATACAATTATCAAAATTGATAATTTACATAATGCCGAAATGGATGCAGCTTTGGCTACAGTACAAGGGGAACTGAGATCTCGCAAAGAGATGTTATTGGGTCAAATGAATTATATGGAGGCGCAACAAATGAACATCACACAATTTAAAGCGGCTTATCATAAAAAGTTTACGCTTTCTGTCGCCATTCTTATTCTATTCTTTATTGGTGCTCCGCTCGGTGCAATCATTAAAAGAGGTGGATTAGGGGCTCCCCTGGTTTTTGCCGTTTTATTTTTCTTGCTGTATTATGTAACGACTATCATGGGTGAAAATATGGTTGACTCTAACCTTATTACTCCATGGAAAGGTATGTGGATGAGTACATTTATTCTTCTTCCGCTTGGAGCCTTCTTAACATATAAAGCAACTAACGACTCATCTTTATTTGATTTAGAAACCTACAAAAAGTTAATTAAGTTAATTTTAAGTCCTTTTAAAAAGCGAAAAAATGAAGATTCTTCAGCTATGTCATAAACCACCAATTCCAATGGTAGATGGAGGTTGCATAGCCATACATACCATTTCACAAGGCTTAATTGACGAAGGAGTTTCATTAAAAATTATAACAGCTTCAACAGAAAAACATCCTTTTCTGCCAAATAAAATCCCACAGGATTTTAAAGACAAAACTCAAATTGAAGGTGTTTTCCTTGATACTAGAGTAAACATTGTTGATGCATTTTCTGCATTGGTTACGGCAGATACATATAATGTAAGTAGATTTTTTTCTACAGATTTTGACCGTATACTAGTTGAGCAATTGACAAACAACGACTTTGATGTAGTGCATCTTGAAAGTTTGTTCATGACTCCGTATGTAGACACCATCCGCAAATTAAGCAAGGCAAAAGTTGTTTTACGAAGCCATAATTTGGAGCATCTAATCTGGGAAAGACTAGCCAATACAACGGGTAACAAGGCAAAAAAGATGTACTTAAAACACTTAGCAGCTAAGCTTAAAAAGTACGAGAAAAAAACAATCAATGATGTTGACGGAATTGCCTCAATTAGCTTTGAAGACACGGAGAGATTTAAAAAATTTGATTGTAAGTCTCCTTTAATATCTATTCCTTTTGGAGTCAACTTAAAAGAGTATGATTTTCACATTCGTGAAGATGAAAAGCTCAATAAGTTTTATCACATTGGCGCAATGAACTGGGAACCTAACAAGGAAGCTGTTAGTTGGATGTTGGATGAAATATGGCCAATGGTTAATAAGGAAGATCTTTCATTGCACTTGGCAGGAAGATCAATGCCTGGTTATTTGTCTGAAAACAAGTCTGACAATTTGTTTATTGACGGAGAAGTAGAAAGTGCTAAGCAATACATGCACGATCATGACATTATGGTGGTTCCTCTTTTATCCGGCAGTGGAATTAGGATTAAGATCATTGAAGCTATGGCTTATGGAAAAGCTGTAATTTCTACTTCTGTAGGTGCTGAAGGAATCAATTATGAACATCAAAAAAACATCATAATTGCAGATTCTGCCCAAGAAATAGCAGAATGGATGACAAAATTGGCAAATGATCCTGCTTTAGTAAGAGCATTAGGAACAAATGCACGTAAATTGATTGAAGGCAATTATGATAATCACAAGATTATCCAAAACCTCATCAAATTTTATCAAACGATATGAGGTTGTTTGTTCTACTTTCCAGATTTCCTTATCCACTTGAAAAAGGTGATAAACTTAGAGCGTTTCATCAAATAAAAGAATTGTCTAAAAAGCATGAAATTCATCTGGTTTGTTTGAGCGATCAAAAAGTAAAAGACGAATGGAAAAAAGAAGTACAGCAGTATTGCAAATCATTAAATGTATTTGAGTTAAAGAAAGGTCTTTTATACTGGAATACGGCCAAGCAATTTTTTACAGACAAACCATTTCAGGTAGGATATTTTTACCAAAAGTGGATCCAACGTAAAATCAATCAACTGATAAAAGATATTGATCCGGATCATATTTATTGTCAACTAATCAGAACAGCAGAATACGTAAAAAACAACCTCAATATTGGCAAAACACTGGATTATCAAGATGCATTAAGTAAAGGACTTTATCGCCGAGCTGAGATAGCCAAAGGAATTAAAAAATCTGTATTCCTAAATGAGGCAAAACGCTTGAGTGAATATGAAAATAGGATATTTGATTACTTTAATCATCATACCATTATTTCTGAACAAGACAAAAACCTAATCAATCATACAAATAAAGAAGAGATAGTAATTGTAGAAAACGGAATATCTGATGATTTTTTGAACTACGAAATTAAGAGTGAAGCGATCTATGAATTGATATTTGTGGGCAACATGAATTATCCACCAAATGTGGAGTGTGCCGAGTATTTGGCAACTCAAGTTTTACCGCTTTTAAGTGAAAACACAAAATTGGGATTGATTGGTGCATCACCGAATCAAAGGGTTTTAGCATTAGCTAAGCATCCAAACATTACAGTAACCGGCTGGGTTGATGACATCAAAATGGCTTACGCTTCGGGAAAAATATTTGCGGCTCCTCTATTTATAGGAACAGGTTTACAGAACAAATTACTGGAAGCAATGGCAATTGGAATTCCTTCTGTCACCACCAGACTAGCAAATAATGCTTTGCATGCCAAAGAAGGAGAAGAAATATTGTTGGCAGATGATGCAGAAGGATTTGCCGAACAAATCAACATTTTACTGGAAGATGAGCAAATGCAAAATAAACTTGCTACTCAGGCTAAACAATTCGTTAAAACGCACTTTAACTGGGCGTCCAGTGTCCAAAAATTAAGTGATCTTTTTGAAAGCTCTTTATCTGAGAAACGACAGTAGAAAAAAAGACGTATTTTTGCACCATGAAAACAGTAGAAATGGAAGTAGCATTAAACACAATTGAAGAAGCGGTTGAAGATATTAAAGCCGGTAAAGTAATCATTGTTGTTGATGACGAGGACAGAGAGAACGAAGGTGATTTTTTAACAGCAGCAAGAAATGCTACACCTGAGGTAATCAATTTTATGGCAACTCACGGAAGAGGACTTATCTGTGCTCCATTAATTGAAGAAGATTGTGATAGATTAGAGTTGGACATGATGGTTCGATCTAATAGTGCAATTTACGACACTCCATTTACTGTTTCAGTTGATTTGTTAGGATACGGTTGCACAACCGGAATATCTGCATCTGACAGATCAAAAACAATCAAGGCTTTGATAGACCCTTCAATGAAACCTGAGGATTTAGGTAGACCGGGTCACATCTTTCCGCTTAAAGCAAAAAAAGGTGGAGTTTTAAGAAGAGCCGGACATACCGAGGCAGCAATTGACTTATCTAAATTAGCAGGATTTGAACCAGCAGGTGTGTTGGTAGAAATCATGAATGAGGATGGAACAATGGCAAGACTTCCTGAATTGTTTGAGATTGCTAAAAAGTTTGATTTAAAAATCATCTCTATTGCTGATTTGATTGCTTACAGAATGAGAACTGAATCGCTAATTGAGAAAATAGTTGAGACAGATTTAAAGACATTATGGGGCGATTTTAAATTGGTAGCATTCAGACAAACTACTACTGATGAAGAGCATCTTGCTTTTGTAAAAGGAAACTGGGATGAAAATGAACCTGTTTTAGTTCGTGTTGAATCATCTTCATTTACTGATAATTTACTTGATGCCGTTAGATCTGACAAACAATCTAATTTAAGTGCTGCTTTGAGCATGATAAATGAAGCCGGAAAAGGTTTGTTGTTGTTTATGCAACAAGAAGAAAAGCAATTGGGTTTAATTGAAAAACTGAAAGCTTACAATGGCGGAAGTGAAAAAAGATCTGACAAGAAAGACTACGGAGTTGGTGCACAAATCTTGCATCACTTTAATGTCAATAAGCTTAGATTAATTTCTAACTCACTTTCAGCTGATAATCAAGTAATCCATGCATATGGATTTGAAGTTGAAGAAGTTGTTCCTTTCAACAAAAAGTAATTAGACAGATTTCATAGTTGACTTGATGGCCTCAGCAAATGAAGTGCCTTCAATTTTTGATTGCAACCATGAACGCAAATCAAAATATTCCAGGATTACATTTTCACGGTCTATTTCTAACAGCTTATCTAACTTCTCTTTAAAGTCTAAGAAGATTTTACGTTGCTCACTTTCCTTATTGATTCGGGCTAAGTTTTTCATTTCTTTCATAAATAACTTCTCCACTTCGTAATCCTTTTCATACTTGTTCAAGTATCTGGCAGTGGATTTCATGTCATACTCAAGAAAATCATGATTATTCAATTCAAAATGAATGATCAAATTGAAAATACGAGAGAAAGAATAAATATCCTGACGCAACATCTTTTCATTGTCATTTAACACCTCATTTATGTGCCTTAACGCCATTCTAAACTCACCTGTTCCAAAATAGGCATAAGCCTTACTGTAAGTAAACAACAACTGTTTTTCCTTATTGATTTTATCTTCAAAATTTTCTATTCCGTCGTGAATTTGTGGAACCAATTCCAGGGTTTTTTGAAACATTCCCTGTCTGTTGTACAATGTCATTTGACCAATATAAATAGAGGTAAACAGTCTTACTCTGGCATCTAAGGAACCATAAGTTCTTTGACTCTCCATTTGTTTTAACTGCCCTACAACTTCTTCTGCTTTATCGAACTGATAGTTGTCTACATAACACAGCATTAAAAAATTCATTGTGTAGATATATCTAGTTTGTAAATCCTCCTTTATGTGAGGTTTAGCATCCATTACAGACTTGGCCTTTTTAAAATTTACTAATGCATCTTCATAATCTCTAATTGATGCTGCACATAAACCTTTGATATAATAACAAATCGTTGTTGCTCTGGTTGAAATAGCCGTATTCTTACCCTTTATTAAATGATAATCCGCAATTCCGGCAACCACTTCCCGCTCCTTTTCATTTCTAGTAAAACCTCCAGATCGGAATATATAATTGATTTTTGAATACAAAATGTGGTATTCTGCCAGGTTTCTCAACTTTTCAACTACTTCAGTTTCCTCTTCTATTAGCTTATCTAAATCTTTGCTGAATACACCAGATTCATACGCTTCTTCTAATAACTTTTTCTCCCAATTGATCAATTCAAACCAGTAGTAAAACTTCTCATACTTTCTGGCAATATCCTTAGCACGCTTTACGAACTTGTTACATTCTTTGTAAAGTGCTTTGTTGTAGAGAATTTCAACATTCTTAATCTCTTGTTTTAGCTGAGAGCTAACCGTTCTATCCGAATAATAAGACCTTAAGCTTTTGAGCAAAAGTTTATAAAGGTGATTCTTTTCAGAAGGTAAATGCTTTACGAAAGTTTCATTTTTAAAAGCATCTTTTAATTCCTCTTCATCATACTTTCTTTGTCTTTCAATGAAATCAAAAATCTTTAAGTAATTCTTGTCACCAGACTGCAAAGATGAATTGAGTTTAAAGAATCTCTTTTCAGATTTTGTTAAGGACTTAATTAAGCTAAATAATTCAGTAGAAGGTTTCATGGCTAAAATTTTGGAAACCTATCACTATAAAAACCTAAAGAATTAGGTGATAGGATTTCAATAATTTATTGAATTAAATATACAGCAATTTGAACGAACAACCTTAACAATTGTTCAAATTAAAGTGGATTTTTGATTTTACTGTATGAATCATTGAGCCAACAATTTAACCTTAAAATCTATGGAATTAATAGACTAAATGTTTTAGATAAATCTGCTCAATGTCGTTCACTAATGTTGAAATCCCAATTGTCTCAACAAATCTTAAAATTTCAATAGTTGAATACTGCAAACTTTAAATCTCAAAATAATAGGATAGGTATAAAAAAACGGAAAGGGATCCGAAGACCCCTTTCACAACAACAAACCAAAAACCCTCCTGTCGATTCACGATTATCGGAGGATAACCTTTGTACCTGCTGGTAATACTTCATCAGCTTTGTTGCCGAAGTTATATTTTAATAATTTTTTCAATTTTATTCCTTCTACTTGCGCTACATCCCTCAAACTCATCTCCTTATGACAAATATAGACGTTATTTCCACGCTTTGATCTGTTTCTCTTAGGATCAAGATAAATGATCTCTCCCTCCTTTAAGACGTCTCTTTTACCCAAATCGTTGTATTTATACAACTGCCATAGTCCTAACTCAAATTCTTTAGCAATTCGGTAGTAAGTATCACCCTTTTGTACTTTAACGTATCTAGTGCGATATTTGTTAACTTTTATTTCATGTCTTGAAGCTTCAATCTCCAATTCATCTAACTTTTCTTCATGTAACTGCGAAGGCTTGTCAAACTCTATAGCCGGCTCATCTACTTCAATACTCAAATCTTCTTTTTTACTATCGGCCGGTAGATAAGGCATGATATCATATTTAGCCAAATCATACTTTTCAATAATATCAATTAACAAGTGCGCATATTTAGGATTGGTAGCATAACCCGCAGCTTTTAATCCCTTTGCCCAACCTTTGTAATCTGTTATACTCAGAGTAAAAAGGTTCTCGTATCTGCTTCTTCCTGTTAAAAACAAAGAGTGATCTTCATATGATTGTGAAGCATTTGCATAACTTCTAAAGCACTCATTTTTCAAATCATCATCTTCATAGATTCTTCCTCCATCCCAATTTTTGTGACACTTAATGCCAAAATGATTGTTTCCTTCTGTAGCCAAACGACTATTTCCGTTTGCGCTTTCTAAAATTCCTTGTGCTAAAGTGATACTTGCAGGAATCTGGTATTGATTCATCTGCTCAATTGCTGTAATCTTCCACAGATCTATATAATCTTCAGTTGAGTACCTTTTTTGATTCTCTGCTTTTGCAGTAAGAACTGTGAATAGCAATCCCGATAAAAAGAATAGCTTTTTCATTTTTTGTTTTTGTTTGTTGTTACACCATATTACGGCAACAATAAAACAGGGTTACAAAAAATAAAAAAGATTTAATAAGCTAAGGCAGAACTCTTTGATTGATATCTCTTAAATAAATGAATTCAGTATCGGTACTATTGGCCTCATCAAACCTGTAGTTTAGCAGATTAAAAGCCTTTAGCCCATCTTCTGATTTAATGTCATTTTGAATGATATATCTAGCCATTGCTCCTCTGGCATGTTTAGCATAAGTCATATTTGATTTATACGTCCCATCTTTGGCTTCATCTTTAAAAGTGGTTGTAATAACCTTACCATTTTGCAATTTATTCAACTGAGCTGCTTTAAAATATTCAGATGAAGCTGCGTTTACCAATATTGGAGAATCATCTTCTTTTAATTCCTCATCCAATGATTTTCTGATTTTATCTCCCCAAAACTTATACAAATTAGTCACAGAAGCACTTAATTTAAAACTAGTCCCCATCTCCAAACGATAAGGTTTAATTAAATCTAAAGGCTTTAAAACTCCATATAAACCGGATAAGATTCTCAACTTGTCTTGACCAACAACTTGTTCTTTTTTGTCCAACTCATCAAACTTAAGTGCCTGATACGCCGCTCCGGTAAACAACATTCCTGCCGGTTTTGCAACTTCTTTGCTTTTATTCCAGGCTTGATATCGATCATAATTTAATTCAGCTATGTTATCACTTACCCCCATCAATTTTTTTATCTGCTTAGCAGAAAGTTTACCTAGCTTATTAGCTAACTTCTCTGTTTCATCAGGAAAAATAGGTTGAGAAGTTTCAATGCCTTCACAACTCACTTCTTCATTCATTGATTTTGCCGGGGATAAAATAACCTTCATAAATATTGATCAATTTTGAGGATGCTAAATTACTTAAAATCGTTTGGTATAGCCGTGACAATATGGAGTAGATCCATTCTTTGCATAGTAATGCTCATGGTAATCCTCTCCTTCCCAAAAAGTTGTGGCCTTAGTAATATTAGTAGCTACTGAGGTGCCTTTTGAAATTAATTCAGCTTTTAACTTTTCAGCAATGGCCTTTTGCTCGTCATTCAAATAAAAGATTTCAGACCTGTACTGTTTACCAATATCCGGACCTTGACGATCAACTTGAGACGGATCATGTGTTTCAAAAAATAGCTTAGCCAGTGTTTCATAATCTGTTTTTGAAGGATCAAAAACAACTCTTACGGCTTCAGCATGACCTGTAGTATCTGAACAAACTTGTTTGTAGGTTGGATTATCTACATGTCCACCAATGTATCCAACTTGAGTTGAAATAACACCTTCAGCTTTTTCCATGAAATACTCTGTTCCCCAAAAGCAACCAGAAGCGAAAATTGCGGTGTCAGTTTTTACATTTTCAGTCATATCTTTTTCTGCAACAAAATTTAATGAGATCGAATTTACACAATGTCTTGTATTTTTTGATGTCATGTGTTCACCTTTAAATACATGACCCAAATGTCCATTACAGTTGGCGCATACAATTTCAGTTCTGTATCCATCCGCATCAGGAATTTCTTTTACGGCACCTTCAATAGCATCATCAAATGCTGGCCATCCACTTCCTGAATCAAACTTGTCTGAAGATTTAAACAAGGCTGCGTTGCAACGCTTGCATAAATAGGTTCCATCATCATGATTATTGATGTACTCACCTTTCCATATCATCTCAGTGCCCTTATTTACAATAACACGCTCTTCTTCTGAGGTTAATTTATTCCAAGAACTAGAATCTTTCATTACATTCTTATTTAAGTTGTTAGCAGTTGATTCGGAGGTATTTTCCTTACTTTGACCACATGCGCTAAAACTCAGCCCAATAAATATCAAGGAAATTACCGGAAATATCTTTAGTACCATGACACAATTTTTATAGTTGGTCGTTTTAGCACTCATTTCATTTCGAATAATATGTTAATAAATCTAAATTAATTTTCTCTCAAAAACTTACAAATAAGAACATTCAATCCGACAGAATGTTTAAATTTATCAACTTCATGAAAGTGGTTAAAAAATACGCATCTATTCTTGTTTTATTGGCAGTATTCCCAACAGTGTGGATTGTTGGTAGAAGTTTTATTACTGAACCTGACACAGGAATTTACGATTATATCCCTCAAGAAAGTGATATTGTTATTGAAGTCAATAATGTCAATTTTATTTCTGAAATAATTTATCAAAGGATTTTTCATGAAGAATACGTCTTGGATAAAATTGAATTAGAAGAAGTTGAAACTAAAACGGGGATAGATTATTTATCAAGAATTGTACTTTTTAGAGAGCAGTGGGCCAATGAACACGTTTGGATGGCTGTTATCAAGTATACTGATAAAGATGATTTTACTGCATATGTAAATTCTAACCTAAACAAATCAAATATTGCTTTTGGTGATGAGTATGCAATCATTCAACTTTCAAGTTCGGATAATCAAGAAAACTTAAATGATAGATTGAATAAAATTGCGAATAAAGACATCAAGCCTTTTACTGCAAGAGTAGACTTAAGAAAATACTTCAAACCTGAAAATGAAATCAATTGTTATTTCATTCCTCCAGGAAGTGAAAATGAAAACTCAATAATAGATGGACATATTAGCTTTGATTTTCACCAAAATCACATTGATATTTCGGGAGAATTTACACCGATTTCAGAGTTTGAAAACGCTCCATTTATTGCGAATCAGCTAGATGAAAACGTAGCTTTTTCATTGCGATCTTCATTGAATATTCTCAGCAGCATTTATTGGTTCAGCAATGAAAAAATTGAGGGAGTTCCTTCATACAATCAAATGTCTTTAGATTATGATGGTGTAAACTTGTATATGGTTGATTTCAGTGAAGGATTAGACATCCCTTTTAAATCGCATCCTGAAATGCAATTACAATTTGAATTTCAAGATCAAAATGAATGGCAGGCTTTCTTAGACACTATGGTGACTAATGGTCAAATTACTTTGGATACTGCGAATAATCTGTTCACTACGTCTCAAGGAACGCATTTTAAATATTCATTGGATAAAAGTCACTTTAACTTATATGAGCATGACATCAACTTTAAAGAGAATAAGAACAGTGAAGCATATTTTGACTTACAAATCAAAGTAAAACCATTTATAGATAACACGACATTTGAGGCTGACTCTACCAACCCTCCACCCGATTTGATCATGTTTGCAGGATTAAGTGTTGTTGAAGGATTAAAGGAAGACATGCAAGTTCTAACCAATGTTGATGAAGTTAGATTTCAACTGTTAAAAGAAGAAGGCAATATGATTAAAGCTGACGGATTAGTTCAGATGACCAATAGAGATGGTCAAAGCATGATTGAGTGTTTGATATTTGCCAAAGAAGGTTTAATGTTTATAACAGATGCTATTGAAATTATGAGCGATATGACTTCAAGCGAGTAATTGCTTAAAGTAGCTTTTCATTTTTAACATTCTTGATCCGTACCAGGAAAACATTTCTCCATCTACAATTGTAACTTCTGCTCCTGTCTCTTTTGCCAAGATTGACGCATGCTCTTCTTTGAAAGGAAAAGGCTCCGTACTTAAAAATATATAATCCGGATGTAATGCCTTTATCTCATTCAGTGAGATATTGATATAACGCTCAGATTTGATAAGATTTTCAAAACCTAACTTTTCAATTATTGAGTTGATGAAGTTAGTTGAGCCACATACCATATAAGGGTCATTCCATATAAAATAAATTACCTTCCCTTGATACTTTGGAAAAGAACTAAAATCTTCTGAAATATCATCTATTAAATCTACTCCTATCTGTTCTTTACCACACAGCACACTCAGGTGTTGAATCATCTCAAGGGCGTCATTGATACTGATAACATCACTTACATAAACAGGTGCAACTTTAGATAATGACTCAATATCTTCTTTGGTGTTTTCTTCTTTATTAGCAATGATTAAATCCGGACGAAGATCTTTGACTTTTTGGATATCCACATTTTTAGTACCACCCACTCTATTTTTTGAATGAAACCATTCTGACGGATGAATACAAAACTTAGTGATACCAACCACCTTGTCTTCCATTTGCAAATGAAAAAGCAATTCAGTTTGGGATGGAACCAATGATACTATTCTCTGAGCCGGTTGAGACAACCGAATCTCTTGTCCTAATTGATCTACTATGCTAATCTCACTGGATAGCATTGATCAAATCATGTCTGGTAATGATGTGATACTTATTATTACCCAAATCAACCAATACTGCCGGAACGTTTCTACTCACTTTAGCAGACACTTCTTCAATTTTAGCAGATGATGATACAATTGGAAGCGGTTCCTCCATTACAGCACTTAATGCAGTATCCATGGTAATAGATTCATCAATTATTTGCTGATACAATTTTGTTTCATCCACAAATCCTGCAAACTTCCCGTCTTTAGTAATAGGAATTTGAGAGATGTTGTTAGATTTCATTTTAGCTACAGCATGAGATACCAACTCTTCACATCCACAAGTAATCAAATCTCTTTCCCCATGAGATTTAACTAATTCTTCAGCATTTTTAAATCCTTCATCCAGGAATCCTCTGTCTCTCATCCAATCATCATTGAACATTTTTCCAACATATCTACTTCCATGATCATGGAATAATACAACAACAACATCACCTTCTTTGAAGCGATCTTTCATTTGCAACACACCTGCTATAGCAGCTCCTGCTGAATTACCAACAAAAATCCCTTCTTCTCTTGCTAATCTTCTAGTATAAACTGCAGCATCTTTATCTGTTACTTTTTCAAAGTGATCAATAACAGAAAAGTCTACATTTTTAGGTAATATATCTTCTCCAATACCTTCAGTGATATAAGGATAGATTTCATTTTCATCAAACACACCTGTTTCGTGGTACTTTTTAAATACCGAACCATATGTGTCAATTCCTAAAATTTCCACTCCCGGATTTTTTTCCTTTAAGTATTTACCAACTCCAGAAATGGTTCCTCCTGTTCCTACTCCAACAACAAAGTGAGTAATTTCTCCACCAGTTTGTTCCCAAATTTCAGGTCCTGTTTGCTCATAATGAGCTATAGCATTTGACGGATTATCATATTGATTTACATACCAACTATTTGGTGTTTCTTCTGCCAATCTTTTAGATACAGAATAATAAGATCTTGGATCATCCGGTTCTACGTTTGTAGGGCAAACTACAACCTCTGCTCCAACAGCCCTAAGGATATCCATCTTCTCTTTGGATTGTTTATCGCTCAAAACGCATACTAATTTGTATCCTTTTGCGATACAAGCTAGTGCTAATCCCATTCCTGTATTCCCTGAAGTTCCTTCAATAACTGTTCCGCCCGGTTTAATTTTACCTTGAGCTTCGGCATCTTCAATCATTTTAAGTGCCATTCTATCTTTTACAGAGTTTCCAGGATTAGTTGTTTCTACTTTAGCTAACAACAATGCAGGGAAGTCTTTAGCCAATTTATTAATCTTAATTAACGGCGTGTTTCCTATAGTTTCAAGAACGTTATTGTAGTACTTCATTTAGATAAATTTTGAGGCAAATTTAATGCTTTATAGACAAGTTGTATAATTAATGGTCATAATTAAAACAAAAAGCCCCGATCACGAGTGATCAGGGCTTTTTAAGTATTGTGTCTTCTTACTTATTAGAAGTAGAAGTTGAAATACAATTGAGTGTTGAAGTTATCTAATCCAGTAGAGAAGTATCTTCCACCTAATGTAGTTTCAGAATGAGTTCTGATAGCTCCATCAGGGTTACCATCTCCATCAGTATCGATAAATGGATCATATCTTTCGTAATCCACTTTACCTTTTCCTTCGATCTCCATCATTGCAGACCATCCGAATTCAGTTCCGATACAGATTTTAGGAGCGATAAAGTACTCAACTCCAACAAATCCTCTAACACCTACTCCGAAAGTAGCACCACCTCTATTTTGAGTCATTCTACCCCAGTTAGCGTTCCAAGCAGGAGCGAAACCATTTTGAGTTGGTGTTAAATTTGAAGCACCCAAGTCATTACCATAAGTGTAATGAGTGTGAGAGTTAGCCCAAGATAATACAGCGTCTCCACCATAAATACCTCTTAATCTAGTTTTACCTCTTCTGAATTCCCATCCAGCAGAAACATAAGTAGTTGAGAAGTTATTTCTGATTTTGTCAACAACTGTAGAATCAGGATCATTTGATCTGTCATCATACACTTTGTACAAAGTAGTGTTATCTTGACCAAAGTTTGAGATAGATGCTCTCAAAGCATTGTTATCAGATACCATGTATTTCCCCCAGATACTTACTGTAGATCCAAACAATGGATTGTTTACGTAAGTTTGGTTGAAACTATTGTAACCAGTGTATCCGAACATACTTCCGATCCATCCTGTTACAGAGTTCACACCTACACCGATTCCTACAGAGAATTCTCCGCTTACCGGCATGATGTCAACACCTTTTCTATTTTGAATTTGCTCGTTTTGTGCATTAGCAGCAACACCTATAACAAGTGCACAAGCAATGCTTAATAATTTCTTCATTCTATTAATCGTTTATTAGTTAATAATTAGCGTTAATCGTAAATTATTTCAAACGATTAGTATTGATTGAAATACATTGTGAAATCTTGGTTTAAGATGTAACCATCCCACAACCAATCTCCGTTTGACCAGATTTGTGAGTTGTCATAATATCCAGCAACAGTTGAATCTGCAGTACCAGCATTATTGTTAATTAAACCATTTCCTTCGAAATCATTAATTCCCCAGTTGATATAAACATCATTCATATCTGGAGCTTCAGTAGGAATAGTTAATGTGTACTGTCCAGTATTCATGTCAAAATCAACATATCTTACTACTTGGTCAGTAATGTTATATGGCTCATCATTAGTGTCATATTTCCACAAAATTTGAACTGTAGGCAATCCATAAGTAGAAGCTACTGCATTCGTGAAAGGAACTGGGTTATCTTGTAAATTCCAGAAAGCATAATCTGGTTGAATGTAAACAGTACCTTTTACAGTTGCAGAACCGTAAGTTGTAGTGTTCCATTGGTTGATTGTACCTTCATCTACAGTAGTGATTGCAGCACCAGAGTAAATAAATTTAGTGATGTTACCTCTTGTTACACGAACAGTTTCAGTAGTTCCATCAACTAAAGTTCTTGTAGTGTAAAGGTCTTCGAACTCTAAAGTTACGTTGTAACCATCATCAGTTGCAGGTAAAGTGAAAGAGTAATCACCATTTGCATCAGTAGTTGCAGTGTAAACTTTTTTGTCGTAGTTGTATCCACCTACTGGTTGTTGATCCCAGTTTTGAGTGTTTACTTCGATTTTTACTTGCATTCCTGAAACACCTTCAACACCCATTGCTGATTGATCCAAGTCTGCCCAGATGTTACCTTCGATAGTGGCTTCACCTAATTCAGTAGTGTCTAAATCATCTTTTTTACATGACGTGAACGCAATTGCGGCAATCGCCAAAGCTGAAAAAATTTTTCTTTTCATAACTAGTTTAAATTAATTTTTGGTCAAATATAGTGCTATTTGGAAATCCTACAAACATTTTTTATTCTAGTTTTCCTCCTAGCTTGGTTAATAATCAAACTGTTGAACGGAATACACGCGGAAAAGGTTGGGTATGTTCAACTAACTTCTTGGTTAATTTAGAATCAGTCTACGATTAGCTTCTTAAATCTAACCCTTTTAGGACCTTCATCTCCGAGTCTTTTCTTTCTATTTTCTTCATATTCAGAAAAAGCTCCTTCAAACCAATATACTTGTGAGTCATTTTCAAAGGCTAAAATATGCGTACAAATACGGTCTAAAAACCAACGGTCATGCGAAATAATAACTGCACATCCTGCAAAATTGTTGATTCCTTCCTCTAAAGCACGAATTGTATTTACGTCCAAATCATTGGTTGGCTCATCCAATAACAATACATTTGCCTCTGTTTTTAAGGTCATTGCCAGGTGTAATCTATTTCTTTCTCCTCCTGACAATACTCCCACTTTCTTATTTTGATCAGATCCGTTAAAGTTGAAACGACTTAAATAAGCTCTTGAATTTATTTTTTGATTTCCAATTTCAATAAATTCAGTTCCTCCTGTTACAACTTCAAAAATTGTTTTTTCAGGATCCATTTCTTTATGATCTTGATCTACATATCCTATCTCTACAGTTTCTCCAACCTTGAATTCTCCCTTATCGGGTTGAATCTCTCCCATGATCATTTTGAAGATGGTAGTTTTACCGGCACCATTTGGTCCTATTATCCCAACAATTCCATTTGGAGGCAATGAAAAATTCAAATCATCATATAATAGTTTATGATCAAAAGCTTTAGCTACATGCTCGGCATCTATTACATTGGTTCCTAATCTTGGTCCATTAGGAATTGGAAGTTCCAATGTATCTTCTTTAGACTTTCCTTCTTCAGCCATTAACTTGTCGTAGTTACTTAATCTGGCCTTGTTTTTTGCATGTCTTCCTTTAGGATTCATTCTTACCCACTCCAACTCGCGATCTAACATTTTTTTACGTTTGCTCGCTTGTTTCTCCTCTTGTTCCATTCTCTTAGTTTTTTGTTCTAACCAAGAAGAATAGTTTCCTTTCCAAGGAATACCTTCACCTCTGTCTAATTCCAAAATCCAACCTGCAACATTATCTAAGAAATAACGGTCGTGCGTAATTGCGATTACTGTACCAGGATAGTGTTGTAAATATTGCTCTAACCACAATACAGATTCCGCATCCAAGTGGTTAGTTGGCTCATCCAACAATAAAATATCAGGGTTTTGAAGTAAAAGTCTGCACAAAGCAACTCTTCTTTTTTCTCCTCCTGATAATGTTTCTACTTTCTGATCTTCAGGTGGACATCTCAATGCATCCATTGCTCTTTCAAGCTTGCTGTCTAAATCCCACGCATCTAATTGATCAATTTTATCCTGCACCTCTCCTTGTCTTTGAATGAGTTTCTCCATTTTATCGGGATCATTCATAATCTCCTCATCCATAAAGCTGTTATTGATCTCTTCATATTCTTTTAATAGATCAACAGTGGCTTGTACTCCTTCCTGAACAATTTCCTTTACAGTTTTACCTGCGTCTAACTCCGGTTCTTGCGCCAAGTATCCAATTGAATACTCTTTAGAAAACACAACATCACCCTGATACGCTTGATCAAGACCTGCAATGATTTTTAAAACGGTTGACTTACCGGAACCGTTCATACCAATAATACCAATCTTGGCTCCATAAAAGAAAGACAGGTAAATGTCTTTTATAATTGGTTTTCCTTGAGGTGTAGTTTTAGAAACTCCCACCATTGAGAAAATTATCTTTTTATCATCTGACATAACATCTTATTTATATAAAAACTGACTCAGTCTTTAAGGGTTTATAAATTAAATCTCTTTGAAAGAGTAAATCATGCGTTTCATGTCACCATTAAAATTGTCTTTTTGACTCATTAAGGTCCATGACAACACCTGATACAAGGCTTTTTCACCTAAAAACACTCCCAATCGATAATAGATATCAACTTTGGTATTTTCTTTTACTAACATTGTAGCAGATAACTCAAAATTATAAGCTTTCATTCCGTTTATTGATTCTTCTACCGGTTCATTCAGAATTTCATATGAATCCTTTCCTATCATCAAACTATCAATATACGCCTCTGCAAATTCTTTGAGCTTTATCTCTTCTTTCTTTACTTGCCCTTCAGGAAAAGGCTCAACCATTACTATTATGTAATTCTCTTTTACCTCTCCATCAATTCTTTCAGTAAATCCATATTCCAAATTCGCCTCTGGGTTTAAATGATCCATATACTCCATTTGAGTAGGAATATCAATCTCAAAATAATTGGAATCTGATTGCACTGCCCAGACCGGTCCAACAATTTCTTCTTGAAGGTCTTCCAGAGACTGATTAAAATTTTCTGATGAATCTTCTTTCAAATTATCTTGATCTTCAGATGAACATGAAAAGATAAATAATACGGTAAAACAGTAAAAGTATAGGTTCTTCATTCGCTTACTAAATAGGGGATAAAGGTATAAAATTCTCAATCGAAAGCTTACTCTTAAATATTGTTTATTTTTGATGCCTCTTAAAGCTCAATTGAACAGCTCTAGAAGTTTGTTAAAAAGATTATATGCGAATAGCACTATTTGGATACGGCAAAATGGGAAAGGTAATTGAAAAAATTGCCCAAAACAGAGGACATGAGATTACTGCTCGTGTAGATAGTTCTAACCCTAAAGAGCGTTTTGATTTATCAGACACAGATGTTGTGATTGAATTTTCCAAACCAGAGTTTGCTGAAGAAAATATCCGTTTTTGCATAAATAATAATCTTCCAATTGTAATTGGAACCACAGGATGGTATGATAAATTAGAAGATTTAACTTCATATTGCAATACTAATAGTGGTGCCATGTTGCATGCTACTAATTTCAGTTTGGGTGTCAATATCTTTTTTGAAATCAACAAAAAATTGGCAGCAATCATGTCTAATTTTCCGGACTATGAAACTTCAGTAGTAGAAATTCATCACACTGAAAAATTAGATGCACCTAGTGGAACAGGAATTACAATTGCTGAAGGAATAATTGAGCAACACCAACAGTTTGACGGCTGGGAGAATGTTAAAAAAACTGAAATTACAGATAAGAAAACACTTTCAATTGAATCACAACGTTTACCCAACGTTCCGGGCACTCATGAGGTGATTTATGAATCATCAATTGATAAAATAGAACTGATTCATACCGCTCATAATAGAGAAGGTTTTGGATTAGGAAGTATTTTAGCCGCAGAATGGTTAAAAGGGAAACAGGGAGTTTACACAATGAAAGATGTATTAAATTTTTAATATGGGATACTTAGGATTATTGATCGGATACTTAATCATTTTTTTAACGCCGGTCATTGGAATGTGGCACAAAAGGTTTGCTGATTTGGGTTTAAAACCAAGTACTGCATTTATTCCTTTTTTCAATTATTACCAGATTTTAAAAGCAACCAAGCATCCAAAATACTGGGTTATCTTTTTGATTTTCCCATATGTTCAGTTTTATATGTGGGCGAGTTTAAACATCACTTACATCAGAAAATTTGGTGAGTTTGGTGTTAAGGAAACAATTTTAGGAATTCTTTTTCCTTTCCCTGTTTTTATCAATATTGCTAATAAAACTGAAAAGTATCAGATAGCACAACCTACAAATTGGGATGTTGCTAAACAGGTAAGTGACAGAATGCCTAGTGATCATGTAGCTTTGTTTTTTGCACTACCAATTGTAGGTCATGTTATTGCTTTGCCTTTTCAACTTGCCGGGTTCAAAAGAAAAGCCGGAAAAAAATCAATCATTAAAGAATGGGGAGATGCAATCATTTTTGCTCTAGTTGCAGCTTCTGTAATTAGAACCTACGTTTTTGAACCTTATAAAATCCCAACCGGTTCAATGGAAAAAACACTTTTAGTAGGTGACCAATTATTTGTAGATAAGTTGACATACGGGCCTAGAGTTCCAATGACACCTTTTTCATTTCCGATATTTCACAACATGGATCCGTTTTTACACATGCAAACGTATTCAACCATTCAAACAATTCCATATACAAGACTTCCTGGCTTTAGATCAGTTGATAGAAATGATGTTGTAGTATTTAACTTCCCTGCAGGAGATACAGCTATCAACGATCCTAGAATGCCATATGGACTTATAGGTCATAACTACCATGCCATCTTAAGAGATGAAGCCTATTACATTTGTCGTTTTCAAGAAGGAAAAAGTCTTGAATATTTTGAAGATCACTACAACTACTATATAGCAAAGGCTAGAGATCAGTTTGAAAATGAAGGAGTTATATATAATGATATTGCTCATTACGACACAGAAATTGGAAAGACAGAGTTCAATGGTTTACTTTCAAGACCTGTAGATAAAAAAGAAAACTATATCAAAAGGTGTGTAGCAACACCTGGAGATGAAATTGAAATCATAGATAAAGAATTGTATGTAAATGGAAAATTGGCTTTTCAAGCTGAAAATATGCAATACAATTATACTTTAACTAACTATCCTTATCCTCGCAGCTGGAGTGAACCGCAAGAGATATATTTCAAGAAAACTTTTGATGCTGGTGAAAGGGAACTAAATGCAACACTTATAAAGGGAGATTCAAATAGGGTTCATTGGATAGCAATACCAATGACAAAAAAACAATATAATAAAGTCAAAGGAGGATTCCCAGAACTACTCAATTATTCAAAGCCAAAAGGATATTACACTTGGATGTTAGAAGAAATAAACTCTGATCAATACTATCCTGTTTTCCCTAGCGATCCACAGTATGATTGGACGGAAGATAATTTTGGACCATTACGAATTCCTAAAAAAGGAGATATAGTTTCACTAACCAAAAAATCCATTCCTCTTTACCGCAGAATTATTCATGCTTATGAAGGGCATGAGCTAGAGGAAAAAGCAGACGGCATCTATATCGACGGTGAAAAAACCGAGCAATATACCATTGAAATGGATTATTACTGGATGATGGGAGATAACAGAAATGGTTCATTAGATTCAAGATTCTGGGGATTTGTTCCAGTTGATCACATTGTTGGACATGCCGCCTTTACTTGGTTATCAGTTGATCAGGAAAAGGGAATGTTTGGTGGAGGAATGCGTTGGAGTAGAATGTTCAACAAAATTGAGTAAGTCGGAATTTAATGACTAATTCTTTGATATTACCAAGCTTCTATTTTGGAAACATTGAGTATTTCTATCATTTATTAAAGACAACTAACGCAATTATAGATATTGCTGAACCTTACCAGAAGCAAACTTATAGAACCAGAATGGTGATAGGAAGTGCTAATGGAATTCAATCTTTAACAATTCCGGTTATCAGACCAAATGGCAAGCAAACATTAATGAATGAGGTTGAGATCAGTTATACCGAAAACTGGCGCAAGGATCATCTTAAAGCCATTGAAGCAGCCTATGCAAGATCGCCTTACTACGAATACTACATTGATCAGTTGACAGAAATAATGATGAGTGATCAAAAGCTTTTGTATGAACTAAACTACCGTTTAAACGAGTGGCTGATTAATAAGATAGGTTTAACAGTAAATCTAACTTTAAACACATCTCCAATTCCATTAGACCAAAATAAGGATTTAAGAGCCCTCTTACATCCTAAACTAGATACTGGTTTTAGGACCTATCATTATATACAACCGTTTGAAGAAAGGCACGGATTTTTAAACAACCTCAGCATACTGGACCTCCTTTTTAATGAAGGTCCAAACAGTATAACTATTCTAAGTGAATCCGGATATTAGTTACTCTTCTTTAAAGTTGTTTCTAGCAGGTGTATAAGGAATTCCTTTGCTATTTAACTTCTCTTCCAAAGACAAAATTCCTGTTTTGTATTTCTCAATATCAGCCTTTATTGATTCATATTCTTCTTTACCAACTTCATATTGTTCTTTTTGAGTTGATGTAGGATCTGAGGTAGAAAACCAACATTGATACACAACTGTTTCAATTCGCTCAGCTGCTCCAGGAATTGCTTCTTCCTCTCTTCTACTCTTGTGATAATCTCCCCACATAGCAATTTGAATATCATCTTGAAGTTGCTCCAATTTTTTCACCTCATCCATCCAACTTAGATCAGCTCCCGGATATTGTTGAATAGCAGCTTTAATAAACTTCAATCTTTTAGCAAACTCATCCACTAACTCATTTGAACCTCTCATCTGTCTTCTCAACTCTGCCACTTCCATTTTAAACGCAATGTTTTTATCTGTTTGTCTTGCCAATGCTGAATTCTCTAAAGCTTTAACCTCAAATGTTGTTGGTTCAGTAAGTTTAGCAAACTGTCCATTTACTGATTCATACAATTCAACTGTATACTTTCCAGGTAATACAAATGGTCCTTCATCTGCATTACTGTATCTTCCCGGAGGATTAGTTTTCAATTGAACAGGACTTGTTGTTGGATATCTTAAGTTCCAAGTAATGCGATTTACACCTGTTTGATAACCACTTTTAATCTTTCTAACCTCTTTACCATTGGCATCCTTAACAACAAAAAGTAAATACGGATCTTCATATGAATCTTCTGCTTTGAATTGCTCATAAGTTGGATAATCTATATCATTATCAGCCTCCTTAGCTTCTTTTTCTTTCTCCTGACGAATTGATTTAGGAGATTTAGGTTTTTCTTTTACATAGTAAGTGAACACCGCACCGAATTCCGGATTTTCCGCCGCATAATACTGTGCTCCTTGAGATCCGGTACCTCTATTACCTAGTGGATTGGTTTCAATGTATTGCAATGCAGTTTTGATAGGAAATATCTTAGCATCCTGATCCATCATGGATTCAGTTATCTCTCTTAAAGGCGAGTAATCATCTAGCACATAAAATCCTCTACCAAATGAAGCTAAAACCAAATCGTTTTCTCTTCTTTGAATCGCTATATCTCTCACAGCAATTGTAGGTAATCCACTTGATAATTCAACCCAATTTTGACCTCCATTAATTGAGAAATAAAGACCAAATTCTGTACCTGCAAATAATAAGTTCGGATTTACATGGTCTTCTGCAATTGCGTATACAGAACCTCTTTCCGGTAAATCTCCTGAAATTGATTTCCAGCTGTTTCCTTTATCTGTACTCTTTAAAATATACGGTTTAAAATCTCCACGCTTGTGATTATTAAAAGCAGCATAAACTGTATTTTCATCATGCTGTGAAGTAACTAACATATTCACATAAGTCATACTAGGAATACCAGGAAAGTTGTCTTTTTTATTCCATGTTGCTCCTCCATCTGTAGTCACTTGAATTAAACCGTCATCTGTTCCTACATACAATAAATTTTCATTTTTAGGAGATTCATCAAAAGCTACAATATTCCCAAAAATGGTTGTTGATTTGGATTTCATTACAACATCCGGAGATTGGATTTCACCCATCACCTTCATTTTATTTCTGTCTAGCTGTCTCGTTAAATCTGGTGAAATAGTTTTCCAGGTATTTCCTCTATCATCAGATCTGAATACTTTATTCGCAGAGAAATACAATCTTTTATTGTCATGATTAGAAACTAACAAAGGTGCATCCCAATTCCAACGATAAGCTTCTTCACCTTTTCCCGGCATTGGTTGAATTCCCATTTTCTCACCCGATTTCTTGTCGTATCTAACCAACCATCCGTACTGTGCCTGCGCATATACAATGTTTGGATCTTTAGGATCAACTTGAGATTCAAATCCATCACCTCCATTAGTAATGAACCAATCAGAATTTAAAATCCCAGCATTGTTTATGGTTCTTGAAGGCCCTCCTTGTGAGTTGTTATCTTGGGTTCCACCGTATACATTATAGAATGGCAAATCATTATCTAAAGCTACTTTGTAGAATTGTGTAATCGGCAAGTTTTCTTTGTAATGCCATGTTGAAGCATGATCCCATGTTTCATATACACCACCGTCACATCCTACTATCCAGTGATTAGTATTGTTAGGATCAATCCACATGCAATGATTGTCAACGTGTTTTCCTTCTTCACCAGTTCCTTTAAATGTTTTTCCCCCATCCTCTGTATGATGCAACCATGTATTCATGCTGAATACTTTGTCTTTGTTGTAAGGATCACATACAATTTCTTGATAATAGTTTCCTGAAGTATTATATCCACTCATTTTACTCCAGTTTAATCCACTATTGGTAGATCTAAAAAATCCACCTTTATCCTCTTCAGCTTCAATTATTGCATATACATATTCATGGTCTGCCGGAGAGATTGCCAATCCAATTCTTCCCATTTTACCTTTAGGTAAACCATTCACAACTTCGTTCCAGGTTTTACCTCCATCCGTAGTTTTATATAATGAACTTTCTTCTCCTCCACCTATATAAGTGAAAACGTGTCTTCTTCTTTGATGAACAGCTTCATACAAAACATCCGGATTTTCAGGATCCATCACCAAATCACAAGAACCTGTATTTTCAGAGATAAAATGAATGCGCTCCCAATTTTCTCCTCCATCTGTAGTTTTATAAATTCCTCTTTCACCACCTTCAGACCAAAGCGGACCATAAGCAGCAACATAAACAACATCTGAATTATATGGATGGACTATGATTTTTGAAATATGCTCAGAGTTCTTTAACCCCATGTTTTTCCAACTTTTTCCTCCGTCAACTGACTTATAAACACCGTCTCCATATGCCACAGATCTTTGATTGTTGTTTTCTCCTGTTCCAACCCATACAGTTTGATCATTATTTGGATCAATAGTAACACATCCTATAGAGTAAGATCCTTCACCATCAAATATCGGTTGATATGTTGTTCCATGATTTTGAGTTTTCCAAACTCCCCCTGAAGCAACTGCCAGGTAATATTCATCATGGTTATTAGGATTAACTGCAATATCAGCAATACGCCCTGAAGTTAAAGCAGGACCAATATTTCTTAAACTTAATCCTGAAACTGCACCAGAATTGATCTTTGATTTGTTTTCGTCTTCTTTACTTTTTTGTGAAAAAGAAAACGTTGCTAATAACATTAAAGAGGTGAAAAATAGATGTTTCATTGATTCGGAATTTGGTTAAAAATAGCAAGATTATTTTCAATGCTCATCAGAGCTTAGATAAATGAACAATAAATAAAACAAATGGTTTAATTTCGTCTTTAAATGGAAATAGTTATCAGACTAATAGAGCCCGCCGACAATCCTATAATGGCTAGGATAATAAAATCAACTTTAGAAGAGTTAGATTGTGCCATGGAGGGCACTGTGTATACAGATGATGCTACAAATCATTTATATGATCAGTATTTGGATAAGAGAACTGTTTATTATGTCGCCGAACTCAATGGCCAAATTGTTGGAGGTTCTGGTATAGGACCAATTGCCAATCTGGACAAAAATTATTGTGAATTACAAAAAATGTATCTATTGCCTTCTGCAAGAGGAAGAGGAATAGGTAAAATGTTAATGGATAAGTGTCTTGAATTTGCTAAAAAAGCCGGGTACGAATTGGTTTACCTGGAGACTTTTGATAGCATGATTGACGCTCAAAAATTATACAAAGCCTCTGGATTTAACTATTTAGATCATGCTTTGGGAGATACAGGACACTTTTCATGCAATGTAAAAATGGCCAAGGAACTGCTTTAAAAAGAAAAAAGGAAACAATCTTATGGATTACTTCCCTTTTTCATGCAAAAACTATAAAACCCGAAACCTACTTTTTGGAAGTAGATTACTTGGGTACAAAGTTAATGATCTTTATGCGATCAATAAATACCGTTGGTCGAATTCCTAGTGTGTTTTGACGAGTATTTTCTGCGAAACAACTTTTTCACTATCTGAAATTCGAATAAAATAAGCTCCGCTCGAAACTCGTTTTTGATCAATCAAAATGGGTTCATTACTTCCCTTTTTATAGGTCTGTATCAACACTATTTTACCATTAGGATCAATCAATTCAACTTTTACTACATCTTCCCAACTATTGTTTAATTGAATATTCAGTTCTTCTGCAACAGGGTTAGGATAAATTGCAAATCCACCTATCATATCTTCCCCTACTGATAGATTATCCACTACCTGAACAAGTGCCACAGTTGTATCGTTTGGACAAAGTCCGTTTACTGCAATTAACTCAACATAGTAATCACCTATGGCTGCATATTCATGCCAAGGATTAACATCATTTGAGAAATTACCATCACCAAAATTCCAAGTATATCCATTTGCATGAAGCGACTGATTAGTAAATGAAACAAAAGGATTACTGATATCAACAATATACTCTGATGCTGCATAAGCCGCTTCTGGAACGGTATCAATATTTACAAAGATTGTTTGAATATCAGTATCTGTCCCTCCTGTACTAGTTGCAGTAAGCGTAATGTCATAATAACCGGTTGCTGAATATGTAAATACCGGATTAGCATCAGTTGAAGTAGATGGTGTTGCACCAGGAGCACTCCAGCTGTAAGTTTGTGCATTTGTACTTGAATTAAATACTTGAACTGCTTCATACGAGCATATATATGCGTTAGGCACAACAAAACCTGCCGTTGGACCACTTGTAGGTGCTTGCAGTGTTTGTCCATCTGAACAAGTAGTATCTGAAAACAAATCAGCCCCATTTTTAGCATACACACATACATAGTAAGTATCTCCTTCCACTAAACTTAATCCCGTTTTGGTAAGGGTATCTGCAAACCAGTTTCCTGTCCATGGGACAATATCTGCTGCTAAAGGGCTTGTTCCAATACTGTAGAAATACTCTGCTAAATCCGAGTTAGGATCCACTGAAGGAGTCCAATTGGCAGATATTTGAGAATTATCAGTAAAAGTATTGATATCAGCAGCTGTACCATCATTAATTGTTGCAATTGTAGTTGGAGGTGTCCAATCAACATTAACTAATGTTTGGGCAATTCCGGAAATGTTAGCAGCACTGTCAATCACGATTGATTTTACTTTAGCCGCATGGGTTAAAGGATCAAGATTTTCGTACTGAATATCATTTCCGGTATTAATGGTCACCATTTCAGATACACCTCTATTATGATACACCTTGAAGTTTTCTATATCCATAATTGCATCACCTGATCTAAAAGAAACACTATTACCAGTTGTATAAGGCGCTACATCCACCCAAGAAGCTTCTAACGCATCATCTATGTAAAGACTAATCAAACCTGTTGCTTTATCAAATACCGTTTTTATATCATACCATTGATTTTCATTCACGGTATAAGTGATATCTTCTTGTAGATAAAAAGTATCATTTATTGTTTTATAAATCTGAATTTTATCGTCATCTACTCTTAACCAAATAAAATAAGAATTCCCCCTATTGGTTAAAGTAGCATCATCACACATAAAGTGAAATCCTCCCCTTCTATTACCTCCAGCACCTGAAATATTTAATCCAAAGTGATAAAGCCATTGGTCATCATTATCCTGATTACATCCTGCCCAAATATTTGTGTTTGTATTGGCTTCGTCAGACTGACGTAATTTCATTGAATTGATACCCCAAGTACCAACTTGTTGAGTCCAATCAGCATGAATAGTTGCATCAAAATTATCTGAGAAGAAACCATTATTAGCGTTAGCTCTCCATTCAGTACCATCAAAATCAATTACCTGATAAAATCTTTGATGAACACCACTTCCACCAACATTATCAGCATCACTAAAAGTTGCAGTAAAATCAGTAGTTTTCCAGTTTCCTACCGTGCTAATAGAAGTAGTTGGCGCGACAACATCTCCCGGAGTTGGTCCTGGAACTGATGTCCATGAAATTTCCCATCCTGCATCTTGTGTTGCACAATCTGACCTAAATTCAATTAATATAGCATCACCTGAAGATGTTAGTGAAGAAGGAACGGCCGTCCCGGTATATACTCCCAAAAGCGGATCTGATAAAGAAGTTCCATCATATACATACATATAGTCCCAGTTATTTTCTAAACTGAATTGAACAAAATTGATGGTAACACTCAATACATTTCCGGGTTGTATCAAATACAACTCTCTTTCATCATCAGAATAATTCCCTGTTGATCCTCCTGAATCATAAAAAACTCCTGAAGTAGTATTCAAAGTAGTAACAGGTGGATTATCATTAATTAATTGATAGAAGTGCTCCCAATCCCAATTGATTCCCGGATCAGTGTGTGATTGATTTGGATAATGCTGGTGCCCTTTAATCTTTGTACATCCTCCTAAAGTGTTTAACCCAACAGTTGCAGGACCTTGAAAAGTGCGCAAAGGGTTAATTCCGTATCCTGATTGTGTAATGTCTTTTACCAAATTTGCTGAAGCGTTATACAATGAAGGTGTATACCAGGCTGGATTATCTACATAACCTTCATGCTCAATACCAATTGTGTATGGATTTTCTGATCCAACATGCCATCCTTTATCTGTTTCGTAAACCATCTGAGTAATTTGCCCATCAGATGATCTCACCACATAGTGATATGATACATTGGCATTACAGTTTTGAGCCCAACTAATTGCTCCGGCATAAGTTCCTTGAATTGTATGAATTGTTACAGCTGAAATAGCGGTACCATTTCTTGAAGAATAATTACAAGTAGGTGTTGCTACCCAAAGTGCAGGTGCATAATCTTGTGATTTGGTTTGACCTGATGATTGATAATGATTTCCTTTAGCGTCTTTTACTTCTGTTGATGAAATAAGTACTTTTTTACTCGATAAGATTTTTAGGTTCTCTTTACCAAAAATTGCTTCCAAATCTATTACCGGAGCTGTAAATCCAAACTTTGCTTGATTCTCCTCATCTCTCATAAAATCCAATACTTGATACACAAAAGCACTTCTTGCATAATCGTTAACCGCATTTGAGTCAAATGGAATTTCTGACAATTGACCTAAAGCAATTGCAATTGCACTATAATCATTTACAACTGCTCCATTATTTAATAAAGTTTGGTTTAAAGCTTTTGCATAAGCTCCAATATTATCAGCAGGGTTATTGATGATTTGCTGACTACTATAACCGGACAAAGAAGATACCTCAGTTAGTGTATTATTAAAATAACCTTGTCCGTCAGCTACTAATCCCATTACTCCATAAGTCTTAGGAATTCCTGTACAACTAGGTTCTTCATGTCCATCAAGATGAACTATTCTTGTTTGCACAAAAGCAACTGCCTCTAAAATACCTTGAGGTAGTAATTGATTATTGTTATATGCAGATTGAAAGTCTTGTTGGTACGGATATGTACTTTGAGCTTTCAAATAATTTAATCCACCTAAAAGGATTAAGATTACCGAAATAGATTTTTTCAGAGTCATGTAAGTAGGTTTTAGGGTCGGAAAGGTACGAAATACAAGGGAAAGTTCAATAAGATGTTAATAAATATGCTACATTTTTAAGCAGTGATTATAGTTCAAAAAACTGATTATAAGGAATAACTGATATTTATCTGATTTTAAATTGATATTGTACACTTCTTAATAATTTGTTTGGTTCTAAATTCACCTTTTAATAAATTCATCTCATGACTGCTACACCTAAGAAAAAAAGAGGACTAACTGAGATAATTCTTACCAAATACAGAGGAACCTTTGCAACGCTTGTGTTACTACCTATGTCATTTTGGTATAACCTCTATTTGAAAAGCAAGAGCAAGATTACATTAATGCTCAGCAGTGCTCCAAAATTGCATGATAAAAGAGTGAAAAATGTTCAGGATCAGTTAAAAGCCTGGAGAGAAAGCGGTAGTAAAGAGCAATTAACAACAGGAAGATCTGGTTGGTTCACCATGAGCGAGTTGGTTCCGGGGTATAAAAAAACGAACAGAAAGATTTATCTCAACATGAGAGATATACTTGAAATCAATGAAGAAAAACAAACTGTTAGAGTGGAACCTCAGGTGGATATGGGCCAAATTTCAAAATACTTGAATAAAAGAGGCTGGACTTTAGCTGTACTACCTGAATTGGATGTACTTACAGTTGGTGGTTTGGTGAGTGGTTTTGGGATTGAATCATCAAGTCATAAATACGGATTGTTTCAGTATATCTGTGAATCATTTGAACTAATAACTCCAGATGGAGAATTGATAAAATGCAGCAAAACGGAGAGAGCAGATATTTACGCAACTATTCCCTGGTCATATGGTACCCTCGGATTTTTAGTAGCCGTAGAATTAAAGATTATCCCTTCTAAGAAATATGTGAGATTAGAATATTATCCTCAAAATTCACAAGACCAAATAATTGATGAATTTGAAGCCTCCACAAGAAAACCGGATGAGATTCAGTTTATAGAAACGCTTGTGTATGCTAAGGACAAGGGAGTGATGATGTTGGGTAATTTAGCCGATAAAGTTGGTAATGACGGAAAGAAAAATGCCATTGGCAGATGGTACAAACCGTGGTTTTTCACGCATGTACAAAAAATACATTCAGACAATAAAAAGGTTGTTGAGTATATTCCTTTAAGGCAATACTATCACAGGCATACACGTGCCTTATTTTGGATGATGGATCAGGTTATTCCTTTTGGCAACAAGGCCTGGCACAGATTTTTATTTGGATGGGCCATGCCTCCTCAAATGTCTTTGATGAAGTACTTTGAAACGGAAACCACCAGAGATTTAAGAGAAAAACATTCAGTAACTCAGGACATGCTGGTTCCGATTAGCAAACTTAAAGCATCATTGAATCATTTTCATGACAATTTCAATTTATATCCTTTATGGATTTGTCCCATGGCCGTATATGATCATGATAACAAAATTGGATTCATTCACCCTTATAAAAAAGAAGATGGCACTTTAGATGAAATGTTTGTAGATATTGGTACTTATGGGACAGGTACAGTAGAAAATTTTGATGGAAATGAAGCCCTTAAAAACTGTGAAAAATTTGTGATTGAAAACGGTGGTTATCAAGCAATGTATGCCAAATCTTTTATGGATCGGGAACAATATCGTACCATGTTTGACCATAGTTATTACGATAAATTGAGGGAAGAAATACCTTTTGTAAAAGAAGCTTTTCCTGAAGTGCACGCTAAACTTGCCAAGAGAATTGCTCCTTTAGAGTATAAACGTTTAAAGAAAAAGTGATTTAATAAGCCCCGTTATATTTACGCAAGAACCATTCTGCAGAAAGCAAAGCAACTATTAATAACAACAGCCATTTATAGTCAATCAGGTCATCAAATGATCTTTCTTGATAAACAACCGTAACTAATTCATCTCTATTTTGAATATCTGATGATAATTCATCCAATTGAGAAGGAATATAAAAAGCGCCACCTGAATTTTCAGCAAGATTCATTAATAGCCTATGATCAGCCTGATTGTTTAAAGATTCAATTTTAACTTCACGCACTAGGAAAGTTCCTTTTTTCTCGTAATTAGCTCCTTGAAATGATGTGGATGCCTTCCACTCATAAATTCCTTGAGGAAGTTTTCCTAAATCCAATTGGTAATGTTTCCCAACTCTAACAAAATAGGGCTCAAAAGTCTTTCCTGCTTCATTAGTGTATTCAAATTTTACTTCAGGTTCATTTATCAGATCAAATGACTTGTTATATAATTCAGCTTTTACAACTACATTTTCACTTTCTGAGTATTCATTTTTAAGATGAACCTTGAAAGGATCCTTGTTCTCTTTTACTGCCAGGTATGTTATAATCTTGCCTATGAAATCTTCGAAATTTGTTGTACTACCATTTCTACTTTGATCGTGTAATCTCCAACGCCAAATTCCTTCACCCATTATAACTCCTATTCTACTATTGTTTTTTTGAGTAAAATAAATCAAGGGCTTATCCAGAATAATGTTTCCAATTTTTTGATAAGCCAAAACGTTGCTTCCTCCAGAAAAATTGAAATTACCAAATGGCACTTGCAATGGCGGTGCACTGTTTAACATCCTAACTGTTTCAGGACTTAGTAATATGTCTTTGAAATTGGAATTAAGTGTAAATCCAACTTCTTCTACGTCTGTTTTATTACCAGAAAATCCAATCTTAGCTGTTTCAAGTGCCCTAATATTTGAGTTGTTACCTACAATAAACAAACATGGAACACTTCCTGAGTTGATAACATCATTAATATTTTGGTTGGTAGGTTGATAATTATGTAAGATGATTAAATCATATTTGCTTGTCTCTTTAACTTCATCAATCGGCAAGACATTTACTTCATAATTTTTATTATTCTCTATTACATACCTCAATGCAGAAATGTCCGGATGAGGGCCGTTATGCGCAACCAACAATTGTTGTCTTCCATCAATTACTTCCACATAAAAATTAGATATGTTATTAAGTTCAGAAAACTCACGATCCAATACAGTTGTTTTAACAGTGTATTTCTGGTATCCAATTTTACCAGCACTTAAGATATAGTCCAATGAAATTTGCTCTTCATCTTTAGAAAGTTTTACTGTTTTTTCACTGATTAATTTATCAGACTGGTAAATACCAACTTTTACTGTTTCGTCTTTACATTTAGTATGAGCGATATTAACCTGGACCGGGAATTGATTTCCTAAAAACGCAATATCATTGTGCTTTACAGATTCAATCTTAAGATCCTTGACTTGATTTGTATCGCCTAAGCCAACTGTAAATACAGGAATAAAACTTTTGCGGGCTATTGCATAAATTGGATTAGCTCCTGAATTATAAATACCATCACTTGCCAAAACAATAGCGCCAATGTTTCTGTTGGTGTACTGATCAAAAATCTGATTAAAAACAAGTGACAAATCGGTTAACTTTCCACTGTAATCGGCATTTAGACCTTCATTTAGCACATCAGAAAAGTTGTACTCAACTACCTCAAATTCTTCACCTAAATCTGCTGAAAATTGCTTTAATTGGTCAAGATACTCTCCTTTATAATAGGCCGAATCATTGTTCAATAAAATGGATTCTGTATTGTCCTGAGCAATGAAAACAAGCGGTTTTTCTTTTCTGTCGACAAAGTTTTCTACTATTATTCCAATCAATAACATACATATCAACCAAACACTAGCGAATCGTAGAAAAGCCATTGTTAAGCGAATGTTTTTTTTCACATCTGCCAGCAATTCATCTTTACGATAAAGAAAAAATGCATAACCAAATGCTATGACTGTTGCCAGTATTAACCAAGCCGGATGATATGTAAAAATTAGTTTCAAATCGAATTCCCGATAAAATTAACAAATACTTTGCATGATGAATTAAATACGTTCATGGTTTTATATTAGTACATCATTTGTATTTTTACCTGCAAATAAATTGAATGAACTTTTTTAAGTTATATGGATTAGGTATTAAAAACTACTGGCTAGGAATCAAACTATTGATTCAGCATAGGCTTTACTGGTTCATACTTTTCCCAATTGCTTTGTTTGTTTTAATTTTTTTAATTGGAAATTACTTTGAACAAGTAGAGTATTCTATCAGCTCAGATGTTCAACAAAACCTCAGTACAATTGACTCCATAAATGGTTTAATCTGGAAAACCATCCGAATTATATTTTTTGACCAATTGCACTACATGTTTACCAAGTTCACAATGTATTTGGTAATTATGTGCCTTGCACCAGTTTTGGCTTATGTATCTGAAAAAGTTGAAGAAATCATTACCGGAAAAGTTTACAAATGGAACTTCTTTCAAATAGTAAAAGATATTAAAAGAGCAGTTGTTTTAAATACCCGATTGATATTGGTGGAATATGCCATTATACTAATTTTACTGGGGATTGGAACTTTAATTGGAGGACAGGTTAGATTCTATATTGCCTTTGTTATTCCTATCATCATTGGTTTTTATTTTTACGGATTTGGATACATTGATTACATCCTTGAAAGGAGAAGATTAGATATAAGACAATCAATTCATTTTGTAGGCCGTCACAAAGGTCTAGCTTTTGCTCTGGGTAGTATTTATGCTAGCTGTTTCTTGAGCTTTGATTATGTGTGGCGAAAATTTCCTACTGTTTCAATTGACAATGCATCTCAAATATTTTGGGGCACAATTTTGGTAGTTCTATTTATACTAGCCGTTTCTGCTCCTATTTTGACCATTATATCTTCAACCTTATCCATGCATGAAATTGTAGATTTATCTACCAATGAATTTTCAGTAAAAAAGGAAGATAAAAATGGTGTTGATGAAAATGCCGATAACGCAAATTAATTATATTTGATCAAACTTTGAATATGAAAAAGATTTTCAGTTACTTAATGTTCTTGTTCATCAGTACAACAGCATTTTCTTTTAACCCACCTGATTCAACTTCAAATATCTTTGAAAAGGGAACCGCTCAGTATCTTATTTCTGAGGGTAAACGCTTGTACAATGAGGGTTCATACCGTGTTGCACTTGTAAAATTCAGAGAAGCGCTTGTAAAAGACAAAAATAATCCACTTGCTATTTATTGGGTTGGTGAGTGTCACAAAGTGTTGGGTAACTATGAAAAGGCCATTGAATATGTAACGCAGGCATTAGAAAAAGACCCTGAAGTGGACGACGAAAGTGGTTTTATCCTGGGTCAGTGTTACCAAAGAACAGCAGAACTTGATAAAGCAATTGAAAATTACAACAAAGTAAAAAGTAAGGTAAAGCCTTTACGTGCTAAGGAGTTGGACATTGATTTTTACATTGCTCAATGTGAAAGAGCAAAAGAAATGATGGCAAATCCTGTAAACGTTACTGTCACTAACATGGGAATGAGAATCAATTCAGCATTTGATGATTACGCTCCTACATTGGATGCTGATGGTAAAACCATTTATTATGTTTCAAGAAGAGCTGACAATAAAGGTGGTGGAGTAAATGACGCAGATCAAAGATATTTTGAAGACATCTACATTTCTCGTTGGGATGAAGAAAATAAAGAATGGTCAGAACCTTCAAATTCTGATGAAGTTGTGAGAAGAATGAACACAGAAGGATTTGATGCAGTTTCGCATATTTCACCTGATGGAAAATATTTATATCTGACGATAAATACAATGGCAATGGAAAAACCAAAGCCAAAAACTAAAAGTTCAGATATTTTTTACTGTAAGAAAAATACCAGAGGTGGTTGGAATTCTCCTAAAAGTATGGGAAAACCAATTAACACTATCGTTTTTGATGCTTCTGCAAGCTTAACTGCTGATGGAAACACAATGTATTTTATTAGTGAGCGCAAAGGTGGTCAAGGAAGGGCTGATATTTGGGTTACAAAGTTAAGTGGAAAAGAATGGAGTAAGCCTGTTAATTTAGGGCCAACCATTAATACTGCAGGTCAAGAAACTACGGTTTATGTAACACCTGATGAAAAGTATTTATTCTTTTCTTCTGATGGATTAGATGGTATGGGAGGATATGACGTATTTGTTTGCGAAAACAAAAGTGGACAATGGAGTGATCCTGTTAATCTTGGATATCCTATTAATACTGTTTCTGACGAAACTCACTTTGTTTATGATATTAAGACGAAATCAGGAATGTATTCTACTTTCTCTTCTAAAGAAAATCAAGGCGTTGGAGCTAGAGATATTTTCAAAGTTGATATGAGTAATTACACCTTTAAGTTTCCTGATAACCAGTAATTACACATAGCTATTCGTCGATAATTGTGAATAAACTACCGAATTTTAGTCAACTTTAGCTGGTTTTTCCCGTATATTAGATAGTGAAAAGTATTTTAGTGCGCAAAATATACTCATATTTCATTGTATTCCTGCTACTTACAGCAACCCACTCGGTTTCTGCCCAAAGTGGAATGGATACTCTTTCCAATGTATTTAGACCAAGAATTGGTCTGGGAGTTGGTACCATGACCTATTACGGAGAAGTTCAAAATTACCAAAAAGGCTTTGTTCCAATGGTTAATAGATATTATGGAATGGCGTATATCAATGCTCCATTGACCAAATATTTCAACCTTGAATTCTCTGCATCCTATGGTAAAATTACTGCTAACGAAAGAAGTTTGACTCAAAATTTAAACTTTCAGTCTCGCATTAGAATGGGAACAGTACAATTGTATTATAACTTCTATCCCTTTTTTACAAATAGAAGAGGATTGTTTCATCCTTTTGTTGGTGTAGGTATTTCATCATTTGAATTTCTTTCAAAAACAGATATGTATGACGCAAATGGTAATCAATATCACTATTGGTCTGATGGTTCTATAAGAAATCTTGCTGAAAGTGATCCTAATGCAATTAATGCGGTTGAAATACAAAGAGATTACACTTATGAAACAGATCTAAGAGAGCAAAACCTTGATGGATTAGGTGATTATAGGGAACAAAGCTTTGCAGTTCCATTTACGGCTGGTTTAGAGTTTCATCTTTCGCCTAGATGGGATTTTAGAATTGCTACTACCTGGCAGCCTACATTCACAGACTTAATAGACAATATTACCCCTGCAGGTCAAGGTGAAGAAAGACATGGAGATAGTAAAAAAGATAAATTTTGGACAACCTATGTTTCTTTAAGCTATGACCTTCAATTCCCTAAAGATGGAGGTAAATTTGATCCTTTAGATGATTCAGGATTAGAATTTTATGCTGATTTTGAAGAAAATGACTCAGATAATGACGGTGTAATTGATGCCTATGATGAATGTGCAGGCACACCTGTTGAAGCATTGGTAGATGAAAAAGGATGCCCATTAGACGGTGATGAGGATGGTGTTCCTGATTATATGGATGATGAACCTAATACCCCTGAAGGAAATTGGGTAGATGAATTTGGAGTTACTCTTACTGAAGCAGATATAGCTAAACACTGGAGAGAATACAACGATTCTACAGGATATGAGCACGACTTTATTGAGGAAAGGTTAGTAGTTCAATTTGGTAGAGAAGGTATACCGAGCTTTAATTTCGTACCAAGACCAAAAAAGGAAAAGTCTTATGTAGTTATTATTGGTAAAGAACATAAAGACATTTCTGCTAATGAACTTCATAAATATTTAGGTTTTAGAGAATTTAAAACGGAATTAAGAGGAGATACTGTTTATTATGTATTGGGAGAATATGAAAAAATTGAAGATGCTGTAAGCCATGCTAATTCATTAGAAAAAGATGGGATTAATGTAGAATTAATTGGTAGAGACGGAAGTGATACAACCAAATTTATTGCCGTAGATGAAAAGGTAATTGATAAAGTTGAAAAACAGAATGAGGAAAATAATTATGTTGCTCCTTCAATTATTGAAGAAAATAAAGATGAATTGGTTTTCAGAGTTCAATTAGGTGCATTTAAAAACAAAGTAGATCCTGAGAAAGCATTCCCTGGGGTTGAAGATGTTACACATGCCACTGGTGAAGATGGAATAACAAGGTATTATGGAGGTAAGTTCAGTAATTATCATGAAGCTAATGCCTACCGTAAAAAATTAATTGGTAAAGGATACAAATCTGCTTTCTTAGTAGCATATCAAGGAGGTAAACGTAAAACTCTTCAGCAATTGGGAATTGACCCTAATGATTTACCAGACAATTACAATGAACAAAGTGATCTAAACACATTTGTTGAAAAAGAGGATCCATTTGCAAACAACAACACCAACAATGATGGGAACAATGGAAACGACGGGAATAACGGTACAGACGGAAATAATGGAAATCCAGACAACCCTGTGGTAAATGGAATTGACATGACCAAAGTTAAGTACCGTGTTAAAATTGCTACTTATGAAGGAGATGTTCCAACTGAAGAATATAAGATCTTATTAATGATCAGAGATACATACGGGCAATTATTGCCAATTGAAAACTCTGATGGAACGACTGTATATTATTCTAACGATTTTAAATCAGTTGAAGCGGCGAAATCTGCAATAGAAGAGTTCAAAGGTCACGGATTTGAAAGTTCAGAAATGAGTATTCAGTATGAAGAAAAATTCTACACTGAAAGTGAATTCAACGCTTTAATCAACAAGTAAATCATCTACTATTTCTTCTTCATTGCCCAATGGTTTTTTCAAAGCCAGATATACTGCCATTGTAGCAAATAGTAATATGATTCCGCCTACAACGAAAGCCGCTCCAGGGAAATAATGTGTTTCAGATTTATCCGTAAACAAGTAAAATACACTACCGTAAAGTAAAGGCCCGATAATGGCTGTTAAACTGATCATACTGGTTAAAGCTCCTTGTAAATTTCCTTGTTCATTATCCGGAACAGCATTAGACATAATACCTTGAATTGGAGGACCAGCAATCCCACCAAAGATATAAGGCACTAACGCAAAAAATAACATTGTTTCTGAAATAGAAAACGCCAATAAAAACATCCCGGATGTCCACAACATAAAACCAATAAAAATGGCTCTTTTTTGTCCAAATTTCTTTCCTGCCCAGCCAACTAAAAATGCTTGCACCATTCCTACCAATAAGCCTACTACAGACAAGCTAACCCCATTCATAAACTCATCCCATCCAAATAATTCTTTGGTATAAAAAGTCCAGGTAACAGGCATTACTTGACCTCCCAGATGCACCAAGGTAAAAGCAACAATCATCAACCCCAAAGACTTATAATTGCTTAAATAGGCTAATGATACACCGGGAATGATCCTCTTAAACTGTATACTTCTTCTTTTTTCCTTAGGCAAGGATTCAGGCAAAATAAAAATCCCAAAAAGTAAATTCAAGAAACTAAGGCCGGCAGCTACTAAGAATGGAACCTCATAACCATACTTTCCAAAAATACCTCCAATAAAAGGCCCTAAGAAAAATCCCAATCCAAATGCAGCTCCTAAAAGTCCAAAATTCTTGGCCCTGTCCTCTGGTTTTGAGATATCTGCAATATATGCTGAAGCAACAGTATGACTGGCTCCACATGCCCCAGCAATAATCCTACCAACAATCAACAATGTAAGCGTTGGAGCAAATGCCTGGAAAACGTAATCTACTCCTAATCCTCCAAGGGCCAAAAACAATACCGGTCTTCTTCCATATTTATCACTCAACTCTCCCAAGATAGGCGAAAACAAAAATTGAGCTCCCGCAAATGCTATCAGCAAGGCCATACCCCATGCAGCATTTACATTGTTAGAAGCTCCCGTATGAGCTTCAATTAATTCAGGAATAACAGGAATTATAATAGCAACTCCCATCAAATCAATGAGAACTGTAAGGAAGATAAAAATTATTGATGCAGATTTCTTTTGCGTACTCATAAGTGATTAAATGAGCGGCAAAGATATATCTAAACTTTGATTTTAATCGCGGATTAACTGAACTGTACCTTGGCCTTTAAATGTGTCACCATTATCAGCAGTACCTGAATAAATGTAAAAGTAAACTCCCTCTTTACATTTACTTCCGTTCTTATCAGTACCATCCCATGTATCTGTGATGCTGTTAAGTTGCGCAACCTCTATTCCCCATCTATTTACAATAACACAAGTAAATTCAGAAATGGCAGTTGATACAAATTCAAAACTGAAGTAATCATTTGTATTGTCATTGTTAGGAGTAAAAATATTAACCGGTTCAAAATCTTGTAAATCAAAAATCGTAATCGGCACACAAGCAGTATCTGTACAACCATTTTTATTTACAGCCACCAAACAAACATTGTAAGTACCTGCAGTATTATAAGTGGTATCAAATTCTTCAAACCAGTCATGCGAAATTACCCATCCTGAACCAAAATCCCAGAAGAATGTTGTATCTGCATTTGGATTATTAGGATTGGCAAAATATTGAGATTGATTTACAAAATGAACGTCAACCGGAGCGGTTCCCTCCCACTCTGCTGTAAATTGAGAAGATGATAAATCAAAATCTGCTATTGGATTTAAAGAGTCAAGCTCGATAGTTTCTACTAAAACACAACCATTAGCATCTACCACTGTAATTTGGTAAGTACCCGGATTTAAACCTCCCCATGTAGTATTAGCAGTAGTTGTACTATCTTCCAAATTCATCCACTGGTATGTGTACCCAGGAACTCCTCCTGCTGCACCTACATATACAACTCCGTTTCCTGATTGATAATCAAACATTCTACAATATGCAGGATCTGACCCAAATTCACTTAAGTACAAAGAATCCGGGAATGGTAAGTCAAAATCTACGGTAGCGTTACAACCATTTTCATCTGTCAACAATAACGTATAACCTGTTCCACCAGCATTGCTTAACGTATCTTCTCCAATTCCATTACTTCCGGTATTTGGTGCCCACACATATGAAATTTGATTGTAAGATCCAGTGTAATTATAAACCGTATCGGCTATCGCCATTCCGTCTAGCACTCCATAACAAGAAGGAGGAATGATATTTAAATCTACATCTAATTCCAAAGGAGCCTGTAAATAAACTGAATCTATGAAAGTACAAGGAGTTTCATCAACAACCGTAAAATAGTACCAACCTTGAGACAAGTTATTAGCAGTATTACTATTTGAAATATTCACCTGATTACCAAGGGAATCTTCAATAGTAAATGTTACAGCACCATTATCGAACAAAATATTAATTGTAGCTGATCCATCTGAAAATCCATAGCAAGAAGGAGGATTGCTAGTAATAGTACCAGTAAGCGCACATCCATCATTCACATAAACCGTAATACATGCAGTATCTAAACAAGGAGCCGTTCCTGCAACATAACAAACATTATATGAGCCAATTCCCGCAATTGCAGGATCAAATTCACCTGTATTTGCATCAATACATGCTCCGCAATCGGCAAACCATGTTCCACCTGCTGGTGAAGAAGTTAATGTTTGTACACCATCACCAATTCCGTAAGGACCAGCAGGGTCAACGGTTGTATTAGGGTCTGCCAGCACATTTACAATTACACTATCTTCTGCAGTACATCCAGATATTTCTGTAGTTACATTGTATGTTACAGATCCTGGTCCAGGGGTAAATGGTGTACCGTCAATCACTCCATTGGTCCAAGTTAAGGTACCATTATCAGGATTGTCTGCAGTAAGCGTTACAGATGTACCTTCACAAACAGTTTGGTTATTTCCAGCATCCACGGAAGGAACAATAGGTGGATCTACTGTGATACCGTTTGTATTAACATTGTAGCATCCAGCTGAATCCAGCAACCATGTAGAGTAAAATCCAGGCCCCATATTGATCAAGACTATTTGCCCTGATCCATTTGCAGTATAAGTTGTAGGACCAACTGTGTTAGGATCTAAATAAGTTAATTCATAATCTGAACCTGGTGATAAACCAGAAATAGTTATAATTCCGTCCGGGTTAGCACATGAAGAAGAAGGTGAAGCCGTAAGTGAAAAGTTAGGCAACGAAACAGTAGTTATCAAAATAGAATCAATAGCCGTACAGCTTCCAGAACCTGCAGTTACATAATAATAATTGGATCCAGGACCAGGAGTAAATTGAACCCCATCCGTTACACCACTTGACCATGACAAAGGCACATTGTTAGGGTTTGTAGCTGAAAGCGTTATAGATGCACCATTACAAGTTAAAATATCAGCACCGGCATCAACAGTTGGTGCACCACCAGTTCCGCAGAAATCAACAGTAATATTGTCTAGTCTCCAGTGTTCAGTTCCTGACCAAGTTTGAGTTGTGATTCTGATTAAAATTGAATTTCCACCTTCAAAACAACCGGTAGAATAATTTGTCGAACCACCAACAATGTCGTCAGATTGAATTACATTTAAATCTGCACAAGGTCCTGCACAAAAAGATGAGTTAGCAGGTGTTTGCCAACCACCACCATCAATGTTATATTCTAAAGCAACCCAGTCTACAGCATTGCATCCAGTTCCACAACCTTCCATGTCATCATCCTCTTCAATATCAAAGGAAATAATGATACTATCACAACCTGAAATATCTATGGCTGAACTGGTTTCCCAAACAGCCGGTCCATTTGAATCTTGATTTTCAAGCTTTCCATTTACTACTTTGAAGTAGTCATTCCCATCTAAAGATCCTGTACAGGTTGCTGTCCATCCAACTCCCATGATATTATCAGTACCTTGAGTAGAATTAGTTCCTTCATTAAAAGTTTCAAGGAAAATTTGCGAGTAAGCGTTTGAAGTAAGCACTAAAACAAATAGTGCAGCTATCAATTTTGGTAAACCGCTGGTTACGGTGAATGATTTTGACATCATCATAGTTTTTTCAAGTAGTTCTTAAAGTTAAGAACTGTTTTGATTGTTAATGGTAATGTTTGCAGGTTATTTTAAATAAATTACAAACTTGCCAAAGGTGTAAATTAATACCCTAAACTACGATAAAATTTCGACGAATGGTATCACAAAATTGAAAGCACAGCTTTGATAAGCTCTAATTGTTCTTCAAAATGACCTTTTTGAGCTTCGATATTAATGTACGGAATCCCATTAACACCGCAGTATACAGATAATGAACCATCATTGACAAAACGCTTATTATCTTGAAGAATTACATTGATATTTTTATCCTTTAATTTCAGATAAAAATCCAATTCTGTTGTATAGATAAAATCATCTGGATCCATTTCAGGGTTGACATAAACCTGATCTGTATTTTTAGCCTCATCTCCACCAGGTAAGTAACTTTTTATTGAATAATTTACATCCGTATTGTTATGCATTGCAATAACAACTGTCACATCATTTAGATGAAGGAGTAAACTATCAGCAAACACTTTTACAGATTTAGCAGCTTTAAAAGAAAACTTGCCTCCATCCCTCAAGGTTTTACGGCGACCTTTTTTTGTAAAGATCCTGTTAGGATCAATTGAATATGCTTTATTTCTGAGGTTAAAATCAATCCTTCTTGTCTCTTTGTGTTTTAATCTGACAAAATGAACCGGAGAAATTTTAGCGTATTCATATACCGTTTCAATACTTGTAGTTTCATCTTCATGAACATTGATAAAAAGAATAGAATCATTTACATTGCCGTACTCTTTTAAAATCTGCACGGTTGCATCTCCTATTTTTAGTGTTTTCATCATTGTTGTATCCACTTGGGTAAAACAACTACTCCCAAGACATAGCAAAGCTATTAATAAAGGAGTTTTCATAAAGACAGTTAAAGTGATTTTACTTCCAAATTCTGATTACACGATATTTTTTATCGGCATTAGACTTTTTATTCTCCTGCTCAATAGCGTGATAATCATCCAAAGTCAATAACTGATCTTCTACAAGAACAACTGCCTCAGCTTGCTCAAAACCTAATTCCTTCATTTTAGGTAATGCATTTAAGGCTTCTTGCTCATTGTGATAAGGAGCAGTAACATAAATTGAACCTTCTTCTGACTTTAAAGATGTAACGTTTCCTAGTTTCATCAACTTCTCTGCCACCGAGATTGGTACTGACGAAGAATAAGAACATAATTGGATACAGTGTTTAACTTCTGACTTTGAAGAAACAATGTTAGTGTAATCATTTTCTTTTACCGGATCATTATTAAGCGTAAAACTGCTCAATAGAACCGAGCTGCAAATAGCAACTGCGAATGTTAAAACTTTCATGATGTGTTGGTTTGTTGTTATTCGCTTTTACTGTGCAGAAAATAAAAAGGTTACAAAGCCCAATTAAAATCTTTCAGAATACTTAGACAAAAAGTCAATGTCACCTTTAAAAACCTGATTTAATTCATCACACCATCCCCTATCATCTTTCTTAATTTCTTCGCTATATCTAAAAGCCACTTGTTGCGGAGAAAATTGAATACTATCAGGAAATGCACCATGCTGAATCAGGTACTGGATAATTTTTAGACGTACGTCTTTAATGCGTCGTCTTTCAACGAATACTACTTTAGTTTCCATGGGTAATCTGGTTTGAAGGATTAGTACGAAATCAATATTTTCTAGGTTTCGATTTTAAGTCACAAATCAAAAATGAAAACCTTTTAAAACTATCTAGAATATAGTAAAATCAAGGCTTTAAAACAAGCGATTTTTTTTTATTTTTTTTATATCAATGAAATTCGTTAGTGAGATTACTAATGAATATAAAAAAATGGTTGTACTTTTGTGGCAACAAATTGGCCTCGTAGTTCATCCCGATAGCTATCGGGAGAATAGAATACCTGAAAGGGTTTGGCTCCAAATTAAAAAATAAACGATAACGATCGATTTAAAATAAAGTATTGGCCTCGTAGTTCAACTGAATAGAATACCTGATTACGGCTCAGGCGGTTGCAGGTTTGAATCCTGCCGAGGTCACGAAGAAAGCACTTCCCAGTTGGGCAGTGCTTTTTTTTTATGGGAAAATTCATGCTTTTAAACAATCTGTCCTGAATAAGAATATAAAGAGCATTAAAAATGCCGTATCAAACTTTCATAATTTGCCTAAAACCTTAATATGAAAGATATAATAAGCTATACGTCTAATGCACTTATTGAACCCCATCCAGGAATGGAAATAGCATTAGCAAATGATTCTACTGATATTGGAAAACCTGAAGAACAGGTGAAAAATATTCAAATAAAAAAAGACGATCGCTTCACCACTATATCAATTGATAACAAGTATGAACATTTAGGGTTCATGGATAAAAATTCGACCACCAAGGTACGCACTGTTATCGTTAAAGACAATGAAACAAATACTAAAGAAACTCACATAAAAAAAGTGTTTGTTACTACAAACAGTAATAATAAAAAAGAGTTTATTGTTAGAGAAATTATAGTTGATTTTGATATTGAAAGTGGAAGCAAACAGGTAAACGACCGTAAAATTCACTTTGAAACATCTTCAGATGATTCTATTGAAAATATTTTAGAACAATTAATTCAGTCCAATAACTACAAGGAACTAGGAAATACTAAGCAAATTGAATCTCCTTTAGTAGACGCATTTGATGCCTAATACTGTTACGTCATCTATTTGTTCTTGATCACCTATCCAATTTTGAAATTCATTTTCAAGAAGTTCATGTTGTTCTTTGGCAGATTTACCTTGAAAACTGATTAGCAATTCTTTAAATCTGGAGCTTTTGTATTTTTTTCCGTCAGGACCTCCGAATTGATCTACAAATCCATCAGACGTCAAGAAAAGTGAATCTCCAGATGAGAAATCAACTACGTGATCAGTAAACTTTTCTTTATTTTGATATCCTGATTCTCCAATTGACATTTTATCTCCAGTTATTCTCTCTAATTCACCATTTTCTCGTAATAAGTAGAGAGGTCTCATTGCTCCTGAATACTCAACAATTTCTGCATCAGTATCTATAATACAGATAGCTAAATCCATCCCATCTTGAATACTAGAATTTGAGTTTTCATTAAAAAGTTCATAATGTCTCTTATTGACAAACTCAAGAATTTCTGAAGGTTTTGAATAACCATATTCCTTTACCGCCTGATTGAGTAAATTATGTGAAACTATACTCATAAAAGCACCGGGAACACCATGCCCTGTGCAATCTGCTACAACAAAATAATGTCTATCATATGTAGAGTTATGCCAAACAAAATCTCCACTTATAATGTCTTTAGGTCTATACATCAGAAAATACTCCAGGCCATCAAACTCTACTAAATCTCCTATTTTAAAAATTGCATCAACCATTCTTTTGGCATACAATACACTTGATTCAAAATCAGTTACTTTTTCATCTACTTCACTATAAGCAGATTTCAGTTCACTCAAATTCTCCTGGTAATTTGATTCTTTAGAATTGGTTTTCTTGTTCTTTTGAAATAGAATTACCAGTACAACTACCAAACTAATTGATAGTACAAAAATTAATATCAGTAATAGTTTAATCATTAGATGAATTGTCTCCAATTGAGAGAGGAATGGTTAGTTTCATTATAAAAAAGTCAACTTGATCATTCACTGGCTCTACAATGAACTGAATTTTCCTCTCCGTTTTTTTCGCAATATCTATTAGACCTAAACCAGCACCTGCTTTTTGCGACAATCTGCTCTCCTTTAACTGGACCTTGTAGTATTTTTTTAATTCAGGTAAATCAAGACTATTTATATAGTTTATTTGTTCAATAAGATCTTCCATTCTATCCTTATAAACTGCGTTACCTGAAATTACAAGGTAATTTTCTTCATCTCTGGCCACAACAAAAACACCTTCTCCCGGAGACAATGACTCACCTGTAAGCATATTATCAGAGTGCTTGCAAATGTTCTGCAGACATTCAACGATTACATGATAAACTCTTTTCTTTAGTGTAAAAGATTGATCGGTTCCTGATAAATGTCTTTCAACTAAACTTGTAAATGCTTTAGTGATCGATTGATCTACTTCTCCTTCGTATACAAGAATTATATCTTTCTTTAAAAGAACTTTATGAAGTTCATGAACAAACTTTAAATATTCTTTATCAGCAACTGTTGCAATATTCTTTAATGTTTCCATAATTGCTTTTATTTAACTCACCAATTGAATTTGCTTTGTCTTGTGGATTTGAATTAAAAACTCAGTTATTTGCCTTGTATTTAACTCAAAATCAATTTGTGTTTTTTTCTTAGCAGACTTTGGCATTGTAGGAACTTGACTTTCACTAATACTTTGAATTATGGTCATACCTCCACAATCCTTCACACACTTTAATCCTATAGCTCCATCATGATTAGCGCCTGATAAAATAATTCCTAATAAATGCTTTTTATAGACATATGATGCCGATTTAAATAACAGATCAATTGCCGGCCTGGAATAATTATAATCTTCTTCTGTTGATAGAGAAATAGTTTTATCCATCTCTACACACATATGATAGTTAGCAGGTGCTAAAAAAACACTGTTTTTTTTGATCTTTTCTTTATCATACGGTTCCACCAGGTTTAAATTTGACTTTAAATTAAGTGCATTTGCAAACCCTTCCTTTCCATGTTTCATTCTGTGCATACAAATCAAAATAGGTAATGAAAAATCTTTAGGCAAATTCTGTAGAATTTCCATCATAACCGTGAAACTCCCGGCAGACCCTCCTATTACTATACACTTAATGTGATTTTTCATTTCACACCTCTTTCAATCTGAAAACTTTTGATTTATCGCTTATGGTGTTGTATTTATCATATGTAGTACTCCAAACCATTGATTCCTTGGAACCCAATATTAAATAGCCCAAAGGATTCAGACTGTTCAACATAAGTTGAAATACTTTATCCTGGAGGAATTTGTCAAAGTAAATCAAGACATTTCTACATAAAATCAGGTCAAATTTTCCAAAATCCTTATCTATTATCAAGTTGTGTTTATAGAACTTAACATTAGAAATAAGATCACTATTCATCTGTACTTTTAAACCATCACCGGTGGTCTTATAATAATTCGAAAAGGTTGAATTCCCACCTGATTTTAAGTAATTAGAATGATTAGTATCTAGGTTTCTTGCGGGATAAAGACCGTTTTTTGCAACTTCAATAACTTCTTCATTAATATCTGTTGCTACTACTGAAAATTTGGATCTTACTCCTAACTCTTCTAAAAGTATAACTAAAGAATATACCTCTTCTCCAGATGAACAGCCAACATGCCAAACACGAACCTGTTTTTTGTATAATAAAGAAGGGATTACCTCATCTCTGAGGGTAATCCACATAGTTGGATCTCTAAACATTTCAGTTGTATTAACTGTAATTTCAGTTAAAAAGTGATCAAAGAACCGTTTATTACTTACTACTTTTTCAATAAGTTCATGAACACCCGGAATTTTTTCCACCGCCATATATCTAGTAACTCTCCTTTTAAAAGAAGACATGGCATAATTGGTGAAGTCAAATCCATAGGCATTTGAAACGGCCTCATTGAGCTTTGAAATCTGTGATAGAGATATCTCTTTTTCCATTTTTCAGATCATTATTTGGCTACAGTGAACATACCTACACCACATCCTTTATCATCACCTTCAAAATTGATTACTAAGTAATAAGTTCCTGATCTTCCACATTCAAATTCTATTGCCGGGAAATGCTTTTTTGACGAATTACTTTGAGTTGAAGCCAATTTAATTTGTTCATTTGGCTTCATATAAATCGTCATTATCATTTTTGAAGTATTTTCAGGATTATCTTCTGTATAAAATTTATACTTCAATCCGGCAGTTAATGAAATGTTTAAAGTGATTTTTTCACCTTTTTTTAGGGAAACTCTATAATCTTTAATTAATCTAAAATTTCCAATAGCTTTCATTGCTTTTGTATATTCTTCGTCACCTGTACACTTCCCAGGACCCGGAAGTAATGAGGTGAATACAAAAAATGATATCATTAAAGTCCCTATTATTCCTATCTTTCTTTTCATAACTCAACTATTTTAACAGGGTGTTTCTTATTTTTTTGGTTCCTTGAATGATTTTTTCAATCACTCCATCCTCAGCATGAATAATTGTTTCACTATTATCAATGATAATTACTGATCCATCTACCTCTTCAATAGTAGGTTCCTTTAAAATTTCCTCGATTTCAACATTTTCATACAAATCCACCAAAGGTTTCATGTTTGTTGCCAATTCTTGGAAGTAGCTATCTGAAGAAGATTTAAAAATCCTGTTCAATTCAATGACAAAGTTCTTTTGTTCAGCAACTCTGTTCATCATTTCAGGATCCTTAGATCTGTCTGCCATTTCTGCAATAACATATGCACCTTCTAGCCATGTTCCAAAAACTATTAAAAGTGAAATTTCATCACGACCTTGTTCCCTAAGATGCGCTTCCATATCATTGAAACTTTCGGTTGACATCTGTATCAAAGAATCTATGTTGTCAACATTCTCCGCCATTTCTAGCATGGTATGAAAATCAAAGAAGCTATCAAGGTCAAGGTCTTTGGCTAAACTTCTAGTAATTTTAAGGTAGTCCGGTACAATATGTACTTTGTTATAGATATTCAGATACCCCATATCTGCTCCGTAAGCTCCCATAGCAGTAGCCTTCTCATAGCTCGTTGAAAATCTTTCAACACTATCCGCCGGCAAAAGAATATCAGCCGAGAAGTCATAATCTGCATTTTTTATGACCATTGCCATTTCTATTGGAGTTGGAAATGTTTCTATGAGATTAAAGATTTCTTCTTCGCTAATTTCATTTGAAGTTTCGTCCGGTTCCATCATCTCCTTTTCCAAGGAATTTTCACCTTCACCTCCTCCACATGATTGCATTGAAGCAATTAATAGGGAGGTAAATACTACACCAATTAGGTTTATTTTTCTTTTCATATAATTTAAATTAAAGACATTAATTTTTTTAAGACATTAAAATAAAGCATCACAAAAAGGCCAATATTAAATAGCCATATTACTGACATATTGAACCAAAATGCGCTTACCGATTTTCCAAAAACTGATTTGTAATTTTCGTACATGAAATTTCCTTTTCCAGGATAATCAGGATGTAAATGATCTCTCATGAAAACGTGATCATAATTTTGATAAACAAAATCATCTTCAACAAAGTATCTGTTTTCAGTTAATGTATTTTGAGTAATCTCTGCCACATCATTATTGAATGACTGATTTCTCATATTAAGTAATACCTCCTTACTATAAGATTGCTGTAACTCCCTGATTTTTTCATCTTTGAGTCGAATTATGTTATTGTATTTGTCTTTATAGTAATCGGTTAAAAACTCTACAATAGCATATGCTTGTTCAATACTATTATCACTGAAATTTAGCTGCTGATCACCTTCAATTCCTGATCTTTTGATCTCAAAATTTAAAGTGTTTAAAACGGTAGCAGAACAAACACTAGTTTCTGAATCACCATTTTCCGATTGCTCATTCAACAAATCTTCCAAATAAGGATATAAATAAGCCGTTCTGTACGTGTAATCACTCAATAGCTGATCATATTCATAGAACTCTTTTTGGTAAGCATTATCAGTGAACTGTGCCACCATGATGCTTTCATAAGCCCAATTTGATATCATCAACCTGGAAATAACAGGAACTCTATATCCTCCTCCTATAATTTTATTAAGGTTAACAAACTTGAACATTGCCCCACCTAAAATCATTTGGGGAATTATAATAAGCGGAATAACAATGTAGATGGTAACTATTGATTTAAAGCTTGAAGAAAGTATTAATCCTGTGATGTTTCCAAATACAAAAACAGAGAAAATAATCAACCAATAGACTAGAAAATTTTCATGAATTTCTAAAACTAAATTTCCTACAAGAACCAGTAAAAATGACTGTAAAGCAGAAAGAAGTATTAGATAGATAGTTTTTGATCCTAAATAACTCAATCTTGATAGCCTCAGAAACTGCTCTCTCTTTAAAATCTTTTGATCTTTAAAAATTTCTTCCGCACTAATCGTTAAACCTACAAAGAGTGCAACTATTACTAACATAAAGATATATGCCGGAATATTTTGATTTAAACCAAAGGCATAAGTCTCTGAATTGACTGAAGCACTTCTAATGACAAAACTCAGTACAAATGCTAAAACCGGTGCCTCAAGTAAGGCTATTAATAAATATTGTTTATCACTAATTCTGGATAAAAAATCTCTGGTAAAAAACACCTTGAACTGTTTCAACAATGATGGAGTACCAATTTTATCAAGAGACTCAACTTTCAATTGTTTTGGACTTTCATCAATTGCAATTTTATCTCTGTAAAACTCATTCCACTTTATAGGTGTAATTTTTCTGTGTTCGGTGTAGTTACCAAACTCATCAACCTCTTTATCTTCAAGCGTGTCAAAAATTTGTTCAGGATTTACATTTCCGCATACCTCACACTCCCCTTTTTCTTGGTTAATTTGGTTGGTTAGGGTTTTGAAATAAATAACTGATTCAATTGGATTTCCATAGTAAACCGGTAATCCTCCCAAATCCAAGATCATTAATTTGTCAAAGAGTTTGAAAATTTCACTAGATGGCTGATGGATTACAACAAAAATAATTTTACCTGAATGGGATAATAATTTCAGGAGATCCATCACATTTTCAGAATCCTTTGAGGACAATCCTGAAGTTGGTTCATCAACGAACAAGACAAGTGGCTCACGTATCAATTCTAAGGCAATGTTTAGCCTCTTTCTTTGCCCTCCACTGATCTTTTTATTGAGTGCATTTCCAACCTTAATATCCTTTATTTCTGCCAAACCTAAATCTGACAGCACCTTCATTATTCTCTCTTCTATCTCTTCCTCACTCCATTTACCATTAATTAGTTTTGCATTGTAATACAAGTTTTGGTAAACCGTCAATTCTTCCATTAAAAGATCATCCTGAGGGATATATCCAATATTTGATCTAGCCTCTTCTGTAGTGATATCATGACCATTAAGTTTGATATCTGCTTCAGGAGATTTTAATTGACCCGATAGGATATTTAGCATGGTAGTTTTTCCAGCTCCGGATCCACCCATAATACCAAAAAGAGTACCCGACCTTTCAATAACTTCAATATCTTTTAGCGCTACTTTACCACCTTTCCAAGTATGGGTCGGGATACTGGCATTAAATACAACTTCTTTAATATCACCCTTGGCTCTGAAATTATTTAAAACTTCATTAAAGAAAACTGATCCTTTGTTAGTTCTTATGGTTGCTCCATCAGTAAGGATGTGGATTTTAATAGGCTTTACCTGTAATCCATTTAAATGAATACTTTCTTCACCCCAAAATCTAAATAAAATCAAATTTGCAGATTCAATGTAGCAGAAGAATAATATATTCTGAATACCTTCTTTTACAAAAACTTCATCCGTATTAACCTGAGCATGATGTGCGGGATCTAAATGGATTTGAATATCCTTATTTCCTTTAATATCTTCTAAGGTATTTGCTGCTGAAAACTCAATGATTCTGGCAAATTCATCCTTGTCAATTTTGAAGATTTTACCAATAGTTTCAACAATTTCTAACCTCAATCCTGAATCATTTTCGGATACGTAGATGAACTCACAAATACGCACTAAAACGACTGATTTTTGTTTTTGAGAAAGTGTTTTATTAATTCTCTTGCATATTGACAAAGTCCTCACTGAATCTTTTACTGAGGTTACACCGCCAGTAGTAGTTTGCTGCTGATTTTTGTAATCTACGTATTGATCAAAATAGGTATCAAAACGATCAATTGATATTTGAGACAGCAAAAATTCTTTTACGAACTCGTCATGGTTCTTATTACCACCGTCCTCTTGTTTAGAGATGATGGCAAATAATTGCATTAATGCTTTGAGAATTTCTTCACTCATTTTTTAAGTTTTGATTTGTTATTTTAAACTGCGACAACTTCAAACGGAACTTCAACCAGTTCAGAATACTCTTCAGCTGCTTCTTGCATGTCAACGTCTCTTGCATCATGAGACCAGATCACTTTAATTGTGTTGTTTCCATCCATATGGATATCTTCCAACTTCATAAGAATGTCCAAAATCAATTTTGATGATGCAGTATTAAAGTACTCAAGACCAACATGCAAAGTGCAATCATTTCCAGAACTTGCTTCTAGCTCATCTAACCAATCCAATACTGGTTGATAGAATTTTGTAACGTCTTCTGGAAGTGATCTTCCACTAATCTTCAGGTTGTTTGTACCCGGATCAAAATCTATTGATGGTGTATCCTCAGTAGCTTCAATAATTAACCTTTCCATAACTATGCGTTTTTATTTATAATTGTTTTTAAAATGAAATATTCATAAGTGCCGGAGTTGATATCCATAAAATTGTACTCCAATTTATTCCCGGTTTTTCTTGCCATATCAATAAATCCAAGGCCTGCTCCTCCTACTTCAGAAATTCTTGAAGCTAATCTTGCCTCCTTGTAATATGCTTTAAGTGCTTCAGCACTATCCATGCTATTCACCTTATCTATTTTTGATTTCAGGCCTTCAATTGTCTCTTTTTTACAGAGATTTCCTGTGATCAAATAGAAATCTTCATCTTCTTCCATTATCAGGAAAATGGGTTTAGTTTCAGCATCAAAATCTGCGTATTGATGTTTGGTTATGTTTTGTAACATTTCCACCATTACGTTGAAAATTTTTCTTTTTATCATTTCATCAATACCGGAAGATTCAAGTTTATCCTCTGTGTATTTCAGCATTGATTTAATAATCTCTTGATCAAAATCTCCAGTATAAACTAGTACCGCATTTTCAGCATTCATGATAGAATGCACTTCCTTAAAAGAATTCAGTGAAATACTCATTTTCCTAATTTGTTATATCAATTTTTAGCATTAAAAATGTTCCGTCTTCACCATCTTCAAAATAGAAGTTCACATTTCTGTTTGATCTGATATAGATTTCCATAAATGTTAACTCATCCTGCATTTCACTGGTTAAAACTTCTCTGTTTCCCATTATGCTTAACTTATCTTTCTTAATCTCATTCAGTTCTTTTGACTGTAATTGGTCTAGCAGGTTTTTTAATCGCTCTTTTCTTTGTTCATTCACTTTGGTTCCTGCTGCTATTTGAAATCCGTTCTCTATTCTATTCATCAAAAGGACAGAATCTCTATCTTCATAATTGTTAGTCTCTGAAGAACACACGTTTTGAACGCATTCAACAATGACACTAAAAACTCTGTTTTTAACCTGAATTTCTACCTCATCTTCACTGATTTTTGTATCAGTTATTTTTAATACTGACTTAGCTAAAAGATTCTCAAAATTGTCTCTAATAGCTATGAGGTAATTGTTCTTTACCATCAATTTTTGTAATTCAAGAACGAACTGCATATTCAAATTAAATTTCTATTCCAAATAATATCACATCATCAATTTGCTTGTTATCACCCATCCAACTATAAAATTTCTCCTCCGCTTTTTTTCCTAATTCAGCTATTGGTGTTTTAGCATTCTCAATGATAAATTCTTTTAAACCAGTTGACATTAACTTTCTATTTTCTGGTCCTCCCAACTGATCAATCATTCCATCCGAAAAGACAAATACTTTATCTCCCGGCTTTACATCCACTATGTGATCATTGTATTTGTTTCTATTGCGATATTGAACTCCTCCTACCGGGAACCTGCTTCCTTTATACTCAATTAACTCTTCACCTCTTAAAAGATAAAGCGGTAAATGTGCCCCAGAGAACATTAGTTCAGAACGATCTCTTTTTAATCTGCATAGGGCAATATCCATCCCATCTGCGGCCTTATTATCCGGGTCATCTTGCTTTAATGTCTTTACAACACCACTGTGAAGTTCGGCAAGCATTTCAGCCGGAGTTTTCATTTTGAGTTCGTTGTTTACTACATCATTCAACAATAGATTTCCAATCATTGACATCATTGCACCCGGCACTCCGTGACCTGTACAATCTACAGCTGCATAATAGATATATTCACCTCTATCATACAACCAAGGAAAATCACCACTTACAACATCTTTTGGTTTATAGAATAAGAAGTAGTTTTTAAGACATTCATCCATCAAATTCTCAGATGGTGCAGTACAACTTTGAATTCTTTTAGCATAGTTGATACTGTCAAGAATTTTTTTGTTTTGTACCTCAATTATTTCTTTTGTCTTTTGAAGCTCATTTTTTAATTCCCTTTCTCTCCAGGTTGCAGTTATTAAATGTGCATTAGTTTCTGAAAGTTCTTTGATGTTAATTTCTTTAGTCTCAACATCTTTAACCAACTTATTAAACTCTTCTTTTTGTTTTTGAAATCTGCTTAAAGAGATTTTCAAAGTTGTTGCCAATTGTTTTTCGTCAAAAGGTTTTTGGATATATGCGCTAGGAAATGTATTCTCTGCCTCATGAATTTGATCATCATCAGTTGAAGAGCTAAGAAATATTACGGGTAGATCTTCTGTTTCCTTAATCTTTTTCACTAAATCAATGCCTGTCATCTTCCCTTTTAAACCGATATCCACCAACATCATGTCTGGCATTTTTTCATTAAACTTTTGAATAGCTGCTTCTCCAGAGTTTTCCAGACCTATAACATCATATCCAAGATTTTTTACAACTCTTGAGAGATGCATTCCAATGATTTGTTCGTCTTCAACAATCAATATTTTAGCATGTCCGTTCTCTATCATAATACCTTTTTGTAAATTCTTGTTTTGGAATCGTATACCTTAAAAAGCTCTTTGCTTTCAGGTGGTAGCATATCATAATATCCTATTACAAAGTAGCCGTCATCTGCCAAAGACTCATGAAATAGTTTCAGCACTTTCATTTTTAAACCATCATCAAAATAGATCATCACATTTCGACAAAATATCATATCAAAAGTTTGATCCATTTTATCCTGAACCAGATTGTGTCTTTCGTAAGTAACATGTCTTTTCAGATCAGGTTTAACAACTGCGTACTTTTCTCCAAACTCAAAACTTTGTTTTAAATCTCCATTTGGTAAAAATTTGGAGAAAGAGGTTAAATATTTATTCATCAGAACATTAGAGTATTTAGCTTCCTTAGCTTGCTCGAGAATTGTTGCGCTCAAGTCCGTTCCCAATGTTTGTGTTCTTCTAAGCATGTTTAAGCTTTTTAGAACAATGGCCATAGTGTAAACTTCTTCACCTGATGAGCAGCCTGCATGCCACATTTTTAAACTACTTTTTAAACTGTATTGAGGTAAAATCTCCTCTTTCATTTTAATCCATATCTCTGGATTTCTGAATAGTTCAGTAAGATTAACCGTTAATTCATCAATGCATCCGGTAAAAAAATCTCTATCTGACATTATCTTAGACCACAAGGGCAGGATGGAATCCCATTGATTTCTCATTACAAGCCTTGAAAAACCTCTCTTCAACGATTTACGCTCATAATTTGTAAAATCAATTCCGTACCTCTGCTTAATAGCGGTAGTCAAGGAATCTAATTCCTCATCAGATATCATTTTTTCTGCCGTAGTCATTATTGATTCTTTGCTTTTCTAATTTTTTCAATAATGTCATTGTTTTGAACAATCACGTTCTTTACCCCTTCCAAATAATTATCATCTAAAAGCCAAATAAAATCAGGGTTAATATCCAGACCTTTAGTTTTAAATTCTGATTTGAAGTACAAAAAGTAATTTGTGCTGTTTCTTGCTGATGAAAAAATCTGCATAAAGCCATTGGGAAGTGTTCTTGAAATTGCAGGTACATTGCCATACATTTTATAGTTTAATGCATTTGCAAGCTGCGTAACTACCGAAGCAACAATTATATTATCCATCTCTAAAAGAATGGCATCACCCATTACTTTCAATTTATCAGGATCATTCCTAACCGACTCCGGCAAACTAACTTCCAGGATTCTATTTACCTCTTCTTCTGAAAAAATCAAGTAACAAACTCCACCTACTTCACCCATAATTTCTGTGGATAAAATAGCTAGCTCTTGATTATCTTCTTTACTCAATAATCTACCAATAAATGACATTGGTTTAATTTGAACATCTGTGCTATGAATAGACACTTCATCTTTTGTAAAAAAAGCCATAGACTGTGCCGCTTTTTCTAAACCAACATTGATCAATTCCTTGGTCAATTCCAATTCTGTTTTGTCAAATTCTAAATCCATTGATCTAATTTTTATCATTAAATAAAGTGCCTATTATGTTAGCAATGTCCAGCACTAAACAAACATTACCATTCCCCAATATTGTTGCACCACTTACAAGATCAATATCATGAAGTGGCGGTTCCAATGTTTTTTCTACTATTTCTTTTTGTTGAAGTAGTTTGTCTACCACAAATCCAACATATTTATTACCATAAGAAGCAACTAAAACATCTAGTTTCTGATCATCTGTTACCTGATCAAATGTGGCATGAAGATTTACCTCATCACTCAATTCAGAAAGATTGTTGATGTTGTATAAGTCATTCAAAAAGATGATAGAAATAGTTTTACCCAGATAGCTAGCCATTAAGCCATTACTAACTTTATGTATGTCTTTTTTGGTGAGCGAAACTACTGCCTCTGTATACGAAAGTGCAACGGCATATTCTTGATTATTTAACTCAAAAAGAAGTGCACCTTTAACTGCCATTGAAGAAGGAAGAGATAAAGAAATAGTTGATCCTTTTCCAACTTCTGTTTTTACTTTAATATTTCCACCTATAGATTCTGTAGCTTTTTTCACTACATCCATTCCTACACCTCTTCCAGAAACCTCTGTTATTTTATCTGCATTAGAAAATCCAGGTTCAAAAATCAACATGATGATTTCATCTTCAGAAGCCTGATTGATGTACTCTTGGCTTACAATACCCATTTTAACGGCTTTTTTACCAATAGTCGAATAATCTATTCCTGCACCATCATCAATTATATCAATTATGACAGTATCTTTTTCATTTCTTGCTCTGAGTGTAACTTGACCTCTTTCTTTTTTCTTTAGCTTTTTTCTGTCAGCAGGCTTTTCTATACCATGACTCACTGAATTTCTGACTAAATGAATTAGAGAGTCAGACATGATTTTCAGAATATTTCTGTCAATTTCAATTTCTGTTCCTTCAAGATTCAAATCAACCTTTTTGCCTTCAATATTGGCAACGTCTCTAATTATCCTGTGAAATTTATTGAACAAAAAACCAATTTGAATCAATCTCACATCCATAACACCATACTGTAAATCTGATGTTATGCGTTGAAGACGAGCTAACATATTTGAATTGAACCCGTGCTCAGCATTTTTTGATATCAAACTATCTCTTTCAATGATCAATTCACCAACCAGATTCATTAAGCTATCCAGTTTTCTAACAGGTACCTGAACTAAATCTGAGAAAACTATTTTAGGTTGATCTTCATCTTCAATTTGTTCTGCTTCTTCCAGATTGATATCCTGAACTGCATCTTCTTCTATTTCTTCTTGAGTTTCCGATACTTCTGTTTCAACTTCTTTTACTTCTGCTTCTCCGGTTTCTACAAGTTCTTCTGATTCATTTTGAGGCTCACTTTCAGTTTCTGTCTCTACACTTTCAACCTTCTCCTCATTGTCTTCTTCTCTTTCATCTCTCGCATTTTTAAGAAAAACAGATAGCTTGGTTCTAATGCCTTTATAATTGACTTTTTCTTCAGAATTTATTGCATCTATCAGCAAACCTAATTTATCATTGGCCTTGAATAGATTATTAAAAAGGTCTTCGTCAAGTGAGATTTTACCTTCTTTTACTTCACTGAATACATCTTCCATCACATGGGCCAGATCCGCAATTGCTTCGAACCCCATTCCCATGGCATTTCCTTTTAATGTATGTGTAATTCTAAAGATTTGATTAATCGCCTTTTTATCCGCATGATTCTTTTCCAAAACTGTGAATAGCTTATTCAACTCTTCATAGTTTTCAAGCGCTTCTGCGACAAACATTTCTTTATAATCGTCTTTTGTAGCCATATTAAATTTATGATAAGCAGCTTACTATAAATCCTGCCATTTCATGAATACTCACTGCTTTATGGATTACACCTCTTTCTGCAACTTCTTTTGGCATTCCATATACCACAGATGATGTTTTATCTTGACCGATTGTATAACCACCGGACTTATATATTGCAGACAAACCATTTGCCCCATCTTTCCCCATTCCTGTAAGCACAACCCCTATTGTTTTATTCTTGTACACCTCATTTGCAGATAACATCAAAGCATTAATTGAAGGATTGTTATATTCTGGGTATTTCACTTGAGTAAAACCGATAACAACCTTATTATTTAAATTCCTTTTCACTATCATATTTCTATCCCCAGGTGCCAGATAAATATTTCCGGGCAAAATCTCTTCGTTTTCGTATCCTATTTTCACTCTCAGGGGTGTTAATCCATCCAATCGTTTTGCAAACGACGGTATAAAATTTGCGGGCATATGTTGCGCAATTATTACCGGAATTGGTAAGTTTTCGGGCAATTTGGTTATAACTCTTTCTAAAGCTGTAGGACCACCTGTGGAAGCGCCAATCACAATCACATGATAATTCAGATTTGAATCAAAAGTGTGAGTAAAAGTGTTTCTTTTAATGGTAGCATTTTCAGTTGAAAAATGTTTGTTATTAGTTAAGGCTGCCGTTTTAATCTTTTCAATAATTTGATGATCAATGGCTCTTACCTTTGCTTTGTTATCAACTGGTTTGTTTAAATAATCAAAAGCTCCTAATCTCAACGCTTCTAATACGGGTTCTAAATTTGTGTTTCCAACAGCACTAAGTATGATAATTGGAACTTTGTATTTTTCAAGAATATGCTTAACACCATAAAGGCCGTCATACTCACCCATATTCATGTCCATCAAAACAACATCCGGCTTTGTTCTTACCACAACTTCAACTGCTTCTTTGCCATCTAAGGCTGTTCCTACCACATTTAGCCCTGGTTCTGAGTTAATAATGTCTGATATGATTAATCTCATCAGACCGGAATCTTCAACTATAACGACCCTAATTTCCTTGCTCAACATGTATTAGTTCCGTCTATCCAAAAATTTTACTAACTGACTCTATTAATTGCTCGGATGTAAAAGGCTTAACGATATAATCTTCCGCTCCAATTGACATTCCTTCCTGCACTACAGATTCTTGTCCTACAGCAGATATCATTATAACTTTAGACTTTAACGCCTCTTCTCCTTTGATTACTTTTAGGATATCAATCCCAATCATATCCGGAAGGATATTATCCAATGTAATTAGATCAGGGTTAAGCTCCATAGCTTGGTCAATTGCCGACTCACCATTAGCAGCTTCTCCAAGCACTTCATAACCTGCTTCTTCTAAAGCATCTTTAATCAATGTTCGCATGTACATTGAATCATCAACTATTAAAACTGTCTTTTTCATATAGGTTCTATTTCTTAGTTAGTTTATTTAAATCTTCAGCTTCCATCATTTTGATCATATCAACCATGATGATCATTCTTTCTCCAGATTTCACAATACCTCTAATACAATCTTGATCTAGGTTTGAATACTGTAAAACTGTGGTAGAATTATCGATATCCTTTTCAGCAACTGTTAAAGTGTTAGGCACCTCCTTTACCAGAATTCCAATCTTAAATGAATCGGATTCTACAACTAGGGTATAGTTTCCTTTTTCCTCTAATTTTGCAGTATCACTTAAATTGAATTTTCTTTCAAGATCCACAATGGCAATTACGTTACCTCTGATATTAGCAACACCTTTGATGTAATCAGGTGTTTGCGGAATTTTAGCTATCCCAGGTGTCAATACCACCTCTTTGATTTGATCAATATTCAGGGCATATTCTTCTTCTCCCAATTTGAAAATGATCAATTGCACAAGGGTACCAACCTCCTCTTGCTTTTTTTCAAGAGCAGCTTGTTTTCTAACTTCTTCAACCGTTAACTCTTTTTTTTCTGATGTCATAATCGAGTGAGTTTTAGGTTATTATTTTAAGTTAAATTTCGAAACGCCATCTTGAAGTTGATTTGCCACTTCAGATAGTTGCTGACTTGTTGCAGTAACTTCTTCCATTCCTTGAGAAAGTTCTCTTGAAGAGGTAGCTACTTGTTCAGAACCAGCTGCAGTTTCTTCACTCACCACTACAATCTGTTCAATATTCTTTACTGTGCTATTTATTGACTCTTTTTGAGTAACTGTAGCTTGCTGAATTTCTTCAGAAAGCGCTAATGTTTCTGCCGTAGATTTTTCAATGATGCTAAAAACTTCTTCAGCCTCACGTGAAGCTTGGTTTCCATTTTTAACACTGTTACCCATTGTATCAATAGCTTTGCTAGCCTGAGTAATGTCTTTTTGAACGGCTGAAATAACTTTTTGAATTTCTACAGCTGAATTTCTTGAATCCTCAGCCAATTTTCTAATTTCTTCAGCAACTACAGCAAAACCTCTTCCAGCTTCACCGGCTCTTGCCGCCTCGATAGCTGCGTTCAAAGCCAACAAGTTAGTTTGAGCAGCAATGTCAGTAATTACATTCAGTGTTAAAGCAATCTCTTCTGATCTCTGATTTAAAACATTGATAGATTCTGAAGTTGTGTCTGCCGAACCTTGTATTTCAAGCATATTTTCAACAACTTTTTGTACTGTTGCAAGTCCGTCTTTTGATGATTTCTGACCATTTTCAGCTGCTTTATTAATCATATCGGCTTTCACACCCATGTCTGTTGAAGTTCTCATTACTCCTTCAACTAGTTTAGAAGCTTCATCAGTTTGAGATGCTTGTTGATGTGCTCCTTCAGCCATTTGCTGAATTGCAGACGCAACTTCCTGTGTAGTACTTTGCATTTGATCAGCTTTGGTTAACAACTCCTCTGAAGAAGAACCAAGTAAATTTGTGATCTCATTAATTGAAGAAAGAATATCATTAAAGCTTCTAATAGCAACGTTTAAAGATTGTCCCATTTCTTCAACATATTGCTCTGCATTTTGAGCTTTATATTCCTGAGAAAGATCCCCTTGTGCCAATGATTCCAACAACTTACTTACTTCAAGAATAGGTTGTTTTACATTGGTAATATCATTTGCAATTTTTATAACCTTGAATACATTTCCATTTTCATCTTTAACAGGTGTGTATGATGCATTAATCCAAATTTCTGAACCGTCCTTACGGATACGCTTAAATTCACCAGACTGAACCACTCCATTTGCTAATTCATTCCAGAAAGTAACATAATCTGAGCTTCCACTATACTCAGCTTCACAAAACATTCTGTGATGATTCCCGGCCAAATCTTTTGGCGAATTATAACCAAGCGCATTTACAAAATTTTGATTGGCTTCAATAATAGTTCCATCAGGATGAAATTCAATACATGCCCAACCGGTATCCACTGCAGCTTGTAAGCTGTTTGCCTTAACCTTAGATGCTCTTTCTTCAGTTATATCCTTAATAAATGCAGTGTACTGTGTACCATCATCTGTTTTAACTTTACTTAAAGAAAGATTGATCCAGAACTTAGATCCGTCCTTTTTAGTAGCTTCTAAATCTCTTGATTTACCAACCACTCTATCTTCTCCCGTAGTTTTATTTCTATTGATATAATCGTCATGCGGGCCTCTATGTTCCATTGGAACAATCATCTTCACATTTTGGCCCATTACTTCTTCCTTGTTATAGCCAAACATTCTGACAGCAGCATCATTGAAGAAAATAATATTGTGATCGTTATCTATTGTAATGATTGAATCTAAAGCTTGAGCCAGAGTACTCTCCATAATCTTCTTCTCTGCTTCAATGGCTTCTTGCGTAGCCTCAAGCTCTTCCATATTCTGTCTCAATTCTTCTTCTTGTGCCTGTAATTCCTCAGCTGCCTGAGCTGCTTCTTCACGCATTTTCTTTTGATCAGAAATATCTTTTACAGTGGCCATGAAGTAAGTTTTATCTCCTTCGGCAAACTTTGTCATGGTCAACATTACCGGTACACGAGAACCGTCTTTTCTTTCAACTTCAACTTCTCTACCCGTACCTACTATTTTGTCAACACCTGTTCTAATGTTATCATCCACATAATTGTCATGATTTGCTTGATGTTCTGTTGGAACAAAATTCTTGATGTTTTTTCCAATTGTTTCTGAAGCAGTATATCCCCAGATTTTTTCAGCTGCTTGATTCCAAAATATCACACTTCGTGTTTCATCAATTGTAACAACTGCATCTGCTGCGTATTGAAGCAAGTTTTTATAAAGGTTTCCAGAGTCTGCATTAGTTCCGTTACCTGTTTTTATTACTTTAGGTTGATTATCATTAGTTCCCATTGGTCTTTCTTTTTCTTCATTATTTTTATTACTTCCTAAAACATCATCTTTTACACTTAGCGCTACTTCCACTACCTCATCAATCAATTTTTGATCAACATCAAGTTCTTTTAGCGTTTCAACCAGATGTCCTGCTACTGCATTAAAATGGTCTTCATTCATTCCCATAGACTGAGGTCTATGATGAGCGGAATTCATGTCTTTTCCTGTGTATTTTACTGGGCCTCCGAACGCAAAAGCTAAAAAGGCCCTTTGTTTATTTTTTTGTTTTTGTATATCTACCCCTTCAAAAAAATGATTGATGCTTTCATCAGCCATAATTTTGTCGTAGAAAATATCTACAGCTGCGTTTAAAGCTTCTTTTCCGCCAATTCTTTCAAAAAGTGATTTTTTTGTTTTTGGTGCCATCTTAATTTTTTTTTGTTTTTAGAACAACCTTCCAACTCCTAGAAAAATGGCCAGCCAGACCAATCCTTTAACTAAGAAAAAAATGAATCCTACTACTCCAATTCTCTTAATCCACACCTTTAGTTTGGATAGAGATTTTATGTCTGTACTTTGCTTAACTTGTGTTTCCATAGTTGCTATTTTTATAAGCGTTCAATCAGCTCTGATTCAATATTTTTAGTAATTCATTTGCAATTGCTATGTAATCTTTAGCACTATTAGATGTTGGTGCATAATCAATTACTGATTGTCCACTAGCCGGAGCTTCTGCTGCCTTTACATTTTGTCTGACATAATTGTTGAATACATCTACTCCATAATTACTTCTTAAGGCTTCTAAAATTTGTGTAGTTAAGTGTCTTCTTTCATCAACCAAAACGCCTACCACACCAAGAATAAATAGCTCAGAATGATATTTAGTTTTAATGTCAAAGACTAAATCAATCATTTGTTCAAAACCTACCAGGCTAAGGTTTTCCATCAACATTGGTATTAATACTGCATCAGATGCCATAAGTGCATTCACAGTTAAATGTGAGGCAGTTGGAGGGCAATCTATAAGGATAAAATCGTATTGATCTTTTACATCTTCTAAAGCCTCTTTCAATGCAGTTTTAGGTGCATTAGACCTGATCAATTCAGCTTCATACTCCTGGAGGTCTGTGTTACTAGGTATCAGATCGAGTCCATCCTTATAAAATATAGAGCCTGAATCTATATGTTTATCCAGAAGAACTTCACCTAGCACACAGCCCTCAGTACTAATTCCATAGCTATAACTAAGATTTGCTTGAGGATCAAGATCAACTAATAGCACATTTTTGCCTTTTAAGGACAATGCCCTACCAAGATTCACAACAGTGGTAGTTTTTCCGGTACCACCTTTTCTATTACCTACAGATATTATCACGCTTCCCAATGTGAATTGTAAACCTAGTAAGTTGTAACTGAATTAAATACTGGCTTAAAATCTCAATTTACATGAGTACTGAATGGCACACATATAAGTACAAATACCTACATACAAAAAAAGTGCGCCATAATGACGCACTTTTCTACTTAAGAAATACTATCAAATTGTTAATCCTTATCATTTAGAACAAGTTGATTTTCGTAGGCAATCCTAACAATATCTGCTGTATTTTTGGCTCCCATTTTTCTCATCAAGTTAAATCTATGATTATCTACTGTTCTTTTACTCACAATAAGCTCTTCTGCAATCTCTTTATTACTCAATCCTTTTATGATGAGCTGCAACACTTCCATTTCTCTCTCCGTAATATTCTTAGATTCTAATACATCTTCACGTTTGTTTTTACGAATAATTTGGCGTGCCAGTATATCTGTCAATGAACTTGAATAATGCATTTTCCCTTTGGAAATACTTGTAATGGCACTGTAAATTTCATCAGTAGGAGCATCTTTAGTTAGATATCCCATTGCACCTGCATTGAGCGCATCCATAATGTACTCTTCATCTTCATGCATTGACAATATTAAAACGCCTAAATTTGCATAAGATTCCTTGAGTCGCTTTGTAAGCTCTATCCCTGACATCCCTGGCATAGACATATCAGTAATAATCAAATCCAACTCTTCAGAAAATTTCACTTTCTCCAAGGCTTCCTCACCACTTTCTGCTTCACTTGAGACAATTATTTCATTATCCTTCTCAATAAGGGCCTTAAGTCCATTTCTCACCACCTGGTGATCATCCACCAACATAACTTTTATCATACTAACATTTCTTAAAAGGAATTCTAACATTTATTTCCGTACCGTCTTCACTCGATTGCAATTGAAAAACACCATTCATCAAATGAGCTCTGTGTTTCATATTTCTGATACCTTGCCCACTTACTTCCATTACATTCTTGTAATCAAAGCCGTGTCCATTATCAATTACATCCAGTAAAACCTTTTCATCCATACACGCTAAAGACAGTTGTATTTTTGAAGCTCCCGAATATTTTATTGAATTATTAAGCGCTTCTTGAATAATTCTAAAGAGTGAAAGTTCCATGTCTTGCGGAAGTCTTTTCTCTTCATCATGTCTAAAAAATATGTCTATATGTGTATTTTTCTCAATTTGCTGAATCACCTTACTTGTGGCAGCAATCAAGCCATAATCTCTTAAAACACTTGGCATTAAATCATAAGAAATCTCCCTAACTGATGCAGTTAGAGATTCTATCAAATTCATTGTTTCAGAAAATTCGTTTTCAGGAATTTTATACTTCTCTACAATTCTATTTATACCCAATTTAATAGCTGCTACCGATTGCCCAATACCGTCATGTAATTCTCTGGAGATTCTTGCTCTTTCATCTTCCTGGACATCCATCAATTTTTTTTCAAACTTCTTTTTCTCCGTGAAATCTCTAGAAACGGAAGCAAAATGAGTAATTCTTCCTTCAAGATTTTTCAGGGGTAATATCACTTGAGCAACGGTGTATAGGTCACCATTTTTCTTTTTATTGACAAACTCATCAGAAAATGCTCTTCCTTTAGTAATAGTTGACCACAGCTGTGTATAGTATGAATCATCATACATATTAGATTTAAAAATGCTTGGTTTTTGACCAATTACTTCATTTTTATCATACAAAGTGTAAGCGCACATGGCAGGATTAGCATACTCAATTACTCCATTTTCATTAGTAATCATCACATGATCACTTGACTGTTCTATTACGTTGAAAAATCTTTGTTGAAGTTCTTGTGCCTCTTTTCTTTCTCTTATTTCTTTTAATAGTTTTTGTGTTCTTTCTTCAACTAAACGATCTAAATTGTCATTCAGCTCTTCCAGCTCAATTTGCTTTCTAGCATATTCTCTTTCAATATTACTTTTGTATAAAGCAATTGCAATGTTTATTTCAAGTTCACGTTCTTCGTAAGGTTTGATTATATAAGCATAGGGTTCTGCCAAAGCTGCCCTGCGATAAATTTCTTCTGAGCTGTAAGCTGTTAAGAAAATAACCGGAATATCAAATTCGCTTCTAATCATTTTGGCTGTTTCAATCCCATCCATTTCTCCGGCCAACATTATATCCATCAAAACAATGTCAGGTGGATTTTTACGGATTTTTTGAATAGCTTCTTCTCCGGATGGAGAGGTACCAGTTACTTCGTAACCTAAAGTTTTAAGTTTAGATTCCAAATTCTTAGATACAATAAATTCATCCTCTGTTATAAATATCTTCTTTACCTCACTCATACTTGTGACGTTTAGTATCCTGGAATTGAATTTCTGTAATTAGTCCATTATCGTTTGTCAACTTAGCTTTTCCATTTAATTGTTCGGCCAAACCAAAAATTAATTGCATCCCCAAGGTGTCAGATTCTTCATAGTTGAAATCACTTTTTATTCCTCTACCATTATCCGCAATTTTCATAAGGAAGTAATTATCTCCTTCATCTCTCAATGAAATTCTGATATACCCCATTTCCTTTTCCGGAAAAGCATATTTAATGGAGTTGGTTATTACTTCCATTACAATCATCCCACAACTAGTAGCCGTATCAATTGTCAAATCAACAGCATCAACATCTGCATCAATTTTGATATGCCTAGTATCAAATGAATTCATGACATACCTGATCAAAGAATCCAGATAAGCCTGGAAATTAATTTTACTAAAATCACTTGAACGATAAAGCGTTTCATGAATTAATGCCATTGATTTAATTCTATGTCCTGTTTCTGACAATAATTCAAGTGACTCCACATTATCAATGTTATTTTTCTGAAGGCTTAATAAACTGGCAATAACTTGTAAGTTATTTTTAACCCTATGGGTTATTTCGTTCAACAGAACCTCTTTTTCATTAACTGATTTTTGAAGTTTTGTTTGAACCTCCATTTTTGAGGCAATTTCGCTGTTCAATTCTTGAACAGTTGATTCCAATTCTCTTGTCCTTTCTTCCACCAATTTCTCAAGATTCATACTCAACTGTAAATGAGCAGCTTTTGATTCTTCTAAGCTCGTAATGTTTGTACCGTAGAGGTTAACATATTGATGGTCTATAATGTTCACTGCATAAAACAAATAATAATCAGCCCCCATCTTAACTTCAATCTCTTCTTTTGCTTTTTTAGAAGGAATAAATTCTTTCAAGAACTTTACCAAACGTCTAGAATTCAAGTGTCCGTCTTCTACAATTCTTCTCCCTAAAACATCAGCAGACTCATTGGTAAAAAGGATCTTCATATTATAATCTACTCTCAGAACAGGATTTGGATTTTCAGCCGGAATTACCTCAATTAACTTCTTGGCCTTCTCCGCTTCCATCAATGTTGTAGTATCTATTGTTGATCCCTCAAAGCAGATATTATTACCATTTTCATCTTTGATTAGCTTAATATTTTGAAGTAGTCTAATTTCACGACCATCCAACAATCTCATCATTGTTTCTTTGGAATTTAGCTCACCCTTATTTGCTTCTAACTCAGCAATGATGTCAATATCACAGTCAACTATATCAAAAATGTTCTTATTAATCAATTGTGATTTTTTTTCAAAACCCATTTGTTGCACGAAAGTATTATTGCATTCTAATACTTTACCATTCACATCAATTCTATACAATCCAGCTGCATTATTATTATATAGGGTTCTATATCTTTTCTCACTTTTTATAAGATCTTCTGCAATTGTTTTTCTAGTAGTTATATCTCTTGAACTAACAATAAAATAAGGAGTACCAGTATAATTTTTTTCTACATACTTAATAGTAGATTCAATCCAAATCCATTCTCCATTTTTATGTTTAAACCTATACTCAACAGTAATAAGTTCGCCTTTGTTGTTCTTAAGCCACTTAAAAGCCTCCGTTAAAGTTTCCTTATCGTCAACATTCACCAAACTAGATACATTTCCACCAATATGTTCTTCTGCACCATACCCAAAAACATATTCATTATTCGGTGAATTAAAAATCAAATTGAACTGTTCATCAGAAATACTAATTACGTCAGCAGAATTTTCAACATATGTTCTGTACTTTTCTTCACTTTCTTTAAGATCAAATTCCATTGCTTTTTTGTCAGTTATGTTGCTCACATAACCCGCAATCCTAACCACTTCACCATTTTCATAAATTGGATAAGCTCTTTCGTGCACCCATTTAATTCGCCCATCATCCATAACAATCCTAAACTCTACATCATACTTTCCGGAAATCACATTGTTCCAATATTCTTTCCTTACTCTTTCCAGATCATCAGGATGAATTCTTTTTTCCCAGGCGTTGTTATCCTCCATTAACAGTTCAATATCCTGCTCGTACAATTTTTTGTGTGAAGGACTGATGTAAATTTCTTTTTTTGTCTCCCAATCTGCCAACCAGAAAACTTCATCCAAAGTTTCTGTCAATTCTCTAAAACGACTTTCACTTTGCTGAACTTTATTATGATCCCTAAATCGGACCAAAATCAATCCTACTGATTTACCAATAGTATTGAGCAATTCCATATTTTCTCTACCATCAGTTTTTATGTTAGAATACAAACAGAGAGAACCCAACAATTCTTCATGGTGAGTAATTGCCACATTATAGTTTACAATGTCAAGATCAGTATAATCAGGGAATTCATGTTCGTTAACATCACAGCAAACAAATTGAGATTTTTGTGTTTCTAAAACTTTATGACAAACGCATGATCCCTTACCAATTATACCACAAGTTTTGATCTTTTCTTCTTCTACATTCCTTGAAACTCTTTGCTTCAAATTTCCATTTTCATCTTTTAAAAAAATAATTCCTTTTTCCAAATCACCTAAAAATGGTAACTCTAAGAGCACATCTAAAGCATGTGCCAAAAATTGATCGATAGATTTTGAAACAACAGTAATTGAAAGCAATCTATTGATTATTTCATGCGTTTTAAACTCAATCTGTTTCCTTTTTTTAAGTGCTTTTTCTACAGAAATATCTTCCGCAGTCACAAGAAGTACTTCAACACTTTCAATCCAGATTTTTTTAATTTTCACTTTTACAGGATACTTCAATCCTGTCTTGTTTTCATGACTTCCTTCACCTTCATACAATTCTCCTAATTGTAAATCCCTAAGTTGCTTGACAAGTAAGTCAAATTCAATTTCAGGATTTGCAATTTCAAACACTTTTTTCCCAATTAATTCATTGGGAGAGTATCCTAATTTTTCAGCCGCGGCGTAATTTGCTTCTAAAATCTCTAGCGTTTTAGAATCAACTAAATAGATTTCATCAGAGGAATTTTGAAATATCTCACTAAAACTATTTTTCCCTCTTATAAGTTCTAATTCAACATTTTTTCGCTGGGTTATATCTTGAACAGTTCCAATTGACAGTACCGCTTGATCATCATTATAAAAAGTTTCACATTTCTCTACCACATACTTTATTTCACCATTGACTACTATTCGGTGCTCAATTTCATAAGGTAGTTTAGTTACTAAAGAATTTGAGTAGGCCTCATTCACTTTTTCTCTATCATCAGGATGAATTATGTCTAAAAAAGCTTCATAAGTTGCAATCTCATTTCCAATTTCTTTTCCAAAAATTCTATACGTTTCATCTGACCATGTTAACCTATTAGATTGTATTTCTAACTTCCAATGACCAATATTTGCCAGTCGTTGTGCTTCATTTAGAAAATACTTATCAAATTTATTATGCCAAACTTCTTCATGTCTTTCAATAGCTATGGAAATATTAACGCACAATTCCTCTTCTGAAGCATCATTTGAAACTACTCCGTAAACATTATTTTTAAATAATTTAGAGGTATCGAGTAGATTGAAATCAGCAGTTTGAATCAGAATAGAAAGCTCAATTTTCTTATTCAATCGTTCAATTAAAGCAATACTTTGATCTCTATTTTCGAGATTGATTTCAATTAATAATAAATCTGGTTTTTCCTGGGTGATATGATCCGTTAAACCCTGTGAATCAAAAGAATTAGTTACAACTTTAAATCCCCTGTTTTTCAAAAACTTGGACAATTCTTTCCCAGAGACTTTATCGTCTTTAAGTATGTAGAGCGTCTTTTCCATTCATCCTTCCTACCCCAAAAATAAGCCAATTGAGATGATAGAAAAGTGACATAACTCACTTTTTTAGTACTAAATAACATAGGTATTAATACTCATATTGATAATGTTTTGACAGAGTGTTAATAATAATTCGGCCAATCAGATTTTTTTACTCTTGGTTATTTTCCGGTTCAATAATTTTATTGATTTCTTCTTCGGTTTTCTCTAACTTTTTACGACAAAACTCCACCAAAGCTTTGGCCTCTTTTACTTTATCTGCCAAATCGTCTATTTTGATTTCTTTGCGCTCTAAAAGACTTACGATCTCTTGCAATTGCTCTAATGCCTCCTCGTATTTCAAATCTTTCTTTAATTCCATATCAATTCTTTTTTACCGACTTTATTTCGCTACTAATCAATGCATTTGAGGTCAGGGTTTTCATTGTTTTCCCTTCCAAATCATCATTAATTTTATTTACATCTATATCATCAATGGTTGAAATGGTATATCCACTTTTTAACAACCTGACAGGATTTAACATATTCAACATTTCCTCTACTCCATTTAACTCCACTTTTTTCTGATCAATAAAGGATGTCAGCAACATTTCAAGCTTATCCAATTTAGCAGGTAATTCTGCCGTTTGAGCTAAATGCAAACGGTTTAAACTTTGGGATTTCACTTTGTCTTTGAGAAGATCAATCCTACCTGATTCTGCATTTAACACATGTAAAAACAACTTTTGCATGCGGTGCGAATCCTCTTTTAACTGCCATTGGTACTCAATTAGGAACTGCTTACTGTTATGAATTAAATACTTATGCAGATGGTAGAATTCATCCTTTAATCCACTCAGTTGCTCACGGGATCTATTAATAATAGCATCATAAGCACTTCTCATTTGAGCTGAAAAAATTCCTATTTGATTGTACAAAAACTCAGCCGCAGCTGTTGGGGTAATGCACATTTTATTGCATATCAAATCTGCTACTACCTCATCATATTCATGCCCTACCCCAGTTATAACAGGAATTTTTGTCAAACAGATTTCACGGTTAAGATCATAGTCATTGAACACATTTAGATCCATCTTACTTCCTCCCCCTCTCACTATTACAATCACCTCAACATCATATAATCTTGCCTCTTTCAATGCAGTTATCAGCTCAGCAGCAGCCTTATCTCCCTGAACACTTGCCTGAAACTCTTTAATTTTAAAGTTTCTGTATACCTCATTTGAAGTTAGCTTGTTCAAAAAATCTCTATATCCCGCAGTTCCGGATGATCCAATTAATGCAATTCGCTTAGCAATAACAGGTAAATACAATTGAGATTGAAGATCATACAGACCTTCTTCTTTTAACTTGAGTATAGTCTCTTGTTTCCGTTTCTCTACTTCACCGTATGAATATGAAGGATCAATGCCAAGCACATTCAATTTAAGTCCATAAATTCTATGGTAATCTATACGAACCGAGAAAAGTACCTTGTTCCCCGGCTTGAGTATTTGCAGTAAGTCAGGACCAATTTTATTAAAGATCTGACCATAAGTTGAAGACCAAATATTAGCAGAAAACAAAGCAGAAGTTCGGTTATCCTCACTGTCAACCAACTCAAGATAATAATGCCCTCCTTTTTCATTGATTTTGGCAATTTCAGCTACAACCCAATAAGATGTACTTCCAAATTTTTCAAGAATAAAATTCTCAAAAGATTTAGTGAGCTGCGTTAAGGAGTATATTTTTTTTGGTGTTGCGATAAGTTGAAATTAATCAACTTTAAAGACACTGACTTAAAATTTAGTCATCAATTAATCAACAGCATTTAATTTGCATCAATCAACTTTCCTGAACCTGTAGATGAGGAAACTATTATCGGCGATCCTTTATAATAAACATTTCCTGAACCTGAAATTTGACAATCTAACCAGCTGTCAACTGAAATTTCAGCATTTCCTGAAGATGAATTGGTAATATTAGTGTGATAAGTGAAAAAACTAAAGGCTTTAAAACTTCCACTTCCTGTCATGGTTACGTTAGATTCATTGGTATTTCCACTTGTAGTAATCCCTCCTGAGCCACTTATTTTGACAGTGGTAACTTCAGTATACAAAGCAGATAAATTGATGCTTCCTGAACCTGAGGTTGACAAATTTTGAGATTGACTATGTACTTCATTAGCATTAATGTTCCCGGATCCACTACAACTTAAGCTATGGCCATCAAAATTGTATGTTTCATCAAAATTAGCTGTTACATTTCCACTTCCTGAAGCTACGATATCATTTACATCATCATCAAAAACTGTAATGATCATTTGATCTCCATTTTTAATGCTATAATTGTCTTCTGTTTCAATGTATAAGATGCCATTCTCTACATAAACATCTAATATTTCAAACATGTCCTGATTCGTTTTCACCGTAACATAGCGGTCAGAATCTGATTGTGTGTAGGTCAATTTTCCAACGGTGGAATAAACGATTTTGTCAAAGTCTGCAATTTCAAACCTTTTCTCTGTTTGAATCCCTTCACCCGCATCTACTTTTTTACAAGATGCCAGCAAAATTATTGCTGAACAAACAAATAATACCGATTTAGTTTTCAATTGCATAACAAATAGTTTAATAAAATTTGATCAATGAATCTTTGCAGTCAAACCCTTTTCACTTAAGGCTTGTCTCATTGGTCTAAGATCTCTAAAATTCCCTTCTTTCACACTACATTTCCCATTGTAATGAACTATCCAGGTACATTGTTCGGCTTGCATTAATTCGTGCTTGCAGATCTTTACCAAAGAATCTATTACAAACTCAAAAGTGTTAACGTCATCATTGTACAATACTAAAGTTCTGTTTTTGTCAACCTTAGTTTCATTTTCTACTAATTCGAGTTCTTTCACCTCTGCCATAAGTGATATCTTAATTATTTAATAATTCCTTTGCCTTTTCCACTGAAATCTCAGTGTATTTATGGAATGCCTTAATCTGTGCATCCTTGAAACCATGTGCTATTAGTTCAGCTTTTAATTGCTCAGCTTCTGCATATGATTTAACATCATCTGAATAATAAATAGTTTCACCTTGAATGTTTTCTTCGTTGTAAATATTGTCTTCAGGATGTTCCAACAACAATTTAGTAAATTCTGATGGAATTTTGTCATCAAACCTTCCTACTTCTACTTTAAAGTAAATGGCTTCTTTATCATATAAATACTTATCTGCATTTACTCCTTGATGACCTTCAAACCTTTTTAGTGGTCCTGTTTTAGTATCATTCAAAATTGCATCAGCTTCTTCCATTGGAATAGCATCATATTGGTAATATGAAATTACCTGCATTTCTTCAAATCCCATTTCTGAAAATTCAACCAATAAATCTTTAACCTCTCCTATTGAATTCACTTTCTTTGACAATAAATAAGTGCTTCCTTCAATGTCTTCTTCCGTCTCTAATAATCCATCAGTTTGAAGCAACAACATTGCATACTCACCTGGCATTTCTCCTTTAAACTTACCAAGTTTAACTCGATAATAAACTCCTTCTTTATAGTATGAAAACTCCTCTTCAATATCTTCTTTTGGTTGCGGAACTGTAACAATGTAGGCATCCTTAAACCCTTTTTGCACCATTTCAACTCGCTTGTCTTCAGCATCCGGTTTATTATCATAATTACCAACATAATAAAGAATACGGTCATCCATATCACTCACCGATATGATTCCTTCATCTTGATTATTTAATAAAAGGTCAAGGAAGTTGACGGTAATTCCATTTTCAAAGTACCCAAGATTTACTCTATAAGGAACTCCTTTGTCTTCTGCATTCAAGATGAATTGCTCATCATTTTGCATATTCATAGCAGCAACCGTTTTATCCTGCGCATCACCACCATCTGAGTTATCATAATTCTGATTCTGGTTTTGATTTTGATTCTGGTTATTTGTTTGCTGATTATTGTTTACCGCATCATTATTTCCTTGATTATCGGTGTTTTGATTATTTGATTGATTATTAGTATCGTTATTTGTGTTGTTAGAAACTGCATTTCCTCCAAAATTCTCACTAATATTTTCAGGCGAGTTAAATAAAACAGCTTCTCCTTTTTCACTTAATAATTGATTTGCTTCGGCAATAGAAATACGCTTACCATTGTAATATGCCGTTACAAATGCATCTGCTATACCAATTGTTCTGATTTGATCTTTTCTAACATTTGCTGATGGAATAGTTGAATACATTCCCGTAGAGTATCTAATGGTTCCATTATCAAGTTTTTGACTATTTAACGGTTGAATATTGTACAACACTTCAGGTTTTACCGGTTTAGAGTAAACACCTATTTGAACTGTAAAGAAAAGACCTTTTACTATCTCTACCTGATTTGCTTTAGCCGCATTAGGATCGTTGTAATAGCTTGTCAATTGTGCTTCCTGTTCATTATTTGGTCTTACTGTTCCTCCATCAGTATCATTGTAAGTATTGTTACCTCCTTGATTTTGATTATTTCCTTGATTGTTGTCTGCTGTGTTATTTTGGTTTCCACCATTGTTATCTGTACCTCCGTTGTTATCTGTATTGTTACCTTGATTTCCTCCATTGTTATCAGTTGTGTTGTTATCAACTACAAACTGCTGATCTAATGTTGTTCCAGGACACTCTAATTCACCTGCTTCAATGGCTCTTGCTTCCGCAATAGAAATACGTTCTCCGTTACAGTAAGCCACCACAAATGCATCACCATAACCCATTCCTCTAATTTGAGAACGAGCACCATTAGCTGAATTCTCTTTTAAGAAATATCCAACCATGTAACGCGTAATTCCATTGGTAAGCTTTTGACCCGAAATTGGCGCAAATTGTCTAAAGTGATCTTGTGGCAAAGGATTTCTAAATGCCCCAACCTGAACTTTGTATACTAAACCTTTGGTTGATTGGTCAACAGGAATTTTGTTCTGCTCATTGTAAACCGGTTTATCAGTTGTTCTAAAAATATCTGTAGTTACAACTTCAGGAACTTCAAAATCAGCCGCCAAAGTATCAGTAGGTTGAACTTTAATTACTGTTCTTGGCTCAATATTGTTGTTAGACATAGCAATCATGTCTTCCTTAACATTTTCACCTGAATTATTTAAGGCATCATTTGCGGCTTTAAGATCATTTTTAGCCTGATCCATGTATTGCTGTTGTTGTGCTCTTAATTCATCAATTTTATCTTGATCTGCCTTAATTTCAGGATCATCAGTTGCAACAGAATTAGGATCATTGCCAATATAATTCACAATTCCTTTCTTGATTTTTCTTCGTTTGCTTTTTTCAAGATCATTGATTTGCTCCTCTAATTCTTGTGCTTTATCAAGGTTTTCTTGGGCTGATTTGTTGGCAGCATGGAAATCTTTATACTCATCAGTTCCTACTAAATCATTGATCGTTTCTTGATCAGGATTCTTGTTAGATTGTTCAATTTGATTTGCCAATAAATCATCTTCCTGGGCCTTAATATTGTTTGCCTGATTTCTAAGATTAGCTGCTTCTTCTCTTAAATCTGCTGCTTTTTGGGAATTTGAACTTGCATCATTGAGTACGGCTTGCTTATATTTCTTTTTAACAGTTGCTGCACTATCTGTCAATTCAGTTGCTCTTTGTTCATAAGCATTGGCTTGTGCTTCTAATGCATTTGCCTGATCCATTAACTGAGTTGACATTCTATTATCCGGATTTTCAGCCACCTCTGTAACAACTGTTTCTTCAGGTTTCCCTGTGTGATAAGCAACTCTTGCTGCCTTTAAAACACGTCCTGCTTTTGTCAATAAATCTTTAGCTTCTTCTTCCTTAGCTACAGCATCTTTAAGCAACTTATTTTTCTCTATTTTATCACTTTCATTGGCTGCCTGATTTCTGAGATCTTTAGCCTCACTCATCAATCTATTAGCCTGATCGATATCCTGATTTGCTTTAATAATCTCCTCATCATTTGGATTACCGGCTTCAGCAACTATTGCATCAACTTCACTATTTTGACTTGTTTGATTAAACTCAGCAGTATTGGCAGTCTCTAAATCTTCTAATACTTCATTTTCAATTCCTGCTTTTTTGGCATCTAACTTATTTCGTTGCTTAACCAACTTATTCTTTTCTCCTTCATCATCTGTGTTGGCGATTTGTTGATCCAAATCATCAATTTGATCTTGATATGACTTGATATCATCAATGTCATCTTGATGATTCTTTACTACATTTTTACCTTCATCTGAAGTGTAATTATCTTCTGTTAAATTGATTACTGCGTTTTTAGTATTGTTCTCAGCAATTTCATTTTCAAGTGCAGCTAAACGATCATTGTTATTATTGATTTCAGATTGCTTTTGATCCTTAATCGTTTCTAACTGATTTAATTCAGATTCAATGGTTGTTGCCAAGCTTGGGTTAGCAGATTTTTCATCTTGAAGGTCACGAATTTTACTATCTATTTTATCAATCAGATCTTTGTGTAACCCATTCTCTTCTTCAATCTTTTCATTTTCCGGAAGATTTGTACTACTTCTGATGTCATTCAATTCATTTTCATAAGTAGGCATTAAAGCTCCAATTGAAATATCAGGACGCTTGTTTTGAGCACTATTGTTATCTGTGTTTGAGGTACCTGCCAAGGCTTCAGATGCATTAATTTCATTCATCTTGGCCGAACGCATATTATTGAGACCTTCAATTCTTCTATCCAGTTTAGACACGAAATCCTTGTTATCAGCTTTCAGACCATTCATCTTTTTGATTTCTTGATCAATACTGCGAACTAACCTTTTGTTTAATTCTATTTTGTTTCGCTCTTTAGTTGCATTATCATCTGATGAAGCATTAATTGCATTCATGTCAGCATTGTAATTAGGATCTAACTCATCAATTGAAGGAATTTCACTCATTGCAATAATTTCTGCCTCATTTGGATTACTGCTTCCATTTTGATTATTTCCTCCATCCGTTCCATTTTGGTTATTAGCGCCATCTGTTCCGTTTTGATTATTTCCTCCATCTGAAGTATTATTTCCGGCAGCATCTACAATATCTTGACTTGCATCTATCTCATTTTGTTTACTTGATTTGATATCTTTTAACTTCTGTAATCTGGTATTGATATCTGCAGATAATCCCGGTTGTTCATCTTTAAGACTATTCAACTGACTTATTTCATTGTCAATTTTACCAATCAATGTTTTATTGATATTGATGCGTTCTTTTTCTTTATCTGCCTTATCAACATTTAATTGATTCAATGATGAAATGCGATCATTGTAATCAGGCATTAATTCTTCAATAGTTGGATTAGTGTTTATTGAAGCTATATTATTTGTTCCTGCAATATCCTCTAATGATGCATTTTCACTTTGCTTTTGATTTTTGATATCGGTCAATCTCTCCTGTCTTTTTTCAATGTCTGATGCCTTATCAGGGTTAAATGATTTCAACTGATTAAGTTGCCCTATTTCAGTATCAATGGTTCCGATTAATTGATTATTTAACTGAATATTTTTCTGCGCTTTTTCAGATGAAGTTGAAGAACTATTATCAATGCTGTTTCTTTTTTCATTGTAATCAGGCATTACCTCATCAATGGTAGGATTTGTATTGATTGTAAGGTTGTTATTATTGGCAAATGCAAGCTCTTGGTAATTTTCGTTTTCTTGAACTTTTTGATTTTTAATATCTCTTAAACCATCTTGTCTTTTATCAATATCATCCGCTTTTGATGGGTCGGAAGATTTTAATTGATCCAACTGCGTCATTTCTGCATCAATAGCTCCAATTAACTGGTTATTAAGCTTAATATGTTCATTTGCTTTCTCTGCTTCACTTGAAGAGTTGTTATTAATGGCATTATTCTTACTATTGTAATCCGGCATTATTTCATCAATAGTTGGATTAGTATTGATTCCAGCATTTCTTACATTTCCACCATCAGCAAGAGATTCATTATCTTCATTTTCTCTTATTTTTTGATTCTTGATATTGCTCAAAGCAGTTTTTCTTGCTTCAATATCTACTGATAAATCCAGATTAGTTTTCTTAAGATCATTTAAGCGGCCTACTTCAGTATCTATAATTCCAATCAACTCATTATTTAAATTGATATGATCTTTTGCTTTATCAGCTCCGGAATTTGAACTGTTAGAAATGGTGTTTTTTCTACTGTTGTATGTAGGCATTAACTCGTCAATAGTTGGATTAGTATTTACTACTAAAGAGTTGACATCTACATTGCCATCAATAATATCTTGTGAAAGTTGAATTTTTTGTTGCGTTTCATCTCTCATGCTTGAAAGGTTGAACTTTCTGGTATCAATGTCAGATGAAAGCTTAGGATGATCTTTCTTCAACTCATCTAAACGTGTTTGTTCTGCATCAATATTGGTGATCAAACTTTTATTGACATTTAACTTATCTTTTTCTTTTGTGATAGGATCATCTGCAGACGCTTTTATAGTAGACATTTTGTCTGCATACTCAGGCATTATTTCTTCAATTGAAGGATTTGCATTTACCGCTAAGTTTCCGTTATTTTTTGCCTCATCCAGGTAAGTGCGACTCTCATTGATTTCTTCAATTTTATCCTGTTTGATATCATTTAGCTTATTGCGTCTTTTTTCAATATCCTTAGATAAATCTGCATTATTATCTTCTATGTTCTGCAATCTATCAAGCTCATTTTCAATGTTTCCTATCAAACTTTGGTTTAAAGCAATTTTGTCTTCTTCTTGTTCAACTTTATCCGTTGTGTTTGCCTTAATGTCTTTTAATCTGCTGCTATAATCTGGCATAATATCATCAATACTTGGATTTGTATCAATCTCAATTTTGCTAGAAGCTGCGTCAACAATGTCTTTACTTCTTAGGTTTTCTTGAATTTTCTTGTCTTTGATATCATATAAGCCATTTTTTCTCAATTCAATATCTGCGTTAAGTTCAGGTCTTTCGTCAGATAAATTGTTCAGATCTTTTATCTCATTATCAATAGCTTGAATCAATTCGTTATTCAAATCAATTCTATTTTTTTCAATATCTGTAGGCGTATTATTAGCAGCTTCAATGTCCTTCAATCTACTGTGGTAATCAGGCATTACTTCGTCAATTGTAGGTGGATTACTTACAATGTCTTGATTGTTTCTGTTACCAGCCAACAATTGATTACTATTTTCAATTTGTTGTTCGGCTTGCGCTTTTAAATCATTCAGCTTGCTTTCTCTTTGTGAGATGTCATTAGATAATTCAGGATTATCAGCTTTTAATCCTTGTAATCTATCAATTTCATTCTCAATGTTATCGATCAAATTAGTGTTAACTGCAATGCGCTCTTTCTCTTTTGTAGGCTGATCTTTAGCAGATTTATCAATACCTTGAATTTTGGCATTGTATCCCGGCATTATATCTTCAACTGAAGGATTTGTATTGATACTGATTGCACCACCGTTGTTTGATCTGTCAATAACATTTCTACTCTCATTGATTTCGGCCATTTTAGCCTTCTTAAGATCATTTAGCTTACTATTTCTGCTATCAATATCTGCTATCAATTCAGGATGATCACCTTTAAGGTTGTCCAATCTACTTTGCTCTTTCTCAATATTGCCGATTAGGTTTTGATTCAGTAATATTTTCTTTTCTTCTTCATCTACCTGATCTGCACTAGTGGATCTAATATTTGATAACCTGCTGTTGTAATCAGGCATTATTTCATCAATGGTAGGATTAGTGTTCACACTTATATTTCCACTTGAAGCGTCAATAATGTCCTTACTAGCACGAATTTGATTCTGCACATCATCCTTCATATTGAAAAGGCTGTTCTTGCGCAATTCAATATCCGAGCTCAATCCAGGTTGTTCTGCTTTTTGCTGATCTAATTTGCTCAACTCTTGATCTATTGCTGAAATTAAATTTTCATTCAATTTAATTTTATCTCTTTCAATCTTGACAGGATCAGTATTGTTCATTTCAATGCCATTCAGCTTAGCTTGATATCCAGGCATTATGTCTTCAATCGTTGGATTAGTATTGATTTGATTCCCTGATTGACTTGATTTGACAGCAACATCCGGATTCTCCTCAATGTTCTTTCTAAGATTTTCTAACCCTTGTTTTTCAGCTAAAAGATCTTTGTTATTAGGATCATTTGAAAGTGAATTATTTACTTCTATAAGTCTTTCATTCACATTATTCAATGTCTTGTTATTTAAGTCCTGAAGTGCTTTTTCACGATCCTTATCATCCGTTATTTGATTGATTTCGTTGACCTTATTATTGTAATCAGGATTTACATTGTTAACATCTACAACTACTTGCTGATTATTGTTTGACTTGTTAGCCGCTAACCAATCTTCATCTGCAACAATTTCACTGTTGATTTTGTCATCCAATTTTTTAAGATTTTCCAATCTCTTTTCAGCATTTTTATTGTCAGGATCATCTTTAATAATTTGCTGCAATTGTTTGATTTCACTTCTAACACTAGAAATTAACTGACCGTTCAATTCATTTTTCTGCTTTCTTCTATCATACTCGTCATCAATTGCCTCAATTGCTTTCAATTTATTAGCATAATCATCAACCAATTGATCTTCTTCTACTTTAGTTGAGATGTTTGCAGCATCCATCAACACAGGTTCAACAATAGGTTGACCTTGATTTCTTTCAAGGTCATCTCTAAATGCAATTAATTCATCACGCTTTTTCTTTGCATTGCTGTTGTTTGGATCATTTTCAAGAATGGCGTCATAGTTTTGGATTTGCTCATTGGTATTGGCCAAAATCACTCCATTAAGGTCTCTTAATTTTTTATTGCGCTCATCTTCATCAACAATCTTATAAATGTCATTGACTTTATTCTGATACTCTCCATCAATAATGTTTAATACATCATTCTTTTGATCTGCCGTTAGTTCATTTTCTTCAACAACCTCAAACTCCTTGATTTTTTGTTTTTTCAAATCCTCAAAATCCTCAATTAACTGCATGATTTCTTGCTTTCTTTCAGGAGCAACAGTGTTTAATTGAGATCTCAAATCCACTATTTCCTTGTCAATATCATCTGTCCATTGCTCTAGAGAATATGCTTGTCTTTGTTCGTCTTTTGCAAATAATGCTGCCTTATCTCCTGCTCCTTTATCTTTTAATTGCTCATCAATCAAGGCAACATTTTCAGACAAATCATTTTGGTGCACCCTGTTTGAAATATCAGATTTTTGTTCAGATGATAATGCAATGTTGTGAGACGCTCCACTTCTATCATCATTAACAACTTGCTCAGCAACTCCGTTTAAATTGTTTTGATCTTTAGAAATAACTTTTGCATAATCCTGCTGCTTAAGATTTAATTGATTATCCAGGAGGTTAATCTCACTTTGTAAATCCAGAATTTTACTCTCTATTAGCTCTCTGTCTTTCTTTTTAGTAGTATTCGCAAGTTTCGACTCTTGAACTTGTTTGTCTTTTTCTAACTGATGTTTTTTGTTTGAAAGATCAACAATTTCAGAGTTAATCTGATTGGCCTTCCTAACTTCTTCATTACCATCAACCAATATTTGCTCTACAACATTAGGTTTGTTTTTACGGTCTTTAATGTTTTCTACAAAGAAGTCTGTATTTTCTATCACTACAGCCGCTAATGCATTTCTGTCATCTTCAGGTGTAGATTTTATAGCCGTTAAAATCTCTTCTGATTTTTTGATCTTACCTTTCTTATTTTCAATGGCTAAATCAATTTGCTTACCAAGTTCAACAAGGTTTTGAGCATCTTCATTCAGTTGTTGTACTTTCTTGTTTAACTCATGAGCCTCTTCATATAAAGCTTTTTGTTCTTTAGGATCGGTAGATTTTTCTGCTTTCTCGATCAAGGTATTAACCTCCAGCATTTTTTGATTGGCTTCATTGCTCTTTTCTTCTGCCAGATTGTAAGAGATATTAGAGAGTTTTTTGTCTTGTTCAATTTCTTCCTCAATGTTCTTGGTTTCTTCAGTCATTACAAAGATCAACTCTTCTTTGGTTGTAAACTCATCCAGACCATTTTCAACAAACACCTGATTAACATTAGACTGCTGCTCAATAGAATCAATATCAAACTCTTCTGAATTTGGTTCAAGCAAAGACAAGTTTTGATATATCTCTGCCATTACAGTAACAGGATCATCAAACAATTCATCAAACATGTTATCTATGTGAATTACCTGCTCCCCATTTTCGTCTCGCACCAACGACATTCTTTGTTTTAGAGGTCTTAACTCTTTTAACATAGGAATATCAACTGTTACATAATGTGTTTCTTCCTGCCCGTTTACGGTGATGTAAAAATTATACTTTCCACCTTTTGGAAAAGTCATGAAGTAATCTCCATCTGATGATCTTGAATTAAAAGTTCCAATGCTTCTACCGGACGAAAAATCTTCGATTTCAATTGATACATTTTTGTTGGAAGGCACTATTTCATTCACAAAGTTTCCTTTAATCGCAGCAATCTGAATTGGTATTCTTTCTACCCTCACTTCATACACATGAATTTTACCATCTTTACTTTCTCTATTAGAAGCAAAGTTGGCAACTTTACCATCTGCATCAACAATATAAAGGATATCATCTGCTGGAGAAGAAATAGCAAAATCCATATTCTCAGGTGGACCAAATGAATCAGAGTTTGGATCATACTTAGATCTGAAAACATCATATCCTCCCATTGAATTGTGACCTTTAGAACAGAAATAGAGATATTGTCCATTAGGATCCATATATGGATAGTCTTCATCCAAAGGTGAGTTTACCTGACCTGCAACCGGTAAAGGTTTTGAAAATGTTCCATCCGGTAATCTTTTAACTCTATAGATATCTAAACCATTTGCTTCACTATCACCATAACTAGAATAATAAATAACATTGGTGTTTTTAGGGAAGAAGATAACCGGTCTGTGATTTGCTTTTTCATCAACCTTTGTACGAAAATCATCAGTTGAAATCCTATATATATCCCCATCCACTCCTTCATGGTTGTAAATGTCATAGAACGATTCCTCAGGAATTTCCCTTTTTTCCATGACGATCATGTCGGTAACCTTGCTCAAGAGGTTTCTACCAAACTTACAAGCCGTGAGCTGGGCATCTACGTTATAGTCCTTCTTCTGCTTGGTTGAAGCCTGTTCTTGAAACTTTTTGTAATAAGTTTCAGCTTCTTTGAACTGGTAATTGAGATGATAGGCCCTACCAAGAAAGTAATAAGCCCTTTTGTCAATACTAGGACTGGAAACAGAATAAAGTAGGTGATTGATTGCATCTGACTTGTTGTGAGAAGAGTAGATAAGACATGCACCATACCTGAATCTGAGATCGTGATCCTTTTGATTATTGGCTAGTAAACCTGCATAAAGCTTTGTTGCGTCGAGATATAATCCCTGATCAAATAACTCATTTGCTCGCTCGCGCTTTTCAGCATCTGTTTGAGCAAAGACGTTATTACTGCACAAAAATAGCAGTATGAAAACCGGTATTGATTTCAAAAATATTCTCACAACAACAATGTCTAGGCTCGCGCGAACGCGCACCTAACCATAATTTAATACGGGTTTTCGGCCAAAAAGTTCATTTTTTTCCGAAAAACTATACAAAATAGGAAAAAAGCCTTACCCAAATTCCCTTCAATCCTCATATTTTTAGGATCCGAAGGGCGAATTTAACTAATCGATTTAGTAGAAACTAATAAATACTTGAAGATTAGGATAAAAAGCCTATTCTTTCTTCGCTTTATCAAGTGCTTTTTGGGCTTTTTGACAATCTTTAATTCTCTTTTTAATTTTCAATGCCTTGAGATCTTCTTTTGTTGCAGAATCTGAGAATTTCTCATAGTACATAATAGCATCATTAAACTGTTCTTTTTTCTCATATGCACGTCCAATGAAATAGGAAATTTCTTCATCCTTTTTTCCCATTTTTTCAGCCTTTAACAACAGTTTCAATGCTTCATCAGTTTTATCAGTCACCATTAACATACATCCTCCAAACTTGTAGACATAATCCATATTTGAAGGGTCAATATCAATGAACTTTCTATACATAGGCATTGCTTCTGCATATTGTTCTTTTTTAAAAAGCCTGTCAGCCTCTCTGACATCTTTTTTATTTTGAGCAACAACGGTAAAAGAACTGATTGTCAATACAATTAATAATAAAAATCTCATTTTTAACAATGTTAATTAGGAACCAAAGACTGGAACATACTCATACGATTCGCTTTTTTAGTAGGAATCATTTCCACTTTTTTGTTCTTGAGTTTGTCATCTTTTAATTCACCCAAGTAAGCCATCATTTCTTTATTCGTAGAATAGATATAGGCTCTCGTTATATTCTTGGTTTTTTCTAAACTCATAAAGTAAATGTTACCTGGCATACCTTCTGCACCAGGTAATTGAATCATCAATCCTAGTTTAGTACCAAAATCTCCTCCTTCAACTTGATACTGTATCATTAACTGAACTGTAAAGTCTTTGAAAAGCGATTTTCCATTCATAGCAACAACCCCGGTAATAGGTTGAGAAACTAAACCTAAAGCTCGATTATTCCAAGTAAATCTCAGATTTGTGAAATAGAATGGGTAATCTGCAATCTCCTTCGGAAGTTTTCCGACTTTTTCAGGTCCCCCAATTGCGTAATCCCCTTCAATTGACTCTGCTTTTTCTTTACCGGCAGTTTCAGTAATAGCCATTTTCAAAGTTGTACGTTTGAAATCAACTGTTCCTAAACCTTCTGTACTAGCCACTTCGTCAGATATAAATTCAATCATTTTAGGATCTAGCCAACCATCTAAACCACCGGAAACATGGAAAGAAGCAATATCCTTACTTGCATTGTAATCTACTGTTCCGTAGGTTTTAAATTCTACTCCAGGTAAATTCATGTTGAAATCAACCAATCCTTCACCTTCCATTGAACATGATTGTACATGAAGAGCCAGGTAATTACCTGCTTCAGCCCTATTTTCTAGTTTCTCTGGAGAAGCAATTCTGAATTCTTGTGCATCCTCAACAAATGTCAATACTCCCGAAGAAGTAAAGAAAAGGAAGTCATTTGGTCTTTCCATTGCCGATAAAAAGGCTGGATAGAAGTCTAAACTGTCATCTCCTGAACCATTACGTCTTACCATACCAACAGCAATTGAATTCCCTTCTAAATCTTTCATTTCACCTGTTACAGGAATTTGTATGCTTGCCGGATCTACCTCAGTTCTAAACTTAAGCCAGTTTTTGGCAAACTTATCACAATCATGTACAATTCTTGTAGCTCCGTCAAAAGTTAAAAATTGGTTAGAGGCGTTTAGTTCAACATTCCCATAAAATCCAAATCGATCACTTAACTGAAAGTTCTCTTCTTGTTTTACACTTCCTTTTGCTGTAGTAGTATAAACCGTATCAGGTTTAATATCTGCAAAGAATATAATTTGTTCAAAGCCTTTGTCTGTTGTATATGGATACTTACCACTTGCTTGATAGAATAACCTTGAATCTATCCTAACTTTTGCTTCAACAATTTTATGGAATTTAGTAATTGAGTTAGCCAATATTTCTGCTCCTTCAAACTCATCCATTTTGGCTTTTTTCCTAATGGTAACTTTTCCATCAGGCGGAGAAATTCTAGCATCTGCAACATCAATGTACTCCACTTTATCGCAATAAAGGACATTTTCTTTTAGCACAAACTTAGCTTTAGGTGAACTAAAATTCAATGAATCCTGCTCTGGATGTATTGAGAAGAAATTGGAGCCTGCTAAATCTAATTCAGTGTTTATGCTAACATCAGCAGCATCTTCATTTTTAGATAGTTCAATTTCATCATTATCCATTAACCACGTAAACATGTCCATGAAACAGATGTACTGGTTTTTAGGAAACTCAACAATTGAAGTTCCGTCGTTAGATTTAAATTCCCCTTTTCTTTCTTGAAAATCTACATGCGCATTCAAGTTCCTAGAATCAAATGACAATGGATTTTCTTCATTCGGATTTGTTGTTTCTTGCCCCTTTGCCAATAAGTTAAAATCGGCGGTATCGGCATCAATGGTCCATCTTCCGTAATTAAAATTATATGAACCAAGCTCGGCTTCTTTGAAGTACATCAACCCTCTTCCAGTCATTCCGCCTTTAGTCAAGAAAGTAACACCTTTCATTTCTGCTTCTTTATTGAAGAACATTAAAGGTTCAGAATAAGCACGTGCTTTCAAGATTTCTTCTTTAGGAACAAATGTTACCATGGCACCTCCACAAGTAACATCCGGCACTTGCTTCCCTGCACTTGTAGGTTCCCCTCTGTTCACATACTCTGATAATCCCATTGTTGAATCCGGGAAAAAGACAAAATTTTCAGATTTAGAAGATGAAGTTTCAAAATCTATTTGACCGGCACCTCTTAATCCCTCATTGCTCAAACGAATTTCGTTGTCAAACTTCGCATAATCGCCATAAAAATCAAAACCTCCAGCTGGTGCTTTTGTTTTAAAGCCGAATGAATAATCTTCCTGAATTGTCAATTTCTCCTTGAATGTTGGAAAAATTCCTGCTGATCTGAATTCTCCATCAAAAGACATTGAGTACTCATCAAAATTGTCCAAACTATCAAACTTAAAAGGCTCTGCTTTGAAATAGAAATCTACACTATCATAAACGCCATCATATACATACGAATGATCATAGAATACGTAAGAGTCTTTAGTTGAATTTAAAATTGGGTACTGAGGAAAATCCCTGTTGTTTTTACCCGATCTGTTATTTGGATCATCAACCTCAATGTATCCTGAAATGTCTTCAAAGTGCGAATACATTGCAATAAGACCTTCTCCTCCATATATTGGCCTAACTCTAAACATTGCTTGTTTTACATCAATAAGATTGATTCTAAATTGCTCGTTATCAAAAGAGGCTTCATTCAAGTAAACTTCTAATTTACCGGCCATAATAGCACCCTCAAACACAAAGTCCATTTCTTCTTTAATCAAAAGTTCTCCGGATCCCGGGAAAATAACAACATTTTGAAGAGGTGAAATTGGAATAGGGTCTACTTCATTCAAAGACAAATCCAATGATGTTAAATTCAGATAACCAAAATTGGTAGATAATTTCTTTCTCTCATTGATTTTGATTGCTCTGTCGTTAAACTCTACATTTTCTTTTATTCTTCTACCATCAGGTGTTAGCGTGTCCCTCATTGGTATCTGCTCCAAATTGGCTACAAAGACAATGTTATCATAATCAACTTTTCCAGCCCTGGCATCTATATACTTCTTTGTTTTTGGTTGAACTGTGATCTCTTTTCTGCTTGAATTATAGGTTATAAATCCTTGTTGAGCCAAATCCAATAAAATTGGCAATGCCTGATCAGTAGTATATCCCATTGGTCCAGCAATTTTATTCACTGCAATAGTTGGCATATCATACTTGTAGGTATAATTATAAATAGCCGCCAAAGGATGCGTCTTATTCATCCCTTGAATTCTTTGATAATCTCTTGCAGAGAAGAAATCTTTTGATTCAAATCTAGCTTCCTTGTTGGGTCTATCTCTTTGATTCCAGGTAAAGTTCAAATTTGGATCACCCTTGGTCCAGATGATCTCATCCACATACATATCCAAATCATGATATGAATTTTTGAAAGGAGCCATTCCTAAACCTGAATTAGCTCTAACAAACTCTATCTTAGGTGTACTTGTTGCGTCATAAATCAACTGTAATCCCGGATGATATAAAGTATCTTTATCATTAAGGTACATTACCACTTCACAATCATTAGCCTTAATGGATTTTTCATTGATTTTAAAGCTTAATGCTCTAGCCGTAACAAAAGGTTTTCCATTTTGCTTAAAAACCAATTTGGCAGGATTTTTATCAAACCCAATTCCGGCAAAATCACCTGCTTCTAACGCAAATCCTCCCAAATAATCTACATCAGGAATAATGTCTTTTCTAACTACTTCTTTACTAAATGAGGTAAATGAAGGATAAATTTTATCAATTTCTCGGTTATAAATTTTACAGTAATCTTTTAAATCGCCCCACAATGGTTTCTCGTAATATTCAGTATGCATTAAAACCGAATCACACTCTAATTTTGTTTGTTTTAAGGAAAGTTTGTAGTCTGTAATTTCAGCATAATTCTTGGCAGGATCCAAGCCTGTTCTGGACCATGTAATATCACCTCCTCTACCGGTAAATCTATGAACAAAAGGTTCAAACACACCAGTAGTTTTGTATACCACCATACTATCGGCAAATGGATTATCTTTTTTTCCTGCTCCTAAATCAAACATATAACAACCTAAGTCACCATTAGAAAAAGTGATTTTTGGTCTATTATTTTCAAACTCAAAAAGATATTGTCCTCCTGTGAATGTCCACTTATACTTTAATTCCTTGTGAATGGTACCATCTGTAAAAAAGTCGGCGCAAAACTCAATAAACGTCTGAAAATTGGTACTCTTTTTACTATTTAAAAGATCATCAATTGTTTTGTGCCATGTTTCAAAGCTAGTCTTAGGCTGATTAGATTTAACGAAAGAGTGAACTGAAATCAAATATCCGTAAATATCAGGAAAGGCAGGTCTTCCTTTAGCTTCCAGTAAGTTACATGTGCTTACAACTCTATTTTGATACTCAGAAGAAAAGTTTGTTAGCCAATTGGGTTCAAACTCTTCCATGAAAACTTTAGTTTTAGCATTATCTGATTTGGACAATGTTTTATCTATTTCTTTAAGAAAGGTAGCCGGGTCTGGTGAATATTGTGAAAAAGAGAATGTAGTAATACTTAAAAAAAGTAAGATCAAAAGAGCTTTCATACAACGGTTTTTAATTTAATATGGATTAGGCTTTTTTAAACTGCATCATTGCCCAACCATCTTTAGTTAAGGTATCTTCAAAAATAAAGCCATTTTCATTGGCTACTTTCTTCAAATCTTCCTGATCAGTAGCAAAAAATCCACTTATCAGCAATTTGCCTTCAGGTTTTAAACATCTTGAATATACTGAAAATTGTTCAATCAGTACATTCTTGTTGATATTAGCTGCGATCACATCAAATATCTTTCCAGCTAACAACTGATGATCACCCAAAGCCACTTCAATGTTAGAACAATCATTTAATGCAATATTTTCAATGGCATTATTGAAAGACCATTCATCAATATCCGGAGCATACACGTATTTGGCACCTTTTATTTCAGCCAGGATAGCCAAAACACCTGTACCAGTGCCCATATCCAGCACTTCTTTCCCATCCAGATCAATCTCGTTCAATCTTTTAGACATCATCCATGTTGTTTGGTGATGGCCTGTTCCAAAAGACATTTGAGGTTGAATGGTAACAACTATAGGAGCATCAAAAGATTGATTATGAAATGGTGCTTTAATAACAATTTGATCCTCTATAATAACAGGTTCAAAATTTGACTCCCATTTGGCATTCCAATTCTGATCCTCAATCTTCTTCCACTCAATATTTTTCACATATTCTCTTTGTCCATAGGACTCTGCCCATTCTTGAGAAAAGTGTTTTTCGGGAATATAACCTTTCACTCCTGTTTTGGTTTCAACAAAACTGTCAAAACCTTCCTCTCCCATTTCTGATATGGCAATATCTCTCCATGGTTCAACAGGATTGAAATCCATTTCTACTTCAATGTAATCCATTAAAATGAGTTGCTTATTTCACAAAAATCTTTAGCTACTAAAGACGCTCCTCCGATCAACCCTCCATTGATATCGTTTTGAGCAAAAAGTTCTTTGGCATTTTCCGGTTTGCAACTTCCACCGTAGATAATGGAAATTTCTTTGCCCACTTTTTCTCCGAATTTCGCGGTTACTCTAGCGCGAATTAAGGCATGTATTTCTTGTGCTTGTTCAGCAGTTGCAGTTTTTCCAGTTCCAATTGCCCAAACCGGTTCATAAGCGATAACCACTTTTGAAATTTCCTCTGCACTCAAGGAGAATAAAGCTTCTTCGATTTGTTTCATCACAAATTCTCGATAGACATTACTTTCTCTCACTTGTAATTGCTCACCACAACAAAAGATTGGTGTAATTCCATGATTCAATAAAGCCTTGGTTTTTTTTGCCAATAAAGCATAATCTTCATTAAAAAAATCTCGTCTTTCAGAGTGACCAACTATACAGTAATCTACTTCTAAAGATTTTAATTGAACTGGTGAAACTTCCCCAGTATAGGCCCCATTATCTGCAAAGTAACAGTTTTGAGCACCTAATTTAATCCATTTTTCTTTGGCTAGAATCTCTGCAAAAACTGCAATATATACAGGAGAAGGGCAAATTACCACTTCTGCATCTTTATTGAATTTGTCTTTAAGTTTTAAGAGATCCTGAACTAGCTTTTTAGCTTCTGCATAGTCCAGATTCATTTTCCAGTTTCCGGCTAATATTTGTTTACTCATGTTGATTTTCTATCTCGTCTTCAAAGATAGAATCAAAATCCGGAATTGACCTACTTGGCCATTTATCTTTCACAGTTCCGTTTTGCAACCAAACTAAACCTGGATTAGAACGCACTATAATTTTAATCTCAGTTCCATCAAATTGCATGAAAGTAGCGTCAAAATTATACTTTGATTTAAAAGTTGAAATTTGTTCAGCTGTTGCAGGAGAAAGTACATAAAAAGGGATGTTTGCTTCCTTAGACTTTGTCAATAATTCAGAAAAATCATCTATTGAACCTTCATTGATATTCTCAATATCTCTAATTGTCATTAACAACAAATTCTCTGAATTCAATAAATATTGAGTCATATCAATCACCCATGGCGCAGAAGGATCAATTAAATCCCAATATACGTCACCAGCCTTATATAGAGAATCAGGATAGAAAAGCGTATCATATTCCAATGCAGCAATTGTATCCGCACCGTAATCATGCGTTAAAATCATTTTCTCTTCATAATAATTCTCATAATCCCATTCAAACAACGAATCTACATAAGGAATTTTCTTTTCTGCATCAGTCAACTTCTCATATTCAAGCGTTGCCACAAAATCCGTTATAGATGGATCTTTACCCGGATCAATTACAATTTCTTCCCTTCCTACGTATTCGTACATAGTAGTATCCCCATAAACTTCATATTCACTGGCATCAAACAACTCTTCTTTACCAGTTTGAAGATTTTTATACTTGAATTTCCATTCTGAAATTCTTGGAATACCATTGGACATTTGTTCTTTGATATTATTTCCAATGGCGTATGCTCTGTAATCTTTAATTGGTAAATAATGAGAAGTATAAAGGCTGAAAATCAATGCCAATAAGGAAACATAAGCAGCCATTTTCCATGGCTTGGCCATTTTTCCAATATTTATATTTCCTATCACAAAGCTTCCCAACAAGGCAATTAAACCGAAGAAGATTGGGAACCACCACATATCAAAAACATAAGAAAAGAAGATAATTACCACCATTGAAGCCGGTACCATTATCCAATTTTCTTTAATAGAGTTTAAGTTAATCTTCCATTGATTAACAAAAATGATAATCACAAAATAGAACAATACAATATCTTTCCAGAATGACTCATAGGGAGTTAAGGACCTACCGACCGAACCTCTCAATGCATCACCAAAACAACCACAATCTGTTACACAATCTCTAGTAAACTCCTGACCTGTTTCCATTGCCAACATTTGATTAGCATTACAACTTGCAGTATACCAGGTAAGCCAGGTAAAGAATATCATCATCAATAAAAGTGACCATGATGCCAATTTGATTTTACCTCCTAAAATTACAGCTGCCCCCAATACGATTTCAGCAACACAAATCAGGATTGAAAGTTCCAATGTATAATCTGCAAACCAACCAAAAAAGCCATAATCTGCTGTTAAACCTTGCGGTGAAAAATATTCTTCTAATTTAAAAGCAAAACCCCATGGATCATTAGCTTTTACTAGACCCGACACAATAAACAAACCTCCCACAAAAGCTCTGGCGACATATGAAAAAAGGAAAAGACCTTTGAGCATAAACAAGACAAACAAACTAATTGCTATTAGGGACATTCCCATTATGCTTAACACAAGAGAATTAGAATCTGAGGTTGATTCGTGAAATCCTATTACTGTTAAAACAACACCTGTGACATTCAACAAAACGAAAATCACATTTAGCAATAAAGATCTACCTGCAACATCAGGTTTTTGATTTCTCAATCGCATATCATCCATGGCTTGGTATTTTAGTTTGAATTGACTTTTGACAAAAGTAATGGTTCTTTACAGATCATATTGGTTCTTAACAGAATTCTAACATTATGATTGTTCATCCAAAAGGATAAGGGCGAAAACTGCATAGTTTAACATGTCCAAATAATTGGCATCAATACCCTCAGAAATTAAAGTTTTTCCGTCGTTATCCTCAATTTGTTTGGTGCGCAATATTTTCATCATGATTAAATCTGTATGTGAAGATACTCTCATGTCCCTCCATGCTTCGCCATAATCATGATTCTTTTTCTCCATTAAATCAAATGCCTGATTGGTCTTTTCATCATATAAGGCCACTACCTTATCCATTGGCATCTCTACTTCTGCATCAGCTCCTAATTCCAATTGAATCAATCCCATTACGCAGTAATTAACAATAGCAATGAATTCTCCTTCAATATCCTCTCCCACTTTATTGACTCCGGTTTCTTGTATTGTTCTAATGCGTTGAGCTTTGATAAAAATTTGATCTGTCAATGAACTAATTCTTAAAATACGCCAAGCAGTACCATAATCCTTACCTTTTTTCTCAAAGATTGACCTACATTTGGCGATTACTTTTTTATATTGATCAGCAGTTTTTGACATTGATAAAATCAGCTTTGTGGTGCAAATCTCCTATTAAAAGTAATGAGATCGCATCCGGATAACAAATAATTTTAGCCGTGAAAGATACATTTTTTTGTTCGAAGTTTCAGATGAATTGTGCAGGAAGCTTGATGAATTTTGATGGTCCTATTGTAATGGGAATTCTCAACGTAACGCCAGACAGTTTCTTTGCCGAAAGTAGAATTTCTTCTGAAGATCAACTTTTGCAAAAAGCAGCAAAAATGGTGGAAGAAGGCGCTCACATTCTTGATATTGGCGGATACTCTTCTCGTCCGGGTGCCAAAGATATTTCTGTTGAAGAGGAAGTTGAAAGAACTGCAACCGCTATAAAATCCTTAAAAAATTCTTTTCCGAATATACTTATTTCAATTGATACTTTTAGATCAAAAGTAGCCATTGAAGCAGTTAAAAATGGAGCAGATATAGTCAATGATATTTCAGGTGGTCAACTAGATGAAAAGATGTTTGAAACGGTTGCTCAATTGAATGTTCCCTACATCATGATGCATATGAAAGGAACTCCTCAAAATATGAAATCACTCAATCAGTATAAAGATTTAATTCAGGACATTCAACTATACTTTTCTCAACAGATAAGTAAGGCCAGAAAAGCGGGAATTAAGGACATAATTATCGATCCCGGATTTGGTTTTAGCAAGGATGTTGGGCAAAATTTTCAATTAATGAAGCAGCTTGAGTTATTGCATTTACATGATTGTCCAATATTGGTAGGGATTTCTAGAAAATCAATGATCTATAAATCTCTCAATATCACTTCAGATGAGAGTTTAAATGGAACAACTGTTTTAAATACCATTGCTTTGAGCAAAGGAGCTGCTATCTTAAGAGTTCATGATGTTAAGGAAGCTGTTGAATCAGTTAAGCTTGGAAAGCTTATTCATTGTGAGGAATCACAATCACTTTAAAACTAATTACCGTTGGATTTTTTTTAGCGTTTGAAAAAATCTGAATTTTTCTGTGTTGGTAGTCGTAGGCCGAGGTGGTATCAAATGTCAAATGAATCACACCTGATTTTCCAGGTAAGATGGGTTCAGTTGGAAAGGTAATCTTGGTACAAGTACAGGCTACTTTATAATTGCTAATGATTAAAGGTTCGTCTCCGGTATTTGTAAAATGAAAATCATGTTTTAAAAGTTCTCCTTGTTGGGTATCCGGAAACTTAAAAGTGCGCTCTTTAAATGAGAATTCCGCGCCACTAGTTAAAGTGAACGCGGAATTCATTGCTATTATGATCGCAAAAAATAGCCTCATTAATTAATTTGTAGGAGCAGTATCAGCTGGTTTAGCTTTAATCTGTCCTTTAATTCTAATAACTTTATTTGGCTCGTTACCAGCATTTGAAGTAATTGTAACAGATTTAGCGATAGGCCCAACTCTGTTAGTATCATATTTTACTTTAATAACTGCTGATTTACCAGGAGCGATTGGCTCTTGAGGACAAGTTGGAACTGTACATCCACAAGATCCTTTACATCTTGAAATAATCAAAGGTTCAGAACCTGTATTAGTTACTACGAATTCGCACTCACCATTATCTCCTTGTGTAATTGTACCATAATCGTGTGTTTCTTTATCGATTGTGATAACAGCTTTACTAGTAGGCTGAGTTTGTACTTCTTGTGCATTTGCGTTGAATCCAACAAATGCTGCAACTAAAAGACTAAGTGTAAAAATTGCTTTTCTCATTACTTATTTGGTTTAAAATTCCGTTATAACGGAGGTTATTAATTTATTTAATTTACTGTCGGTCCGCCTGTATTAAATGGGGCTGAACCAGTTGGTTTTGCTTTTACGTTTCCTTTAATACGAATCACTTTTTTAGGTTCATTTGAGGCGTTAGAGCTAATTGTCACTGAACGCTGGATAGGACCTACTTTACTCGTATTGTATTTTACTGTAATATCAACAGACTCACCTGGAGGAATTGGTTCCTGTGGGCAAACCGGCACTGTACATCCACATGACCCTTTACACAATGAAATAATCAAGGCTTCTGTACCTGTATTTGTAATTGTAAAAGTACAATTACCATCATCACCTTGCGTAATGGTACCATAATCATGAACATCCTTATTCATTTTAAGAACTGCCCCGCTAGTAGGTTCTACCGGATCAGGAGTACCATTGTTTTGAGCAAATGTGAAGTTAGTTACTATTGCAGATGCACAAATTAGGCTGAATGTCATTAAAAATTTTCTCATCTTACATTTTGTTTGATGTACGAAATCATACACAATAACGATACCAAATATACAAAAGGTTGCTATTTAGAAGGTAACTTTAACAATTCATTAACAAGCCCGATATTTTTTCCCAACTTTTTTTCGGTTAATACTGTTTTATATAAATGTAATTACTTAACTTTAATTAGTTGTTTTAATGATTTTAAGGCAGTTGTAAGGTGTTTTTTCCACTGTATATCTCAATCTAAAAGTTTAGGAACATCAGTGACAAAAAAGTGAATTAAATAAATGATTTCAACGACCAGAAACGAATTAAATGGATCTTTAAAAAAGTATTTTGGATTTGACGGATTCAAGGGGGAACAAGAATCAATCATCCAAAATGTTCTAGAAGGCAAGAATACTTTTGTAATCATGCCAACTGGGGGAGGTAAATCTTTGTGTTATCAATTACCCGCGCTTTTATCTGAAGGTACTGCGATCATAGTATCGCCTTTGATCGCCTTGATGAAAAATCAAGTTGACGCAATTAGACATGTCAGTGATTCTGACGACATAGCCCATTTTTTAAATTCATCTTTAACAAAGACGGAGATAAAAAAGGTGAAAGAAGATATTCAGGACGGAAAGACCAAATTACTATACGTAGCTCCTGAATCGCTTACTAAGCAGGAAAATATTGATTTTTTAACTGGAGTTGAGATTTCATTCTTTGCTATAGATGAGGCACATTGTATTTCAGAGTGGGGACATGATTTCAGACCTGAATACAGAAGATTAAGAGAGATTTTTGAAAAAATATCCAACGTTCCGATTATTGCCTTAACAGCAACTGCCACTCCCAAAGTGCAGCATGACATTCAAAAAAACCTTAACATGCTAGATGCAACGGTTTTTAAAATGTCATTTAATCGCGAGAATCTATTTTACGAAGTTCGACCTAAAAGAGATGTTGAAAAAGACATCATTCGATTTATAAAAGAACGCCCAGGTAAATCCGGTATAATTTACTGCTTGAGTAGAAAAAAGGTAGAGGAAATTGCAGAATTGTTGCAAGTCAATGACATTAATGCACTTCCATACCACGCAGGATTAGAATCTAATGTAAGAGCAAAACATCAAGACATGTTTTTGATGGAGGAAGTGGAAGTAATTGTTGCCACTATTGCATTTGGGATGGGAATTGACAAACCTGATGTGAGATTTGTAATACATCATGATATTCCTAAAAGCTTAGAAAGTTATTATCAAGAAACCGGTAGAGCAGGACGTGATGGCGGTGAAGGTGTTTGTTTAACATTTTACAGCTATAAAGACATAGAAAAACTAGAGAAGTTTCTTCACGGAAAACCTATTTCAGAGCAAGAAGTAGGAAGACAATTGTTACATGAGATAGTTTCATACGCAGAAACTTCAGTATGCAGAAGAAAGTACATATTACATTATTTTGGAGAAGTTTATGATGATTCAAAGTGCAACTGTATGTGCGACAATTGCAAGAATCCTAGAGAAGAATTTGAGGGAAAAGATGATGTTGCTTTGTTCCTGGAAGCTGTAGACTTTTTAAAAGAAACTCAAAAAGCAAAATACGTATGTAATTTCTTAGCGGGTAAGGAGACTTCTGAAATTAAATCATACAAGCATAATCAAGCTCCACTATTTGGAAAGGGCAAATCGCAAGACTACAATCACTGGAATGCGGTTGCAAGACAAATATTGGTTAGAGGTTTATTGACAAAAGAAATTGAGAGCTACGGAACTTTAAAGATTACTAAAGAAGGTAGAGATTTCATGAGTAATCCAAGTTCATTTAAGTTATTAAAAGAGCACGATTATTCTGCTGAAATTGACGAACCAATCATTATAAATCAAAAAGGTGGTGGTGCTTCTGTTGATGATAATCTCTTTCAAATGTTAGTGGATTTAAGAAAAAAGATTTCTAAAGACAAAAACATCCCGCCATTTGTAATATTCCAGGAACCTTCTTTAAATGATATGGCTATTCAATACCCAATATCAGAAGAAGAATTGACTAATATACAAGGTGTTGGGCAAGGAAAAGCAACAAGATACGGCAGACCTTTTATCGATCTTATCAAAAGATATGTTGATGAAAATGAAATTGACAGACCACAAGATTTTGTAGTAAAATCTGTAGTCAATAAATCAGGATTAAAGGTTCATATCATTCAGAATGTAGATAGAAAAATGCCATTAGACGTAATTGCTTCTTCACAGGGCAAAGAATTGGCAGATGTTATTGCAGAAATTGAAGCTATTGTAAGTTCTGGTACTAAAATCAATATTGACTATTACATCAATGATGTACTTGACGAAGATGATCAAGAGGATATTTACGAGTACTTTTTGGAAGCTGAAACTGATAGCTTAAAAGAAGCTCATGAAGAATTTGAAGGTGATTATGATGAGGATCAACTCAGATTAATGCGAATTAAGTTCATGAGTGAAATGGCAAATTAAACAATTAGCAGTTTTCAATTAACAATGTGCAATTAGCAATTAGCAATTTTCAATTAGCAATTAGCAATGGGCAATTAGCTATTTTCAATTAGATTTTTTCTTCATGTTTGGTTAAAAAGTTGATAAATCATTGATTTGATGGTTAGTAATTTGATATATTTAAGAAACTAAAAATTAAATCATGAAATTACTCAATACAAAAACGCTAGTTGTTGCCGGGGCTTTGACGCTTGGCAGCATTGGACTTAGCAGTTTTATTTCATCTGATAACGAAATGGAATCAAAAGGAAATCCGGCTTGTGAAGTTTACGGGAAAATTAAAATTGTAGATTACGGAGAAGACTATAAAGTAAAAAAGGTAGACTACGGAGAAGATGTTAAAATTAAATGGGTTGACTACGGAGAGGATAATAAAGGAAAATGGAAAGAAGTAGACTACGGAGAAGATCACAAAATTAAATGGGTAGATTACGGTGAAGATTTTAAAATCAAAATCGTAGACTACGGAGAAGGATGTTAGAAATAAAAAAAGCGGAGCAAATGTTCCGCTTTTTATTTATCCTGCTGTTACAACCAGCATCTCTTCTTCTACAAAATATTTATTCGCTAGATCCTGCAAACTTTGAGGAGTTGCATCATGAATAGCTTGAATAAAATCTGCATAATAGCTTTTAGGTAATTTATTGTAATAGATATTTTTGAACACTTCAATCAAGGCCATAGGACCATCAGCTTGTCGCAAAAATTCTCCCAACATATAGTTCTTCACCTTGGTTAACTCTTCTTCAGAAACCGGAGCTTCTTTTAATTTATTCATTTCATTGAAGATCTCTTTCACTGCGTCATCCTTCACATCTTTTCCAACTTCAGTAGCTATAAAAAAGTATCCTGCATCTTGCATAACAGCCATGCCTGAACCAATTCCATATGTGTAGCCTTTATCTTCTCTAATATTGGCCATTAAGCGCGACCCGAAATATCCGCCATAAATGGTGTTCAAAAGCTGAAAACCAAAATAGTCAGGATGTTTTTTATCAAACATTAACCTTCCAATTCGAATAGCCGTTTGAATTGCATCAACTTTTTCATGATGCACTCTTCCATTGGTTTGAGTAAATTCCTGAATTAAATTTGTTTTAATAGGTGTCTGAAAATTAGCAGACCAATCTCTTAAAACTTCAATAAAATCTTTATTCACATTACCAGTAAGGAATAATGTTGGAGCTGTTTTGTAGTGCGTATTAAAAAACCTTCTCAGCTCATCACTGTTAAGTGCATCAAAATCTGATAATTCAGCAACCTGACCATAAGCCGTATCTGCACCAAAAAGGTTAGGTGTAAATAACTGTCTACAAATGACCTTTACTTTTTGCTGTTCAATCTTAAATTTTTCAATGGCGATTGTTCTTTCCTTATCCAACTCGTTTTGAGGAAAATTAGCCACACTAAATGCCTTTGAAAAAACAGAAAAAATATCATTCATATTTTCTGTCAACCCATATAAAGTAATTCCAGCATGATCTTTATCAAGTTGCATCTGATAAAACCCACCGTAGAAATCCATCTCTTCATCTATTTGTTTAGATGATAATTCTTCTGATCCAGACAAGAGCAATTTATTAGTAAAGCTGGAAATCAATTTTTGATCTTGATACTTAGTTCCTGCTTCCCAGTCAATATCTAATTTAACAGCTTCATCCTTGACATCCTTCATCCAATAGAGGACACAGCCATTTTTCAATTCTATGCGCTCAGGGAAGATTAAATCTAACTGATCTGCAATTACAAATTTTGGTGATAATGTTCTGTCCATTACTTAGCTTTAATCTTTAGTGTTGATGAATTTTCAGGTATAAGTAAATACTTAGCAAAATTCTTAATGTTCTCTGATGTAACTGCATCATATTTTTGCAGTTCATTATTTACCTCATCCAGTTTTCCCATCATATCAAACAATGCAATATTCATTACTCGGTTCATTAATGGTTGTTCTGAAAAAACCTTAGATGTTTTGAATTTGTTTTTGACTTTAGTTAGTTCCCTTTCATCTATAGGGTTTAAATGAAGTTTATTCAATTCCAACCATATAGCTTCTTCTGCTTCACTAAAGCTGACCCCGGAAGTGAGTTGTCCTGAAACGATAAACAAACCATCTTCCCAGCCTCCTGAAACATAAGCAGAAGCTTGCGTAAATAATTTTTTTTCGGTAATCAACTCCTGAAAAAATCTTGAAGATTTTCCTCTTCCCAATAAGTCCGATACCAAATCACCTACATAAAAATCTGGCGAAGTTCTTTCTGCCATTCTAAATGCCATATAAATAGCATCTGAAGGTACATCTCTAACAATGGTCTTTTCTCTTTTTTCATTTTGAGCAGGTTCAGCTGATAACTTTCTTTCGTACTTTTCTCTTGCCGGAATATCCCCAAACCACTTAATAACCAATTCTTTTACCTCGTCAAAATCTAGATTCCCTCCAATAACCATTGTTGCATTTGAAGGAGAATAGTGCTTAAAGAAAAATGATTTAACATCTTCCATTGTAGCGTCAGCTATGTGATCTATATTTTTACCAATAGTTGCCCATTTATAGGGATGCTGCTGATATATCAACGGACGCAATTCCAACCAAACATCACCATAAGGTTGATTCAGATATCGTTGTTTAAACTCTTCAATCACAACGTTTCTTTGTACTTCTAAACTCTTGGGAGTAAAAGCCAATTCTAGCATTCGATCACTTTCCAGCCACAATGCAGTTTCCAAATTTTGAGCTGGAAGAATATCATAATAATTTGTGATGTCATTATTAGTAAATGCATTGCACTCACCTCCTGCCATTTGCAATGGAGCATCAAAATTTTCAATATTCTTAGACCCTCCGAACATCAAGTGTTCAAATAGATGAGCAAAGCCTGTGCGATTTTCGTTTTCATCTCTAGCTCCTACATTATAGACAATATCAACTACCGCCATTGGAGTAGTTAAATCTTGATGAAAAATCACCTTAAGTCCGTTGTCTAATTCAAATTTTTCAAATTCAATCATGCGAAATTAAATTTACCATCTGCAGTTTCAGCTAATGCATTTTTATATTCTGCTAATATTTCTTCAATTATTTGAGCAGCAGGTTTTATTTCATCAATAATACTTGCAACTTGTCCAATTTCTAGTTCACCCTCCTCAAGATCACCTTCAAACATTCCTTTTTTAGCCCTTCCTCTACCCAATAATTCTTTTAATTCTTCTATTGAAGCATCTTTTTGATAGGCCTCTTCTACCCTATTAAAAAATTCGTTTTTAATAAGACGTACAGGCGTTAATTCTTTCAAGGTAAGTTTAGTTCCTCCGTCACCGGTTTCAACTACTTGCTTTTTAAAATTAATGTGTGCAGACGACTCTTCTGAAGCAACAAATCTTGAACCTATTTGAACTCCATCAGCACCTAAAATCATTGCAGCTAACATTCCTCTACCTGTAGCGATTCCTCCTGCTGCAATCAAAGGAATTTTAAGTTGTTTTCTAACTGTAGGAATAAGTGCTAAAGTGGTTGTTTCATCAATACCATTATGTCCACCGGCTTCAAATCCTTCTGCCACAACAGCATCAACTCCGGCTTCTTCTGATTTCAAAGCAAACTTTAATGAAGATACAACGTGAACAACTGTAATACCGTGATCCTTTAAATGTTTTGTCCAGGTTTTAGGATTACCTGCTGAAGTAAAAACAACTTTAACGCCGTGTTTAATAATGGTTTCAATATGCTGATCAATGGCAGGATAAATCATTGGTAAATTAACGGCAAAAGGTTTATCTGTCGCGGCTTTACATTTTGTAATATGCTCATCTAAAACTTCAGGGTACATTGAACCGGATCCAATAATCCCAAGTCCACCTGCATTACTCACTGCTGCTGCCAATTCCCAACCAGAACACCAAATCATTCCGGCTTGAATAATGGGATATTTAATCCCTAATAATTCTGTTATTCTATTACGCTCCATAAGGTTTTTAAAGATAATAGATTTTAAAACAACCCCTGTGGCATAATATTCGTATTTTACTTAAATAGATTTTTTTAGTACTTTAGTGCTTTGAAACTCTGTATTTAAGTAGATAAAACTTACTTTTACATCAGAAACTGTGAAATGAAAAAATTATTAATTCTATTTATCGCCCTTGGTTTGAGTACTGTTGCAAGCGCTCAACGTTACAATTTAGGGTTTGGTATGCGTGCAGGTGTTACTAATTTTTTAGGTGACATTGGAGGAGGAGATGAAGCGAGAAACTTCGTATACAATATGGAATTGGCTGACACTCGTTGGGCTGTTGGACCTTTCATCAATTACAGATTTCACCCATTATTTGCTATAAATGGTAGTATTACGTATGCCCGCTTACAAGGGATGGATTCAAATTCTGAAAACAGGGCAAGAAGAGGAAGAAATTTAAATTTCACTAACGACATTTTTGACATCTCAGCAAAGTTTGAATATTACCCTCAAATTTTATCTGTAAGTGATGTTGGATTTAGAGGAATGTATCAAACAGATTATCAAACTTATTTCTTTGCAGGTTTAGGAACTGTGATACACGGACCAAAAGGTCAATACATGGGTACTGGTGATAAAATCAGATTACGTCCATTGATGACCGAAGGAGTTAAATACTCACCCGTAGCATTTCAAATGCCATTCGGAGGTGGATTTTTCTTCACACACAAGAGACAACACAGAATTGGTTTTGAATTCCAATGGAGCTGGACATTCACTGATTATTTAGATGACATTTCAACTGTATATGTAGATCCTAGCCAAATGTCAGGAGATCCAGTTGCAGCTATGATGGCTAATCAATACATCAATCAAGTTGGTGTACCTGCGGCGGCTCAGTATGGACCAGGTTCACCTAGAGGAGACCCTACTGATAGAGATAACTACATGTTGATGACTGTATCTTATAGTTACTTGATTAGAACCAGAAATGGTTTCTACAGAAGAAACTATTCATGGATGTACGGAAGAAGAAGAAGATTTGGTGGAACAAAAGCTAAGTTCTAATCGTATATCTTTTCAAATTACATTTAAATTTTATTGAGTTTTGAAGATTTCTGAAAAACAGAGGATTCTTGTCCTTGCACCTCACACTGATGATGCAGAGTTCGGATGCGGAGGTACTATTAACAAATTTGTGAATGAAGGGCACGAAGTTTACTGCGTTGCTTTTTCAGCCTGCGAAAGATCAGTACTGGATAAATTTCCTGGTGATATTTTAAGAACAGAAGTTAAACGTGCTACTAAAAGATTAGGAATTAAACCTGAAAACTTAATTCTGTTGGATTACATGGTACGAACCATGAATTATCATAGACAAGAGATTCTTGATGACCTTATCAAATTTAGAAAAGAAATCAATCCCAATATTGTATTTATACCTTCTTTAACAGATATTCATCAAGATCACAAAACAGTAGCTGAAGAAGGCTTAAGAGCTTTTAAATTTTCTACTGTCCTGCAATACGAAATGCCTTGGAACAACCTAACTTTTACAACATCAACTTTTGTAATGTTGGATGAGGAGAATGTGAAAGCTAAAGTGGAGGCATTGGCTGAATATGAATCTCAAGCACATAGAAATTATGCTAACGAAAACTTTATTCGTTCATTGGCAACTACAAGAGGGGTTCAAATCAACACAGAATATGCAGAATGTTTTGATATTCTTAGATGGATTATAACCTAAATTAGAATTTCTTTATTGAACTTAGCTCCAAGGAATTGGAATGAGAGATTATCCACATTAAAATCAAGATTGTAATCCAATTGAATTTCATTGTTAATGAGTTGATTTAATTTTTTTTCAGCTTGGTTCACATTTGCATGAAATCCTAATTGATTAGATACAATAAATTCACTCGCCATTCCATTATCACCAATCAAAAAGACGGGGGTTTTTGAATAGATAATTTCAAAATATTTTGTAGAAACATTATCCTTACCATATTCATATGGTTTGAATAAAAAAACAAAATTGGACTCGGTAACTTTTTGAAATATTTTGTTAGATGGAAGAGGTTTATGATAAAATACAATATCTGTCAATCCATACTTTTCAAATATCTCTTTGTAAGTTTCAAATTTTGAATAAATATGTAGTTCTACCTTGTCCTTATTCTTCGAAAAAGCTGATGCAATTTCAGTTATGTGATCGTTCAAATTGTCATATAAAGACCCAAAATAGATGAACTTTATTTTATCAGATTTATCTTTGGGATATTTTACATTAACATCATTGAAATCATCTTTATCAAAGGCTGAAGAAAGTAAATAGATTTTTTCCTTTATTTCCGGATATTTTTCAGCAACAGCTTTTTCCATTTTCTCAACGGGCACAATGACAGTGTTAGCATTATCTACAACAAGCTTAGCCATCTCCTCCTCCACCTTTCTATCCTTGTCATTTAAGTGTGGGTATTCTCTAAAGCTCCCCCAAGTCCATGGATCCCTGAAATCTACCATAAAATTGATATCAGAATACTTTTGTTTTAACTTATAAGTGTAGTAAGAAGCTCTATGAGGAGGAGTACTTACAATGACATTTTTTATATTATGCTTTTCTATTATTTGACTGGCATTAGTAATCATTTCTTTCTCCCAAAACACGGATCTATCATAAGGCATACCTGTTACCTTGATTTTAACCATTTTATCAGCAACTCTATACTTAATTTTCTCAACAACAGATTTTTTACCCCAATGATCTAATATAGCCGGATAAGAAGCGCTTATGTATTTTACTTTTAAACCTTTTATATCATCATCCCAGGAAGATTGTGTTCCTGACTGAGATTCAGCAGCCAATACAAAAACATCTATCCCTAGCTTTTGAAGGACTTTCCCATATTTCGCCCACCTTCTACTTCCAACAATAGGATTAGGAGGGAAATAATAAGAAATGATAAGTACTGACTTTCCTTTTGTTTCCATTTACAGGTACTAAATTAATTATATTTGTTGTCCAAGTTTTATTTATGAGAGACATTAAAGTTATTGTAACTGCAGCAGGAGCTCCTGGAGCATCAACATTTATACATCAGTTAAAACATAAAGTAACTGAAAGAAAGGTAGAAATAGTAGCTATTGATATGGATCCACAAGCTATTGGACGATTTATTTCAGACAAATTTTATGTTGTTCCGGCTGCTACTGACAACAATTACATACAGACTTTAAAAGATCTAATCTTAAAAGAAAAACCTGACATTTTTTATTGTGTTTCTTCATATGAAGTTCCAATTGTTTCAAAATATAAGGAAGAACTTGAGGCATTGGGCACCATTGTTATTGTAGGAAATCATGAAGATGCAGAATTGGCCGGTAACAAGTATACCTTGTATGAAGCTTTAAAAAATGTTGAGGGCGTTAAGATTCCAAAATATTTTTATCCTAAAAACCTTGATGAGTTTGTTACTTATGCCAAAGAATTGGGATATCCTGAAAAAAGAGTGTGTTTTAAACCTCATTTTTCAAAAGGAAGTAGAGGCTTTAGAATTATTGATGATAGTATTTCAAGAAAAGACCTATTATTAAATTATAAGCCTGTCAGCACTTACATGTCAATGGCTGAATTCATTTCCATTTTTGAAAAAGAAGAGGAATTCCCGGATTTCTTAATCATGGAGGTTGTTGAAGGAGTTGAGCATGATGTAATGACTATCTCAATGGATGGTGAAGTATTACTCACTACATGTAAAACCAGAGAAGCTAACAGAGGCGGTGTAATAACTAAAGGCGAATTAGTAGACGAGCCTCAATTGATGGAGTACTGTAAACGAATTATTGAAAAAATACCCCTTACTTACAACTCATGTTTTCAATTCATTGATGGTTATTTAATTGAGATCAACACAAGAGTTTCAACCTTCATTTATCAAGATGATTTAATTGAACCATACATCACAATCAAATTAGCTTTAGGGGAATACAGTAAAGAAGATGTGAAGGCACTTCAAAGTAAAGTTCAGTTTGGCAGACGTATGTTGAGATACTTTGATCAGTTATTCTATCACAAAGATTTACTGAATTAGTTTTTTGAATCCATTTGCCTCTAGTATCGGATCAAAAAGATCTTTGTGATTTTCAAAAACCAATACTTCAATTTTATTAGTTAATTCTCCAGCAACACCATTTCCTAAGATCACTTTGATTCCAAGTTGATTAGCGTGTTTGGCACAATTAATCAACTCTTTAATCCCTCCTTGTTTATATAATTTCAGTTTTATATAGGGAATTCCCATTTGATGGCATCTATCAATATCTTCTATTGTTACAACAGACTCATCTAACATAATTGGGATGTTAGGAAAAGACTCAATTGTCAGCTCATTGAACTCCCAATTATTCACAGGAAATGGTTGTTCAACATATTGAATATTTGTCAGGAACCTATAATTTTTTAAAAATTCAAAAAAGGTCAATCCATTTTCAATATTATATGCCTGATTAGCATCCAATCGAATATTTCCTTTTGCTGAAATTATGTGAGGTTCAAGAGCAAGCAGTGCCTTTTTATCAATCTCAAAATTACCGGACAGTTTGATTTTAAGGGTTGAAGAATTTTCAATACATGTTTTCTTATAAAGAGCAATCAATTCTTCCACTTTTTCAGTACTTGCAGGAGTTACATAATTGAAAGTATCTAAGTCAATTGTATCATCTATTGGGTTTAGTAAGAGATCAATAGCTGTGAGTATCGCCGAAGTGCTAAAAGGTATGGCTTCAATGTCCTTTTCAACTATATTTCTAGCATCTGACAAATCTAAATCAACCAGTTCAGTAGATTTATTTTCCAGGTAATTGAAAATATCTTCCGGTTTCTCATCTGAATATCCGTAGAGCGGCACAACTTCGCCTTTTGCAGATCTCCCTTCATCCAAATAAATCTCAAAATGATAAGCATTGAAACTGTGTAAAGTTTCAAATGATAAAATGTATGGTTTAACTAAAGGATAGTTAGTTTTACAAAGTTCAACTCTGCTAATTCGCTGCATTTTTTTCCTTTGAATCAACAATGTGAACAAGCTTACTTTTAATTCGTTCAATCCTGTCTTCAATCATTTGCTTTCTTTTATTAAGCTTCTGATCTTCATTATCTTTAATAACACTTAACACATAACCAACCGGATTGTAATTCATTTCTCCCATATCTTCAGAATACAGCCTAACTCTGCCTATTGTAGTCATTGTAATTAATTTAGAAACATCTTTCAATTCTTTTACAATGTCATCTGTATTCAAGAAAGCTCCTTTATTATAGAAGGAAATCAAAGGTTGTGACATAATTGTATGATGTCTTATCATAGACGTCACCAATCTAATATGAAGGTTTTCATTAGAGCCTAATTCATCAATAATAAATGGTGCCACTAACAAGTCACTAAACACATAATCTCCTCTTCTCAAATATCTAGTACGCTCCAAAAACTTTTGATAGTTTGTTACTAGACCATTTCTGTTCTTTGGACTAAACACTACCGGGATGATGGCGTCAGCCTCCGTAAACAATTCATGAATATCTAAAAAGGCGTCTTTTTTACTCTTGATTATACAACGATACTCCTCATCAACATCAATATGAGTTGGGCAAATATCACACCCCAAACATCTCATTATGTATTCGCTTCCTAAATTTACAATTGTAGCATCTATTCCTGGTATGTGCGGTATCAACTGTTCAATATACTTCTCCGCCACATCATTTTTATCCTGTAAAATCCAGAACTGAACTTTAGGTTTCGCTTCCATGTCATAACCTTTAGCCATTTCCATCAATCTTACAACTCTTGCTATTCTCCTACCTGTTCCCATGGAAGTATCTAAACCATATTTATCTTTTGGCATAGTTCCCACATCTCCTGCAACCCCTGTTCCTCCATATTGCGAAGTAGTTTCAGAATCATTTCCAACACCTAACGCTCCTACATTTAACATATCCATTAATTGATAAATCAATGTTGTTTCCTGGCCTCCGTTTCTTTTAGCTCCAACAGCAATTCCTGCATACAATTTCCCTTTAAATGAATTTTTCAATGCTTCATCTGCTCTAATCATATCTATCAATGATTGAGACAAAGATCCTCTATCTCCAAAATACACCGGCGTAGACAAAATATATCCGTCTGCATCCATTAATTTATTCTTCAATTCATCAAGATTTTTCTCACCAGATTCTGTAAAGTACTCGGCAAGTGACACATGATCGATTTCAACGCCAAATTCCTTTACGCTCCACAAAGCTGAAACTAATGCAACCTCAGAATTACTCAAACCTTTGTTTCCCTTTTGTTTTTTAAGGTTGGTATACATTTCGTCAAACGGAAGATTTTCTTTTCTCCCTGCCTCTTCAAAATTTTTCAAGTGCAGAGCTGCTTCTTGTTCAATAAAATGATGCATTTGTTCCTCAGTTGAGGCTTGCATTATATCTTGAATCAATGTATCATTTCCCGTTCCTCTTCTCGCGTTTCTTAAACTTGCTGAAATTCCTAAAATTTTCATAAATATATTGTTGTAAACTCCTAATTGCGAAGTTGAATCAAATGGAGCGTATCAAAGATAAGTAGATTTATTAGAACTATTGGTTATTAGAAATCTCCGATTATGCCAAAAATCATTAAATGATTCAATAATATTTTAATTAGTTTAGCACCTTCTTTTATTCTAAACATTTATAAACTTAATGTCAAAAAGAATTCTTCTGCTATATGGTAAAAACTCATCTGAAATTTTTAATCGGAAATCTGCCATAGGTTCATATTTGAATTCACTTTCCAAATTATTGGAAAGTGATACAAATTATAAAGTTTTTATCAATGGAAAAGACTTTCACACAAATACAATAATAGAACCAACAATAGAGGAAAATTCAATTTCATTTCCCAAAAAAGTTTTTTCTTTTTTAAAGAAAATAATCCCTAATAAACTTAAGTCAATTTTAAGGGAAAGGCAAATTTTAAAATCAGCAAAAAGTGCAAAAGAACTTTTGTTGTCAAACAACGAGACCTACGATTATTCTATAGAGCTATTAACTATTGGTTCGGATCTCACTTATTCCTTATCAGCTAAAATTACAGAAAAAAAAATAATCATATATGACGCTCCTTTATTGGAGGAATATGAGTTCTTCTACAAGAGTCGACCTTTCTATAAATCATTAATTGAAAAAAAAATAAAACAGAGTCTAGTAAGTTCTGATTTTGTTGTTGTGTATAGTGACGCAATGAAAAAGCATGTATTGAGTTATGGGATAGATGAAGCTAAGATTAGGATACATCAAAACATTGACTTTTCACGTTTTGATATAGAAAAAATTAAAAGAGAGACTATAACAGGAATTAAACTATGTTTTATAGGTTCATTCCTAGCTTGGCACCGTGTAGACATTTTAATTAAGGCATTTGAAAATGTTGTAAAAATGTGTCCTAATCAAAAATTGGAATTGTTTTTAGTTGGAGATGGTATGTTAAAAAAAGAAATTGAAGACCAAGTAAATAAATCTTCATCTAAAAACAACATTGTTTTCACTGGTTTTCTTGATGGAAAAGAATTATACGAATTAAAAAAACAAATGAATATTGGTATAATGCCAAGCTCTAATTGGTATGGTGCTCCTAATAAAATATTTGAATACGGTGGTATGCACTTGGCATGTATAGCACCTCACACCCCTACCATTGATTATATATTCGATAATGATGAAATCATTCAATTTCCAAATAATTCAGAAGAAGGGTTAACTTCAGCCATTTTTGAGTACTGCTCAAACCCGGATTTAATAGAAGTTTACGCCGATAAATTGTATACTAAAATTTCCAATGAATATGGAGAGAAAGTAACTAAAGACTTTTATCTTGGATTGATTAACGCATAAAATTGACTTTAACAAAGAAAAAATATTTAATAGTAAAAGGGTGTGCAGGCCTTGGTAACAGGCTTATAACCCTAACTTCTGCAATTTCATTGGCAAAGAAAACTAATCGTTCACTTATAATAGACTGGAATGATGGTTTGTATTTCCGTGAAGGATATAACTTCTTTGATGACTATTTCAATTTAATAGGTGTTGATTATTATGCACCTCACGCAAAAGAATTGAATAATGTTATTGAGAATTTGAATACCTTGACGGTCTATCCGCCTTTGTTTAAAAATAAAATTGAGGATAATTTATATGACCATTATGTTCAGGCATTTAATCCTCTTTTTACTAAACTCTACCATAAATTCCCTAAACTATTTAGCCCAAAATTTGGTGGAATATGGGTTGAAAAGAAACATTACAAGAAAACAGCAAATTTTGGTTTTTTTAAATATTTAAGCTGTGTAATGTCTAAAAATTCTATGCCTTTAGGTGGACATATTAGTCATGACTATAAAGAAGACGTGGTGCTATTTGCTGATTATAGACCTACATTTAATACAGATTTATTTGCAAATACCTTTCGTTTAAATGAGAGTACTATAGAAAGTATCAACTCCAAAATAAGAGGACATAAAATTCAAGATTGTATAGGCGTTCATGTAAGGGCGACCGATATGCAACCAACAAACGAAATATCAATAATTATTGATAAACTAAAAAAGGAGTTTAAGGGTAAAAAAGTGTTTCTCGCTACAGACAATTCAACTGTTGAAAAACTCTTTCTTGATGCTGGATTAGATATGGTTTCCATTGATAAGGAATTTGTAACCTCCAATGAAGTAGGGATTCACCAGGTATATTCTAAATCAAAAGATTTTCAGGGCGCTAAAGATTCATTTGAAGAAAGTATAGCAGACATGGTATTACTGTCGCAAACGGCTTTTTTATTTTATCAGGGCAACTCTTCCTTTTCAATATTATCCTGTGCCATGAGACAATCAACAAACACAAATCAAGACTGGCTTAAATTATAAAACTTATGAAAAGAGCTATTAAAAACATAATTAAAGGTCAATTAGCAAAAAATAATTTGTCTATTGAATTGAACACTCACAAAGAGCAAATTCAAGAATTGATAAAAAAATTATACCCTCATAAAACTCAATTCCAACTGATCAGAATGGGACCTAATGGGGATGGTGGATATTTAGTTCCAGATGATCTTGAAAATATTAAGGCCTGTTTTTCGCCAGGAGTTTCTGCTATTAGTGATTTTGAAATGGATTGCTATAAAAAAGGCATGCAAATTTATATGGCTGACAAATCTGTTGATAAGGTTAATCTAAATCTTCCTGAAAATGAATATGGCTTTATAAAGAAATTTATTGGTTGTACTAATAATGAAGATTTTATTACAATTGACAATTGGGTTCAGCAAGAACTTCCAAATGATAATGAATCTGATTTACTTTTACAAATGGATATTGAAGGAGGTGAATATGACACATTAATAAATGCCTCTGATAAATTAATGAATAGATTCAGAATTATGGTAATTGAGTTTCATACTTTAGAAAAACTGTGGAATCCTGATTTCTTTCATTTTGCAAAACTCGTTTTTGACAAAATTTTACAAACGCATGTTTGCGTTCATAACCATCCTAATAATTGTTGCGGAATAGAATCAAAGAATGGGATTGAAATTCCTCGATTTACCGAGTTTACCTTTTTAAGAAAAGATCGAATTACTAACTCAACTTTCGAAACAACTTTCCCACATGAGTTGGACTTTGACAACACTAAAAAAGAACACATTGCATTGCCAAAGGATTGGTATAAAGCTTAGTAGAATTTAATTTTTATAGTTTGATTTAATTAATCCAATTCCTTCATTTAAACTTATTTTAGGTGTCCAACCAAAAGCTTTTTTTGCTTTTGAAAAATCACAAATAGTTTCGTTTATTTCATTTTTTCGGGCTTCAGAAGTATCCGAAACTTTTAAACTTGTACCCCACTCCTTTTGACAAGCCTCAATAATTTCTGCTACAGAGTATGAAACGCCACTTCCTGCATTAAAACAGTCATTAAAGAACTCACCTTTAGCCATTTCAAGCAACCTTACCAAGTCATCAATATGCAATTGGTCTCTTCTTGGGTTTAAATCCTTAACAACTATTTCATTTTTGGAGTTCAATTGCTCAATGATTTCAGGAATAAGCATTTTTTTGTTTTGCAAGGAACCATAAATATTAAAAGGTCTGATGATGTTGTATTGAACTCCATAATTTTTACCATAAAACTGAATCAAATTTTCAGCATGCACCTTACTTAGCGAATAGGGATTAGGTGTTTGAATAGGATGCACTTCATTAATAGGTAAATACTGAGGAGCCCCATATACATAAGAACTCACAAAAACTAAAGGCACATTTCGAGATCGACAAAACTCAAGAACTTTACCAGTACCTAAAACATTTGTTTCATAAAATCCTATTGGATCATCCCAACTATCAGGGACAAAAGATTTGGCTGCCAAATGATAAAAAACATCAATTTGAGTATTTAAAGCACAATTAAAAAAATCTTCATCATTTAATCTCAACCCATTTTTAGGAACGATTACTTCATTTCCATTTGCCAACAATTGGTTCTTCAGTTTACTGCCTATTGCACCATTATGTCCAGTGATAAATACTTTAGACATTCTTCAGAAAGGTATTTTTCATTTCCTCAAATTTGTCAATTGCTTCCATGTAATCATCAGGTCTTCCAATATCCAACCAGTAACCATTGAACTTTTTAACAGAAGCATTTTTATTGGCTTTAATTAAATCCAACATCAAGGTATCAAAACCGTAAGGCTGATTGTATGGTATATATTCTAAACAAGCTTTATTCAATAAATAAATTCCCATACTTACCTCAAACCTTGTGACAGGCTTTTCTTTGAAATCTACCAATTTATCATTTTCATCAACCTCAAGAACACCGTACAAGTTCACATGCTCTCTAACATATGATGAGATAGTAAAAATGTTATTGTTTGAAATGTGAAAATCGTAAAAAGCTTTAAAATCCAAGTCAGTAAGAATGTCTCCATTCATTACCAGAAAATTCTCAGGTAAATCTTTAATGAGGCTTAAAGGTCCCATAGTAGACAATGGCTTTTCCTCTAAAGAGTAATCTATTTTAACTCCCCATTTTTCGCCATTCCCAAAAAATGTTTTAATCAAATCAGCCTGATGATTAACCGTCATTGTGATATGATCAAAACCAGCATCAACCAACTGTCGTACTATAATTTCTAAAATTGGATAATCTCCTAAAGGCATTAAAGGCTTAGGTAAAACAACTGTGTATGGTCTTAATCTTGTCCCTTTACCACCAGCTAGTATGATTGCTCTTTTAGACATTGTAGATATGGGTTTTGTATTTACTTAAATTCTCTTTATTCGTGAACCAATCAACAGTTTTTGTCAATCCTTCTTCAATTGAAAATTGAGGATCAAATCCTGTCAACTCTTTTATTTTAGTATTATCACCCCACAAACGTTGCACCTCACTTTTTCCCGGGCGAATTCTTTGAGGATCAACAACAAAATCAACTGAGGATCCCATTATTTTCTTTATTAATTCAAACGTATCTGCAATTGATATTTCATAATTGGAACCAATATTCACCACTTCTCCAACTGTCTTTTCTGATGTTGCGATATCAATAAACCCTTTACAAGTATCCTCTACATAATTGAAATCTCTGGTTGGAGAAAGATCCCCCACTTTAATTTCTTTAGCTCCATCCGCTATTTGTGAAATAATTGTAGGAATTACAGCACGAGCCGACTGTCTAGGACCGTAAGTATTAAAAGGTCTGGCAATTGCCACCGGCAAATCAAATGCATTATAGAAACTCATGGCCATATTGTCTGCACCAATTTTACTGGCACTATATGGAGACTGAGGTTGTAAAGGATGTTTTTCATCTATTGGAACATACAGGGCAGTTCCATAAACCTCAGATGTGGATGTATGCACTACTTTTTCACATCCGTTGTCTAATGCAGCTTGACAGACATTTAGCGTACCAGTTACATTTGTGTCAACATATGAAGTAGGTGCTATATATGAATAAGGAATAGCGATTAAAGCTGCTAAATGAAAAACAACATCTACCCCTTTTGTTATGTGTTTACAATAATGAGGATCTCTTATGTCACCTGATAGCACCTCGATTTGATCAAGACAACCAACTGTCTCTAACCAACCCCAATTATTGAATGAATTATATTGAGAAAGTGCTTTTACTTTTGCACCTTCTTTTACCAACATTTCTGTAAGGTGCGAACCTATAAAGCCATCTGCTCCAGTTACAAGGACTGTTTTATTTTTTAGATTCATATATTTCCTTTAGTTCATCTACAAATTCCGAGTAATTTTTGTTGGCAGAAAACTGATTCTTCCAAAACTCTCTAATTTTACTTTGATTTTTATACGCGAAATTTTCTTCTTTAAAATTAACAATCACTTTGGCAATATCTAGTACTGAAGAATCTTTTTTTACTAAAACTCCTGTATTAGGAGTTATTAGTTCGCTACAACTTCCTACATCATTTAATAATAAAGGAATTCCACAACTTAAAGCTTCAATTGCCGATACAGGCAAGCCTTCGGTTGAACTTAAATTAATAAATAAGTCCGGAGACATTTTCTTCATTAATTCAATAACCTCCTCATAATTACTCACTTTATTTGAGTTTGTAAACTCAATAATATTGTTGTTTTTAGAGGAAGAAATTATATCTCTCACTGTAGTCAATGTTTCTCCTTCACCATGATGATGCCAATGAACAGGAAAATTCAGTTCTGTAATTGATTGTGCTATCTTATCTAACCTTTTAATAGGAATAGCAGATGAATTTGAAAATATTACAAATTTTGAATCTTGACTCTTCTCTATCATTCCAAAGTCACGGGTCCCAAAATAGGCAGTCTGAATTTTATCAGGGAAAATTTCTAAGCGTTTCAGGTATTCTGCTGAAGTATTAGAAAGAGCATAAACTTTATTACATTGAGCATAGATAAAATGTCTAAAAGGGATGTAATTACCCGGATTTCTATCATTCCAAATATCAAATCCATTTACTCTAAAAACAAACTTATTGATTTTCCCTCTCCTCTTAAGTATAGCCAAGGTCAGTGCCCAATCATTCATCCAAAAAGAATAACATAAGTCATCTTTTTTCAACCCTTTTTCTAGAAGCGTGTTACCCATATTATAGGCTTTTTTTAAAGTTGACAAATGTAAAAGGGCGTGCTTTAAAAAATGGCGTTTGTTTTGAGAATGTCTTAGCTCTTCAAGATAAAGTCTACAAATAAAAATAAATGACTTAAAACTAGATTTTTGACGGTTGTCTTGTTCAATAAAATCCACATTATCCCAAAATTCAAAATTATTTTGCCGGGATTTGAGTTTTGCGTATGGGTGGATATAAACTTTTTGAAATTTATCATGTAGGTAAGGATACTCATTAAGAAAAAACGACTCACCAAAACCATAAGGAAAATTTGCACTATAAATCCTTAAAACACTCATCTAATCTCTATTAGTTTTAGCCCTAATTAAGTAATATAATTTAGCGAGATTTAACTGTTTAGTTTTAATTAGAAATTGAAAGGCATGGCGTTTATCCAAATCGGCAATTTTATAAAATAATCGATCGTATTTAAACTTAAAATATTGATCTAATGATTTGTGGTTAAAACCATATTTTTCAAGTGCTATTCTAACTTTCTTAATCTTATCTAAAATTGAAGAAACCTCATCTTTTCTTAGAAAAGTATTTTGAATCACCCAATGAACTCTGTTCAATTCAAAAGAATAATGATCCTTATACAAATCAGTTAAAACGTAATTATAAAACAAATTACTTCTTTCTTCAAGTGTTGTCAAATTTTGCTCTGAAATATTTTGTCCTTCCATTCTATAATTAAGTAATGGTTCCTTTAGATTTGCCAACTTCCCTTTTTTACTCAAGTCATACCAAAACCCCCAATCTTCAATGTGCAATAACTCCTTTCTATATCTAATTTTATCTTTTTGAATTACGTCATTTCTAAACATCACTGTAGGATGAGCCATTGGATTCTCGAAAAACAAACTTAGTTTTATCATCTCGTCAGATAGCCTAAGATTTGATTCACCTTTTTTAGCTCCAAATAACAAATAGTTTGATCCCACAGCGACATAATCAGGATTATCTAAAAGAAAATTCACTTGTTTCTCAAATCTAGTTGAGTCAGCTATATCATCTGCATCCATTCTTGCTACAAAATCTCCATTACACAGATTTAGTCCTTCATTTAGTGTATAAATAAGTCTCCTGTTTTCCTTTCGATCATGAAGCTTTATTCTTGAATCATTAAATTGATTGATTATTTCAACGGATTTATCTGTGGAGCCATCATTTAAAAGAAGTAATTCAAAATGAGTATAAGTTTGTGATAAAATTGACTGAATAGAATCCTTCAAGTACTTCTCAGCATTGTAGAATGGAAGTACTACAGAAATAAGTGGTTCAGCTTTGTTGGTTTCGGACATTTAACTCCCTACTATTTTGATTCTCCAAAAATATTAAAATACCTGTGGATATAAAATCAAGTCTCAACTAATTAAATCTCATTCTTCTCTGAACTTTATTTTCAACACCGTTAATATAAGCTGCCACCAACCTATTTAAGACATTTTTCGTTAATTTTGTTGGGTTATCATTGAAACATCTATGTCAAAAAAAATAGCATTAATCTCTTTCTTCCTTTACATTAATTTGATTTCAATTGCCCAAGGGTGGGAATGGGTAAGACAGATTAGTGGTACTGCGAACGATACCGGGCATTCAATAGATGTTGATAACGAAGGAAATGTTTTTGTAGCAGGAAGATGCAAATGGCTGACCACATTTGAAGATGAAACGAACCCAATTGGTCCTCTTTCAATTGCTGATAGAGATGTGTTTGTATCCAAATACAATTTTCAAGGAGATTTACTGTGGGCTGTTGTTGCGGGAAGCGAGGAGATAGGTTATGATTTAGCACAATGTATAAAAGCTGACAATCAAGGAGGATGTTACATAACAGGTATTCACAGAAACAATGCAATTTTTGGAAATGATACGATTCCTTCACAAGGAGAGCGGGACATATTTGTAAGCCGAATAGACCAAAATGGCAACTTTTTATGGACGAGTAGTATTGGGGGACCTTCAAACGATCATGGATTTGCAGTAGAAACTGATCACAATGGAGATGTCTTGATTGGAGGTTATTTAGTTGGACCGGCAATTGCTTCGGACACGATTGTAGGATATACGGGGCAGCAAAATGGCTATGTAGCTAAGTATGACCAAAATACTGGCGATCTTTTAGACATTCATGTTATATATAGTCAATATAGGACACAGGTTCGTCAAATTGTTACTGATGATTCTGGAAATATTTTTTTCTGTGGAGGTGTAAATGGAAATGGAGTTTTTAATGGCACAACATTTATTGCATCAAACTCTGCAGCTTGGGATGATGCGCTACTAGTAAAATGCGATTCAAATCTAATTGTGGATTGGTATCAAACCGGTGGAAGTGCAAAAAAAGACCTTGGATACGATTTAGCCGTTTCAAAAAATAATGTTTACATGACAGGTATGTTTACAGGTACTGCGACATTTGATACAATTTCTGTCACTTTTAATTCTAATGCAACAACAACTGCTGAAATTAATGCTGCTGCTGATATTTTTATTGCTGCCTATACGCAAGATGGAGATATAAAATGGATGGTAACTGGCGGAGGCGATAGTCTGGATGAAGGCTATGGAATTGCCGTTTCTGAAAAAGAGCACATTTATTTTTCAGGTTTTTTTGACAGCACCATTACAATTGTTGATACAACTTTATATAGCACTGCTTACTCAACAAATATGATTGTTGGAAGATTAGACTCCATGGGACAAAGAGTTTGGGTACATCAAACTGGTAACAATGCTATTAATTGGGCACGTGAACTTGAAATAGATCAACATGAAAATATTTTTGTTGCAGGTGCATTTTATCAGGATCTAGATTTTGGAGTAATTACCCACATTCCTCAAAACAGAGATGCATATGGAGGTAAATTTATCCAGTCTCCGGAACTTGGAGTCCAGATTTTAGACTCAGCTATTTGTATAGGAGATACCCTAATACTTGAATTCAATGCTCTGACTTCTCCAGTAAATTTTCAATATTCAGAATTATCTGGATTCAACAGTTGGACAGATTCAAACCTGGTATATATCATTCCAAATAGTACAGGAAATGTGAATATTTCAGGTAAAATGACATCATCAAATGCATTATTTAGTGATTCATTGTTAGTCAATTACAACTTTGACATTGGAGACATTCCAAATCCTCAACTGATTAATGATACTATTATATGCGATACTACTTTTATTGTACTTTCTACTGATTTAGGTTACAGTACTTATAATTGGTCAAACGGTGTGAGCGACACAAATACAATAACAGTTACAACCAATGGTATTTACTCAATAACAGTAAGTAATCAATCTGGATGTATAGGAAGCAACAGTGTAAATGTAACTTTTGATGATTGCATGGGTGTAGATGATATCAAAAGCTCTGATTACATTTACATATACGAAGGGGTGATTTACAATAATTCAGGCAAGAATATTTCGAACATTGTTATTTATAATCTAGCAGGACAAGTTGTACAATCAATTGATATGATTCAGCAAAGTCAAAATCACCCATTAGGTAAGTTGCCTAATGGTATTTATCTTATCCAGTATGAGATAAACAATCAATTTGTCTCCAAGAAATTCTCTGCGAATTAAGGCTTTCAACTATGAAAAATATTTCTTCTTTAGTTAGCTGAATTGAGTTTAATTATTAGATTTTCACCTTTCATTGACAAGGAGTATGGATAGTTTTCTATTGCTTTAAAAAATGTTTTGGCACAACCCTCTTCCATTCGGTCATGAAGTTCAATAATAATAACCTTTATAAATTTCAACCATTCTGTATTCTCTGAGAAAAGCGCTTTTTCAGAACCTTCAATATCGATTTTTAAAACATCAATTTTGTCAATGTTATTCTTTTCAATAATAGAATTTAATGAGACTGCCTGAATAGATTTTTCTGTTGCTGAGGGCACTTCATGAACCATGTATCCATAATGTCCCAGACCTTTATCTACTATTTCTAAATGTCCATCTTTATTCCAAATACCAGCCTGAATTAAATTAACATCAGATAAGTTTTCCAAATTTTTCTTTAAAATTTCAAAATTGGAGGACTCCGGCTCAACGGCAATTACTTTTGCTGTAGGATATTTCGCCTTAAAAAATGCAGAAGTCAACCCGATATTTGCTCCTAAATCTACAATCACTTTCGGTTCAAAATCTATAGGAATATCATATTCTTTATTAAATATACACTGGTAAAATGTCGCAACATCTGATGTTCCATTTCTCAAAAATATTTTGTTTTGATATCCATTTACTTTAAAACTGAAGACTTCATTATCCGGCACCTCCTCACGAAACTTAATAAAATCTCTGGCACCTTCCCCGATCATTTGCTGGTGAGAAAGAATCATTCCTCTTTTAAGTCTAAATCTTTTTAAAATCATTTTTCGTTAAGTAATTTCTCTCCACGTCGGTTGAAAGTAAAAAATACCAGTACTCTTTGTTAAAGCCCTGTATACAATACTAGAACCTTCTATTATCTCAAAAGTTGCACAATGTTTTAAATAATCAAAATGTTCGTGGGTTGCTGCATCTCCAACCCATAAACTCAATTTGTAGTTATCTGGATAAAGCCTTATATCATCAAAAGTTAACTCAAATTCTTTAGTACCGATAAAAGGCGAAATATTGAAATTTGAATCGACGTCAGCTACATTGGCCAGTCTAGTTTCATCTGAACGATAAAAATGAATTGCAATAATGAATCTTACCAATTCAAATGAAGTGATTCTAAATTTTAATTTAAGAGATTGACCAATAAATAATTTATTTCCGGGATTATTTTCAACAAACAGTCCTAAGTATTCAAACTTCATTTGTCCTGTTCCTAATCTCCCTTCAAACTTTGTTAAATCATATTCGATTTCGTCTTTAGCATCATCAGAAGCTAAGTATCTAGAAATTGTTTCTTCTATTCCACCAAAATAAGTAGAAACTCCGTTCTCTATCAGCAATCCTTTAGTACAAAGGGCTTTTACAGATGTAAGATTATGACTTACAAAAAGAACTGTTCTACCACTCTTTGAAATATCTTGCATCTTTCCAATGCATTTTCTTTGAAACTCCAAATCTCCAACCGCCAGCACCTCATCCACTACAAGAATTTCAGAATCTAAAAATGCTGCAACCGCAAATCCTAGCCTAACAACCATTCCGGTTGAATATCTTTTAACCGGCGTATCAATGTATTTGGCACAACCAGAGAATTCGACAATTTCATCAAGTTTGGAAGCAATTTCCTTTTTTGTCATTCCTAAAATTGCCCCATTCAAAAAGATATTCTCCCTCCCTGTTAATTCAAGATGAAAACCGGTACCCACTTCTAAAAGTGAACTCATTCTACCTTTCATCTTTATTGTGCCTTTAGTAGGGCTAGTAATCTTTGATAATAGTTTAAGTAAGGTACTCTTTCCAGCTCCATTCTTACCTATTATTCCCAAAACATCACCATTATTCAACTCAAAAGAAACATCATTTAAGGCCCAAACATAATTTCCATCTGTTGAATTTGTCCTATCATTTACTTCAGACACTTTTATATAAGGGTCTTCCTTCCCTCTTACTTTATGCCAAAATCTATTTAGATCATGTGACAACGTTCCTGTACCAAATTGACCTAAACGATATTGTTTTGATATGTTGGAAACTTCCAATACTTTCTCTGACATTGACTTAAATACTATCCATAAAGGTTCGTTCAACTCTACCAAACACCTTCATTCCTATCCATAAAATGCAAAATGCAAAAACAAAACTGTATGCTAAAAAAGGAAAGTCCATTACTCCATAATCAAGTCCGAAAAAACCAACTTTAAAGGATTCAATAATGTTAGTCATAGGATTCAGTTGTAGAACCCATCTTGACTCTGCATTTATAGCATTCAAAGGATATACAACTGGCGTAATATACATGGCTAATTGGATTCCAAATTGAATCAGAAATCTTAAATCTCGGTATTTGATAGTCATTGAAGCTATAATCAAACCTACCCCCAATCCGAGAGCAGCCATACAAAGGATGAGAAATGGGATTAATAATAAATACAAATTCGGAGACAAATCTTGTTCAGTGACAAAAAAGAAAACTAAGTAAATCAACAGGAACAGCGCAAATTGAATTGCAAACTTAATGAGGTTCGTAATAACCAATGAAATCGGAGTTGCCAATCTTGGAAAATAAACCTTTCCAAAAATACTTTGATTAGCAATAAAGGTTTCTGAAGTTTTATTAATGCAATCGGCAAAATATGTCCAGGTAGTAACACCTAACATGTAAAAAAGCAGTGGATCAACACCAGTCTCTATTTTTGCAATTTTATTAAAAACGACATAAAAAGTAATAGTAGTAAGTACAGGTTGTATCACCACCCATAAAGGACCTAAAATTGTTTGTTTATAAAGTGAAATAAAATCCCTTTTAACAAATAGCAAAATCAAATCTTTATAACGAAGTAATTCCTTTAATTGAAAGGTTCCTTTACTTGTATCTGGTGAAATAATAATATCCCAATCTTGGTCCTTCATTTAAAATCTAATCATTTTTTTCACCATATTCACTACTGTATCCGTATCCATACCCGTATGAATAACCATAAGTATACTTGTATGCGTACTTTGAATAATAGTATTTTAACTTACTTTCTTTGATACCATTTAAGATTAAACCAAAATTAGTTTTTTCACTTTTCAATAATAAATTCTCAAGGAGTTTCACCCCTCTTCTTCTTGTGTACTTAGAATTTAATACAACAATAAAAACATCTACGTGTCTTGACAATTCCATGGTATCATTCAGTAACCCAAATGGTGGTGTATCAATAATTACAAAGTCATACTGAGCAGATAAATGATCTATTAATTCATTCACTCTTTGTTTAACAACTAATTCAGATGGATTAGGAGAGACAGGGCCTGCGGTAACAACATCCAAATTTTGGCCTACATCTTTTCTAATAATGTCCTCAATATTTGACTTTCCTATGATGTAATTAGAGATTCCATTCGTATTTTCAAGGTCAAACATTTTATGGATTTTAGGTTTATGTAAATCAAAATCTAAAATCACCGTTTTTTTCTCAGCCCTAGAATATAAAGTTGCCAAATTGGCAGAGCAAAACGTTTTTCCTTCACCCGGAAAATAAGAAGAAACCAGTATTTTATTTCCTTTCTTCTGATTATCTAATAAAAATGAAAGATTAGTTCTGATACTTCTAAAACTCTCTGCTATTTGAGATTTTGGGTTTTTATCAATTACAATATCATCACCTTGTTTATTGTCAAGTGGTATACCTCCTATTACATTTAGAGAACTCACTTCTTTTAATTCATGAACATTAGATATTTTGTGGAAAAAAAGTAATCTGATAAAAGCTATTAAAATTGCAACAATAAGTCCTCCTAAAATAAATAACCTCTTAAGCTTTGTCTTATTTGGCTGAATAGAACCCAACATTGAAGTTGTCTCTAAAATTCTTACTTGAGGAATAATTCCGGCTCTCGCAATCAATGTATTAGTCTTTTTCTCCAAAAGGAACATATACATCTTGTTATTTACATCTAATTCTCTTTGAATATTAGAAATCCCTTGTTGCGAAAGAGGAATTGATTTCACATTGTATTTATATCTTGCTATATATTGAGTGGCACTATCAATTCTATCATCTAATGCATTTTTCAGATTTTCTATATACTTAATAATATCCCTCTTTTTCATCAAAATCTCCTTTTTGAGATTTCTAATAATGGCATTTTCTTCAGTGGAATGGGTTAAACTAATTTCAAGATCTACTTGCAATGATCTAACCTCTGAAATAGCTTGCTGCAAATAAAAATCACGCTCCTCAATATAGAATGAAGGGGGTAAAATTCTAGAATCATCTGTTGATTCCAAATAAACCTTTAAAGCTTGAATTGAACTTTTCTGATTTTCTAGCTCTCTTTTTTCTTGAGAATATTTGATATACTCATCAAAATATTGGTCACCTTCTTTTGTAGGATCTAGAATAGCATTATTATCTCGATAATTTAATAATTCCATTTCCTTTTCCTCGATAAATATCTGAAGAGTATCAATCTGTTTCTCAATATTCATTAAGGTATTCTCGTTAACTTCTAACTGAACTCTTTTTGAAAAGTCAATATAAACTGAAGTAAGCGTATCCAGAAAAACTTTTGCCCTGTATTGCAGCTCATCAGTAACATAGACATCCAGAATACTTGTGTGCTCAATATTTTCAATCTTCAAACTTGATTGAAACTTTGAAATCAGATAATTTCTTGAATGAAAAATCACCTCATAATCTGATGACATTATTGTACCAATATTGTTGTCATTAAACTCGTACTGTTTTTTTAAATTAAGGCGAAAATCATCCGTAATTAGAGGTTGATCGAATTTTCCTTCTATCGAAAACTCATTTTCTCTAACATTGTAGTTTAACAAGTAACTGTTTTTATCTATTACTTCAACTTCAACGGCCTGTTCATAGATCAGAGGATTAATCACATCTACTTCAACAATGAATGGCAGGGTTCCGAAAACCTCCTGTTTCTTCAAACGTCCAACAACATAATATGAAGTTCCAATATCAATTTTATCAATTACCTCTCCGATCAAGTCTTTAGAACGTAAAATTCGCATTTGATTTTGCACGTCCATGTACACCCCATATGCTCCCAAACCTTTGTAGATGGGATCCTGGTAATCATATGTTTCGTTAGATTTTAAAAGTAATTGAGCCTTAGCACCATATATGTTTGACAACCGGTGAGTATATACATACCCAACCAGATATGCTAAAATTGGAACAAAAATAAGAATCAAAATATTCTTAGCAAAAAGCTTCCAAACGAACATTAAATCGTTTGAATCTATTAACTTATTAGACTTATGGGGTGTTTCGGCCATTTAAAAATTTCTATTCAAAACTTTATCTTTATGCGATACGCATATAATCTCCAAAAGTTTCGACAGTGCAAAGATACGCAACAAAGCCTACTATTACTATAATTTGGACGAATGAAAGTGAAAAATCTACCAATTGAAGCTGTTCAAATAACTATCTTTGACTAAAGTTTAATAAAAAGGAAGTTGAAAGATAAGTTTACTCAATATCTAAAGAATCCAATTTTCAAGTTTTTGTTCTTTGCCGGTATAATGTATATCAGTTGGCTACTTATCTACTATTTCCTTATAACAGAACATACTAGTTGGGACTATCATCTAGATCACAATATTGCCTATTTGTCACAGCAATTCATGCAATTATTCGGAGTTGAAACCTTTATAGATTTAGAAAGCGATCACGTTCTACTTTTTCTTACAGAAGGTAATTTGAGGGCTGTGATGATTGGTGATGAATGTAATGGATTCAAACTTTTTGCTGTTTTCAGCATTTTTATTTTGGCTTTTCCCGGTAAATGGAAAGCAAAAATGTGGTTTGTACCGTTGGGAATGCTGATTATACATTTAGCTAATATTATCAGGGTTTGTGCCTTATTATTGATTTACGACAAATACCCCGAATACCTTGATTTTAATCATCTATATACCTTTACTATTTTTGTTTACGCCATCATCCTAATTCTTTGGTTATGGTATATCAAAAAGTTCAGCCTATATGCCAAAAAAGATTAAGCTTATACTATCCATTACTGGTATTATTCTGCTTGGTTTTTTAAGGGGATACATCTTTTATAACACCAATTGGATTTATAAAACCCTTACTGTAGGTAGAATCAATCAGGCTCGTTCTGAATTTAATTTTATGCTAGACTGGACAGTTACTGAAGTGGTCATCTTTAAATGGATAATGACATTTTCATTCACCATTTTGTTTTTAGGGTTGTCATTGCTGATTATCCATTATGCGTTTGGACAAAGAAAGCACCTCAAAGCCATGAGTCTCGTTTATGCAGGTCTGATTGGGATTTCAGGAGTACTTTTTTTAATAGGATACATTTTCGGATTTTCATTTGAACTTTATGAGGTAATCCATACCATTATGATGCTGGCTCAATCATTTGTACCGGTGTTAATAGTTTGGTTGGTAATTAAATACATTCCCAGTAGTTGATTTGGAAATACCTGACTTATATTTGTAATACAATTTTGATAAATCATGAAAGCAGATTCTACCATTTTTAATCTTATTGAACAAGAAAGAAAACGCCAGCAAGAAGGTGTTGAGTTAATTGCATCTGAAAACTTTGTAAGTGATCAGGTAATGCAGGCAATGGGTTCTATTTTAACCAACAAATATGCTGAAGGATTGCCGCATAAAAGATATTATGGTGGATGTCAAATTGTTGATCAGGTTGAAGAATTAGCAATTGAGAGATTAAAAAAATTGTTTGGTGCTACTTGGGCAAACGTTCAGCCACATGCAGGTTCACAAGCAAATTACGCAGTTACATTAGCTTGTCTTAATCCTGGAGATATGATTTTAGGATTTGACCTTTCTCATGGTGGACACTTAACACATGGTTCTCCGGTAAACTTTTCAGGTAAAAGATTTGAAAACTGTTTTTATGGAGTTAATAAAGAAACGGGATATGTTGACTATGATCAGATGGAGCAAATTGCTAAAGAGAAAAAGCCTAAACTGATCATTGTTGGTGCCTCTGCCTATTCAAGAGATTGGGATTATGCACGTGTTAGACAAATTGCTGATGAAGTTGGCGCAGTTATTTTAGCAGACATTTCACATCCCGCAGGATTAATTGCCAAAGGTTTATTGAAAGATCCATTTGACCATTGTCACATTGTAACTACTACTACTCATAAAACATTAAGAGGTCCTAGAGGTGGTGTTATTATGCTGCGCCATGACTTTGAAAATCCATGGGGAATCAAAACAAACAAAGGAGATTTAAGAATGATGAGTTCTTTGCTTGATTCTGCTGTTTTCCCTGGAAGCCAAGGTGGACCGCTGGAACATGTTATTGCAGCAAAAGCAGTAGCTTTTGAAGAGGCCTTGTCAGATGATTTTAAAACTTATGGTGAGCAAGTAATCAAGAATGCTAAAGTTATGGCAGATGAACTTGTAAACAGAGGATATAAAATCATTTCCGGAGGAACTGATAATCATTCAATGTTAATTGACCTGAGATCTAAAAATATTACCGGTAAAGATGCTGAAAACGCATTGGTTAAAGCAGAAATTACTGTCAATAAAAATATGGTTCCATTTGACGATCAATCTCCTTTTGTTACATCTGGGATTAGATTGGGTACAGCTGCTATCACTACCAGAGGGATTACTGAGAATCAGATACCTCAAATTGTAGAAATGATAGACAAAGTGATTATGAATCCAAATGATGAGGCTGTTATAAAAGGTGTTAAAGGAGACGTTCATCAATTGATGGCAGCACTACCTTTATTTAATTGGTAGGCTATCTTTAAATGAGATTAGATCACATAAAAAGCTTAGATGGTCTTAGAACAATAGCTATCTTTTTAGTATTGTTTTGGCATTATGTTGTGTGTCAATTATCCGGTGACATGTTTGGTGGATACGCTAGAAAAATTAACACTTTCTTTTCATGGACATGGAGTGGAGTGGACTTATTTTTTGTACTTTCTGGATTTTTAATTGGAAGGATTCTATTATTTAACAAAGGGTCCAAAAACTTCTTCAAAGCTTTTTACATAAGAAGACTACTGAGAATTTTTCCTGCCTATTACTTTATTATTCTATTAATGCTGGTTTATTCTACTTTTGGAAATACCAGTGACTGGTTAATTGGCAATCTTTACCCATCATATTCATACCTCCTATACATTCAAAATTTTTATATGGCGATTGAGGGGTTTGGATCACATTGGTTGTCGGTGACTTGGTCTTTAGCAATTGAAGAACAATTTTACATGATCTTGCCCTTTGTTGTATTTCTGTTTAAAAGAAAAACAACTATTTTAATTGCAATAATTGGCATTTTTCTATCTCCTGTATTACGGGAAATTTCGGAACCACTATTAGGATTAAAGCTGGGCGATTATGTCTTGTTACCCATGCGAATGGATGCACTATTAATTGGTGTGGTAATAGCACATTTTTATTTGAATGGAACCATTCAAAACTATTTTAGTAAAAGAAAAAAAATTCTTGGTGTTTCAATAGTAGCACTTTTTTTAGCCTATCTAACATATGTTATCAAAGGAAATGGAGGTGTTATTGGAGATTCAATAGCACATAGTATGTTAACGTTGTTTTATGGGTTATTCCTGATATTTGTACTGATTAGTAAAGGAGATGCAACAGAAAAATTTCTTTCAAACAAAATATTTTCGTTTGTAGCAAAAATTTCATACATGATTTATTTGTCTCATGAGATAATATCAGGTTTGTTACACCATTATTTAGCAGGTCAAACGCCTCAAATAAATAACTTTTTTGATGTTAGTATAACTTTTCTATCACTAATTATTACAATAGTCTTTTCCACAATCACATACTACCTTTTCGAATTAAGATTAACGGGTTTAGGTAAGAAATTCAAATATTAATTTTCCTATATCTTCCAACTTTCATAACTTGCTAACTCCAAGACTATGAAAGTAATAGGTGTTATATCTGTTTTTTTACTGCTAATTTCCTGTAAAAAGGAAGAAACAGTATTACCCAAAGCATCTCACGACATTAGGATGATTTCTTATTTGTATGAGAATGACATCTATTTTATGTCAGACTTTGAATCCAATCCTGCAAAAATCACAAATTCACCTGAAGTAGAGAAAACGGAACTACGAATGTCTCCTGATGCAACAAAATTTGCCTACATCAGAGATCAAAATACAATTGAAATTGTCAATTACAAGAATGAATTAATTAAGCATATTCCAAATTTAAATAACCTTAAATCTTATGATTGGAGTGAAGATGGAAATACACTCATCTATTTTGCCAACGGAGATTTAAATTTTGATGGTCCATCTGTAGAATATGCAATTCCAGAGATTCCAGCTTCAGTTCCCACTTCCGGTAGCGCAAGTATCTCAAATATTGCCATCAGCAATAATGGTACGGCCGCTTATGTAGTTAGTTGGTATTATGTTTATGACCAGTGGACAACTGAATACCATTACTACTTAGTTCGTAAAAAACTGAATGAATCCCCGGTAATTTTATCTGACGCCTACTATAATTATACTCATTTACAGTTTTCGCAAAACAATGACCTTCATGCAATGTACAACTATACTTACAACATGATATATTCTGAAAATAGTGATGAAGCATTAAGCATAAATAGTGATCTACATTACGGAATCTATAATTCAAAAAAGGAGGCAATGATTGGTTTGCATCAAAATCCTTCAGATCCGGTTAAATACAAATTGGCCATTTATTATTTGGGTGGAAAATTAGAAACCAACAACTCCACTTCATTAGGCTTATCTGGCATCAATAATATTGACTGGAAACAACAATTTTAATAATGGTCTTGCCCATTTGAATTTGATCTGAGTGTATCTCTTTCCAAGGACTCGTAATAGGCTTTGTACATTTTTCGATCTGACCTAGGTGCTTTTTCCCACATATTACCGCAAACATGCTTATTGGCACATCCAACCATAAAGACAAACAAGGAAATAAATGGCACTACAGTTTTGCTAAACCTACTTGACTTAGCATTGCGTTTTGTTTTGCGATAATACCTGTTAACCTTATCTCTCCAATCTCCAAAAACGCCATCCAACTGATAGGATTGATAAACACCACAAGATGATATTTCTTTATTCTCTTCAGAAGATTTGTCAAAAGAATCTAGATTCATTTTTGAATAATCAAAAACTTTTTTGTCACACTGTGTGCAATGAAATCCACCTTTACACTTTGGCATTGAGTGAATATCAATAGGACAATTAAATTTTAATCTTGCGTCTTTCTGCATAGCTTGATAACGCAAATTACAAAATAAATTACTGCATTACAATGCCGCCAACAACAACTCGATATTTTTGTAAGGCAAGTCAAACACTTTACCTAATATTTCAGATGTTAATTTCCCTTGATACACATATACTCCGCTTCTAAAACCGGGGTTCTTTTTGATCATATCTTTACATCCTCCCATTTCACCCATTTCCAATAAAAGAGGTGAAAATATATTACTTAGCGCAACAGAAGCTGTTCTAGATACTCTGGCAGCAATGTTAGGCACGCAATAATGAACAACATCATGTTTTACATAAGTTGGCGCATCATGATTGGTCAATTTTGAAGTTTCAAAACAACCTCCTTGATCAATACTAACATCAACCACTACTGATCCCGGCTTCATTCCTTCAATCATTTCTTCAGTAACAATACAAGGAGTTCTTCCTAACCCCGCTCTAACTGCTCCTATCACTACATCTGCACGCATTATTGCTTTATCCAACAACTTAGGTTGAATTACTGATGTATAGACGCGCATTCCAACATCATTTTGAAGTCTTCTTAACTTTGAAATTGAATTATCAAAAACTTTAACCGAGGCACCTAAACCTAAAGCGGCTCTACAAGCATACTCGCCTACGGTTCCTGCTCCAAGAATCACCACTTCCGTTGGCCTAACTCCTGCAACTCCTCCTAACATTATTCCATTTCCGGATTTGTAATTGGACAACAATTCTGAAGCCACTAAAATAGAAGTTGTTCCTGCTATTTCACCCATTGCTCTTACAACGGTATAAATCCCATGCTCATCCTGAATATAATCCCAGGCAACAGCAGTGATTTTTTTATTCATTAAAGTTGTTAAAGTCTTTTTAGGATGTAAGGTCAATTGTAAGGCAGAAATTAAAGTTTGATTTCCCGGCATCATTTCCAATTCTTCTGCAGATGGTGGAGCAACTTTTAAAATAATATTAGCCTTAAAAACTTCTGTTTTATCTTCTACTATTTGTGCTCCGGCTTCTGAATAAGCAACATCTTCATATCTAGCTTGTTTACCTGCACCGGCTTCAACTAAAATTTGATGTCCATTACTGGTCAACAACTGCACGGCTTCCGGATTTAGCGCAACCCTATTCTCTTGATAAGTGGTTTCCTTTGGAATCCCTATCATCAACTTACCTTTCTTTCTTCCTATGGCCAACATTTCTTCCTGAGGAAGTAGTGAGCCCTCCACCATAAGGGATTTTAACGTTTCCGGATCTGTCATACTAATTCTAATTCAATATTTCTGGTCTTATTTTCAACCTTGATAGATAGAGATACGATACCTTGAGGAATAAGGTTTTCAATTCTCTCAGGCCATTCAATGAAAACATAGGCGTCTTCTTCAAAAATCTCTTCTATACCAATATCTAAGGCTTCCTCTTCATCATTGATTCTATAAAAATCAAAATGATAAATTGCACCATAATTTACTGAAAAATATTCATTAACTAATGAAAAAGTAGGCGAAGAACCTTCATCTTCAGCCCCCATTTGTTTAATGATCTCTTTTACCAAAGTTGTCTTTCCGGCCCCCATTTCACCTCTGAGGATAACAAACTTTTGGTTGTGTGATTTTAAAAATTCCAGAATTTCAGCTGCTGCAGCAGGTAATCCAGAGAGTTCATCAACTTTTATATTCATTGAATTCTATTTTGGAGACAACTCAATCCAAGGAATAATCATTTCTTCTAAAGATACTCCTCCATGCTGAAATGTGTCCTTATAATACTTCACATAATGGTTGTAATTATTTGGATATGCAAAGAAATCATTCTCTTTTGAAAAGACAAACTTGTCACTCATGTTTTCTTTAGGCAGCATAATATCTTCAGGGTTTGATGATACTATCACTTCCTTTTCACTGTAGTTTAAGTTTCTACCTATTTTGTAGCGCAAGTTGGTATTTGTATTTCTATCTCCCTGAATTTTAACAGGATTATCTACGTGAATAGTTCCATGATCAGTTGTGATAAAGGTCTTAATCTTGCTATCAGCAATTTTTCTTAAAAGCTCTTTTAAAGGAGAATGATTGAACCAAGACACAGTCAATGACCTGTATGCCGGCTCGTCATCAGCCAACTCTTTTATCACTTCCATTTCTGTTCTGGCGTGTGATAACATATCCACAAAATTGTAGACAATTACATTTAGATCATTTTGTTGAAGTTCATTGAATCTATCCACTAACTTTTTCGCAAAATCTAACCTCACTACTTTGTTGTATGACATTTTGATTTGCTTGTTATTGCGTTTCAAATTCGCTTGCAACAACTCTTCTTCATGCATATTTTTTCCGCCTTCATCATTTTCATTTAACCATAAATTGGGATGCTTTTTTGAAATATTCAGCGGCATCAAACCTGCAAAAAGAGCGTTACGGGCATAATGCGTTGCAGTAGGTAAAATTGAATAAAATAGCTCTTCTTTATCTACATTAAAAAACTCATTGATTAAAGGTTGCAATACTTTCCATTGATCCAATCTCAAATTGTCAATTACAATTAAAAAAACTGGTTCTTTACCTAAATGTTCAAAAAGATTTGTTTGCAATAATTGATGTGACATCAAGGGAGCATCCTCATCTCCATTTAACCATGCGCGGTAATTTTGATCAACAAATTTGCAAAACTGGGTATTGGCCTCCTTCTTTTGCATATTAAATACCTCTTTCATTCCGCCATCAGAAGACCCTTCTAACTTCAATTCCCAACGAACCAATTTATCATAGATTTCTGCCCATTCATTGGCGTCCATTCTATCATTTAGTTGCATTCCAATTTGACGAAACTCTTGTTGATAATCTGAAGAAGTTTTTTGGCTCACCAAATCCTTTGAAGTCAAGTTCTTTTTAAGGGATAACAAAATCTGGTTTGGATTAACCGGTTTAATCAGGTAATCTGAGATTTGACCACCTATCGCCTCCTCCATTATGTGTTCTTCCTCACTTTTTGTAATCATTACAATAGGAACAGAAGAATTTAATTCTTTGATCTTAGTTAATGTCTCCAAACCTGATAATCCGGGCATATTTTCATCCAAAAAGATAATATCATAATGATTTTCCTTGGACATTTCTACTGCATCAGATCCATTGTTGGCGGTATCTATTTCATAACCTTTTTCCTCTAGAAAGAGAATGTGTGGTTTTAGTAAGTCAATTTCATCATCTGCCCAAAGTATTCTACCTTCCATATTTTGTTAATTTAGCCGTTAAATTAATTATTTGAGTTTGCAAAACGCCACTTCCAATAAAAGAAAAATAATCAACGATCCTGTACATGGTTTTATTACCATCCCACATGATTTTATTTATGATTTAATCCAACACCCTTTTGTACAGAGGTTAAGAAGGATTAAACAATTAGGAATGTCTCATTTAGTATATCCCGGAGCAAATCATACCAGATTTCACCATGCGCTTGGAGCTATGCATTTGATGTCAAAGGCAATTACTGTACTCAAAAAAAAGGGAGTTGAAATTACGGATGATGAGAAACTAGCTGTTCGTGCAGCAATATTATTGCATGATATTGGGCACGGTCCTTTTTCACATACATTAGAACATTCCCTGCTTGAGTCTTCCAACCATGAAGATCTTTCATTACTGTTTATGAACAGATTAAATGAGGAGTTTAATGGCAAACTAGATTTAGCTATTTCAATTTTCACCAACCAATATCACAAACCCTTTTTACATCAACTAGTATCAGGTCAGCTGGACATGGATAGATTAGATTATTTACAAAGGGATAGTTTCTTTACTGGAGTATCTGAAGGAATTGTGGGAGCTGAGCGCATCATTACTATGTTAAATGTAAGAGATGGAGAATTGGTGGTTGAAGAAAAAGGAATTTATTCAATAGAGAATTTTATTTCAGCCAGAAGAATCATGTATTGGCAGGTTTACATGCACAAAACTGTTGTTTCTTCTGAGTATATGTTAATCAACATATTAAAAAGGGCCAATTATCTTTTTGACAATGGATTAGATCTATTTGCTAGTCCTTATTTGAAGGTTTTCTTAAAGAATAGGTATACAATAGAGGATTTTAAAACGCAGCCAGAGCTTTTGAATCAGTTTGCTTTAATTGATGATAACGATCTAATTTCTGCGATAAAGGTTTGGCAGTTTTCAGAAGACAAGGTACTTAGACTGCTTTGCGAAAGAATAATGTCACGAAATCTGTTTAAAACTGAAATCACAAAAGAACCGGCTGACCCTCAACGCATCAATGAAATTAAAAATGAATTGATGAGCTCTTTGCAAATCACAGAATCAGAATTGGAGTATTTTATTGATACAGAGATTCTTGTAAACAATGCTTACAACGAACGGACAAAACAAATCCACATCCTATCTAAAGATGGTTCTATACAGGATTTAGCAATGGCTTCTGACAATTTTAACATCCTATCACTTTCAAAGCCAGTAGAAAAGTTTTGTCTGTGTTATTACAATGTTAAGTAGATGTAATTTTAGTGTTCGTCTTTTTTTCAAACCATTTGTTGAAAACTTCGTTATTTGGTGTACACCCCCCGGTATTTAATTATTATTTTTGACACAATGGAATTTTCTGCCCAGCAAATTGCTGACATACTAAACGGCCAAATAGTAGGAGATGCAGCTACTGCTGTTTCTGGATTATCTAAAATTGAAGAAGGTAAACCGGGGACACTTTCATTTTTGGCTAATCCTAAATATGAAGATTATATCTACACAACAAAATCTTCTATTGTAATTGTTAATGCAGATTTTTCACCACAGAAAGAATTACCCGGAGGATGTACGTTAATAAAAGTACCTGAAGCCTATACTGCTTTTGCTAAACTTTTGGAAATGTATGATCAGGCAATGGCCAAAACTCCAAAGATTGAAGAGATGTCCTATGTTTCTCCATCTGCAAAAATTGGTAAAGATGTTTATATCGGTGCCTTTGCCTATGTTGCAGACAATGCCGAGATTGGAGATAACGTTCAGATATACCCTAATTCGTACATTGGAGACAATGTAAAAATAGGAGATAACACAGTTGTTTACAGTGGCGTTCATGTTTACCGTGATTGTATTATTGGCAAACATTGTACACTACATTCAGGTGCCATCATTGGTGCAGATGGATTTGGATTTGCTCCAAATTCTGAAAACAATTATCAAAAAGTTCCTCAAATAGGAAATACCATATTAGAAGATCATGTTAGTATAGGTGCAAACACTACTGTTGACCGAGCTACACTTGGATCTACCATTGTGAAAAAGGGTGTTAAACTTGACAATCTGGTTCAAATTGGACACAATGTTGTAATTGGTGAGAACACCGTTATGGCGGCACAAGTAGGTATTGCGGGTTCTACCAAACTGGGTAAAAACATCATGATTGGTGGACAGGTAGGAATTGTCGGACATATTGAAATTGCAGATGAAGTAAAAATTGGGGCGCAATCTGGCGTTGGTAAAACCATCCGCAAACAAGGCGAAACAGTTTTAGGATCACCGGCATATGAGTCAGAAGACTACAAAAAAGCTTACATGGGATTTAGAAGGCTTCCTTTTATCCTAAACAAGCTTCGTGAATTGGAAAATGAATTAAATCAACTTAAGGAAAAGAACGAATCGAATGGCTGAAAAGCAAAAAACCTTAAATGGCCCCGTTGAGTTAACTGGTGTAGGTTTGCACACGGGAGAACAAGTAACGCTCACTATATTACCGGCAGCAGATAATCACGGATACAAATTTCAACGCGTTGATTTAGAAGGTCAACCAATTATTAAAGCAGATCCTGATAATGTAGTTTCTACCGAAAGAGGTACAACTCTTGAAGAAAAAGGAGGACGTGTTTATACAACTGAGCATGTTTTGGCAGCATTATATGCCTTGCAGGTAGACAATGCGCTAATCCAATTAAATGGTCCTGAAGTTCCAATTATGGACGGAAGCTCTAAACCTTTTGTTGAAGGCATTAAAGTTGTTGGTTTAGTTGAACAAGAAGCCGAGCGTGATTACTTTGTTTTAACTGAAAACATTAAGTGGGAAGATCCTGAAAAAGGAGTTGAATTTTTAGCTATTCCTGATAACAATTACCGTGTTACTGTAATGGTAGATTACAATTCACCGGTTTTAGGCACCCAACATGCCAGCATGCTGGATATCAGAGATTTTGAAAAAGAAATTGCTTCATGTAGAACCTTCTGTTTTTTACGTGAATTAGAGTATTTAGCAGATAATAATTTGATCAAAGGTGGTGATTTAGATAATGCCATTGTACTAGTAGAAAGAGAAGACATTAGTCAAAATGAACTTAACACCCTGGCAAAAAAATTAGGTAAAGAAAATCTTTCTGTTACTTATGAAGGGATTGGAACTTTAAACCACACAGCACTATCTTTTGAAAATGAACCTGCAAGACACAAATTATTGGATATAATTGGTGACCTTGCCTTGGTAGGAAGACCTATTAAAGCTCATATTTTGGCTGCCAGACCGGGACATAACGGAAATACAAGGTTTGCCAAAGTATTGAAAGACCAAATTAAGAAACAAGAAAATCAAGGAAAGAAATTTGACCTTGAAAAAGAACCTCTTTACGATACTGCAGCCATTGAAAAAATGCTTCCTCACAGATATCCATTCTTGTTAGTAGACAAGGTTATGGAAATTACTGAGGACACAATCATTGGTGTAAAAAACGTAACAATGAATGAGCCTCAATTCACCGGGCATTTTCCTGGAAATCCGATTTTCCCGGGGGTGTTACAAATTGAAGCAATGGCTCAATGTGGAGGTGTTTTTGCCTTGAGCAAAGTTGAAGATCCACATCTTTATTCTACTTATTTCATGAAGATTGACAATGTTAAATTTAAAAACATGGTTCGTCCTGGTGACACTATAGTCTTTGAATTAAAATTATTGTCTCCAATCAGAAGAGGATTGGTAAACATGGGTGGAGTAGCATATGTTAACGGTAAAGCGGTTATGTCAGCAGATATGTTGGCACAAGTTGTAAAAGACAGAACTGAATGATCAGCAATTTAGCGCAAATACATCCAAAAGCACAATTAGGAAACAATGTGACGGTAGAAGGTTTTACTACCATTTACGAAGATGTTGTAATTGGAGACGGAACTCATATTGGACCCAATGTGACTATTTATCCCGGTGCAAGAATCGGTAAAAATTGTCAAATATTTCCCGGAGCAGTTATTTCTGCTGTACCACAAGATTTGAAATTTAAAGGTGAATACACCACTACTGAAATTGGAGACAATACGGTAATTAGAGAATGTGTAACAATTCACCGAGGTACAGAAGACATGATGAAAACCACGGTAGGAAACAACTGTTTATTGATGGGTTATGTGCACGTTGCACATGATTGTCAAATAGGAAACAATTGCATCCTTGCCAATTACACAGGTTTATCAGGTCATAATATACTTGAAGACTATGTGATTCTGGAAGGGAAAGTAGGAACACAACAGTTTATTAGAATTGGTGAAAATTCATTTGTAGCGGGTGGTACTTTGGTAAGAAAAAATGTTCCTCCATTTATTAGAGCTGCAAGAGAACCTATAACTTTTGCCGGTGTAAATGCAATTGGTTTAAGAAGAAGAGGATGGAGTGATGCTGAAATCAAAATAGTAGAAGATGCTTATCGTCAATTGTTCGTTATGAACAACACCATTTCTGCAGGTGTAGCTGCAATTGAATCTGAAGTGGAAGATGGCGACATCAAAAATAAAATTCTAAATTTCATTAAAATGTCGGACCGCGGAATCATCAAAGGTCCAATGTAAAACTAATTATGGCAACAACCTCTGATATTAAAAATGGACTGTGCATGAACCTTAATGGTAAATTAGTCACAGTAGTAGAGTTTCAACACGTAAAACCGGGAAAAGGTCCTGCTTTTGTACGTACAAAATTAAGATACATTGAATCAGGTAAAGTGGTAGATCACACTTTCTCTGCAGGTCATAAAATTGAAGTTGTTAGAATTGAAACAAGACAATATCAATATTTATATCAAGAAGGAGATGGATATCACTTTATGAACACTGATAACTATGAGCAAGTGTTCATCAATAAATCCATGATTGAGAATCCTCAGTATTTAAAAGAAGGGGTTATTTGTACTATTCAGTTCCATGCTGATGAAGAAATGCCTTTGACCGTTGAGTTGCCTGCATTTATTGATGCGGAAGTTACCTATACTGAACCAGGGGTAAAAGGAGATACTGCAACAAATACTTTAAAACCAGCAACTATTGACACCGGAGCAGAGATAAGAGTTCCTTTGTTTATAGATACCGGAGATAAAATCAAAGTAGACACCAGAACAGGTGAATACTCCGAAAGAATTAAAGATTAAATAATTGAGACCATCTGCTTTTAGTAGATGGTTTTTTGATTAATGAACTTGCATTTTAAAAGGATCGGAGATCAAACAGCAGATAAAACCATTGTGTTTTTACACGAAGGTTTAGGTTGTATTGAAATGTGGAAAGGTTATCCTGAGAAATTAGTCAATGAAGTTGGATGCAATGGTATTGTATATGATAGATCAGGATACGGGAAATCACCGGGAGACCTTACCAATAGAACCAATAAATACTTACATCAAGCAGCTGAAGAACTAGCAGATTTTTTAGCATTCCACAAAATTGAAAACCCTATTCTTTACGGACACTCGGATGGTGGCTCAATCGCCATTATTTATGCCGCAACTCATCCTGAAAATGTTTCAGCTTTAATTACTGAAGCGGCCCATGTTTTTAATGAACCTGAAACTATCCAAGGAGTCAAAGAAGCACGTCCATGGCTATCTGAAGGTAAAATGGAAGCATTAAAAAAATATCATGGTGAACGTTATAAAGAAGTTTTCTATGCCTGGAACGATATCTGGTTAGATGATTCATTTAAAGATTGGAACATCACAGCCTTGCTACCTAAAATTACTGCACCTCAATTGATCATTCAAGGAAAAGATGATCAGTATGGTACATTAAAACAGGTGGATACAATAGTTTCCACAACTACCGGAGAAAGTCACTTTCTAACACCTGAAAATTGTGGGCACGCTCCATTCAAAGAACAAGAAGCGGTAGTATTAAAATCTGTCAAAGAATTTATAAATGCAAACTAAGGAACATCATATTGCCATAAAAAAAACGGCTCGTTATTTTACGCTGGGAGAATTTACAGAAGGTAAAAACCTAATTATTGCATTACACGGTTATGGCTATTTGGCTCAGTTTTTTATTCGAAAATTTAATGGTGCAGACTTTAGCAAATTTGTGGTTGTTTGCCCTGAAGGATTGCACCGCTTTTATCAAAGTGGAACAGATGGGAGAGTTGGTGCATCCTGGATGACCAAAGAAGATAGATTAACGGACATCAAAGACTACATCAATTATTTGGATGATTTATTAGATGAACTTAAAAAACAGTGTGACTTTTCATCCATCACGATAATCGGTTTTTCGCAAGGAGGAGCTACAGCCAGCAGATGGTTGGCATATGGTAAGCACAGCTTCGATAAATTTGTGCTTTGGGCTACAGTTTTTCCTCCTGATATGGAAAAGGAATACACCGAAAAATTCCATCAATCTAAAAACTATTTCGTCTTTGGAAATAATGATGAATATTATAGCCCAGAAAAGGTTGAAGAACATTATAATGCCCTCAAATCGTTGAACATACAGTTTGAAATGCTTACATTTGAAGGTAACCACAACATCCATGAAGAAACCTTTTTAAAAATTATCAATGATTAGGTTACTATCATTTTTTTGCATTCTAACTGCCTTTCAGTCATTCGCTCAATATGACATGGAAGAGGCATCAGAAACTACAGAAGACTCAACAAAGTTTGACTGGTACGAATTCAAAAAGAACACCTATATCGGAAGTGATCTCTCCTTAAATTTTGGAGATGCTACTTTTATCTACCTGGGACCATTTGTTGGTTATGAATTTTACAAAGGTTTATCAGGTGGATTTTCAACCATGTACCAGTTTTACAGACTTACTTTTGCCAGTGGAAATTCAATAAGTTCCCATGCTTTTGGAGGAGGTGCATTTTTGAGATATAGAAACCCAAATTTCCCTTATTTAATGCTTCAAACTGAGTTCAATTTGTACAATGCTGAAGATTTTACAACTCCTCAAAACAAAGACAGAGCTACAGTTCCGGCTTTTTTGCTAGGCGCTGGATATGCGGGAGGATTTGAAAAAATGTACCTGCACATTTCATTTTACTATGATTTTATCGATCATGTAAACAGTCCTTTAATTAAAGTTTTTCAGGATATTCCGATCTATTACAGGGTTGGATTTACTTACTACCTGGCTAACTAAACATTCCGGCCACCATACACCTCACACTGCCCCCTCCTATCTTTTCAATGGTGTCTATATTAAAATGCAGCACTGTACTGTACTCAGATATCACACTTAACTGATCAGTATTGAGAGAATTAAATGCCGTATCACTCATTAAGTAAAATGACTTTCCATCATTGGACAATACTTCAAAAGCATTACCCGCAAAATGATTGAGCTGACTGTAAGTTAAATCAATTAACTCCTTTCCTGATTGCTCAATAGACTTAGACAACATCATTTTCTCAATTGAATTTTCTACTGATTCTAAACAAACCAGGGCAAACTTTTCTGCAATACTCATCATAACATTGGTATGATAAATTTGCTTTCCGTTTACATCCACACTTTCAAAGCTGATACTGCTATATCCTATTTCTGTACATAAACTACTCAATAATTCCAAATCAGTTCTGGGAGAAATACAAGCATAAGCTTTCCTTGAAGCATGATCAAAAACAATAGAACCGGTTCCTTCCAAAAACTTGTCATTCTGCCAGGATGACGACAAATCAATCAACTTTTGATGTGGTAAATTCAACTTACACCAATCAATAATATCCTTTCTAACTTCAGCTCTCCTGTTTGGTGTTAACATTGGATAGATTGCTAAAGTGCCGTCCGGAAAATGAGAGATCCAGTTATTAGGAAAAACCGAATCAGGCAAACCTTCTTCCAAATCCTCAAAGACGACTACCCCAATGTTATTTTCTTTCAACTTTTCAACCATCAGATCAAACTCTTTCTTTGCCAATTCTGCAGTATTTTCTATATCAAATTGATGCTGAAACAAATTAGTATGAGCTGTTTCTGAATTAAATCCAAAACTTTTAGGACGAACCATCAAAAGCAAATTAGGTATATTTGATTGTATTGAATTTGACATGAAAAAGTTTATATATCTATCAGTGATTATTTTGTCTTCCTGTTCTTCGGACCAAAGTAAGGAAAATGAAGTGAAAGAAGATCAACCAATAGTTGATTCTACCATAACAACAGAAATTGATACTGTTGAAGTAATTGAAGAGCCTTCTTATATAGTAGACACTTTAGAGCAAAAAATCATAGACGCAGGCTTGGTAGATATTCAAACTGTGGATCCAAGTATTTTGGTTGATTTGAAATATTCAAGCACGGATAATTTCATGGAAAAGGATGTTTATGGATATTTAGGCAAAGCATATCTACAGCCAACGGTAGCAGAAGATTTAGCTAAGTGTCAGGCATACTTAAAATCAAAAGATTCAAGCTTGTCAATTTTGGTATATGATGCAGTTCGCCCTCGTTCTGTTCAACAATACATGTGGGACATTTTAGATATGCCCATCAATGAGAAGGTAAAGTTCGTGTCTAATCCAAAAAATGGTTCTATTCACAATTATGGATGCGCAGTAGATTTGACGATTGCCAATATTGATGGAGAGGCATTGGATATGGGAGCTGGCTATGATGATTCCAGAAAAATAGCTTACCCAAGACATGAGCAAGCATATTTAGATTCTGGTATGTTGTCTCAACAGCATTTAGAAAACAGAGAATTGTTGAGAGAAACAATGAAGGCTGGAGGTTTTTGGAACATCCAAACCGAATGGTGGCACTTTAACCGTTACAACAGAGCAAAGGCTAAAGAGCTATATCAAATTATTGAATAGCTGGAACTAAATATGTTCCAGCTCATTTCTTTGTGGCGCAAATGCCTTAATAATCCAATAAGTTGCTGCAAGGGAAATTCCCGTCACTAGCAAAATTCCGGCACCCGGCCAATGTAATACTTTGAATAAGATTCCAAATAGACCTACGCCTACGCCAAACGAATAAACTCTTTTTAACATACTTCTTAGTTTTTAGATTCTATTCTAGAATTCACAAAACTTTAAAAAGTAACAAGCTTTAGAATTATTTTTTCAAAATGCAGATTGGATAGGATTATTCATCCACTTCTTCGATCATTCCTTTAACCTGTCCATCAAGGTTGTGACCTTCATCATTATGATCATCCTCCATAATAATTTCACCTTCAACCGGCTCAATCATTCCATCAATGATATCATCCCCACCGCAAGATGAAGTTGTATCTTCTTCCACCATTCCGGTATCAATGGTTTCAATTTCACCCACATCATGCACAGGTCCATTATCTTGACATCCCGTAAAAAGCGTCATACCAAATACTATCAAGCAAGCGTAAAGGAATTTACTTTTAAAAATACTTACAGGTTGATTCTCCCAAACATGATAATTGGAATTAACCATATCCATTTGAACCGGGGCAATATGTCCACAAGTTCTTTGACCTGATCTAGCCTTTAATGTTTCTTTAATTTCTTCAGGACTTTGATTAGTAAAATCGATCACTTCAAAAGCACATTTATCACAAAAAGCACCTTTTTCTGTTGGAGTCATTTTGTTCCAATCTTCGGAACAAGGAGTTGGAATTTGAATTTTCATAGTTCTTGATTTTACCTTATATCCCTTCACAAAATAAAAGGTCACCCAAAAAGATACAAAAAATTATAATTTATACATCTTACCAAAGGACTTGGTAAAATACTCATCTGCTCCTGATTCTCTATGATCTACCTCTTCTCCATTGATTTTTACAATCACTCGATATAGATAAACTCCCCTTGCTAATTGATCTCCAAATTCATCCGTACCATCCCAGGCAAATTCAGTGATATTTCTTCCAATTTGAATATCTCCTAACTCATCTCTTGTAATTTCTCTTACCACTGTTCCTGTCACATTCATTATTTGAATGGTAAACTCATCCGGGATTACTGAACCTGTTAGTGTAAAAACAAATTGGGTAGAAGTTGTGAAAGGGTTAGGATAATTCATCAGGTTGGTAATAGATGAATTATGATCAACCTCAAATTCAATATTATAATCCAAATCACCTGAAATATTACCCGATTTATCAACACCTTGAACCAATAGTCGATAAGTACCGTTGTCTTCAAAATTTCCTTGATGTATTATTTTGAATTTTCTACTGGCTGCATCCGCCGGAATCCACTCCATTAAAGGTTCACCTAATGAATTTCTAAAATCCAATCTCTTTTGCACACCATTTGGATCAGTTAGGAATATGTTGAAATTGGCAGTATCAGATTCCTGGTCCATGATCAGGTATTCATTATCATCTTTTAATGTGATAATTACTTCTGCATACGGATCTACTATATCTCCATTTAAAATATGATATCCATTAAAGGTGACATCTAATATAGGATTCTCGTCATCAGCCAAGACATTAAATGGAATCTGTCCTACATTATTAAAGTGATACTTTTCTATTTGATCAGTTTGATTGTTGTTGATGTATGGATTGGCTTCTACCCAGAAACTATTTAATCCAATCAAACCAAGTGAACTTAATGAGATAGTATCTCTAATAGTTCCTCCAACACGCAATGAATCTTGCCTTGGATAAGGAATTGGAATGAGGTTGTGCCCAGCATCTTCTATCCAATAATTAATGAGTAAGGAATCCATATCCAAATCAGAGATATTATCAATATCAAATGCCACTGCCAAATCTTGACCTTCATGTAAAGAATCTCCGGGTATCCAGTAAATTCCAGCACTTCCGTCTAAAGCCGCTTCAGGGACATCTTCATACAAGACATGCCACCTATCCAATTGCGCAGGTGTAAATCCTGTTTTATCCCATTTGTGAGCAGAGAGCTGTATATATGGATAAACAGCAGGATCAACCATAGTATTTAAGTTTACAATTGAATCATAAGGTGGTACTAATGAATCCATCAGAACAGTTTTACTTCCACCCCAAGTAATTCCAGTAAGTATTAAACGAGTAGAATCCTCTGTAGGCGTTTCCATTGAATCTAATCTCCAATAAAGTGTTGACCAGTCATTTGCAGGACCTATAATCGGAGAAGTTTCTGTTCCAAAATAATCAAATCCCCATAAGGTATCAACTTGAGAGATATCTGAATTAATGGTATCACCCAAAACGAAGTTGGTTCCACCATTTACAACTGCATAATCATTGCCTAAAGTATTTCCTTTTTTAGTAAACAAAATAAAAGGAGAATCTCCATTGTTTACTAGCTCTGTACTATCAACTCCAAGTGAATTGAAGGTTGCAAAATTCTGACTATCCCATTCGCTGAAATCGGCGTATCGCGCAGTGTAAATCAAAATATAATATCCATCCGGAACCACATTATTAATGAGATTATCAAATGCATCCATTTCAGCAGGACTTGTTTGCCAATATGAAAAATGATATTCTACCCTGTCTCTACATCCCCCATCATTATTGTGGTTTCCAAAATTATGACCTGGATTATAAGTTGTTGTCCCATTATTCCAGAGGGTTCCCCATGGTTCCAATGTGGTTGGATCTATTACTGAAACTAGTAGCTGCGGGGTAATTGTACAAAAGTTATACTCCGCTATTTCTCCATCAATATGATACAATGTAAATGCTGTTTCTAGCCATGAGGTTGCCTGTCCATAAACATCACAATCTATTAACCTAAAGGCTGGTCCAAACAACCTTTTTCTAGAAGGTCTATCATAATCCAAAAACAAGAAATCGTTGTTTTTAAATTGGAAAAAATGATCCTGTCCCCACCCTGTTTTATTTGGAATATGCTGGAATGAGCTTTCTATCCAATAATAAGCTGTATCAATAGATGTAACACGCCAGAAATAAACCATTGAATCTTGTAAAATCAATTCATCAGGCATATCAGAACCAACATTTAACCATTGGTCATATTCAACTTCAATGATACCACCCATTGATGTTATCTCTGCATATCTATGTTCCGGGCTATTAAACTCATCTGTAGTGTCCACTTCAAATCTATATGATCCTATAGCGGCAAATGGATTAACTGTTGAACCTTTTAAAGTAACCGTGTCTTTGGGAACCACAGCAAATTCATATGGCCAAACAGGATAAATTCCATCCACATCAAAAATCACTTGTTTTGATATTTGATTGTTTCCAACCTCATCATATTGTTCATCAACTAAACTTGGGATATCTACTGCTACTGCAAATTCATTTAACCCTATTCCTACATTGTTGTAGAGCGGAATTGTAAATACTACTGTATCTATGTAGTCTATTCCATCTACCAATTTTGTGTAAAGAGAATCACCTCCATTATTTGGGAAAGTTCTGGTTAATTCAACTGCGAAAGTATCTGTTGCCGACTTACCTAAATTATAAATGATAACGTTGACATCTATTGAATCTACGCTTAAGTCAACTGCTTCTGGAGTTACAAAAATACTTGTGTTATTCACTTCAAGCTCCGGTCTATTATGCGGATTAATTCTCAATGCAGGATCACCATGTAAAGTCATCTGCAACATCACATTTTCCTTTCCAAATCCAAGTACTCCATTATCCATTATATCAACAGTAGTTTGGGTACATTGGCCAATACTTTCACCATATTGAGGATTGGCTATTTCGTAAAACAAATTATTTGAATAATCATGCAAAGAGTTTGAATACGCCTGTTTTACATTAGATAAGAAGGCTATGGCACCTCTATCAGGAATTAACACATACTTTTCTGAAGTACTCAATGCGGTAGGCTCAAATATGTTCCCGGTTAAACAAGCATTTCCTACCACCAATGGATATTTACCTTTATTGTCCCAATTATTTGGATCATCAACGTTTTGGTCAAAACCATCCGCAGAAGCGTGACCAAAAAAGGTCATAATTGAAACACCCTGATTTATGTAGTCTGTCACTTCAAAAAGTGTAACAGGGTCAATTGGATCAGAAACAGTTTTGTAAAATGAAGTTACATTTCCCCCAAAATACTGCCCTTCTAAATATCCTTCATAAATGTTTAGATAATGTTTGAATTGCGTTTGCTCCTGAACATTTGAACCTCCACCAAAATGTAAAATTTGCTTTTGCCATAGTTTTTCATTCATATTGTAAACTGAATTTGAATCTTGCTCTGCCTCAAACTCTATTACTTTTCCAATATAAACGCTTACTTCCTGGTTACTTTTTGCTGCTAACCTTCCTGTTGGAATCAAAGGTTCAAAACCATTATTAGATAAATGAGAAGTTAAAAACACATCAGAAGCCGGATAACCATAGCACGGAACAATACTTCCTTCATAAGCCACAGCACTTTGTCTTACACCAGCCGGAGAAGCAACACTTTCATTTCCTTCACGGATTCCTTTACCAAGCAGAAACAAATGAGTGGGTTTATTTGTAGCAGATTCATAGGCATATTGCACAAATCTTCTTACCCCAAAAGGATGTTTACCCACACCACCACCAAATTGCATCCACAATTCTCTTTCATTTAGTAATAAGACATTATGTGAACCTCCCAAAGCACTTGATCTGTACGTTTTGTAGTCATTTGCTGAAGACCAAAGTTTATCTCCAGTTACAATGATATAAGCTTCTTCAAAATTCAAACTACTTAAATCCTGGAAGTAACCTGTTCCATTAATTGCCTGTAAACTGGAAATTGAACTTAAAGTAGCAGCATCAAAAATTACCATTTCAGTACTATCTCCCTGTGAATTATTAGGTACTAAAACTTGAAAGGTTCCACTATTATCAGTAACCGGCAATAATTTAGCTCCATTGTTAAAGGTTAAAGCCATTGGTTCTGTAGCAGAAAAACTTGTGAGATCTAATCTTGTTTTGGCTTCAGTTAAATGATTAGGAACTATCATTTCCATATAGTTTCCGTTACCCAAATTGGTAGTATGTGGATAAATAAGCTCTACATAAGCAACAGATTGATAATCTGAAGCTACTCCCAAATCATTTACTCCTTGATGTCTTATTTTAGTTGTACTACTTCCAAGATTACTAGCCGGAAAAGTAAAGTCCAATTTAGTTGTTTGGTAACCAGAATAAATAGTATCCAATAATTGTATATTAGAAGTAGTAAACTGCACACTTAAGTGATGATTTCCTGAACCATCATGAGAAGCATTATTGGAACTGGCACTTACAGATTCTCCTATAACTAAAGGCGCACCAGCTCCTGTATATGGATTTGGAGTTGCAATGTAATCATCCAAATATGAAGTACCCGTAACCGCATTGAAAGCATTACTAAACCAACCTTCAGCAGTAGTATACCTTGAATACGACATTCCTTGTACTTTCCATCCTTCTAAATACCTATTGTGATGCTCATTAAAGGTTCTTTTTAAGAAATAAGGATAAGGTGTATATGCCGTGTAATTAACGTCCGTTTCTTGCTGGTAACGAACATTGTTGGTAGATGTATTCCAGCTTAAGAAGTAATTAATCGTATCGTTGTAATGAGGATAATATTTGTTGGCGATATAACTGGCATCATCATACATCAGTGAGTCCATCCAAGTATTGTTCTTTTTTCCATAAAACAGGATATAATCTCCCGGATCAAAAGAACCATCTCCTCCACCTTGAATGTAAATAGGTTGTTCTTGCTCAAACCCAAATAACTGATAGTTATCCGGACTAATTGTAGACACCGGTACACCAGCAGCAGAGAGCGTTGCGTAATCTAATTTATAGACCCCATCCTGCCAAACTTTAAAGGTGAAATACTTTTGAGAATAGTCAATCCAATCATTTGGATATTGGCCAAAAGCCAACCCACTTATCAAGAAAGATAATATGGCAACTATTTTTTTCATCTATTCCAGTGACGACTCACCGCTTTCTTTTTCTTTAGGATCTGACAAACCAAATCTCAAAGAGAAAACATGTGAGTAGAGCGCAACTGAAGCGTCTCCAATGTCAGTAAATGCGTAATCAATTTTTACGGATTTAAAGCCTACTCCAATTCCAATATTTGGTTGAAAAGTGAGTGATTCTGTTAAATCAGTGTTTTTAATCCATTGTAAGTTACCAAATCCTGCGCGCAATGCCACCCATTTTCCATATCCAATTTCAATTCCCCAATGCGGATCAATACTCACAGGGCTGGTTCTGATCAAAACATTTCTACGTCCATCTGTGTTTAAATCAAGATCTATTTCAGTGCTCAAATAAAATTCTTTTACAAGATTGGTTTTGAATTGTGTACCTAAAATGAATTTAGTTGTAGTAATCTCCAATCCATTTTCAGGAATATCATTTCCGGTTTGCTGGAAGGTTTCAATCATTTGATCATCCAAATTAAATGACCAGGCGTTAAAAGTGGTAGTTAAATCTCTTATCATTGCACCAAATCTCCAATGCTCACCTAATTGATAATTGATTCCACCATCTAAACCAAATCCCCATGAACGGGCAAAGTTTCCTACATGTCGGTACACCACTTTAAAATTTCCGCCAACACTTAATCCTTCAATAGGCATTTTTCTGGCATATGAAAAAAGGAAACCATAATCTCCTGCTGTGAAAGTGGTGATTTTGTCATAATCAATATTACCCGAAGCGTCAATTAACTGTGTAGTATTTGGAATGTCATCTACACCAAATCGAATAAAGGTAAAACCGGCCGTGCTTTTGTCATCAATTGGTTTAGCGATTCCGATATAATCATACTTGGCAATACCTGCGAAATACTCAGCATGCATGGCTCCTATTTGCAAAAAATCTTTTACATCTGTTAAACCAGCTGGATTCCAGTAACCTGCTGTCACATCATCTACACCAGCTACAATTGAATTGGATCTACCCAAAGCGGATGCTCCAACACCAATAGACAAGAACTCGTTGGAGTACTTAGGTGTAATATCCTGTTGAGCAATGGTTGCAAACCCAGTACATACAAGCATTATAGCGACAATCGATTTCTTCATAACGACAAAGCGTAAAATTAACAATTAATAAGGACGAAAGTATAAACTCATAAAGCCTTTAAAAATTGTCTTCAATGCTTTTAAATTATTACGTTTGAAAGTACAAAAAGGATTGTTTTAATCACTTTATTTTCGTTGAGTGGAACTAATTTTTCTTTCAGTCACTAGGTAAATGAATCAACAATCCAATAAAATGTACATTTTTGTACTATGGCAATTAGACGCTTAATACCGCATTTGTTTACAGCCGGAAACCTTGTTGGAGGGATTTTAGCAATTGTTTTAACCCTGAATGGAAATATTGAACTCGCTCCATTTTGCATTCTTATATCTGCTTTGCTGGATTTTTTAGATGGATTTGTTGCTAGGCTTTTAAAAGTACCCAGCGAATTGGGAAAACAACTAGACTCATTGGCTGATATGGTGACATTTGGCGTTGCCCCAGGAATCATGATTTACACAATGCTAGATCCCTTATATTATGATAGGACCATCATAAAATATATTAACAATTCTAGTGATTTTTTAAATATCAATTGGCAAGTTGACAACTTCAACTTTGGTACTGAAATAGTGGATATATCTACTTCTCATCTATTGACTATTCAGCCCATTCAGTTTTTTGCCTTGATTATTCCAATATTCGCTATGTTTCGTTTGGCTAAATTCAATTTAGACACAAGACAAACATCAGGTTTTATTGGACTTCCTACTCCTGCAATGACCATTTTTATTGCTGCAATTCCGATAATAACTTCAAACATAACTAGTCAATCAGAACTTGCTATTGCAGCACTTCTAATTCACCCCTATTTTTTGGTAGCTATTTCAATAATCCTCTCCATACTAATGGTTGCTCCAATCCCATTATTTGCTCTCAAATTCAAGAAGTTTGGATGGAAAGGCAATGAGATCAGGTATATCTTTTTAACATTATCGGCGGTAATGTTGGCAACTTTATTCTGGTGGGCATTGCCATTAATTATCTTATTATACCTAGTTTTGTCCATCATTAATAACGTTATAACCAAATCTGACAAAAATGAAATTCAAAGCTGAAATCGATATCATGCCACTTGAAGCATTGCTAGACCCTCAAGGAAAAGCTGTAACTCAATCAATGGGAAACCTTGGCTTAAGCGAAATTTCAGGTGTTAGAATTGGAAAACACATCCGTTTATTTATTGAGGCTGACTCAAAAGCAACAGCTGAAGCAAAAACTGAAGAAGCTTGTAAAAAGTTGTTAGCTAATCAAATTATGGAGTCTTTTACTTTTACAGTAGAAGAAGCTTAGAGCATTTTCTCTAATTCAGGATTTTCTAGTAATTGATTTAGGGCTTCCAATTTACTTTGAAGCGCTGAAATGTCCTTTTTTACCTTTTTTACACTGAAGAACATATAGGCTAAAACTCCCCAACCTATAATTGGAATAATAAACAAAATCACAAATCCTGCTAAGGATCCGTGTAATCTTAAATTATAATTTGAAGAAGGACCAAATTTTATTTCATTGATTAATTCTCCTGCTCTTGATCCCAAATCTTCGGCCTTAAAAAACTCTTTAAAATCATGAACTCTTTGAATTAGTTCTTTGATTTCATTGATGGCAGATTGATTTATTCTGATCCCACTTCCTATTTTATTGGTAGTAACCCTACAAACATTGATCATATTTTTGACATAATCAATCTTGCGATCACCCGTTACAATTCTGTCACCAAATTCATCATATTTTGGTTCATCATCTTCTAAAACGTTGATTTTTCTCAACTCAAAGTTTTGACCCAAATAAACTTTTCTTACTTGTGGATCGGCAGCCAAATCTTCGGCAGTTCCAGCCTTTAGAATGGCTCCTTCAAACAACAAATAAGTTCTGTCAGTTATAGAAAGTGTTTCCTGCACATTGTGATCTGTGATCAAAACACCAATATTTTTCCTTTTGAGCTTGGCTACAATTTTCTGAATGTCTTCAACAGCAATAGGATCTACTCCCGCAAAAGGCTCATCCAACAAAATAAACTTAGGATTACTTGCCAGAGCTCTTGCAATCTCGGTTCTTCTTTTTTCTCCACCGGATAAGCTTCTACCAATGTTTTTACGAACGTGCTGCAATCCAAATTCATCCAACAACTCCTCTAACTTAGCTTCTCTTTCAGATTTTGATTTCACGGTCATTTCCAAAACGGTCATGATGTTGTCTTCAACACTCATTTTTCTAAAAACAGAGACTTCTTGAGGTAAATATCCGATTCCAATTTGAGCTCTTTTGTACATGGCCATATTGGTGATATCTTCACCTTCTAGAAATACTTTTCCGGCATTGGGTTTAATTAAACCAACTATCATGTAAAAAGAAGTTGTTTTACCTGCACCATTAGGTCCCAATAACCCAACAATTTCACCCTGATTCACTTCAATAGAGACGTCTTTTACAACTTTTCTCCCCTTGTAAATCTTTTGTATATGTTCTGCTCTAAGCTTCATTAAAATCGGCAGTAAAGTTAAACATCCTTGTTTAGCCTCAACTTAAAAATCTGTTTTAAAAGTGAAAAACACGCCAAAGTTTCTCACCTGGTTTCCATTAGAGTCAATATGATCTCTGTAAGACAATCGCCAAACTGCATCTACTCTAATGAACTTAAAGATATTCTCTATCCCCGCTCCTACTTCATAATACGGATATTGTAAACGATAGGAGTAAGTTGGCAATAATAACTCTTCATTGTGCTTATTATTGTATCTCCCCACTATCATTTTTGCATTGTAGACTAATCTCAATTTTGCTTTCTTGATTAATGGAATTCTATCCATGATAAACCCTTGCAACCTATGCTCAAAATTGATCCCTACCCATTCGTCAGAAATAAACTCATAATACCTCATCAAATTGAAAGTGGTTAATTGTAAATACAATGTTTGATTCCCAGGATGAATGTTTAAAAATGGATATGGAACTTGTCCAAATACTTTACCGGCGTAAATTGAATACTGAATTCTACCAAACATTCCCACTCTTGGACGGTGGTCATATACAAAATCTAATCTATGAAAATCATATTCACTGCCTATTACATCCTTAATTCCCCAGGTATGAGTTAATGAAATAATCGGATATTTTGACCCCAAGGAAACTCTATCAAACTGACCATTTAAAAACTTCTCTTCTTTGGTAAACATAATTTGATTACGCACTTCAAAAGAAGTGATGTTGCTGATTTTATTTGTATCTCCTGTAGATAAATCAATTCTACTATAATCAGAAGTTCCTAATGGTGTAAATTTTTTCCATTCAACTGAATGGAACGTACGCATATCAAATCGCCAATCTTTTTCAAGGGAGACAGATCCTTTTTCAACCATGGTTAATTTATCCAAAGGCCCTAATGAGAAGAGCGTAGTAAATGAATTCCCAATTTCTCCAATGGATGGTGCCAAGCCTAACTGTTCAATTCTTCTTCGATAACCAATACGGAACATTTCTCTTGGTGCATTTCTAATTTTCCAACGCAATGATCCACCATATTTAAAATCCTGATCACCAAATCCGTAAATACCAAAAGCGTTAATCTCCACCTTTGTACTGAACTTATTACTAGTTCTTAAAGCCAACATCAGTCGGTGTCCTTCTACTGTATTTTTATTGTACAAAGAGTAAATTGAACCAATTTCAATCGGTCCGGTTCGCCAAAACCCCGTATACGCCATATAGGTAAGATTCTCATAAAATTTGAAACGCTTGTTGTTTTTAAGCGAATCCACCATCTCTATAACGCCTTGTTCTTCTTGAGACAATTCATTGTGTCTGTGTTCTTCCCAATAAGATTCATCCTGTACTTTAGCACTATCAGAAAGCACAACATCTGCCACATAAAAATTAAAGTCTTTTGGTTGATTGATTACAAAATCTTTTCTACTTGTATGTTTGTGAACGGTAGCACCTAAAAGTTTCTTTTTCTTGAAATCATTAAACAGATCAAAGTAGCCTTTCATTTGTTCATCAACTAACATCCAAACACCAGGTTCTACCTCACTGTAATACTGCTCAACATGCAAATCAGAAACATAATTCAAATTGACATTATTGGGAATATCTGCTATGATTTGCTTTACAGCATAGGACGAATCCGCTATCCAAATATCACCATCAAATACTGCGTCTCCTTTGCGTTTTGGAACAAACTTTAAATGATAGCAAACTACACCATCAATGGTATCATTATCCTGCAAATAGTATTTATAAAACAACTTACCTCCATCTGCAATAGGACTCATAAACTCTTTGTTGAATAACTCAATGTAATTGTCATAAACATTTACATTTTGATGCATATCACCGGTAAACTTCTCCAATTGCATATAGTCTACTCCTGTAATTCTGTTGGCTTTAATTTCTTCTTTTATTTGAACCGGAGCACTTTTAAAATAATAATCAGAGATAGATTCGGTTAACAAAATTGGGATATACTTGGCTCCAACTGTTGAGTCGTAATCAACATAATCGTTTACCACTTTCATTTTATTAAAAGCCTTACGTTCTTCAAAATTATCTCCTAACTTATTGACATCAAACTGCATTTTATTGTACACCTCACATTCGTAAGCTTCTAACTGATAAGGGTCATTGTACTTTTTATGTTCTTTAACCTTTCTGAGGATTTCAAATGCAGGATTTTCACCTGCAATGATTTCAACCACATCAAAACTTTTGACATTTGGCACCAAGAAGATATTTACCTCATTAGGAATTTCAGGAGTAACAGTAATTCTTTGCGAGATATATCCTACAGAAGAAAACTCAATGGTATCTGTAGCTGCATTTTTTAAAAGAAGGGTGTAATGTCCTGAAGTATCCGTAAGTGTTCCGGCTGTTCCATTTATTGACTTTACTTTAACATAAGGCAATGGGCTACCGGTAATAGAATCGATCACTACACCGCGCACCTGTGTAATTTGCGACAAACTTAAATTGGCAATAAAAAGGAGTAGTATAAGTATAAGACTACGCTTCATAGACTAGGCTCAACCAAAAATAAGAAAATTCGCCGCTACTTTACTGCTTGATACTATCATTATAGCGCTTTTTTTCAATACGTTTTGAGATTATTATCCCAAACTCATAAAGCCCTACGATAGGAATTGCCACTACAATTTGCGTAAATAGGTCAGGAGGAGTAATAACCGCCGCTATGATTAACACGGCAATAAATGAGTGTTTACGGTACTTTTTTAACCATGCCGAAGTAATGATTCCCAGTTTTGTAAAAATCATGATTACCACAGGCAACAAGAACAACAATCCTGTAAAAAAAACTGTTGATACAATTGTTTTCAGATATGAATTGATAGTGATATTATTGTGAATATTCTCAGCCATTTGCCAGTTCCCAAAAAACTGAACCGTTAAAGGTGCAATCACGAAATAGCCAAACATGATACCCATAAAAAACAGGATGCTCACGAAAAATACAATTCCCTTTACTGCATTAATTTCTCTTTCTTTCAAGCCGGGTTTAACAAAGGACCATATTTGGTAAAAGATCCATGGAAAAGCAACTACAATTCCACCAAGAATAGCCATCATCAAGTTGGTTCCAAATTGACCTGTCATTTCAACAGATTGCCAATTGATATCAATTTTATTAGCACATAAATCAAAGGCCCAGCAGAAAAATCTGAATATTGGAAAATCCGGATCAGCCAACTTTAAAAAGATATTATTGGTGATCCACTCTGTGAAATAGAAAATTACAATAGCAAATACAACAATTGCTATTGCAGACTTCACCAGGCGCCATCTTAATTCTTCAAGATGGCTCAAAAATGACATGCTTTTATCTTCTTGCTCTTCGGCCATTTGCGACTGCAAATTTAGGATATTCTTAGATTCGAATTAAATAAGAGGTGCATTTATTCTCCGGGTTTCACCAAAGGAACTTTTGCCCAAATACTTCCATCAGCAAAACCAACTTTGCCAATTTTTACTTTGTTCAACGCTTTAAGTACCGCACTTTGCTCTTCAGGTTTCTTGAACCATTTAGGAACTAGTTGTTTCATTTGCTCAACCCATTGGTAAGCTAAATAATGAGCTTTTATTGCTGAAGAATAGTCAATTTCATTAAGCTGTGGATACTTACCTTTTAATTTGTCATATCCTTTTTGCATACTTTCAAAGTTAAAAGGTTTCATAGCATCTTGCCAAACCGTTACTTCCAAATTGATTTTAGAATCCCAGTCTGCACGATATTTCCACACCTGATCATTTAATTCGTTTTCTTTATTGTAATCTTCTACTTTAGTAGTTGAATCTCTATAATATCCCTGATCATTTTTACCAACGATCCCACCTGCGTAAACAGTCATTTCAACAGGCATTTCTTTTTCAATTATTTTTTGAAAAATCTCCATGGTTTGAATACTGTCATTTTCACTCATAGCAAAGGTAGATTCTGTTCTTCCTACATACTTTTCGTAAGTGTATTTGTCTTCTTCTTTTACAGAAGTTAGTAACATATGAACAAATGTTTCATCTATAGAGCTTGCAAAAACCGTTTTTCCAAAAGCAATGTGATTGATTTTAAATGACTCTTTTTTCCCATTAGCAGGGAAAGTAAAATCTTGGGTTGCATAATTGAAAGTTGCCCCATCTTTGAATGTATAAATATCTCCTTCTTGTTCATACTCCATAAAAATGTACCCAATGTTCTTTTGCATTACATCTAGCAAGGTTTTGTACTCTTGTAATTTGAAATAGGCAATTTCCATTTCCAATTTTAACTCAGCCAGAATACGTTTTTCATTTTCTAGTTGCGTATTTAAATGGACCAATCTGTTTTGTTCAATGTTTTTCTTTTTATCATTTTTTGACAAGGCAGATGTTGGATGTCCTGTTCCTGATTGATCAGATGTTTCAAGATCTTTCTTCTTAAATTTTTTCTTTTTGATTTTAGGTTTTCCTTCTGGCTTATGTCTTAATTCATCTAATTTCTTTTCTGTTTTTTTGATCAGCATGAGGGTACTTTCAATTTTCTTTTCATATCTGTCAATATGAAATTCATATCCTCTTTTACCATAAAGCGCCTCATTTAATTTGGCGATATGAACATGCTCTAACTCATACAAAAGCCTCCAATAAGTTGTCCCTTTTCCATATGTACTATCAGGAGATAACAATCTGTGCTCATTTTTACCATACAATACATAAGAGGCTCCTCCTTTTTGAATCACCATGGTGGTTTGTCTTTCAGGGTGATATCCATAAACGTCAAAATGAACAACAGTAGACATGTCACCTCTGGTCTTGAAATCATGTTTTCTAACACTATTCACTGCAATAAACTCTTCATCCTTAACGGGACGTTTTGAGTGAGTTTGCTCATAAGTTTTAGGTTTTACCTTAATTTCAAAAGTGAACCTAAACATACCTTTGTCATCCGGCAATGTTCTGTTGTATGGTGTAGGGAGTCCACCTTCTAATGAAGAAAATCCTGAGCCATCTCCAGCTGCTGAAAGAATATTTATGTAATCTTCTGCTTCACCACCCAACATTTGAAATATCTCATAGGATCTTACCTGAACATATTTTTCTTCGGCATGTTCAATAGCATTTACAATAAGCATTTGATCATTCAGTGAAAATCCGGCATTGGCCAAACCAGCCATTCGATCTGAAGTTTGCAGAGCAGGTTCATAATAAGCTTGAATTGCCTTGCGCACTACAAATTTTCCACTACCTAATGTCTGCACGGCAGATTGTGGAATTTTCTCCAAAACATACTTCTCAAACTGTTCTTGTTTTGGTCTTAAATGCTGATGGATCTCTAAATCTGAATTACGAAATTTCAATACCTGATCTAATTCCCACAATGCAAAATGAGTTGCCAAATCCGAAACTACTCCATCCGCTTTTCTTGAAAACTGATCTTTGTGTAAAATAATTTTACTTGGATCACTTATTACTTCGCGCTCAACATGTTTGTAGTTAGGTAAAGTGTCATTTATCCAGCGCATTGAATCTGTAAATTCAAACAAATGCAATAACTCAGGTTTAATGATTTCTCTACGTCTGGCTACATGATAAAAAAAGGCTTTTTCCTCTCCTGACAAATCATCCCAGTTATCTTGACCATAAGATAAGAGAACGGTTAAAAATGTGAAAAGGGTTAAAAGTTTTTTCATCTTAAAAAATGATACAGTTTTATAACGCGATCAACATAAAATGTAACTAGCTCAATTTAGCTGCCAATGCATTATCGTAAATTTCTTTCATTTCATTGATGAATCCATATTGCTCATCATCAACACATACTTTACCTTTAGTTACGTGACCAAGTAAAATATATGGTGTTTTAGAATTCATCATGTGCTCAATAAATTCATCTTCCTGATCTTCATTTACAGCTACTACAACTCTACTTTGAGCTTCACCAAATAAAAATGCATCTTCTCTAACTTCTGAATCGGTTACAATATCAAAACCTAGATCATTTGGCATTGCCATTTCCATTAGGGTGATGAACAATCCACCATCCGCACAATCATGAGCAGCATTAATTAATTGATTATCAATCAAACTTTTTACTGATTCTTGCAACTGATGTTCTTTGTCAATATCAAAATAAGGAGCAGGAGACGCGTTTACCTTGTGATAACTCACCAAATATTCTGAAGACGAAATATCATCCTTAGATTCTCCTAACAAGAAAATTAAATCTCCTTTTGATTTAAAATCAAGGGTCATGATTTTTGACTTGTCTTGCACTACCCCTATCATACCAATAGTTGGTGTTGGAAATACCGGCTCTTCTTTTCCATCCATAACAGTTTGATTATAGAAAGATACATTTCCACCGGTAACAGGCGTACCAAACTTTTCACAAGCTTTACCCATTCCTTTAACAGCTCCAACAAACTGCCAGTAAGATTCAGGATTGTATGGGTTTCCAAAATTCAAGCAGTTTGTAACTGCTGAAGGGATTCCTCCTGAACAAACAATATTTCTTGCTGCTTCTGAAACAGCTATTTGCGCACCAACTTCAGGATCAGCATTCACATATCTTGAATTACAATCCACCGTCATTGCTAATGCTCTGTTAGTATCTTTAATATTTACAATTCCTGCATCTGATGGGCGATTGGTAGTCATTGTTCTGGTTCCTACCATTGAATCATACTGTTCATAAACCCATTTTTTGCTAGCAATATTTACATTTTTCATCAACGAAAATGCAACTTCACTTAAATCTTCAGGTTGTTCAATGTCATCAATATTGAATTTCTTGAACTCCTGGTAATATGCAGGCTCTTTATACTCTCTTTCGTAAACTGGTGCACCTCCACCTAAAACAAGTGATTCAGCCGGAACTTCAGCTACTTTTTCACCATTCATGAAATAATTGATGGTTCCTCCTTCAGTTACAACACCAATTTGAACAGCATGTAAATCCCACTTCTCAAAAATATCTTCAACAATTTTTTCTTTTCCTTTCTCAATTACCACCAACATTCTTTCTTGAGATTCTGAAAGCAATATCTCCCAGTCTTTCATGTTTTCCTGACGTGTTGGTACTTTGCTTAGATCGATATCCATTCCAACTTCACCTGCGGCACTCATTTCACATGATGAACAAGTAATACCAGCTGCTCCCATATCTTGCATACCAACAACAGCATCTGTTTTTGCCAATTCAAGCGTAGCCTCTAACAATAGTTTCTCCTGAAATGGATCTCCTACCTGAACTGAAGGCAAATCTTGTGCAGACTCTTCAGTAATATCCTTAGATGCAAATGCAGCACCTGCAATACCATCTTTACCTGTGGCTGAACCAACAATATAAACTGGGTTACCTGGTCCGCTTGCTGTTGCAGAAATCATTTTTCCTTCCAAAATACCGGCAGAAAAAGCATTCACCAATGGGTTAGTATTATAACTTTTATCAAAGAATACCTCACCACCAACAATTGGAACACCAAATGAATTACCGTAATCTCCAATTCCTTTAACTACTCCTTTTACCAACCATTTCGTCTTGTCTTTATCAATTTCTCCAAATCTCAAAGAATTTAATTGGGCAATTGGTCTGGCACCCATTGTAAAAATATCACGGTTTATTCCACCTACTCCGGTCGCAGCTCCCTGGTAAGGTTCAATTGCAGAAGGGTGATTGTGTGATTCAATTTTAAATGCACATCCCAAACCATCACCAATATCAACTAATCCTGCATTTTCTTCACCTGCTTTTACCAACATATGTGGACCATCTTTAGGCAAAGTTTTCAACCAAATGATTGAGTTTTTATAAGAGCAATGCTCCGACCACATTACAGAGTAAATAGATAACTCAGTAAAATTCGGAGTACGTCCTAAAATATCTTTGATTTGTTCAAATTCTTCGGGCAATAATCCCAATTCAACTGCTTGTTCTAGAGTAGCTAATTCCTGGGTCTTGTTTTCCATTGGATCAATTAAAAATGGTTTGCCGATCATAACGATATTGACCGGGTTGTAATTAAAAGCACAAATTTAAGGATTAATTAGCCGTGCAAACACTGGCAGCATCAACAATTATTGTATTTTTTCAACAATCTTTGATTTCATAGTGGTAATGCTTCAAAACGTATTTCGCTAACTTTGACTTTAAATGGGGTATATTTTCATCTTAATATTACTGTTTTTATTCAGCTGGATAGTCTATAAAAACTTCTTGAAAATCAATATTTCTAAAAAGGATCTATTGACAGCCTGGGGAATAAAAATATTGGCTGCTGTGTTTTTCATGACCCTATCCATTGAATATTTTTCGGATGATGATTTACCCGACGGAGATGTCAGTAATTTCTATTATGACGGCAAGCTAATCTCAGATTTTGGCAAAAATGACCCATTGGGCTATTTGCAACTCATGTTTACCAATAAGGCTAATGACATCAATTTTGTTGAAGAAAAAATACCCAAAACAAATTTATGGAGCTCAGGTGAAAATGGAGAATTTATAAATGATAACCGACTTATTATCAGAATCAATTCTTTGATTCATTTCATTTCAGGAGGAAATATCTGGGTTCATGTTTTATTTTTTGCATTTTTCTCTTTTATCGGAAGTCTATTGATTTATAATTCCTTTGAAAAATACATTCAATCCAAAAAACTCTTCTTTTACTCCATCTTTCTTACACCGTCATTTGCCTTTTGGGGAAGTGGATTAACTAAAGAAGCGCTATTTGTCCTTTCCATTGGAATATACTTTAGTTTGCTGAATAAAATTTTAAACAAAGAATTTAATTGGAAACACTTATTCTTGCTCGTTTGCTGCCTATACTTTTTGATTTTCAACAAAACACATTTGGGTCTTATAATTGTTCCTCTTTCAACCATTTTCATATTAAGAAATAGGATAAAATTTAATTGGAAAACTGGTTTTGCATTTACCGCTTTGACTTTAGCAGCATTTGTGATTTCTACTCTGACCCCATCCAAAATAAATCCTGTAGATCGTATCACACAAAAACAGCAAGATATGATCAACCTTGCTAAAGGTGGTGTTTTCTTTATCAATGACTCTGCTTTCTGTGCTTTTGATTACCAATATTTAAATCATTTTGAATACAATAAACCTAAAGGCCTGATCACTGCCACAAAGGAAGCAGAGGGAGAGTACAAGTTATTTGGTCAAAAAGAATTTCATCCGTTTACAATTGAACCGTCAAATGAAGCATATGCAGTTTACTTGGTAACTGCACCTTCTAATAGTTATGTAGATGTTCCTCCAATCAATGGTTCAGGGTTAAACTTATTAAAGAACACACCTCTAGCTTTTTTAAATGTTTTGATAAGACCTTTCCCTTCAGATGGTGGAAATGAATTCAAATACATAGCTTTTGTTGAAAACATACTGTTTGTATTTTTTATCGGATGGCTACTTTGGAGCCGAAAAAAAATAAACAATGAGGAAAAATACTGGATTTACTTTTTGTTCTTATCTGCAATAATCCTCATTCTTATTATAGGTTGGACAATACCTGTATTGGGTGCAGTAGTTAGATACAAGATGGCACCACAAATTTTAATTATCATTGCCACTTTCATATGGCATCAACCTAAACAAAAACAGATTTCATGAAACCAATCTATTTATTTGCTTTGATTTTCATCATTACTTCATGCTACAAAAGTGGAGAAGCTGATATGATTATTCACAACGCACGAATCTACAGTTGTGATGAGGACTTCAATGTTTATGAAGCAATGGCGATCAAAAATGGCAAAATCATTCAATTGGGACCCGAAAGAGAAATTCTAAATGGATACAAATGTGACAATATTATTGATGCAGCAAACAGCCCAATTTACCCGGGATTTCATGACGCTCATTGTCATTTTGGAGGCTATGCAAAAACACTTAATCAGGTTGATTTAATTGGTGTTGTGTCATTTGACGAAATGATTGAAAGAATCACATCTTTTGAAGAAACAAATGATTTTGAATGGATTACCGGCCGAGGTTGGGACCATACTATTTGGGAAGAAAGTGAATTCCCTACCAACGAGAGATTAAACGAACTTTTTCCTGATAAACCTGCTGTTTTTCAAAGAGTAGATGGACATGCCGGCCTAGCAAATCAAAAAGCATTAGAATTAGCAGGTATTGATGCAAATACTGTAATTGAAGGAGGAGAGATAGTTGTGAAAGACGGGAAATGTACTGGTCTAGTAAAAGACAATGCATTGGATTTAGTAACTTCTAAAATTCCTGATTATTCAGAGGAATTTATGTTATCCCTGTTGCAACGTGCTGAGGAAGATTTATTTGAAGTTGGTTTAACCTCAATCAATGATGCCGGAGTAAATGCTATTGAAAGAGAAAGATTTGTTAAATGGTATCTGAACAATAATTTAAAGATAAAGGATTACTGCATGTTGTTTGCAGAAGATGAAAATCTTGAATTCGCAAAAGAAAATGGTATATACTCAGAAGGCAACTTGACCATACGCTCCTTTAAAGTTCTTTCAGACGGATCTTTAGGATCAAGAAGCGCCTGTCTAATTGATCCATATAGTGACGACCCTCACAATCATGGTTTTTTACTAAAATCCCTTGATGAGTTCAGAGAAATTGCAGATTTAGCTGTTTCATTGCATTATCAGGTAAACACGCATTGTATTGGTGATTCTGCTAACAGAAGCATATTGAAAGTTTACGAAGAAATGATCGGATCTGAAAATGATCACCGTTGGAAAATAGAACATGCGCAAGTATTACAGGAAAAAGACTTTGATTATTTTGAAATGTACAATATCATCCCTTCTGTACAACCTACACATTGCACCTCTGATATGAGATGGGCAGAACAAAGATTAGGTAAAGAAAGAGTAAAGAATGCTTATGCTTATCAAAAACTCTTAGACAAGGCAGGTCTTTTAGCATTGGGAACTGATTTTCCTGTTGAAAGAATATCTCCTTTAGAAACCTTTTATGCCGCAGTATCCAGAATGGACAGAAATGGTTTTCCTGAAGGTGGTTTCCAGAATGAAAATGCCATTAGTAGAGAAGACGCTCTAAGAGGTATTACCATCTGGCCGGCATATTCAAATTTTCAAGAAGATCTTAAAGGTTCATTAGAAGAAGGTAAAGCTGCAGATTTTGTCATCCTCACTAAAGACATCATGACCATACCATTTGAAGAGATATTAAGCACCTATGTGGAGCAAACCTATTTAAATGGCGAGTTAGTTTTTGAATCAGAGTAACAAACAATCTTAAAAAGAAAAGCGATTCAATTTTTCAATTGAACCGCTTTTCGTTAACCAAAACAAAGAAAACCAAACCTTTAACCGAATTCAACCAAAACCCGGTCAACAGGTATTAAATTAAAAGCTCTTAGTGTTTTTTCAATTTCTTCATACTAAAATGATGGACATGAAATAGTTCTAAACTTTTTAGGCTTATCTCTACAATTGAATAAGAAAGCCAATGAAAGCTCATGTGATCCACCAGATGCATTTGTCAATTTTGAGATGGTTACATCATAGCTGTATCCAAATCTGAATGATCCTGCATCAATACCAATAGTTAAAATAAATGCGTCTCTTGCTCTCCACCAAGCACCTGCTGTAAATACTCCATACTTAATATAAGTACCAATGTTTAACTGCATAAAACCATCCTGGTAAGTATAAATAATGTTTGGAGATAAAGAAGTTTGATTTCTGTATTGAGATTGTTTTCCAAAAACAATGTTTGCCCCCATGTGACCGGTAAATCTCATTGGTAATCTTGAAGTACCAATAATTAAACTTTCATCCGGTTTATTAAGGTGCTTTGCAGCAAATCCAAAGTAAAAGTGCTTAGAGAAACCAACAATTCCGGCAGAAACATCAAAGTATCCTCTAGTACCCCAACCGTTATCTAAAATATTACCTCTAGGTAAATCACCTGTTTGGTAGATAAAACCTCTTCTTGGGTCAATTTGATCTCCGAAGGATAATTTACTCCAATCCAAAAACTTCTGGTTCCAAGTAGCCTGTGCTCCAAAAAGAAAAGAGAATTCTCTTGTTACCGCTAGATGGTAAGAGTAGGCTAAATTAATTGTTGACCAGTTCAATGTATTTTTTCCTGCCATATCATTGGTAACCTGTACCGCAATTCCTCCATGAAGAATGTTTGAGTACTGATCATATGAAATCGTATTGGTGATAAATGCACCAGATAACGAAGGCCATTGATTTCTATGGTTCATTGCAATCCTAGGACATCCATGAGTTCCAGCCATAGCCGGATTTAGGTAAATCGGGTTTGCATAAAACTGTGTAAACTCAGGATCCTGGGCCAAGCCTTGAATCGAGCTAATCGCTAATAATATTGTAAAAATTCTTTTCATACCGCTCAATTTATCCTCTTATAAAAATCTTCTTTTTCTACTGTTGTCTCCATTAAATCTAAGACTAATATTATGCGAACCAATTTGTTGTTCAGCAAGGGATGATGTGATTTGATCATAATGATAAACCAACTTAAACTTATTAAACTTCATACCGATAGCTCCGGTAAAATCAAGATTGTGCGATATAGAACCACCGATTGTAAACCAATCATATCTAAAGTTAAATCCACCCCATAATTGCTTATCTTCTCCGTATTGCTGATAAGCAAAGAAAGGACTAACTGTTAAAGGTTTGTACTGACCTCCAGACGTTTGTTCTTTTTCAAAATCAACTCCGACAATACCATTCAATCTAATAGGAGATGATGTTGGCGTTGCGTATCCTTCTTCATTAAATACATTTTCAAAGTGGTGATTTAAGTTGTCAGCTGAAAAACCTGCATAAAACTTTTTAGCATTTACTACTAAACCTAAACCATAGTCTTTGTACCACAATTGTTGTGAACCACTCATTTGTTGAGCTGCAGGCAATCCTAAAATTCTACCTCTATCCAATTCGATATTAGATTCAGGACTTAATTGATTTCCGTTTGCATTTAAAGCACCCAAGGTTAACTTTACTGCCGGTTCAAGTAACACATTTTTTCCAACCAAAATCTTAGGAGAATAAATTAAACTCATGTTATAATCTCCAAAAGCACCATAACCATAATCTTTAGCGTTCAACACAATTCCTACTCCACCTCTCATTCCCGGAACATATTTATCAAAAGACATTGTCATTTGCTGAGAATTTTGATCGCTACCAAACCACTGATTTCTGTAGTTAGTTTCAAATCTGTAACCACTAAATCCTCCTGTAAACCCTGGATTAAATCCAATAACTGATGTATTTGGCAATAAAATTTCAGGATCACCCAGGTTAGTTAAATTAGTTGGTGACACATCAAACGCAGACTCCACTTTACGTTTGAACTTCTTCCATTTATAATCCCATGAATCAAAATCAATGGCTTCTTTCTTAGCAACATCAAATTCTAAAGATTTACCATCAGGATTATCTGCATATTTAGAAGTATGCTCATCTCCTTCAAATTTTCCAAACTCTTGAGAAATTGCTAATTGTTGATTCGCATTAATAGATTTCAAATTATGATTCACCATATCTAAAGGATCATGCGAAACAGAAGGCAAAGCACTCAAATCACTCAACTTATTCATGTTAGGCTCATTCACAATTGGTGTAAAACCACCAGCTGTAAGATGAGATTGCTGATTCAACTGTATTTGATGATTTTGACCTAAACCATTGTCAGCTAATGAACCATCATTATTAAACTGTTGTGAATTATCGTTAACGTTAATCAGGTCATTTCTTTCTATAGAAATTTCCTCATTAATGTTATCCTGGTTTACTAATTGATCATGTGCAGATTGATGAGTTGCATCAATATCTGCAACTCTATTTACGTCAACTGAATTGATATCAAAACTTTCCTGAGATGCGGTTTGATTTTCAACTTCGTTGTTGTTGTTGAAGAATATTGTGAAACCTATTAATAAAAGGATAGCTGCGGCTGCGGCTGACCAATAATAGATTCCCACGACTTTGTTGTCTTTTTCAAGCTTATCAGCATGCGGATAAACAAACTCTTCATTTTCAATGAAAGCGTCTTTCCATACCTCAGCTTCGATTCCAAAGTCAGGATTTTGAATGAGAAAACTCTCAAAGGCTTCTTTCTCTGCACCCGAAAGATTGCCCTCCATGTAATCAAACATCCATCTATCAAAATTCTCAGGAATATTCATACGAGTACTGTTAGATCTTTTAACTGTTTCTTTATTTTGTTTCGGGCTCTAAACAGATAGACTTTCACTTGAGCTTCTGACAACTCAAGTATATCCCCTATCTCCTTATAGTTATATCCTTCCATATCTCTTAGAAGGATGATTGATTTTTGAATCGGAGGAAGTTGAGAAAGACATTTTTCAATAACCTCCTTCATTTCGTAAGATTTAGTATGTGACTCTTGCACGTCTGATGTTTGTACATCATCCATATAAGACATTCTACTTCTTTTCTTAATGAAGTTGATCATTGCATTGTGAGCACATGTAAATAACCATGATTTCACTTTGTCCGGTTCAACTTTTTTACGATTCTTCCATAATTTTTCGAAAACATCCTGCACAATATCGCTGGCATCTTCAGAATTCTGAAGGTATTTCAAAGAATATCCGAATAACCTCCCGGAAAATTCTTTTACTGCCATATTGTACTCTCTGCGATTCAAAATATTTGGTTTAAATCAATCTTTAGTTCCCTTTCAAACAGCTAAAACAATCCAACTACTCTAAAAGTTACACTCGTTTTTATTTTTTTTAACGAAAGATTAAGAACAAGTTACGAATTTTCGTTCAAACCTACCTTAATCTCTTGATTTTTATATTATTTTAGTAACTAAAATTTTACTTAAAAAAAATTGAATATGGAAGTTAAACGATTATTCGACTTACCTTATTATCAAAACGAGAAATTTCCTCAAAAGGATGCGTTAGTTGATAAAGTTGACGGACAATGGATTAAAGTGTCAACACAGGAGTATATTGACAAAGCAAATTCTGTAAGTAGAGCTTTGGTTAAATTAGGTATTCAGCCTGGTGACAAAATTGCCTTGATTTCGAATAATCGTTCTGAATGGAATATTTGCGACATAGGAATTCAACAAGTTGGCGCTATTAGTGTTCCGGTATATCCTACCATAGATTCAGAATCTTACGCTTACATTTTTAATGATGCAGAAGTTAAACTTTGTATTGTTTCTGATCAAGAATTAGCTGACAAAGTAAACGCCATTATAAATCAAGTGAGCACTTTGCAAAAAATCTATTCGTTTGTTGATGTGAATGGTGCTGAAAATTGGACCGCTTTACAAGAGCCACCAAATGCTGAGTTAGATGCGGAAGTTGAAAAGAGAAAATCTGAAATTAAAAACGAAGACCTTGTTACTTTAATTTACACTTCAGGAACTACCGGATACCCTAAAGGGGTAATGCTTTCTCATAATAATTTATTGAGCAATGTGATTGGATGTGAACCACGTCTTCCTGTAGATCAAAATGCTAAAGCACTAAGTTTTTTACCTGTATGTCACGTATTTGAACGCATGTTGCTTTATCTATATCAATACACCGGAGTTTCTATTTATTTTGCTGAATCGCTTGATACAATTGGAGATGACTTAAAAGACGTTAAACCAAATGTATTTACTGCTGTCCCAAGATTATTAGAAAAAGTTTTTGACAAAATAGTTGCTAAAGGTGAAGCTTTAACCGGTATTAAAAAGAAACTATTTTTCTGGGCCTTAAAATTAGGTGAGGAATATGATGTAAGAGGAAAAAGCGGTTTTTACAAGTTTAAATTGGGAATTGCTCGTAAATTAATATTCTCAAAATGGCAAGAAGGACTTGGAGGAAATGTAGAAGCCATAGCTTGTGGTAGTGCCGCCTTGCAACCTAGATTAGCACGTGTTTACCTTGCTGCCGGAATTCCAGTAATGGAAGGTTATGGATTAACTGAAACTTCTCCCGTAATATCTGTTAACTGGCTTGAAGCGAATAAAGTTTGTATTGGTACTACAGGTCCTGTAATTGATAAAGTAACCGTAAAAATTGCTGATGATGGAGAAATCCTTGTGAAAGGACCAAATGTAATGATGGGATACTATAATCATCCTGACAAAACAAAAGAAGTAATTGATGATGAAGGTTGGTTCCACACAGGAGATATTGGAACATTTGTAGATGGACAATACTTAAAAATTACAGATCGTAAAAAAGAAATATTCAAAACTTCAGGAGGTAAATACATTGCACCTCAAGTAATGGAAAATAAATTCAAAGAATCTAGATTTATTGAGCAAATAATGGTTGTTGGTGAGAACAGAAAAATGCCAACTGCTTTAATTGTACCAGATGCTGAATATTTCAAAGAGTGGGCTAAACAAAATAACTTAGTCATTGGTGATTCATACCAAGAAATGATTAAAAATGTCTTAGTTCACGAACAAATTGAAAAAGAAATTGAAAAGTACAATATCAATTTCGGAAAATGGGAACGCATTAAGAAATTTGAATTTTCAGATCATCCTTGGACCATTGAAAGTGGTGAATTAACACCTACAATGAAACCAAAACGTAAAGAAATCAATGCTTCATGTGCAGATCTTATTGAAAAGATGTACACTGAAACTGGTGAATCTTTACACGGACAAGTTTAATGATCAAAAGTAGCTTTAAGGCTTAAATCCAAGCTTTTATAAGAATGAGTTATTGCACCGGAGGAGATATAATCGACTCCGGTTTCTGCATATGCTCTTAGAGTTGATTCGTCTATACCTCCAGAAGCTTCTGTTTCATAAAGATTGGTATCTATAATTTGCAAAGCTTCTTTGATTTGCTCAGGGGTGAAATTATCAAGCATTATCCTGTCTACATCCCCTACTTCCAACACCTGTTTTACCTCATCCAGATTGCGGGTTTCAACTTCAATTCTTAAATCTTTTTTATTTTCAAACAAATACTTATTTGTTCGAATAATGGCATTTTTGATACCTCCTGCATAATCAACATGATTATCCTTGATCATAATCATATCATACAAGGCAAATCTATGATTGTTACCTCCCCCAATTCTAACTGCCCACTTTTCCATCAACCTAATACAAGGAGTAGTTTTTCTTGTATCTAAAATTTCTGTTGGCAAGTCCTCAATCAAACTAGCTAGTTCATTAGTTTTCGTCGCAATTCCAGACATTCTCTGCATGAAATTCAGCACTAATCTTTCTGCACTTAAAATTGATCTGGAAGAACCTGAAACAACAAAGGCTATATCACCTTTTTTTACGGTAGCACCATCCCCAATAAAAACCTGGACTTCCAATTTGGGATCTAGTCTTTTAAAGATCATTTTGGCCAATTCAACTCCAGCCAAAATTCCGTTATCTTTTACCAATAATTTAGCGGATCCTTTAGCATCTTCAGGCACTGTCGCCAATGAAGTATGATCCCCATCTCCTAAATCTTCTGCCAGGGCAAAATCAACAATTTTGAGAATCTCCGACTCGTCTGGTATCATATATTATTTTGAAGCAACAAAAGTTTTAATATCATTTTCAGTGATCTCATTATCACACAAAATGATTAATCTCTCAACGATATTGCGTAATTCACGAATATTACCCGTCCAATTCACCGATTTCAACGCTTTCAATGCTTCATCAGTAAAAGTCTTTTGCGGCATACCGTGCTCGCTACACAATTGTTCAAGAAAGTAATTTGCTAACATTGGAATATCGTCAGCTCTGTCATTCAATGAAGGATTATTAATTACGATTACAGATAATCTGTGATATAAATCCTCTCTGAAAGCACCTTCTTCAATCATCTTTTTCAAATCTTTATTAGTTGCTGCTACAACTCTTGGACTAACTTTAATATCTTTCTCACCTCCTACTCTGGTAATTCTGTTCTCTTGTAAAGCTCTTAAAACTTTTGCTTGAGCAGAAGCAGACATATCACCTATTTCATCAAGAAACAATGTTCCTTCAGTAGCTAATTCAAACTTTCCTTTTTTCTGTTTAATAGCAGATGTAAAGGCTCCTTTTTCATGACCAAATAATTCAGACTCAATTAATTCAGAAGGAATTGCGGCACAATTCACCTCAACAAAGGGTCCTTTTTTTCTATTGCTCATTTCATGTAATTGTCTGGCAATTAATTCTTTTCCAGATCCGTTAGGACCAGTTATCATTACCCTTGCATCAGAAGGAGCAACTTTTGCAATCATTTCTTTAATCTCAATAATTGGCTGTGACTCACCAATTATGCTAGAATCTTTAAACTGACCTTTGATTTGTTTTTTCAAAGTCTTGGTTTCCTCAACCAAATCAGCCTTTTCCATTGCATTTTTGATGGTAACAAGAATCCTGTTTAAGTCCAATGGTTTTTCAATAAAGTCATACGCACCACTTTTAATGGATTCAACAGCTGTCTCAATATTTCCATGACCGGAAATCATGACAATTGGTGTTTCTAAGCCATCATTCTTTAATTTGGTGAGAACTTCAATCCCATCCATTTGCGGCATCTTGATATCACAAAAAATCACATCATAATGATTTTCTTTAGCTTCTTTGACTCCCGCAATACCATCTTCTACGGCTTCAACTTCATAATTTTCAAATTCCAGGATTTCTTTTAAAGTTCTTCTGATACTTCTTTCGTCATCAATGATCAGGATCTTAGGCATACAATAGTTAGAATTGGTTAAGAAAATACAAGTGGATAAAGATACAAAATTTAACCTTTCGAATTTATAGTGTAGATTTTTAAGTAATTGAGCTAATCTAAATTGGAATTGAACTGATTTATAGGTATCTTCAGAGCCTCAAAAATTATTTTCCATGAAACTGAACCTCATCAGGCTTACTACTAGCTTTGTGTTAATTGGTGCTTTACACATTGCTACTGCTCAAGAAATTTTCAACGGAAGCAAAGCTGAAGCTATTTATTCAGACGCAGCCGTAGTCCGCACTCACCCACATTCAAACATCCCTTCTTATGTTAAGTTTAAGCAAAACAAAGAAATCGATATTGATGGATTTCAAATTTGGTGTAAAAAGAATTTTAGATTATCAGAAAACTTTGGTTTTGAACTAATCAAAGTAGAATCTGACAAATTAGGTCATCAACATTACAGATATCAACAGACTTATAATGGATATCCAATTGAATTTGCAAATTGGATTGTGCACACTAAATCTGGCAAAGTATATTCAATGAATGGTTTATTATATAATTCGATAAACCCTTCTATTAATGCTTCACTTAGCAAAAGTTCTGCACTTAACAAAGCTTTAAATCACGTTGATGCGGAAACTTACAAATGGGAACTACAGGTTGAAGAAGATCACTTAAAAAGAGAATCTCATGACCCAACTGCTACTTACTTCCCAAAAGGTGAACTAGTTGTAGTTAGCAAAGGAGCGAATTATGAAGCATCCTCTTATAAATTAGCTTATAAATTCAATATATACGCTCACAAACCGGTGTCTAGATCATTTATTTATGTGGATGCCAATACAGGTGAAATTCTATTAGAAAATGAGGTATTCCACCACATTGATGCCGTGGGTACTGCACAAACTGCTTATAGTGGAACTCAAACAATTACTGCTGATAGCTTTTCAGGAAGTTTCAGATTAAGAGAAACCGGTCGTGGAAACGGAGTTAACACATACGACATGAACACAGGCACCAATTATGGAAATGCTGTAGATTTTACAGATGCAGATAACAATTGGAATAATGTAAACGCCGATTTGGATCAATACGCTACTGATGCACATTGGGGAGCTGAAATGACGTATGATTATTTCTGGTTGATTCACAATAGAAATAGTATCGACGGAAATGGTTTTGAATTAAACAGCTATGTGCATTATGATGTAGATTATGCGAACGCATTCTGGGATGGAACCAGAATGACTTATGGTGACGGAAACACCAACTGGAACCCATTAACATCTATTGATATTGCTGGACATGAAATCACCCACGGATTAACTTCTTTTACCGCAGACTTAGTGTATCAATCGGAATCGGGAGCCCTAAACGAATCTTTTTCTGACATATTTGGAACAGCCATTGAACATTACGCAATGCCTTCTAATTTTGATTGGCTAATGGGTGAGGATATTGGAAGCGCATTGAGATCTCTTTCCAATCCAAATGCTTTTGGTGATCCGGATACTTATTTTGGAACTAACTGGGCAAGCTTAACTGGTGGAGATAATGGTGGCGTGCACACCAACAGTGGAGTTCAAAATTTTTGGTACTATCTACTTGTAAATGGAGGAACAGGAACAAATGATAACAGTGATACTTATAATGTAGCCGGGCTAGGTTGGGATGATGCCAGTGACATTGCATTTAGAAATTTGACTGTTTACCTTACATCTAGCTCTGATTATGCCGAAGCAAGATTTTATGCCATTCAATCTGCAATTGATTTATTTGGAGGATGTAGTCCTCAAGTTGAATCATGTACAAACGCATGGTATGCTGTAGGTGTTGGACCTGAATATGTTATGGGAGTAGTTTCTGATATGAATGCACCGATAACATCAGCTTGTTCTGCCCCTTTTACAGTAAACTTTAACAATACAAGTATTAATGGAACCACATTTGAGTGGGATTTTGGTGACGGAAACACTAGCACAGGTTTAAGCCCAAGTCATACATACAATGCTTTAGGAACTTACACTGTTACATTAATAGCAGACGGAGGCGCATGTGGTTCAGACACTACAGTATGGGTTAATTATATTGACATTGACAATAATAATCCATGTGAAATCATTATGCCAACGCAAGGAACTGCTAATACCCAATCAGCATGTGCGGGAACCATTTATGACAGTGGTGGATCAACAGGAAATTATGGGCCAAATGAAGATGCTCAAATCACTATTTCTCCAGTTGGAGCAAGTACAGTGGATATTAATTTTACATTTTTTGATGTAGAAGCAGGCCAAAGCGGAAGTTGTAATTATGATTACGTAAGAGTATATGACGGTCCTAGCACAGCCTCTCCATTAATAGATACTTATTGCAACAATAATATTCCTGGTTCAATTTCATCTACAGGAGGTGACATTACTATCGTATTTCATTCAGACCCTGGAGTTGAGGACGCGGGGTATATCATTACATGGAATTGTGTTTTACCAACTTCCCCTCCAGTTGCTGATTATTCTATTAACGTTGACACAACTTGTAACGGAAGTGTTGTATTTACTGATTTAAGTACCAACGGTCCAAATGCCTGGTCATGGGATTTTGGAGATGGTAATACATCCACAGATCAAAACCCTTCACATGATTACACAGCCAGTGGAACTTATACTGTTACGCTAACGGCTACTAATAATAATGGATCTGACATTATAACATACTCAAACGTGGTGTATGTTAATCTACCTGTAGCTCCTTCTACAGTTGGGGATAATATTTGTGAAAACAATATTGCAACATTAACCGCAACAGCAAATAATGGCGGATCTTTAGAGTGGTATGATGCTCAAACAGGAGGGAATCAGATAGGTACTTCTTCACCATTTACTACTCCCTCTTTGAGTAATACTACATCCTATTGGGTAGAAGAAACCATTCCTGGGGCTTCTCAAAATCTTGGTCCAGCTGATAATACTTTTGGAGGCGGAGGTTTCTTTAACGGTAATCAACACCTTGTTTTTGATGTAACATCACCGGTTACTTTAAAAACAGTAAAAGTTTATGCTAATGGTAGTGGAGACAGAAATATTGAATTAAGAAATAGTGCGGGAACAGTAGTTCAATCTGCCACTGTTTTTATTCCAAATGGCGAGCAAGTAATAACATTAGATTTTGATTTAACCGTAGGTACAGATTGGCAGCTAGGAACACAAGCCAACTCCAATCAAGATTTGTATAGAAACAACACCGGTCCATCATTTCCATATAATGTTGGGGGTGGTGAAGTTACAATCACACAATCAAGTCCCGGATTAGATTATTACTATTTCTTTTATGATTGGGTAATTGAATCACCATCCTGTACATCAGAAAGAACAGAAGTGATTGCGACAGTTACACCGCAGTCTGATGCCACTATCACGCCAGTTGCTCCAATGTGCTCAGGTGATGGAATTGTTACACTTTCTGCCGTTGATGCTGGTGGAACATGGTCAGGAACTGGAGTAAGCGGAAACCAATTTGACCCTTCAGTTGCCGGAAATGGTAGTCATACTATTACTTATACTATTGCAGGAACTTGTGGTGACAATGATCAAATCACAATAGATGTTGCTGATAGTTATGATGCAACAATTGCTTCAGTTAGTGATATGTGTACTGCTGACGGAACAACTATTTTAACAGCAGTAGATGGAGGTGGAGTATGGTCTGGAACAGGAATTACAAACAGTAGTACAGGTGAGTTTGATCCTTTGGTTGCTGGTGCAGGATCTCACACTATTACATATGACATTTCAGGTACTTGTGGAGATAATGACCAAATAGTAATTAATGTAAATACTTCGGCTGATGCTACAATAACAGGGAATACTAACATGTGTTTGGGAGATACCCCAGTAGATTTAGTTGCAGCTGACGGTGGTGGAGTTTGGTCAGGTACTGGGATTACTAATTCTTCAACAGGGACTTTTGATCCTGCCGCAGCAGGTATAGGAAACCACACCATCAATTATGATATTTCTGGAACATGTGGCGATAATGACCAAATTACCATTACAGTTCAAGATGTTATGGATGCAACAATCAACAATGTCACAAGCATGTGTACTGGTGACAATTCAATTACGCTAACAGCCGTGGATGCAGGTGGTCTTTGGAGTGGAACTGGTATTACGAATATAAATGACGGAACCTTTAACCCTGCAACGGCAGGAGTTGGAACACATGAAATAATCTATACAATTTCTGGAAATTGCGGAGATGCAGATACAATTGATATTGTAGTTGAAGAAACACCGGACGCATCTATCACCCCTGCCGGTCCTTTTTGTAGATATGAAGAAACACAACAATTGTCAGCTATAACTGCAGGTGGAACCTGGAGTGCCGACTGTGGAAGCTGTATTAATTCAACTACAGGTGAATTTGATCCTGTTGCTGCAGGAACTGGCGCTTGGACCGTGACATATAGTATTGGAGGGAATTGCCCTGCTTCTGCTACAATGGTTATAGAAGTAGGTGATTGTTTAGGATTTGAAGAGCTTGATAATAACATTCTAGTCTATCCAAATCCAACCTCAGGTTCTTTCAATATTGATCTTGGAATAGATAGAAATACCAATGTTCAGATTACAGATTTATCAGGAAGATTAGTTTATCAGAAATGGTTTAATCAGCAAATTTTACCAATTAACTTAGATAATGAGGTAGCTGACGGACCATATTTACTACAAATTCAGGATTCTGAAGGAATCACTATTAAAACGATTAAAATATTACTAATCAGATAATTAAGAACTACTTGAATTGATTAGTTAAAATTTTTTTTCATCATTTAAAAAAAAGATTGGAAATTCGTCCAACCTTAAAAAGGCTTGTAACGTAATGATTACACTGGGAATAAGGTGGACAATAAATTTAAAATATTAATCTTTTTGACGCTCATTTTGGGAATGGCAACCAAATGTGAACCAGATCCGATTGTACCGGATCAGAATAAGATATATGGTTCATACGAGCTGAATTTTAATGAATCAGAAAATAAAACTTCGGCAAAAGCGATTTTTTATTTAAATCCACCAAGCACAACTAATCAGCAAAAGTTAGAATTAAATCACCCTGCAAATGTAACTTACAACGGTGATCAATTAATCTTTAACATTAATGGTCGCTACTATTTTAAAAGTTTTGTTGGAGCAGTGGAAAACCAATTTGTTTATACCAATTTTGACGATTTTACTTTTACAAATGGAGCTACCATTCCAGATAGTATTGATTTAATAATAACGTCAGACACCATAAGTCAGCAGGCCAATTATTATTTTCAGATAGAAGGAGACAACTTCTTGGCAAATGAATTTATTGATGTAACAGTGACTTCTTTGAGTTCTGATTTCACTTTTGGTTCAACCTTTGATTCCTTATCTGTAATGACAATTGAAGTTTCTGCTCAACAATTGCAAGAATTAGGAAGCGGTAAAGCGGTAATTAAAGTAACCAGAAGATTAGAAAACCCTGATATTATTCAGGTAACTCCGGCTGGTGGAAATTTGTCTACTCAATATTCAGTGCAGGATACAGTGTTTATTTACTAAACATCTTCTCCTCCATCATCTAGCAAATTATCGTCAGAGTCGTCAAATTCAAGCGCCTCAATTGTTTTTACTGAAGAACCGGCAATTCCTTTCACAGATCCATAAAGTCCAAGCGTATTCTCAATGACTTTATCAATTTGCTTTTCACGTTCTTTCCAGTTTTTAATCATTTGACGTTTCTCTCGGTCAAGATTAGCCTTCATAGTAGAAAATGCTTCTACAATTGCTTCTACCTGATGTCTAAATTCATTTCCAGTCAGATAAGAATAAAGCATTTGCATCTTGTCCCCTTTATTTTCATTAGCCGATCTGGTAGCATTAACTCTGATCAATGCATCTCTTAATACTGCTGCAACACTTTTGAATTCACTAAATGAACACACCCAAACTCCATCTATCATTGCAAAACTAGATTGCTCTTTAGGTAATGTTTGAGTAATTAAAACTGCGATATCCGCACCGGCAGCAAGCATATCCCCTTTTAATTTGGGAATCCAGTCTCCTGCAAAATTCTGAGTACGTTTAGATTCATAAATAATCTTACCGCAAATATCCTGTGAGCTGTTTACAACTGTCTGAATACAATCAGCACCTCTAATTCCTTTAGAAACTTCTTCAATTGTGTCAAACGGAAAAAGGTGACTTAATTCATCTTCAATTGCCAATTCCTGCACCTCTCCTTGCAATTGCATTGAACCCTGCTCCATTTTCCGTTTCATTTCTTCGGCAGATTTCTTGGCATCTTCAATCTGCTTTTGATATTCCTTCTCTTTAAGTTCAAACTTCTCTGCCAACTTCTTTTCTGCCTCTTCTCCCAGTTTCTTGGTTTTTTCAAGAATCTGCTTTTGAATCTCAAGCTCCATTTTCTCCCGCTCTTCTTTAAGTGCAAGCTCTTTTCTCATGAACTCAAGTTCTTTTTCCTGCAACTTCTTATTCTCTTCCTTCTTCTTTTCTAAATCTTCTTGTAGAGCTTTGAATTGCACATCCATGCTTTCCTTTGCTTCTTTGGCGGCTTTTTCTTTGGCTTCTGCCTCAATTTGTGCCTTATCTTTTTTTAGCTTTTCAAGATACTCTTCCCTGGCCTTTTCTTTTCCTTCTTCAAATTCTTTTTTTGCTGCTAATAATTTCTCTTGCTCTTCTTCAAACTTCTTTTTCTTATCCTCTTGTTCCGCTAAAAATTTTTGATTCTTATCTTGAAATTCTTTTCTAAGCTTTTCCTCAATACCATGTGCAATAGCATCTTCAGGACTAAAGGAATGTCCGCACTGAGGACAGGTAATTTTAACATCACTCATACTTCTACTTTTAAGCCAAGAAATAATGGCAGGACGTAAACTATTTACGTTTTTTAGTTACAAAGATTTTATTTCCTTCCATTGTAATTTCCCAGGTGTTGTCAAATATTCTAGGAAGGTATCTTAAATAAAGTTTTGTACGTTGAGACAATTCTGTGTCTTCACCTTCTTTATAAACCCCGGTAAATTCATAAACCTGAGTATTAGGATGCTTGTCTCCGTACATATCAATGATCGTGATGATAGTTCGCATTACTTTGAAAACATCTCCTTTATTTGTTAAGGCATATTCTTCCCCTTCATACTCCTCATTCAATACCCCAAATGCAATTACAGCATGCAAAATGTTTTCTTTTTTTCTTGCAAATCGTACTTCATATTCAACACCATAATCAGTGGTAAAGTGATAAACCTGACCGGTAGGAATATTTGGTTTTATTATTTCGTACGTATCCATTGATCTGAGCTCAAATATAATGCAAACCTTAAATATTTAGTAATTGGTTTAGACGGAATTTACATCCGTATCGATAAGTAACCAATTAATACTGCATTTTCGAAAGAAAAATTAATTAAAATTTTATTTAAAATATCTAAAATCTTGTCCTTTTTTAATTGACAATAAACTATCATATATCAATCTAATGCCATTTTCAACATCAGATTTGTGCGCCATTTCAACAGTTGTGTGCATATATCTTAGCGGAGTAGAAATCAATACACTAGGTACGCCTGCATTTGAATAAGCAAAAGCATCAGTATCTGTTCCTGTTGCTCTGGAAGCTGCCGCCCTTTGGAAAGGAATTTCACTTTTTTGAGCAGTGTTAATCACCAATTTCAAAAGATTGTTTTGAACAGCAGGTCCATAAGTTAAAACTGGTCCTTTTCCTGATTTCAAATCTCCCTGAACAATTTTACTGATCATTGGTGTATTAGTATCATGACAAACATCCGTTACAATTGCGGCATTTGGTTTAATTTTTTCAGCAATCATTTGAGCTCCTCTTAACCCTACTTCTTCTTGAACTGAATTTGTTATATATAATCCAAAAGGCAATTGTTTTTTGTTTTCTTTTAAAAGTCTGGCAACTTCAGCAATCATAAATCCTCCAATACGATTATCCAAAGCTCTACCAACATATTTATTCTTATTAAGAATCATAAATTCATCCTCAAAAGTCACAACACATCCCACATGTATTCCTAGTTTTTCTACTTCTTCTTTATTATCACATCCTACGTCCAGAAATATATTTTTCATGGTTGGAGCTTCTTCTTTACCTGCAAGTCTTGTATGAATAGCAGGCCAACCAAATACACCTTTCACAATTCCTTTATCTGTAAAAATGTTTACTCTTTTTGAAGGAGCTATTTGATGATCTGAACCTCCATTTCTTCTCAAATAGATAAATCCATCTGAGTTGATATAATGTACAAACCATGAGATTTCATCAGCATGAGCCTCAATAACGACTTTATATTCTGCTTCAGGATTTACAATTCCTACAACGGTTCCATAATTATCTACCCAATAATCATCTATAAATGGCTTTATATATTCCAACCACAATTTCTGCCCATCTGACTCAAAACCAGTTGGTGACGGATTATTCAAGTACTTTTCTAAGAACTCAGTACTAGATTTTTTTAGGATCGACTTTTTCTTTGCCATAATGTTTATTTTGCATGATAATTGTAATATCGCTAGTAAAAGTATAAATTAGCATGATCAATGACCCTAAAAATATGATGAAAAAAATTACTCTCGGGGCGTCATTAGTTTTCGTATCCCTTTTCTCTTTTGGACAAGAAGAGAATACTATACAAGGTTCTGACGTCGATCAAACTACTATGGATTCATTGGGACTGAAAGATCCATATGTACAACAGAAATACAACGAAGGTGTAAGACTTTTAAAATCTGAACAATTTCAACAAGCTGTGAATGCTTTCTCTGAATCAATTTCCAAAGACGGAACTTTTTCAGATGCTTATTATTTTAGAGGAAAGGCCTATCAAGGTTTAGGAGATGCTGACAATGCAGCCAAAGACTTTGACAAAGTATTGTCTTTAAATCCAACTAATCATGAAGCACCTTATTTAAAAGGACAAGTATATCTTGAAGTTGGTAACTACGAAGAGGCTGCCAAAGGTTTTGAACAAGCAGCTAATCTTGATAAGAGTAATGAGAAGTATCCTTATTTCCAAGGTGTTGCACTTTTCCAGAATCAAGACTTTGAAAATGCAGTTAAAGCATTTGACGAAGCAATCAGACGCAAACCTGAATATGCTTATGCCTATAATGACAGAGGATCTGCAAAGGTGCAACTAGAAGATTATACTGGTGCGATCAAAGATTACGAAAGCGCAGTGAAATATGATAATTACTTGAGTTTTGCTTATAACAATTTAGGATCAGCATACAGAGCTAAAGAAGATTATGCAAATGCAATCAAATATTATACTGAAGCATTAAAAAGAGATCCTAAATACTATGTAGCATACAATAATAGAGGGTCTGTTAAATTTGCTCAAGGGAATTATAAAGAAGCCTTAGCTGATTATGCCAAAGCAGCTGAAATCAACCCTAAATATGCTTTTGCTTATAACAACATAGCTTCAGTTTACATCAAAATGGAAAATTATCAAGAAGCAGTTAAAAACTGTAATAAAGCCATTGAAATTGATGGCGAATACATGGAGGCATATGTAAACAGAGGTATTGCAAAAGAAATGCTAAAAGATTTAGAAGGAGCCTGCGCGGATTGGCAAGATGCTTTTATCCTTGGTTCTGAAAATGCAGAAAATTACGTAAACGGACCTGCTTGCGCAGAAAAATAATCCAAAGAATATAATATGAAAAAGTCAATATTAACAATCGTTTGTCTTGCTTTGGCCATTATATCTTTTGGACAAGATGTGCCTTTTGACAAAAAATTATTTAAAGAAAGAAAAGACGAGTATAAAGTAGCAGAAGATCATTATGAAGAGGGTAATATGTTGTTTGAAATGCAAGATTATCCTAAAGCAATAAATGAATATCTGGAAGCATATAAATTCAATCCAAAAAGTGCGGATTTGAACTATAAGTTAGGAATCTGCTATTACAATGTGGACAAGTACAAAATGAAAAAGTACTTTGAAGATGCTTATAGTCTTAAACCCACAGTTTCAAAAGATGTTTTGGTATTTATTGGTTTAAGTTATCACATTGAAGCAAAATGGGAAAAGGCTATTGATTACTATAATAAGGCTGCTACAAGTGGTGGTAATGAGTTTATAAATCGTCATTGTTATTATTCTCAAGCGGGTGAAAATCCGCCTACGGTAAGTGCATTTGCTTACAAGGGAGTGCAGGAATGTAAAAATGGAATTGAATTATCAAAAACAAGAGCGCGTGTTTGGATAGACAATGTTGGAGGCGAGATTAACTCAAAGTATCCTGATTACGGACCGGTAATTTCAGCAGATGAGGCTATAATGATATTTACGGCAAGAAGACCAGATAATGAAGTTTTAGCACCTGATGGAAGAGGATATTTTGAAGACATGTTTATCTCATCAAGAACTGATGGTGTTTGGTCAAAATCAAAAAACATGGGGAAAACCATGAACGAATCTGGTCAGCATGACGCTACAATCAGTTTATCTCCTGATGGTCATACCTTATTCATTTACATTAATGAAAAAAATAATGGTGGGGATATCTACATATCTTCTGATGAAACCGGTAGTTGGTCAAAACCAGAACCTTTAGGGAAAAACATTAACACAGATTTTCATGAATCAGGTGCATCACTGAGCTTTGATGGTAAAAGACTTTATTTCGTTACCAATAAACCTGATGGATTTGGTAAACATGACATTTACTATGCCGATTGGGATGACAAAAAAGAAAAATGGGGAGAAGCTGTAAATGTTGGGGATGCAATTAATACACCATATGATGAAAGATCTGTATTTATCCACCCGGATGGAGAAACTATGTATTTTGCTTCAACTGGTCACAATACTATGGGTGGTTACGACTTATTTTACTCAAAATTAGTTGATGGAAAATGGCAAACGCCTGTAAACCTTGGCCCTCCATTGAATACCCCGGATCATGATATAGGACTGGTAGTTGCGGGTAATGGTAGATATGGATACATTGCATCATACAGAGAAGGAGGATTAGGTGAAAAAGACATTTACCTTATCACATTCTTAGGACCTGAGAAACCACCTATGCTTTCAAATGAAGACAACTTGATAGCGTCAATTGCTAAGCCAATTAAAGAAAAGACTAAGGAACCTGTACTTGTTTCTGAGGGAGCCAATATGGCCATTTTAACAGGTATTATTAGAGATGAGGACACCAAAGAACCTCTTCAAGCACAAGTGGTTTTAATCGATAATGAGAAAAACAAAGTAATTGCAGAATTTAATTCAGACGTAAACACAGGTAAATACCTAGTTTCTTTACCAGGTGGATCAAACTACGGAATTGCTGTTAAAAAAGATGGTTATTTATTCCATTCAGAGAATTTTCAAATTCCTGAAGCAAGTGGATTTAAACAATACAAGAAAGATGTTGACTTGAAGAAAGTTCAAGTGGGTAAATCTATTGTACTTAGAAACATCTTCTTTGATTATGCTAAATATTCATTGCGTGATGAATCCGTTAACGAACTTGAAAGATTGATTGGATTGTTAAATGAGAATCCTACAATGAGAATTGAAATCTCTGGACACACAGACACAAGAGGTTCTGACGCAGACAATCAAGTTTTATCTCAAAATAGAGCAAAATCAGTTGTTGACTATTTGATTTCTCACGGAATTGATAAATCAAGACTTGAGTATGCGGGTTACGGTGAAAAGCAAACCTTAATACCTGATAGTGAAATCAATAAAATGAGAACTAAATCAGAAAAAGAGGAAGCGCACCAGCAAAATAGACGTACTGAGTTTAAAATTTTAAGCATTTAGTTGAATCCAAATTCAAATGTTTCCAACTTAAACTGTTAAATAGCTATTCTTATCTATAGATTTGGCGATTTTGTTGGAGAAAAATTTTAAATTCGCATAATTATGTTAGCCCCTCTTAGGAAAATATTACTTCTAACGCTCTTGATCCCTGTGTTTTCAGTGGCTCAAAACAAATATTCTGGTGAATCAAAAAGAATATTTAATAAGGGCGTTAAGGAATATGAAGATGGAAATAAGGTTGAGGCATTAAAATTATTTCTTGCCTGTGTTCAATTAGAACCTACTTATGCTGAAGCGTATTTAAACATTTCTTTAATCCAGTTTGATAACAAGCAATACGAAAACGCATTAGACAATGCTGTTTCAGCTCACAACAATGATAAGTTTTTGACTGCTGCTTATGGACACTTGGGTAAATGTTATTATCATAACTCAGAATATGATAGTGCCGCTTATTTTTTAAATAAAGCCATTGAACAAGGACAAGATAATGAGCGCATAAGACTATATGCAGCAAGAGCTAATTTAAATTATGGAGATTTAGATTTAGCGCAAGAGCATGTGGACAATGCTATTTCTAAAAATGATAAAAACCCTGTAGCTCACAATATCCAGGGTAAAATTCATTATCAGCAAGGAGATTTAGAAAGTGCTGAAGCTTCTTTCAAAAAAGCATTAGAACTGAACCCCAACTCTGCAGGCATTTACGGTAATCTAGCAAATGTTTATCTTGAAATGGATAGCACAGACCTGGCTTTGGACATGGTTCAAAAGGGAATGGACAAAACTGAAGATCCAAAAGAAAAAGCTCAATTTTTAGTAATGCTTGGTAATTATTATCACAAATCTCAAGAGTATGAAAAAGCATCTTCATCTTTTGATCAAGCATTTGAACTAGATAATGAAAACGCAAGAATATTAAGTAATCAAGCAGCTGTATTATTAGATCAAGATCAATATGAATCTGCTATTGAGAAATGTAATTTGGCTTTGGATTTAAACCCTGAATTAATGGAAGCATATTTCAACAGAGGAATTGCTCATGAAATGATGAGAAATGTTGAAGATGCCTGTTTTGATTGGGAACAAGCTTTTATCCTTGGTTCAGAAAAAGCAGAAGAGTATTTGAACAGTCCAACTTGTAGCGAATAAAATGAAGAGTTTATTTATCATCATATCACTATTAATTGGATGTGTTGCTTTATCGCAAGACAAAGATGTTCCTTTTGACAAAAAATTATTCGAAAATCAAAAGGATGAATTCAATGATGCCATTAAAGAAATTAAAAAAGGAGATTATTACTTTTTTGATGGGACTTCAGGAGATTTAAATTTAGCACTGAAACATTATTTGGCTGCTCATGATTTTAATCCGTATTCATCAGTAAACAACTTCAGAATTGGGGTTTGTTATTTGAATGGAAGTCACAAATTTAAGGCCCTGGAATATCTGAAATTTGCTTACAAAGTAAATCCTGAAGTAGATCCAAACATCAAGTTTTATTTGGCTCAGGCTTACCAATTGGCCGGTGAATTTGATCAAGCCATAACATTGTATCAAGAATTTAAAGATGTAGTTAATCCTACAGATCAAGCTCAAAGAGCATTCATCAATAAAAAAATCCAAGAATGTAGAACCGGAGTTCAGCTTAAAAAGAAACCGATTCGTGTTTGGATTGACAATTTGGGAGATAGTATTAATACTGAATATCCTGAATTTTCTCCTGTTATCTCTGCAGATAATAGAGTGTTGTTTTTTACGGCAAGAAGACCTGATTCAAAAGGAGGGAAAATTGACAAAAATGGATTTCATTATGAAGATGTTTATTCTTCATCAAGAGAATATGGTGGAGAGTGGCAATTGGCTCAAAACTTAGGAGATCCTGTAAATACAGAAACGCATGATGCAACTGTTGGTTTAGCACCAGATGGTAAGTCATTACTTACTTATAAGGGAATCAACAGTAAAAATGGAGATGTATTGATAACAAGAGAAAAAGAAGATGGTGGATGGGAAGTACCTACTTCATTGGGAGAATCAATCAATACTAAATTCCACGAATCAAGTGCGACCTTATCATTTGATGAAAAGACTTTGTTCTTTGTCTCTGATAAACCGGGAGGATTTGGACAGCATGATATTTACGTTTCTTATTGGGATGAAGAAGCGGAACAATGGGGAGAACCAGAAAATTTAGGTAAAACTATCAATACAGAATTTGAAGAAAAAGGGGTTTTCTTTCACCCGGATAATAAAACACTTTATTTTTCATCAAATGGGCATAACAACATTGGAGGATTAGATATTTTCAAAACAGAATTCGATAGAGAAACAGGAGAATGGTCTAAACCTGAAAATATTGGTTACCCAATTAATACACCTGATGATGATATCTACTTTGTAGTTACAGGTAATGAAAGATATGCTTACTATTCTTCATTCCGTGAAGATGGATTTGGTGAAAAAGACATTTATTTGATTACTTTCTTGGGAGAGAAAAAGAATGCATTGTTAGCTGATGCCAAATTAATGGATACTGACTTTATGGAAGAAGAGACTTCTGACATGGTTGCCACTAACGAAAACAATAACAACGACAACACTAATAACAATGACAACACAAACAATAACGATAACACCAATAATAATGACAATCAAAATGTCAAAAAAGAGCGTAAAATAATCTTCAAAGGTCAGGTTAAGGATTGCGAATCAGGGCAACCTATTGTAGCTTCAATTACAATTACCAATAAGGAGACAGGAGAGAAAAAAGAAATTAAAACAAACAGCAACGGTACATACGAAATAATTGTTTCAAATGCCGGAGATGAATTTGCATTTAACGCAACGGCAACAGGTTATACTATTTCTTCAAAATCTGCTTCTACGACTAAAAAAGATGAAGAATCAGAACTTGAAATGAACTTTGAACTTTGCAAACCTGTTTCAGGTGGTTCATTTACCTTAAGAAACATTTACTTTGATTTTGATAAATATGGTTTAAGAGATAAATCAGTTACCGATCTGAACAACTTGATTAAGGTGATGAAAGAAAATCCAACCATGGTTATCGAGCTTGGTGGTCATACTGACTCAAGAGGATCAGATGAGTACAATCAGTTACTTTCTGAAAATAGAGCGAAAATTGCTAAAGACTACTTAATTAAACATGGAATTTCTGCTGATAGAATTCAAACTAAAGGTTATGGTGAATCTCAACCAGAAATAACAGATGAAGAAATTGATAAATTAGATGGTAGAAAGGCCAAAAATGAGGCACATCAGCAAAACAGAAGAACTGTTGTTACTATTATCAAAAAGTAATTTACATTTATTAATATTTACAGTCCCCTTTAGATCAATATCAATCGGGGACTTTTTTTTTGAACTATGAGAGCATTAATTTTAGGAATCATCTTAGTTACAGCTAACCAGCTTAAGGCGCAGAACTATCAATTATCAGACTTTTTTGTTTATGATGCAACGCTGGCACAAAAGGTTGATAGTGTATTTAATGAAATGAATGATACTAGTAGAGTTGGACAAATGATCATTCCTGCAGCCGGAAGACTTGGTAAATCTCAAGAACACCTTAATAATTTAATTGTCAAAAATTATATTGGAGGAATCCTTCTACTAAATGGAACAAAAGAAGGTTTTACAACAATGGTAAATGATTTTAATAGTTTAAACGAACAATATGGAGGTTTACCTATGCTCTACTCTGCTGACGCAGAACCATCATTAATCGGATATAAAATCAAAAACTGTACTCCTGTTAAAAAGGCACACTTAATGGTGGATCGTGAAGAAGTAAAGAAATTTGCTGCATCAATTTGTAATGATCTTAAAGACATTGGAATCAATTACAATTATGCTCCGGTAGTAGACATGTCTCCAAATGAAGTAATTTCATTCAGAGCTTTTGGAAATGATCCTGACACAGCTCAAGTATGGTCAAAAGTGTTTATTGATGAAACTCAATCACATGGAATAGTAGCTACAGCTAAACATTTCCCTGGCCATGGTTATGTTGTAGGTGATACACACAAAAAACTCGTTTATATTGATGGGGAAATGAGAGAAGTTCACAATTACATCCCACTAATAGAAGGAGGTGTTCTTTCAATTATGGTGGCACATATCGCCATTAAAAACAATGAAAAATACAACACGAATGATATGCCATCATCTGTCTCAAAAAACATTGTAACTGACTTGTTAAAGAATAAAATGAACTTCAAAGGATTGGTAGTAACAGATGCTATGAATATGGGAGGTGTTGCTTCAATTCCTAATTGTGAACTAAAAGCCGCACAAGCCGGTTGTGATTTAATTTTAATGCCTGTTAATGAAGAACAAGCTCTATTCGATATTCTAGGAGCAGTTAATTCAGACGCGCAATTTAAACAACAAGTTTATGCCTCGGTTAAAAAGATTATCAGACTTAAATTTTGCCTTGGTTTAATGTAAAAAAAAACCACCTCAAATTTGAGATGGTTTTATAGAGTGAGTAGTTCAAATATTTATGAATTCCCTTTTGCGTAATCCGCCAGGAATTTCTCTAAACCAATATCAGTTAAAGGATGATTTAAAAGTCCTGTAATTGAACTTAAAGGACCTGTCATAACATCTGCTCCTATTTTAGCACAATCAATTACATGCATTGTATGTCTTACTGAAGCAGCTAAAATTTCCGTTTCAAACATATAATTATCGTAAATCTCTCTAATTTCTGCAATTAATGCCAATCCATCTGATGAGATATCATCTAACCTTCCAATAAATGGTGACAAATAAGTAGCACCTGCTTTTGCAGCAAGTATAGCCTGACCTGGACTAAATACTAACGTACAGTTAGTTTTAATTCCCTTATCTGAAAAATATTTAATGGCTTTAATTCCGTCTTTAATCATAGGAACTTTCACCACAATATTTTTATGAAGTCCAGCTAAATGTTCTCCTTCTTTAATGATTCCTTCAAAATCAGTCGAAATTACTTCAGCACTAACATCTCCATCAACAATATTACAGATATCAACATAGTGTTTTAGGATATTGTCCTTACCTGTAATTCCTTCTTTTGCCATCAAAGATGGATTAGTAGTAACACCATCTAGAATACCTAGATCATTTGCTTCTCTAATTTCGTCCAAATTGGCTGTATCAATAAAAAATTTCATGTTGCAATAATTTTGTAGTGCAAATATAAGGTAGTCAACTACTGACTCGAGAAAATGTTATCAACAAAAAGGGGAATTAATCAAAGAAAAAAAAGTGGGTAAGCTACCCGTATCGCACCGCTACAACCGCCTACCCTTGCTACATTCCTGTCCTGGGGGATTCAGCAGGAGCTGGTCGTACGGGACTTACCCGCGACAAAATTAGTAAAAGAAATAGAATTAAAAAGCTTATCCGTATATATCTACCATTTCTTGTACTTTAATGGCGATTTCATTTCGCAATTCTAAAGGACTAATCACCTCCATTTGAGAACCATATGAAAGAATTTCTCTTTTTAATTCTTCTGAAATAAGTACTTCTAATTGAAAAGTATCCCTACGTTTCCCTTCTTTGATTAAAGTCTGACTGTCATGTAAAGGTTGAGACTGTAGGTACTTTGACCCAACTTTATCTATTTTAAGCTCTACTTTTTGAGGTTGACTATCATTGGCAGTTATTCCTATTGAATACTTAAAAAACAAATCCGGATTAAAGTCAAAATCATCCTTAAAGTATTCTTCAGTTATTATTAAGTCTGACATTCTATCAAGACCGAAAGTGATAACCTTAGATTTACTCCTAACATAACTTATCAAATACCAACGATTTCTGTATTCCTTTAAAAGAAGAGGTAATACCTCTCTTTCTTTAGTTTTTCCTGTAGCAAAACTGGTATAATTGAATTTTACAATAAGTTTTTCTTTAATTGCCTTTAGTAAATCCGGCAACATATCATTTCCTTTGGTTGCAGCTTGTGTTTCAAATTGAACGTGATTATCAATTGAATCATCCAAAGGATTACTGGAAATGTGAACGCGATCAAATATTTTATCAATTGCAAAACCAAATTGCTTAAAAATTCCAACTTCTCTAAATTGCATTAAAGTGTTGGTAGCAAACTTAATGGCATCAATATCCCCTTCTGTTAAAGGGATTTTATCAATACTAAATTGTTCATCCTCATAATAATAACCCTTCTCTTTTTTGCTGTATTTAATAGGAGCATCAAAGTCCATTCTCATAGCAAACATATCCTTTTCAATTGTTGAATCACATATGTCAACCCCTTCGCTACTGCCAAAAAGCGCTTCTTCACATGCTTGACGCAAATCTTCTTTGGTAGGATATGGATTATAAGGATTTCGCAAACATCTATCTATCACCCTGTACCTTAACTGCGCATTTTTGATCTTAGACATTTGTTACAAATTAGTTTTTATAAAGTTATAAAACATATTAATTTTGCTAAGTAATGAAGGCATTAATAATAGCAATATCTTTTTTGACCACTTTCTCTTCCTTTGGGTTTGAGTCAGATACTACTATTACTCCTAGAAATATTTCAGAAAAAGAGAAATGTTTAAGGGACAGTATTATAGACTACGCCAAAGTCCACTTGGGCACTCCATATATTTGGGGGGGGACTTCAACTGATGGCTTTGACTGCACCGGTTTTATTTATTACGTATTTAAAAACTTTGGTATTAAAGTTTCAAGAGCTTCATCCGGCTATGAAAATTTTGGAGATAAGGTTTCGCTACTATCAGCTGTTCCTGGTGACATCATGCTTTTTACTGGGACTGATGCTACAAAAAGAAAAGTTGGCCATGCCGGAATTGTGATTAAAAATGAAGGAGGGATGGTTGACTTCATTCACAGTTCTTCTTCTAAAAAACACTTTGGAGTAACCATTACAAGATATAATGCTAGTGGTTATGTCAAAAGATTTTTACGCGTAATAAACATATTCTAATGAGATATTTTTTAAGTATAATGGCATTACTTGCTATTATCTATTCTTGCGGTGATTCAAAAAATCGCAAAGACATTACTGACGAAGGTGTAGTAATGCAAAGTGAAGAACTTGACACATGTTTTTGCAGTGAATTACTCTCAGATAGCACAGGGATTTTAACAAAAGAAAATAAAGCCTATACAGGTATTTGTTTTGAGAATTACCCCGGAACTGATACAAAGTATATTGAGAAAAGCATCATGGATGGTAAAATCCATGGTAAAATAACCTACTATGATAAAGCAGGTGAGGTAATGCTTGAACAAGTTTACAAAGAGGGTAATAAAAAAAGATCAGGAAATGTTGAAGTATTAAATTGTGAATGCTCAGAGCTTGAAAAAATAAATAACGAAAATTCAAATGTTCCAACAAAGTACAAATTAGATGATATTTCATATACCGGTACTTGTACAGAAAAATACCCTAAAAGTGATCAAGTGTATGTTAAAATGACATTCAAAAATGGAATTCTTGATGGGCATACCGTTTATTACAACAAAGATGGTTCTACCTTGCTTATTGAAAACTATATAAATGGTATTTTGCTAAGCGCAATTCATTAAGGCTATATGACGCAATCTGTTATTTCAAAGTTAAAAGTATTAGAACTGGCAAGTGTATTGGCCGGTCCAGCGGTTGGTATGTTCTTCGCAGAGCGTGGTGCAAAAGTGATCAAAGTTGAAAATAAAAAAACGCATGGTGATGTGACAAGAGGTTGGAAACTTAAAACTGAAGATACTTCGGCTCCGTTATCTGCATATTACTGTTCAATTAATTGGCATAAAGAACCTATTCATTTGGACCTTTTGGATGATACAGATCGTGTAAAATTGCATCAGCTTATTGAAGAAGCAGACATAGTTGTTTCTAACTTTAAACCAGGTGACGCGGATAAATTTGGTGTTGATTTTGAATCGTTAAAAAAAATCAATCCAAAAATTATTTTAGGTGAGATTACAGGATTTGGTAGCAAAAACAAGAGAGTAGCTTATGATTTAGTGCTACAAGCAGAAACGGGATTTATGTTTATGAATGGAAATGAATCTTCAGGCCCTATTAAGATTCCCTTAGCTATAATAGATATTCTAGCTGCGCATCAAATGAAAGAAGGACTGCTAGACGCTCTTTTAAACTTTCAACATGATCCAAAAGCTTATCACGTAGAAGTTTCATTATACGATACGGCAATAGCTTCTTTGTCTAATCAGGCAACTAATTATTTGATGGCAAATCAAATCCCTCAAGCAATGGGAAGCCTACATCCTAATATTGCTCCTTATGGAGAGATATTTACAACAAGAGATAATAAGTTGGTAACCTTAGCTGTGGGAAGCGACAAGCAATTTGCAACTTTGTGTGAATTTATAGGTCTTGAAATAAATCCGCATTTTGAGCATAATAAGGATAGAGTTACTAATCGAAAAGAACTTGATCCGATTTTAGCTGAAAAAATGAAGCTTTTTAATGCTGATGAACTAGTTAATGGACTAATACAAAGAAATGTTCCTATAGCTCAGATAAAAAACTTGAAAGAGGTATTTGAATTACAAACAGCCAAGGATTTAGTTTTGGAAGAAGAAATGGAAGGCATGCACACCCGAAGAGTTAAATCATCAGTTTATATTATTTCAAACTAAGATTTACTTCTTTCTCCATTTTTTTGACCTTTCATTGATAAATTTCAATAACCTTTTAGCCTCCTTTTCGCTTAATCGACGACCAAAAGTTTTTTCTTTCCCTTTGGTATAAATTTTTATGGCATCAGCTCCTAGCGACCAATAAGCATTTGTCAAAAACTGATTCAATGAGGTATCATCCGGTTTAATGTATTCGATCTTTTTTATATTCTCAAAAAAATATCTATTAGCCTTTCCGTATGACAATGTTGATCTTTTAAATGTTAGTGCCTCTGTATCTATTTGTATCAACTCCTTACCGAATAAATACCATAAAACAGTTTTCAAAGTTAGGTACTCAAAATATACCCAGAAACCTGTAAAAATTGCCAGATAAATAACTTGCTGCTTTCGGATTTCCTCATCATAATTCACTCCCACTTTTAGTTCATTTATACCTCCAAAAAACAAAAGGTAAACAATGTACAATCCTGCAAAAGTAAATCCAACTACCCAAGAGATTAATAGTATATCTTTCCATCTTACCCTTTTAGGTAAAATGACTACTGTAGAAGATCTCTCATGATCTTCCATACTAATTCTATCTCCTATAAATTTTGTCATGATCGGCAAATTTAATCAGAATAGATATATGAGAAAAAAAAATCCCGGATCAGTTTAAATCCGGGATTTTAATATTTTTTATTTCAGTACGGTGACGTGTCCCCTGAACTGATACTTCTTGTCGGTGTAAGTGTCTTTTGCATCTATCACCCATACATAAGTTCCATCCGGCACCAATCCAACATCTCCATAATGTCCATACCAGGTAGCAACTGGATTATAAGATTCCCAAACTATTTCTCCCCAACGGTTGAACAATGTCAAATGGAAATCATAAATATCGATTCCAGAAATATATACTCTCCACCCTTCATTGTACTCATCACCATCAGGAGTAAAAATATTAGGAGCGTAGATTACAACATCATTAATTATTGAAACTACTGACAACATAGAATCCTGACATCCATATTGATTTTCAACTGTCAACTCAACAGGATAATCATTAGCCACACCTTCAGGATATACTGCAGTTGGGTTTTCCACTGTTGAAGTTCCAGGCAACACACCTGCTCCAAACTCCCAGAACCAACTAATTACATCAGAAGAACTGTAATCTGAAAAAGTTACCTCTGTATCATAAATTGTAGTAGGGTTAGGTTGGAAAATGAAGTTCGCATCCGGAATTGGATATGTAGTAATATAACTGTAGAATGTTGTATCATATACGCACCCTGCAGTTGTTGTAATCTCTAATCCAACATCATATGTTCCTGCTTGCTCAAACAATACTGAAACATCTGAAGCACCATTCACTGTCATTGTTGTTCCATTTGAGAATGTCCAAATAGAAGTAGCAATTGATCCGTTTGAAATATTTGAGAACGTAATAGTTTGAGGCACACATCCATCTGTAACATCTGAAGTAATCATTGGTGTTACCGGAGGTGGTTCATTAATGTTAAAGCACTCGTTATCCGTATTAGGACAATCATCAGACATAGTAACACAAATTACCATATTACCTGTTGTTACAATATCAATTGTTGATCCAGTTCCAATAACTGTTCCTCCTGTCTCCCAAGTGTACTCAACATTACCAATCCCGTTAATTCCTGTAACGTTTGCAGTTACAGTTTCTCCAGGGCAAATATCTACATCAGGTGAAATGGAAGTAATTTCAATTTCAGGTGGTTCAACTACTGTAAATTGATCCGTAACTGAACATCCAGAACCATTGTCAACAATCACATCATAAACTCCAGGACATAATCCTGTAAAGTTACCTGTAGCTTGTGTTGTAGTTCCCCCGTCTATTGAATAAGAGGCAAGATTAGTTCCGCTCAATGTAACTGAACCATCACAAACTCCAAAACATGAAGCATCTGAATAAACAACAGGATTTAGCGTTGGCATATTAATATCTTCTACTGCATCTGTAATTGTATCCATACATCCCAATGAATCCTGAATGATGATATCATAGTCTACACCTGGAGCTGCACCTCCACAAAGTGAAGTAAATGTATCAGCTGCCTGAAAGGTTGCTCCATTGTCTATACTATATGTATAAGGAGAGAATCCATTTGCAGGAGTCACTTGAATTTGACCATTACACGCCTGGCAATCTGAATCAGTAACAATTGATGTTCCTGAAACTTGAATAATTTGAAGATCAATAAAAGATGATGAAGTACAACCATTACTATCCTTTCTATATTCATATGAACCTGCTAATGCTGTTGCTGGTGTAATCGGCATTGTAACTGCACCTCCATTAGGATCAAACCAAGACCCACCAAATTGAGGAGTACCTCCTAACCAACCAAATAAGTCTACTGCAGGGCCTTCAAAACATAATAATGCTGTACTGTCAGTTCCGGTATCAAGTCCACCACCCATGTTGATTGTTACTAAATCTGTTTGAGCACAATCAGGGTGTCCAATTGGATACATAGTCAATGTATAAGTAGTTGTTGAAGAAGGACTGGCAATTGGCGCAGGAATGTTTGGATCATTCAAGGATCCTGCCGGAGTCCAAGAATATACATAACCTGGAAGTGGCTCATAAACTTCGTTACCCGGACAGTCTGCCTGGAATTGTTGAAGAGCTGTTGAAGGTGTTGCACCAGATTGTCCACTCTGATATACTACTCCTCCACCTGGATCTAAAATTGTGAATTCACATTCCCAAGGCCATCCTCCTGAAAAGAATTGTGCGGTCCAAAATTCGCCTACCGGCACACTGAATTGTCCTGTTCCTGATGAACCAAAAGGAATGTCAAATGTAGACGTACCTCCTGAAGTGATTATATCAAGATATCCTCCATTCCATCCATCTCCCCAGGTATCAATCATGTTAACAGTATATTGACATACCTCAGAACCGGCATTCAATTGAATTGGCTGACCTCCACAAACTGCTGTATCCAATACATCTGCAATTGCAGATTCATAAACTTCTACAGTAACTGAAGAATCAAATTCACATCCAAAACTGTTCACCACATGAAATGTATATACATAAGATCCGGCAGTTGTTGGAGCTACTGTAATGCTATTTCCATCTGCGGTACTTGAAATTATCCCAGGAGTAGCCATGTCCCACCATGAACTATCTGATCCTAAACCAATTTGAGGAGTAAATACTGTTACAGGAGGATTTAATGCAGGATCAAAATTAATTGACCATCCAGGCATTGAACCATCATCCGCACCCCATAAATCTGTAAAAAGAATGTTCCATGTTCCATTTATTGGACATCCATCTAAGGCTGCAAAACCTTGAGGGTCTACAGGAAGATAATCTCCGGCAGGCAATGTACCAACGCTTTGTGCAGCTTGAACCATAGTTTGGGTAGCTGTTGAAGTAAAACAATATTCATAAGGTGTACCAAAAGTTGAAGGGTTGTTACAATCAATAACACCTGCACCCGGTATACCTAAATTAGTTCCACCTCCACCTTGTTGGTGTAATGTCATAATTTGACCTGTTGGACATTGAACTTGTAAAACAAAGTCCCCTAAAAATGAGTGTTCCATTGTTACACACAATGAAAGAATATCTGGATTTCCATTATTAAGAGATATGTTACTATCATATCCGGTTATGGTCATAGGAGTTGACTGTACAATTCCTGTTAAATCTTCCATACAGTTGTCATCTATCCAAATACCTAATGGGAACCCTGACCATTCTACTTCATATTGATCTGGATATGCATTTAGATCCACCTGTTCTCCAGCACATATTAGTGTATCGGCCGGAAAAGGGTCGAATGTGGGATAGGTCGTGACAAATACTTCAATATCAGTTGCGTTCATATTGACGCAATCGTTATCATCAATAACCTGTAATTGTACTACATACTGTCCAGGAGTATTGAAAACGTGAGTAACCTGTCCAGGATTGTTCAAAGTATCATTTGGAGTTCCATCCATCCACTGCCAAACCCAGTTTTGTAAAGTAAACAAACCTGAACTTCCAGCTGTTGACCCAGCATCTTGAAAAGTAACTACTTCACCAATACATACTGCGATTGAATCCGGCATAGGCCCTCCAACAATCTCTCCTATTGCAGTAGGAGGATCACATGGCGTTTCACAAGAAACCTGAGCATTAAAATCTCCTGTTCCGTTGGCATTTGAATTAAATTCAATTGTTAAACATCCGGTAATATTCATTGGAGTTGCACCAAATATATCTCCAGGAGTCAACTGTCCACAGTAATAAGTTCCAAGTGTTGGCGCCCCTGTATTGTCACCATCATAAACAGTGATATTATCTGCATCTGTACCAGGTCCAGGAACGTTATCTGTACAATCTAAATTAAAAACTGTCCATTGTAATGTAATAAAATCACCAGGGGTGTCCGGGCAGATTGTAATTACATAACTTTCATTGTTTGAATATGGTGCACTCGCACCAGTCCCTCCAGAGTCGTACAAACCTCCTAAACATGTATTGACGGTTGTACCATTTGAACCTGCGTTCATTACAATATCCGTAGTTTGCGCAGTAGTAGTAAAAGTAGCCGCAACTACAAATAATATTGCGAGAATTTTATTCATTTCTCAGTTAAATTTCGTCAAATCTTTAATGTTGACTATTAATATTCTTCTCCTTGCAAGTAATTTCTAGCGTAGTGTTTGTGCTAAGTTTAACCCAAAAATAACACAAATATCGCTTTATAAACGAATTTTAACTACAAGGGTTGCTTGTAATAATTGAATAAAATTGGAATCCTTAAAAAATAAAAAGGGAAACAATTGATTGTTTCCCTTTTCTAAACCATTTAGGTATTTATTATTTCAATACTGAAACGTGTCCACGGTATTTGTGTTTTTTATCAGACATTGTTTCTTTGAACTCAATCTGCCATACGTAAACACCATCTTCTACCAATCCACCATTTCCATAATGTCCGTTCCATCCATAAGCTGCATTGTATGATTCAAAAATGATCTCTCCCCATCTGTTAAAGATTGTCAAATGGTAATCATACGGATCATAACCTGAAGTAAATACTGGAGTAAATTGCTCATTGAACTGATCTCCGTCCGGTGTAAATATGTTCGGAACATAGAACAACAATACATCTTCAATTGTCATTACAGCTGTAGTTTCTGACACACAACCAATGTTATTAGTTGCTGTTAGAGTTACAGTATATGACCCTGCAATTTCAGGGAAGTTATGAGTTGGATTCTCTTGATTTGAAGTTAGATTATCCCCAAACGACCAGTTATAAGTATCTGCATATAATGAAGTATTGGTGAACTCTACTTCTGTATTGTTGATATCTGTAAAGCTTGGCGTCATAGTAAAGTCAGCTACAGGTGGTTCAACAACTTCAATATAACTATTGTAAGTATCAGAAGCAGTACATCCTGCTTGTGAAGTAACTGTCAATGTCACATCAAACATTCCTGAATTATTGTATGTGTAAGATACTGGTCCACATGTATTAGATGCTCCTCCGTCACCAAATTCCCAATTACAATCAAATTGTTCTGTTGACAGATTAGTAAATGTTACCGTAAATGGCGCACATCCCATAAAGTTATCAGCTTCAAATTGGATTTGAGGTGTCGGATTCACATTTACATTTACTTGATCATCACTGAAACACTCTCCATTACATACTGAAGCTACAACAGTGTAAGTATTGTTTCCTACAGGTGGAATAAATGAAATTCCGTCCAATACTCCATTGTCCCAAGATATTTGAGCATTATCCGGATTTGATGCTGTTAAGGTTACTGCATCTCCTTCACATACCACTTGACTCAATCCTGCATCTACACTTGGTGTTGCCGCATCAATGTGGATTTCTTGTGTTACGTTAATGGTGTTTCCACAATCATCCGTTACTGAGTATGTTCTTGTAATGATCTCTCCGTTACACACATTTCCATTTGAAACATCTGATACGTGGGCTACAACAGGTGCTGCTGTACAGTTGTCTGCTTCATCTGTTACTACTGTGATGTCTGCAACTGGTACATCAGATGCACAACTCACTGTAATAGGAGCAGGATTAGATGCCGTTGGAGCAGTAATATCATTTACAATGATCGTTTGTGTTACATCAATACTGTTTCCACAATCATCCGTTACAGAATATGTTCTAGTAATAGTCTCTGGACAAGTATTTCCATCTGACACATCTGATACATGTGCTACAACCGGAGCTGCTGTACAGTTATCTGCCTCATCTGTTACTACCGTAATATCAACTGCTGGCACATCTCCTATACATTCAACTACTACCGAAGTAGGGTTAGATGCTGTTGGTGGTGTTGTGTCATCAACTGTGATAGTTTGTACTACATCTGTTGTGTTACCACAGTCATCTGTAATTCTATAAGTTCTTGAAATTGTCTCCGGACATGTGTTTCCATCTGACACATCTGATACGTGAGTTACTGTTGGATTCACAGTACAGTTATCTGCTTCATCTGTAATTGCAGTTACATCAACTGCAGGCACATCACCAATACATTGAACTGTTACATCTGCAGGTGCTGTTCCGGTTGGTGCGATATCATCATTAACAGTAATTGTCTGAACCACTTCAATGAAATTACCACAATCATCCGTAATTCTATAGGTTCTAAAAATATCCGTTGGACATCCATTACCCACCATATTATCACCAACGTGAGTTACAACAGGGTTAACCGTACAGTTATCAGCCTCATCCGTAATAGCATTGATATCAGCCGCAGGTACATCTCCTATACATTGAACTACAACATTAGCAGGAGCTGTTCCGGTTGGATTAGTAATATCATTTACAGTAATAGTTTGTGTAACATCAGTTGTATTTCCACAGTCATCTGTAATTCTATACGTTCTAGTGATTGTTTCTGGACAAGTGTTTCCATCTGATACATCACCAACATGCGTTACTGCTGGATTCACTGTACAGTTATCAGCCTCATCTGTTATCAATAATGGATCTGCAGCTGGCACATCTGCTATACACTCAACTGCTACTGCTGCTGGAGCTGTTCCGGTTGGTGGAGTGATGTCATTTACCGTAATAGTTTGAGTTACATCAGTTGTGTTTCCACAGTCATCAGTGATTCTATACGTTCTGGTAATTGTCTCTGGGCAAGTTTGTCCATCTGAAACATCTCCCACATGCGTTACCGCAGGATTCACAGTACAGTTATCAGCTTCATCCGTAATCAACAATGGATCTGCAGCTGGTACATCTCCAATACACTCAACTGTTACTGCTGCTGGAGCCGTTCCGGTTGGTGCTGTGATATCATTTACCGTAATAGTTTGTGTCACATCAGTTGTGTTTCCGCAGTCATCTGTGATTCTATATGTTCTGGTAATTGTCTCTGGGCAAGTTTGTCCATCTGACACGTCTCCCACATGCGTTACCGCAGGATTCACAGTACAGTTATCTGCTTCATCCGTAATCAATAATGGATCTGCAGCTGGTACATCTGCAATACACTCAACGTTCACTGCCGCAGGAGCTGTTCCAGTTGGTGGTGTGATATCATCTACAGTAATTGTTTGGAATACATCTACAAAGTTTCCACAATCATCAGTAATTCTATAGGTTCTTGTAATAGTCTCAGGACATGATAATCCATCTGATGCATCTCCAACATGTGTTACTGTTGGATTTACCGTACAGTTATCTACCTCATCTGTTACCACCGCTACATCTACTGCAGGTACATCTCCAATGCACTCTACAACTACTGCAGCAGGGTTGGATGCTGTTGGTGCTGTGATATCATTTACTGTGATGATTTGATCTACTGTGATTACGTTTCCACACTGGTCAGTTATTGAGTAAGTTCTAGTAATCGTCTCAGGGCATGATTGTCCATCTGATACATCTCCTACGTGCGCAACTGTTGGCACACCATTGTTGTCTGCTTCATCTGTAATCAAAGCAGGATCAGCCGCTGGAACATCTCCAATACACTCAACTGTGATATCAGCTGGTGCTGTACCTGTTGGTAAAATAGGATCTGTAATGATTACATCATGTGTTACGTTGATAGTGTTTCCACAATCATCAGTCACTGAGTAAGTGTAAGTAATTGTTTCAGGACATGGATTGTTATCTGATACTTGTGATACAAATGCCACTACAGGGTTAGCTGTACAGTTATCAGCCTCATCAATTACAACATTTGGATCCGGTGCAGGAGCTGGTCCGCCTGGAATAGTTGTACTTGCAGGGTTAGATGCAGTTGGTGGTGTTGTATCATCAACTGTAATGGTTTGTGTTACTGTTGTTGTATTTCCACAATCATCTACTATTTCATAAGTTCTTGTGATTACTTCAGGACATGTGTTTCCATCTGATGCATCACCCACAAAGTTTACTGTAGGGTTAGCTGTACAGTTGTCAGATACTCCAGTGACTAATGCAGGATCTGCTGCTGGTACATCTGCTGAACACTGAACTGTAACTGCTGCTGGAGCTGTTCCTAGTGGTGGTGTGATATCATCTACTGTAATAGTTTGGAATACATCTACAAAGTTTCCACAATCATCAGTAATTCTATATGTTCTTGTAATCACTTCAGGACAAGTATTTCCATCTGATGCATCTCCAACATGTGTTACTGTCGGATTCACAGTACAGTTGTCTGCTTCATCTGTTACCACTGCTACATCTACTGCAGGTACATCTGCTATACACTCTACAACTACTGCTGCAGGATTTGATGCTGTTGGTGCTGTGATGTCATTTACTGTGATGATTTGATCTACTGTTACCACATTTCCACAAAGGTCAGTAATTGAATATGTTCTAGTGATTGTTTCAGGGCATGATTGTCCATCTGATACATCTCCTACATGCGCTACTGTTGGCACACCATTGTTATCTGCTTCATCTGTGATTAAAGCAGGATCAGCCGCTGGAACATCTCCAATACACTCAACTGTGATATCAGCTGGTGCTGTACCTGTTGGTAAAATAGGATCAGTAATCAATACATCATGTGTTACAAATATTTGGTTACCACAATCATCAGTTACCGAGTAAGTATAAGTAATTGTCTCAGGACAAGGATTGTTATCTGATACTTGTGATACAAATGCTACCACAGGATTAGCTGTACAGTTATCTGCTTCATCAATTACAACTGCTGGATCCGGCGCAGGAGCTGGTCCACCAGGTACTGTTGTAGTAGCAGGGTTTGATGCTGTTGGATTAGTAACGTCATCAACTGTAATAGTTTGTGTTAATGTTGTAGTATTTCCGCAATCATCTACTACCTCATAAGTTCTTGTGATTACTTCAGGACAAGTGTTTCCATCTGATGCATCACCCACAAAGTTTACTGTAGGGTTAGCTGTACAGTTGTCTGATACTCCTGTTACTAGGACTGGATCTGCTGCAGGTACATCTGCTGAACATTCAACCGCGATTGCTCCTGGTGCCGTTCCTAATGGTGGAGTAATATCATCTACTGTGATTGTTTGGATTACATCTATAAAGTTTCCACACTCATCTTCTATTCTATATGTTCTGGTGATGATCTCAGGACAAGTATTTCCGTCTGATACATCTCCCATATGAGTTACTGTTGGATTTACTGTACAGTTGTCTGCTTCATCTGTAATTGCATTCACATCTACCGCAGGTACATCTCCAATACATTCTACCGTTACATCTGCTGGAGCGGTTCCGGTTGGATCGGTTACATCATCTACTGTGATTGTTTGGATTACATCAATAAAGTTTCCGCACTCATCTTCTATTCTATATGTTCTGGTGATGATCTCAGGACAAGTATTTCCGTCTGATACATCTCCCATATGAGTTACTGTTGGATTTACTGTACAGTTGTCTGCTTCATCTGTAATTGCATTCACATCTACCGCAGGTACATCTCCAATACATTCTACCGTTACATCTGCCGGTGCTGTTCCAGTTGGATTAGTGATATCATCTACTGTGATTGTTTGGTTTACATCTATAAAGTTTCCACACTCATCTTCTATTCTATATGTTCTGGTGATGATCTCAGGACAAGTATTTCCGTCTGATACATCTCCCATATGAGTTACTGTTGGATTTACTGTACAGTTGTCTGCTTCATCTGTAATTGCATTCACATCTACCGCAGGTACATCTCCAATACACTCTACCGTTACATCTGCCGGTGCGGTTCCGGTTGGATTAGTGATATCATCTACTGTAATTGTTTGGATTACATCTATAAAGTTTCCACACTCATCTTCTATTCTATATGTTCTGGTGATAATCTCCGGACATGTGTTTCCATCTGATGCATCTCCCATGTGAGTTACTGTAGGATTCACAGTACAGTTGTCTGCTTCATCTGTAATTGCATTCACATCTACCGCAGGTACATCCGCAATACATTCTACTGTCACATCTGCCGGTGCTGTTCCGGTTGGATTAGTGATATCATCTACTGTGATTGTTTGGATTACATCTATAAAGTTTCCACACTCATCTTCTATTCTATATGTTCTGGTGATAATCTCCGGACATGTGTTTCCATCTGATGCATCTCCCATGTGAGTTACTGTAGGATTCACAGTACAGTTGTCTGCTTCATCTGTAATTGCATTCACATCTACCGCAGGTACATCCGCAATACATTCTACTGTCACATCTGCCGGTGCTGTTCCGGTTGGATTAGTGATATCATCTACTGTGATTGTTTGGATTACATCTATAAAGTTTCCGCACTCATCTTCTATTCTATATGTTCTGGTGATGATCTCAGGACAAGTGTTTCCATCTGATGCATCTCCCATATGAGTTACTGTAGGATTTACTGTACAGTTGTCTGCTTCATCTGTAATTGCATTCACATCTACCGCAGGTACATCCGCAATACATTCTACTGTCACATCTGCTGGTGCTGTTCCAGTTGGATCGGTTACATCATCTACTGTGATTGTTTGAGTTACAAAAATCACGTTACCACAATCATCTGTAACTGAATAGGTTCTAGTTATAACTTCAGGACACGTATTCCCATCCGAAGCATCACTTACCCATGCAACTGTTGGAACCGCTCCGTTATCCGCTTCATCTGTCACCACAAGGGGGTCTGGAGCAGGAACATCTGCAATACATTCAACGTTCACCGGTAATGGATTAGATGCCGTTGGTAAAATAGCATCACCAATAATAATTAACTGAACAACATTAATTGTATTTCCACAAGCATCAGTTACAGAGTAAGTTCTGGTAATAGTTTCAGGACATACACCATTATCCGTAACATCAGAAACAAATGCTACTACAGGAACTCCACAGTTATCAGCTTCATCTGTTACCACATTCACATCTGGTGCCGGAACCGGGTTCCCTCCAGCAATATTAATATCAGCCGGATTTGATGCTGTTGGTGGTGTAGTATCATCAATAGTAATAGTCTGAGTTACTGTTGTAGTATTTCCACAGTCATCAATAATTTCATAAGTTCTGGTAATTACTTCAGGACATGTTGTTCCAGATGAAACATCAGAAACAAAGTTCACTGCAGGATTTGCTGTACAGTTATCTGAAACTCCAGTTACAGATGCCGGATCTGCTACTGGGACATCACCAACGCATTCAACTGTAACGGCACCTGGAGCTGTACCCACAGGAGGAGTTACATCATCAATAGTAATTGTTTGAACTAAATCTGTAATATTTCCGCAATCATCAGTAATTCTATATGTTCTTGTTATCACTTCCGGACAAGTAGTTCCTGATGAAACATCTGACAAGTGAATTACCGCAGGATTAGCTGTACAGTTATCTGCTTCATCTGTAATTAGTAATGGATCAGCCGCAGGAACATCAGTTGCACATTCAACTGTTAGGTTACCTGGAGCTGTACCAGTAGGTGCTATGTTATCATTTACAGTGATAGTTTGAACCACATCTATGAAGTTTCCACAAGCATCTTCAATTCTGTAAGTCCTATCTATAGTAATGGGACAAGTTCCAGCCGATTGAACATCTGAAATATGCGTAACAGTTGGTACTGAACAGTTATCAGCCTCATCAGTTATTGCGTTGATATCTACTGGAGGTACATCTGTCATACATTGTACATTTACATTAACTGGAGCTGTTCCAGTAGGAGCTATGTCATCATCAATGGTAATTGTCTGAACTACGTCAATAAAGTTTCCACAAGCATCTTCTATTCTATAAGTTCTTGTAATAACTTCAGGACAAGTGGTACCAGATGATACGTCAGAAATATGTGTTACAGTTGGTACTGAGCAGTTATCTGCTTCATCTGTAATTGCATTGATGTCAACCGGTGGAGCATCTGCAGCACATTGAACATTTACATCTGCCGGAGCGGTACCAGTAGGATTAATATTATCGTTAACTGTGATTGTTTGAACTACATCAATAAAATTACCACAATCATCTTCTATTCTATATGTTCTATCAATGGTAACAGGACATGAACCAGCAGATTGAACATCCGAAATATGAGTAACTGTTGGAACTGAACAGTTATCTGCTTCATCAGTGATAGCATTGATATCAACTACAGGCACATCAGCCATACATTGAACTGTTACGTTTGCAGGAGCTGTCCCTGTTGGAAGTATATTATCGTTAACTGTGATTGTTTGAACTACATCAATAAAGTTTCCACAAGCGTCCTCAATTCTATAAGTTCTATCAATAGTAATTGGACATGTTCCTGCCGATTGAACATCTGAAATATGCGTAACAGTTGGTACTGAACAGTTGTCCGCTTCATCAGTGATAGCATTAATATCCACTGCAGGCACATCAGCCATACATTGAACTGTTACGTTCACAGGTGCCGTTCCTGTAGGATTGATATTATCATCAACTGTGATTGTTTGAACTACATCAATAAAGTTGTTACACAAATCTGTAATTCTATATGTTCTTGTAATTACTTCAGGACATGTTGTTCCGGATGAAACATCTGACAAATGAACTACTGATTGGATTCCACAGTTATCTGCTTCATCTGTAATTAGTGCAGGGTTTGCTGCAGGAACATCAGCTGAACATTGAACCGTAATATCAGCAGGAGCTGTTCCTGTTGGGTTGATATTGTCATCAACTGTGATTGTTTGAACTACATCTATAAAGTTGTTACATAAATCTGTGATTCTGTATGTTCTTGTAATTACTTCAGGACATGTTGTTCCGGATGAAACATCTGACAAATGAACTACTGATTGGATTCCACAGTTATCTGCTTCATCTGTAATTAGTGCAGGGTTTGCTGCAGGAACATCAGCTGAACATTGAACCGTAATATCAGCAGGAGCTGTTCCTGTTGGGTTGATATTGTCATCAACAGTGATTGTTTGAACTACATCTATAAAGTTGTTACATAAATCTGTGATTCTGTATGTTCTTGTAATTACTTCAGGACATGTTGTTCCGGATGAAACATCTGACAAGTGAATTACAGATTGAATTCCGCAGTTATCTGCTTCATCAGTAATTGAAGCAGGATTTGCCGCAGGAACATCAGCTGAACATTGTACTGTAACGTTAGCAGGTGCAGTTCCCGTAGGGTTAATATTATCATCAATGGTAATTGTTTGCGTACAAGTAGCAGTATGACCACAAGAATCAGCAATTTCATAAGTTCTAGTAACTACTTCAGGACATGTTTGACCATTACTTACTTCACTAAGTAAAGTGAAAGAATTCACATCCAAATTATAATCATCAGAAGCTGATCCTCCTGCACCGGTAAAAGCTGCAAATGTTAAATAAGGAGGTTGTTCAGCTATTGAACAAACTGCTGTAAGAGCACCAGGACAATTAATAATAGGATCTGTATTATCAATTATTATATTGAAAAAAGTCTCATCATCACAACCTGCGATTCCTGGATCGTAAACATAAAGAGGAGTCATGTTTGCTGTGATTACAGCTCCAGGGTTATATTGAGTACCTGTACCACCAGGACCTGAATAATAAGCTGCAGCAGCAGTAACATTAATACCCGAGATAGCAGGTAAAGTATATGTATCACATGCAACAACCGGGAATATAGTATCTAATACCGGACCATCAGCCACAGTAATACAAACTGTAGTATCATATGTACAACCAAAGTTATCTGTTACAACGAAAGTGTAACATGCCGGCCCAGTTGAAGTTGGTTCAACCGTAATAGGATTGGTACCAGAAACTATGGAAGGGTCTGCCATCCAAGACTCTGACACTATTGTTGGTGTAAAAGTAACCGCCGGAGGTAAAATTGCAGGATCAAAATTGATGCTCCAATCGAAAATAAAACCGTTGTCTGAACCTAAGTTATCAGTAATTGTGATTGTCCAGTCACCGTTCATGTCACATCCTACCAAACCACTAAAAGGATCATCTGACTCATAAGTACCTGCAGGTAAAGTTCCTCCTGTGTTCTGACCCCATGTACCGTTGTTAGATGAAGGAGACCAACAATAATCAAAGCCTGTTCCCTGAACATTTGGAGTTGCATCATTATCAACAGGAATCCCTAAAAATGTACCTCCTCCACCATTTGGATAATCAACTAGTGTAATTGATTGTCCAGAAGGACAAGTAAGCACAATATCTAAGTCCCCCATGTATGAGTGCTCCATGTTTACACAAATATCTAGTAAATCGAATTGGTCAGTCAATGTTTGGCCAGGACTATAACAATCCAAGTTTACTGACGTCTCATAAGAAACCCCTGAACCATCAGGCAAAGCTAAAGGCGGGAAAGCAGGTTGAGTACAGAATTTCTCATACGTTACAGGAGTTACAACACCTGTAAATACTGCTTGATCACCTAAACAAATTGGATCCGGTGCTCCAATGGTTCCATCAAAAATTGGAGTAGTTGAAACATAAACGTACTGATCTAAATCGTTACTATTTGTACAACCTTCTATATCCGTAATCTCTAGTTGTACAATATAAGCACCTTCATTATTAAAGGTAAATGAGGAATTTTGTCCTGGAAGAGCAGCTCCATCAACGGTCCATTCAAAGGTAGAAGTACCATCAGATTGAGTATACCCTGTATTATTATCAGGATAAATTCCATTTCCATTCAATTGCACAACATCTCCTTGGCATAGATATATTACTCCATCTAAGGCTGGAGCCGGATTAAAATTGGCATCTGCAATCACAGTTTGACAAGGCTGAGTACAAGAAACAGTTGCAGTCCAACCATCTAATTGTACAGATCCATCTGAATCAAAAAATATCGTTAAACATCCATCTGGATTGGTAGCTTGAACAGTACCTGTCATTGGAACATTGTTATCATAACATCCAAAACTTGGCGCAGCTGTTGTCAATCCGTCATAAATACACATTACATCAAAACCACCTTCAACGTTAAAAGAGGTAAAATCTAGCGTAACCATTGAACCTGGTGTATCAGGACAGATAGTAAATGTCGATAATTCATTTGCTCCATAAGTAGATCCCGATCCTCCAGAATCCGTAAAAGTTCCAGAACATGCATTCGTAGATCCGTTACTTTGAGAAAGTCCTCCACCACCGCCTAATCCGCAGGTAGTACAAGCCCACTGAACTGTCATACATGTGGAGTTACTGTTACAACTAAATTGACTTAACAAAACATCAACCGTACCTGTAAACGTAGCAGTCCATGTAATTGTAGACTGCAAACCACAGTCATCATCATTATAGGCATAAGTAATAGTGTGTGCCGTATTCCACAATGTTAATTGTGTATCAAAATCGGTATCTCCACAAGTTGTCCAAGTATATGTTTCTCCGGCGGTAACACTGTAAGAAGCATATTCTCCTCCATATTGACATGTGGTAACTGTTGTCAATGAATTGGATGTTGTTGATTGCGTACCAGAAGGAAACTGTGCATTAAAATTTGAACATTGTCCAACTGAATTAACAGCCAAGGCAACAACTCCAACGAATGTAAGTAAAGATCTTATCATTTTATAAAAGGGTTATAAAAGTAAAAGCGAGTAACTATAAACTATTTTTCCGCCTGAATTTTATTAATGTATTCAGTTGGATAAATCATGATCACCTTCCCTGTGCTTCCCAACACATAATAGGTAATTTCTGAACGGTCGTATTGTAATTGATATTTGATGAAATTGAAACTTCCATCAGCATAATCATCTACTAACTGCTGAGCAGTAACCATTTGCTTTTGGGATTTGTCTCCATCCGTTATTACACGTATCTCATTGATGACACTAAAGTCACTCATTTTCTCATCAACGAAATCCAAAATTTTAAAACCATCAGAACATCTGACATCTAAAAATTTTAAATAACTGGGATTGGAATTTTGTAATTCAGAAAAATGCGTTTGACCTAAATATTCAACAATAAACTGTTCATTATTTAAAGTCTGCGCATTGACATTCCACAAAGTAAGGAATACCAAGGTTGTAAGAAGGGTCTTCATGCAATAGTTTTTTAGTATACTCAGATTTAAGACGTTGAATTCTTAACAGGGTTGGCATTATACTTAAAGAAAAATCACATTCTTTGTGAATAACAGAGCTAATACCTTGATAATACTAGGATTAGATTGTTAACAACTAGGTAACAACCCTTTAAAATTGAGTTAAAAATGGGATAAAAGAAGACTATTTTCCTTTACAGGGCACTAATTCAAAGTTTTGATATTTAACAACTGATACACTTTGGTTTTCAAACCCTGAACCAGCTGCAATAGATTTAAATGAAAAGCTATTCTGCACCAAAGGCATATTATGCATTTTCAGATATTGATCAAAGGAAGTGCCATATAGATACATTGCACTTAAGAAATACATCCCTACATCAAATCCTTGGGTAGAATATACAGTGGGATCAATACCAGTATGATATCTGTAACTTTTTACAAAATTCAAACCCTTACCGGTATTATAATCAACATATCTGTATGTTGAATAATGTTGGTTTAATTTTTCTCTATGAAGTACATCAATTGCATCAAAATTGTTCCAGTCTTCAAATCCAAATGCTACTACCTTTAAATTCTTAGCATAAGGATTTAAATTCACCACCTTATTTAATCTATTTAAAGCCCCGGTAACATATTTAGGATCGTTTGACGGAATGATAAAGATACTTGTCGTGTCTTTTCTCATTTTGGCGTTTATCTCCCTCCCGCTTGAACTTCCCCATTCGTATTCAAGGATTTTACCATTCATAGATGGTTTACCAGTAATTTTTTCATTAAATCTGGCTTTTGCTCTTTCATACAGGGCTTTATCTGATTCAGAATATGGTTTTAGGATAATGATGTTGTGATGTGCATGATTTTCTACCAGATAATCAATAGTTCCGTCCATCAAGGTCATATTTGATGTAACACACTTAAAAACATTTGAATGCTCATGTAATACTCCTGCATCTACTTTAAATGGAAGCACAACCTTGATGTTTTCTTTTGCACATCTATTAACAACATAAGCAATCGTATTCTTATACAACGGACCAATAACTAAATCAACATTATTAAACTCTTCACTATCCATAATTTTCGCAATAGCATTAGAATCTTTTTTTGTGTCAAAAGCATATAAGTCTACATTTAAACCAGCCTGTTTTAGTGAATCTACTGCAAGTTTTAATCCTTGATAAAATTGAAAAGATATTTTGGTTGTAGGATCCAATTCTCGGTGTTGTCCAATTTTTAAAGTCTTGCTCATTTCAATGTCGTTTTGAGCAAACATAAAAGGAAGAAAAACTGCTATCTTATAGGTTCCTTTTTTAACACCTTTGAATGGGATTCCTAAAGAATCTTCCTGAGTGATATCTTCTACTTGTTTTTCAAGAATTGTATAATTTACTTTTTTAATTGGAATCAAAAGCACATCACCTTTTTTCACCTTATTACCTCTGATATTATTCAATAAACGGATTGTATCAGAAGAAACCATGTATCGTTTAGATATTGAATACAAAGTTTCATGTTCCAGTACTGTGTGATTCACAATAGAATCTGATAATGAAATATTATAATCCAAAACCTCCGTTTCTTGCTCCTGAATTTGTTCTGTTACATTTTCACTGTCTGGTTTTGGAATCTTTAATTTTTGCCCAATTTGCAAACCTGATTCTATTCCAGGGTTAATATTTTTTAAATCATCAACAGTACAATTATATTTTCTTGAAATTCCGTAGAGGGTTTCACCTTCAGCGACTGTATGTTCATTGTAAAAGTTCTGATTTGAAACATCAATTGGAATCAATATTTGCTGACCAATGGTTAGATTATCTGACAATCCCGGATTAGCATTTAAAATATCCTCTATTTCTGTATTGTACAATGAATGTATACCGTACAAGGTATTTCCTTGAGCAACAACATGTATGTAATACTTTTTTCCTTCAATTGTTTTAACAACTGCATCTTCAGGCTGAGCAAATACATTACTCAACATAAAAATTGACAATATCAGTAATAGATTCTTCATTATTCCCATTCAATTGTTGCTGGTGGCTTAGAACTTATATCATAAGTTACACGATTAATTCCTTTGACACCATTAATAATTTGATTGGAGATTTTTGCAAGAAAATCATAAGGTAAATGTACCCAATCTGCCGTCATCCCATCTGTTGAAGAAACTGCACGTAACGCCACTGCATTTTCGTAAGTTCTTTCATCCCCCATCACTCCTACAGATTGTACAGGCAACAAAATTACTCCTGCTTGCCAAACATCATCATATAATCCCCAATCTTTCAATCCTTTAATAAATATATGATCTACCTCTTGCAATATCTGTACCTTTTCTGCTGTGATATCTCCCAAGATTCGAATTCCAAGACCCGGACCAGGAAAAGGATGTCTTCCTATGATCGTATCCGGTATACCTAATTCTCTTCCAACTCTTCTTACCTCATCTTTAAAAAGTAATCTCAAAGGCTCAACCACTTTTAACTTCATATAATCAGGTAATCCCCCAACATTGTGATGAGATTTAATAGTAGCAGACGGACCACCAGTAGCAGAAACTGACTCGATTACATCAGGATAAATAGTCCCCTGACCAAGCCATTTTGCATTCTCTACTAAATGTGATTCTTCGTCAAATACTTCAACAAAAATATTTCCAATGATTTTTCTTTTCTTTTCAGGATCAGACTCTCCTTTCAAGCCTTCATAAAATCTACTTTTAGCATCAACTCCCTTTACATTAAGTCCCAATCCTTTGTAAGAAGCTAACACCTCTTCAAATTCATTTTTTCTTAGTAAACCATTGTCAACAAAAATGCAATACAAATTTTGTCCAATAGCTTTATTCAATAAAGTTGCAGCTACAGATGAATCAACTCCACCTGACAAACCTAAAATCACTTTATCATCTCCAAGTTTTTCTCTCAACTCTTCAACTGTTGATTCGATAAAAGAAGCAGGTGTCCAACTTTGTTCGCATTTACAAATATCAACAACAAAGTTTTTTAATAGATTCTTACCATACTCTGAGTGGTAAACCTCTGGATGAAACTGAACACCAAAGGTATTTTCACCTTCAATTTCGAAACCAGCTACCTCAACATCTTCAGTACTAAAAATTACACGGTAATTGTCTGGAATTCTAGTAATGGTATCACCATGACTCATCCAAACCTGACTATTATTGACAACATCTTTAGCTAAGACAGATTCCCCAACAAACGATAAGTGAGCTCTTCCATATTCTCTAGTATTGGAAGCCATTACTTCTCCACCAAAATTTTGGGCTAAAAACTGAGCTCCAAAACAAACACCTAATAATGGTACTTTACCTTTGTATTTATCTACTTCAGGTTTAGGAGAATTTTCATCTCTAACTGAAAATGGAGATCCTGAAAAAATAACTCCCTTAACTTCAGGTGTTAATTCAGGCGCTTTGTTCCATGGATGAATTTCACAATACACATTTAGCTCTCTAAGCCTTCTGGCTATTAGTTGCGTATATTGAGAGCCAAAATCAAGGATAAGGATTGTCTCTTGCATGGCGCAAAGATATAAACTCTAAGTGCTTAAATGCATCATTCAATCAACGAAATTATTTTTCGTTAATAAATCTTTATAATGTGTGGAAAAAATCTACTTATTCAATATTGAATTCTTTCTTCATCCACTCAGCTAAATTCTCCTTTTGTGGATGCCCATAAAATTCATTTAAGTAGGCGGTAACTTCTTTGATTTTCTCTTTACCATCTTTGTCCTGATATTCCGCCAAAATGATTTCGATTTCATCTTTTAAATCTTTCTCATCTGGGAATACAGGGGTGAAAGTGCTGATTTTTGTTTTCTTACCATCACTTAAATAATACAAAGTCATTTCTTTTTCCTCAACAGGAATTGCTTCTCCGTCTATTTTGAAAATTTCTTCTTTGTTCAAAATAAGGAACTGCCCATCTGAATCTAACTTTTTGTTGATTGCTTCATTGTTATGATCATATGATAAGAAAAAGAAGTTTTTATCATCCATTGGAAATGCTTCTTTTCCTAGTTCCAATCTCATTTCACCAATAACTAAATACTTTCCGGCAAAGTGATTTTGTAAATCTATCACATTGATCAATGCACCTGCTCTTGAAGAAATATTATTAGCCGCCGGTAAAATTTTAGTTTGTCCTTTTTCAGAAGCCGATAAAACAAACCTTCCTTTTAGTGAAGAAATTACAGCTGCTCTAGACTGTGGAGTCTCAAAAGAAAGCGCCATTCCTGATAAAAAGATATCTCCTTTTTTCATGCTCTCTTTAGTCTTTTGAAAAACAATTTTACCATCAACCTTAATCACTTTATACTTATCCGCTCCGGCAAAACTTTTAGACTTTTCATTACCCATAAATGAAACAGTAATCATCATTGCTGCCAAGGTCAAAGCTGAGATTGTAATTATCTTTTTCATATCAATTATTTCTTTTTAAATTCTTTTTCCATCCAAACCGTTAGGTCTGTCATATTTACTTTTCCGTAAAACTCATTTAGGTGTGCGGACACTTCTTTTTTCTGCTCGTCAAATGATTTACTTTCAAGTGATTCCAAAATTAATAAAACTTCCTCTTTCAAGTCAAGTAAATCAGGAAAAACAGGAGTAAAACTATTCACTTTTGTACCTTTTCCATTTTGTCTATAATACAAAGTCATTTCCTTTTCTTCAACCGGAATTGGATTTCCATCAACCTTAAAAATTTCAGTTTTATCAAAAATCAATTTGTTGTCATTATATGGTAATTGCTTTGCAATTTCCTCTCCTTTATACGGATATGTCAAATAAAAAAATTGGGAGTCATTCATTGGAAAAGTTCCACGACCAATTTCCAATTCTGTTCGGTCTAAAATCAAGTATCTTCCTTCAAAATGATTCTTTAGATCAACTGCATTTAATAAAGCACCACCCCTTGCCGAAATATTATTTGCTGCTGGCAATACTCGTACTTTACCTCTACTATTACCAGTCAAAACAAATCTGCCTTTTGACTCATTAATAACTGCCGCACGAGACTTAGAAGTTTCAAAATTTAATGTTGTACCGGCAATATATGTATCACCTCTTTTCATTTCCTTGTTAGACTTCACGAAAACGATTTTACCTTCAACATGCACTACTCTGAATTTATTATCGCCTGCTAATTCTGTTTCTTTAGCAAATGCGAACAATAAGAGCATTACCAAAAACACTCCCAAAGCAGATAATCCTATAATCGCCTTTTTCATCATCTTATTTAAATAGATCAAAATCTATACCAATATTATAAGTCGTTTTTCAACTTGTTTAATTCTCTTTTAACCTGCTCCAACTTTGCAATTATGTCATGTTGATCTGTAGTTTTGACATCCTTGTTTTTGAGCGCAACCTTAGCTCCATCTAAGGTGTACCCTTTTTCTTTTACCAATTCGTAAATACGACGAAAATTCTCAATGTCCTTTTCAGTAAAAAGTCTGTTACCTTTTTTATTCTTTTTAGGTTTAATCAAGCTAAACTCTTTTTCCCAAAAGCGAATCAATGATGCATTCACATCAAACATTTTAGCTACCTCACCTATTGAATAATACAATTTTGACATCTGATAAAAATAGGAAACTAATTAAAATTAGTAAAAACTAGGATGAAACGCAGATAATTCGATACTTATTCCCAAAAATATTAATTACGTCTAAAAAATCCATTAATATATCTCTGGGAATAAAAATAATTCAAAGACAACTGATATATTTGCTTTCTTAAACAAAAGAAGACAATGCCTTCATACAAATTTCGCATACTGCTTGATACTGATGGGAATGAAGAAATCTTCAGAGATATTGTCATATCCTCATCTGAAAATTTCGAAATTTTTTACAGGGCAATTATTACTTCATTTGGCTTCTCAGGCCAGGAGTTGGCTTCTTTTTATGTCAGCAATGAAGAATGGGATAAAGGCCATGAAATTGCTTTAATGGACATGGAAATCAACAACAACCTTGATGCTCCATCTATCATGAAAGAAACCATACTTTCAGATTTGGTCAACAACGAAGATCAAAAATTTGTATTGGTGTATGATTTCTTGAGAATGTGGTGTTTTATGATAGAGCTGGTTGATACATTACCAACCGATTATGATGACCCACAATTGGTTTTATCAGTAGGTGATGCCCCAGATGAAATGAGCAAAGAAATTGATTTTAATGCTGATTTCGGAATGGACGCAGATCTCGAGTTAGGAAATGATTTAGATGATATTTTTTCAGATTTTGATGACGAAGATGAAGACTTTGAGGGATTTGAAAATATCGACGACATGGACTTCTAATGACCTTTGAAAAAGACCCAATAGGATTCGCAATTCACGATTTTTACAAAAATGGTTCAGCTGAGAATATTATTGTTGAATCAGATTTGTGTGAAGATGATATAATTCCCGTTTCACACCTGTTTAGAACGTTTGATTTAATGCCTAAAATTGAGCAAAAAGCATTGCAACTTTCAAAGGGCAGAGTACTTGATATTGGTGCTGCAACAGGTTGTCATAGCACTTGGCTAATTGAAAACAAAAAGGATGTGTTAGCTGTAGATATTTCAAATGGAGCAGTTGAATACATGCTAAGCAAAGATGTAAACGCCAAACAAATATCATTTCTTGACTTAAAAAATGAAAAGTTTGACACCATCTTAATGTTGATGAACGGAATTGGTTTGGTGGGGAATTTAGACAAGTTAACTCCGGCATTAAATCATCTAAAAACACTACTTAATCCGGGAGGTACAATTATTTGCGACTCAACCGACATCAAATATATGTATGAAGAAGAAGATGGATCTATGTGGGTTGATTTGAATTCAGTTTATTACGGCGAGATTCAATTTAATATGAAATATAAAGAAGTTGAATCCGGTTGGTTTGATTGGATTTACATTGATCCTCATACATTAACCGATTATGCCTCCAAATCTGGCTTTGATACAGAAATTATCATGGAAGGTGAAAACAATCATTACCTTGCAGTCTTAAAAATCTGACAAAATGAAACAGTATTTGATCCTTATTTTTTCAATCGTTTTTTCTTTTATCTCTTGCTCTTCTGATACTCCTAACAATGAAGAAGTAGTAACTGAAGGTGATGATAAAGTTGTAGAAAATGGAAATTCACTGCTTTGGAAAATTGAAAAAGAAGGAGCTAAAACTTCATATATGTATGGAACCATGCATATGATAGATGCAGAGTATTTTCATTTTACAGATAAAATGACAAAGCTTGCGAAAGAGTCAGATGCTATTGTAATGGAAGTTGGTGGAATGCCAAACCCTTTGAAAACAATGGAATTGATGAAATTAGATACTGGTGATATCAGATCAATTTTTACAAAGGAAGAAATGAAGACAATCGTTGGTTTTTTTGACAAAGAATTAGGGATGGAACCAGACGCTTTTTTTGAAGTTTATGGACAAATGAAGCCATTTTTTATCCTTCAAGCCATTTCTCAAAATTACTTTTCAAGTGAAACTGAATCTTATGACTTGCAATTCATGAGTATAGCAGGTAAAAATGAAATCCCATTGATTGGGTTAGAAACAATTGAACAGCAACTAGGATTTTTTGACACCATCCCGCAAGAAGCAATGAATTCACTTATTGTAGAAAGCATTGAAAACTTTAAAAAAGAAAAGAAAAGTACTGAAAAAATGATGGAGATCTACTCTGAGCAAAGAGTGGATAAACTAATTCCGTTGATGAAAAAACAATCTCCTGAATTTATGGATTACAGTGATGTTTTCTTGTATGATAGAAACAAAGCCTGGATTCCTAAAATCAAAAAGGAAATGGAATCCAAGCGTATTTTTATTGCTGTAGGCGCCGCGCATCTTTTTGGTGATGGAGGCGTAATTGACCTATTAAAAAAAGAAGGTTATAAAGTAACACCTATCTCCACAGAAGACTAAGCATCTTCATGTATAATAAAAAGTGGTTTGCTAGAATGCAATGCCAGTTTTTTAGACAAACTTTTATGCCAGATTTGTTCCCAAATGTTATAGTGTCTGGTCATAGTGACAATCATATCTGCAGAATGAGATTTTGAAAAGTCAAACAATGCTTCTTCAACATTACTGGCCTCCACAAAGTGATGACTGTGTTTGTAATCTTTAAAAATATCATCCGTTTCAATTTCACCTTTTGAAGGAACTTCATTAAAATCCACTTCTTTTTGAACATTTACAATAGCAACCGAAGCTCCAAAAATGTCCAGTAATTCAAGTAAAGGAGCGTATACCTCAGCTGATTTATGTTTGCGGAATTCAGTAGCCAAAATAACCTCTTCTAATTTAAACTCGTGTGCTGCTTCAGGTATAATTAACATGCTACACTTTACAACGTTTATAATATTTGAGGCTACACTTCCAAAAACCACATCCAATGCTCCGGTTTCTCCTTTTGTACCCATGATGACCAAATCAACTTTTTCTTCCAACACAATGCTTTCAACCAGGTCCACTACAGAACCAAATTCAACAATAGACTTTATAGAAACTCCGGGATATTTATGCTGATAAGTTTCTACTTCCGCCTGCAATTTAGACACCTCTCCATCTTTCATTTTTTCTATAAAAACCATATCCTCAGCAGTTGCCATTGGATAATGATAAGCATGAAAAAGAATTACCTCAGCGTTCATCTTTTTTGCCAGATTCAACCCAAAATTTGCTGCCCTATAAGCATTAGCTGAATAATCAGTTGGGATCAATATTTTTTTGATTGTCTCTTTCATATATTCTAAGTTTTAATCCAAAGATAATGGCATCATCTTTAATTAATTTGACTTCCATTCTATACAATATATGATTAATATCATAAATACCACTGTCCGGTATCAGAAGTTTGATTCTATAGTTCAAATAGATTTGTCTTGTGAAAATAAGTTTAAAGTAAATTTAACCTACTGTTTTAGTTATAACATATAGAAATAGTAGTTTTGGGATTACTTAAATAATTAAAAATTAATCAGATGGGAATAATATTCGTTCTACTCGCAATCAGTGTTAGTTTGGCTTTATTCTTTTTAGTGTCTTTTATCTGGGCCTCGAAAAATGGTCAATTTGATGACACTTATGGACCAGCCGTTCGAATGCTTTTTGACAGTGAAGACGAAGATCAAACTCATCAAACATCAAAAACCAAAAAGGAATGCAATTAGAGAAGTTTAGCTACGACAACCGAATTGTTAGATTGTTCCTTATCGCCACCGTAGTATGGGGTGTAATCGGAATGTTAGTCGGTTTATTTGCGGCACTGGAATTAGTTTGGCCAGATCTTAACCTATTCAGCTGGTTATCATTTGGACGTATAAGACCACTGCATACAAACGCGGTAATTTTTGCCTTTGTAGGTAACGGTATTTTTGCCGGAGTATATTACTCATTACAGCGATTACTCAAAACCAGAATGTTCTCAGATATGCTGAGTAAAATCAATTTCTGGGGTTGGCAATTGATCATTTTATCGGCGGTATTAACCTTACCTTTTGGATACACAACTGGTAAAGAATATGCTGAGTTAGAGTGGCCAATTGATATTGCCATTACCTTAATTTGGGTGGTGTTTGGGTGGAACATGTTTGGTACTATTCTTAAGAGAAGAGTAAAACATATGTATGTTGCCATTTGGTTTTACATTGCCACATTTGTAACAGTTGCAGTTCTTCACATTGTAAACTCATTTGAACTTCCTGTTAACTTTTTGAAAAGTTATAGCTGGTATGCAGGTGTACAAGATGCATTGGTACAATGGTGGTACGGACATAACGCCGTAGCATTTTTCTTGACTACACCTTACCTGGGATTAATGTATTACTTTATTCCGAAGGCAGCCAATAGACCGGTTTATTCATACAGACTTTCAATTATTCACTTCTGGGCACTGATCTTTATTTATATCTGGGCAGGTCCTCACCACTTATTATTCTCTTCATTACCACATTGGGCTCAAACATTAGGTGTTGTGTTCTCTGTAATGTTGATTTTCCCTTCATGGGGTGGTATGTTAAATGGATTATTAACACTAAGGGGAGCCTGGGACCGCGTACGTGATGACGCAGTTTTAAAATTCATGGTAGTTGCTGTAACATGCTATGGTATGGCAACTTTTGAAGGACCAATTCTTTCATTAAAAATGGTAAACTCCATTTCTCACTTTACAGATTGGACAGTTGCGCACGTTCACGTTGGAGGATTGGGATGGAACGGTATGTTAACATTTGGTATGGCTTACTTCTTGGTTCCTAAAATGTGGAACACAAAGCTTTTCTCTAAAAGCTTGGCAAACACTCACTTCTGGTTAGCAACTATTGGAATTGTACTTTGGGTGATCCCAATGTATATCGCAGGATTCATGCAGGGAATGATGTGGAAAGAATTCAATCTTGATGGAACTTTAGCTAGTTCTTTCAACGAAACTGTAAACGCGCTACATGAATTCTATATGGTTCGTTCTTTAGGTGGGGCATTGTACATAGTTGGAGCATTGATTATGGTTTACAACTTAGTTAAAACTGCCAAACAAGGAAGCTTTGTTCCGGATGAAAGTGCTGAAGCCCCTGCATTGGTTAATCCTAAAAAAGGACACAGAGGAGAACACTGGCATTCATGGATTGAAAGACGTCCGGTTAAATTCTTGATCTTATCATTGTTTGCCATCTTAGTTGGAGGTATTGTAGAGATTATTCCTACCATGATGGTAAGTTCTAATGTTACTAAAATTGAATCTGTACAACCATATACTCCTTTGGAGTTAGAAGGTAGAGACATTTATATTAGAGAAGGATGTTACAACTGTCACTCACAATGGGTGCGGCCATTTAGGGATGAAGTTGCCAGATATGGTCAATACTCAAAAGGTGGTGAGTTCGTATATGATCATCCATTCCAATGGGGATCTAAGAGAACCGGTCCTGACCTTCACAGATCAGGAAGAGGGAACAGTATCAATAACCCATCTGCATGGCATTATAAACACTTGATTAATCCAAGACACGTAAACCCTGAGTCTGTGATGCCGGCTTACGTTTGGTTAACTGATCCTTTGGATATTTCAAATACACCTAGAAAAATCTCGGTAATGAGAAAACTAGGAGTTCCATATCCTGAAGGATACGAAGATCAAGCGGTAGATGATCTAAAGGTACAAGCTGAAGAGATTTATCAAGAGATCATTACAGGTGATCCTGAAATCACTAAAGCAAGACCGGACATGGAGGTAATTGCATTGATTGCTTACTTGCAGAGATTAGGATCTGATATCCTAAAAGAATCTCCGGCAGAAGAAGAAACTGAAGTTAATGAGGTAATTATTGACACGGTTTCAAGCCCTGCTCCAGAACAATTAAATGAAGTAGACACTACAAAAATCAATGAATAATGTTAAGCGATATTAAAGGATATTTAAACGGTATAGAAGGAGTGGAAATTTATCCAATCATCTCATTCATCATCTTCTTCTCATTTTTTATTGGTTTGAGCTTTTATGTGTTCAAGCTTAAAAAAAGTAGAGTTGAAGAATTAAAAAACATTCCATTAGACGACGAAAATTAATCATCATGAAACAGCTATTGAACGTTAAACAATTACTATTAAGCTTTGCCATAATAGCATTTGGTAAAGTAGGATTTTCTCAAGATGCTGCCGAAGTTGTAAATACGGTTGCGGAGAAAAGTCGCCCCATGTATGAAAGAATGGGGATGTCATCTAATCAGCTTTTTGTGCTCATGATGACTGTCACCATCCTTTTGGTTGCAATTACTGTAGGGATGGCACTTAACTTGAGTAAAGTTGTGAAGTTTAAAATGAACAAAGACCTCAACAAAGGTATTAAGGTTATCGCTTTAATTCTTGCGCTAGGGGTTAGTGGAAATACTTTTGCAGCTGAAGCTTACGAACCAATGTCAATGGAAATTCCGTTTTCGGATGAAGCGTTTTGGGGATTAGTAGTATTTGACATCTGTTTAGTATTTATGATCCTTTATCTGTCAAGAATGATGAATTTATTCATGTCAGAATATGCACCGGCTAAAAAATTCAAGCTGTGGGCAAGATTCCAAAAACAATTGACGGATGCTAAACCAATTGAAGAAGAAGGTTCGATTTTATTAGATCATGACTATGATGGTATTAAGGAATTGGACAACAATTTACCACCTTGGTGGAAGTATGGTTTTTACATCACAATTGCTTGGGCGTTTGTATACTTTATTTATTACAATGTTCCAGGTGGAGGACCAACTCAAGAACAAGAACTGGAAGCCAATATTGAAAAAGGGTTAATTGAGGTTGCCGAGTACAAAGCAGCTCACCCTGAATTAGTAACTGAAGAATCTGCAGTTTTCTTGGATGATGCAGCAACAATTAATGAAGGAAGAAACATCTTTGTTCAAAACTGCCAAACATGCCACATGGATGGTGGACGAGGTGGTGCAGGTCCAAACCTTACTGATGATTATTGGATTTATGGTCCTTCAATGCAGGAAATGTTCCATACCATTTACAATGGTGCAAACAACGGGATGAGAGCCTGGAAAAATGACCTAAACGGATTACAGATTCAGGCTGTGGCTTCGTACATTAACCAACTGGATCCTATTCTTCCACCAGAAGGACAAGAACCTAAAGGAGATTATTTTCCTCCGGAGGAATAAACAACAATAACAACTACAACAACACACATTACTAGCACTTACCATCACACCTAAAGAAATATATCAATTATGAGTAATGAACAAAGATTTGAAGAAGAGTTTAGAGACTCTATTTCAACTGTAGATGAAAAGGGAAAACGTGTGTGGGTTTTCCCTAAGAAACAGAAAGGAAAGTATTTTAACAGAAGAAGTATAGTAGCCTACACACTACTTACAATTCTCTTTATTGGTCCATTTTTAAAGATCAATGGAGAGCCACTGCTGATGTTGAATATTTTGGAAAGAAAGTTTGTCATTTTTGGACAAATTTTCTGGCCATCTGACATGTTCATTTTTGCCATAGGACTAATTTCATTTATAGTTCTGGTAATTGTTTTTACCGTCGTTTTCGGTCGACTCTTTTGCGGTTGGGTATGCCCTCAAACGGTATTCATGGAAATGGTATTTAGACGAATTGAATACCTGATTGATGGTGATTGGACTCAGCAAAAGAAATTGGATAAAATGCCATGGAACGGCTATAAAATCAGAAAAAGAATCCTAAAATGGGGTATTTTCTGGTTAATCTCTTTTGCAATTGCTAACACATTTTTAGCATACATTATTGGTATTGAAGAATTAAAAGCTATTATCATAGACAGCCCATCAAATCACATAGGAGGACTGATTGCTATAGTTTTATTTACCACGGTATTTTTTGCCGTATTTACCTGGTTCAGAGAACAAGTATGTACTACAGTTTGTCCTTATGGAAGACTCCAAGGAGTTTTACTTGATAAAAACTCAATTGTAGTTGCTTATGATCATGAAAGAGGTGAAGGAAGAGCCAAATTCAAAAAGAATGAAGACAGAAAAGCGGAAGGCAAAGGAGACTGTATAGACTGCAACCAATGTGTACATGTTTGTCCTACAGGAATTGACATTAGAAATGGAACTCAATTAGAATGTGTAAACTGTACTTTATGTATGGATGCATGTGATTTCATGATGGATAATGTTGGACTTGAAAAAGGACTGATCAAATACGCATCTGAGGATGAAATCTCCACAAAAAAACCATGGAAGCTAACATTACGAGCCAAAGCTTACATTGTTTTGATGTTTGCTATAGTTGGATTACTGGCAACATTGATTTTAACAAGAGATGCGGTTGAAACTACCATCATTAGAGCAGATGGAACAACTTATCAAAAAATTGATGATCACACCTACTCTAACATTTTCAAAGGAAGTTTTATGAATAAGTCAAATGAGGATCACACTGTTACTATGGAAGTTTTGAGTGGAAATGCAACTGTAGAGATTGTAGGTGGATCTTTTGAACTTCCTAAAGGAGAAATAATAAGAAGAGAATTCGTTGTGAAAATGTCAAATGACAATATTGAAGGACCGGACACGCCTGTTGAAATAGGAATCTATTCAAAAGGAAAATTGATTGAGCAAGAAACAATCGATTTTGCAGGTCCTGGATTTTAAAAAAATAGAATTATGAATTGGGGTAAAGGAATTACAATAGGAATTGCAGCATTTATGCTTTTCATTCTATCTTTTGTATATCGTGCAACTCAGTATGAAGCTGAATTAGTAACTGATAATTACTACGAAGAAGAAGTGAATATTGACAAAGATAAAGTCAGCAGAAAAAACTACAAGGAACTAAATGAAAACGTGAACATTATTCAAAAAGAAGAGGGTGTATGTTTTCATTTTCCCGAAAATGTTCAAAATTCAGAAGGAACAATTGAGTTTTACAGAGCAGACGGTAAAATATTTGATAGAACTTTTTCAATTGAAGCAGACAACAACGGAGATCAATGTTTGCCTTATGAAGAGTTTGTAAAGGGTAGATATGATGTTTCTGTCAGATGGAATGACAAGCAAAAGGATTATCTATTTGAAGATGACATTCAATTTTAAATGCTTTGGTCTGCATTCATATTAGGAGCAATGGGCAGCTGGCACTGTGTTGGCATGTGTGGCCCTATTGCTTTAATGGTTCCCGGATCTAAAGGGAAAAACAAGCTAATTGCGGCAGGTCTTTATAACCTTGGAAAAGTATCTGCATACGTTTTAATAGGCTTGTTATTTGGCCTTTTTACAGCATTTATTGACTCATTTAAAGTTCAGGCAATTATCACCATTTCAGTAGGAGTTGTGATCGGACTGTTGGCATTAATTCCTTCTATTTTAAATTATGCAGAAAAGAAAGGATTTAAGCTCTTTTCCACTCTGATTAACTTCAAAAATAAGCTAAGTCAAGTTGTTGCAAAACACAGATTAGATTACGGCTTATATATAGGATTCTTTAATGGATTTATTCCTTGTGGGATGGTTTACATTGCTGCTTTGGGAGCCATGATTCAACCTTCGCTTTTAGAAAGTGTTTTATACATGGTGTTTTTTGGTATTGGTACTATGCCAGCCTTGTCTGCTGTAATTCTAGCATCTGGCTTCATAAAATCAAAACTAAAGTTCAATCCTGCCAAAGTTAGATTGGTTGCATTCTTATTGCTAAGCGCCTTTATGATGTACAAAGGCATCTCACAACTGAACACAAAAATTGAACAGCCTAAAGAAGGTGATCACTTTCAAATTTGTGAACAAGCCTCAATTTAATTTTCTGCTTTTTAAATTGGTTAGCAAGGTAACCAAAGACACCACAGAGATCGAACTCAAAGGCATTAAGATTGCTGCTATTAATGGCGTTAGCTGACCAGTTAAAGCAAAAGACAATCCAATTACATTGTAGATAAATGAGAATATATAACTAATTCTTATTACATCAATTCCTTGAAAAGCATAATTGATATACTCCTTTAAAGCAATTAGCTTTTTTCCTGATATAATAGCATCTGAAGAAGGAGAAAAAGAATAAACGTCATCAACTACAGCAACACCCACATTGGCTTGTTTTAAAGCACCGGCATCATTCAAACCATCACCAATCATCATTACATTGCTGCCCTGAGTTTGCAAATCAGCAATATATTGCAGTTTATCTTCGGGGCTTTGATTGAATTTTAGCACTACTTTATCACCCATTAAAGCTCTCAATCTGTCAGCTTCAGTATCATTATCTCCGGATAAAACATGTAACAAATACTTATCCTGAAAGGTTGAAATCAATGTGCTGATCTCTGATCTGTACTGATTGTGAAACTCAAAATATCCTAACACCTCATTATTTTCTGTAATTACTACACAACTGCCTTTATAATTTATGTGAATCCCTAACCAATCTGCAGATCCCATTTTATAAAGATCGTCTCCAATTTTGGCTTCTATTCCTTTTCCTGCAAATTCTTCCAGCTCATCTAACTCGATATTTGAATCATACTTAGATAAAAACTTATAGATATTTCTGCTAAGGGGATGTGAGGACTGCTTACTTATTGAAGCAATTTTTGATTTAAGATCATCTGTTAAATCAGTACCCGACCATACAACCTCTGTTTTACTGTTATCTGTTAATGTTCCCGTCTTATCAAAAACTATATCTGTAATTTCAGTCAATGGTTCTATCACATCTGTAGATCTAAGAAAAAAGTCTTTCTCCCCCAACCTTCTTATCATGTTTCCAAAAGTAAATGGCGCGGATAAGGCCAAAGCACAAGGACAGGCAACAATAAGTACGGACGTTATTACAAATGGCATTTTGTCAGGATCAATTTGATACCAAACTAAAGCCGCAATAGCCGAAATCAACAAAATTGCAATAGTAAAATACTTACTAATGTTATCAACTATGGATTTTCTGTTTTTGTCCTTTTTAAATACCGGATTGTTCCAAAGTCTCGTGAGATACGAATTCTCAATCTCTTTAATAACCTCAACAACTAATGAAGAACCTATTTGTCTACCTCCTGCATAAACTTTATCTCCCTGGTTCTTTTTGATCAACATGGATTCTCCGGAAACAAAACTGTAATCAATTCTGCCATTCCCTTCAATTAAAATAGCATCTGCAGGAATTAACTCATTATTTCTAATCACCAATCTATCTCCCACCCCTACATTCTTAAGAGCTATTACTTCTTCTTCATCTCCATTTTTACGTGAAGCTGAAATAGGAAAATAAGATCTGTAATCTCTGTCAAAATTTATGGCTTTGTACGTTTTTTGCTGGAACCATTTACCTATAAGTAAAAAGAATATTAAACCGGCAAAAGAATCAAAGTATCCCGCTCCTGTTCCACTTAATATCTCATAGGCGGATCTTGTATATAGGGCTATAATCCCCAAAGTAATTGGGACATCAATATTAATGTGTTTGTTTGCTAAAGCCTTATATGATGAAATGATATAATCCCTGGCGCCAAAAATCAAAACCGGAACAGATAAGATTAAGTTCAAATAATTGAAAGTTTGTTGAAATGATTTATCTGCCTCATCCAAACCTACATACTCAGGGAAACTTAGTAACATGATATTACCAAAACAAAATCCGGTTAATCCAATTTGAATTAGCAATTTTCTATTAACCCTGTCACTCTTCTTTTGGTCTAAATCACTCAATGAAATATTTGGAACATACCCAATAGAAGTTAGTATTTCAGCAATTTGTTTAAGCGATATTTCTTCATTATTAAAGGTGATTTCAGCCTCTTTTTCAGCAAAAAACACCTGACACTGAATAATAGCAGGATTGAATTTATGCAACCTTTCTAACAACCACAAACAAGAACTGCAATGTATTTGCGGCAATGAAAACTTTACTCTACTTATTCCACCATCTGAAAACAACAAAAGTTTTTCCTGAACTTCTTCAAGATTTAAAAAATCGAATCTTTTATCTGTTGAATCAGTTCTAAAACCAGCATTCTGATCTAAACTGTAAAACTTCTCCATTCCATTTTCATGCAAAACGGTATAAACAGTTTTGCATCCTTCACAACAAAAAACTTTGTCGTCAAAGTAAATGGTTTCTTCGCATGTTTGTGAGCAATGATAACACTGCATAATATCAGCATTTAGTGATACAAAGTTAAAACTTAGATCCACTGACAGAGTTGATAAACATCATTCTTTACACTGAGAATAATTAACAAATATCAAAAGTGATTATTCTTATTATTTTTATTGTCAAAATTGAATCCATGCCTGAATCAGAAATTGAGGACATATATCACGTACTTTTTGACACCATTGCGGAAGGTCTTTTGATCGCAGATAAAGAGGGTAAAATTGTAATGGCCAATCCAAGCGTTCACAGTATGTTTGGTTATGAGCAAGGTGAATTAATTGGTGAAAAAGTAGAAAAACTAATTCCTCCTGAGGCCAGAGATGTTCATGTTAAGCACAGAAGTGATTATCATGACAAGCCCAGAAAAAGGCAAATGGGAAGAAACAGAAACTTACATGCTGTTAAAAAAAATGGAGAATTATTTCAAGTTGAAGTAAGTTTAAATCACTTCAACAAAAACAACCATTTTCTAGTGGCAGCCATTGTTACAGATGTTACTGAAAGGGTAAAACAACAAAAAGAGATTCAAGAACTCAATAGGAACCTAGAAGAAAAAGTTAAGAAGAGAACCAAGGAAGTTTTTGAAAGTCAGAAATTGTATTCAGCCATTGCTACAAACTTTCCAAATGGAACAATTAATGTTTTTGATGAAGATTTGAATTATTTGTTCGTTGAGGGATTAGAACTAGCAGAATTAGGGATTGACACTAGCAAATTAATTGGTACAAGTTACCTTGATAAGATTGCTCAAAAACTACGTCCAAAACTGGAAAAAGAGCTTCGAGAAGCATTTAAAGGCTCACATAAAGACTTTGAATTAAAGCATCAAAATGCTTATTACAGAATCAATGCAGTGCCATTAAGCTCAATCGGTGAAACCGGGAAAATTGACAAAATATTGGTGGTTGAAGAAAATATCACTCAACAAAAAATGATAGAAAAGCAAAGAGAAGAGGCTTTGCAAAAGGAGAAACAACTGAACGAAATGAAATCTCGATTCGTTTCAATGGCTTCTCATGAGTTTAGAACACCTTTGAGTACTGTTTTATCATCAGTTTCACTTATTGAAAAATACATTGAACTAGAGAATTTTGAAAAAACCGAAAAACACATAGGTCGAATTAAAAACTCTGTAGCCAATTTGACTGAGATACTTAATGACTTCTTATCTGTTGAAAAACTTGAAAGCAACAAGAGTTCGGTGGATAAAATTGAGTTCAACTTTAATGACTTTTTAAATGATGTTATTGAAGAGCTTAAAGTGATTTGTAAGAAAGATCAGCATTGCAAAGTAGATTTTATTGAAGGAGACAGCACAATAATCTCTGATCCTAAAATTCTAAAGAATGTACTTTATAACCTGATTTCAAATGCCATAAAGTACTCAGGAGAAGGTAAAAATATTTATATTTCGACATCACTCAAAGAAAATAAATTGCATACATCCATTAAAGATGAAGGTATTGGAATTCCAACTGAAGACCAACAGGAACTTTTCGGTAGATTTTTCAGAGCAAAAAACGCCAGTAACATAAAAGGAACTGGTTTGGGTTTGAATATCGTAAAACGATATCTGGATTTATTAAAAGGAGACATTACCTTTGAAAGCACTTTAGGAGAAGGCAGCACCTTTAATTTTTATATACCTATCAAATGAGCAAAAAAATAGTTTTAATCGAGGACAACGACGAAGTACGTGAAAATATCCAGGAAATTCTTGAATTAGCAGATTACGAAGTAATAGCTGGAGAGAATGGTAAAATTGGAGTTGATTTGGTAAAAAAACACTCACCTGACCTGGTTTTATGTGACATTATGATGCCTGAACTTGATGGCTATGGTGTGTTACACATGCTAAGTAGAAATGCAGAAACATCTAAAATCCCTTTTATTTTTCTTACCGCTAAATCTGAAAATGAAGATTTTAGAAAAGGTATGAATATGGGGGCTGATGACTACTTAACCAAGCCATTTGATGATGTACAATTGTTAAATGCTGTAGAAAAAAGGTTGGATAGAATTTCTAGATTTGCTCAAGATTTTGACGGTTCTCATGAGGGATTAAACAATTTTGTTCAGGAAGCAGGTGTACAAGATTTAGAGGCGCTTACGCAAAGCAGTAGGATAAAAAAGTACAACAAAAAAGACAATGTTTACTTTGAAGGTGATTATCCCGGATTTTTATACTTTGTTAAAAGCGGTAAATTAAAAACCAGTAAAATGAATGAAGACGGAAAAGACTTCGTCACTGGTTTATACAAAGAAGGTGATTTTCTTGGCTATATGGCCCTTATTAAAGATCACTCATATGAAGAGGCAGCTATAGCCTTAGAACCAACTGAATTGGTTTTAATTCCAAGAGAAGAATTTATTCAACTCTTAAATGGTTCAAAAGAAGTTTCCATGAAGTTCATTAAAATGCTTGCCGGTTCAATTTCTGAAAAGCAAGAAGAACTTTTAAACCTTGCCTATGACTCAGTTAGAAAAAGAGTGGCAGATGCCTTATTAAAACTTGCTGATACATACAAAGAAGAAAATGGAGACAATTTCACCATGTCCATTTCAAGAGATGATTTGGCAGCCATTGTTGGTACCGCAACTGAATCTGTAATCAGAACTTTATCTGAGTTTAAGGCAGACGGCTACATCAGCATTAAAGGCTCAAACATTACAATTATTGAAGAAAGCGAACTGAGAAATTTCAGATTCTAGTCGTGCTCTAAAGCCAAAATTGGAAACTTAGCTTTTTCAACCAATGCTTTACTCACACTACTGTGAAATAATCTGTCAAAGAATCCTGTATGAATTGGTAAAATCACCAATAAATCTGCATTCTTATCGTCACAGAAATCTGTTATAGCTTCAGTAACATCATTTGATTCAACTTTAGAGTAATGCGCATTTTCAACATTAATACTTAAAGAAGCTAAATCAACAGAAGATCCCTCTGTCTCTACTGAAAACACATTGATTTGTGAACCAAATTGCTTTTGCATTTTTTGAAGCGGAGCAATAACCTGATCACTATATTCATGTTTACCATCAGTTGCTAACACCACTTCTTTAAATCCTCCAAACGAAAATGAAGGTGGAATTGAAATTACCGGAATAACTGTAGCTCTGATTATGGCAGAAGCAACACTTCCAAAAAGTACAGCATCCATTCCGCTAGCACCTTTGGTTCCCATAATTACTATATCATAATCACCAGCTTGTCTCATTTTTTTGATGGCATCAACCGGCGACCCAAATACAGAATGCATTTTAACATTCAAATTCATGTTTGGATACGTTTCCTTAATCCAGGCAAGTTCTTGATCCAATCCTTCCATAGATTCCTTGGCCAAAATATCATTCAGATCAAGCAAAGTAGCTGAAGATGAACGAGCATAATAAGCGTTCAACAAATTATACTCTACATCCGGACCAAATGCATCAATTGCATACTTAATTGCATTTCTAGCAGGCCCAGAAAAATCAGTCATTAAAATGACGTGGCTAAAACTTTTTTTACTTGTTGTTTCTGTACTCATATACTCCTTTTGGATTACGGATTGCATAAATATAGTAATTCAAATTTAGCTCAAATATCCTTCTAAAAACACAAGTTAATTATGATGTATGATTTTTTTAATAATGAGAAATGTCATTTTTTTATTTCAGATCAGTTGAATAGCTGAATTACTGCTATCTTTGAACCCTCAAATAAAAAAGAAAAAATGGCAAAATTTGGCTACCTATTCTTACTTCTTACAATTATCTCTTGTGGAAGTAGCGAAAATGACACAACTGAATCTGACGATTTAGACCCAATTGATAAAAAAATTCAGGACTATTTGGCAAAACAAGACTGGAATGCTGAAAAGCAAGAAAGCGGATTATATATCAACATTGATAACGCAGGTTCTGCCGAAAAACCGGATTTAGGATCTTTTTTAACCTTGAAATACGAAGGAAGATTGTTAGACGGAACTGTTTTTGATGGAACTAATGGTCAAGCGATTACTTTTGATTTTCCATTATCTAGTACTATCCAAGGATGGCAAGAAGGAATTCCTATGATTGGAAAAGGAGGAAAATGTAATTTGGTAATTCCTCCGGATTTAGGTTACGGATCAAGAGACAACGGACCAATTCCAGGAAACTCTATTTTGGTTTTTGATGTTGAATTGGTTGACTTTAGCCAATCTCCTCCTCCTCCACCCGATTATTCAGGAGTTATTGATGAATACATTGAAAAAAATAAGTTGGGGAAATTTGAAAAAACAGCTTCAGGTTTATACATGAAAATTGAAAAAGCAGGAGGCGAAAAACCAACTCTTGATCACTTCTTAACATTGAATTACGAAGGGTATTTGTTAGACGGTACTGTGTTTGACGGTACTAAAGGAGAACCAACAACATTTAGTTTTCCTCTTGCTCAAACCATTGAAGGATGGAGAGAAGGAATTCCAAATATTGGAAAAGGTGGAAAAGGAATGTTAATTATTCCTCCTCATATTGGATACGGACCTAGAGATAATGGTAATATCCCAGCTAACTCGGTATTAGTTTTTGAAATTGAGATTATTGATTTTTCAGTAACTCCACCAGCAAACTAGTAAAGAATGAAATTACGCGTATCAAAAATATTTGATTTTGAAACGGCGCATGCATTGTGGGGTTATGATGGAAAGTGTGCTAATATTCACGGGCATACTTATGTATTAACTGTCACTATTTCCGGAGATTTAATTGATGATAAGGATCACCCAAAATACGGTATGATTATCGATTTCGGTGACATCAAGACAATTGTAAAAAAGGAAATTGTAGATGTTTATGATCATTGCTTATTAATCAGAAAAAATACACCTCACGAAAAATATGCAGATGTAGAAACTGCTTTTAAAAAAGTATGGTGTACTGAATTTCAACCAACCTGTGAAAATATGCTCATTGACATGGTTGAAAGATTACAAAAAGCACTGCCTGACAATATCGAATTAAAATATGTCAAATTGCAAGAAACCAGAAGCAGTTATGCCGAATGGTTTGCAGGAGATAATTAATTAAATGTCAGATCAATTAATTCAGAAATACAACATTCCGGGTCCAAGATATACTTCGTACCCTACGGTTCCATTTTGGGATGAATCAGGTATTTCTTTAGAAGATTGGAAAAGAACTTTTATCCAATCTTTTGAAGAGAGCAACTCATCTGAAGGAATCAGCCTTTATATACACTTACCTTTTTGCGAAAACCTTTGCACCTTTTGTGGTTGTCATAAACGTATCACCAAAAGACATGAAGTAGAGGAACCGTACATAGCTACTGTGTTAAAAGAATGGGATTTGTATTGTGATCTTTTACCCGAAAAACCTAGAATCAAAGAAATACATTTAGGCGGTGGAACTCCCACCTTTTTTAGTCCTGAAAATTTAGAAGAATTAATCACAGGAATTTTGGCGAGAGCTGAAAAATGTGATGATTATGAATTTTCATTTGAAGGACATCCAAACAATACTACTGAAGCCCATTTAAGAAAACTCTATGAACTTGGTTTCAAAAGAAGCAGCTTTGGAGTGCAGGATTATGACATAAAGGTTCAAAAGACCATTAATAGAATTCAACCTTTTGAAAAGGTTAAAACAGTTACTGATTTGTGTCGCGAAATTGGATATGATTCTATCAGTCATGATTTAGTATTTGGTTTACCACATCAAACCAAGGAAAGTATAGTTGCTACAATTGAAAAAACCAAAGAACTAAAACCGGACAGAATTGCTTTTTACTCTTATGCGCATGTACCTTGGATAAAGGGCGTTGGACAAAGAGGATATGATGAGAATGATTTGCCATCTGCTGAAGAAAAACGCGTATTGTATGAGACCGGTAAAAGCATGTTAGCAGATTTGGGATATGTTGAAATTGGAATGGACCACTTTGCGCTTCCATCTGACAGCATGTACAAATCTATGGTTGCTAAAAGTCTTCACCGAAACTTTATGGGATACACTGCAGGAAAAACCAAATTAATGATTGGTTTGGGCATGAGTTCTATTTCTGATAGCTGGTACAGCTTTGCACAGAATGTTAAAACGGTGGAAGAATATCAAGAGATCGTCAATAAAGGAATTATCCCAATATTCAAGGGTCATTTGCTGAACGAAGAAGACCTTATTATCAGAGAGCACATTCTCAACATCATGTGTCACTTTGAAACTTCTTGGAAAGAAGACAGAATGAAATTCAAAGAACTAGACGCTTGTTTAGAAAGATTAGCTGAAATGGAAGCTGATGGCTTGGTACAAATTACTGATGAAGGACTAACATTGCCTGAAAAAGCAAGACCATTTGTTAGAAACATCTGCATGGCATTTGACCTGCGTTTAATCAGAAACAAGCCAACCACAAGGGTATTTTCTATGACAATTTAACTATGCCTGCATAGTTTATCTAAATCGTTAAAAATCACTCGTTTATAATTACTAAAACGTTTAAATGAATAATTTTTATTGATTTTTTCTCTTGACATACGTTTTATTTTTTCATAATTTAAGGCTTGAACCATTCAAAACCTCAATCTATGAAAGCTACAGCATTTATACTCGCACTTTTTATTTCCATCATTTCAAACGCACAAACTAATTCTTCAGAACTTTCCGGACAATGGATAGCAGATGCTTCTGCTACTAACGCACCAGTTGGTTTTCATTTTTTGGATAAGGGACAACTTAAAATTTACGAAACCAAAGATGGAACTTCAGAAACATTCAATATCATGGATGGTCATTATTACTATGAGCAAGGAAGTGACTTATTGGTTACAATCACCTGGTATGGTGAAAAAGCAAAAACAACTGAGTATTCATTCAGTTTAAATGATCAGGGACAGTTGATTTTAAATCAAACTTATCCTGAAGTAACCAGTGTTGTTTACGAGAAAAAGGCAGAGACCGCAAGTTCGGTTCAACCTTAATTTCCTGTTCGCCAAATAGTATTGACCCTTGATGAAAGTCAGGGGTTTTTTATTGGGTAATTGTCTAAATTTAACATGTGGAACAAGACCGAAAGATCATTCATATTGACATGGACGCCTTTTATGCCTCTGTTGAACAATTGGATAATCCTGATTTAAAAGGAAAACCAATAGCAGTTGGAGGTGGAGAAGATAGAGGTGTTGTTGCTGCAGCCAGTTATGAAGCAAGAAAATTTGGTGTAAAATCTGCCATGTCAGGAGTATTGGCTAAGCAAAAGTGTCCTGATTTGATCTTTGTAAAACCCAGATTTGAGAGATATAAAGAAATCTCACAACAAATACGTGCAATCTTTTTATCCTATACAGATTTAGTTGAACCGTTGGCATTAGATGAAGCTTTTTTGGATGTAACAGCAGCCAGAACTAACCTAAAAAGTGCAACTGAAATTGCCAAAGAAATTAGAGCGCAAATCTTTGAAACAACAGGTTTAACAGCTTCTGCCGGAATTTCAATCAATAAATTCACTGCTAAAATAGCATCCGACATCAATAAACCGAATGGTCAAAAAACAATCAAACCCAAGGAAGTTGAGAAATTCCTGGAGCAATTACCCATTCACAAGTTTTTTGGAATTGGTAAAGCGACAGCCGAAAAGATGCACAGTTGGGGGATTTACAACGGATACCAACTTAAGCAACATACATTAGAATTTTTAAAAGCCAACTTTGGAAAATCAGGTCAACATTACTTCAACATTGTTAGAGGAATACAGAACAGTCCTGTTAAGCCTAATCGCGAAAGAAAATCATTAGGTGCCGAGCGAACTTTTAGTCAAAATAAAAAGCTGGATGAAGATATTTATCAAGCGCTTGAAAAGATAGCTGAGATTACAGTTGAAAGACTCAATAAAGCAGGCATCCAGGGCAAGACAATCACCTTAAAAGTGAAGTTTTCTGACTTTACTCAAATCACGAGAAGCAAAACAATTGATCATCTCACCAGCGACAAACAAGAAATTCTTGAGATAATATGGGAACTTTGGTGCGCAGAAGAATTTAAAAAATCAGTTCGCTTATTAGGAATTACCCTATCTAATTTTGAGGAAGAAACAATTGAAGAGGAACCAAAAGCAGCACCACTTCAATTGACATTAGATTTTTAACCAAAAATGGCATACGAAATAATAAACAACACTATAATTCCTCCGACTACTGTCAAAGCCAATTCAACCCACATTAAATATTTTGAAATAGAATAAATAAATTGATTTTGTGTTCTTTTATATGCAGCTCTATGCAATACAAAGGCGGGGATTGAGAAAATAAAACTCGCCACGAACAATCCAAGTAAAAACTCAGAGCTTATCCATAATGTTAGTCCCGCCATCATAAATAAAGCAAAAATGAAAGATGTATATGCCAGGACACCTAATATTGTTCCAATAATAAATGAGATACTACCATTCCCACTTTTTCTTTTGAAACTCGTTTTATTCTCTTTACGTGGAAATTGTTCTGGTATTACTGACTCAACAGCTGATGGATCGGTCAGTTCCATTTTCACAACTTCCTCTCTAGAAGGTTCTTTTTGCTTTGTAAGATTGGTAATTTTAGAATTTCCAATTATTTCGCTCACCCCTTTCTCCGCTTCAGTAACATTATTTACAGGAATTTTTAATTGATCATCCTTATCAGAAGCATCCTCTGCGTATAAAGTTGAATTATCATCTCTTTTAGTTTGTTTTTGACAAACTTCATCCTCATACACCGGTTTTATCGGCTTTAGGTTGGTATATTTCTGCTTAAAAAATGATGAATTACTTTGACAAGAATACATCAACATTATAGGCAATAATAACAATATGAGTCGTTTCAATGTATGATTTTTCATACAACAAACTTAAACCAATGTACTATGTTGAAGTAATTGAAAAATGCAAGAAAAGTTAGAGTTTTGCGAATATCACAAAACTCTATTCAACTCAATTTATAGATCATCAATAGATGAGCTATCCATCACCTCATCTTCGTAACGCTCTTCTTTGCTAGTTTTATTTTTAGCGGCATTGATCATAATCAAATACAAAATCACTTGAGCAATTAAAGCTCCAGCAAAAGCAGCAATCACTAAAGTCACTTGATCATAAGCGATTTGAGGATTTATCATTGCTCCAAAAAGACCAGCTAAAAAAGCTCCAGCAAAAAATGCCAAAACAGACATCAAGGCATATAACCAAGCTGTTAAGCCTCTTTTTTCAGCTGCCTTATAAAATCCAACAGCACACGCAATAAGTATTAAAATATCTAACATGATGGTATAATTTTTTACAAATAAACAAAAAAAACCGCCGAAATATCGGCGGTTTTAAACCAAGTTATGCGTTATTTTTACTTCTCCTCTTCGTCTACTTCTTCAAAGTCAACATCTTCAGCATCTTGTGTATCTTGTGTGCCTTCAGATGACCCTGCTTCACCAGTTGGTTCAGCATTACCTTCTGCTCCGGCATTTTGATACATCTCTTGAGAAGCTGCCTGGAAAACTGTATTTAATTTCTCCATAGCACTATCAATTGATGCAAAATCTTTTGCTTCGTGCGCTTTTTTCAAATCAGCTAATGCCTCTTCAATTGGTGCTTTTTTGTCAGCCGGAATTTTATCTCCGTATTCACTCAATTGTTTTTCAGTTTGGAAGATCAAAGCATCCGCAGCATTCATTTTATCTGCTTCTTCTTTTTTCTTTTTATCTGATTCAGCATTTGCCTCAGCTTCAGCTTTCATTTTTGCAATCTCCTCTTCAGACAATCCTGATGAAGCTTCAATCTTAATAGACTGCTCTTTACCAGTTGCTTTGTCCTTAGCTGAAATACTCATGATTCCGTTAGCATCAATATCAAAAGTTACTTCAATTTGTGGTTCACCTCTTCTTGCAGGCGGAATGTCAGACAATTGGAATCTTCCTAAAGTCTTGTTATCTGATGCCATTGGACGTTCACCTTGCAATACATGAATATCTACAGCTGATTGGTTATCCGCAGCAGTTGAGAAAACCTCTGATTTCTTAGTCGGAATTGTTGTATTGGCTTCAATTAACTTAGTCATTACCCCTCCCATTGTTTCAATTCCCAATGACAATGGAGTAACATCTAACAACAATACATCTTTTACTTCTCCTGTTAATACACCACCTTGAATTGCAGCACCTACAGCTACTACCTCATCCGGATTTACACCTTTTGAAGGATCTTTTCCAAAGAATTTTTTAACTGCTTCTTGAATTGCAGGGATTCTAGTTGATCCTCCAACCAAGATGATTTCATCTATGTCAGAAGTTGACAATCCTGCATTTTTCAATGCTGTCTTACAAGGCTCAATAGTTCTTTCTACCAAGTCTGCAATTAATTGCTCAAATTTTGCTCTAGTCAATGTTTTTACCAAGTGTTTTGGCACACCGTCTACAGGCATAATATAAGGCAAGTTAATTTCAGTTGAAGTTGTAGAAGACAATTCAATCTTAGCTTTTTCAGCAGCTTCTTTCAATCTTTGAAGCGCCATTGGATCTTCTCTCAAATCTAATCCTTCATCAGATTTAAACTCTTCTGCCAACCAATTGATGATTTTGTCATCTACGTCGTCACCACCTAAATGTGTATCTCCATCTGTAGACAATACCTCAAATACACCATCTCCTAACTCTAGAACAGATACGTCATGTGTACCTCCACCAAAGTCGAAAACTATGATTTTTTGATCGTCATGTTTTTTATCTAAACCGTATGCCAAAGCAGCAGCTGTTGGCTCGTTGATGATTCTTTTAACAGTTAAACCAGCAATTTCACCTGCTTCTTTTGTTGCCTGTCTTTGAGCATCATTAAAGTAGGCAGGAACAGTAATTACTGCTTCTGAAACTTTTTGCCCTAAGTAATCCTCAGCTGTTTTCTTCATTTTTTGAAGAATCATTGCTGAAATTTCTTGAGGTGTGTACAGTTTGTCGTCTATTTTAACTCTTGGTGTGTTGTTATCTCCTTTCACTACCTCATATGGTACTCTATCAATTTCGTTTTTAACGTTATCAAAAGAAGTTCCCATAAATCTCTTAATCGAATAGATTGTTTTGGTAGGATTGGTGATTGCTTGTCTTTTAGCAGGGTCTCCAACTTTACGCTCTCCACCATCTACAAAAGCAACAACAGAAGGTGTTGTTCTCTTTCCCTCAGCATTAGTGATTACTACAGGCTCATTACCTTCCATCACTGAGACGCACGAGTTGGTAGTACCCAAGTCTATTCCAATAATCTTACTCATATCTTATTTTGTGTTGATGTTCAATAAATATTAATTCTGAACTCAAAAGGTCAATGACTGTGCCATTAGATAAATAGACAGTTTTCCAACGCATTTTGTCATAATAGAATGAAAAATATTGACAAAACATGACATAAAGACATAAAAAACATGACAAAAAAAAAGAGCATCCTTTCAGATGCTCCAAAAAAATGCGGGTCAATAAATTCTGAATTGCGAACAACCTGGGTTTAGGCGGACTAATACTCCTATTAATCAATTTCGCATAATTTGTTTGACCACAAGTCTAAACACTAGCTTAATTGTGTAGCACCAAGATGGGATATTTTAAACGATTTAACAAGTGAATTTATAAATTGAGGGGGCAACCCTCGACTGTTATAAAATTAACTCTTTGTTTTGGATACACCATTTGTACAAGGTGTTGCTACCTCCCGATAAATCCAACTTCTTACATATCCTACTTCTGTAGTTTTCAACCGATTTTTCTGTTACAAACAACAACTCCGCAATCTCTTTAGAAGTTTTGTTCTGCGTTACCAACTTAAGTGTATTCATTTCAGATTTTGTAAGCGAACTTAATGCTTCTTTTATCCTGTTGATCTCCTCATTAAATTTGCTTCTATTTTCAAGAAACGAGTTTAATTTTTTACTTACAAAAGGCTGATCTGCCATTACTCTCTTAATGCATTCTATGATCTCAATACTGGAATCTTCTTTTAACAGAAATCCCTTGGCACCTCTATTAAAAGCTTCATTGAAAAACAACTCGTCATTGTGCATTGTCAAGATTAAAGCTCTTGTATCTATCTGATTCTGCTTTAAAAAATCTAAAACATCAATCCCGGATTTCTCAGGCATGTCTATATCCAAAATGATAATATCAAAAGCAGTTGACCTGATTAAATCAATTGCCTCTTCACCATTTTCAGCCTCCATTATGTCACTATCTACATACTCTCCTTTAATTAAGGCAACTAGTCCTTTTCTAAATATTGGATGATCATCTACTGCAAGTATGCGTAACATTAGCTCAATGGTATTATAATTTCTACTTTAAAACCCACTTTGGGTTTTTCTACTTTGATATTGCCGTTCAGGTACTTTAATCTTTGCTGAATACTTTTAAAACCTACTGAATTTTCAGCAGATCTCCATTTCTCCATATCTAAGCCATCTCCATTATCCTGATACAATAAAATCAATTCCTTTGACACTTTGAAAGCCTCTAATTTAATTGATGTTGCGTTTGCATGCTTCACAGTATTGGTCACTAATTCCTGAATAATCCTATAAATACGAATACTTTGATGTTCTTCAAAATCCAATTTCTCTAAAACATCAATTTCAGTCGTAACTATCATTCCGGTTGATTTTTCAATTTCACCCAGCATGTTTAATACTGCCTTCATCAATCCTAACCTTCTCAATTCTGGTGGAATCAATGATCTTGAAATGGATCTAACCTCTTCAATTACTTCACTAAAATTGGTATTCAATAACTCTGCTTGCTCTTCATCAACATCTTTTAGATTATTGAATTTATTTTTAAGAACGATCATACTTTGCCCAAGGCCATCATGTAAATCTCTTGCTATCCTCCCTCTTTCCTCTTCCAATTTATTAGCAATTGTAAAACTGAAGAGATTGTCACTTTTCTGCTTAAGTCTGAAATACATGATCACAATAAAGAAAATAACCAATAAGAATACAGATATGATAATAACGACATTTTGCTGGAACTTTGCCATATCTACCTGCCCTTGCTTAATTTGAAGTTTCAATTGATTTTTTTCAATACTTCTTATTCTTTCCTTTTTCTCATCATCATATTTAAACTGCAATTCTGCTAATAACTTATCATTGCCCAATTCATTGATTGAATCCTGAACAGCAACTTTTAGTTTGTATGCTTCAAAAGCATTTTTATAATCCCCTTTTTCCTCATAAACACGATATGTTAAATGATAAAGCGGAGGCATCACTTCACTGTATGTTGCGTACTTTGAATAAGCCTCAGCTGAATCTAACATCTGCAATGCTTCATCATACTTTTCAATCCTCAATTTGTAGTAGGCTCTCCCCAAATAAATGGGTGTAATTCCAAATAGGATTCTACCTTCTTTTGCAATTCTCAAAGCCTCTTTACTCAATGAATCACTAGTTTCAGGATTACCCATGCTCATTTCAAGAGTGGCTAAATTGGTAATAGAAGACAACTCGTAATTTTTATACCCAAACTCCTTCCCAATCTGCATCACTTTTAAATACTCCTCTTTGGCTCTGTCATTTGAATCCACTCTTGAATAATACAATCCAAGGTTTTGTCTTCCTATTCCTTGAAGACCTAGATTACCAGTTTCCAAGCCTATTTCCAGACAGTTTTTAAAATCAGATGCTGCTGAATCCAGGGCCCCTAATTCATATTTAATCAAGCCCAAATTGTTCAGTATAAATCCTTTTTCGTACTGATTATTACTTGCATCTGACAATTTAAGTGCTTCATAATAAATCATTAATGATAGTGAGACACTATCAATATCACCATAAAAGACTCCTAGTCCGTTAAGACTATAAATCATATTCAAGGTATCCCTATCGTTATATGAATCTATATATACCTGTTCCATATCTTTTGCCATGAGATACTTGGTCTTCTTATATTCATCCGTAAATATTTTACGGATTCTGGCAGTTCGATAGATTGGTTTGTTATTGATGGATTTAGACAAGTCAATAGCTCTATTAAAATAGAAAGCTGCTGAATCCATATCATTTATATAATAGAGGTATGAACCTTGATAAATAAATAGCATTGCCCTTAAAGCCTCATCTTCATTTTCCTCAGCCTTTTTAAGCATTTTAGGATAAAGTACCAAAAAATTTGAAGGATCAGATTTCAGTGATTTATCAAGTTCGGACAGTTCATTCTTGTAAGGCTCCAATTCTTTTACTCCCTGGTATATTTGAGCTGTGCTCAATAAGGGCAAAAAGGCAAGTATCATTACAACTATAAATCGCATGGAATTTTAGGTTGCTACAAGATACCGAAATATTCTTTTTAGGATAAAAGTAATCCACAATTAGACTTTGCTTTTTTGCCGAATTTCACAAAACAACCCCTTTAAAAAGCAGCAACAAAAGGAGTTTACAACAATTTCACATCCTAAAACCATAATGTTAATAAAAAAGAAAAATCGAAAAATAATAAGGCGTCTATAACACTTATATTTGCTTTTTGATTTAAACAAAACCTTAGAATTTATGAACTTCATTATTTCAAGTTCTGCATTATTGAAAAATTTACAGAGAATTAGCGGTGTTTTAAACACTAGCAACAGCTTACCGATTTTGGATAACTTTTTATTCGAACTTGCCGGTGGTGAGCTAACAATCTCTGCTTCGGATCTTGAAAACACCATGAAAACTTCGGTTAAACCGGATGAATCAAAAGAGGATGGTAGAATAGCTATTCCGGCTAAACTACTATTGGATACGTTGAAAAACTTCTCGGATCAACCTTTGTCTTTTCAAATTGATGGAGGAAATTTTGGAATTGAAATTTCTTCAGATTACGGTAAATACAAATTAGTAGGTCAAAATGCAGATGATTTTCCTAAATCTCCGGATATTGATTCTTCTAACAATCTTTCTATTTCAGGAGAGATTATCGCCAGTGCTATTGACAAAACTTTGTTTGCCACAGGTAATGATGAATTGAGACCGGTAATGAGCGGAGTTTTTTGCCAGTTTTCGTCAGATAAATTAACTTTTGTTGCTACAGACGCACACAAATTGGTTAGATACGGAAGGACGGATGCTAATGCTCCAAATAGTGCAGATTTTATTTTGCCTAAAAAGCCTTTGAATTTGCTTAAGCAAAATCTTACCGGAGAAGAGCAAGTAGATCTTTCATTCAATGAAACAACTGTAAGATTTAGCTTTGGAAGTATTGAATTAACAAGTAGATTAATAGATGGTAAATACCCTAATTATGAAGCTGTAATTCCAAATGAAAATCCAAATGTATTGACCGTTGATCGCATGTCTTTTTTGAATTCGATTAAACGTGTTTCTATATTCTCTAACAAAACAACTCACCAGGTAAAATTAAAAGTTGCAGGAAGTGAACTTTCTATTAGTGCAGAAGACTTAGATTTTTCTAATGAAGCAAAAGAAAGACTTACTTGTAACTACAATGGTGATGATATGGAAATTGGATTCAACTCTAAATTCTTATTAGAAATGTTGAACCATATCAGCACTCAAGAAGTTATTCTTGAGATGAGCGAACCAAACAAAGCAGGTATTTTATTGCCAAGTAGTAACAGCAACGAAAGTGAAGACATTTTGATGCTTGTTATGCCTGTAATGATCAGATAATATAAGCCTTTCTGTTTAGGGTACGGTTTTTGCTTTTAATTCTTCAAATCCACGTATGAAGAAGGCATTATTATATTCAATATTGCTCTCTTGGTTTGTATCATCATGTTACTTTGTTGATGACATTTTTGATCCACCTCCACCAAAAGAGTTAACACTTCAAGAAAAAGCAGAAAAATCTGTTTCTAGTTTTTTAAAGAAAAAACTCGGGGAAAAATACAATCCATATGGCTTTGGAAAAATCACCATCCATAAACCAGTTGAAATTGTAGAACTAGAAAAATTGGAAAGAGATAATAAGATTAGTCCTTCACCAAAATTGGATACCCTGATCAAAAATCAAAAACAACTGATAAGAGACAACAACATAGAGAGAACACTTGATTTAGATCATTTTTTCACCAACAAAGACTCCAGTGATAAATACACTGTCTATGAAACAAATTTCATATTAAATGACACCCTTGGTGTAAAGAATTTAAATGGAAAAATAATGTTGAACCTGGATCAAAACATGGAAGAGATAGTTACTTTTTACTTCTACGAATACAACATTTTTGAAACAGGTTCATACTATGAATCAAGGGAATTATCTCGAAATTTTTATAGCTTTTTTAAAAGTGAGTTAGAAAGAAGAAACGGTATGTTGGAGAAATCAGCCTTTTTAAAACACACTTTGAATTTGGCAAAAATGATTCAACACACGGGCTCGTTTGATCAGCAGAAAATACTTGAGAAAAATGTAATCAACTATGTAAAAGAAGAACGCAAGGACATAGCAGACTATAAACAATTAAAGTTCTCTGATCTTTACCAAACTGAAGACGGAAATGATAATAATATTAGCGGATACTATTTTTTTCATAAATTTATTGGAAACTATAATAGTACTCTAGACACTAACGTGGTTTTAGTTGAGTTTAGCCCTTACTACGAAATAGAAAACATTTACCAAATGGATAGACCATTTGAACAATACTTTAAATAAAAACACCCTATGAAATCGTTATTTACCCTCTTTACTTTTGGAATCCTTTTCACCTCTATAGGATATGGTCAAAATGCAGATATTGATTCTTCTGAAGACGAGAAAAAAGTAAAAGATGCTGTTGTAAAATGGGCAGATGAAACCTTTTATGAACACAAAGAATACAAGTTTGAAAATTTTCATGCATTCTATACTGAAGAATACGAAATAGCTTTTTTGAGAACCAATGCAAGAAAAGAAATGTTGGATGAATTGGAGCAAGACAAGGCAGCTGGTAGATATAGAAAATCAGAGGATGAATATCAAAAAGAACATACTGAATTGAAAGAAGACTACTTAAAGTTCAAAGGTGAACTGGACAAAATGACGGTCAAAGTAACTCACTATCAAATTAGCTTTTGGTCAAACATCCAAACCAATGATGGAATAACAGTTTATTACGAGCATATAGTAAAGTTGGATAATAACTTTATTGTAACTGACGCTACTATCAATTCTGCCATTGGAAAGAAAAGTGACAAAACAGAAATCATCTATAAAAAAGATGTAAAAAAAAAGTAAATGATGGAGGTTCAGGAAATCAAAAATCTGTTGGTGAACCACCTAAAAATGGTAGTGTTTCAATAAAGGAAAACATAGATCCTCCGGGAAAAGTGCAGGAAAAAGAAATTGATGCTACTGAAACAAAAAAAGAACGCAAAGCCAGAATAAAAAAAGAAAAAAAGGCCGAAAAAATTAAAGCCAAAGAAGGAAAATAATAAAAAGCGGGTCAATGACCCGCTTTTTTTCTGTTATGTATAAACTAGCCATGAAGAATGACTAATATCTTGAATGATCTGCTCCGTATGTACTCATAAATGGATTAGGTGCAGCAAATCTCAATGACAATTCTAAACCTCCTCTGGTATTACTTGCCACTTGTAGAGAGGAAACATTGATATCGTAACTGATTCCAAATCCCCAGCCTGCATATTCAATTATAAACTTGGCTGTCACAGCATCTCTTGTTCTTAAATAAGCCCCCCAATATAATGCTGCACCATTTTTAAATCCTGTAAACTTACTATCCTGAGAAAGTAAATGACGGAACAAAGTACCCACAAAAATTTCTTGAGCCGGTCCTTGTCTGTAATACATAAATCCAGGACAAATTGCCATTTTAGAAGATTCACTTAAACTGATGACTCCATTTCCATGAACAACCACTTTCATTGGTAATCTTTCATCTGTTCCTACAAATGAATACCTAGGACGATTGATGTGCATCAAAGCTACCCCGGCACTAAAGTTTAAATCATGATTATCTGTCACTTTAATATCTCCGCCGGTATTATTATAAATCCAGCTTAATCCTGCTCCTACATCAAACTTTGTAAATGTTGCCTGACCCGGTCCAATTCCGGCCGGTAATGATGAATTGTATCCTGTACCATCAAATTGAGATGCCCATTGCAACGCACTGTAATCAATTTTTCTCTGAAAGTATCCTCCTTGCAAACCTCCTCCTAGTCTATTGTACTTATTCAATTTTACATAATAGGCCAAATTCAAATTCCCTTGACCGGTTCCCATATTTGAATCACCCGCTTTGTCTGTGAAGAAATTCACTCCTCCAGCTAAAAAGCCTTTTTGAGATCTTTTTTTCTCATAGCGCATATGGAAACCAAGTGCAAAAGTCTTGTAAGGAGCTCCTACAGCTCTCCATTGATCTTTGTAATTGATATTTGCTTCCATTGCATGTATTCCACCAGCCATTGCCGGATTTTGTTGCAAAGGATTCATATAAAATTGAGAGAAATGGATATCCTGTCCCCACAAATTTGCTGTTACAATCAAAGCAGCAAACCCAAAAAATATTCTCATTGTTTTCATAGCTATCTAAATTTCCTGCTTATCTAATTAAACTGATGTTTCCTTTTTTATTGATCTGCTCTCCCGTTACCAGGGTAGCATCCAACACATAAACAAATACAGCTGTACTCATCATTTTGCCATTTCTCATATGTGTTCCGTCCCAGCATATTTCCTGATCAAAAGATTCAAATACCAATTCTCCCCAACGATCATATATTCTGAAATGCATATCTACAACACATCCTCCTAAAACACATTCAAATGAATTGACATCATCACTAGCCGGGGTAAAGGCAGTAGGAACATACAATTCCCCGCAATCGTAATTTACCGTGATGGTTGTACAAGCTGTATCAACACAAGTACCATTGTAAACAGATACGCAATAAGTAGTTGTTTCTATCGGACTTGCAATTGGACTCGCACAATCTGAGCAACTTAAATAATCCTCTGGTGTCCAACTATAAATAGTACCTCCGGTAGCATTCATTTCTACCCATGAACCCCAGGTCATTACATAAGGCCCTCCGGCATCAGCAATAGGTTGCTCAAATACCACTATATCAATTGTATCAGCCCCACCACATGTTCCTGTGATTGTATAGATAATTTGATGAGCACCCGGACCGGCAAATGAAGGATCAAAGATTCCTGCATTCGCATCAATTATTCCAGGTCCAGACCATGTTCCTCCTGGAGTTGTAGTTACCAATGTATAATCCGATTCTGTTTCACAAAATGGACCTGCATTGATAACATTTGGATTTCCACCTGAAGAAATTGTCACTGTAAATGTCGCTACATCCGGGCAAGCACCGTTTGTTGTATAAGTAATTGTATAGGTACCAGCTCCAGTGGCATCCAAATCTATCATCCCCGTAGTTGAGTTGATAACACCTCCATTATCAATTGTAAAAGTACCTCCAATGGTTCCTGACAAACTTGGAAGAGGATCCAATTCTGTCGTACAATATGTTGTAGATGGATAAGAGAATGTTGCTAAATCAGACGCATTAACAATTATGGTTTCTGTATCTGTACTTCCACATGCTCCTCCAATTGTGTATGTAATGGTGTGCGAACCAGGACCTGCTGTAGCCGGATCAAAAGTTCCTGTATTTGGATCTGTAATTCCGGTTCCTGACCAAGTTCCACCTCCATTTGCTGCCGTTAATGTTACTGCTGCATCATTTTCACAGAATGGTCCTGCTGCTGTGATGGTAGCATTGGCTCCACTTGTTAATGTCACACCAAATGTTGATGATGCCGGACATGCTCCACCTGTTGTATAAGTAACCGTGAATGATCCTGCTCCAGAACCTGCAATATCAATTTGCCCTGTACTTGCATTGATCACACCTGAACCATCAATGGTAAATGTTCCACCGGCTGTTCCTGTTATTGTTGGTGTTGGATTTGGATCTGATAAACAATATGATCCTTGTGCAAAACTGAATGAAGCATCATCCAATGCATTTACCACAATATCTTCTGTATCTGTAGCTCCACATGAGCCTGAAATGGTATAGGTAATAGTATGTGTTCCTGCTCCTGCTGTAGCCGGATCAAAAGTTCCTGCATTTGGATCTGTAATTCCTGTTCCTGACCATACTCCTCCGCCATCTACTGCTGATAAAGTAACTGCTGCATCATTTTCACAGAATGGTCCTGCTGCTGTGATGGTAGCATTGGCTCCACTTGTTAATGTTACACCAAATGTTGATGATGTCGGACAAGCTCCACCTGTTGTATAAGTAACTGTGAATGATCCTGCTCCAGAACCTGCAATATCAATTTGTCCTGTACTTGCATTGATCACACCTGAACCGTCTATTGTAAATGTTCCACCGGCTGTTCCTGTTATTGTTGGTGTTGGATTTGGATCTGATAAACAGTATGACCCTTGTGCAAAACTGAATGAAGCATCATCCAATGCATTTACCACAATGTCTTCTGTATCTGTAGCTCCACATGAGCCTGAAATGGTATAGGTAATAGTATGTGTTCCTGCTCCTGCTGTAGCCGGATCAAAAGTTCCTGCGTTTGGATCTGTAATTCCGGTTCCTGACCATACTCCTCCGCCATCTACTGCTGATAAAGTAACTGCTGCATCATTTTCACAGAATGGTCCTGCTGCTGTGATGGTAGCATTGGCTCCACTTGTTAATGTTACACCAAATGTTGATGATGCCGGACATGCTCCACCTGTTGTATAAGTAACCGTGAATGATCCTGCTCCAGAACCTGCAATATCAATTTGTCCTGTACTTGCATTGATCACACCTGAACCATCAATGGTAAATGTTCCACCGGCTGTTCCTGTTATTGTTGGTGTTGGATTTGGATCTGATAAACAGTATGACCCTTGTGCAAAACTGAATGAAGCATCATCCAATGCATTTACCACAATGTCTTCTGTATCTGTAGCTCCACATGAGCCTGAAATGGTATAGGTAATAGTATGTGTTCCTGCTCCTGCTGTAGCCGGATCAAAAGTTCCTGCGTTTGGATCTGTAATTCCGGTTCCTGACCATACTCCTCCGCCATCTACTGCTGATAAAGTAACTGCTGCATCATTTTCACAGAATGGTCCTGCTGCTGTGATGGTAGCATTGGCTCCACTTGTTAATGTTACACCAAATGTTGATGATGTCGGACAAGCTCCACCTGTTGTATAAGTAACTGTGAATGATCCTGCTCCAGAACCTGCAATATCAATTTGTCCTGTACTTGCATTGATCACACCTGAACCGTCAATAGTAAATGTTCCACCGGCTGTTCCTGTTATTGTTGGTGTTGGATTTGGATCTGATAAACAATACGATCCTTGTGCAAAACTGAATGAAGCATCATCCAATGCATTTACCACAATATCTTCTGTATCTGTAGCTCCACATGAGCCTGAAATAGTATAAGTAATAGTATGTGTTCCTGCTCCTGCTGTAGCCGGATCAAAAGTTCCTGCATTTGGATCTGTAATTCCGGTTCCTGACCATACTCCTCCGCCATCTACTGCTGATAAAGTAACTACTGCATCATTTTCACAGAATGGTCCTGCTGCTGTGATGGTAGTATTGGCATTTGAAGTAATAGTAATTCCAAAAGTTGAGGATGTTGGACACAGTCCGTTAGTGGTATAGGTAATTGTATAAGTTCCTGCACCTGATACATCAAGATCAATCACCCCACTTGATGCATTAATAGAACCACCATTGTCTATTGTAAATGTTCCACCACTTAATCCTGAAATGGTAGGAATTGGGTCAACATCTGTGGTACAATAAGTTGCTGAAGCATATGAAAAAGTAGCATTATCTGTAGCATTTACAACTATTGTTTCAGTATCAGAAGATCCACAAGTAAGGGAATAGGTTATAACGTGAGATCCCGGACCTGCAGTCGCAGGGTTAAACGTACCAGCATTTGGATCTGTAATTCCAGTTCCAGACCAGGTTCCACCAGTTTCTGCAGCTGTTAAAGTTACTGCGGCATCTGTTTGGCAAAAAGGACCGGCAGGAGTGATTGTAGGATCACAAGCAGTTGTACATGCGGTTAAAAGGTTTGGATCTGTAATGGTTACTGTACTTCCCAAAGCGTCTGTTATCAAAATTGGATAGTTACCGTTTGGCATTACCGTTGTACCTGTTCCCAATGGTTGATATCCTGTTGTTGTAATAGTACATGGAAGAGAAACTGTACAAATTCCAAATATTTCAATCCCACCACATGCTGCACAGTCATTGGACGATACAGATGCAGTTACCCATTCTTCCCAGTTATAAGGACCAGTACCATTTGAAACTGTAATACTTCCGTCCAGATTAATACAAGCTGTTAAAGAAATACATGGATCAACAATTACATTAATTTGATCTGAACCACACAATTGAGTATAAGTAATAGTGTGAACTCCAGGACCTGCAGTAGACGGATCAAAAGTACCGTTATTAGGATCTGTAATACCTATTCCTGAGAAAGTCCCACCTCCTGTTGTTGTAAATAAATTGACAGGAAGATCAGTTTGACACAATGTATCTTGAGGACAGATTGTTGCATCACAACATACCAAAGCATATTGAGCACAAGCCCCCATAGCTAAGGAAGCAATGTGTCCGTTTCTGTTCACAGATCCATTATTTTGTTCTGCTCCAACTGCTAAAACTTCTCCATTTGAATTTACACTTACATCATAAACTGCAAATCCGGTATTTGAAGATGAAATCAAATTCAGGTTCGGGTCATACTTAACAACACGATCTGTTGCACCTGCATATACATTTCCACAATCATCAACAGCTAAACCACTGCAGTGAACTACTATTTCCCCTAAAACACTTTGATTATTTCCTCCGGGAATGGCTGCAGAATTTACAAGCGCACCTGTTATCAAATCTCTTTGAAAAATCGTAGTTCCATTATGTGTATAAAAGAATTGGTCGTTTGCTACTAAGGCTTTTAACCCACCTCCATTTTGCGTTTCTGGCAAGTAGTTTTCACATTTATATCCCAGGTGATGTCCATTGTCAACTTCAAAATACGGATCATCATTTGGACAAGCACCAATATTTTGATTGACTGCCCCTACTTGATCATGTGTCAAATAGATATATTTTGCATTCTTTGAAGATGAAATGGATCTAACCTCAACTGGTGTAAATCCAGCCTGTTGACCAACAGTAACATTTCCAGATACACTTCCTGTATTTGGGTCGATATCATATATTTTTGCCTCAAAATTCAAAAGAGCTCCACCTGTTCCACCTACAATTAATTTAGTCTTATCGCAATTGAAAGTAATGGACCAGTATTCTGTATTTAATCCCGTTCCATTTGTATGATACTGCATAGCACCTGCAGTATTTACTTTCTCTATTTCAGGTGAGGTACCTGAAGTAACATAGCTGTTACCTGCATCATCAGTTGCCAAAGTTCCCAGCCAAACACTGTTTGTATCCCAAGGTGTCACATAAGCCCATTGTTGTGCTCCTGCAGCATTATATTTTCTTAGTTCCATTGGAGTTTCACCTCCTATTACGTACACGTTTCCGGCTCCATCACTTTCCACTTCCCAAACAGCTGAAGAAGTAGAATAAGTAGAATTAAGGTTCCAAGGGTCAATTACAACAGTTCTTGAATTGTCATAATTTTCAAGATCAAATGACATTACGTTATTCTCAAAAACATACTTTGAATTTATAGATTCATCATTGTCTTGATAAAAAGAAACTGGAGCATGTTCAACAACATCTCCTAATGAGGTTTTTATTTCTATTTGACCTGAATCATTAAGGAAAACCTGAATATTTTCGTCTTTTACATTTGTATGCTGCGTAGAATATTGGATTTTAAGCTGAGTTGGATCGGCTCCGGGATGCAAAATCACTGAATACTTTATCCCACCGTCCGGGTGAATAATATATTCTACATCAATATTATCATACAAATTTTTATAAGTGATCTTTTTAAAACCTGGAATGTAATTTTCATTTCTACATTCTTTGGTTGGCCAATTTCTAATTGCATATGAATAATAAAAGTCAATTTTATTTTCTGCCACTATTTCAACATCCTCATTTGCTCCAATCCATTTTTCAGTAATCAATTCTGAAATATTGATTCTTTTTGGTGCAGTATGATCTCCGTTTTTATAAACAGGATTCTTGATAATTTTATCATATCTGTAGGTAATTCCTGATTTAGAAAAGAAAACGTAAAATGGATTTTCATCTAGACCGTAAAAAATCTCATCTCCGCTCCAATTTCTTCCATCAAACTGACCTTTATTAAGAATAAAAGATCTGTTCTTTTGAAGATCAAAATCAAGAATTTCAGTAGAGTTTTGACTGAAAGAAGTAAGTATGCATAATGTTAATACAATTAATGCTGCTAATCTTTTCATGGCAAATTAAGGTTTGGTATGGTGCCAAAAGTATGATTTGAATATCCACAGCAAAAGGGGGATTCCCCCTCAATATTAAATTAATGTTAATTAATTAACACTTATAACTGATCAACGTTTTATAAAAAACACTAATTAGATGCTAACTTACTTTAATACAGTAACATGACCATACAATTCATGTTCTCCACCTTCAGTATCATAGCAGACTATTTTCCAGACGTAAACATCATCTTTGACCAAGATTCCGTTGTAGGTTCCGTCCCAACTTGAATTAATATCCTGGGTATGCCAAACTTGCTCTCCCCATCTATTAAAAATCCACATATCATAGGTATCTATAGCCATTCCATATGCTCTAAATGTTCCATTTTTAGAATCACCATTAGGGGTAAATGTATTAGGAACATAAACAGAGAAAACCCCATATACATGGACAGTTCCGTAGGCTGTATCTGAGCAACCAAAATCAGAATACACTATCTGCATCACTTCAAAATAACCTGTGTCGTTGTATTCATGCAGTGGATTAGATTCATTACTGTAATTCCCATCTCCAAAGTACCATTCCCAATCTAAGGTCCCATAAGAATTATCAATAAACTGCACTTCTGGTTCTAAAATGCTCACTTCTGAATGAATAGGACTAAAGCCGGCCTCAGGCTTAGGATAAACTACCACAGGATAACTCAAATCATTGGTAAAGGTACATCCATCTGAAGTTGTAAGGCTTAAGCTTACATAATATTCACCTGGCTCATCAAATATGTGAATAGGATCTTCTGCAAAAGAAGCAGAGCCATCATCAAAATTCCATTCCCAATTTGTTATGATACCTCCAGCCACTATACTTGAATCGTGGAACTGCATCTCTAAAGGTTGACAACCTGCAGCAAAATTAGGTCCGTATAAAAATGTTGGAAACGGATGAGTTTGAACATTTTGGATTACCGTATCTGTACATCCAAAATTGGATGTTACGATTAAACTCACATCAAAATTATCTACTAAATCTTGAAAAGCATGTTGAGGATGTTGTACAAATGATTGTGTACTGTCATCAAAATCCCATTCCCAATTCACGATAGAACCAGAAGAAATGCTGGACAAATCAGTGAACTGTATTGTGTCCCCAGGACAAGCTATCGGAGCTGTAAATGCAGCAACAGGTGCAGGATGAACCACAATTGGAATATCAACAGAGCTTGAGCATCCAAATTCGGAGGTTACCGTTAAATTCACAGTGAAAGTACCATCTGATGTAAAAATATGCGTTGGGTTTTGAGATGTCATTACCGGGCTTCCATCTCCAAAATCCCAGGTCCATGAAACAATAGCTCCATTGGCAATTGTGGATTGATCAGCAAATGAGACAGGTGCATTTTGACACCCCTGCAAGTCAAGGAAATTTGTAACAGGTACATCTAAAACTGTAATATCCATTGTAGTTGAGTTAGAACAACCACCTGTTGTTTGTACAGTATGGATAACATTATAAGTTCCAGGAGCACCATATAAATGACTTGCATCCTGCGTTGTAGCAGAATTACCATCTCCAAAATCCCAGAAATAATCTGAAATGGTTCCTATTAAAATGTTAGAATCATCTATAAAATTGACTGTATTTCCGTCACAGATTGAATCCTGAGCTATGATTCCGGCCTGAACATTATCAACTACTTCAACAATTTGAAAAACCTGATCTGAACACGCCCCACCTGCTGTTACAAACAATGATGCTATATAAGTTCCGGGTCCTGCATACGTATGTTGAACCACAGGTCCTATTGAAGAAGAATTACCATCTCCAAAAGTCCATATCCATGAAGACGGAAAACCTGAAGATGCATCTGTGAAAGTTGTTGGATTACCCAAACATACAGTATCTGCTATAAATTGCGCAACCGGAATATCTGAAACAAAAACCGGTAGAATTATTGAACTATCGCAACCATTAACATTGGTAACTATTAACTCAACATCATACTGTCCGGGTGATTGAAAAATATAAGTAGGATTCTGTTGAAATGAAGTATTTCCATCATCAAAATCCCAATCCCAACTAGCCAAAGGAGTGGCATCAACAGTTAAGTCAGTGAAAGAGGTAATACTAAACAAACAAACCGTATCTGCTGTAAAATTTGGAACAGGTACAGTAAACACCTCAACAGGTACAACCGTCGTATCCATACATCCGGCAATATTTCCAACTATCAAAGTAACATTATATATACCTCCCGGATTGAATAAATGAGACGGATTTTGATTGTTATCTAGAGGTGAACCGTCACCGAAATCCCACTCCCAAGTGGTTGGCCCTAGGGTAGAAGTATCTGTGAAAGCTACCGATTCTCCTGCACATACAGTATTATTTACAAATCCGGCTTGAGGCTGAACTAAAACATCAACTGTTTGGATTATCGTATCTGTACACCCAAAAACATTTTCTACTATCATTTCAACATCATATGAACCATCATTAGCATATGTATATGAAGGAGAAGCATTGTTATTAATTGCTGTTCCATCTCCAAAATCCCAGTAATAATTTAAGCTTCCAGAAGAGTTATCAGTAAAAACCGTTGGGTAAGTATGGCAAGCAACTGAGAAAGTGTAATCTGCAAAAGGATTAGGATTAACAGTAATTGTTTGAATTGAAGTATCAGTACATCCCTGAACATTTGTCACTACTAATTGAACATCAAAAGTTCCTGAGGTTCCATAAACATGTGTTGGGTTCTGAGTAAAACTAAATGCAGATCCATCACCAAAGTCCCACTCCCATGCCACCGCATCAATTGAAAGATCTGTAAAAGATGTCAATGCATTTAAACAAACGGTATCAAACTCAAAATCGGCAGTTGGTAATGGAAATACTTCAACAGATGTAATAATCGTATCAATACAACCAAAAACATTTTCAGTAACCAATTGCACATCAAACAAACCAGGAGTCAGGTAATTATGTGAAGGGTTTTGGGTATTGTCCACAGCTGAGCCATCTCCAAAGTTCCATTCCCAAATGGTTGGCGTTCCACCTGTCAAATCAGTGAAAATGGTTGTTCCTCCAAGACAAGGTGTGTTAGTTGAAAAATTAGGGGTAGTTAAAGGATTAGCCTCTACTGAATAAACAATCGTATCTGTACATCCACTTGCTGAATATCCCGCCACCAACATTACATTATAGGTTCCTGCCGTTGTATAAACATGTGCCGGATTTGGATTATTTGTCAAATCAGTATTTCCATCTCCAAAGTTCCATTCCCAGGTATCAGGAGCTCCCAATGAAGCATCTGTAAAAAAGGTGGTATCATTTGTACACACTTCAACAAAAGTAAAATCTGCTGTAGGAATTGGTGTAACTGTGATTGGCAATGAAGTAGTATCAGAACAACCATTACCGGCCATAGTTATTAACTCAACTGTATATGTTCCGGTTGTGGCATAAATATGAGTTGGATTTTGATTGTTATCAACTGGAGAACCATCACCAAAATCCCAAATCCATGTTGTTGGGATACCGGATGAATTATCTGTGAATTGAGATAGTGAACCCAAACATGTTGGATTAGTTATAAAATCTGCAATTGGCACTTCACTCACCGCAACTAATTGATTTGTTGTTGCTGTACATCCCGCAGGATTGGTTACAGTTAAAATCACATTATAATTCCCTGCTGCACCATAAAAATGAGTTGGGTTTTCATTGTTATCTACAGGAGAACCATCCCCAAAATCCCATTCCCAAACAGTGGGTGATCCGGTAGATAAATCTGTAAATGATGTTGTATCAATGTCGCAAACAACAGTAAAATTAAAATCTGCTGTAGGAATAGAATCAACATAAATATCATATGTCATTGTATCTGTACAACCAAATGCAGTAGTCACCACCAATTGAGTAGATATATCTCCTGTCAAAGTATAAGAATGAGAAGGACTTATGGCAGTTGAAAAGGTTCCGTCTCCAAAATCCCACTCATAAGTTGAGCCACCTGTTGAATTGTTTAAAAAAGCAATTGGATCAAGAGCACAAGCTGTATCCGGTAAAGGTGTATAATCCGCAATTGGCAGAGGATGAACAGTGACATTAGTTTCAACTGAATCTACACAGCCATCAGCAGTTGTAATAATCAATTGAACTGTATAAATACTATCATTTGCCGCAGCAACATAAGTTTGATTTGGAGGATTTTGTCCATTGAAAGTGTTCCCATTTCCTAAATCCCAATCGAAAACATCACCCGGATTATTAGGTGAAGTATTTGTAAAAGACACATCTAAAGGTGTACAACCATTATTAGGAGTAACAGTAAAAGAAGGAATTGGTAATGGATTGGCAATTATTGCTACCGTATCATTAGCAATACATCCATTCACATTTACTTGCAAAACAATATCATAAGAACCGGCTGTTGCGTAATTTAAAGTTGGTGGACTATACAAATTTGAAGTTCCTGGTGTTGCTCCATTAAATATCCAATTGTACGTACCTCCCAAGGTTGAATTATTCGTAATATTTACATCAAAATTTACACATCCACTAGTTGGATTAGCCGTAAAATCTGCAATAGGAAAAGGATGTACAATTATATCCGCAGTTGCTGTATCAGGCCCACAAAATCCATCTACAATTAACGTTATTGTGTAATTTCCAGCTACATTATAAGTAACTGTATGAGGACCCTGAGTTGCTTCTGTTTGCGTGACAAAATCCCAATCATATGTAAGTGCTTCTCCTGTTGAAGTTGAAGTAAAAGTGATACTTTCCCCAACACAAATTTCGGTTGCTGACAAGTTAAAATTCGCAATAGTTTCAGGATGTACAACAATGGTTTCAAGATCAGAATCATTTCCGCAAATATTGCTCCCATTGAGTTGGATAGTGTGATTAACCGGTGCATTAGTTCCGGAATTAATAAAGGTTTGATCAGGTAAATTTTGATTTGTGGAAGTAAAAACTCCATCTACAAACCACTGGTAATTCATTGGATGAACGTAAGAGTTATTAGTTGTTTGTACGGTCAAAGGTGAACAGCCATCCAAAGGGGTGGACACAATATCCACAACCGGTAAAGTGTCCAAAGTAACTGACATAATCAAAGTATCAGGTCCACAAGCATTTTGAGCAACTAACATTACTGTATAAGTTCCGGCGGTATCATATGCTTGAGCCGGAGGTGTTGTAGTATTAGTATAAGTGTTTCCATTTCCCATATCCCAATAAAAGTTGTTGGCAGGCTGTGCATTTGTAGAGGAATTGGTAACCGTAAAATTATGAGGAGCACATCCTAAAGTTCCGCCTGAAAAAGGGAGATTTGTACCAAAGTTAGCCGTTGGACCATCAATGATGACAATAGGACTAATTGTAGCGTTGGCCATGTTACAACTGTTAATAGCTGTAAGAGAAATGGTATAGGTTCCAGCGGTTGTGTAAGCGTGTGCAGGTGGCGTTGGACTTGTAGTTGTTATTACAGAACCATCCCCAAAATCCCATACATAAGAATTTGCATTTACAGACAAGTTAGTAAGGGTAGACATAGTATGAGGGGCACAACCTGAGTATTCAGTAATATCAAGCGTCATTGCTGCCGATACATACTTTTCAAAAACTACAGTCAAGGTTGCTGTGGAAGTGCATCCATTAGCATGAGTAGCTGTCATTGTTACGGTGTATGTTCCAAATGAAGTATAATCATGAGTGAATGGCGCAGATGACCCTGTAGTAAAAACTGGTGAACCATCTCCAAAATCCCATTCATAACTCACCGCATCTGTTGTAGAATTAAAAAATGTAACTGTTTCTTGGGTACTTGGATCCGCCGGTAAAAGACAATTCGTGAGGTCTCCATCCCCATCATCACCACTGATGTTAACATTTGGAATATCTAATGCTGTAACAATTTGACTTGTAGAACTTGTACATCCGGGTCCGTTAGTTACAGTCAAATTGACATTATAAGTTCCTCCTGCAGCATAATTGTTTGATGGATTTTGTTGAGTAGATGTATTTCCGTCTCCAAAATTCCAGTTGTAAGTGGTTGATCCTTGAGTACCAGTACTTGTATTATTGAAGTTAACTGTTGTTCCCGCACAAGCATTATTAGGTCCAAAATTAAATCCGGCACTTGGGGTTGGATAAATATTAACTACCATAATTGCAGTATCCGTACATGGAACAGATGCATCTGTTGCTACCAACATGTAGGTGTATGTTCCCACAGCACCAATATTATCACTGTTTGGAGCGGCTAAACCTGAAGTATTGTCAATTGATGATCCATTTAAAAACCATTCATAATCTGCGGCTGCAGCATTAACACCTGTTGAATTGTTGGTGAAATTTATTGTTGTAGGTCCCGGGCCACAGATATCAGTTTGGGAAGTTGTAAAAGCTGCATTTACATCCGCACACTGCGTCCATCCTACTAATTGAGAAAGAATTAATAGGGCAAGAAGTAGTAGCTTTTTATTAATAAACATTCCTTGTAGTGTACCTCAAGTATTTGTTGTGATTTAGATAACGTAGTTAGCCTTAAATCCGTTGCCATTTTCAACTTTTAAAAATACAATTTTTCATCACCTAAAAAATTTCCTTTAATTTAAATCGATTAAGTAACTTTGAAATCAAGTATTTGTTGGGATGAAACATTTGTTAATCTTATTGCATGTGCTGACAGTTTGCAATTCAATTGCACAACAGGCAAATGAACTTCAATTTATTGATATCAGCAATGACATTATTGTCCCAAATCACTATGTAGTTTCAAAATCCAAATTTCCTATTTTAATTGATGGGAAAGATTCGGATAAGGCATGGAAAAATATTCCTTTTACAAATTCATTTGGAGATATTGCTGATGGCGAAAGTCCCAGATATGAAACTAAAGTTAAAATGCTTTGGAATGACGAATATCTAATGGTTTATGCAGAAATGATGGAACCACATATTTGGGCAGATATCACCAAACGGGATGAAGTTATTTTTTACAACAATGATTTTGAAGTATTTATTGATCCCAGCAGTGACACTAAAAATTATGCTGAAATAGAAATCAATGCGCTTAATACCGTTTGGGATTTATTACTGGACAAACCCTACAGAGTTGGAGGAAAGGCCAACAATGAATGGAACTTAAATGAACTAAAATCTGCTGTAAATATTGAAGGAACGATTAATGATCCATCAGATACAGACATAAAATGGAGTGTTGAAATGGCCATACCTATGAAGGCTTTATTGACACTTAAAAACAAACCCAGAAAAACTCCTGTTAATGGAGAATCTTGGAGGATCAACTTTTCAAGAGTTCAATGGCAACATGAAATTGTAGATGGTAAATACAAAAGGAAATTTGTCAAAAATAATAGCATGGGAGAAGACAATTGGAGTTGGACAAACCAAAAAGCTATCAACATGCACGCTCCTGAAATGTGGGGATACTTATTTTTCTCTGATAGCGCCATTGCTGACCAATCATTATTCAAACCAGATCAAGATGTATTAATAGAACAAAGTGCTTATGCGCTATTTAGAAAAATTCGTTTTGGTGATTTAAAACAACTGACAACATATCATCAGGGATTCAAAAAAGAATTGAAGATTTTATATAGTGGTAAGAAAACTTTAACCGCTCATTTTTTTAAAACAAACAAAGGATTTGAGCTGAGCATTCAATCACCAAAAAGTGGCAAAACTTACCTTATTAATGAAATGGGAGATCTTTCTGTAAATCAAAATAAGAATCCCCTTTTCACATTTGCCACCTGGGCACACGGTGACAAAGTATTTGACAAGGAGAAATGGAACGATAAACTGGATAATTATAAATCAATTGGAATATCTGAAGTTTTAGTTGGAGGGAGCCCGGAATTTTTACAGCCTTTGATTGAATTGGCAGGGCAAAAAGACATTAAAATCCATGCATGGATGTGGACATTGAACAGACCTAATGACAGCACATGTATGCAACATCCGGATTGGTATGCAGTGAATAGAAAAGGAGAAAACTCGTTGGATTACAGGGCATATGTAGATTATTATCAATGGCTTTCACCTTTTCATCCAGAAGCAAGAAACTATATTAAATCCAATGTAGAAAAACTTACTCAACTACAAGGTCTTGCCTCAATTCACCTGGATTACGTACGATATGTTGATGTAATATTAGGTGCTCAATTACAACCAAAATATGGATTGGTACAAGATCATGAAATGCCTGAATACGATTATGGATATCATCCAATTGCAAGAGAACAATTCAAGGCTAAATTCGGATATGACCCTCTTGATCTGGATAATCCTGAACTCAGTGCTGAGTGGAGACAATTTAGATTAGACGCCATTACTACTTTGGTAAATGAATGTGTAGCTATTGCTCACTCAAAAAATATTAAGATGACTGCAGCTGTTTTTCCCTATCCAGAAATGTCAAGACATATGGTTAGACAGGCCTGGGATGATTGGAATTTGGATGCAGCTTTTCCTATGCTGTATCAAAACTTTTATAATGAAAGTACAGTATGGATTGGCTTTGCAACTAAAACAGATGTACAAAAAGTAGACTTTCCTATCTACTCAGGTTTGTACATACCCGGATTATCAAAAAACGAAGATTTGGAAGACGCGATAAGACAAGCCTACAATAATGGAGCTTCAGGCGTATCAATTTTTGAAGCAGATAATTTGAATGAAGAGCAAAAAGGAATTATAAAAAGATTGTACAAAGAGTTTAATAAAAACCTATAATCTAATTTCAAAAGCTCCATCTTCCTTCAGATTGTGTACTAATGATGACAAATAGTTATTACTAATAAATTCTCGTAATCCATATTTTACTTTTGGTCCAATCACAATAGATACATTATTGGATGCAAAAATATCCAGCCACTCTTTTTTGATAAATTCAATATCATGCAGTACAACATAATCCACCACCGGAATATTGATATCTAATTCATTGCTCAATTCCTGATTCAACAACAGTAGTTTTTTACCTCCTGCAGAAATTAACTTTTCATTATTTATGCTTTTAAAATAGCTCGGTTGTTCATTACCTGTTCGGTAAAACCAGTTGTGCTTCACATGAAAAAGCAGCTTTTCCTCATCATCCATAAATTCTTTAGTGGCAAAAAATGTATTATTCCTTCCCTGAAATACATCAATTGCAACTTCATCACTCACGTTATAAATACAAATTGAATTTTCATTATTTAAAGCATTGTTTTCCCAAACATTAAAAACCAAAAGGATCAAACATCCACTTAGTGATGCAATAAGGGCTTTTGACTTTCTGTGAATAAAAGATACTGCTCCCAAAAACAAGGAGATATAAATTAAAAACACTTCATACCATTCAATGCTTATCCCCCATAAAATTGAATAAGGCAATTTCTCTACCCATTCTACTCCAAAGTTGAGCACATTTATTAGCACATCTAAAACATACAATAATAAATCATTGATAAGAGGAATTATATGCAAAATCAAATATGACATTCCAACAATTAGTATAAAAAATGCCATTGGAATCACTAAAAGGTTCGACAACAAAAAGAAATTGGGGAATTGGTGAAAATAATACAGTCCTAAAGGAAAGGTTGCAATTTGAGCAGCAATCGACACAGCTGAAATTTGCCAGGCTTTATAAAGGATTTTATTTTTAACATAAAATAGATTCTCAATTTTTGGTTGTAAGTAGACAATCCCCAGAACCGCTAAATAACTCAATTGAAACCCCACTTGAAATATAATATAAGGATCTGTTAAAATCAGTAAAAAAGCAGACACCATTATACTTTGATAGACGTTAGTTTCTCTCTGCAACTCCTGCCCCACTATTATAAATGAGAACATCACAGCAGCACGCATTACTGAAGGCGATAATCCGGTTATGAAAGCATAAAACCAAATTCCTGAAAGCAACGCAATAACATAAATATTCTTGCCAAATTTGAGTTTTTTGAATGGCTTCAGAAAAGTCATTAAAATGAGCATCACAATTCCCACATGCAAACCACTCACTGCTAGTACATGCATAGCTCCGGCACTGGAATAGGACCTTAAAACATCTTTATCTAAATACTCTTTTTGACCTAAAAGCAATGCATTTGCAACCATAGCGTTTTTAGGAGACATACCAGAATCGTTAATCAACTCACTCAAATTTTGACGCCAACTAAAAATGGCAGATAAGAATGGATTTGCATCATTGCCTTTCAGCCCCCAGTTATCCTCTTTAACATATCCTTGCTCATGAATATTATGAATTCTCAAATACCTGGCGTAATCAAACTCTTTTGGATTACCATTTGATTTGATTTCTTGAAAATTGGTTTTGACAGTTATCAAATCACCATATTTCAATTTTTGAGAACGATCACTTTTTTGAAAATACAATAGACTTTTACCGGACACCTGTTCATTACCAACTTGTAAAACATCTACCACGCATTTAACAGATTTTGCCTTTTCCTCAGGCATTTCAATCACCTGAACCAAATATGTATCTGCTGACTTGTTCGCAAAATAATTAGGATTAACTGAACTATCGTGTACTTGGGCAACGAATCCTCCAAGGGTAAAAGCGAATAACGTCAATAAGACTCCAAACACCAGATTGCCTTTTTTACTTTTTGACAAAATAGGTAGGGACAACAAAAACAAAGCGAACAGTTCGGCTACTATAAACCAAATAGATAATGAAAACCCGGTATAAAAATGAACAACCACACCAATTATTATTGGTATGAGTAACTTAAAGATGAGCGGGAAATTCATCACAAAATCAATTTTATATCGAAAGGTTCAATCGATAAATATATGATTTTGAGGAAAATAACTCTTTTAACCCCTCAATTGATGTTGCTAAAGTGTTTAAAAAGTTAAGAAGGCCGCACGTTTACCACAAGAAGTTGTACTTCTGGCAATGTATCCTAATGAATAATTAACTTCAAGAACTATTTGAGCATTAATTGGTGATGTTTTATTAGCCGAAGTAATGTCATAATAGTTACTAAATGGATAATTTGTTGCCTCATACGTATCTGAGGTTATTCCGGAAAAAACGTAGTTAAATCTTAAGCCCATCATCAGAGAAATAATCTCATTTCCAATCATGTGAGCACCAAATCCAAAAGTGACACCTGTCATTCTTGAATCTATCAACTCCTCAGCAGTAGGTGAAACACCACTTCCTGCTTCGTCCTCAATGTACTGGTTACTGGCAAATAAAAATTGTGGTCCAATTTCAAGATATGACATCTCTTTAGTGAATCTAAACATTGGCATTACACCAAGTGCGTTGTATCCAAACTTGTATTTATATGATTCAGTTGAAGTAAATCCGGGAATTTCTGATTGATTAAATCCAAAATTATACTTTCCGTAGTCTACATCACAAGTTAAGCCTACATACTCACCAAAGTTAATCCCTACTTTTCCACCGAAAAAGTAGTTCATTCCTACTCCAATATTGAGTCTGCTATCATCATTTAAAGTTTTGTTCATTGGAAATCCCGCTCCAATTCCCGCTTTTGCTCCAACGTCAAACCACAACTGTGCATTACAAATTCCAACAATAAGCACAAAAGCAATGGTAAATAAGTGTTTCATAATACCGATTTTAAGCAATAAAAATTTGGAGGTCAAAAGGGGATTCAAGACTAAATGTAATATTTTTAATGATATAGCATTAAAAAACAACACTAAAACCAATAGGTTTAAAATCATTTTACTATTTTAGTCGCCTAATTAAACCTACAAGAAATGAGAAAATCTGTTTTGATATTATCTGCTGCGGCTTTCAGTTTCAGCTTGTTTTTGGAATCATGTGGAAACTCTGAGCCGGAGGACGTGATGGACGTAGACACTTCTTTAACTGAAGATATTGATGTTGACTTATTTGATGAGTCACCAGAAATTGACTACCATTTACCTTCTCCATTACAAGTAGCAAGTATCTTTAAAAAATCAGGTTTAGAGTACAATGCAGGAATTACTAATAGTGTTGACAATGTTGACAACTATACTGATGAATTAAAACAGATGTTAAACTTTGGAGTTTATTCTGCTGACATGGCTTATTGTGTATTAAACGAGCAAGCAAATGAAGGTAGAAAATACTTAAAAGTAATTACTGAATTAGCAGGTGAAATCGGAATGGAATCTGTGTTTGAAAATCAGGATTTAATGGATCGTTTTGACCTTAACATGGAAAACAAAGATTCAATTGAGATTTTGATGATTGATATCCATGAGAGAACTGAAGAGTTCATGGAAGAAAATAACATGCAACACAATTCAGCTATTCACTTTGCCGGAGCTTGGACAGAGGGAATGTACCTTGGGGTTTATGATTATGAAAACAATGGACAAAAGGATGGTTTAGGTGCTCAAATGACTGAACAAATGGCTATCTTAAACAATATTATCAAGGGATTGAAGGATCCTAAAAATGATGGCATGGAACTTGGATGGTTAGTAGCAGACCTTGAAAAAGTACAATCAACTTTTGATTCGTTTGACTCAGTTGTTGCCTACTATGAGGATGAAACTGCAGACGAACTTATTTTGAATGACACAGAATACAACCAACTAGGAGTACTTATTAAGGACTTAAGAGCAAAAATTATTAACGGTTAAAACCATTACCTTATGAAGAAGTTATTAACAGGTTTAGCAATTATTGGGTTCGGTCTCGTAATTGCTCAAACAGCATCCAACTTAACCGAGTTTAAAGAGAACATTGCTTCTCAAAAAGAAGAGGCTAAAAAAGCATTGAAACCATTTAGATATGATGGTTCAAAAGTGACTTATTTCAATTTCAAAACATATAAACAAGTAAAAGAAGTTGAGATTTACTTATTCAACAATACAGATTACAGATTCTCATTTAATGGTAAATCATTAGCAAATGATGTTACAATTAAAATATTTGATGAGGATAAAACAAATACAGACCGTGTTTTACTAAAAGAAGTTTCTGGTGTACAAGGAAGCAACCTATTAGTAGAATCAGATGAATTAAATGATATCTACCAAACTAAGAAAAAAGGTGCGGCTAGATTGAAAAGAGTTTTTGTTGACTATGAAATCCCTGGAATTCCCGGAGCAGAAAACAAAAAACCGACCATGGAAGAAAGAGGTGCGGTGATACTTGTTATGGGATACAAGAACTAGAATATAAAAAAGTACTTGAAACCCTGACAAATCACTTTGTCAGGGTTTTTTTATGGACAAAATTCAACTGAAGATTTTAAAGTATTAATTTTGCAAGCATAATTTAAAAGCATGATTGAAGTAAAATTGCCTGACGGCTCAGTAAGAGAATATGAAAATGGCACTACTGCCCTTGATGTTGCTATGAGTATTAGTGAAGGATTGGCCAGAAATGTACTTGCCGCAGAAGTAAATGGTGAAGTCATTGATTCAATGCGTCCATTACCTGAGAAAAGCGAACTAAAGCTATTAACATGGAATGACAAAGGCGGAAAATCAACCATGTGGCACTCTTCTGCACACCTTATGGCAGAAGCAATTGAGGCTTTATATCCAGGCACAAAATTGGCTATTGGTCCTCCAATTGAAAACGGGTTTTACTATGATATTGATTTAGGTGGACATCATATTACAGATGAAGATCTACCAAAGATTGAAAAGAAAATGAAAGACCTGGCTTCTCAAAAAAATGAGTACATCCGTCAGGAGATTTCAAAAGCTGATGCAATTAAATATTTCACTGAAAAAGGTGACGAATATAAATTAGAATTAATTGATGGTTTAAATGATGGGGACATCACATTTTACACTCAAGGTAATTTTACCGATTTGTGTAGAGGACCTCACATCCCAAATACCGGACATATCAAAGCAATTAAATTAATGTCAATTGCTGGAGCTTACTGGAGAGGAGATGAAAATCGTCAACAATTAACCAGGATTTACGGAATTACCTTTCCTAAACAAAAAGAGCTAACTGAGTATCTTGAAATGCTTGAAGAAGCAAAGAAAAGAGACCATAGAAAATTAGGTAAAGAATTAGGGCTTTTTACTTTTTCTCAAAAAGTTGGAATGGGTTTACCGTTATGGCTACCTAAAGGAGCTCAATTAAGAGAGAGACTAGAGCAATTTCTTAAAAAAGTGCAAAAAGATGCCGGTTATTTACCGGTAATCAGCCCACATATTGGACACAAAGATCTTTACGTTACTTCTGGACATTATGCCAAGTACGGTGAAGACTCGTTTAGACCAATTCAAACACCTCATGAAGGAGAAGAGTTTTTGCTTAAACCAATGAACTGTCCTCACCACTGTGAGATGTACAAATCTGAACCTAGATCTTACAAAGATCTTCCTATTAGATTTGCTGAATTTGGAACAGTATATCGTTATGAGCAATCTGGAGAATTACATGGTCTGACAAGGGTGAGAGGATTTACTCAAGATGATGCTCACTTATTTTGTACACCTGATCAGGTAAAAGATGAGTTTAAAAAAGTAATAGACATTGTTCTTTACATTTTTAAAATTCTAGATTTCCAGAACTTTAAGGCGCAGATATCTTTAAGAGATCCTGAAAATCCTGAAAAATATATTGGATCTGATGAAAACTGGGAAAAAGCAGAAAGTGCGATCATTGAAGCAGCTGCTGAAAAAGGACTCGACACTGTTGTAGAATATGGAGAGGCAGCCTTTTATGGCCCTAAATTAGATTTCATGGTCAGAGATGCTTTAAACAGAGAATGGCAACTTGGAACCATTCAGGTTGACTACAATTTACCTGAACGATTTGAATTAGAATACGCAGGAGCGGATAACGAAAAGCACAGACCGGTTATGATTCACAGAGCTCCTTTTGGCTCTATGGAGAGATTTGTCGCATTATTGATTGAACATTGTGGAGGTAAATTTCCGCTTTGGTTAACTACAGATCAAATAGCGATATTGCCTGTGTCTGAAAAATTTAATGATTACGCAGAAAAAGTTTTAAAATTCTTAAATAATTACGATATTCGCGGATTCGTTGACAGCAGAAACGAGAAAGTTGGGAAGAAAATCAGAGATAACGAGGTGAATAAAATCCCTTTTATGCTGATTGTTGGAGAGAAAGAAGCTGCCGCTAACGAAGTGAGTGTCAGAGTACAAGGAGAAGGTGACTTAGGTTCTATGTCCCTTGAAAATTTTGAATCTTACATTCGCAAAGAAATTGAAAAAGAACTTAACCAATAATACGCATTGATTTAACGATCAATGGTTTTAGGAAAGGAGGAACAGTTATAGCAATAAAAAGAAAAAATAACCGCGGGCCTTATAGAAAACAAGAAGAGGCTCATAAAGTTAACGAGAGAATTACAGCTCCAAAAGTACGCGTTGTATGGGACGGAGGTGCTGAGGTTATGAACGTAAAAGATGCTTTAAGAAAAGCAGAAGAAGCTGAATTAGACTTGGTTGAAATCTCTCCAAATGCAGATCCACCGGTTTGTAAAATTATTGACTATAAGAAGTTTCTGTTCGAACAAAAGAAGAAAAAGAAAGAACTAAAATCTAAACAGTCTAAAGTTGTTATAAAGGAGATTCGCATGGGTCCTAACACTGAAGATCACGATTTTAAGTTCAAACTTAAACACGCGCAGTCTTTTTTAAAGGACGGAGCTAAAGTTAAGGCATACGTTTTCTTCAAAGGAAGAAGTATTGTATTTAAAGACAGAGGAGAAATTTTATTATTGAAATTTGCTCAAGAGTTGGAAGAATACGGTTCAGTAGAACAACTGCCAAAATTAGAGGGTAAGAAAATGATCATGATGATCAACCCTAAGAAAAAGTAAAAAACTCCGAAGGAGTCATTAATAACAGATAAACTTCAACATAATTGTTGAATTAAAACAGACACAAGATGCCAAAGATGAAGACGAAATCCAGTGCTAAGAAGAGATTCAAAGTAACTGGATCTGGGAAGATTAAGCGTAAACACGCTTTCAAGAGCCACATCTTAACAAAAAAATCAAAGAAGAGAAAGGCAAACTTAACTAAAGCAACATTGGTTCATACAGCTGATGAGCCAAACGTAAAAGTTCAGTTACCTAAAAGATTCTAATCCTCTTTGAGTTTTTATTAAAGAGAAGGTTAAATTATTAAACCCGGTATTGAGTAACTAAGAATCACGGTTCATTCGCAGTGTTCACTTCATACCAAAAAAATTAAAATTATGCCAAGATCAGTAAATGTAGTAGCGGCAAGAGCAAGAAGAAAAAAAACAATGAAACTTGCGAAAGGCTACTTCGGAAGAAGAAAAAACGTATGGACAGTATCTAAAAATGCTGTTGAGAAAGGTTTACTTTACGCATACGAAGGAAGAAAACAAAAGAAAAGATCATTTAGATCTATATGGATTCAGCGTATTAACGCTGGTGCTAGACAACACGGAATGAGTTATTCTCAATTCATGGGGAAAGTTCACGCAAAAGGAATCACTTTAAACAGAAAAGTGCTTGCAGACCTTGCAATGAATCACCCTGACGCTTTTAAAGCGGTTGTTGATCAAGTAAAATAAATTAATTATTCTGTTATTAATGAAAACCGGTTCCCTCAAAGGAGCCGGTTTTTTTTATCCCCTATCCTTCCCTACTTTCAATCATTTTATAATTATTTTCGTCTTCTAGTTACTTTATCATTTTTTGGTATTTATTGTTACGGATGATTGGCAAAGAGAAATATTTTCGAGTACTGGGAATAAATCCTACCAATGATCAAGGTGCCATCAAGCGCGCATATCGTAAACAAGCACTTAAATATCATCCTGATAGAAATGATTCTGCTGATGCTCACTATCAATTCATCAAAATAACTGAAGCTTACGAAGTTCTTACCGGACAACGAAAAGTTAAAAGTAATCACACCACCTATAAGCCTAAAACCAAGGAAGAAATCTTTGCAGAAAAGGTAGCTTTGGCCAAAGAACGTTGGAGACAATATCAAGCCAAAGAAGAAAAAAAGGATAAGGAATACTATAGAAAAATAGCCTTTGGATGGACCTGGAGAGTTTTCCAATTTTTTGCCGTTTATTCAGCTTTATGGTCAACTTTATTGATTTGTGATTATTTTCTTGATGGTCAACACAAATCCATTCCGGCAGGTGATGATAGGGTTATTTTAGATTATAGAGATCGCATAGTTTCATTAAACAAAGAAATGTTTCATGTAGACAATGAGGACTTTTGGATTGAAGGAAGAGGATACCGACCGATTAGAACAGAATATAGCTACCTGTTTAATGATATGAGAACCATTAGTGTATTGGCTGAACCAATGCCTCCATTCAACCCTGATTCTCACTCCAACAGAAGAATGCATAAGTATGAAAACTTTATAAATAAGGAGGTTTATCAAACCACTTCTGTAAATTCAGTTTATGGAGCTTTTCCTATTCTACACATCATCTTTTTTGTACCCTTGATATTGATTATTTTCAAAAGACCTAACCTGAGATTTTCTTTGTGGAGACTACTCTCAATATGGGTTATCTTTCCAACTATTGTTTTCTTCACTTTCAATAACAATCGAATTTTCAATCTTTTTGATCTGATCTTTGAATAGTCTGTTGTTAAAATTCTTTCAAATTGGCTATTTTTGAATATGATGAATAAGATAATAGCATTTCTCTTAATTGCATTTAGCACCATTTCTGTTAAAGCTAAAGATTTGGACGCATACGTAATCTACACTTCAGATGGTAAAAAAGTAGATTTCTTTAAAATGATGAAAGAGTTAGAAGACAAGAAATTTGTCTTTTTTGGGGAGCTACACAACAACCCTATTTCTCATTGGCTTCAATTTGAAGTGACAAAAAAATTATACAACAAACACAAAAGCAGATTGGTGTTGGGAGCAGAAATGTTTGAAGCAGACAATCAATATATTATAGATGAATATTTACAGGGAAAAATCTCAGCTTCTAGTTTTCAAGATGAGGTAAGATTGTGGCCCAATTATGATACCGATTATAAACCTTTAATGGAATTCGCCAAAGCTCAAGGTTTATATTTTGTAGCTACAAACGTTCCAAGAAGATATGCGTCAATGGCTTATAAACAAGGAATTGATTCGCTTAAAACATTATCAAACACAGCGCTTCAGTACATTGCACCATTAGATAATTTCAAATTTGACTCTACAGTAAATTGTTATAGAAAAATGATTCATGAATTTGGCAGTCATGGTGGTGTAAATATTGCAACAGCTCAAGCTTTGAAAGATGCAACTATGGCCCATTTTATTCTAAAAAATTACAGCAATAGAAATGTATTTCTTCACTTTAACGGAGCTTATCATTCTGACTTCCACGAAGGAATTATTCATTACTTAAAAAAGGAAGTTAATGAAGATAAAATCATCACTATTTCTACTGTATCACAAGAAAGTACAGATGAGCTGGAAAAGGCTTATTACGAATCGGCTGATTTTATAATTTGTGTTCCTGAAACAATGACAACTACTCATTAAGTTACACAAGATTTAAAAGATGCCAACAGAAATTAAAGATCCGGGAATTGGAACTCAGTTTGACAAAAATGTCAAGCGAATGATCAATGCGGATGGAAGCTATAATGTAGAAAGAAAGGGAGCAAGAAGAGGTTTCAAGGATGTCTTTAAATATCTATTGGAAATTTCATGGACAAGGTTCTTCTTGATTCTGTTCTCTTCATATATCCTAATAAACATACTTTTTACTTTCATTTATCTTTTAGTAGGCTTTGATAACATTGCTGGGATTGATCCTAAAAATGGTCCTGTATTTTTTCAGGCTTTTTTCTTTTCAATTCAAACCTTTACAACGGTAGGATATGGAACATTGTCTCCGCTTGGAGTGGCAACTCAATCTATTGCGGCAATTGAAGCCTTTGTGGGATTTATGACTTTTGCATTGGCCACTGGGTTACTTTATGGTCGTTTTTCAAGACCACAATCCAAACTGATGTTTGCTGACAATTTTGTTTACTCGAAATTTGAAGATGGCCATAGTTTTAAATTCAAACTAACCAATCTAAGAGATGTTGTTTTGCAAGACGTAGAGGCAAAAATCATTTGCATGTTTACAATTGCTCATGAAAATGGCCAATCTGAAAGAAAATTTTACAGATTAAACCTTACCATTCCTCATATTGAAATATTGGCATTAACATGGACGCTAGTGCACAAAATAGATGAAGACAGCCCTTTCTGGATGAAGAGCAAAGAAGAAATTATCAATATGCAACCGGAGTTCTTAGTACTTGTTCATGGATATGATGAAGTATACGCAGAAAGAACAAGAGCTAGAAAATCATATATCGCTCAGGACATTATTTGGAATAAGAATTTTGATACCATTTTTCAAAGTAGAAAAGATGGTATGATTGAATTTGATGTACGTGACTTAAATAAAGTAAAGGATGAGTAAAATTCCTTTAATGGAAGATTTTTATTCGCTTCAAGGCGAAGGTTATCACACAGGAAGACCTGCATATTTTATAAGGTTAGCAGGCTGTGATGTGGGATGTGTATGGTGTGATGTTAAAGAATCCTGGGATAAAAATGCCCATCCTGAGGTGGAAATTCAAGAAATCGTAAACAGGGTTTTGGCTTCAGGTACAGATTTTGTAGTTATTACAGGAGGAGAACCTGCAATGTATGATTTGAAAGACCTAACTGCTGCTTTAAAAGAGCATCAAATTGAAATAGCCATTGAGACCTCTGGAGCATATAAACTAACTGGCGAAATAGATTGGGTTTGTCTTTCACCCAAAAAATTTAAACAGCCACTTGACGAAATTTACCCTTTAGCGCAGGAGTTAAAAATGATTATATTTAACAAACATGACTTTCAATGGGCTGAAGAGTTAAGGGAAAAAGTAGCAACTGATTGCAAATTATACCTGCAAGCTGAATGGGATAAGCTAAATCAGATGTTACCCTTGATGATAGATTACGTTAAAAAGAATAATAACTGGAAAATATCCTTGCAAACTCATAAGTTCATGGATATTCCATAAGAAAATCGGATGAAGAATTTACTTACAATTTTATTTGTTGCCTTGATCGCTTCTTGTAGCATGGCACAACCTGGAAAATGGAACACCAAAAACAAAAAAGCTATCAAATTAGTAGAGGCAGGAATGGATGCAGCTCACAATGCTCCGATAGATCAAAATGGTAGACTAGATTTTTCAGACGCTATCAACTACTTTGACAAAGCCATTGCAAAGGACCCAAATTTTACTGATGCGTATATCTTAAAAGCAGAATACAGCATGCGTGGTGGAGATCCTGAAGCTGCTATTCAAGCATATCATACTTTGATTGCAATTCCTACTTTCACTACTTCCACCGGTTATGTTTATTACGATTTAGCCAATCTGGAATTTGCTAATGGAATGTATAAAGAAGCATTAGAGCACGCTCAAAAATATGCTACTTATCGTACGGCTCCGGATGATATGAAACAAGAAAATCAATGGATTATTCTAAACAGTGAGTTCGCTATTGAAGCAATGAAAAACCCTGTGCCTTTTGACCCGGTAAATGTAGGTTCTGGTGTCAATACATATGATCCTGAATACTTTCCTACGCTTACGGTTGATCAAAACAATCTACTTTTTACAAGAAGAGTAACAAACGAAAGAACAGGTCAATGGCAAGAAGATTTCTTTATAAGTGAAAATGACAATGGTTATTGGAAAACAGGTGAGCCAATGCCAACCAATATCAATACCTCATTTAACGAGGGTGCACCAACATTTGCTCCTGATGGTAAAACATTGATTTTTGTCGGTTGTGCAGTAGAGAGAGTTGGATATGGTGGAAACAGAAGAGGTTATGGTAGCTGCGACTTATTCATTACTCAAAAAGTGGGAACAAAGTGGTTAGACCCAATCAATTTACCGGGAATGGTAAACACTAAACACTGGGAAACTCAACCATCACTATCATCTGACGGAAAAACACTTTATTTTATTCGTGGACAAATTAGAGGAACAGGAGGAAGAGCGCAAAGAAATGGAGACATTTACATGTCAAAGTTGCAGGAAGATGGAAGCTGGGGTGAAGCTGAAAAATTGCCGGATAACATCAATACAAAATACTCTGAATCTTCATGTTTGATTCACCCTGATGGTAAAACGCTTTACTTCTCATCAAACGGGCATATTGGAATGGGAGGATATGACTTATACATGACACAACTTCAACCGGATGGAAGCTGGAGTGATCCCGTGAATCTGGGCTACCCAATCAACACACATCATGATGAAAACTCATTATTGGTATTTGCTGATGGTAAATTGGCCGTGTTTGCTTCTGACAGACCGGGAGGTTTAGGAAGTCTTGACCTTTATCAGTTTGTATTACCGGAAACTGTAAGACCTACCAAAACTATATACATGACAGGAACTGTATTTGATATAGTAAGTAGAAAAAAATTAGGTGCAGAATTCAGTTTGAAAGATCTTGAAACCGGTGAAGAAGTTGTGAGATCATATTCTGATCCAATGGATGGTTCATTCTTGGTTTCATTACCAATTAATAAGAAATATGCTCTTTTCGTTAATAAAGAAGGCTACCATCCATACACTGTGAACTTTGATTTGGTAGTTCCAGAGAACTCTGAAGAGCCATATCACATGGATGTTCCGCTTACTCCTTTGTCTCAACCTACAAGTGGAGAAATTGCTTTGGCCAACGTATTCTTTGATTTGGATTCAGACAAATTACGTCCTGAGTCATTTTTAGAATTGAATGCATTTGCAGCATTTCTTAAAGCGAATCCTAAAATGAAAATTGAGTTACAGGGTCACACGGATTCACAAGGTGATGACGCGCACAACATGACTTTATCTCAAGGCCGTGCTAAATCTGTGTACAATTACCTTGTTCAACAAGGAGTAGATGCTAAACAGTTAACCCATAAAGGATATGGAGAAACCAGACCATCTACTTTTACAGATGCAAGTGGTAATGAAGTAAAAAGAACTGAAGAATGGATTAATGCTTTGCCAACAGATAAAGCTAAGAAAGACGCTCACCAACAAAATCGTAGAACAGTTTACATTGTGTTGGAAAACTAGCGATTAAAAATAAACATCATGTTACTGCTACACTTTCTCCGACTTATTCGGTCTGGTAACCTTATGGTTATTGCAGTAACAATGTGTATTATCCAATCTTTTATTGCTACTCATGGAAATAATAAGGAATTTGTTCCTCAATTTCATAGTTTATCGGCTCAATCAGAGAGCTCAGGTTTCTTAGCAAGTAATAATTTCAATTTGGACTTTTTCTTGCTGATTATATCTGTGGTGTTGATAGCTGGGGCTGGCAATATTATCAATGACTATTTTGACATTAAAGCAGACAGGGTTAATAAACCTGAAAAAATGGTCGTTGAAAAGCACATTAAAAGACGTTGGGCAATTGTTTGGAACTGGATTTTTAATTCAGTCGGCTTATTTATTGCAACATATTTGGCCTGGATACATAGTAATATGTGGGTTGCATTAATTGCCTTTATAACGATTAACTTTCTTTGGTTTTACTCAGCTTTGTACAAAAGGAGAATCTTTGTAGGCAATATACTAGTAGCCCTTTTAGTAGGGATCGTACCTATCTATGTAATGATTTATAATTTCCCGCTTAAAGCATTCTACTTTCGATTTCTTGAAAATGGACAAACCATGTACATTGAAATAGATTCATTTTTTGTGGTTAAAGTGGTTGTAATTATTGCCACAATTGCCTTTGTAATAAACTTGATGCGTGAAATCATCAAAGACATGGCAGACATAAGAGGAGACATGCATTTATCTGCCAGGACAGTACCTATTTCTTTAGGTATCAAAACAACCAAAACAATTTTAATTTTAATGTTGATTCCGCTATTGGCATTAATGGCTTTCTACATCTATGATATCATTAGCCTTAATAATTTGTTTTCCACTAATAGTTTAGATGAAATCATTAATAATTCAAAGGGAAGTTTGTTCATCAACATCAGTTGGTTTGTGTTATTTGTTGTTCTTTCTGCAGTTATTTGCTTGATATCTTTCGGCATTTTATTAACTGCCAACTCAAGAAGCAGATATTTAATTTCATCCAATCTTTTAAAGCTAGCCATGTTATTTGGAATGGTAAGTCCTTTATTTTTGTAGCATGTTAAACAACCTGGCGAATAAAAACATAATTCTGGCTTCAAAATCTCCCAGAAGACAGCAACTTTTACAAGGGTTAGATATTGATTTTGAAATCAGAACAAAAGACGTTGAGGAGATTTATCCTGATGATTTAGAAAACGAAAAAGTTCCCGAATATCTTTCCAAACTTAAAGCAGAAGCTTTCAAAGATGAATTAAATGACAATGATATTCTCATTACATCTGACACAGTAGTGATTTTAGGAGATACTATTTTAGAAAAACCAATGGACAGAGATCATTCTCTGCAAATGTTAAGAAAGTTATCAGGGCAAACGCATACAGTTGTTACAGGTGTTTGCATACAATCCCTTAACAAAGAAGTTGTTTTTTCTAATCATACAAAAGTGACATTTGCTCATTTTTCTGATGTAGAAATTGCTTATTATGTAGACAAATACCAACCATTTGATAAAGCAGGTTCATATGGATGCCAAGAGTGGTTAGGTTATATCGGAATTGATCATTTAGAAGGAAGTTTCTACAGTGTTATGGGGATTCCTTTGCATCAAGTATATCAAGCCTTAAAAGATTTTTAAGTCAAATATTGGCTAAATTTGTACTTCAATTTAGTTGTATGAAGTATAATTTATCAGAAATCACAGACGTTATTAAAGACCGAAGAACTGTTTATCCTGAGTTTTACTCAGATAGAAAAGTTCACAAGGAGCAGATTGAAAGAATTTTGAATAACGCTATTTGGGCCCCTAATCATGGTTCAACTCAGCCGTGGAGTTTTAAAGTTTTTATGGAAGAAGGTCGACAAAAGTTGAGCGATTTCTTGTCTAATCTTTATGCAGATAAATTTAAAGGGGACGACTTCAAAGAGATGAAGTTTAACAAACTTAAAAACAGACCTATGATGGCTGGTGCTGTAATAGCTGTTTCTTACAAAAAGGATCCTGAGAGCAAAATTAAAGAACTGGAAGAGATTGAAGCCGTTGCTTGTGCCATTCAAAACATGTATTTGACTTGTACCGCTTGGGGATTGGGAAGTTTCTGGGCTTCTCCCGGCTTGATTTACACAGCTGAAATGAATGAATTTTTAGGGCTAGATAAAGAAGATAAATGTCTTGCATTGTTCTACGTTGGCTATCCAAAACCAGATTACGAATGGCCAAAAGGACACAGAAAACCAATTGAATATTTTACTGAATGGGTGCTAGAATAGGAACATTAGGACTGGTTAATTACCGAAAACACCCTGAACAGGAAAGATTCAGAGTATTTGCTTTTGGTTCAGAAGAAGAGGCAGACATGTTTCAAACTGAATTAGAAAAAAGAAACATTTGGTTTGAACGAGGTACTGAAGAAGCCAAACAAGGGCAAGTTTATCTTTTTGGTGTAGATAAAAGTGACTTTAAACAAGCCATGCAGGCGAATTATGCAGTTGCTGCTAAACACAGAGATCCAATGATAAAGAATAAATTTCTGAGATATGCGTTGGTGATTTTAACTGCTTCTCTAGTCACTTTAGGCTTAATTGGATATGTAAAAAATATGAACAAGTTGAAAGAAGAGACCGAGAAAATTCAGCAAGATTAAAGTACATTCGTTCTATGAAGACCTTTCATTTAATTGTATTTAGTTTGTTAATGTCATTTGCCTCAATTGGGCAAAAGGGTGAAACCTTGTTTGGATTACAATACAAACCGGTCATCCCAAATAGACTAATAGGTTTTTATGAGCAAGAATTTAATCAATCTCCCTTTGAGTCTACAGTTAAACAAAAATATGGACACGCAGCAAGCATGTTGATCAGAATTGGAATAAATGACAAATTAGCCGTTGAAACTGGCTTAGGGTTTACGCAACGAAATTACGATCTCAATTTTGCTCACATTGATAGTGGCTATACCGCAACTGGTGATGTTAGAGTTGTTAGCTATTCATTACCCGCAAAATTTTTAGTGTTCATTCGGTTGTCTGACATGTGGTACATGAACACCGCTTTGGGTGCTGCCATGACTATGTTCCCATCTGATGTTCAAACCACCTACCCCATCTCACTCAATGAAAATTTTCAGCAAGAAGGTGCTTACAGATCAAAAGTACAAGGAGCTGCTTTAGCCAACGTAGGTTTTGAATGCAGAACAAAATCTAAAGGAACTTTTTACTTTGGTGGAGCTTATCATTTGCCTTTTATTCCAATAATGACTTTCGCAATGTCATATGAGCACATCTCTAATCCATTAGTTTCAATTGACAATATTAGAGGTAGCTTCTTAACTGCCGATATCAGGTACTATTTCCCTGAAAACAAGAAGGACAAAAAATAACCTACTGCGTTTCTTAACTTTTATCATCTCATTCTAAAAAAATGTTAATAAGCTTTTTTTTTCTTGCATTGTATTGTTTTAATTATAACTTTGTTTTTCAAAGTGCTTTCTTATGAAGAATACAAATCCAATAGAAGATCTACAGGAAATCCGCAAAATGATGGAAAATTCCTCAAAGTTTTTATCCCTGAGTGGGCTATCTGGTGTTTTTGCAGGTATAGTGGCTCTTGCCGGAGCTTTTGGAGCTCATTTGCTTATTGAAAAATTTATCCAGAAGCAATTGCACTATTATGCCATAGGAAAGTATGATGAAGCAGCTAAGGCTTTAGAAATGAAGTTAATTGGAATAGCTGCAGCTATGTTAATTTTAGCTGTTGGTGGAGGCTTACTGATAACCGCTATTAAAGCAAAAAAGAATGGCGAAAAACTCGTTTCCCCTGTTAGCTGGAGATTATTATTGAGCTTGATGATTCCATTATCTTTTGGTGGATTGTTTACACTTGGATTGTACTATCAGGCTACTAATGTTCCGCAATTGTATTATTTAATTCCTCCGGCAACCTTAATCTTTTATGGAATGTCATTGTTGAATGCCAGTAAGTATGTGCATGTAGATATAAAATACCTAGCTTTGAGCGAAATGCTGTTAGGGGTAATTTTGGTGTTTAAACCCGCCTGGGTACTACCCGGATGGGCACTAGGATTCGGAGTTTTACATATTCTATACGGAATCATCATGTACTTTAAATACGACTATAAAAAATAAAGCAGTTGAGTAAAATTGACGGTTTAAATAAAGCATTTGAAAGTCGTGTAAGACTTGGTATCATGTCCATATTAATGGTCAATGACTGGGTAGACTATAAAGTGATTAAAGAAAAATTAGACCTTACTGACGGTAACCTCGCTTCTCATATCAGTGGTCTTGAAAAACTAGAATATATAGAAGTGAGAAAAAGATTCGTTGGAAAAAAAACAAACACAAGTTATAAAACAACTCCCTCTGGACGCAAAGCATTTCAAGAACACATCAACGCTCTTGAAAAGCTGCTAAAAGGAATGTAATATTTTTTTAACCCTATACTTTGTTTTTCAAAGTGCTTTTAAATAAAAATATGGAAATATTAACTGAAAACACCCAAAACTTAAAAATCGCCAACACAGGAAAGCATTCATTGTTATTCTTTGCCTGGATACTGACCATTGATTTCTTTTTTTACAAAGAGTATTTTGGTTTAAATGCATTACTTATTGCCGCTATTAGCATTCCACTATTTGGCATGCTGAAGTACAAGAACTTTAAAAATCAATACTGGTGGATGGTAAGTGCCTTGTGGCTCACTACAGCTATTGGCGTTTTCGTGAACCCAACAATGACGGCCGTTTTATCATTCATTATTTCATTCTCCATTTTTGCAGCTGTAAGTGCCAATACCAGAATATCTATACCCATGTCGTACTTGCATACCATTCATTCTTCATTATTTGGTATTCAGAACTATTTTAAGTCAATCAATCACTTTTTTCAACAACCTAAAAACAAAAGCAAATGGGTAACAAATCTTTTGTTGATTGTTGTTCCACTCATTGTGATTATAGTGTTTTTAAAACTATATCAGGCAGCAGATGAACAGTTTTATGAACTCACTAAATTCATTAATCTCGACTGGATTTCCTGGGGATTTTTAATGTTCCTTGCACTACTTTCCTTCTTGTTTTATGGATTCTTTTACTTCCAAACCAGTGATGATTTCACCACTTTTGAGAATAATCTAAGTGAAACCGTTAAACCTTCGTATAAAGACAAAATTCAAAACTTTCTAGGTCAGGAAAATGAGAAAAAATTGGCAACGACCTTATTGGTAAGCCTTAACCTCATGCTGCTGCTTTACAACATTCTGGATTTTGAATTTTTGTTCAACGGCATCAATGATCCTAACAGAGACAGTAATTTATCTCAAATTGTTCATCAGGGAATTTATGCTTTAATCACTTCAATAGTATTGGTAATCCTTGTCATTGTTTATTTATTCAGAGGGCATCTTAATGAAAGCGGAAAAGGATTTATTAAAGCACTCACTTATGCTTGGTTGATTCAGAATTTATTAATGGTTTTTACCACAATTACTAAAAACTACATTTACGTAGATACATGGGGATTGACCTATTTACGTATAGGTGTTTTCATCTATCTGATATTAGCAGTTATAGGTATTGTCATCACTATTTACAAAGTGAAATACAAAAAGAGTTTCTGGTTTTTATTTAAAACTGGAAGTTTAGCTTTTTCAATGACCTTATCAGTTTTACTTGTCTTTAATTGGGATCGAACAATTTCAAATTACAACACCACACATTTACCGGCAGATAAAATAGACTATTTATACCTCAAAAACCTGGGTCCCGACTCATATTACACCATTCTTCAAGCGCATAAAAAATACAATAATGTCCCAGACTTTATACTCCTGGAAATTTCAGAAGAATTACCTGATCTCATATATCGACTTGAAGACAACAAAGAAAATCTAAGCTGGCTGTCAACTAATCTTAGTGACTACAAACTCAATAAAGAACTAGAAAAAGTAAAATTTAACATCCACTAAAATGAAACTTAGAGAAAGAATTTGTGCCGGCTTATTTGAGCTGAGTAAGAAACCTTATGCCTTTATTTTTAAACGAAAGGTGAAGGCATGGGGATTAAAATCAACTGATTTACAACAGTTTGACGATAATACATTAGGGTATGCTGTGAGTCAATTTTTAATCACCAATAAGATTGAATTGATTGACAAATTAGAATCACATGATGTGTATCACGTCATAACCGGAACCGGAACTACTGTGAAAGAAGAGGTAGGCATGCAATTTCTATTAATGGGAAACGGAAAAAGAAGTGTTTATCTGTATTCAACCGTAGTTATTTGTTCACTTCTATTACCCGAATACCTGAAATATTTTAATTCAAGATTTCAATTTGGTAAAAAACTGCACCCCATTCACAAACTGAATTTGCTACAAGAACTTCAAAATCCACTGGAAGAAATTCAGAAACGCATCAAAAGACACAAAATTGAAAAACTAGAACTATGGGCTTCACATATCTTATGATTGTACTTTTGCACCTGGCCATATTACTTTTTGTCCTTATCTGGTTAATCATGGGATTTTTTCCCAAAAACAGAGAAATTAAAGGCTATTGGAAAGTACAGTTCACAATAGAAATTCTACTGAGCATTGTACTATTTAGTTGCTTTGGATTCAATTCGCAGCTTGAACATTTTAACATCTTCCCTCTTAAAACAGGATACTATGTTTTTCAATGGTTAACAATAATAAGTGCTATTGCATTTTTTATCAAAAAATACTTCAAACCTCTTTCAGGAATTACAAGACACATTTTATCATTTTTTCACGGAATTCTAATATTCATGAGCTTATTTGCTACTTACAAACTAAGCTTAATACTTTGGGCCGCATTTTTTCCATTCATTGGATTTTTTGTGGCCACTCCAGTGTTCTTTTTACTTATCACAATAGCAGATTTATTCAACCGAGATTACACAAATCGCAAACCAAATTTATCAATTGTATTTGCCGGTAGTGCCTTTGTTCTGATATTCACTTTCATCATCAGTAATTTATGGACACAGCCCTGGGAAGTACTGAATTATTTTCTTCAATCACCTTATAAACTATAACCTTATGCCATTTACATTTTCACATCCCGCCATAATATTACCATTGACTAAAATCAATAAAAAATACATCTCTGCCACAGCTTTAGTTGCAGGAAGTATGGCTCCCGATTTTGAATATTTCATTAACATGCGGATGATTCAGAGGCATGGTCATACAATCTCAGGTATGTTCTACTACGATTTACCTTTGGCCATATTGCTTTGCTTTGTATTTCATCTATTTATTAGAGATGCATTGATAAAATACACACCTATCCCTTTTAAAAAACAGTTGAACAATTATTACAATTTTGATTGGTTAACAAGATTCAAAAAGTACTATCTGACAATAATAATTTCAGCCTTAATAGGAGTTTGCTCGCATCTGTTTTGGGATAGCTTTACGCACGCCAATAGATACTTTGTTGAACTCATTCCTTTTTTACGTGAAAGTTCTTCTGTTTTAGGATATACTTTTTCAAACTATACATGCGCCCAATATATCTCTTCGTTGATCGGTGCTCTTGCTATTGTTTTTACAGTATTTGATTTAAAGAACTTAAGTGCTCATCAATTTAAATTCAAAGAGATCTTCATTTACTGGATGTTTGTATTTTTAATAGTTGTGACGATAGTATTAATACGCAATGTCACTAATTTAGGAATGCTAATTGCCACAGGCATTTCCGGTACGTTAATAGGACTAGGGATTGCCGGTAAGATAATGTTGATATTAAAGCCAAGAAATGAAATTTTCAATCAAGGAAACCATCAAGAGTTTTAAGTACGCTTTTAGTGGGATCTTATTTTTTTTCAAGGACACGCCAAATGCCATTGTTCATTTGTTAGCGACAGTAGTAGTGTGTTTTGCTGGATTTTACTTTGAAATCAGCAGATATGAATGGATGTGGATAACCAGTTGTATCTTCTTGGTATTTACGGCAGAAATATTCAACAGTGCCATTGAAAAAGTAGTTGACAAGGCCTCACCAGAGCAAAGTGAATTGGCTAAACGTTCAAAGGATATGGCTGCAGGTGCAGTTTTACTAGTTGCTATTTTATCTATAATAATTGCAGGTTTTATATTCTGGCCTTATATCGAAAATGCTTTCAATTAATTTTTTAGGTTCATTCTTCCCTTTATTTTATGAGTATGACCCAATTTAAGCAGTGATTGATCGATTATTTATATCTTCACGGCTTTGTTATAAGTATATTTATTTCAGGTAATTGGGGAAGCTATGAAATATTTAATCACACTATTGTTGTTAATGCCACTGTTTGTCTTGGGTCAACGTAAGGCAGATCATGTTTATGTTGAAGGAACTGTAATGGGATACAGTTTAGATTTGACAGGAATTTTTAAGAAAGAAAAGATCCAAATTCAGGGAAGCTTGAGTGGAGCTTCTGTCAAAGCTAAAGGAGGAAGTGTTTCAGAATCTGCAAAAACAGATAATGGTGGAAATTTTGGCTTATACCTTCTTTTAGGAAATACTTATACAATTACCTATAGCAAATCCGGATACGGAACATCAAGCATCAAACTAGACGTTAGGAACGTTGATGACGAGATGAAAGCTACAGGATTGATTTTAAAAAATCTAGAGTTTCTTCTCAACGAAAATGAATCTGACAAGCCCATTGATCAGGGAACTGTATTTGCAACCGTTTACTTTGATGAATCTGCCAGAGAATTCAAAACTAGACTTACAGAGTTTGACAAAAAAGACAGATTATTTAAAGAAATAGAGGACAACGCTCCAATGAATTTGGTTAAGTCATCTGTTGCTAAAAACAAGGGACTAAATAAAACTCCTGAATCTGTTGAAATAGTAGAGGAAACTCCAAACAATACTAACAACGTTCATACGCCCAATCATAATGTTACAAACAACAGTGTAGAGGAAGTAGAAGAAGTTACTACAACAGGACAAAAGAAATTAACGGTACTACCATCTTCTAAATTGACAGATGTAAATGCCTGGGGAAATCTAACTAATGAGGATTTTGATAACAGAAAAAAAGAATTATCTGACGCCTGGGATCAATTAGAAAAAGATAAGTTGATCGCTGTTACTGAAGAAGACTTTATGTTGATTCAAGCAAGAGAAGAACTTTTGATTGCAGCGGAAAAAGAATTGGAAGCAGCTAAAGCATATATTGATGAACAAGAAGGTAAACTATCTGCTCAAAGAAAGTTTTTGTTCGCCTTGATTGGATTACTATTAATTCTGGGAGGTTTTGTATTCATCCTTATTAGATCAATTAAGGAGAAAAAGAGAAGCAATTTTGAACTAGAAAAACGAAACCGTAAAATTAGAGCAAGTATTAATTATGCAGAAAGAATCCAAAGATCTGTGCTACTAACTGAAGCTCAAATTCACGCCATGTTACCTAATTCATTTGTTTTTTATCAACCGCTTGACGTAGTAAGTGGTGACTTTTATTGGTTTGCAGAAGTTGATGGAAAAGTAGTAATGGCAGCAGTAGACTGCACAGGCCATGGAGTTCCTGGAGCCTTTATGTCTTTGATTGGAAATACATTAATGAATCAAATTGTTAAGGAGAAAAAAATCACTTCACCTGCTGAAATTTTGAACAAACTTCATCAGGGAATTGTAGAATCTCTTAATCAAGAACATGATGAAGCTGCCGCACAAGATGGTATGGATTTATCTATATGCACACTTGATAAAAACTCCAAAACATTAACTTTTGCAGGAGCCATGAATCCGTTATATATTGTTCAAGGCAATGAAATAATGGAAGTAAATGCTAATTACCGTGGAATTGGTGGTGTCATATCAAGAAAGAAAAAGACTTCTTTCGATTTTAAAGAAGAGAAAATTAAGATTGAAGACAAAGCCAATATTTACATGTTTTCTGATGGATACATGGATCAATTTGGTGGAACTAAAAATGAAAAGTTCAATATCAGCAGATTTAAAGATCTATTGGTAAGCATCAAGGATCAATCAATGAATGATCAAAAGGAAAGCGTAGAACGTGCTATAAATGACTGGAAAGGCAGTACTCATCAAATAGATGACATGCTAGTAATAGGAGTAAAAGTTGGTTAATTAAGAATGAGGATGTAATTCAACCGGAACATCTAAATAATCACTAAACTCTAATCCTTTTTGATGCATTAGCTCATCTCCTTCTTTATACTTCCAGATAATTTTGGCTTCATGCCCAGATTCACTAATATCTTCAACAAGGTAAAGCAAACTAAAGATTTCTTTAACAGATCCTGAATTGATATACTCTAAATCTACTTCAAAATTGGTGGTACTATTTGGTTGTTGACCATAGTCTTTTAACCATTGAGCTATTGGTTGATAAAACTCACGTGGATTCTCCGGATAGGATCTCCCTTTGATAGAAAAAAGACCCGCCTCCTTGTCAAAAACAACTTCAGGAGTATCTTCTGTTTCCTTTAACAAAAGGTTTTCTGACATAGTAGTTTGTTAGTGGTTATAGTTTAGCCCGTAGCGTGAAGAAATACAATTCATCATCTACTTCTTCAAATGTAAATAAAATTTCGCCATCACTTTGCCTAAACATCTCAATAATTCCAATTCCAGCTCCCTGATCCTCAGTAACTGAATTATCCAAAAGCTTTTCTTTATATCTTCTTGAGAGTTCTTTTTTATCCAAACCTTGTAAAGAACTTAAATGTCCTTTGAGTTTTTCAACTTTATCTTTTCTAATGAAGTTACCCGTTTCCATGGTATATACGCCATCAGTTAGAGAAACAGTAAATATGCCCTCTTTTATTCCTTTGATCTCAACACCATGTCTATTCATGTTTTGCAACAACTCAATCAAGATGTAAAGACTTTTTTTCTTAAAAACTAAATCCTCTTGTTTTAGGTGCAAGTTAGACTCAAATAACTTAAACAAAGGCAATATTGTTTCTTGAGAAAAATCTCCTTTTCTCAACATGATGATATCGTCCTTTACCAGTTCAGTATATAAATCAACGGTACTATCTAACTCTAATTGACTGTCAAACTGCACCTCACCTCCCATAACTAACTGCATAAAGAAATTAGATACCTCTTCGTTAATTTTACTGAAATGGTATTGAGGTGGATTCTTGGTTTTTCTAGCCATTTCTATCAAGCCCAGACCTCCTCCTCCTTTCTCACTCAAGGTGTTATTTGAAAGTGATTCAAGATAGATTCTTTTAATATCATCCGCACTCAATGACTTCAAATGATCCAAAGATGACCTCAACGAATCAATATTCTCATTTTTTACGGGATTTACAGTTGCAATGTAATGCGTTCCAAAGACGTTACGCATCATAAACATCTTGTGATCTATCTCTCCTTCATCTCCACTGTCATCTGTATGTCTAATGATATTTTGAAAACACTCTGCAATTAAGTAAGAAACTCTTTTTTTAGTTCCCCTTCCTTCATCACTACTTGTTTCCTGGATGTCCATCAACAAACCTGTCAGATCATCATCAAATTCTCCCATATACAACAAGCTAAAGTTGTCATGTTTTAGGATAGAAAAGTATTTGAAGGCTTGCATGTACTAGATTTGATTCCTCTAATATTGCAATTTTTTTTGAGATATTAAGGTTCTCCTACACGTTTTCCATCTTTAGGCATTAGAGCCTTTTTGATAAAGAAAAATGTTTGGTCAATAGATTCATACTCAGCATCTGGCGAAGGTGTTGGTGCCGGAGCCATAGCTATAAATCCTGACTGATCAATTAAATAATAGGCCGGAACGTTTGTCACTCTAAAATCACTTTTCAATTCTGAATCCTTTCCAATGTATACAATATCCCAGTCAAACTCTGGATTTGCTTTTAAATAAGCATCAAAATCAGCCTTTTTCTCGTTGGTACAAACTGTTAAAAAAGAAATGTAATCACCATATTTCGTTTTTAAGCCCTGAATGATTTTCATATCCACTTTGGCTTGATCATTCCATGTTTCAAAGAAATTGAAGTACACAAACTTACCTTCATACTTGCGCCAGGTTATGTTTTCCTCTTCAGCATCAATCGGCTTTAGTGAAATATATGGAGCAGGAAATCCCGGTTCTAAATTGGTAATGAAATTTTGCACATTAGCAGCAATAGTCGAATTAACAGGATACTTCGCATGTTCAATTACTGAATCTAAAATGATTAAAATGTTTCTTTTTTGATCAGGTCTTTCATAGAATTGCTTACCCAATTTATCCACCATCACTAATTCCCTCACTTCAGGGTTACTCAAAAACAAATCTTGTTTTAAAGCTTGCATTAAATGTGTAGGACTAGCTTCAGCGATTGCCTCGTTCACTTTATCCTCAATCAATGGTGGGAAATCAGCAAATCTTCTTGAATAAAAGCCTTTAAAAAACTTCATGTACTGATCATTTTCATAGTACACAGGAAATGGTTGTAAATAGGTTAAAAAAGTATTCAGTCTAAGATTTGATCTACTAGATCCTCCGACAGTTTGCTGAAGCTCGGCAATATTGTATCTCACATAAGTAATAAAATATTCATCCTCAACATCTTTATATGCATCTGCAGCATAAATACTAAAAGTATCCAAATAAGCTAAAAACTGTCCTCTGGCAATGGCTGATTCATTGTAAGCAACAAACTCATCAAACCACATATGATATTGCAGAATTCTGTAGTTTATATCCGTAGAATCCAAACCAAAAAACATGATATCTGTTCTTGAATTTTGAAAGCTTATAACTTGCTCCTCGGGTTTTGGAAAATATACTGCATAGGAAGATTTAGGTGCTAAATAAATGGGCGCCTCTGTTCTACCAACTTCTATCAAACCTTTAATAGTTGTACCGATATTTAAATCAAGATGAAACAAACTATCAGCAGGACTCACTTCTCCTTCTGCCAATTTGATTTTTTCCATTGTTATGTAATCCTGATAAGTATACAGTGTAACTTTCTCTCCAACAAAATCAGGTGCAAAACCCTCAATTTGGTAGTCTTGTGCATTGCTATTAACAACAATGATTAAGGCTGATATGGCTGTTAAAAATCTGTACATTTTGTTTCGGTCTGTTTATTCAGCTTCTTGGTTTTAATTTATAATCAAGAGCTCATCATTAGTTACAAAAGGAGAAATGTCTCCATTGTTCTTTTTAATTTCTCTAACGATTGATGAATTAATTGGGGCCAAAGATGGATCACACATTAAAAACAAAGTCTCAATACCCGAAATGTCAAAATTCATTTGAGCAATTGACCTCTCATAATCTGCGTCTGTTGCATTTCTAATACCTCTAAGCAAATACTGGGCCTTTTTTTCTTTACAAAACTCTACCGTCAATTTATGATAGATTTCAACCTCAACTATTGGTGCATCTGCAAAAAGCGCTTTGATATGTTTTTCCCTACTTTCTAAAGAGAACATATACTTTTTACTACTGTTTTCACCAATAGCAATAATGATCTTATCAAACAAAGGAATAAATCTTCTTACGATATCTTCATGTCCTTTAGTAAATGGATCAAATGACCCGGGAAATACACCAATTCGTTCCACAATAATTCATTTAACGCCAATTAAATGGCTAATTTTATTCAAAATTACGAGATTTTAAGGAAGTTAAGCTTAATAGGTAAAAGTCTTATCAACTAAAAAAACTGAAGAAAACTCCTCCATACTTTCTGGAATCTGTCAAATTAGGATGTTCTTCAAAGCTAACTTCTTGACCATGTTCTATAACTATAATGCCTCCCTGATCTAACAAACCACTTTTCAAAATCAAATCCGGAAGCTGATTTAATCCCTTCAAATTAAAAGGCGGATCTGCAAAAATAAGGTCAAACTTCTGTTGCGCATTATCTATTAGCTGAAATACATCTTTTCTAAGAATCATCCAGTTTTCATCTGCAAAAGTTTCTTGTAAAGCATTTAGATGTTTGATGCAAATAGGATGTTTATCTACGCTTAAAACAGATTTTGCGCCCCTGGATAAAAACTCCACACTTACATTACCTGTACCTGCAAACAAATCTAATACCTTAACATCTTCCCAATCAATTTGATTAGTAAGGATATTAAATAGCCCTTCTTTGGCCATATCAGTTGTTGGACGTGATGGGAATTTTTTAGGCGGATCAATCCTTCTTCCTTTATATTTTCCGCTAACTATACGCAAAGCAGCTGATTAGTCAAAATAAAGTGTTGCCCCAATTCAGATGATTCTGAGACTTCTATTGGATTTTTGAAATAAGTTTGAAACTCAGCTTTTGACTCCCAGTTTGCGGGAACCCCATAAACTGAAACGTTCATCTTGGCCGGATCCATCTCTTTTTGTTCTAATACAAAAAGTGTGTGGTAAATCATATCAGCCAAATTGGTTCTGTCAAAACGGTTGAAGTATTGCAACTTATTTTTTTCTGTAATCAAAAGATAAAAACTCCCCTGATTTACATAGATATGAATTCTACCTCTCCAATTGTCGCGGTCAAAAACACCTTTTAGCAATACAGTAGAAGGATGCACAATTTTTACTCTCGGAAACTTGATTACTAACATAGACTTGATCCATAAAGGCATCTCATAAATGTTGACAATTCCTAATTCAGGAATTCTGTTGTAATCAAGATTATCAATTGGATCAGAATAATTCAGTTTAAAGATCTCATCTGCCTTTGAATTATTGAAAAGATCTACCGGAATTAGTGTATTTCTATCTCCACCTGCAGTAGCAATAAAAGACCCAAAATCAAAGCCAAACAATTCTTCACCTAACATAGGTGAAATACCGTCACGACTATAATTATCTACAGTGTGAGTTTGTTCAGCTACAATCTTTTTAGATGAAGTATCAAGAATAGCATAGGAGAACTTATCTTCTTGAAAATCCATGCATAAAGCATGTTGATAAGCATCCTCTTTTCTAATTGCCATAAGCTAAAATGAGACTAATCGCTCCAACTATCTCTCAAGTGGTTGTCAGATAATGAACCAACTGTATACTCAATGAATTCACCTTCTTTGTTAGCCATAGGGTGTGTCATTGAGATAAACAATGTAGGCACTACGATATCAATTTTAGTTACTGAACCTGTATCCAGAATAGTTAATTCTCTAGTAAAAGGCACATATTGCATTGAATCTGGGTGGAAAGCAATTTGTCCTCCAATTTTACTTCTACTATCTAAGAATCTTTCAGAGTTGAAGATTGCCTGCATTACAGAAACGTAGTTGGTATCTCTAATAAATGTATTCCAATTCCCATTTCCATCATCAATTTTTCCACCATTCATCTTAGCGATAATTGCAGCTTCTTGCTCTGTCATCAATTTATCGATAGGACGATTGTCTCCGTAAATAATATCTCTTTCTTCAGTAGTGATTTTTCTTTCAGGAACAGCTCCGTCTTTTTTGATCTCCATTGTTGTACCAGTCTTAACGAAGTTAGACAGATCCTCAAAGCTGTTTGTATATGTTCCATTGGCATCTTTATAAGCCAACTCTGCTGCTTTTATATCCATGATACGTGTTTTGATCTCTAAATCACGCTCATCATACATGTTGTTATAAGTTACTTGCTTATCAACTACTTTGTAATCTTGCATTAATACATAAACAGCACCGATCAACATAACTCCCATGATCACATATCCTATCATAGATTTGATCAATCCTAACAAGTATAAGAACCAAACAATTGATCCTACTAACACTAGTAATGAACCATACTTAAACAAGTTACTTTGTTCAATTACAACCGGTTGACCATCTACGATTACCGGTTCACCATTGCTCAACATTAATGTTTCGGCCGTCATTCCTTCAATAAGACCATACAACCCTATTGTAAAAAACAGTGTAGGGAAAAAGTAACGTTTGAACATGTAAAAAACGTCATCTACTATATCAAGTCCGCTCATTCTTTAGATTTATTAGCATTTAACTTTCCGAACAAAACTACAATTTTTTTTTATGTGCTTTCTGTCAGTCAATATATTTTTTACATATTTAAATCAACGATCCGTACAACCTTGAAAAATAAGCTAGACAAACTCTCTTTTCGACAACAATTTGCCAAAAATTTAACGGTAGATCCAACAAATGATCAAAATGTGGCCATAGATCGGCTTACAGATTTCATTACTTCTGACAAACAATTCGAAGTTTTTTTGTTGAGTGGATTCGCCGGAACCGGTAAAACCACCTTGATTTCAACCTTTGTAAATACCTTAAGTGATTTTAAAATTAAGTCGTATTTAATGGCTCCAACCGGAAGAGCAGCCAAAGTATTATCCAATTATAGTGGCAAAAGAGCACATACTATTCACCGATCTATTTACTTTATTAATTCGGCTGGAGATGGGAATCCGCATTTTAAATTGGGTCAAAACAAGAGAACCAACACCATTTTTATAGTAGATGAAGCCTCAATGGTTTCAACATTTTCAGGTATTACAGATCCCAACTCTTTTTCACCAAGAGATCTTTTAGAGGATTTATTTGAATACGTTTATTCAGCAGACAACTGTAAATTAATATTTGTTGGAGATAAAGGACAGTTACCTCCTGTTGGAATGGATACAAGTCCGGCACTAGATCCGAAATTTTTGCAACAACAATACTCTTTTGACATCATTACTTCTGAATTAAAAGATGTTGTAAGACAAACTTCTCAATCAGGTGTTTTGGACATTTCGCTACAGTTGAGAGAATTTACGGGAGAAGTTCCAAGACTGAACACCAATAAAAAGGACGCCATTGCCTTAAATGGATATGAACTACAAGAAACCATTGAATGGGCATTTGACAATTATGGACAAGAAAACGTAATGATTGTCACCCGATCGAATAAAAGAGCTAATCAATTCAATCAGCAAATAAGACTGCGTATTTTATGGCAAGAAGATGATATAAATGCAGGAGATGTATTGATGGTGGTTCACAACAATTATTTTTGGTTGGACCCTAAGTCAGAAGCTGGATTTGTAGCCAATGGTGAGCTCATCAAAGTGAATAAAATTGTCAAAAGAGAAGAAGTTTTTGGATGGGAATTTGTTCAGGTACTGGCTAATTTTCTGGATTATCCCAACATGGAAGAACAGGAGCTAAAAATAATGACAAAGGCCATTCATACAGAAAGTGCCAATGTTCCCAGAGATCAGTTAAAAGAACTTTTTTATCGGATCGCTTCAGAAGAATATCCTTACGAGCGTAACAAGAGAATGCGCAATAAAAAAGTAATGGAAAACCCCTATTTTCAAGCTTTACAAGTAAAATTTGGATATGCCGTTACTGTGCATAAATCACAAGGTGGACAATGGCCTGTTGTATTTATAGATCAGGGATATTTTACAGATGACATGTGGAGCGAAGAATACATGCGCTGGTTGTATACGGCTATTACAAGAGCCAGTGAAAAAGTTTATTTGGTGAATTTTTCCGAAGAGTTTGTGGGAGAGGAGAGTTGATTTTGGAGAAAAGAAAAAAAAAGAAGAAAAGCCAAAAGAAAGGAAAGAAAGAATGCTAAAAATTAAAGTTCAACCGAAAAAAAATTATTACTGTAAATATTTTATTAGCTACATTAATGTTTTACTCATGTAATAAATCAGCCTATGTATGCCACAAATACAATGAATTTAGTCAAAATTTTATTGACAATGGTTTAGAAAGCTTTAACAGTCCTACCCATCTCATGAAAGGTGGAAAGATTTCATACGTTCTGGATCCAAAAGTGAAAAAAATAAATAGAATTGTACCAAATCAAGACTGGGACTCATCCCACCCCTCTTTTATTATCTCATATAACTACATAATTCAACTGCAGAATTATATCAAAGAACGAAGTAAATACTATTATCGTAGATTAAACAAATTAAACGAGACAGATTTAAAGCGACTGAAATTACAATCAGATTCTGCATTATATTATCATTCATTGATAAAACCTTAACAATTTGTTTCCATCCTCCAGCTATGAAGTGGCTGTCAGAATGTATCGTTATTCAAATTTTCAAAAGATAAAAAATCTCATCTGCTTACTTATTCAATTTTTAACTTCCTTAAAAAAAATAACCAATCTTCAACTTCCCCTTTCATTTGGTTCTGGTACCAATTTGACTTAACTCCATCATAGAAAAACCAAACTCCATCTTTTTTATACAGCCAATAAAGGATAAGATTAGCGTTCCAAGAAGTTTGGTTATTTTTAAGATAACTTTCCCATTTGGTATAACTCATATTAGCCAATTTAAGACTATCTGATTTTAGAATGTCCATTTTTATAATATGTTGTGATGAACTGACGACATCTACTTCTGAACTATCATCCCCTTTGATTTTGAAGACCTCATAATCCAAACTATCATTATTCATTATGTTTTCAATAGATTCCGATTGTAATTGGAAGCTTAATAGTATAATTAGATACAGTACCATTCCTTTAATATAATAATTGAATTTGAGTTTTGTTCTGGATTTTCAGGTGGTTTATTACTTTCCGAGGTTGTATTGATGGGTGCTTCATCCCAAGCTGCGAAGTAGTTGTACTGCTTCGCAGCTTGGAAAACTTGTTTATCTTTATATTCAGGCACCACCAACCCAAGGGGATTATCTAAATTTGTAACACAACATTACATTGATGTAGCTAGCTTGTGTGGCAGCCTTGAATCAGGAACATATTCATTGAATTATTATGTAGATAAACCTGGTTTTGAAACAACTGGAACAGCAGCTCCAGATCCAAGAGATCCTGAAATGACTACAACATTAACTGAGGAAACTAACAACAATAAAATGGGAACTCCGCAAAAAATAAAAGTCGAAAGTGGAAATTAAATCAATTTTAAAAAATATAATGTTTCTAACATTAATATTTCTATTGGGTATGATCAATGTTTCTTATACTTTTCTTTATCAAAATTGTCAAAAAGAAAAGTATGAGCAAATCGAGGGTTACTTGATAGTACCTTTAAACGCAAGGTTCATTTCATCCCCAGTATTACTAGGGAATCAAAATGACTTTCAAAAGTTTATCAAATTGTCTGAAGGAAAATCTTTAACTATTGAAGAAATGAAAAAAGATGATTGTAGTGAGCAAATTGAAAATTTTTATGTAAACCTCCCTGATAAATTAAAAAGAACATTATTTCATAAAGGAAACTCTTTTAATGGTTCAGATAATTCAACAATTTACTGGTTAAAAATTTCCTGCTCCTATAAATATTCAAAGGCTATTCCAGCTCCAAAAAACATTACTTTGGTCGGTCAAAATAATGTTTTCGCAACTTTTTGTAGCAGTACTAAAATCATTAATATTAAGAGTATAAAGTATTAGAGAAGGAAAAATAAATTGTCTAATTTAAAAACATGATTTGATTTCCACCAAAGTAATTTTAAATGGATAAAATCAACAGTTTGTGTTTAATCTGGATTATTGGCTTTTTAAGAAATAATAGTTCAATTAAATCACAACCATAATTTCGAATGTTTGAATTACCTTTGCATTAATTTCACAAAACCTGAATTTGATTGGTTTAAAAGTGAAATTCCTCAATGGGAAATTAATTTTTAGATTAATTTGCAATTTTATAGATTCAATTCTAGTGGAATTATTATAAAAGTTGATACCGCAATGTTATTGCACATACCAGGACTCCACATTATCTCTTTTCCTATTTCTATCATTTGTCTGGCAATATTCGTACCCTCTATTTCTTTTTCAATAGATGATTCAAATACTTCACCTTTTTCATTAATATAAAGTCTTATTACTGCTTTCAAGTCGCCTACCCCCATTTCTCTCAACAAATCTTGGTCAAAATTTAAATTTTCACGAAATGATTCAAATAATCCGTCATTTCCAATCAACGGAACAGGTTTTTTTTCTGTGGAAGAATAAATAATTTTATTAGATAATGAATCGGTATAAAAAATATGACAATCTAAGGTGTCTTCTTTTTGTGAATTCCCATTAAAAGATATCAACACTGCTATTGAAAGGAGTAATTTTTTTCGTCTAAACATATCTGAATTATTTAGTTAGTTATCATACATTGCTTCTCCATTGATTTTACCCTCGTCAATAGCACTGATTACTTTTTGTACTTGACCTTCCGTTAACTGATCAACACCGGACATATCATCTTTATTTCTGAACTCTGAGACTTTCTTTCCATCAACTGTGACATGTACATCCAACATTACATTATTCATTATTTTACTAGTGGTATTTTTTCCTTCAAATTCAAATTCTTCTCCAACTAGGTTGCGCACTCGTCACAGACGAGCGCGAGAGGAGAGTTTGTTTTGCCGCAGCAGTACAACTACTGCGGAGTGGGTTGAGGAGGTCAGAGGAAAATGAGAGAAGCTACAAACTTTTTCTTTCTATTGATAAACTGTCATATGAAATTTTACTAACGTATGGGCTAGGCGTGAGTCCCAGTTGTAAGAGTAAATCATCTCCAGAATTCATCTCCTTTAATCTAAGTTCTGCTAATTCAGAGTTAGAATACTGATCGCTAGGTACTTCATGAATTTCTTTATAACAAGACTTATTGCTTAGAGTTTGTTCATTTGCAATCTTATTTAGTACTTTCAAATTGTTAACTCTTTTGAAAATCTCAACTCGCAACGAGTAAAATTGATCCTTCGCACTATAAAAATTGTAAATAATGCTATCCCTCAGGTCAAAATTTTTATCATAGAGAAAATAAGGCAAGTTACCTTCAACATGTTTATTTAAAGAATCAACAAAAGGTTTGGTAAACTTCAAAATGTTTTCTTCATTGTTACTGACATCAACATTTAAACTATCTTCAAAATTTTCCTCCGATATTAATCTTGTTTTTGTTTGAGAACCTCTACAGGATACAAACAATAACAGTATAACTGTACAAATTTTAACCTTATTGATTGGAAACTCCATTTACTTTTTACCTTTTTGATATTGGGCTGCTTGTTTATCACCTTTGTTATTTAACTCTTCGATTGTACAATCTATTGTTTCTGCTTCTTCTCCTTCCAAAACATCTCCATTTTCTTTTACAGTTGTTTTTGACTCCCAGTTTTCATTAGATTTTGAATGAATTTGACCAGCCATATCTACAGAAAAAGATTTATAATCTATCATTTTGTTTATTTATATATACTTCTAATTTTTCTAGAGCAGTTTTTTTATCAAGTTTACCATTTTTAATTTCTTCATTTAAAAAATCTATGTAATTACTTCTTTCTGAAATCTGATAATCATAAAAATCCTGAAACACTTGATCCAAAGCTCCTTTTATTTTAGTTCCATTTGGTAGTTTAAATGAATAATCTTTTCTCATTAAGGCATATCTTAGGTTAGATAAATGATTTAATTCATGAGTTTTTACTGCAGTGTGAAGTCCAGGATTTGATTTATTAAAATCATTTTCCAAATCTGGCACTTCTTCAGGGTTATAATTCCCCTTAAAATTCCAGTTTAACTTAATTCCAATATTCACCTCCAAAGTCCCAACTTTCCCGTTTTTTCCAGCTGTAAATTTAAATGATTGAACCCCTGTTTCTCCAAGATCATGAATACTTTCTATTTTGGTTTCTCCTACATGATGAGTATAGGTAATCGTATGACTAGGAACAATGTCCCGTCCATCAAAATCAATATAAAATACTGGATTACTAGCAGCAAATATGTATGGACTTATTCCTGCATATTTTTTTTCCATTGGATCCCTACTCAACCACCTTCCAACTCTAGGATTATACAGCTTTGCACCAAAGTCATAAGAATTCCCATTTCCTGAGACTTCATTGTCTTTCTCCATACCATTGAAGAAGTAGCGGTAGTCAGATATTTTGTTTTGGGTAATCAAATCTTGACTAAAATAAATAAATCACTCCAGACATTTTAACCAACCTAAAAATATTGGTTCGAATTCAGTAGGGCCCGCCTGATTGAACAAGTCTTGCATCATCCCTCAATTCTAACAGGATCAATACTAACCTTAAATTCACTTTCTCACTTCGACTAGGCTCAGTACAGACCTTTATCACTCATACCTCCAGTTACCCAACCGGCTGATACTCTTCTTTTCCTTTTCTGCGATTTCTTTCACGGATGATTAGGGCTAGCTCTCTACCTGTTTGACCTGCAACTGAAGTATTTTCTTGTGCACGTCTTACTAAATAAGGCATTACCTTTTTAACAGGACCGTAAGGAACGTATTTAGCAACATTATATCCGCTATGTGCAAGGTTGTATGAAATGTGGTCACTCATTCCTAAAAGCTGAGCGAAATAAATGCGTTTATCACTTTTATCAATCCCCATTTCAGACATCAAATCAGTTAGATATTTTGAACTGTACTCATTATGAGTTCCTGCGCAAAACCATACGCGATCTAAGTTCTCACACATGAATTTTAAAGCGGCATTAAAGTCCAAATCTGTTGTTGCTTTGTCTTTTTGTATAGGTGTAGGATAACCTTTATCCATGGCCCGTTGACCTTCTTTTTCCATGTAAGCGCCACGAACCAGTTTGATTCCTAAAACAAAATCTTTTTCAACCGCAGTTTGATGACTTTTCTTTAAAAACTCAAGCCTATCATGACGATACATTTGAAGAGTATTGTAAATAATAGCTTTTTGCTTATTGTATTTAGCCATCATTTCATCCGCCAGACGATCTATCCCATCTTGAAACCAGCTATCCTCTGCGTCAATAAATACCGGAACATCTAATTCATGACCGGTTTTGCAAATTTCCTCTACTCTACCTTTCACTCTATCCCATTCTGCCTTTTCAGCATCATTCAATTTATCTTCACCCGGATTGGCTTTTTCCAACAATTTGGTTCTGCAAATTCCCGTTACTTTGAATACAGCAAAAGGAATAGCATCATTGTCTTTCGCTTTTTTGATAGTTGCAATAATTTCATCTTTGGTGGCATCCAAATCTTTTTCTGCTTCCATTCCTTCTACAGAATAATCCAGGATGGTTCCTATATTGTATTTATTCAATGCAGCAATTTGGTTGTCGCAATCATCAATAGTTTCACCACCACAAAATTGTCTGAAAATGGTTTTTTTAATCAAACCTTTAATAGGCAGATGAATGGCAAAGGCCACATTTTGACCAATATTCCCCAGTTTAACCAACCAGGGTTTTGAAATCATCTTAAACAAACGATATGCCCATTGCAGCTCTTTATCCGATTTGCTTGCAAAGGCAACTTTAGTATCATCAAACGAAACCATGGGTGCAAAGGTGCTAAAATTTTTACAGGAAAAAACTGATATTTTTCATGGAATATTGGACGGTTAAAATAACTAGCTTTGTTATATGCTTGATGTAATTACATACAACACTTCAACCATTCATTTTGGTCCGATTGAAAAGTCTGTTTTTCAAGATGTTTTGGCTAAAGAATTTTCAGGATCAAAGAAAGTAATTATCACGGATGAGCAAATTCATGATATTTGGATTGAAGACCTAATCACCAATTTTGAAGAGCTTTCAAATGCAGAAATTATTCAAATTCCAACCGGTGAAGTTCACAAAACGCTGGATATATGTGTTCAAATTTGGTCTGCCTTATCTGAATATGAGATAGGAAGAGGCGATTTGATCATCAACTTTGGTGGCGGAGTAATTACGGATCTTGGAGGTTTTGTAGCTTCTTTATTTAAAAGAGGCATGAAGTTCATCAACATCCCTACAACTTTATTAGCACAGGTAGATGCATCAATAGGAGGAAAAACAGGTGTTGACCTAGGACCATACAAAAATCAAATTGGTGTTTTTGCAGATGCTGCCCATGTTTTTATAGATGAAAAATATATTGAGTCTTTATCTGAAAACCAAATAAAATCAGGCTTTGCAGAAATGCTTAAACACGGTTTAATTGCAGATGCAGATTACTGGGCCAGATTGAAAGATTTTGATCCAAAAGATGTGACTGATCGTTTACTGTTGATTAGACATTCTGTAGGATTAAAAAGGGATGTTGTAGAAAGAGATCACCAAGAAAGTGGTTTAAGGAAAATCTTGAATTTTGGTCACACAATTGGACATGGAATTGAAGGATACTTTTTGGAGCAAAACAAACCACTTCTTCACGGTTATGCCGTAGCAACCGGAATGAAAGCTGAAGCATTTATCAGCAAAGAATTAGGAATGTTATCTGAAAGTGAGTTACAGGATATTGTTGAAACAATTGATCGTATTTACCCTGCCCCAATGCTTACTCCCAATGACTACAAACCCATTGTACAGTTAATGCACAACGATAAAAAGAATAAAGGAGGAGTGATTCAATTTTCTTTATTAGAAGGCGTTGGTAACTGTGTGTTTGATCAAGAAGTGAACGACAAGTTAATTTTGGAAGCCTTAAAGTTTATCAGCTAATTACTTTTCTAACCAAAAAGGAATGGTAGCGCTTAACCATAAATCGTGATCATCATTTGGATAATCAACAGTTACTTTATGCATTGTAGCTGTTAAATGTTGAATATTTATAAAAGTTCTTATTCCAATTTGGTCATTATCATACGCCCAAGAATTCATCCAAACAACATCTTTATACAAGCTATCATCTATATAAATCTTAAAATTATCAGATAAATACTCATCTTCCTTTGTATAGTCATCATAAATAACATTGTAGGGAACAAAAATCTCTAAGTATGCATCACTAATAATCTCTGATTGTATAGCCGGCCCATAAAATTTCTTTCCATGTTTTTCAACCTCTTCCATGTAATGAGATTGATTCATCCAATTGTCTTCATTTGCCATGCTCATTCTATGTGTTCTGGCATCCAACAAATAAGGCCAATGCATTACTTTATAAACAGCTGAATAAGTCAACAACATTGCGAAAAATATTGAAAAAATCATTCCCAAAAAGACTTTCCATTTTGAAATATTACTGCTAAACATTCTTAGGGATTTTTCATAAAACACCCTTAACGAAACTCTATCAAACAACCAAAAAACAGGAAACGTCACATATGATAAAACCGGAATTTTTCTAAGTAAGCCAAATAAGAACAAATCAAAATGATAGATCAAAATCAACCATACACTGAACCCAAAATACCAATCCGGTAGATTTAATACTCTTGGAATGCTGAGCATAAATACTACTAGCAACATAAAACCAACAAGCACAAGCGTAGACAACACAGACATATACATGACCAAACCTGAAGCCCTATCAATACCGTTTATTTGTCCTCTTAAATCATCACCTTTCTTGTATTTTTCTTTAAACGGAAACTTATAATTGCTCTTTTTCTCAGTTACACCATTTGGAAAAACATAGTTGACGCACAGCTGCCCTAACCAAAAAGTTCTGAGTAATAAATGAAACAAAAACCCAATGGTCAATAATTTCAATGCTAATGTTCCTAATATGAGAAATAGACTTGATCCCGGGATTTGCGAAGTCATTTTCAACCTCATCATGTAATCTATAAATACATCTCCCAATTGGAAAAGTGAAAAAATGGCACCACCTGATATAATCAACTCCAGATTCCAAGAATTCTCTTGTAAATCTTTAATCCAATCAGGTATTAAATCTTTTGTTTCTTTAGACTCCATCTTCCCGACTCCTAAAATCGTTAATTTTTATTTAAATCACGCATTATAAAATGATAATGGGTTCCACCTTCATCCGTTTTTCTTTCAAATGTACCGTTCAGCTGATCAACCAAAGCATCAATCAATTCCATCCCAAAGGTAGATTTACTTTCACCCGGTTTCCAGTTGCCATTATCCGAATAGCTCATGTTAATTTGCTTTTCGCCGTCGTATGTAATTTCAACCTCAATTCTCCCTTGCATTCTCTCAGCAAAAGCATGCTTAAGGCTATTTGAGATTAACTCATTGCACAAAAGCGCTATTGGAACAAAATATCGATTTGACAAATTAAATGGGTGCGATTGAATATTTAGTTCTACCTCCTTAGAGATATCATATGATTCAATCAATTCTTTCATCAGAGATTGTATGTAATCTTGAAAATCAAGTTGAGCCAGATCCTCAGATTGATAGATTTTTTCATGAATTAAAGACATGGCTGAAACTCTTCTAATAGCCTCATTAAAGGTAGCCATGCTTTTTCCATCTTCATCCTCCTCATACGATTGCAATCTCAATAAACTAGTTATTACCTGTAAGTTGTTTTTTACGCGGTGATGAATTTCTCTTAGCATTACTGATTTCTCTGCATTTTGCTTTTCAACTATTTCATTTTGTACTTCCAAAGCTTTATTTGCTTCAATGTATTTATCTGTAGCGTACTTATTGAGTTTTAAGAAAGTATAGAATATATAAGCTGTAATGGCCAATCCATAAATTGAAATGGCAACAGCCTTTACAATCATTATGCTGTCAATACTCTGAAAATTCTTTAAATCCTCATTGAACTGAAATACAAGATAAGTTGTCAAACTGATTAGGTTCCCGGCAGAAACCAATATCCCCGCCAAATTCCCCAAAATAAAGAAAGCGTATGTTATTGACATGAACATGAAAATGAGATCAGTCAAATGCATAACTGTTGGCACCAGGAGTATTGAAGCTGCAATAGAAAGCACCCCATTTACTACCCAGACAATTGCAATTATTTTGTACTTTCTAGTTTTGTACAAAATAATTTGATATGTAAGCGCAAAACAAGATGAAACCAACAACCCTATCATCTCATCTATTGACAAAAAATACATGATAGGAATCAAAATCAGGTTGGTTCCAAAAATGAATAGATTGATCCTCCAGGTTAAATTAAACTTGGTCTGATCAAAATAATTTTGATAGGCGGTATTAGGGAGTTTAATGAGGTTCATCAAAAGCGCATTTTCACCTGAATCTTAAGATCCAGTTTATTGTGTCCATCAATTTCCTCTAATCCAGAAGAAATGGTTTCCACATTTTGGTAGTTCCACAAACCTACCCTTGCCCAAATGTCAAACATGCCCCCAATTTCATATTTCGCCATTAGGTAAGTTCTCATCCCCCTATTGTAATATGAGGGAATGCTGAAAACATACAAAAGATCATTTTCATATGCATAGATGCGTGCATCATAGGTATCTGCATCAAATACAGCTAATCTTGTGTACAGTTTCAATGGTACTTTCCTAAACGAAAATATTAAATCTTGAAATAGTAACAAACCATTACTCTCATCTTTATCAAATAAAAACCTGGTCCATTCTACTCTGGACTTCAATGAAATACGGTCATTTATACGTTGATCGTAATTAACCCTAATATTGGTTTTATTTAATTTTACTTGTTCGTCAATTCCGGTAATATCATCTTTTGTATCCCTCTCCGTTACCTTATTTCTAAACCTCACATAAAAACTTGCTCTTCTGCTAATATTGAAGTTTACTTGAGCAAAAACTTCTCTTCCTTCAGATAAATCATCTGTCAACCATTTAAAACTTGTGTATTGAAATTGATCATAATAAGCAGTTGCCGATACTCTTTTGCTCAATCTAGCTTGAATTCCGAAATACAAACCTCTTTCTGATGAATTGTCAGATGACTCACCAAAAGCCCTAGAATAAAGTGATTGAAAAGCTTTATCGTAATTTCTGTAAATCACCAATAAATCCAATTTTGGATCTGCATGCCAGGCAATTCCGTTTACGGTTCCAAACTTAACATTGTCAGACATTGATGTTTCTCCAAAAAATGACAATTTTCTGAAATAATAACGGTAATTAATTCCTGATGTCAGCAACTGTTGGCCATTAAACTTGTAGAGATTATAAGGTTGTAAATTGGCATTTAAAGGCTGATCGTAAGAAGAGAAAACTGATGACACTCCTATTCTAAAACGCTTGCCTCTGTATGCAAACTCACCACCGGTAATAAATTCACCTACTTGTCCTTTATCGTCCATTTCATTTACCGTTCTGTGATACCCTGAAGTTTGGAATGAACTAAAGCTGTTGTCAAAAATATCTGTAGAATCAACAGCATTGATATTGGCATCAATTCTTTTGTAAGAAGCAAAGGCTGTAAAATCCAACTTCTCACCCAAATCCAAATTAACCCCAACTCCTCTTAAGAATTGATTTTCATTAACTGAAGTATAGGGTCTTAATCCGTAAGCATATCTTCTGGCATTAAACACATCTGCAGATTTACCTATTCCAAATCCAGACCACATGGTAAGTCCCTGACCAAAGTTTACTTGAAAATCACCAACTGCCAACTTTTTAAACTTCCATAAATCATTGACAAAAAAGTGAGCTGAATAAAAATCAAATCCATATTTATTGGCCCCTTTAAAAAACTCTTCACCGGCATCTTTTTCAGCCGTTAATCCATAGCTTAGCCTATCTTTATAAGTGCTTCTAAATCTTAAATAATACTTTTGAGGAGAACCTAAATATTGTTTGTTTGCGTCAACTAATGAATCGTTTTGAGGGTCGGTATATCCTGCTTTTTGGCTAAGTACTTGTTCATATCTTAAAAACACTTCATTTTTTGAGTATTTAAAAGCATTTTTCCATTTAAAGTCTTCTTTTTCAATTTCCCCCAAAGTGACAAAAGGCAGGATCATTTCAAGTGTTGTTTTGTCAATGGTCTCTACCGCATTCAACTCATAAATAGTCAACATTTGTCCATTTTGATCCAAATAATTAAGCAGATAAGAGATTTGTAAATCTGACAATAAGCGTAGCTTTTTTAACTCCTCAAAATTGGTATTGTTTAAGTTGATTGGATTATCAAAAAAGTAATATAACTCATCAAAATAGGTAGTCAAATCAATGTCTGAATCCTCCAGATTATCGCCAATAAATTCAATTCTTTGCTCAATAATACGTTGCTTCTCTTCTTCACTTTGAGCCCATCCCAATGTGAAAATGAAAAGTGATATAATGAACAACAAATGCTTCATCTAAAAGCAAAAATGTAATGAACCGGCCGGACTGATTCCTAATTGAGTATGCCAATTAGTTGCCATGTCAATGTAAAGCGATTTAAACTTTAATCCAAAGCCAACAGATGCTTGAAACGGATAGGTATTCATCCCTATTCTAACTGCAAAAATATCGTGTGCCTGAATTTCAATTCCTGATCTGACGTTTAACTTGTGAATCAAATCTTTTTCTACATCCAACGTCCAAAAAGCCTTTTTACTAAATGCATATCTAGCTCCCAAACTGAAAGTGGTTGGAAGTCTTTCATCATAATCTACTGCCAATCTTGCTCTATTCAAGTTCAACACGCGCATTCCAAACCTAAACTGTTCATTGAGATCATACATCAAACCTAAACCAGCTGAAAATGAATTTTTAGATCCATAAATATCCCCCAAAGCTATACGGTGAAAATTGAGTGAAACACCTGCTGAAAAATTGTCAAAAAACTTCATTCCGTAAGACAATCCCCCTTGCATTTCTCGGTACATATCAAAACCATAATGCTGAAAGTGGATTCCGAAATTACCTGCTTTTTCAGTGTGGTATCCAAACACCATTGACTGTGTTGAAAGTTGTGCAAGCAAAAATCTATTCTCGTAAGACGCTCCTATTCCTGACTTATCCAAATAACCAAAGGCTCCGGGATTATTGTACACAGACCAAACATCATCTAGTGTCAGACTTGCGCCTCCTAATCCATTAGACCTTGCTCCTATTTGAGGATAAACTTGCGCACTTGATAAATGCGAAAGAAAAATGAAAAATATTAGGGTAATTCTCATCATTTCAACCAAAGTACATATTTATTCAAATCTATTTGCCCAATACTAGCATTTTCTGATAAATTTGATAAAAAGCCAATGTTATGTTAAAAAGACCATTTACACTTGTATTGATCGTATTAACTGCAATGCAGTTGAGCTCATGTAAAAAAAGCAAAACAAAGTTTACTGACATTACCGAAACCGATTCTTTTGGAACAACTATAGGCAATATTGATGATACCGATTGGAAAAGTAGAGAAGAGTGGACAAGGAAAGAGAAAAAGTTGTTCTCTGACTTTGATTCTTATGATTTTGATTGTGGTTCCGAATTTGGTATTGTAGCTTACCCAAATCCTAGTTGGAATGGAGTATACAACTTTAACTTCAACAACTTTAATTTACAGAATATTACAGTGAAGTTAGTAGATGAAAAACTCAACATTCTTTATACTGCAACGTTTGATCAAACATGGTCATTTAGTTTGACAATCTTACAGCATTTTACTGGTGTTGAAGGAAATTTAAGACTTTACTATGTTGCTAAAGATATGAGCGGTTGTTATTATAACGGACACGGAGATCTATCACTTTAACAATTATCGAATCAGCACTTAAAATATACAATGCTTCTGCGGGAAGTGGTAAAACTTATACGCTTGTAAGAGAGTATCTGAGAATTATTCTCACCACTGAAGATCCATCTAAATTCAGGCGGATTTTGGCAATGACCTTTACCAACAAGGCTGCCAATGAAATGAAGCAAAGAGTACTTCAAAAACTGATTCAATTAGCTAAATCTCCTCAAAATAAAAGCCAGGATGACTGGGCAGAATTAAAGTCTTTTGCGGAAACTTTTGAATTGTCAGAAGACAAATTGATGTCTAATGCTGAAAGGTGCTTGAATCAAATTTTGCACAATTACAGCTTGTTTTCTGTGATGACTATTGACAAGTTTACCCATAAAGTAATCAGAACCTTTGCACGTGAACTGGGCTTGTCATTAGACTTTAATGTTGAACTAGATTTAGACACTATTAGAAGCAATGTTGCCGACCTACTTTTTGATCAAATTGGAAGAGATGATGAAGTGACTAAGTTGATGATTGCTTATGCGGACAATTTATTGAGTGATGACAAAGGATGGAACTTTAAAAGTGATTTGGTTGATTTTTCAAGGCAACTTTACAAGGAAGATTCACTAAAAGCCATTAGAGCACTAAGTGACTTAAACGGAGATGACTTTATTAAGATTAAAAATAAACTGATTGAAGACCGTGCAAAGTTTGAAAATACTTTGGTAAGAATTGGGACAGAAGCACTTGATTTGATTCACGCCAAAAATCTTGATGAAACTGATTTTAAAGGAGCTAGTAGAGGGGTGACTTCTTTCTTTAAAAAACTTAAAAACAAAGAATTTAAGGCTCCTTCAGATACCATATATAAATATTGCAATGAAGATTCATGGGCCAATGCAAAAAGCTACAATACAGCAACTGTAGATGAAATCACACCTCTTTTAAAGAAGTATTTTGATCAGGCAGTACAAATGATTGAGGAAAAGCTGGGAGACTATCTTCTTCAAAAAGAATTGCTCAAGAACATCAATAATCTCTCCCTGATGAAACATCTGTTAGCTATTACAGATGATTTAAAAGAAGAAGAAAACATTTTATTGATTTCTGATTTTTACAAAAAAATAGCAGGAATCATTGCTGATGAACCTGTTCCCTTTATTTATGAGAGATTAGGGGTTAGATACGATCATTTTTTATTGGATGAATTCCAAGACACATCACATCTACAATGGATCAATCTTGTTCCTTTACTTCACAACTCACTTTCTGAAAAGAAATTTAATCTGATAGTTGGAGACGGTAAGCAAGCCATTTACAGATGGAGAAATGGTGAAGTAGATCAATTTGTTCAGTTGCCTAACAACATCTACAACCCAGAAAATATCATGTCTTTAAAAGAGGCCCAAAGCACTTTTAAAAATGAAGGCAAATTATTAATCCTTAAAGACAACTACAGATCTGCGCCTGAAATTGTAGACTTCAACAATGCATTTTTTGATTATTTGGGACCGCTTTACGGAGATTACATTCATGATATTTATAAAGAACACAGGCAAAATCCCATCAAAAAACATCAAGGTTATGTTGAATTTAATCTGATTGAGGACAAAGATGATCAAATTCAGTTGGACTATGTAACCTCCGTAATTAGGCAAAGTTTGGCTAAAAACTTTGGTTTAAAAGACATCTGTGTTTTGGTGAGAACAAAATCAGACGGAACCAAAATTGCGCAGCATCTAACTGATTTGGGGATAAAAATCATCAGTGCAGAAAGCCTCCATGTGAGCAAAGATTTGCATGTCAGATTTCTTTCAAATTTGATTGCTGCAGCAGCAAATCCGGGAAACTCAAATCACGGAAAAAAGTGTTTGGAGCAATATCATCAGTTATTTGATATACAAGAAGAGTTATTTGAGAAGAAAGAGCAATTCAACATCTTTATCTGGCTAAAAAATCAAGGTAAAGAGATTGTTCCATACGAACAATTCCACAGTTTTTATGAATACTGTGAGCACCTGATAGAGGTATTAGGGTTTGACATCAACGATAATAACTACCTACTACATTTCCTTGAGCAAATTCATCAGTATGAAAAAGGACATGGTAACAACATAATTGGTTTTGTTGAATGGTTTGATGATAAGGGACGAAACGAAGCAGTACAAAGTCCCGAAGGTGCTGAAGCCGTTCAGGTAATGACTATTCACGCGGCAAAAGGACTGCAATTTCCAATTGTAATTTGTCCATTTTTTGATTGGAACTACAAAGGAAAAGCAAGTGAAATTTGGTTGACAGATGGAGAAGTGCTTCCGGCATATCCTCTTTTACCAAAAAGTGATTTAAAAAAGACTATCCATGCCGCTGACATGGAAATTGAAGAAACCAAAATGGTGATGGATGTGTTGAACATTGTTTATGTGGCACTCACCCGACCAGAAGTAGCACTTTTTGTTTCGGGTAGTACAAAGAAGCAAGTTTCACTGGCAAAACATTGGTTTGAGGCATTTATCAATTCAAATCAAACACTTGGTTTTACTGAAAAAGACAAGAAATACTTTTTGGGAATTTTTGAAAACAAAGTCTCAAAAGATGAAGATACTTCACATGCTTTTGACTTGAGATTTTGTGATCAAAAAATGCATAAGCCACCTATGAGCACAAAACATGGCGACCAATGGGATATCCATGACATGGACAAAAGAAGGCTTTATGGAACACAACTGCATCTGGTACTTTCAGAGCTCAATAGCTTGGATGAATTGGAGAGTATCTTGGAACGCAACCTTATTAAGAGAAAAATTGATACGGAGCATTTAGATGAAATAAGAGGAGATTTAAATAGACTATTCAAACACCAACGTTTTATAGAATATTTTCAAGCTCCAAAGAGCATCAATGAAAAGGTAATTATTGATGAGCTAGGCAACAAACACATACCAGACAAGATAATTCTTGAAGACAACGCACTGCTCATTATAGAGTTTAAAACCGGAGAGCCGGATTTTGAAACCCACAAAGAACAGGTATCCACTTACATTAAATTACTGAAAGCCATCTCAGGCAAAAAAGTAAGTGGTGAGATATTTTATACTGAAGACGGATCAGTTATTGAGGTTCCATCCTAATGTAAACTGATACTCCAGGGTATCCCACGGTTTCTGTACTTTCAAATTCAAATAAATTCTTTTTCTCAGTAATCACCTGATAGGTTCCGGCCAAGTTATTACATTGAATATTTGCTTTTGGAGGATTATCTCCGGTTGGCTGCTCATTTGCCTGAAAAGTAAAAGTACCACCGTTGTAGTTAAATCTCCATGAAAAATTGCTTTTTGAACCATCATAATGGTTCCAAACAGCAGGAGAAAAAGCTTTTGAGTCGTTAGATTCACCTATATCCCAGCTAGGTAATAGTGTTATGTCATTTGTTCCAATGGATAATGCTGTCAGTTGCCAGCGACCTTGTTTCATGAATTTGTTGGTGCGAGTCTGGGTCTTAGTGCATGAGGCCAACAAAAGGATGAACATGATCGCCATTGCGATAGGGTATGTTCTTTTCGTTTCCATCTCTCATATGTTTTACCGGTTTAAATCGGTTTCAACCCTTGCAGGAGGTTCAAAGTATAAGTTACAAAAAAAGGAAATGAAAAACAAGGAGTTATGTCTAAAAAATATTATGCTTACAGAATAAATTCATCCCCATCTTCAACACATACAACCTTATCAAAAACCGTTTTGGCTTCTGCTAACACTTCATCTGTACCTCTAAATCTGGCAGAAAAATGACCCAAAATTAACTTACCTACATTGGCATTTTTTGCAACTGTAGCAGCTTGTTTGGCTGTTGAATGCATTGTTGCTTTGGCTCTGTCTATTTGTTTTTCTGTAAAAGTTGCTTCATGATAAAGAATGCTTGCATCTTTTACATACTCAGCCATTTTATCAAAGTACATTGTATCTGCACTATAAGCGTATGAAATTGGAGGTTCAGGTGGTAAGGTGATGTCTTCATTTCTGTAATAAGCTGCTTCACGAACAATGTCTTCTCCTTTTTTAGCTTGCAAGATTTCTTCTATCGTTAAGCCATGTTCTTTAATGGCTCTTGGATCAACATTTTTCTCCTTCTGTTGTTCGTTCATATAGAATCCCCAGCAGTCTATTCTATGTTTTACAGGAAATGCAGATATGGCAATGACATTATCTTCAAATACGACCGTTTTATCTTTGGCAGTAAGATGTTTGAATTCCAATTCAAAATTGAGTTTAATTCCGGCAATTTCAAACTGCACATTCAGTAATTGCTCTAATTCTTTTGGACAAATAATGAGCAATTTTTGTGTTCTTCCTAACAAACTCATTGAGGACAACAATCCAACCAACCCCAAATAATGATCTCCATGTAGATGGGAGATTAAAATCATCTTCAACCTTTGGAATTTCACTTTAAATCTGCGCAACTGAAGCTGTGTCCCTTCGCCACAATCAATTAAAATATGGCGTTCATTAAAGTTGACATACTGTGAAGTCACTCCCCTATTCACTGTTGGAACAGCAGAACCGGATCCGATAATGGTTAGTTTAAAAGGCAAATTAAATCTCCAATAAATTATGAATATCCTCTTCGGTTATTATCCAGCGATCAAAATAATCATAATTGAAGTCATTTTGCTCTAATGTATTCTTATGTATGATGATAATATTACGTGATTTATGATTTTCATCTCCAATAATTTTAACGTATGCTTCTTCTACCCCTTCAGCCCATGCTGAATTATTTTCAGCAATTGAAGGAGTTTTCCCTGCTCCATACATAAGAAAATCCATATACGCGCAGTACATTAAAACAAACTCGTCAAAATATGGAGACTCAACATTTCTTCTCATCCTGTCTTCAATGTCCAAAATTGTATTTGCTAATTCGTCAAAACTAAGTGTCAAATACCCATTATTAAAGCTACTTTGCTTGTATAAACCTAAATCTGCATACTCCTGAATTACATTACTTAATTCTCCTTTAAATTTTGAAGCAGCTTCGGGACGATTTGGGATTAAAAAATATGAAGTTTTACCTGAAATTCCATTAGTTTGGCTTACAGCCTTAAAACCATATTTCACATAATCAGGACTTACTTTATCAAATTCTTCTTGTTTTTTTACCTTGAACTCAGATTTAATGCGATCCATAAGATCAAGGTAATAACAAAAAGAAGAGTCTCTTTGACTTTGATCGAGAGAATCTTTCAATTTTTGATATCCGAAATAAAGAGTATCTAAACTGGACAACTCTATAGGCGCTTCTTGTCGAGCATATATCTCTAGGTCCTCTAAATTTTTGAAATCAGTATTAACTTCAATAAGTTCTTCGCTATCAAATATTACATCTGAAACTTTTTTTTCTCCGCTTTCAGATTGACATTGAATAAAAATAAACCCTGAAGTAAATGCTAAAACCGCTAAGCCTTTTCTCATAAAATCTTGTTTACAATCCTAGATATTTTTCAACTTCTTCATCAGACAACTCCCAACGTTTGTCCCAGCTTAAATCATAATTTGATTCTTCTAATTTCTCTAAATGCTTAGAAATTATTGCCCCGGTTTTATGCTCAGTATCATTGATCATTTTATCGTAAGCATTTTTCACTTCCTCATTTAAACCGGGATTCTCCCAATCTGTTATAGGCGTATTATCCATTCCGTACATATACCAAACTAAAAAGCTTTTGTACGTACTGATGAAGTCTTTATAATACTTTGAATCTTTATTATTTCTGATGCGATCTTCTAAATCTGTTAGCACATTTCCCCATTCTACGTAACTGATGCTCATTCCTGCATCTGCAGAGTATTGCTTACCGGTAATTTCTCCCAGCTTTGCAAATTTGTAAACATCATCAGAGATATAAGGTTTGAATTTATTACCCGGAACCACGGTATTGACATGTAACCAGCAATAACCCTCTCCTCCAAATAAATTAAAACCGTATGGTAAATATGGATCTGCTTTTTCTTCTCCCCCATCCCAGCACTCAATATCACCGAATTTACCTACCAACTTCTCCATAAAATCAACATAAATGAAGTAAACTGAATCTCTTTCTTCTTGTGAAAATTGCACTTGAAAAGTCTCAAATTTTGTAAAAATGGAATCTAAACTTGATAGTTCTTTCTTTAATTCACTTGTATATGCTATATATTCATCAAATGTCATTGATTCTACAACAACTGAATCAACAGTTACTGTATCAGCTTGATCCACTTCATTGTGAATATCAGATTGATTAGCGTTTTCAGTTTCACCTGAATTCCCGCCACAAGCAGTAATTAGTAAAAAACTCAATGAAAAAAGAGAAAAGTAAAAGGTTTTCATTTGTAATAATTTTGGACTACTAAAATAACTTTTCTCTACAGAATCAAACTACATTCCCGGCATTCCGTTCATGCCTTTCATTTGACGCATCATTTTAGCCATGTTCTTTTTGTTGGACATCATGTGCATCACCTTTTTAGTTTCGTTGAATTGCTTCAATAATTTATTAACCTCCTGAACAGAAGTTCCTGAACCAGCTGCAATTCTCTTTTTTCTCTGACCATTAATGATTTCAGGCTCCTCTTTTTCCTTAGGTGTCATTGACTGAATTATAGCCTCAATTCCTTTGAAAGCATCATCATCTATATCAACATTCTTCATGGCTTTACCCATTCCAGGAATCATCCCCATTAGGTCTTTTACATTACCCATTTTTTTGATTTGCTGCAGCTGACCATAAAAGTCATTGAAGTCAAACTTATTTTGGGCGATTTTCTTTTGAAGTTTTTGGGCTTCTTTCTCGTCAAATTGCTCTTGCGCTTTTTCAACAAGGGAAACAACGTCTCCCATTCCCAAAATCCTGTCGGCCATACGATTTGGATAAAACACATCAAGTGCATCCATTTTTTCTCCGGTTCCGACAAATTTGATTGGTTTATTGACAACTGTTTTGATAGATAAGGCAGCACCACCTCTGGTATCACCATCTAATTTTGTCAATACTACTCCATCAAAATCAATTCTATCATTAAATGTTTTAGCCGTATTCACTGCATCCTGACCTGTCATTGAATCAACAACAAACAATGTCTCTGTAGGATTAATAGCTTTTTTAACATTTTCAATTTCAATCATCATTGCCTCATCAACCGCTAAACGACCGGCTGTATCGACAATCACTACATTAAATCCATTTGATTTGGCATGTTTAATAGCGTCTTCAGCAATTTTTACAGGATTTTTTTCCTCTTTGTTTGAATAAACTTCAACACCTAATTGCTCCCCTAAAACATGTAATTGATCAATCGCAGCAGGACGATAAACGTCACAGGCAACTAACAATGGTTTTTTACCTTTTTTATTTTTAAGATAGTTGGCCAACTTTCCGGACATGGTAGTTTTACCAGACCCTTGTAATCCGGACATTAATATCACTCCCGGATTCCCTTGATAGTTGATGTCTTCTTGCTCACCACCCATCAATTCTACCAATTCTTCGTGGCAGATTTTAGTTAATAATTGTCCCGGAGATATTGATGTCAATACATTTCTACCAATTGCCTTGTCTTTTACTGTTTGTGTAAAATCTTTGGCTGTTTTGTAGTTAACATCCGCATCTAACAACGCTCTTCTAACCTCTTTTAAGGTTTCTGCTACGTTGATTTCAGTAATTTGTCCGTGTCCTTTTAATACTTTAAAGGCTCTATCAAATTTCTCCGTTAAATTTTCAAACATCTTATTAACTTTAAATCAGGTTGATTCACTATCCACAGCTTTAATGCTGCTGAACTTGCAAAGATAGGAATTCCTTGCATTTTGGTACGATTGATAGACAGCAATATTGTAAACTTCATGAATTTAAAACAACACCTCCTTGATAGAAACCTTAAATGGAACTGGGAAGAAATAGCCAAATACTGTATCAAACATCCCGAATCAATTCAAGACATTGTGAACTTTTGCATGGATGAGGAAGTAAGAATCCAACAAAATGCAGGTGCTGTTTTAGGTAAAATAGTGGATTATGACACAAATGTACTTAAGCCCTATCTGAATCAGATTGTTGAGCAACTATTACAAAATCCGCATGATGCAGTAAAAAGGGCAACTATGAGAGTTTTTCAAACTGCTTATTTGGATGAAGATTATGAAGGTGAGTTATTTGAATTTGTCATTAACGCTTTAAAATCTCCTGATGAAGCAATTGCTATCAAAGCTTTCGGAATGACTGTTGCAAGGCGCATCTGCCAAAAATATCCCGAATTGGCGGCTGAATTAATTCCGAGAATTGAGATTTTAGTTGAACAAAAAGCCTCAGCCGGAATTGTTAACAGAGGAGAAAAAGAACTGAAAATACTCCGAAATTTAGCGCATTAAAAAACTCCCTTTTGCCAAAGGGAGTTTTACAAAGAAAATTAACTCAAACTAGCATTTTTCCCGCATTACTAGTTCCGAACTGCTGTGCACATAACTTGGCACTTTGTCACGTCCATTGTAATTAAGTGACATGGATTCAGCATAAGCTCCACAACTTCTTATAGTGATTATATCACCTCTTTTAAGTTCCGGTAGCAAAATGTCTCTTCCAAAACAGTCACTTGATTCACAAATAGGACCGACAATATCATAATGTAATTCTTCTCCTGAAGTAACATTATCGAGTCTTTCAATTTTATGGTAAGCATTGTACAAGGCCGGGCGCAAAAGTTCTGTCATTCCTGCGTCTAATACAGCAAAGTTTTTTTCTTCAGATCTTTTAACATAAAGCACTTTTGTGTGCAAACTTCCACACTGCCCAACAATTGATCTTCCTAATTCAAAATGGACAGGAATACTAGGGTCTATTGTTAATGCTTCTTTAAAAACTTCAAAATATTCTTTGAATTCAGGTATTGGATTTTCATCCGGCTCAAAGTAATCTATCCCTAATCCTCCACCAACATTCAAGTAAGTAAATTCACCAATATGTTCCTCGAAAAGTGGAACCAATTCATTAATTCTATCACACAATTCAACATATACTGACATATCGTGAATTTGCGAGCCTATATGAAAATGCAAGCCCACTATTCGCACATTATTCAGACTTGGATACAATTGAATTAGTTCCTCAAATTCAAGGCTAGTTAAACCAAATTTATTCTCTTTTAATCCGGTAGAAATTTTCTCATGTGTAAGGGGATTAACATTTGGATTTAATCTTAAAGCTATTGTAGCATAAGTATTAAGACGCTCCGCCAATTCATTAATCACCAAAATTTCTTGTAGGCTTTCACAATGAATCATTCCAACTTCATTTTCCAAAGCATATAAAATCTCTTCATCAGTTTTACCTACTCCGGCAAAAACAATCTCTGAAGGTGAAAAACCTGACTCTAGGGACCATCTTATTTCTCCGCCGGAAACACAATCTGCACCTAAACCTTTTTTAGAGATTGTTTCTAGTATATCCCTATTATTATTGGCCTTGACAGCATAGTGCACCTTGAAGTTAGTACCTTTTATGTTTGATTCTAAACAAGATAAGGTTTCATTAAGGAGGTCCAAATCGTAAAAATAATAGGGTGTTTGTGTCATTTTTTTCTTATTTTTCAACAAATTTATCTCAAATATTGATTGTTTTGTTAACATGATTATATTTGTAATCGAATTTTAACAAAACGTTATTTTATTAACATGGATAGACTCAGTAAGGTTATTGAAAAACTGATCAACCAGTCTCCCTTCATACAAGAGGCCATTGCAGAAGGATTGATCAACATTAGTTCCCTGGCTAGAAAATTGAACCCTGAAATTCAGAAAATCACTGGGAAGGAAGTTTCTGATTCTGCTATCATCATGGCGATAAAGAGAATGCCTCCGGGGCCAAATCAAAAAATTGAAATGAAGATTAAAAACTTCATGAGTCAATTAGGTGACCTGGTTGTGCGCTCAAATCTGATTAAAGTTACTTTCAACAATTACGTTGGAATTTCACAAGATCAAGCCAAATTTTTGTCAAACATTAAAGATATTTCTGACAACTTTTATACAGTTTCCAGAGGCATTTCAGAGACGACAATTATTACAAATGCGCAGTTTGAAGACAAGTTAAAAAGTATGTTCAAGAACGAAGCCATGCTTTCAAATCTTGACAATCTATCTTCAATCACCATGAAATTACCGGAGATCAATACTGAAATATCAGGAGTTTACTACTATTTGTTGAAGAAAATTGCCTGGGAAGGCATTAATCTTGCAGAGGTGATTTCAACTACCAATGAGTTCACTATTGTGGTTGATACTTCTAAGGTCAGTCACGCATTTAGTGTATTGATGGACCTTAAGACAGAAACTTCAAACGTTACTGAATTTTAGTAAACATTACTGTTAATTTTATTTTTCCGGAACAAGATTATTCATAATCATGAATGATAAACTGTATGCAATCAATAATCTTTATTGATATGGGCAACTTTATTTAACAATTCAAGGTATAAGCACTTAGCAGTAATGTACTATCTTTGACCCGCTCAATGGAAAATGACGCTCAAATACAAATAAGTATCGTTGTCCCTTTATACAACGAGGATGAATCTTTACCGGAATTGCATGATTGGATTGTAAGGGTAATGTCTGAAAACAACTACACTTACGAAATCATTTTTATCAATGACGGTAGTACAGATAACTCCTGGAATGTCATTCAAGATTTGAAATCAAAAGATGATAACGTTAGAGGCATCAAATTTCAACGCAATTACGGGAAATCTGCTGCGCTTCATGTAGGATTTGAAGCAACCAAGGGTAATGTAGTAATTACTATGGATGCCGACCTTCAAGACAGCCCTGATGAGATTCCTGAATTGTATAAAATGATTACAGAAGAAGGATACGACCTTGTTTCGGGATGGAAAAAGAAAAGATACGATCCATTGAGCAAAACGATACCTACTAAAATTTACAACGGTGTAAACAGAATGATGTCAGGCATCAAACTTCACGACATGAATTGCGGCTTAAAAGCCTACCGTAAGGAAGTGGTAAAATCAGTTGAGATTTTTGGTGAAATGCACAGATACATTCCTGTAATCGCTAAAGCAGCCGGTTTCCCGAAAATTGGTGAAAAAGTGGTACAACATCAGGAAAGAAAATATGGTAAAACCAAGTTTGGAATGAACAGGTTCATCAACGGATTTTTGGACATGTTTACTATTACTTTTATTACCAGATTTGGCAAAAAACCAATGCACTTTTTTGGATTGATAGGTACATTGTTTTTCATTCTTGGATTTATGTTTGCCTTTTGGTTAGGAATAGATAAACTTTTCATCAACACCAGTGGAAGACTCATAACACAAAGACCTGAATTCTATTTAGCTTTAACTTCAATGATAATTGGAAGTCAGCTTTTCTTAGCCGGATTTATTGCAGAATTAATAGGTAGAAATTCTCCTACCAGAAATCAATATTTGATTGAAAAAGAAATTTGATGAGCTCAGGTAAAAAGATCGTCATCATTGGACCTGCATACCCCTACAGAGGAGGAATTGCATCTTACAGTGAACGTCTTGCATTACAATTGAGAGATGAAGGAAATGAAGTAGAGATTTTTACTTTCACCTTGCAATACCCAAATTTTCTTTTCCCGGGAAAAACTCAGTATTCAGAAGACATTGCTCCTAAAGATTTACAAATTGAGAGATTAATTAATTCAGTTAATCCGTTAAACTGGAAAAAAGTAGGAAAACGTATTAGAAAACAGCAGCCTGATTTACTTCTATTTAATTACTGGCTCCCGTTTATGGGACCTTGTTTTGGAAACATAGCGAGAGAAGTAAAGAAAAACAATCATACCAAGATTGTAGGTATCATGCACAACGTTGTACCGCATGAAAAAAGGCCTGGAGATGTACAATTTACCAAGTACTTCATGAAACCGGTAGATGCATTTATTTCAATGGCCAAAAGCGTATCTGATGATTTAGCCAAATTTGACAGTTCAAAACCACGTGCTTTTAATCCTCACCCATTGTATGACAATTTTGGAGACGGTATGAGTCAGGAAGCTGCAAAAACCGCTCTTGGCTTGGATCAAAACACGAAATACATCCTATTTTTTGGTATTATCAGAGACTACAAAGGGCTTGACTTATTGTTGGATGCCTTTGCCAAAATGAATCATCAAGAACTAAATGTGAAGCTATTAATTGCTGGAGAATATTATTCGGATGAAGAGAAATACCGAAAGCAAATAGCGGACTTAGGCATTAGCAATGACATAAAAGTTGTAAGCGAATATATTAAAGACAGTGATGTCGGTAAGTATTTTTGTGCAGCTGATATTGTTGCACAACCTTACAAATCAGCCACCCAAAGTGGAGTAACTCAAATTGCCTATCACTTTGAAATCCCCATGCTAGTCACAAATGTTGGCGGATTACCAGAAATGGTTCCGGACGGGATTGTTGGATATGTAACATCCAAAGATACAGATGAAATTGCCAGTGCACTTACTGATTTCTTCACATCAAACAAAGCAATAGCTTTTAAAGAAAATCTGAAAGTAGAAAAAGAAAAATATAGCTGGGACAAACTCACTAAAACCATCATGAACATAACATGAAAAAAGCCACCCTTAAAAGATGGCTTTAAACTAGTTATGTAAAAATTAATGCTTGAGTAATCTTTGCTGAAACACACCATCATCACTACGCACGATAATAGTGTATAAACCTGCGTCCACGTCATTTAGATCCAGGTATTGTTTATTCTGCATTTTCATATTCAAGCTTTTAACTATTCTTCCAATATCATCTACCACTGTAACTTCAGCATTATTGATTTCATCTTCTAAATCAAAATAAACATCTCCTGAAGTAGGGTTAGGAAAAACACCAAATTCAAATTCTTTTTCAACTGTATTTTCTATTTGCAAAAACTGCTGACTTCCACAAGTGTAAATACCGTTGTTTTTGTTGTAAAATGAGACCTCAGCTGCAAAAAACTCAGTACCCATTTGAGCCTCACCTACAGTATCCAACTCTCCTATACCATTAATATTTGAGGTTAAGTAAGATGGTAATGCATTATCTATACTTGCGCATCCATCTGTAGAACTAACTGTGATAGGTTGTTGTCTGTGCGTTTCCTGGATATCTCCACACTCATTCACAAATAAAGTATTCCATCCATTAATACCGTCAAACTCTTCAGGTAATCCCGGTCTATGCCATTCATCAACATTGTAATACCCCACTTGTGTAATAGAACCACCAGTTGATGTAACAACACTTTGTCCATTATTTGCAGGATAGAAGGTTGTTTCTGAGTTATCCTGAACAAAATAAATCATTGAATCTGGCTGCCAAAAGAACTTATTTATAATTTTTCTCTCAAAAAATGTCTCTTCAAATGAGCCATCCGGATAGGTATGCGAACTGTAAAATTGGTACAAATCACCAATTTCATGATTGTACACATCCATTACTCGAGGCTTAGTTAAACCTTGATCATTGATTCCTACCAAATGGTAATTCCCATCAAATCCTTCGGGATAATCATTATCATAGGTGACAGATGAAGCCCCGCCATATATATTTGGAAAACTGTATGGTGGATACATTTCAATAAAACCATTGCTTTCTGAAATAACTATACGTGGATTTGCAAATGGTAAATTATAATTGGCAAAAAGATCAATGATTCTAACTACATCAGTTTCTCCAAAGACATTTAGCAAAACCTCATTAGAAACGGTTCCCCAAATTGAATCACCCAATGTGTTATGGTACACCAAAAATGTATCATCCACAGCTGCCTGTGTTTCAATAACAATGGGTTCCATATCTTTATTATAAAAGATATTCTGTCCGTTTGATTTAATTTCAATTTTAGGACCTAACCAAGAATCTCCAAGATAAAATTTACAAGGATCATTTTGCGACAATGCTGGGTTATCTCGCATTGTCTTGAAAGAGTAGAATACAGAATCACTTCCTTGCAGCTCAACACTATCTATTCTTGAAGCCAAAACGTACTCCTGGCTGGAAGAAATGTAGTAGTTGATGCTACTTGAATTGATTGTCTGAAAGTTTTGTGCGTAAGTTGTCGTACCAATAATTACAGATACGATTAAGTATGTGATTGATGCTTTCATAGGGGTAAGTATTTACAAAGAACTCCTTATAAGTTACGACAATATGACAGGCAAATCAAGGGCTTAAGAGTGATTTTCGACTAATTCAGAAATACTGTAGACCAACAATCTTGTTAAATTTGGGGTAAAATCAACCAAATAAATGGAATTAAACGATCTAAAAATTGACAAAAGCTGGACACTGTTTCTAGATAGAGATGGCGTTATAAATGAGCGTTTAATTGATGACTATGTCAAACAAATTAATGAACTGAGAATTTTGGATGGTGTTCCTGAAGCCATTGCGCTATTTAATGAGCTATTTGGCGTTACCGTGGTAGTGACAAATCAGCAAGGTATTGGCAAGGGCATGATGGATGAATCTGACCTTGAATTGATACATGGTTATATGAACAATGTATTTGAAAACAAAGGGGGTAAAATTGACAAATTTTACTTTGCGCCTCAACTGGCAAAAGAAGGATCTGATTACAGAAAACCGGGAACAGGTATGGGACTTCACGCTCAAAAAGATTATCCCCAAATAGACTTTTCTAAATCAATAATGATAGGTGACAATGAATCTGACATTGAATTTGGTATGAAATTGGGAATGAAAACTATATTGTTGACAAAAGTCCGTAACATTTCTACAAAGGCCGATTATATTTTTGATACTTTGCATAGCGTAGCTAAAACACTAAAAAATTAAACAATAAGAAGCACATGGGGAGATTATTAATCCTAATATCAATATTAATAACAACAGTTGGATTTGCACAGCAACCTCAACAAAAATACAATCAAACAGATGCTCAAGGGCGCAAGCAAGGCGTTTGGAAAAAAGCATATGATAATACACAAGTATTTAGATATGTAGGTCAGTTTAAAAATGATATTCCTGTTGGTGAATTCACTTATTACTATGAATCAGGTGAAGTTCAAGCTAAAATTGTATTCTCTGACAATGGTAAAACTACAAGGAGCAAAATGTACCATGAATCAGGCTATTTGATGGCATTAGGAAAGTATGTAAATGAGCAAAAAGACAGTATTTGGGTTTATTTTGATGACAAAGGAAGAATCTCTTATCAGGAAACTTATAAAAATGATAAGCTAAATGGTCAAAAAGTATATTTCTATGCTCCTAAAGATGGACAGTACCCTGTTTCTAGATACGAGTATTACAAAGACGGTGTTTTGGATGGTGAATTCAAGGAATTTCATCAAAATATGCAAATAAAAGCGAAAGGTCAGTACAAAGACGGCAACCTGCATGGTGCCATAGTTTACTACTATTCAAATGGTAAAATCATGAAAACATGTAATTATAAATATGCCGTAAAACATGGACCTTGGGCATTTTATAATGAAAGTGGTCAACTAGTAGGGACTAAAATGTATTGGGAAGGAAAGCTGATGGAAGGAAAACAAGTGGATGAAAAGATGGCCATTTGGAAAGCTCAACACAGCAAATAAAAAAAGCCGAACAGATACTATCAATTCGGCTTAACTTAGGAATTTCAGTTAATCGTTAAAGTATTTTCCCAGTTCTAAATTCCCATTTATCAATATCTAATTGAGAATTTAATACGTTTATCCAGTAATTCTTATCTTTTTTATTTACCGGCGGATGGAAGATCAAATCTCCGTTTTCATCCCAGAAAATCGATTTATCATCAACATATTCACAAACAAGTAGTTTATTGATGAAAGTCTTTACTCGCTCTAATTCTATCAACGAAAATGATTTCCTGGGATTTAAACTTAACAAAATGTAGTCCATGGTAAGCTTGTTTAGTTTCTTCATAAACAAGGGTAAACAAAAAGTGTACCGCTTGCTTTTATTCTAAAAATCTTCATTGATCTGATCAACTTCTCCCAGATCAACATTGGCATTTAATATTTCTTCACCATTACCGGTAGCCAATTTCATCACTACCAAATATTTTTTCTCTTGATGATTGAAAATGTATCCCTTCATGTGTTTACCTTTAAAAGGAAACGACACTAAATCAGGAGCATTTCTGGTCAACCAATTCTTAAAAGCGGTTTTCAAATCCTCTGAAAGATTCGCATATGAAATAATTGTGTTAGTCATTTTCTTTAAAGTTTGTTATTTATATAAACGAAATTTACTGCCAATTGATTTATTATAAAAGTTTTTAATGCCTTTTATCTATTTATTAAGTATTATTTACTATATTTAAATGCTTAAACAGTGTTTTTATATGAAAATAGATGAAACTGACCTAAGAATCCTAGATTTTCTCCAGAAAGATGCCAACCTTACTGCAAAAGAACTATCGGCTAAGCTTTCATTATCAAGCACTCCCATATATGAGCGGATTAAAAAACTTGAAAAAAATGGGATAATCAAAAAATATGTCGCTTTGTTAGACCCTGAAAAACTAGACAAGCAATTGATGGTTTTTATCAATATCACCATCAAGGAGCATCAACAATCTAAGCGTGCAAGGTTTCTTGAGAAAGTGTTGGGACTTGAAGAAGTAGTTGAGCTATATCACACCTCAGGGACATATGATTTCATGGCCAAGGTTCGTTTTGACAACATAAAAAAATATAGGGACTTCCTGGTTAACAAGATAGCCCCTATAGAAAATATTGCAGACATTGACTCGCAGATAGTGTTAGATGAAATCAAATACACCACAGAAGTCAATTTAACTGATTACATGTCTAATAGATAAGCAAAGATCAAAGGTGCCACTATTGTAGCATCTGATTCAATGATAAATTTTGGTGTATCAATATCCAATTTACCCCAAGTTATCTTCTCATTAGGAACAGCTCCTGAATAAGAACCATAACTTGTGGTTGAATCAGAAATCTGACAGAAATATGACCAGAAAGGAATTTCTTCCATCTCCATATCTTGATATAGCATTGGCACTACGCAAATAGGAAAATCACCAGCAATTCCTCCACCGATCTGGAAGAAACCAATTCCGTTTCCACTATTTTTAATGTAATAATCCGCCAAATAAGCCATGTATTCAATTCCTGATTTCATGGTAGAAGCTTTCAACTCACCTTTCATTACATAAGATGCAAAGATGTTACCCATTGTACTGTCTTCCCATCCCGGAACAACGATAGGCAGATTCTTTTCAGCCGCGGCATACATCCAGCTATCTTTAATATCAATTTGATAATACTCTTCCAATACACCACTCAACAACATTTTATACATGAATTCATGCGGAAAAAATCTTTCTCCACTATCTTCTGCATCTTTCCAAATCTTATAAATGTGTTTTTGCAACCTTCTAAATGCTTCTTCTTCCGGAATACATGTATCTGTTACACGATTCAATCCTTTTTCTAACAAAGCCCACTCATCTTGAGGAGTTAAATCTCTGTAATTGGGAACACGTTTGTAATAATCATGAGCAACCAGGTTCATAATATCCTCCTCAAGGTTGGCACCTGTACAAGAGATGATTTGAACCTTATCCTTGCGAATCATCTCAGCAAAGATTTTACCCAATTCAGCTGTACTCATAGCACCTGCCAAGGTTACCATCATTTTGGCTCCATTGTTCAATTGCTCTTCATAAGCTTTTGCTGCATCAACAACTGTTGCAGCATTAAAGTGTAAATAGTACTTCTCAATAAATGAAGAAATGCTTCCTTTTGTCATAGCTTTTCTAAAATTATTTGTAGCACTTCAGCAAGAATCAAAATGATTATGATCCATTCCAAAAGACTACTGTGTTTGTGTTGTAAGATGCTTTGAAAAGCATCTAAATTTTCTTTTATAGTTGTTAAATTCAATTGAAGACCTTCATGTCTTCTTACAAATTCCAAATCTGCATGCATTTGACTGTCTAATTCAGTCAACATTTTATCATCCCAGATCACATCCGGCGAATCAAAGATGTACAAATTTTCAGCAATGCGGTTTTTCAATACAAGGGTTTGACCTATCATTTGCCTCACCTCTCTTCTGGACAAATTGATTTTTCCTTCCTTTTTTAGTTTTATGGAAAAATCTCTTGTCTGTTCCAGCAATGACTCAATAGCATACTGAAAGTCATCCAATGCAACTGTTTGAGCCATATTTAAGGCAATTACATGCGCTACGTCAATAGAGATGTTTGGCACATATATCTTTCCAAAGTCAGCTCTAGGTAAAACCTCCGGAGTTACTATTACCACGAAATCATCAGAAGGTAAACCCTCCATTTCGTTCACATTGTCCAAAAACAGCTTCATGGTTTTCTTTCTTACGGCATCATCAACATTAATAAAGACAATGCTTCCGTAGTTTTTCAAGTAAATCCATGAACTCTCACTCACTTCAAAAAGCGCAAATTCATTCTCGGTTTTAGAAACTGTATAATCCAATTCCTTTATTGCCGATACAATAGAAATATGCTCTCCTAAGTGATATGCGGTTGATTTTAACTCAAGCATTTTTGAATTTGTAGCTCAACATCTTGTAATATAGCTTTGCAGCTAAAAAGTCAGATGCTTTACTCACTTGATTAGGACACAACTCCACAATATCAAACCCCACCACGTTCTTGGTAGCAAATACTTTTTTCAAGTAAGATGTCACCTCATAAAAACGCATACCTCCAGGTTCAGGTGTTCCTGTTGATGGACACTCTGATGGATCAAAAACATCTAAATCTATAGTAATATACACATCTTTGGTCATTTGACTTAAAGACTTTTCAATCCAATCAGTATTATCAAACATTTTATGTGCAAAATAAGTTTGCTCCTTGTTCATGTGTACTAACTCTGAATCGTCCATTGAACGGATTCCTACCTGAATTAGATTAGTGTTTTTACTCGCTTCATGAACAGCACAAGCGTGATTACATTTTGACTCTTCATATTCAGGACGCAAATCTGCATGTGCATCTAACTGCAAAACAGTAAGATTTGGATACTTCTCATAATGAGCACGAATAGTTCCAATAGAAATTGAATGCTCTCCTCCAAAAGTGGTAACAAATTTTTTATTTTCGATTTGTTCTTTCACTTTAGCATGAACAGCTTCCACCATTGCTTCCGGGCTACTATTTTCAGTTACCGGATCTTGCAAATTGACACCAATTTTATAAGTGTTTTGATTGGTTTCAATATCATATAGCTCCATGTTTTCAGAAGCATCCAAAAAAGCATCAGGACCTTTGTCAGCTCCTTTTTGCCAGGTACTTGTTCCGTCATAAGGAACAGGGATCAATACCACTTTTGCGTTTGAGTACTCAGCATATTTATCTGGAATACCCGCGTAATTTCTTTTCATTTTCGTAATTAATAACCTAATAAAGAGAGCATTTGATCTGCAGCTTGCTCTTCGCTGAATACTCTTACGTTTTGATTTTCATCAATTATAAGATGTTTTGGTTGCGGGATTAAACAGTGATGAATTCCACCATATCCACCAATACTATCTTGATACGCACCAACATTAAAGAACCCTAAATAAAGAGGCTTGTCTTTATGAAACTGTGGTAAGTAAATAGCATTGACGTGCTGTTCAGAATTGTAATAATCATCACTATCACAGGTAATACCCCCCAACAACACACGCTCATATCTATCTTTCCAACGATTAATTGGAAGCATTATAAATCTTTTATTTATCGCCCATGAATCAGGTAAAGTTGTAATGAAAGATGAGTTGATCATATTCCATTTCTCTCTATCATTTTGCTTTTTCTGAGATAAAACTTCATATATAATCCCTCCTGATTCACCAACTGTGAATGATCCAAACTCAGTAAAAATATCCGGTTGGTCAACCCCATGTTGTTCACATGTCATTTTAATCTGGTTAATGATTTCATCCACCATGTATTCATAGTCAAAATCAAAAGCCAATGAATTTTTAATTGGGAAACCACCTCCAATATCTAGTCCTTCCAAATTAGGACACACTTTTTTCAATTCGCAGTACACCCTTAAACATTTGTTTAATTCGTTCCAGTAATAAGCTGAATCTGTAATTCCTGTATTGATAAAAAAGTGAAGTAGTTTTAACTCGCACATTGGATTATTTTCAATTTGTTCTTTATAAAACTTAACAATTGATTTATATCCAATACCCAAACGGCTTGTATAAAAAGGGAATTTTGGATCTTCTTCTGAAGCAATCCTGATTCCAATACTTACAGGTCTATTTGTTTTACTTATTAACCTTTCAAGCTCAGAATCATTATCGATAATTACAGTAGTTTTATCAAACCCACGGTTGATTAAGCCCGCAATGTTATCAAGATAACGCTCGTCTTTATATCCATTTACAAGAATATAATTGTCTTTAGTAATCAACCCTTTATTGATCAATCTCTCAATTATATTTACATCATATGAAGATGAGGTTTCAATATGTATATCATTTTTTAAAGCCTCTTCAATTACGTATGAAAAATGTGACGATTTTGTACAATAACAGTAATTATAAACTCCTTTGTAATCATGTTTTTTGATAGCATCCCCAAACCATTTTTTAGCACGTTGAATATTGTGTCCAATTTGAGGTAAGTAAGTAAATTTAAATGGCGTTCCATATTCTTCAATCAATTTCATGATATCTAAACCATGAAATAAAAGCTTGTCATCATTCAAAGTAAACTCCTCTTGAGGAAAATCAAATGTCTGATCAATCAGATCTATGTAGCGATTTCGCATCTATCTATTTGTATTTCAATATATTAAACACTATTGTTGTCCGTTATTTTTTATTTGGACAGTGCAAAATTATGTTATCACAAAAAACAAAAGTTAATTTTTTATGTGATTAGGGGTAAATTAAGTAAATATTATATGATTGTTAAAGATTAAAAGTGATTTTCACTATATACTCATGTATTAATCGGTGGAAAAAGAAAAAAGTACTATTTTTTAATGTGTCACGATTTTCTTGTCAATATAATCTGAATTTAAAAGCCTTAATGCGCCCATATATTTAAGGTCAAACGTCACAAAATCTCCTACCTTGTAATCGTCTTCAGCATCTCCTAAATCTAGTACCAACATATCCGAACTTCCTCCTATTAATTCCAGTCTTTTATCTTGAGGTACCAGAAAATCTGTGTTAGAAACATCCAGCACACCTAAATCTAATAATGCTCTATATGATTTTACTCCATAATCTTCATTAGTAAATTCTACTGTTTCACCCGAAGGATTTTGACCTAAATAACCCACCGGAACCTTAGGTTTCTCATTAATTTCAATTATTTGAGTAAATAGCTTAAAAACTGATCCCCCCATTCCTTCAATCGTCTCTTCGGTCCATAAGTCATTGCCAAAAAACAATGACTCGCCCACCCTAAAATGATTCACCCCTTTAGGAACCTGTTTTTTAAACAATAAAGGTAATACCACTGAAGTTCCTCCAGTTACCCAGGGAATTTTCCTGCCAAATTTGGCTTCTATTAATTGTTCATACAAGCATAGTTGTACTAATTTATCTTGCGAAGGATATACGCCACTTACACAATTAAGATTGGTTCCAATCCCTGTCACTTTGATACCGGGCAACTTAAATATCGATTCATAAAAATCAATTAATTCACCCCCCATTACACCTTCACGCAAATCACCCAATTCAATCATGATGATGATTTTATGAAGTTTTCCTTGTTTAACAGCTTCTTCTGAAATCCATTTAATAGTCTCTAGCTCTGTATTAAAACTAGCGTCCGCATATTTCACAACATCTTCAATATGATCTTTAGCTGGAGGCTTGATATAAACAGTGTCTATATCAGGATTCAATTCTTTGATCATTTTAAGATTGCTAATTCTTGCATCACAAATTTCATTGACACCCAAATCAATAAGTTCTTTTAGATACTTTTCATTTCCGCATAGAATTTTGGAAACAACTGCCCAATCTCTCCCCTCCTCTTTGAAAAGCCTATCTAAATAGTTGAAGTTTTGCTTTAGTTTATCTTTATGTAATTCAATATATGCCATACTATTTAGTAATAATTCTGGGAATGTCGTTTGGTAGTCTGGTTAATAATTCATAATTCAATTGATTACTAAAATCACTAAAGGATGCCACAGAAATGTTTGTTCCATTCTGCTCACCAATCATCACTACCTCATCCCCAATTTTCACTTCTTCTGCGTTGGTAACATCCACAATGCATAGATTCATGTTAACGATTCCCACTACATCCAACCTATGTCCGGCTATTATCACTTTTCCTTGGTTGCTAAGAGACCTTGCAAAACCATCTGAATAACCAACAGGGATAGTTGCTATTCGCATATCCGTCTCTGCCAATAGCGAGTTCCCATAACCGACATACTCACCCATTTTGACAATTTTTGTAGACATTACTTTTGACTTCCAGGACAAAACGGGAATTAGCGGATCCTCCATAACCTTATTCTTAACCATATAAGCCATTTTGACTTCCTTACTTGGCCACAATCCATATTGCAAAATCCCAATTCGCACAAGATCTTTTACTGTTTTTGGATAATTCAACATGGCAGCTGAACATGCCAAATGATTTTTGCCTGCCGTCACCTCTTGTTCCTGAAAAACCTTTTCAAGATTATCAAAACGCTTTATTTGTTTATTGATTCGATAGTAATTGGCGATATTCTCAGCTCCGGCCAAATGACTACACATACCTGAAATTTCAACACTGTCTTTATTGTTTCTAATAAATTCAAGTGTTTTAGTCAAGTCTTTACGATTAAACCCTGTTCTATTAAGTCCTGTTTCTACCTCAATGTGAACTTTGGCTTTTTTGCCTTGTTTTGCAGCTTGAAGAGCAATATTTGATAATCTGAGTTGATCAAAAACATAAACTTCAATATCATTTTCTACGGCCCATGACAATTGATCATTATCAATATTTCCCATTATCATGATCCGCGAAAAATCGAGTCCTGTATCTAAAATCTCTTTGGCTTCTGTTGCTGAAAAAACAGCAAATGACTTTACGCCGCATTCATGCGCGGTTGGAACAAAGTTTTTGATTCCATGACCGTAAGCGTTTCCCTTTACCACAGAGGTCAATTCACAATTGGCTCCAATTAGATTTCGAATAAATTCATAATTATTTTTAAGTGCCTTTTTATTGATCTCTATGTAGGAATTTTCAATCATCTAAAACAGATTCTATTATTTTGTAAAACATGTCACTTCCGGTATCTATCAATTCATCCGGGAAGTCATAATCAGGATTGTGTAATGCAGGAGTATCTTTACCGGCTCCTAAACCAAACATGGCTCCTTTTGCCAATTGAGTAAAAAAGCCAAAATCTTCTCCCCAGCTAAATTGCTCTTCCTTCTCTAAAACAGACAACCCCAAACTTTTGGCGGCATTTCTTATAGTTTCACATGCATTATCATGATTAACTATGGACGGAAACTCTTCAAACCATTCCAATGTTATTTTTACATTGAGCTTTGCTGCAATTTCATCCACTTTATTTTGATACCATCTTATTACTTTTTGAAGGTCATGATGCTGAGCCGTTCTGAAAGTCAAACCCAACAAACCTTCACCTGCAGAGGTACCATAAGATTCAGAACCTACTTCACAATAAACGGTGGTCCAAACCAATCTCATCAACCTGGCTTCTTCTGAATTCCCATATTCTTTAAAGGATTCTACAATCTGGTTCACCGCATATATTGGATTTATTCCATTCCAAGGTTCAGCTGCATGAGAAGTTTTTCCTTCAATAAAGGTTCGCACACTTATAACAGAAGGCGTGAATTCATTGTTTTTAATAACAATTTGATTCAATTCATAAGAAGGCACATTGTGTAAAGCAAAAACATAATCAAGAGGATATTCTTTGAGTGTTTTTGATTTTTTAATCATTTCTCTTGCCCCTACACCATTTTCCTCAGCTGCCTGAAAAAGCAAACTTACTTTTACAGACTTTTTATTCATTATTGGCTTAAGTAAATGTGCTAGACGAAGCACAATTGTCATATGACCATCATGTCCGCATTTATGTCCAACTCCGGCTTCAACGGATTTATACTCAAAATCATTTATTTCATTGATAGGTAAAGCATCCAACTCACATCTAATACCAATATGAATTCCCTTACCCTGACTCACCACTAATCCACATTCACCTACTTTCTCAATCTCCGCTTTAGGCCAAATTTCACCTATTTTAGCCTGAATAAATTGGGAAGTTTTGTATTCATTTTCAGATACTTCAGGATGCTGATGAAGATACCTTCTGATTGCTTTAAAATCTTTTTCTGCCATACTTATCTTTTGAGTCGCATCTCAAGATAAGGATTGGTAAAACCAAGTTTTTCATACAAAAACCTGGCTGGATTTTCTTTTTCAACGTGCAATGCAACATCTCCTTTACAGAGCTTAATTGCATGTTCCATTAACTGCTTACCAAGACCTTTTCCGCGGTGCTTTTTATGGACAGCAATATACACCAATATATTTTCAGGAATGTATCCACTCATACCTGTTTCGTTAATAACCGTACATGCAACTATGTCTTCACCTTCATGTCCTACCATCACAAAACCTTTACCTTCTGATTGATCATTCACGGCATAATCAAGACAGCGCATAATGTCTTCATGTTGATCACCATATTGATCTAGATGTTCAAAAAGGAAATCTGCAATTTTTTGATTTGTAAAAATGGGGTGAAGTCCTGAACTATGACTCACAAATGAAAATTGCATAATTAGTATGTTATAAGTTCAGCGCTAAGTTTTTTAGAATCTATAATATCCTGGCATTTAGCAGAATTTTCTTTGGAAACTACCAGGTAAAAACTACCGTTGTGTTTTCTAGCCTCTAAACCAAATAAGATCCACTTGGCGATTAAGTCTGAAATATTGGCTTTAACGATTTTATTTTCTATAGAAAATATATCTCGTTTGTCCTCATACAAGGCTACCACGTCAGGCGTAAATGTTTTACGGGTACCGTTAAAAGTTAATGCGTTGGGCTTTTTGGAATTACCAGAACCTGAACGGATTTCTTTAGCCCCTTTTTTCTTTAAATTGGAAATAATGTTAGTTAGTATGTCTTTATTCATTTTATACAAATTTGTTTTCTGTAGAAACAAAGTTAAGAAAAATCAAAAAATGGCCTATTAAGGCTTTCTTACAAAATGTTAAAATCTATTGATCAATTGTCATTTTCAGACGGATCCTGTATCATAATAACAGGTGAAGCATCTAATTGTTCAGTACCCATAAATTCAATCAGCAAGTCAATTGCGTCTTGAATTTCCTTGAGTTTACCTTTTGGTAATTCCTTCAATTTAAGTGTTAATTTGCTGTGCAATAAAGGTGGAACCTTATCTACAACTGAAGATCCCAATGCGGTTAAAGCTACAACGGACATTCTTTTGTCTGCTCCTTTAGGCATTTTTGCAACGTAACCTTTTTTTTCAAGTCGCCCGATAATCCCTGTTATTGTGGATGCATTGAGATTCATGTAGTTTCTCAAATCTTTGGCAGTAGCTTTAAACTCTTCTTGATTCTTTAAATACTTCAAACACAATAACTGGGGAATACTTACCCCGTATTGCTTTTGAATCATTTTACTTTCCAGATGTATAGAACGAATGATTTTTCTTAATCCAACCAGAATATCGGTATGGTCATTTATTTTCTGCACGAAATAAAATTAGAAAAAAGAATTTAATCTGAAACTTGGACGTATACAACCTTTTTAGTGTCAAAAAATTCTTCTTCAAAGTAATCAGATAAATCTATCACCTCTTTGTATCTTTTAATAGGTTTCAACTCTTCTTTTAAATCTCCTCCTTTTAAATAAAAGATTCCGTTTGGATATCCATTCTGACCTTCTTTCTTAATCTTATTTTGTACCCAAGGAATAAATTTTGGCATTTGAGTAACCGCGCGACTCACTACAAAGTCAAATTTTTGTTTTAATTGTTCGGCTCTAACTTGAGCTGCAAAAACATTATCCAACCCTAGCTCTTCCTTCACTTCATTTACCACTTTGATTTTTTTACCAATAGAATCTACCAGATAAAAATCACACTCAGGAAACATAATTGCTAATGGAATCCCAGGAAAACCACCACCGGTTCCAACATCCAAAATCTCAGATCCATCCTGGAAATTTATAATCTTGGCTATTCCCAAAGAATGCAAAACATGTCTTTCGTAAAAATTATCAAAGTCTTTTCTACTTACAACATTAATTTGCTCATTCCAATCTTTATAAACATCATAAAGCAAAGCAAATTGCTTTTTTTGAATTGGACTTAAATTGGGAAAGTACTTATAGATAATATCTACTGTAACCATAGGTAACAAAAATAACTTGCGATTGTACGCGAGCAAAGGTATCAATAAATCAAATGATATAAACTGTAAGAATTAGATGATGTCCTTTGTATTCTTCATCATATCAGCCAAAAATGCTCTTGCTCTAAACAATTGTGCTTTAACTGTTCCTAAAGGCAAGTTCATCTCTTCAGCTATTTCTTCGTAAGACAACTCTTGAAAATATCTTTTCTCAATCAAATCACGGTAACGCGGTTTCAACTTCTTAACTATCTCTCTCATCACCTCCACCTTTTGAGTATGAATGGTTTCCTCAGCAGGATTTTTCTCTCCACTTTTCACATCAATTCCCATGCTTTCACCTTCATCATTGGTATAGGCAGAATCCATAGAAGTGACCTTAATTCGTTTTTTACGGATGTGATCAATTGCATTATTAGAGGCAATCTTAAATAACCAGGTAGAAAAAGCAAATGAAGGGGAATATTGATGAAGTCTATTAAATGCTTTACCAAAAGCCTCAATTGTTAAATCTTCGGCGTCATCTTCAGTTCGCACCATTTTAAGCATCATAAAGTAAATTGACTCTCTGTACATTTCCATCAAATCAGCATAAGCCAATTGATCACCATTTAAGGCTTTTTGTACCAGGGCCAAATCACGCTTCCCTTTGTCTGATAAGTTATTTCCGTTTGAGTCTGTCACCATTTATCCGGTCGTCTATCGGTTGAATAATAAATGAATGGTATAATGATAAAGTGTCCTATTTCAAAAATCGGGAACAGCCAACTTAAGTCTTTTTGCCCCAACTTTCTAAATAACAGACCACTTATAATCCAATAGGTTATTAACCTCAACGCAAATAGCGACAAAACAAATAACCACCACTCGTAATTAATTAGTAAAAGAACTAAAGAAACAAACATCAAAATCATGGAGAAAGGGAATATTCCTAAAAACACTTTGTTAATAAACCTGTATTTTGATGCAGTCGTATAATGTCTTTGCTTTTGCGCTACCCAGTCTTTCCAGCTGGTTTTAGGATGTGAATAAACCCAACTTTTCTTATCAATTTCAATGGCCGTATTTTTTCGTTTAGCCGCATCCTGCATAAATAAATCATCATCTCCTGATTGGACGTGATAATGGCTTTTAAACCCATCTACTTCTCTCCATTTTTCAACTTTATAACTCATATTTCTGCCGACAGCCATATAAGGTCTCCTGTTTTTGGCAAAACCTAAATAAGTAGCAGCAATTTGAGTAGTATCAAATCGAATAAATTTATTGAGTAATCCTTTTTTTCTTTCGTACGGACCGTAACCTATTACAATATCTTTTTCCTCAGTGTAATTAGACATCATCAACTTTATCCATTGATCCGTCGCAGGAAAACAATCGGCATCCGTCAACAGCACATGCTCGTACTTTGCACCTTTTATCCCTACAGTTAAAGGAATTTTTTTACCAAACTTCCTATGCTGATTGCGCTCCATTTCAATATATCTGAGCTGAGGAAATTCTTTACTGTAAGCATTTATTATATGCTTTGAATCATCAACTGTTTGATCAATTACGACAATCACCTCAAACTTTGGATAATCTTGATTCAGGATTTTTGGAAGATTCTTATATAAATTTTCTTCTTCATTTCGTGAGCAAATAATAATACTTACACCAGGATGATTAACCGGTTTTTCTGCAGGCTTATGTATCAACAAACGCAGATTATACACGATCAAGTAGACCAGTTGTACAAGAACGGACAAGCAGAAAATCAGGAATATAATTCCGATTGTATCAAACTTTATTTCAGGAAAGTAGTTCATTTAACCTTTTCGCTAATTTCAGAAGTATTCATAAGCACTATATTTGTCCACTCGATTTTTATCAACAAAATGGATTTTATTCTATCACATAAAGACACACATACTAAAGCCCGAACCGGAGTAATAACAACGGATCACGGCGAAATTAAAACTCCGATTTTTATGCCTGTAGGAACAGCTGGAACTGTTAAAGCTGTTCATCAACATGAATTGAAAGAAGATATTAAAGCACAAATAATCCTTGGAAACACCTATCATCTGTATTTACGTCCCGGGCTTGAAGTAATAGAAGCGGCAGGTGGTTTACATAAATTTAACGGCTGGGACAAACCTATTTTAACTGACTCTGGAGGTTATCAGGTTTATTCATTATCTAACACTAATAAGATTGAAGAAGAAGGAGTAAACTTTAGATCACACATTGATGGAAGCATGCACTTTTTCTCTCCAGAAAAAGCCATTGACATTCAAAGAGTAATTGGTGCAGATATCATTATGGCATTTGATGAATGCACACCTTTTCCGTGCGAATACAATTATGCAAAAGAATCAATGCGCATGACCCACCGCTGGCTGGATCGTTGTATAAAAAGAATGAATGAAACCGAAGGGTTATACGGATACAACCAGACATTATTCCCAATTGTACAAGGAAGTACCTATAAAGATTTAAGAATTGAAAGTGCTGAAACAATTGCTGCAGCCGGGGCAGAAGGAAATGCCATAGGTGGATTATCAGTTGGTGAACCGGACGAAGATCTTTATGCAATGACTGAGCTGGTGTGTAGCATATTACCGGAAGACAAACCAAGATACTTAATGGGTGTTGGAACCCCGGTTAATATATTAGAATGTATCGCTTTAGGTGTTGATATGTTTGATTGTGTGATGCCAACAAGAAATGCCCGTCATGGAATGTTGTTTACCAAAAATGGGATCATCAACATTAAAAATGCTAAATGGAAAAAAGATTTTTCTCCACTCGACCCGGACGGAACTTCTTATGTAGACAGCTTCTACTCAAAAGCCTATGTACGCCATCTTTTCCATTCCAAGGAAGCCTTGGGAATGCAAATAGCAAGTATTCACAATTTAGCTTTTTACTTATGGTTAGTTGATGAGGCACGCAATCAAATTGAAAATGGTACGTTTAGAGCGTGGAAAGATGAAATGGTTCCGAAATTAGGAAGCAAGTTGTGATAATAACAAAACTGGATAAATACATTATTGGAAAGTTTCTTGGAACTTTCATTTTCATTATGATCTTACTGATGTCAATCAGTATGGTTTTTGATTTATCTGAAAAGTTAAACGACTTTATCGCAGCCGGAGCTCCTTGGAACGAAATAATTTTTACCTACTACTCCAACTTTTTTATTTTTTACGGTTTTCAGTTTATATATCTGATCAACTTCATTTCAGTCATTTGGTTCACTTCAAAAATGACAAACAACTCTGAAATTGTACCCATTTTAAGTGCAGGGATTAGCTTCAATAGGTTTTTAAGACCCTACTTTATATCCTCGGCAATTTTGGTAGTTTTCACCATCTTGATGACCAATTTTGTTTTACCCGGATCCAATGAAAAACGCTTGCGTTTTGAAACAATGTACTACAGAGACTTTAGCGCCCGCCTCAATGTTCGCTCTCAAGTAACTAAAGATCAAATTCTCTATTTTGGCTTGTACAATGCAACTACTGAAGAAATTAGAAACTTTAGGTTAGATAAATTCAATGGAGACTCTTTAGAATACACCATGAAATCACCTTTGGCATTTGGTGACAGTTTAACCAACGACTGGCATTTTGACAAATTTGAATTGAGGAGGTTTAGCAATTTTCATGACGACATTTCATATGGATTCAACGTTGATACTGTTTTAGAATTCAGTATTGGAGATGTAGTATTTAAATCAAATGTGATAGAATCAATGAATTATACTGAATTAGAAGAATTCATTGAAAGAGAACAAGCCAAGGGTTCTGAAAAAGTACCTTATTATTTGATAGAAAAGTACAAGCGTTGGTCCAATCCATTTGCCATATTTATTCTTACCTTAATAGGCGTATCTGTATCAAGCAGAAAACCACGGGGAGGATTAGGAGTAAATATTGCTATTGGCTTTGCATTTGCCGTAGCATATATATTCAGCATGCAATTGACAACAGTAGCTGCAATAAAAGTAGGATTCACTCCTTTTTTAGCCGTTTGGATCCCCAATATTCTGTTTGGTATTGCAGCAATAATAATGTACCGAATAGCACCTAAATAAAAATGATAGATCCAAATTTACCCTTAGACAAGGTTAATGCAGCAAGCAAAAACACCATGATGGAATGGCTTGGGATGCGAATTACTGAACTAGGCAGTGATTATATTATCGCAACAATGCCTGTAAACAATAGAACTCACCAACCGGCAGGTCTTTTGCACGGAGGTGCATCAGCTGCACTTATTGAATCATTAGGATCATTTGGTTCCTATTTAATCGTTGACAAAAGTAAATATGGTGTAGTTGGCCTTGAAATAAATGCCAATCATTTAAGAGCAAAAAGAGATGGCATAGTTACCGGTTATGCTAAGATCATTCATTGCGGCAGAAAAACACACGTCTGGCAATGTGATATAAAGGATGAAGAAGACAAATTAATTTGTACCGGAAGGTTAACCGTAATGGTTACTCCTTTGGCATAATGAGCTATACCTATTTTGCATATCGACTGCCTCACGAAAGTGATATTCACTTCTTAAAAGGAACCATCACTAAAAGATCGTCTATTGTTGATGTATTAGGAAGGGGAATTGTGATTAGTGATTTCAGAAGTGAAAACATCTATCAAATTGAAAACATTGAACCTTGCAGTGAGAAAGAATTTGAATTTTACTTTAAAGATCCTCATGATAAAACATTAACTTTTGAAAACTATGAAATAGGTTTTAATAAATTGCTGGCAGAGCTTAAATCTGGAAGGTTTGACAAGGTGGTTTACAGCAAAACAAAAGTAGTAGACACAAAAATTGATATTATAGAAACATATAAATCAATTTGCAAAGCTTATCTCAACACTTTCAATTACATTTTATCTTCTGAGGAAACAGGGGTTTGGATGGGCGCTAGTCCTGAACTACTTTGTGAAATAGAAGACAATAACATCAAAGCAGTTTCACTAGCCGGAACAAAAAAAGCAGAAGAAAAGTGGACAAATAAAGAAATTCAGGAACAGCTTTATGTTACCAGATATATTGAAGATAAGTTCAGAGAAATGCACTGCAGAAACATCAATATTGAAGGACCGAAAAATATTTCAGCAGGCCCAATTGAACATTTAAAATCTGAGATTTCTGCAGAAATGATGTCAAGAGAATCCTGGCGTAAAATGATTGAATCCTTACATCCTACTCCTGCAATTTGCGGAATTCCAACCAAAAAAAGTATGGAATTAATTCAAGAAGTAGAAGCTTACAAGAGATTTCTGTATACGGGATACATTGGGGTGTTTACAGATGAGTTCAAAAAATGTTTTGTAAATCTCAGATGCATGCAACTGCACAAAAACCAAGCAACTTTATATGTTGGAGGCGGCATGACTAAGGATAGTGATATTAACCGTGAGTGGGATGAAACAGAAAGAAAAGCTAGTACGTTGGAAAGATTTATCTCCTAAATAAATTCAAAATCTACTCTTCTATTCAAACTTTTACCGTAAGCAGTGGCATTAGATGTTCTAGGATCACTTTCACCTCTGAATTCTATTACAACTCTATCAGGTTTTAAGCCTGCAGCTACTAAATATGCTTTTACAGTATCTGCTCTTCTTTGCGAGAGGTCAACATTATATTCATCTGTTCCGTTTGAATCAGTGTGGCCAATAATTTTAATACGTAAATCTGAATGTGATTTCACAATTTTCACCATTTGATCTAAATAGGAATGGAACTCCGGTTTTAAACTGTCTTTGTCATGATCAAACAATACCGGCAACATTTCAAAGTTGCGCATTTCCGCATCTCTTACATAATAAGCCTTCCATCCTCTTTTTAAATCACCAATAAAATTATCAAACCAGGAATGATACAGGGTATTAGTATCAGTTTTGCTTATTTCATATCTGGAACGATACAGAATAAACCTTCCTCTTTGTCTGCAATCAGTGGATTCATAAGTCCCTTCTAGATAACCATTCTGCGCATTATACTTCAACTCCCCTTTGTTAAGACACCAAACATAAAAACTGGATTCTTCTTTCTTTTCTACTACGTACTCCTCAAACTTTAGCGTTGAATCACTGGTTGCTGTACCTTTTAATTTTTTGAATGCATAGTACTCCTTGTAAGGAATCTCATATCTAGAAAAACCGGTAAAATCACCAGATTTATAATCAATATTAAACTCCATCCAGGTGGCAGTTCCCTGCTTGTTTGATTGCATTTGAGTGGCTGACAAACCTTGCCAAACACCTTCTAAACTATGTCTTTGACTAAAAGATACAGTTGTTAAAAACAAGATAGTATGTAATAATAGATATCTCACAGAAACTTAATAATCAAGTATTGTACCGAAAATCAACGATACATTTTACCTGTTTTGGCATCATTAAGTTACATCAATTATCTGTGGATTGGACTTTCTTCTTGGACTTTTTCCACTCATTAATATTAGTGGTAATACCAAAAGAATTAGATACTCCGGCCACTGAGTAAAATGAAAGGCCATAGTTAAAAGCAAACTTCTTGAGTCTAATTCCAAATCCGGTACTAAACCCTCCAATTCCACGTCTGTTTTCCACTCCTAGCCCATTTCTTCTACCAAAGTTAAATCCTAATCTAAAATAGAAACGTTCACTTTTGGGTACAATCTCTAATCCAAAATTGGTGTGATAAGCTACCTTTTGAGCAAAGCTGGCTTTAGGAACCGGAATAGTATCACCGGTCAATTGATCAATTGTTGGTTGTAAAGTAGGATCATTATAAGTAAGATCCCAATTAGTCAAATCAGTACCAACCAAACTCAACCTAAAAGGTGCGTGATGAAATTTATATGAAACCCCAGCCAATACCTGAATTGGCAATGGTTCGTGATTTTTTGTGGTATATCCTTTAAACTGATAACCTACATTTTTGGCTACCAAAGAAACTGTCAAATTCGCCTCTGGATGATAAAATGTTGAAGAAATATCTGCCGCCATACCAAAAGAGGTATAAGTCTCCATATGAGAAAAAATAAAATTCATATTCGCCCCAATTGAAAAGTACTTATTCAAATCTCTTCCATAACCCACTCCTAAAGCATAATCACCAGCAGTAAACGTTCCTTGATTTATCCCCAGTTCATCCATTCTATCAAAACTTCCGTATGCCACATATCTCAAGTGCCCCACAAAAGTCCCCACCTTTTCAAAGGTTCTTCCATAAGCAAACTGACCATAATTTATTCCGGATGGATAAAAAAAGTGATTCAAAGAAAGATGATTATGCATATCATCTGAAATCACAGAAGGATTTGCAACTGCCAAATCAATATCACCATCTTTTACACCAATAAAATCTCCACCTAAAGCCATTGCCCTGGCATTAAAATCCAGATCTAAAAACTGATAACTATACAAACCGCCTTGTTGACCAAAAGCAACAGATGAAATCAGCATTATGAAGAAGGTTATTTTTTTCATGGCTCCTACAATAACGGAAATGTATATCGTTTATTATTTAAAAAATTCGTCGGGTATAATTTCATCTCCTTTCACCCTTGGCCCCAACTCTATCGCTTCCATATTTTTAAGATCTCTGCCGTGGACCTCAAATCTTAAAATTGTTTTCACTTTATGAAATCCTTTGTACCCGCAAGCACCCGGATTTATCCACATTGCATTGATTTTTTTGTCAAACTGAACTAATAAAATATGCGAATGTCCACACACAAATACATCTGGCTTGTTTCTAATAAATTCTGCATAAGCATCCTTACTATAAACGTATGGCTTTCCTCCAATGTGGGTAATTATAACATGCATTTTCTCACATAAAAACCTTCTTGTTTTGGGCCAGGCCGCTCTTACCTCATGTCCATCAATATTACCATAAACCCCTTTAACCGGCTTAAATGCTTCTAACTTCTCAATCACCTCCATACTACCTACATCTCCGGCATGCCAAATTTCATCCACATCCTTGAAATATTCAAAGATGCGAGGATCTAAAAATCCATGAGTATCTGATAATAATCCAATTTTGCGCATTTATCGAAGTGTAAGTTTTAATTTTGCAGCAAGATGAACCGCATTTTTATAAAGCTTGCATACAAAGGAACGAATTTTTTTGGTTGGCAAATTCAACCAAATCATCCTTCTGTACAAAGTGAAATAGAAAGTGTTTTAGGCAAACTGAACGGCGGTAAAGAAGTTAAAATAACGGGGTGTGGCAGAACAGACACCGGTGTTCACTCTTCTGAATACTACGCGCATTGTGACTTGCCTTTTGAAATGGAGAAAGATCAATTGATCTATAAATTGAACAGCATGCTTCCAATGGATATTGTTATTCAAGACATTTTAGAGGTTGAAGCAGAAGCACATGCAAGGTTTGATGCTACTAACAGAACTTATCACTATTTCATCCATCAATCTAAAGATCCATTTATTGATGAAATATCCTGGTACAGAAAACCAGATTTAGATATTGAAAGCATGAACAAAGCATGTTTGATGCTTGTCCAGCACAAAGATTTTGAGTGTTTTTCAAAAGTAAAAACGGATGTTACCAATTTCCTTTGCGATATAAAAAATGCTATTTGGATTAAATCTGAAAAAGGGTACATCTTTTCAATTACAGCTAATCGTTTTTTGAGAAATATGGTTCGGGCAATAGTAGGAACCATGATTGAAATTGGCGAAGGTAGAATGAGTTTGGAAGAGTTTCAAATTGTATTGGATTCAAGAAACAGATCAGAAGCTGGTCAATCTGTTCCGGCTAAAGGCTTATTTTTAGCTAAAATTGAATACCCATACTTATGAAATATTTGACCTTAGTCATTATAACTATTCTTTTTCTATCCTCTTGCGGTAACAATTCAGAACAAAAAGAAAATTTGACCGGATGGGAATATGAAATTGATCATGAAATAGAAAGATTCCAGAGCCAATACGAAAGAGAAATGGAGTATGGAAAGGGTGAAGTAAAAATGCCTCTTGACATATGGATTGATTACAGGAAGGAAATTAAACCCGGATTAAGAGAATATCTTGATACCATTGGAGATAGTGTGATAATTGTTCAATTTATGGATCACGGAGAATGGACGGATTATGGTAGAAAATATACAACCAATGATATCTTAAAGGAACAGTGGGAATTCAAAGACGGAACTGTTTTTGGGTATTACGAGTATTTTGATACCAGTGGCAAATTAATTGAAGAACGTTCCTATTATATGGATGGTGACGAACCAATTTTGGAAGAATACCTGATCTACAGAGAGAGTGGCTATGTCAATGATGAAGAAAGTGCTTATATCTATGCAGACATTTTAACAAATCAAGAAGAAAAATACATCAGCCTTTTATTCAGTGGTAAACTTGAAAACTCTTCTTCAGTTTCAGTGGTGGCAGAATTTGCAGAAAGCAGATATTTAAGACATAAAGACAGTGTCTCTCAAACCTCACCCAACGTAATAATCGACATACCGGCCAATTTAAAATGGGAATGGGTTCATTTAAGCTGTGAGGCTTGTTATTCTTATGAACAGAATAACGAAACAATTGACGTTTGCAGAGAATTTCATAAGAGGCTATATAACTAGACTATTATAGCTAATCAATATAAAAATCAATACTTTCAGGTTTAATTCGTCTTTAATTGTATCAATTCAATTAATTTTGCATTAATTATTAAGAGATGATTTTACCAATAGTTGCATACGGATCTCCAATTCTAAAAAGAGAAGGAGATGAAATAGAGGAAGATTTTGAAGATTTGAATGATCTAATTGACAGCATGTTTGAAACCATGTATGCTGCAAATGGCGTGGGCTTGGCAGCTCCTCAAATAGATAAGTCATTGCGAATTTTTGTAGTTGACGCTTCTCCTTTTGCTGAAATTGAAGAAGGTGAAGAACCAGACCCAATGGCTGAAGGTTTAGAAGATTTCAAAAAAGTATTCATCAATCCAATCATAGAGGAAGAAGAAGGTGAAGAATGGCCTTTTGCTGAAGGATGCTTGAGTATTCCTAACATCAGAGAAGAAGTAATGAGAAAACCTAAAATCAAAATTTCTTATTATGATGAAAATTGGGAATTCCATGAAGAAGAATACGAAGGTTATGCAGCCAGAATTATTCAACATGAGTACGATCATGTTGACGGTGTACTTTTTACTGATCGCTTAAGCCCTCTTAAAAAGAGACTTCTTAAAAAGAAACTTACCAATATCGCTAAAGGTGATGTTGAAGTAGCTTATAAAATGAAATTCCCTAACAAAAAAGGAAAAAGATAAATGAGAACCTTAAAATTTTTACCGCTTGTTATTTTGATAATTGCTTCGTCTTGCGGCAGTAATGAAGATGATACCGTTTATGACGAAAAGATGTTGGACCCTGTTGTAAAAGTAGATTACGAAACCTACAAACAGGAAATGGCAGATTTAGACAGTAAGTTAATGGTGAATCCAGAAGACGAAGTATTGATGGAAGAAGCCATGACAAAATTTCAAGATTATGCAGGTTTTTTTCCTGAAGATTCACTATCACCAACATATCTGAAAAAAGCTTCAGATCTTTCTCACAGAACCGGACGACCTGAAAAGGCTATTAAAATTTTGGATCGTATCATTAATGAATATCCTGGATACTTTGACATGATGAATGTAAAGTATACGCGTTGCACTTATTTGGATTGGGATTTAAGAGACACAGCTCGTGCTAAACAAGCTTGGACTGAATTTAAAAATGAATATCCGGGTACAAATTTTGCCCTTGATGCAGCATATCGCATTAAGTATATTCAATACGACATTAACGAATATACCGACATGATGGCCAATGGAAAAATTGAGCCTATCGAGCCGGAAGTGCAATAAATGCAGATTTTTCTTACCTATGATTACGAACTGTTTTTCGGCAATCCAACCGGAACAGTAGATAAATGTATCATAGAGCCAACTAATAAAATAAGAGAAATAGCTTCTCGTACAGGAGCAAAAATGGTATTCTTCATTGATACCGGATACCTTAAAAAACTAATCGAATTCAAAGATCAGTTCCCTAATGTTGCTTCAGAATATCAAAAGGTAGCCCAACAAATTAAGGATCTGGTAAATGAAGGACATGATTGCCAATTACACATTCACCCACATTGGGAAGATTGTGTTCATGATGGCAAAGAATGGATCATGAATACTGACAGGTATAAACTTAGCGATTTCAGTGATGAAGATATTGAGCGTATTGTACTAGAATATCAAGCAATTCTCGCCAATCATACCGGTAAATCAGTAACAACCTATCGCGCCGGCGGATGGTGTCTACAGCCATTTTCAAAAATTGAAAAAAGCTTTTTAAAAGCCGGAATCAAATTAGATTCAACTGTTTTCAGAGGAGGTAAAAATACTGCCGGAAATTATTATTACGATTTTACAAATATCCCAAACAAAAGCACCTGGAAATTTTCAAATGATCTGACAAAGGAAGATGAAAATGGTCCATTTTCTGAATTTCCTATTTCCAATTATAATTACTCCCCTTTGTTTTTTTGGAGATTATTTATCCTAGGTAGACTAAATGCCAGGAATCATAAACCAATTGGAGATGGATATCCCATGCCTTCACCCGGTATGAGAAAAAAAATGCTGTCTAAAGGAATGAATTTAAGTGCCTCAGTAGATGGATATTTTGTAACTAAACTCAACAAAGTTTTGAAACAAAATCAAACCAAAGGCTTTACTGAAATGGTGGTAATTGGTCATCCAAAAGCGGCCACATTGTATTCATTGAAAAAGTTGGAGCGATTTATTGATCAAAACAAGAATAAACATCAATTTATTACGTTCGCGGACTTAAACCTGTAATAAAATGCAGTTTTTCCAAAGAGAAAATATTGACACAAATAAATGGGATCAGCGAATTGCAGATGATGACATTGAGAATATTTTCTGTTATTCATGGTATTTGGACAATACCGCTAAAAATTGGGGTGCATTAATAGAAGGTGATTACAATACCATTGTGCCCATTCCTTATACTACACTGCTTGGAGTTAAACAGATGTATCAACCGTCTTTCACAAGAGAAATAGACATTTTTGGTAATTCATTTAATTGGACTGAAGTACTGGAATATCTTGCCAAAGATTTTAAGGCAATTCACTTTAGAACACAACACAGTCTGCAAATTGACGGGCTATCTGAAAGAAAACATCAATTTATTGAATTAAAAGATACGGGCTTAAAATATAGCACCAACGCCAAACGTCTTATCAAAAAAGCAGATCAAATTTTCAATTATAAAAAGGATACTGATCCAAATCAACTGATTGAACTATTTAAAGCAACTGCTTTTCAAAAAATTGAAACACTTAAAGCCAAGGACCTGATATCTTTAGAACAACTAATGAAAGTAGCCATCAACAATAATAAAGGAGATTTAATCGCTTGCTATGAGCAGGACACCTTTGTAGGAGCTGGTTTCTTTTTTAAAGATAAGGGAAGGATAACTTATCTAAAAGGCGTTGCATCAGAAGAAGCTAAGAAAAATGGCGCTATGTTTGGCCTAATTAATTTCGCTATTGAGCAATACAAAGAGGATTATAATATCTTTGATTTTGGAGGATCAGAAATAGAAGGAGTTGCCAATTTTTATAAAAAATTTGGCGCTACAGACAGGACTTATTACAATTGTGAAATTGACAATCTTCCGGTTTGGTACAAAACCTTGAAAAAAATTAAAGGATGAAGAAAACCATACTATTAATAGGAAGTTCAGGCGGATTAGGCACTGCCTTAACCAAACATTTTGGGATGCAAGAATACAACCTTGCTCTTCATTATTTAGATAATCCTCCTTCAGAAATTCCTGCCAACGCAAAAACCTATAAAGCTGACATCAAAAAAGAAGATGAAATTGAAAATATGATACAGCAAGTGGTGAAGGATTTTGGAAGTATTGATATCCTGATAAACAATGCAGGCATCAGTAAAAGTGAAATTAGCTGGAAAACTTCAGCTGAAAACTGGAATGATACTATTGCTGTAAATTTAACAGGCCCCTTCTTAGCTACTAAACATGCTTTGCCATATATGCGAGACAAGCAATTTGGCCGCATTATTTTTATGTCGTCAATAGTCGCGCAAACAGGATTTGTGGGAGCTGCTGCATACGGAGCATCAAAAGCAGGCTTAATAGGATTAACAAAATCGTTGGCCAAAGAAATTTCAAATAAAAATATTACCGTCAATTCAATTGCCCTTGGTTATTTCAATGCAGGAATGATCAATGATGTACCTGATGAAATGCAGGAAGAATTGATTGATAAAATCCCGGTAAGTAAACTGGGAGACCCTAGTGAATTAGCTGCATTAATGGATTACATTATTTCAGACAAAGCAACTTATCTTACTGGTCAAACATTAAATTTAAACGGCGGACTTTACTCTTAAAATATGGTACATATCTTAAGCAAAGAAAATTCAGTTTTACAGCACTTTTTGGCTGAGATTAGAGATGTGAATGTGCAGATGGACGCTATGCGTTTCAGAAAAAACATGGAGCGTATAAGCGAAGTCATGGCTTATGAAATGAGTAAAAGTCTGCATTACAAAGTAGATGAAGTCACAACTCCATTAGGAAAAAAAGAGGTTCACCGAATTGATGAACCAATCGTAGTTGCCTCTATACTGAGAGCGGGATTAACTATGCACAATGGAGTTTTGAATTATTTTGATCATGCAGAAAATGCATTTATATCTGCTTATAGAGAAGAAAATGAAGAGGGTGGACAAGACATAAAAGTTCATGTTGAATATTTAGCTTCGCCGGATCTAACATGTAAAACATTGGTTATTGTTGACCCAATGTTAGCTACAGGAACTTCTTTGCTTTTGACATTAGATGCCATTAGAAAAAACGGAAATCCAAAAAAAATTCACGTAATGTGTGCTATAGCGAGTCAACCTGCAGTTGATAAATTACAAGCCGAATTGCCTGATAATGCAGAAATATGGCTAGCGGACGTTGATGAAAAATTAAATAGCAAAGCTTATATCGTTCCCGGTCTTGGAGATGCAGGAGATTTAGCCTTTGGGGTAAAATTATAATGATGAATTGGGGACTTTTATTTACCGGTTTTGGCTTAGGCACTTTTAAGTTCCTTTTTGCGCAATGGCTTACCTATACTCCATTTCATGAATACATCAACGAAAATGTTGAAATTGGTGTTTTGCAAATTTTTATCTCTGTTACTATTGGCGCATGGTTTTCAATGACCATATTCTACTTTTTGAGTGAATTATTGATGATCAGAGCTCATAAAAAACGCAAAAAAGCCAGACAAGACGCCATTGACAAAGGTATTCCTTTTAAAGAGAAGAAGAAATTCACCAAGATGAACAAGTTTATTGTGTGGGTGAAGCGAAAAATTGGAATTTACGGAGTTACCTTTTTGGCCCCTTTGTTCTTATCTATTCCAATTGGATCTATTGTTTGCGCAAAGTTTTACGGTAAAAAAAGAAGGACTTTTCCTCTGATGATGATTTTCACAGCTTCCTATAGCGCCTTGATCTGTCTTTGGATATATTCTACCATTGCATGACAAACATCAAGCACATATTCTTTGACCTGGACCACACATTGTGGGACTTTGAAAAAAACTCATCTGAGACTTTGAGTGAGTTGTTTGATGAATTTGGATTGGCAGATAAAATTGATAACAAAGAAAAGTTTTTAGCTACCTATCAATCGGTAAATGGTATTTATTGGAAGAAATACAGAAACGGAAAAATTGACAAGGACACCGTGCGTTTTGGTAGATTTAGAGATACGCTGGATCGCTTCAATGTTAAAGACCCGGATGTAATTGGCAGGCAAATAGGAGACGAATATGTGAGAAGAGGACCTCATAAAACAAACCTCTTTCCACATACTCACGAAACCTTATCTTACTTAAAAGAAAAGTACCCTTTACACATCATTACCAACGGTTTTAAAGAAGTTCAATTCATTAAACTGAGCGGTAGCAATCTTTCTCAATATTTCGATATAATCCTGTGCTCAGAGGAAGTTGGTAAACAAAAACCTCACCGTTTGGTCTTTGAAAAAGCTCTTGAAATGGCAAAAGTTGACCCATTTGATGCATTGATGATTGGAGACAATTATGAAGCTGATATACTAGGAGCGAAAAAAGTAGGAATGCAAACTATTTTCTTTGACCCTAAGAATGAAGGAAAACATAAGCACTCAAAGGTGATTAACAGCTTGTTAGAGCTAAAATCGCTGTTGTAGGAATTACATAATCACTATCTTCTTATTTAGAATCATTCTAAACTACATCAGATTGGTCGAAAATGAGTTTGCCAATAATTCCAGATAATTAAATTTGTCGCTTAATCTAAATTCCAAAAGTCGATATGTCAAAGACTATCAAATTAAGGAAGGGCTTGGATATCAAACTAGTAGGGGAAGCTGACAAAGTTAAAGCAACTGTTGAAAGAAGCGACTCTTTTGCTATCAAGCCGCCCGATTTTCACGGACTAGTTCCGAAGATGTTGGTTAAGGTTGGAGATAAGGTTAAGGCCGGAACTCCAATTTTCGAGGACAAATACAACCCTGATGTAAACTTTGTATCGCCTGTTGCAGGAGAGATAGAAGACGTTGTTAGAGGTGCTAAAAGAAGAATTTTAGAAATTCGTATCAAGGCGGATGCTGAAAATTCTTTTGAAGACCTTGGAGCTGTTGATACAGCTAACATGTCTGGAGAAGAAGTTAAAGCGTACATGCTTAAAAACGGTTTATGGCCTTTTATCAAGATGCGTCCATTGGATGTTATTGCCAGACCGGAAGATAAGCCAAAAGCAATTTTTATCTCAGGATTTGATTCTTCACCACTTGCACCTGATTATGATTTCATTTTGCATGGGGAGAATGAGTTGTTCCAAAGAGGTTTGTATGCTTTATCAAAGTTAACAGACGGAAAAATTCACTTGACTTTAAGAGGAGGCTCTGTTGCTGATGACACGTTCACAAAAGCACAGGGTGTTCAAATCAATAAAATTAGTGGTAAACATCCAATTGGAAACGTAGGTACTCAAATTCACCATATTGATCCTGTCAATAAAGGTGAGGTTGTTTGGACAGTCAATGCACAAGACGTGGCCCTTATTGGTCGTGTTATGTCATCTGGACAATTCGACGCTTCTAAAGTGATTGCTATTACCGGATCTGAAGTAAAGAACCCTAAATACATCAAAACTACTATCGGTACTAAGATTGACAATATCATTGCTGACAATATCAAAGAAGGCAATGTGCGTTACATCTCAGGAAATGTTTTAACCGGTGACAAAGTTGACGCAGATGGGTACTTAGGTTTCTATCATTCACAAATCACAGTTATTCCTGAAGGAGATGAGCCTAAATTCATGATCACCCAAGGTTGGATGAGTCCTGGATTTAACAAATTCTCAATCAATAGATCTTATTTCTCATGGTTGACTCCAAACAAAAAACGTGTTTTGGATACTAACTTAAATGGAGAAATCAGAGCATTTGTTGTGACAGGAGAAATGGAAAAAGTATTTCCATTTGATATTTATCCAATGCAGTTGATCAAATCAGTTATGTACAATGACATTGATTTGATGGAAAATTTAGGAATCTACGAAGTAGCTCCTGAAGACTTTGCATTGTGTGAATTTGTGTGTACATCAAAAATTAACATTCAAAGTGTCATTCGTGATGGATTAGATGTAATCCAGGAAGAATGCATGTAATGATATTTTCATCTAACTAAAACCTAAAAAATTGAAGTCGATAGAAAAATTAATGCGTAAGATGGAGCCCGACCATGATGGTAAATGGGCAAAATTCCATCCGGTATGGGACGGTTTCTATACTTTCCTATTTACGCCTGGAGAAACGACAGTTAAAGGAGCTCACATCAGAGATGGTATTGACCTAAAAAGAACTATGTTCATGGTGGTTACTGCCTTGATTCCTTGCTTGTTGTTTGGTATCTACAACACTGGTCACTGGCACTATGTGGCAAACGGAGAATCAACTGAATTCATGCACATGTTTGGAGACAAACTTGTTTATGGATTATTGAAAGTATTACCGCTTGTTATTGTTGCATATGCAGTAGGATTAGGTGTTGAGTTTATGTTCTGTATCAAAAATCAACACGCTATTCAGGAAGGATACCTGGTAACGGGGATGTTGATTCCTTTAATTGTTCCTGCTGACATTCCACTTTGGATGTTAACTATTGCAATCATTTTTGCAGTCGTACTAGGTAAAGAGGTCTTTGGTGGTACAGGAATGAACATTGTCAACATTGCCTTAACTGCTAGAGCATTCTTATTCTTTGGATATCCTACAATGATGTCTGGAGATAGAGTTTGGATGTCTGGTGCTCCTGATGGATTTTCAGGACCAACACAATTGGGTGAATTAGCATCTTTTACCGGAGCTAAAGCTGACTGGGCTTTTGGTTCAATAGATGGATTTATGCAATCACACTCTACCCTTGATGCATTCATTGGAATGATTCCTGGATCAGTTGGAGAAACTTCTACAGTTGCTATTTTATTAGGAGCTGCATTGTTACTTTATACCGGAATTGCTTCATGGAGAATCATGTTGTCATTTATTGCTGGTGGATTTGTTGTTGGATTATTAGCAAATCAATTTGCTGTTAACGAATACATGATGTTGCCTCCTGTACATCACCTAGTTATTGGTGGATTTGCATTTGGAGCAGTATTTATGATTACGGATCCTGTCACCGCCTCCCAAACTAATACCGGAAAATTTATTTACGGATTTTTAGGAGGTGCGCTTTCGATTACGATTAGAGTTTTCAACGGAGCTTACCCAGAAGGGGTAATGATGGCGATCTTATTCATGAACGTAATGGCTCCATTGATTGATCACTACGTAGTTGGTGCCAATATCAAGAGAAGACAAAAAAGACTTAAAACTAAAGCTGCATAATCATGGCAATTAATAAAGATAGTAACGGATACACATTTGTTTTTGCTATCGCTCTTGTAGTGATAGTTGGAGCAGGATTGGCTGCCGTATCAATGGGATTAAAGCCAATGCAGGATAAGAATGTTGAAATCAAGAAAAAGATGGACATTCTAGGTGCTTTGAATATTGAAAGCACACGTCAAAATGCAACTGAATTATACGACAAACACATCTTAACTGATGAGTGTGTTGTTATTGGTTCAGAAGGACAAGTTAAAGATGGTTTGGTAGCATTTAATATCGACATCAAAAAACAATATAAAGACAAAAACCTTAATCCAAAGGACAGAGATTACCCACTTTATGTGGCTGATTTGGATGGTGAAACTAAGTACGTGATTCCGGTTGTGGGATCAGGACTATGGGGACCAATTTGGGGATACTTTTCAGTAGATTCTGACAAGCAAACCATTTTCGGAGCCAAGTTTGACCATCAGGGAGAAACTCCGGGATTAGGAGCTGAGATTAAACAAAAGTTCTATTACTCTCAATATGAAGGTGAAAAAATCACTGGTGATATCAAGAGTGTAAAAGACGGAACCGGAGCAGGCGTTAACGGAAAAGTTGACGGTATTACTGGAGGAACTATTACTTCAAAAGGAGTTGAAGAAATGGTGAACAGAACGCTTTCGGTTTATGTAAAATACTTTAATAACAACTAAGAGTTATGAGCGAAAAAGTAAAAGCGCCTAGAGAACCTCTATTCTCAAAGAAGAATAAAAGGTTGATTACAGAGCCTCTTGATGATAACAACCCTGTTACAATTCAAGTATTAGGTATCTGTTCGGCTTTGGCTATCACAGTATCAGTGAAGCAAGCCTTGGTAATGACAGCTTCTGTGTTTTTTGTATTAGCACTTGGTAATGTTATTATTTCAATGATGAGAAATTTGATTCCGTCAAGAATCAGAATTATTGTTCAGTTAGTGGTTGTTGCCTCTTTGGTAATTATCGTAAACGAAATATTGAAAGCATTCTTACCTGATATGGCAGAGCAGTTATCAGTTTTCGTTGGATTGATCATCACCAACTGTATTATCATGGGTAGATTTGAGGCATTTGCAATGGCTAACAAGCCTTGGCCTTCATTCCTTGATGCTATCGGAAACACATTAGGATACGGTATTGTATTGGTTTTGGTATCAATCATCAGAGAGATATTCGGAGCTGGTAAAATATTCGATATTCCTTTGTTTGGAGACAGAATCGAAAAAACAGGATTGTATAAAATCGGTTACCTGGATAACAACTTTATTATTTTGGCTCCTTTTGCCTTGTTTGCAGTAGGAATCATTATATGGGTTCAAAGAGCTAGAAACAAAGCATTAATTGAGGATCATTAAACTAAGAAATCATGGTAGATTATATAAATATACTTTTAAAAGGAGTCTTTATTGAGAACATGATCTTTGCCTATTTCTTAGGTATGTGTTCTTATTTGGCGGTTTCTAAAACTGTAAAAACCGCAGCAGGATTAGGTGCAGCAGTTATCTTCGTATTGGGAGTAACAGTGCCTGTAAACTGGTTGTTAGAAAATTATGTTTTGAAAGAAGGAGCATTATCTTGGTTAGGAGCTGAGTATGCTGAAGTTGATTTAAGCTTCTTGTCTTTCATCATGTTTATTGCCGTAATTGCATCTATTGTACAGTTAGTGGAGATGTTAGTTGAGAAATTTGCTCCTGCACTTTATGGTGCATTGGGAATCTTCTTGCCATTGATCGCTGTAAACTGTTCAATCTTAGGGGGAGCCCTTTTCATGCAAGAAAGACAATATTCAACTATTGGTGAAGCAACAACTTTCGGAATCGGTTCAGGTATTGGATGGTTCTTAGCGATTGTTGCAATTGCAGCCATTAGAGAAAAAATCAAATACTCTAAAGTACCTGCTCCAATGAGAGGTTTAGGTATCACTTTCGTTATCACAGGTTTGATGGGAATCGCATTTATGAGTTTCTCAGGAATCAACCTTGGAGGAGGTGAAGATGAAGACACAGATGTTAAAACTGATCAGGTTACTAACGTAATTGATGCTGATACAGATCAAAACGACTAAAACAACACAGAAATGGGACAAGTATTAATTATTACAGTTATAGTTTTTACAATAGTTATCTTACTATTGGTGAGCTTGCTATTATTTGTAAAAGCAAAAATTTCACCTTCTGGAAAAATTAAAATCACCATTAATGGAGATCACGTTTTAGAAGTTGACGGTGGTGGAACTTTGTTGAGCACATTAGGATCTAATGGAATCTTTTTACCATCCGCTTGTGGTGGTGGAGGTACATGTATCCAATGTACATGTCAGGTACTTTCAGGTGGAGGAAACATCCTTCCAACAGAGGAGCCTCACTTTTCAAGAAAGCAAATTGCTGATAACTGGCGTTTAGGATGTCAGGTGAAAGTTAAAGAAGACATGGAAATTCATGTTGAGGAAGAAATCATGGGGATTAAAGAGTGGGAAGCTAAAGTTGTATCAAACTACAACGTGGCAACTTACATCAAAGAATTCATTGTTGAGATTCCTGAAGACATGGATTACAAAGCAGGTGGATATATTCAAATTAAGATTCCACCGTGTGAAGTAAAATTCGCTGATATGGATGTTACTGCTCACCCTCAAGATCACCCTGGACAACCAGATAAATTTGAGAAAGATTGGGCAGAAGGACCATTTGCAATGCGTCACTTAGTAATGAAGAATGACGAAGAAGTAGTTCGTGCATATTCAATGGCTTCTTATCCTGCAGAAGGAAGAAAGATTATGTTGAATGTAAGGGTTGCAGCTCCGCCATTTGATAGAAAAACTAACACTTGGATGAATGTAAATCCAGGTATAGCGTCTTCATACATCTTTAACTTAAAAGAAGGTGATCCAGCAATTATCTCTGGACCTTATGGAGAATTCTTCATCAATGAATCAGATGCTGAAATGCTTTATGTAGGTGGAGGAGCCGGAATGGCACCAATGCGTTCTCACTTGTATGAGTTATTCAAAACAATGAAGACTGATAGAAAAGTATCTTACTGGTACGGAGGACGTTCAAGAGCAGAATTGTTCTATATCCACTATTTCAGAGAGTTGGAAAGAGACTTCCCTAACTTCAAATTTTACATGGTATTATCAGATGCTTTGCCAGAAGATAACTGGGTAGAGAAAAAAGATATCTATGATGAAGAAGGAGATGGTTTCATTGGCTTTGTTCACCAGGCGGTAATTGATCAATATTTATCTAAGCATGACGCTCCAGAAGATATTGAGTTCTACTTCTGTGGACCTCCAATGATGAACAAAGCGGTTGAGAAAATGTGTGATGATTGGGGAGTACCGCCTGAGAATGTTAGATTTGATGACTTTGGAGGATAATCCTCTAATCACAATAAATTATAAAAGCCTTTCGAAATTCGGAAGGCTTTTTTTGTCTAAGCAAATGATCTCTTTTGCATTCATTTCTGTTAATTTTGTAATCTCAAAACTCCTACTACGTCTTAGTACGAAACCTTATTGAATATGAAAAGAGTTGTCATTACAGGAATGGGAGCACTCACTCCAATCGGAAATAATTTAAATGATTATTGGAACGCCCTTATCAATGGAGAATCGGGAGCAGGTCCAATAACTAAATTTGATGCATCTAATTTCAAAACTCAGTTTGCTTGTGAAGTAAAAGGGTTTGACCCACAACAATATTTTGAGCGCAACGAAGCCAGAAAGTATGACATCTTTGTACAATATGCGGTAGCTGCCGCAGATGAAGCAATAGCTCAAGCCAAGATAAATTTTGACAAATTAGACAGAAATAGAATTGGCGTAATTTGGGGTTCTGGAGACGGAGGTGTTGACACTTTTGAAGATCAAATGCAAGCCTGGTATCAGGGAGACGGACAACCTCGTTTTAATCCATATTTTGTTCCTAAACGAATTATCAATATGGCTTCTGGTGTCATTTCAATTAGACATGGTTTAAAGGGAGTTAACTACTCCACCTCATCTGCTTGTTCAGCCAGTAACACAGCAATAATTGATGCATTTAATTACATCCAATGGGGTAAAGCAGACATGATGATCACAGGTGGATCTGAAGGATCTGTATCTGTAACTTCAATTGGAGGATTTAACGCGTCTAAAGCTTTGAGCACGAGAAATGACGACCCTAAAACTGCCTCAAGACCATTTGATCAAACCAGAGACGGATTTGTATTGGGAGAAGGAGCAGGAGCATTAGTTTTAGAAAGTCTGGATCACGCCTTAGCAAGAGGTGCCAACATAATTGCTGAAGTTGCCTCAGGCGCAATGGCGGCAGATGCATATCACTTAACTGCCACTCATCCTGAAGGTGAAGGTGCCGTTAGAGGAATGAGATTGGCTTTGGAGGATGCTGGAATTAGCCCAGACGAAATAGATTACATCAACGTTCATGCAACATCTACACCTGTTGGAGATGAAAGCGAAATAAAGGCTGTGGAAACAGTTTTTGGAGCTGACACAAAAGCCAATATCAGTGCCACTAAATCCATGACAGGACATTTGTTAGGTGGTGCAGGAGCTATTGAAGCCATAGCTTGTGTGCAAGCAGTAGTTAATGATATTGTTCCACCTACCATCAACACTTCACAAATTGATGAAAAATTCAATCCAAACTTTAATTTCACTTTGGGTAAAGCGCAAAAAAGAACTGTGAACTATGCCTTGAGTAACACTTTTGGGTTTGGAGGACATATTGCCTGCTCTATTTTTAAGAAATATAAAGCTTAATTAGCTCTTTTTACAAAAGCAATGACCACACAAATAGTGTGAATGATGAAAGAATGATACCCCAGCATAAAACTTGAGCAGTTAGTTTAGGTTGTATTTCTTCATCCATCAATAATATAGCACCACTAACCATTGGCCCCATTGCAGATTCCATCACAGATACGTCAAATATTACCTTTTCAGTATCCATCATTATAAAAGCGAGATAGACCAAAATTGGAGCAAGGACCAATTTATATGAGATTCCTAAAATGATGTTGGATGTAAACTTAAAGTCTACATATTTCGCAATTTGATAACCTACTACCAACATAGCAACCGGACTCACGGTATAAGCCAAAGCTTCCAAAACAGGACTTACTAAGTCATGCTCAATTTTAAACGGAATAAACAAGGCAACAATCAAAGCAATAAATGGAGGGAACAAAGCAACTTTTTTAAGTGCTTTTTTGATATTAAAACCTCCACTATGAGCTGAGATAATAAATTGTGCGGCTGTTGCCAGTAAAAGAAAGTTAACCTGATCTGCAATCAATGCATAAGACAAGTACTCCGCTCCAAATAATACTGTAATTACAGGAAAACCAACAAATGAAGTATTGCCAAGACCTCCTAAAATAGTAAGAGCAATTCCCTGATCAGTTTCCAGTTTATTACGCAATACAATTCTAAAAAGAATAAATGCGCCAAAAAACACAATAATCGGAGACAAGGCAGGAACCAACAAATCCTGCGAAACCTGCAAGCCGGGAACATTCACCAATGCAACCGCAGGCAATGCCACAAAAATGATCCACTTATTAGCAAACTGGATCCGATTTTGATTTAAAAATTTAAGTCTTGTCGCCAAAAAACCAATGGCGACAAGACCAAATAACAATGCAATTTCCAAACTTTATCTTTGGTATTATGCGATTCTTTCTTCTAAAATCTGCTGAACAACTTCAGGGTTTAATAAGGTTGAAATATCACCTAGACTTTCCGCTTCATTACACGCTATCTTTCGAAGGATACGGCGCATAATTTTTCCTGATCTAGTTTTAGGCAATCCAACTGTAAACTGAATCTTATCCAATTTGGCAATTGGCCCTATTTGCTCTGTAATCAATTGATTAATTTCCTTTCTTAAATTATCGTGATTACGCGATTCACCAGTTTCCTTCAGGGTAATGAATCCATACAAAGCATTTCCTTTAATATCATGTGGAAAACCAACTATTGCAGATTCTGCTACAGCATTGTGCTCATTAATGGCATCTTCAATCGGCGCAGTTCCAAGGTTATGACCTGAAACAATGATCACATCATCTACCCTACCCGTAATTCTGTAATATCCTACAGCATCTCTTCTTGCACCATCACCCGTAAAATACTTGCCTTTATAGGCTGAGAAATACGTATCTCTGTACCTTTCATGATTACCCCAAATGGTTCTGGCAATTGAAGGCCATGGAAACTTGATACACAATCTACCCTCTACCAAATTTCCTTTTATTTCTTCACCGTTTTCATCCATTAAGGCCGGTTGAATTCCTGGTAAAGGAAGCGTTGCAAATGTTGGAATGGTTGGTGTAACATAAGGAATTGGAGAAATCAAAATCCCTCCGGTTTCTGTTTGCCACCAGGTATCCACAATTGGGCTTTTCTTTTTACCTACATTGTCATCATACCAGTGCCAGGCTTCTTCATTAATTGGCTCCCCTACTGACCCTAATACCTTTAAACTTGATAAATCATATTTTTCAACATAAGCCAAATCTTCTTTAGCTAACGCCCTAATAGCAGTTGGAGCAGTATAAAACTGAGTTACTTTGTGTTTCTCTACAATCTCCCAGAATCTTCCAAAATCAGGATAAGACGGAACACCTTCAAACATTACAGTTGTAGCTCCATTTGCCAATGGACCATATATGATATAACTATGACCGGTAATCCATCCAATATCTGCCGTACACCAATAAATATCAGACTCTCTATACTGGAAGACGTTTTTAAAAGTGTAGGCAGTATAAACCATATAACCTGCCGTTGTATGAACCATTCCTTTTGGTTTTCCGGTAGATCCTGATGTATACAAGATGAACAAAGGATCTTCTGCATCCATTATTTCCGGTTCGCAATCTTTTGATGCTGCATCTAACAAAGGTTGTAGCCATTTATCTCTTCCTTCTTCCATGTGAATATCAGAGTTGATTCGCTTAGCAACCAATACACTTTTAACACTAGGGCAAGTTTTTAATGCCTCATCTACAATTCCTTTTAAATCTATTGATTTTGAACCTCTATAAGATCCATCTGATGTCAACACAATTTTACAATCACTGTCATTAATTCTCGTTGCCAAGGCAGATGATGAAAATCCTGCAAAAACAACCGAGTGAATAGCTCCAATTCTTGCACAGGCTAAAACTGCAAAAGCCAACTCAGGGATCATAGGTAAGTAAATACATACTCTGTCTCCCTTTTGCACGCCATTATCCTTTAATACATTTGCCATTTGATTGACGCGTTCTGCCAATCTTTTATAGGTGATGTGTTGCGCCTCTTCATTTGGATCATTTGGCTCAAATAATATAGCAGTCTTATCTCCTCTTGTACGCAAGTGCCTATCAATGCAGTTTTCAGTTATATTCAACTTTGCGTTTTCAAACCATTTGATTTCTGGTTTTTCAAAGTCAAAACTCATCACATTGTCCCAGCGTTGACGCCAAACAAAATGTTCTTCCGCTATTTCTTCCCAAAATTCTTCAGGTTTGTGAACAGACTTTCTGTACACTTTAAAATACTCTTCTAAATTTTTAATGTGATAATTACTCATAATTCATTTTTTGATGAATACCAATATTGTTTTCTATGTACGCTTCTTCTATTTCACTGACAATAGCTATATCGTCTATAGTTGAAGGAATTTTATATTCTTTGTTGTCCGCTATATCACGTAACAATTTTCTTAGGATTTTTCCTGATCTGGTTTTTGGTAATCTGTTTACTACCACTACATCTTTAAAAGAAGCAACAGGTCCAATTTCCTTTCGCACAGCTTGTACCAAATCACTATGAAGATCTTTAAAATCTATTTTAATTCCAGGCTTAACAACCACTAACCCTAGAGGCTTTTGTCCTTTTAACTCACAATGGACACCAAAAACAGCACATTCAGCCACCAAAGGATGCATACTGATTACCTCTTCCATTTCAGCTGTTGACAACCTATGTCCTGCAACATTGATGATATCATCTACTCTTCCGGTAATAAATACATATCCATCTGCATCTTTATACCCACCATCACCTGAAAAATAATAGCCCGGGAATTTCTTTAAATATCCATTTTGGAATCTTTCATCATCATTCCACAAACTCAATAAATTTCCTGGAGGTAAAGGAAGTTTAACCGCTACATATCCTTCTGTATTAGCTCCTTGCACAACACCATTTTCGCCCAAAATCTGCACATCATATCCGCAAACAGGAAAAGTGGCTGAGCCAGGCTTAACAGGAAAAAGCTCTAGCCCAGCCATATTTGCAATCATTGGCCAGCCAGATTCTGTTTGCCACCAATGATCTATTACAGGTACTTTTAATTGATTTTCAGCCCATCTTAAGGTTGCTACATCACAACGCTCACCAGCCAAAAACAAGTATTTCAAATTAGATAAATCAAACTTTTTAATAAACGATCCTTCTGAATCCTCTTTTCTGATCGCTCTGATGGCAGTTGGAGCAGTAAACATTACACGTACATTGTGTTCACTAATTACTCTCCAAAAAGTTGAAGCATCAGGAGTTTTAATAGGTTTACCTTCAAACAATATGGTAGTGTTTCTATTGATTAAAGGACCATATACAATGTAACTATGTCCAACAACCCAACCCACGTCACTTGCCGCCCAATAAACGTCTCCTTGCTCAACACCATAGACATTTTTCATGGTGTATTTTAATGCTGTTGCGTATCCACCCGTATCTCTAACAATACCTTTTGGTTTACCAGTTGTTCCAGAAGTATATAAAATATATGAAGGATGATCAGCTTCTACAGGAACCGGATTTACCGGATCAGATGAATCAACTAAATTGGTATAATCTACATCATAAGCTTTCTTCTCAAAAGGAACATTTTGCTTTCTATCGTAAATGATCACTTTTTCAGGTTTATGATCTGCCAGATTAATGGCTTCATCAACAAAAGGTTTGTATGGAATAATTTTATCAACCTCAATTCCATTGCTTGCACAAATAATAGCTTTTGGTTTGCTGTCGTCAATTCTAATTGCCAATTCGTGGGGTGCAAAGCCACCAAATACAACAGAGTGTATTGCTCCAATTCTAACACAAGCCAACATAGCGTAAAGAGCTTGCGGAATCATGGGCATATAAATAATTACTGTATCTCCTTTTTCAACTCCTAACTTATGTAATCCACCGGCCAACTTGCTCACTTCATTTTGAAGTTCATTATAGCTGATATGCAGTTTTTGATTCGAAACTGGTGAATCATATATTATTGCTATCTGTTCTCCAAATCCGTCCATTACATGCTTATCAACACATAAATAAGAAAGGTTTAACACACCATCTTCAAACCACCTATTAGATGTTCTGTTTAAAATATTTGTTGGCTTTTTATACCAGCCTATTTCGTTAGCTGCACGTCCCCAGAATTCCTCCGGTTGCTCAATGCTTAATTTATACTCACTTTTATACACCTTCTTACTTTTTTGAATTAAACAATCCGAACCAATTTGGATTCAAGACTTTTGCCTTGATCAACACCCACAAAATTACCAAGAAGCAAGCGCCCAGTGCAATAGATAGTCCCGGACTTAGGTTAGTTCTTGATTCAAATACAAACCTCAATGCCAAGGTTAAAACGACATAAACCGAAATTACTATGTCAGAGACCAAGGGTGATAAACTAAACTTCATAATCAATCATTTTAAAGAAGCTCTTCAACTTCTGTTATTACTTTCTTCACTGAAAAAGGCTTTGTTAGGTACTTATCAGCTCCTAAATCCAATCCTTTTTGAATATCACTTTCTTTGTTTTTAGCAGAAAGGAACACTACTCTACAGTTTTTTAATTCAGGTGAGTTCTTAATTTGTTTGAGCGTGTTAAAACCGTCTACTTTTGGCATCATAACATCTAACACCACAGCATCCGGCAATTCCTTCTTAATTATCTCTATGGCTTCAGAACCATCTCTGGCAATAAAAACCTGATGACCTTTTTTCTTAAAGGCATATTCGAGTGACATAACAATGTTCGGCTCATCATCAACTATCACAATTTTTTTACTCATTTGTTTCTTGGCTTTGTTTAGTAACAGGTATATTAAATGTTATTTTGGCACCTCCGGAAGCGCTTGGTTCGTACCAAATTGATCCGTTGTGTTTTTCTATAATTTGCTTGCAGATTGCTAATCCAAATCCACTACCACTAGGCTTAATAGTGTTTTGATGATGCGATTGGAAAAATTTATCAAAAATGTATTTTACGTCTTCATCAGGAACACCACTTCCGTTATCTGCAACTGATACATAGAGTTTATCAAACTCCTGACGGTAATCCACTTCTATGATCCCATTTTCTTTATCTGCATACTTAATTGCGTTTGACAATAGATTGGTCAATACTTGAGTAATTCTGTCCTCATCAAAATACAATTTGAAATCAGCTTCGCTTTTTAATTTGATTTCACAATTTACATTAGTTGCAATAGTTTGCAGACTTTGATAAACCTTATTAATGGTTGTTTTAATATTTTGGTATTCTAAGTCTAACTCCTCTCTACCTGTAGATAGTTTTTCATAATCCAGAATGTTGTTAATCAACCTTGATAGTCTATCTGAATCATTCAGAATATTGATAAGAAATTGAGTTTTCAACTCCTCAGGCATTTCATTAATATCTTCAATCAATAACTCTGTACTTGCTTTGATTCCGGTTATTGGGGTTTTTAACTCATGAGCTACTGTATCTAAAAACTCGTCTTTTTGTTTGTCTTTGACCAATAACTCTGAATTGGCAGCTTTTAATTGCTCTGCCAAATTGTGTAATTCATCAGACTTGTCTTTTAATATCTTATTGCTATCAATTGTCTTTTTAGATTCCTCTAGAATTTTAAGCACTTCTATTAAGCTGATTTCTTCTTCTTTCACAACAGAAGAAATTAGAATTTGAGCTGAGGCACCACCAATACTACCGGCCAACAACTTTTCAGAAAAATTAATTAATCTGGCATCTGCCATTTGCGTATCTGCTGGCAAGTCATACTTTTTAAAAAATAGATCCAATGCTCTATTTGTTTGAGCTTCACCCAGAAATTTTTTCAATACATTTTTGATATCCTCAACATAAGCCTCACCTTTCCAAACAAGTGCATTGTCCTGTAGATTTGTATAGTTTTTTGGGTCGATAAAGATTTCAGCAAAATTTCGTTCCCTATAATTTCCTTTTGCCGTTAAAGACAAAATAAAATAGGTCAAGGTATTAAAAGTTAAACTCCAGAAAAAAGCATGTGCTGTTGGTCCCATAAAATCAAGACCAAAAAGTGCCTGAGGTTTTAAAATTTCAATTCCAAAAGGGCCATATAACGTAAATGAATTATCACCAGTAAATGCTTCAATGACAAAAGGTAAAACAAAAGTGTAAACCGTGATTAACAAGCCTATAATAATCCCAATAATTGAAGCTTTGGCAGATCCTCTGTTCCAATATAGCCCAATAAAGAAAGAAGGAGCCAATTGGGCAACAATTACAAAAGCCATCAAGCCTATAGAGATTAATGGAATTTGAACTGAAAAGCTCACAAAAAACAAATACGCCAACGCAATTATCAAGAAGATTGAAATTCGTCTGATATTTTTAATTGACTTGGTATTACTATCTGTTTGACCTTGAATGAATTTTCCTAAGAATCCATACGGAATGATAAGATTATTACTCACCATGGTGCTCAAGGCCAAGGTTGAAACCACTACCATTGAAATCACGGCTGAAAATCCACCTAAAAAGACTAAAAGAGCCAGGAATGAATTTCCACTTTCTAAAGGAATCAACAATGAATAATATTCTGCATTAGATGCATCTCCATAAATAAGGTTCCCTCCCCAGGCAATATAGATTACAAAAACGTTAAACAGCAGTAGGTAAAGCGGGAACAACCAAATAGCCTTTTTAAGATGTTTTTCCCTTGAATTTTCTACCACGGCAACCTGAAATTGTCTTGGTAGTAAAAAGATAGCCATGAATGACAATACGATTAAAAACATCCAATTAAAAGCATTGTCTACACCTCCAAAAGAAGTTAACTGTTCAAAATTCTCTGTTTTCGAAATCTGATTATAAATATCGGCAGGACTATCAAACATCACAAATGAAACATACACTCCAATAATTAAAAAGAATACGAGTTTTAAAATTGACTCAAATGCCACAGAAGCCACTAATCCTCTATGCTTTTCTGTTGCATCAGAAGCTTGTGTACCAAAAAATGTTGCAAAAACTGCAAGTATTAATGCAATGTAAAAGGTAGAATCGTAAAGGATGTTATTGCCACTTTCAATACTTCCGGCAGTCATGATGTGGAATGTATCTGAAATAGCTTTTAGCTGTAATGAGATGTATGGTATTGTTGCCAATAAGGCTACAATTGTTACAACTGCACCCAATGTTCTGTTTTTACCATATCTCAATGAAATAAAATCCGCAATTGATGACACATTGTGATTCTTTGAAATTCGGATGATCTTTCGCATCAGCACTATCCATAAAGGCAATGCTATAATTGGACCCAAATAAATTGTCAAGAATTCAATTCCCGAAGTTGCTGCTTTACCAACACTCCCGTAGTAGGTCCAAGCCGTACAGTATACTGCTAAAGACAATGTATAGATATATGGATTATTGACCCATCTACTGTTTTTTCTTTTCTCAGCCCAAAAAGCTATAAAGAAAATCAGTGCCAGATACAGCACAATAATTATGATCAATCCAACACTACTCATAAAATCTAGATAAAATTCGATAAGCAATGAGTATGGACACTAACCACACAAAAAAGATGTATAAATAAAGTACCGGAATTCCTAAAACATGACCTTGAAAATCAAAAATTAGAATGAACGGCACATTTAACCCAATAAAAAGGGCCAAAGCCAGTACTACTAATTTTTGTTCATGTCTTTTTTTCATGGATACTTTATCTATATAAAAATGGGAAAAACAACTCTAAAAAGAGCTGTCTTTCCCGTTTAATTTAATGTTGAGCTGCTTCTCCTGCTCCTGAAGGGATTCTAATATCCTCAACAATTTCTTGCACCTCTTTTGGTGGAGCTGCAGTCAATCTTGACACCACAAAGGAGACGACAAAATTGACAACCATTGCAACGGTACCAAAACCTTCTGGTGATGTTCCAAACCACCAATCTTCGGCAGGTAAAGGATCCATTACTCCAACCAAACCTGTTTTAAATCTGATCATGTAGAACAGCATTAGGGAAGTACCCACAACCATTCCGGTAATTGCTCCTTGCTTGTTCATTCTCTTATCAAAGATTCCGAGAATGATAGCCGGGAAAAAGGACGCCGCGGCTAATCCAAAAGCAAGGGCGACAACGGCAGCAACGAATCCGGGAGGATAAATGCCGAACAATCCAGCCACTATTACTGCAACTAATATGCTGATTCGTGCTGCCATTAGCTCACCTTTGTCAGAAATATTTGGTTTAATTTGTTTTTTAATCAAGTCATGTGAAACAGAAGTAGAGATTACAAGTAGTAATCCTGCTGCTGTTGAAAGTGCTGCCGCTAATCCACCTGCAGCAACCAATGCGATTACCCAGTTTGGTAATTCGGCAATTTCAGGATTGGCTAATACCATGATGTCTCTATCTACATAAAGCTCATTCATTTCGGCCATATTAGGATTGGCTACTAATCTTTCACCAAACGCTCCTCTACCTTCTAAAAATTCAGGTTTTTTACCATCAAGTGCATTACCTGCTACATATTGGATTTTACCATCACCATTTTTATCAGACCAGGCGATCAATCCTGTTTCTTCCCAGTTTTTAAACCAGTTAGGCATTGAAGAATATGATTTTTCACTTACTGTTTCAATCATATTAGTTCTGGCAAAAACCGCTACTGCCGGAGCTGTTGTATAAAGAATAGCAATAAACAACAAAGCCAAACCTGCAGATTTTCTAGCGTCTCTTACTTTTGGTACGGTAAAGAACCTAACAATTACATGCGGTAATCCTGCCGTTCCAACCATTAAGGCAACTGTGATTGCAAATACATCCCATGTAGATTTTGTTCCACTGGTATATTCTTTAAATCCAAGATCAGTGTGAAGTGCATCTAACTTATCCAGTATATAGACGCCATCTGAGGTACTGCCTCCCATTCCCATTTGAGGAATTGGATTTCCAGTCATTTGAAAAGAAATAAAAATGGCCGGCACCATGAAAGCAAAAATCAATACACAATACTGTACAACCTGTGTATAGGTAATTCCTTTCATACCACCCAGGAAGGCGAACACCAATACAACCGCCATACCTATGATGACACCGACCACAATATCTACCTGGAGGAATTGTGAAAACACGATTCCAACACCTCTCATTTGACCTGCAACGTAAGTAAATGAAACTATCAAGGCACATATTACTGCTACTGTTCTTGCCGTATTAGAGTAATATCTATCCCCTATAAAATCAGGCACTGTAAACTTTCCAAACTTTCTTAAATATGGAGCTAACAGCAAGGCCAAGAGGACGTATCCACCTGTCCAACCCATTAAGTAAACAGAGCCATCATAACCACTGAATGAAATAATTCCGGCCATTGAAATAAACGAAGCTGCACTCATCCAATCTGCAGCCGTAGCCATACCATTTGAAAGTGGAGAAACGCCCCCACCTGCAACATAAAATTCTTTGGTAGATCCCGCTCTAGCCCAAATGGCTATTCCAAAATATAGCGCGAATGTTACGCCTACCAATATCCAAGTCCATAATTCAACTGACATAATAAATATCTTTAATTTCTTTTATAATTATTCTTCTTCGTAACCGTACTTTTTATCTAGTTTGTTCATCAAATACACATAGACAAAAATGAGTATGACAAACACGTAGATTGATCCCTGCTGAGCAAACCAAAAACCAAGTTTAAATCCGCCCAAACTGAATTGGTTTAAGTAATCTTTGAATAGGATACCGGCTCCACATGAAACCAGGAACCAGATAACTAGCAATATTGTTAAGTATCTTAAATTCTCTTTCCAATATGCTTTTGCTTTTGTTTTATCTTCAGACATATTAAGTGTTTTTATAGGTAAATCATAGCTTGAAGTGTCATAGCATTGCCCACAGTTGTGCCAAATTGTTGCCTTTGATACTCCAACGTTAGTTTTGAATGATGACCTGTGAGATATAAGTTGGTTCCTACACCAAGCACAGTTCTATTATCAGGTGATGCATCATATGAGTTTAAGGCATAGGATACATAAGGTTGTAAGCGAGGTTTTTCTGCTTTTCCGGGAACTACATATCCCAAATGTCCATAAATCATGTTTCCTGTTCCGTATGCGCTATACAAATAATCTCTCCCGTAATTATTGTATTGAAAAGTAGCATATGCACTGATTGCCGAATTATTGGATCCAATTGGATACTCAAAGAATACATCTCCGGCAAATATTCCAACATTCTCACCCGCAAGTGTTCCCAATGTATCAGTCATTATTACTGATCCGTTAGGATGCAAGAAGAAACCGGCACCTAGATTTAACACTTTCTTCTTACCAACATAGGTTCCAACCTTATAAGGCAAGAAGTTTGACTCTTTATCCAGAAATTGATACTCAAAGTAACCGGCATAAGTGAACCCAGCAGTTCTAGAACCAATTAGTTTTTTTCCGGCATAAACAGCAGAACCTCCATATACAGGATCTCTTGTATCCAGTGTATTAGTTAATGCATCATTGATAGCCAAACGATATTGCAATTTACCAATGGATCCTTTTCCGAACACCCCTAAGTGTCTTGCGAATTGATCAGATAATCCAATTGTAGCCCACGATTGTCTGTTATTATCCAATGTCATCATGTTCAAGGTTGATTGATTATTTAACCTGGAAATCCCATTGAAATAATGTAAACCAGCTCCAACTGCATGATTCTCACCTATTGAATATTGCCCCCAAACATCATGAAAAAACAACTGTGATCCTGGACCTGTTCCGGTTGGACTCAATGTGTTTCTGTTTAGACTGTTAAGACCGAAATGAGTTAGAATTAAGAATTTTTTACTGATTTGAGAGTACATCAGCACCCTTGCTCTTCTCAAATTAAGGGTAACATTTGAATTGGCCGAACCAGCCCCATCAGCATAGATGGCCTGAATTTGCGCCCAGGAGATCAATCTAAAGTACTTAGATCCATCATCATTTAAATTTACTTTTAAACCTCCTTTGTATATATCGGGGGAGGTTTGCGCTTTCACATTATTAGCAGATACTGTAAGTATTACAATACTTGCTAAATATGTAGAAAAATGTTTAAACATAAACTTCATAGTTATTTGAATTTCAATTACTAAAAAGCTGGTTGTCGGCCCAACTAAATTCAAACAAACTACGGATGAATGCTAAACAGCTATATTTATTTGCTAAATAATATAGTTATTCTCTAAATCTTTCCCATTTAATAAGCATGAATTTATCTCCCAGTTCAGTCACTATATTCCCTGCTCCTCTAAGGTTTTCAGGATTACTGAAGTAAGTAGATAATTCTGTAGCACTAAAGATGCGATACGAAGGATGATAATTAGTATTTTCCGGACGTTTAACCCGATACTTCTTTACCCAATTCATTACACTGACATGAGAAACACCTAGAATTCGTTCAATTTCCCTGTAAGTAAGCCCTTCAAGATATAACTGGAGCGCCTTATTGACATAATAATCATCAATCTTCTTACCATCCTTAAATACAGTAAAGAAATAGCTGCAATCTTTACACTTATACCTTTGCCTATGGTTGACAACACCACTTTTTATATAGTGCTCACTTCCACAATTAGGACATGCTTTTTCATTCATATATACTAATTTAGCAAATGTATATCTATTTAGCACAATAATTATACTGCTTTTTTATTGCACTATTCTTCTACCTCTTAAAAACATCACCTAGAAAGAATTTTATTGCACAAAAAAGGGGATGCAAGCGCATCCCCCTACCTCTATTTAGCTCGGCTTTTTCATTCCGCCGTAAGTAGTCTAGATTTAACAATAAAACGTACTCCCAAAGGTATCTCCAATGAAAAACTGGCACCTCTTCCTTCGGTAACATCTATTGTTAGATGAGTATGTTTCCAGTATTCAAACTGATCTTTACTCATGTAAAATGGAACACCACAAATCTCTCCAAGCTTAACATCATTATCATCTATATACATTTCGCCCTCTTCAAAAATCATGGGAGCAGAACCGTCACAGCAACCACCACTTTGATGAAATATCAAATCACCATGTTTTTCTTTCAATTGTTCAACAGCTTTTGCTGCTTCTTCTGTTATTGCTAGTCTTTCCATTTTATGATTGATTTTAAAACAAAATGAGAGGGAGCCTAATGCCGAAATCTACTCCCCCTCCTTGCTCACCGGATAAACTAAATCATCCTAGAAAAAACCTAATTTGTTCTTATCATAAGAGATCAACATGTTTTTTGTTTGACGATAATGGTTCATCATCATCACATGTGTTTCTCTTCCGAATCCTGATTTTTTATATCCTCCAAAAGGAGCATGTGCTGGATAAGCATGATAACAATTCACCCATACTCTACCCGCTTTTATTTCTCTTGGAATTTGATATAGTTGATGCGCATCTCTTGTCCAAACGCCTGCACCTAACCCATACAAAGTGTCATTGGCAATTTCTAAAGCCTCTGCTTCATCTTTGAATTTGGTAACACAAACAACAGGTCCAAAAATCTCTTCCTGGAACACACGCATTTTATTATGCCCTTCTAAAATTGTAGGCTGAATGTAAAATCCATTCGCAAAATCTCCATCCAAATTGCAAGCAGCTCCACCTGCTAACACTTTTGCTCCTTCTTCTTTTCCAATTTCTAAATAAGAAAGAATCTTTTCTTTTTGATCACTTGAAGCTTGTGCACCCACTTGAGTATTGACATCATAAGGATTTCCTTGAACAATTGCTTTAGTTCTTGCAACAACTCTCTCCATGAAAGCATCATATATATCCTCTTGAACCAAAATTCTTGAAGGACAAGTACAAACCTCACCCTGGTTAAATGCAAACAACACAGCTCCCTCAATAGCTTTATCCAAGAATGCATCATCCTCATCCATTACACTATTAAAGAATATATTAGGTGACTTACCTCCTAATTCCATTGTTACCGGATTCAGATTTTTAGAAGCATATTGCATAATTAACTGCCCGGTTGTTGTTTCCCCGGTAAAAGCCACTTTGTCAATCCCGTCGTGAGATGCCAGTGGTTTTCCGGCTTCAGGACCAAAGCCATGAACAACATTTACTACACCCGGAGGAAATACATCAGCAATCTTCTCCATTAATAAGGTAGCAGAAGACGGCGTTTGCTCAGCTGGTTTTAAAATTACACAGTTACCTGATGCCAAAGCAGGGGGTAATTTCCAGGACAACATCAACAAAGGAAAGTTCCACGGAATAATTTGACCAACTACACCGATTGGTTCTTTAATAATTAAAGACACCGTGTTTTCATCTAACTCTGTTGCAGAGCCCTCTTCCATTCGGATAGCCGCAGCAAAATAACGCCAGTGATCAACTGACAAAGGTACATCTGCATTTAAAGTTTCTCTTATCGCTTTTCCGTTGTCACATGTTTCAACTAAAGCGAATTCTTCTAGATTTTCTTCTATGATGTCAGCTACTTTATTTAGTAAAGCCGCTCTTTGTGTGGCTGAAGTTTTTCCCCAGGCTTCTTTTGCAGCATTAGCTGCTTCAACTGCTAAATCAACATCTTCTTTTGTTGATCTTGGATACTTTGCAATCAAAGTATTGTCCACAGGCGATCTGTTTTCAAAATACTCACCATTTACGGGTGGAGTAAATTTTCCGTTAATGAAGTTATTATATACATCATTAAATGTCGGTTTTGTATAACTCATATCACATGTTTTTTGATTTATGTGAAGCTAGACAGTTTGAATCTCAAACTTTTGCATTAATCTACCGATCGTTTGCACTATCCTATCATTGTGATAGAATCGTTTAAGGATTTGATGATTTTGAGTAACTTGTATCAACTTTTATGAGCGATTTGAATAGGCAAATAATTGAAAGTAGGGTTCAAACTCTTGTTGAGAATCAAAGTGTCTTCCAAGCAGATGCTTCAGAATTAAACATGTTTGAAACTTACAAGGTGGCAGAAAGGGTTGATTTAACTTTTGACTATCCAGTAATTGTGAGCATGCTTAGCGGTAAAAAAGTAATGCATTTACAAGATATGGATCAGTTTAACTTTTTTCCCGGTGAGACATTAGTAATGCCTGTAGGACAAGAAATGATCATAGATTTCCCTGAAGCCTCATTTCAAAATCCAACTCAATGTCTTGCGCTAGGCATAGATCCCTCATTGATACGAGAAACAATCAACAATTTCAATGAAAAAGTCAGAATTGAAAATGACGATTTTAAACGTTGGGAAATTGCCAAAAAGCCTGGAATGGTTCATGCACAAAATGATATTCAACATTTGATGAATCGCATTACAATGACCTTTATCAACCAGCACAATTCAAGAGACATGTTGTTGGATTACATGTTAAAGGAACTGATTGTTAGATTACTACAAACAGAAGCTAGATCAACTATTTTAAGAGCGTCTAGCGATTTATATAACAATAACAGAATCGCTTACATTGTGCGATACATTAAGCAAAATTTATCTGATAAATTAACTGTAGAAGGATTGGCAGATAAAGCCTACATGAGTGCTTCTCATTTTCATAGAGTGTTTAAAGACACCATTGGGGAATCTCCGGTTTCATTTATTCTTCAGGAGCGAATTAAGTTTGCCAAGAGATTGTTGAACGACCACAAATTGAGTATTTCACAAGTTGCCGGTAGAACTGGCTTTAACAATCCGGCATATTTCACCCGTCAATTTAAAAAGAGCGAAGGCATGTCTCCTCAGGCTTTTAGAATGATGATTTTTGAATCATATAAATAACCTCAATCTAACCTTTTTATCTATCTCACGTATTATCTAGCATAAACTAGATGGTATGAAAAGATTAGCAATTGCATTATGTATGTTTACCGGAGTGAGTTTTGCTCAAGTTAAAACTACTACACAGGATGGAGCGTTTTGGAATCCTTTTGTTTGGGATTGCACTTGTTTACCGGCTGACGGAGACTCTTTGGTAATTAACCACAACCTTTCATTATCTACAGGTATTGCATATACCAGCGGGCAAATTAAGATTTCAGCTAATGGGCAATTATCTGATGGCGCTAACATGCTATCATTTTATATCAATGGCGGTTCTTTAATCAACGAAGGATATCTGGAAATTGACGATCTATTGATGGATGCAGGATTTATTGAAAATCACGGCACAGCCGTTATGGATAGTGTATTTACGAGATCAACAACCATAAATTCCGGTTCCTTAACAACCTCTTCATTTGCACATGACGAAGGTTCTACCTTTACTAATGCCGGAACTATTACCGTGAATGAAGACTTTAACAATCAAGGGGATTTTATTAATAATGGTTTGATGACAGTGAATAACAATGCTACTAACTGTAATATCCAAACAATGGATGCCATTTACACCAACAATGGTATTTTGTGTATCATGAACGATTTTAGTAACTGTGGAGGAGATACTTTAAGAGGAAGTGGAACCATTTATATAGATGGAAACAGTTCAAATTTAGGTGATGTGATAGGAAGTTTAACAATCAACACACCATCTGGCTCATTTAATTTAAATACCGGAACTATTGGTATGGGAGTGACGTTTGGAACAGCTTCTTGCGGTGTAGGTGAAAAAGAACTTGATGGCAAATCAAATGAAATCGTCATTTATCCAAACCCTGCAAATGATTTTATCAAGACCAATCAAAATAACTTCAATTATTCTATTGTTGATTTGAGCGGGAGAAAAATATTAGCTGGATACACAGTGGATGGATCAATAGATATTCATTCTTTAGCAACTGGAAATTACATTTTACAAATGTTTAGTTCAGATGGAAACAGTGTGAGTTCAAAATTTGTCAAACAATAATCATCTATTTGAAAAACAACATTTTAACTTAAGCAAAGTTTTGATTTTTTGAATAAATCTCTACTTTTATTAGAGATACGTTTTCAACCTCATGAAATATTCGCACGAAATTGTAATTGAATTACCCAGGGAAAAGGTAGTTGAGCTTTTCAATAATCAGGAAAATGCTTTTAAATGGATGAAAGGTCTTGACAAATGGGATCATCTATCCGGAAACCCTGGCGAGACAGGAGCTAAATCAAAAATGGTTTTCAAATCAAAAAGAGGCGAAATGACCATTGAAGAAGAGATTACCAGAATGGAACTTCCGGATGTCATTAATTTTGTATTTACCTCAAAAGGTGTAAAAAATTGGAATGACAATCGTTTTGACATCATATCTGACAATCAAACCAGATGGACCCAAAACAACGTCTTTAAATTCAAAGGTATGGTTTGGGTAGTCTCTATTTTAATGCCTAAAGCCTTCAAAAAACAGTCTCTGGCAAATATGCACGATTTCAAATCTTTTGCAGAGGGAGCTGAGAAAAGCTAATTTGTATTTCACTAGGAGTTAATCGTTTGTATTTTTTCTTAAATTGCGTAAAGCGATAATTAACACCTATGAAAAAAAATCTACTCCTTTGTTTAATTCTCTCAGCTTTCACCTCTTTTGGTCAATTGCAAGCTGTTGGAGAAGAAACATCAATTAAACATGGTCCTTTTGGAAATTCATCAGGACAAAGATCCACCGATTGCGGAAATGACACCATCCTATATAATCTTGCTAAAGCTACCGCAACTCAAGGTATACAAATAAACAATTCAACATCTGCATTTGGGTTTTGCCAGTATTTTGATTGCCCGCAACCCATTCAGGTTCATGGAGCACAATTTGTGGCATATAAATCAGATAATGTAAGTGGAAATTCAATAGATGTTACTGTTACAGTATATGAAGCCAATGCAGACTCCTTACCATTTGGAGCTCCAGTTGCCTCAACTACCGTTGCTGTTGATACAATTATTTATGCGTATAATATTGACTCTTTGATAAAAACAGCCATGTTTGACTCAGCTGTTACATTGGATCAACCCTATATCATTGCAGTATTCAACAACTCCCCTAACTCCATAGTAATGTATTCTAGCAGTTATAATAATGGAGATGGACAGGGCGAGAACTTAGGAAGTGCAAAAATTGGATTTAACTGGGTAAGAGGATACAACGTAAATGTTGGCGGTACTCCTTTTGACGCAGACATGCTTTTTTATCCAATTGTTTCCTATGATGTTGACGCCGAATTTTCTGTTTCTCCAAATTGCGAGCTATTGGCCGGTGATAAAACTGTCACCAACTTAAGCAGCCCTATATTATTCAATAGATTTTACAACGTTGACGTATTCCAAGGAAATGGAGATACTACACAATGTTATTGGGACTGGGGAGATGGATCGCCTATTGATACAGCTTTTGAAGCAACTCACTACTTTGCAGCAGGAGTATATAACATCATTCTGTCAGATTCATTGACAGGATGGACTACCAGTTGTGCAGATGTGGACACCCTTTCAACTTGCTATCAACCTGCCGGAATTAATGACACAGAACAAACAGACTTTATAGTCTACCCTATACCTGCAAATGATTGGCTAAAAGTTGAGGCAAAAATTGACATCAATGAATTGAAATTAGTTGATATGAGCGGAAAAGTTGTTAAAGACATATTCGTTGATCCAAGTCATAAAACTATGATAGATATTGGAGATTTAAGCAATGGAGTTTATGTGATAAACGTAAAGCTCATCAATGAAATGACACTGCAAAAACGAATAATAATATCACGTTAATATTAAAAAAGCCGGTTCCTGTGAATCGGCTTTTTTCTTTAATAAGTTCAAAGCTGATAGATCATTTACTAATTTTACTGCATGCTTGAGCAACTAGAAGCCATTGACAGATCTCTTTTTCTATGGTTAAACGGAAACCATTCACCATTTATGGACACAGTAATGTGGTACGTAAGTACAACTGTGATGTGGATTCCGCTTTATACTTTTATTTTGATATACTCATATAGCAAAGGAGGATGGAAATATTTGTTATACATTTTGTTGGGAACGGTCACTTGTATTGCACTAGCTGATTTAATTTCCGTTCATGCCTTTAAGTATGTCTTTTTAAGATATAGACCTACCCATAATCTCGAAATTGCAGACCAGGTTTTAACCGTAATAAAACCAGACGGAAAAGAATATAGAGGAGGTACATATGGTTTTGTCTCTTCTCACGCGGCAAACGTTTCTGCAATTACCACTTTTATCTTGTTTAACTTCAGAAAAATGAACAAATGGTGGTGGACGTTGATATTTTACGCATTACTGATCATGTATAGTAGAATTTATTTAGGAGTCCACTATCCTGCAGATATTTTGGGCGGAGCATTGTTGGGTACATCTATTGCATTTCTACTTTTCTACAGCACAAAAAGTGTTCGCAAAAGAATCAGACTAAAAACAAATTCACCCAAAGCTGCGTAAATAAGAACATGAGCGTATTTCAAATGATCATATTAGTTTTTATTGGTAGCGGTTTAGGCGGCCTAACCAGGTTTGGAATTTCTGAAATATCGCTTAAAATGATTAAAAGTGAATTTCCTTTTGGAACTGTTATTACAAACTTCTTAGCCTGTTTAGTACTAGGATTAGTAGTTCACTTTTACAAAGACAAATTGAGCCAACAATTATGGATTAAATACCTAGTAATCATTGGATTCTGCGGAGGATTTTCTACATTCTCCACATTTAGTTTTGAAACTGTCGCTTTGATAAAAAACCAACTTTATCTGTATGGTATTTTAAACATACTGATAAGTTTGGCCTTAGGAATTGGAATTTTACTAGCCGTAGCCAAGTAATTACCCATTCATTGAAATCAAAAACTCCTCGTTAGATTGTGTTTGCTCCATTCTTTCTTTAATGAATTCCATAGCTTCTACAGGATTCATATCTGCAAGATATTTACGCAACACCCAAATTCTTGTCAAGGCATCTTTTGACATCAATAAATCTTCACGTCTGGTACCAGATGCAAGTATATCAATAGCCGGATAAATTCTTCTGTTAGAGATTTTTCTATCTAACTGAAGCTCCATGTTACCGGTACCTTTAAATTCTTCAAAGATCACCTCATCCATTTTAGAACCAGTTTCAGTTAAAGCGGTTGCTAATATGGTTAAAGATCCACCGTTTTCAATTTTTCTAGCAGCACCAAAGAATCTTTTTGGTTTATGTAATGCATTTGCATCAACCCCTCCAGACAATACTTTACCTGATGCTGGTTGAACCGTATTATATGCTCTAGCCAATCTGGTAATTGAATCTAACAAGATAACTACATCATGTCCACATTCAACCATCCTTTTAGATTTCTCTAAAACAATATTGGCCAATTTCACGTGCTTTTCTGCCGGCTCATCAAATGTTGAAGCAACAACTTCTGCATTTACTGAACGTGCCATATCTGTTACCTCTTCAGGTCTTTCATCAATCAACAACACAATTAAATATACCTCAGGGTGATTTGCGGCAATCGCATTAGCCACATCCTTTAACAAAACTGTTTTACCCGTTTTAGGTTGGGCAACGATCATTCCCCTTTGCCCTTTTCCAATTGGTGCAAACAAATCCATAACACGTGTAGACATTGTCTCCTTATCGTGTCCGGTAAGCTTGAATTTCTCTTGTGCAAATAAAGGCGTTAAATATTCAAAAGGAACTCTATCTCTTACATAACTAGGCTCACGTCCATTTACACTTTCAACCTGAATAAGCGGGAAGTATTTTTCTCCTTCTTTTGGTGGACGTATTGCTCCTTTTACAGTATCTCCTTTTTTCAACCCATAAAGTTTGATTTGAGATTGAGATACATAAATATCATCCGGTGAAGGCAAATAGTTATAATCTGATGATCTTAGGAAGCCATATCCATCCTGCATCATATCCAACACACCTTCACTAACAATTAACCCATCAAAATTATATCCGTAAAATTCTTCTTGAGGATTTCTTTTGTTTTGTTTTTTGTGATGATGATTATTTCCCTGATTGTTTCCTTGATTACTTCCTTGATTATTCCCCTGACTACTATCATTCTGCTCTTTACGTTGATTTCTCTCCGGTCTTCTTTTAGCACCCTGATCTTTGTGATGAGATTTATGTTGCTCACCTCCCTCAGATTTCTCTGCAGCTGGTTTGTCATCTGTAGATCCACTAAACAAATCAGCTTCACCTTTTTCTTCGGTAGCCTCTACTCTTTTACGCGGACGTTTATTCTGTGTTGATTCTTCACCGCTCTCTGTTGCAGTTGTAGCTTCAGTTGAATCCGCTTTATTCTCACCACCACTAATAGCAGCAATAAGTTCAGCTTTTTTCATTTTAGCTACATTTTTAATACCCAGTTGAGTAGCAATTTGCTTAAGTTCCTCAATCTTTTTTGAGGATAAATCAGGATTGTTATTCATAAAATGATTTGATAATAGAATTCTGTTTTCCTAGAAATAATCTGATAATACTTTGGTAACCGAGAAGTCACCTCCGAATGTATTGCAATATTAAAAAATAATATTCAATTCCTACTAACGTCAATAAAAAATAATTATTTCACTTATTAATGTTCATCAACAATATGTAATAACGTTAAACAAAACTTTCTTTTCATTTATATTTGAAGCTTTACCAACAAAATAACTACTTATGACTTTAATCAAATCCATTTCAGGTATCAGAGGAACTATTGGTGGACAACCAGGAGATGCATTAACACCTTTAGATGCAGTTAAATTTTCATCCGCTTACGGAAGTTGGTTAATTGATAGAAATGGCGGCAACAAAACAAAAGTAGTTATCGGTAGAGATGCCAGGTTATCTGGCAAAATGATCAGTAATATTGTTACATCTACCTTAAATGGATTAGGTATTGATGTTATTGATCTTGATCTTTCTACTACCCCAACGGTAGAAATTGCAGTACCTATGGAAAAGGCTCAAGGTGGAATAATCATCACCGCAAGTCATAATCCAAAACAATGGAATGCATTAAAACTATTAAATGAAAAAGGTGAATTTATCTCAGATGCAGATGGAAAAGCTATCCTAAAAATAGCGGAAGATGACGCTTATAATTATGCAGAGGTAGATGATTTAGGAACAACAACTTACAATTCGTCTTATTTAGAAGCACATATTCAGGCAGTTTTAGATTTGCCTTTGGTTGATAAATCGGAAATAGAAAAAGCAAATTTTAAAATTGCCGTTGATGCCGTTAATTCAACAGGGGGGATTTTTGTACCTGCATTGCTTCGCGCATTAGGTGTAAAGGACATTATTCAATTATACTGCGATCCTACAGGCCATTTCCCACACAACCCTGAGCCTTTACCCGAAAATTTAACTGAAATTTCGGCTAAAATAAAGTCAGAGGGAGCGCATTTAGGAATTGTGGTTGATCCGGATGTTGACAGATTGGCTTTTGTTTGTGAAGACGGGAGCATGTTTGGTGAAGAGTATACGCTGGTTGCCATTTCTGATTACGTATTAAAGCACACTCCAGGAAATACAGTGTCAAACTTATCAAGTACTATTTCTTTGCGAGAAGTAACTGAAAGATATAATGGTTGTTCATATGCAGCATCTGCCGTAGGCGAGGTTAATGTTGTAAATAAAATGAAAGAAACCAATGCCATTATTGGCGGAGAGGGGAATGGAGGTGTTATTTACCCTGAAGTTCATTACGGTAGAGATGCTTTAGTAGGAATAGGATTATTTCTGACTCATTTAGCAAAATCAGGAATGACATCAAGTCAATTAAGAGCTACCTATCCAAATTATCATATTTCTAAAAACAAAATCGAACTAGAAGCCGGTATGGATGTGGATGGAATTCTTAACAATGTTGCCAAAGCTTATAGTGAAAATGAGGTTGATACAACAGACGGAGTAAAAATTTACTTCGGTTCTGAATGGGTTCATTTGAGAAAATCTAATACTGAACCAATTATTAGAATTTACTCAGAAAGCGCCTCTGAATCAAAAGCTAATGAGTTGGCAAATACAATAATGGATAAGATTAGAGCGTTAGCGTAAAGCCATTTTTATCTATTTTAAGGTTACTTCGGTTATCTTCAAACATTAAGAATTGATTTAAAAATTTCTTCAATGAGATATTTCATTTCAATAGTAACCATATTTCTAATGGGTCACACCTTGTACTCACAAAGGAGTTATAAGTTTGAATTTGGTATACATTCTGCTCACAGTTATTCTTATAGACATTTAACTTACCAACAAGATACTTCCGGCATATATGAAACAATTGTATCTAATAGAGACAGTATGGAAAATGCTGCTTTCAGAAATGAAATTGGTATTGACTTTACTTATTTTTTTTGCAATAAGTTTGGTCTCAGTTCAGCTATTAATTACAGAATGTTAGGCTACACATTCCAAGGAACTTTTATTTCTGCAGTACCATCAGGACAAATGCAAGTATTGGAATTCAAACAAAAAGAATTTCATCACTTTATTGAAATCCCTCTTATGATTACTTATCAAAGTAGTTTTCCCAGTGACTCTAGACGGTTTGGAATAGAACTGAATGCAGGTATTTCTAATAATTTATACTTAAACTCTACAAATTACTTATCAACCAATCCATCTTCAATTTTTGAGGGCAAGGATAAAACATCCATATTTGATCGTTATTTTTTAGGGCTTAACTTTAATCCTAATTTTCAATTTTATCTGCTTCATGCAAGAAATGCGCATTTCGAAATTGGTCCAGAATTCAAAATGGGCATAACAACTGCCATTGATGCACCGATTAGAGAATACCTATATACAATTGGATTAAAAATTGGACTTTCAACGTAACATGTTTTTTTGTTTGGCACGATTTTCTCAATGAGCTAGAACTAGTTAACCGGGAACATGTCGTAGTTATCAACAATTGTTAATAACTCAAATCATTGATAATCCTTGATTTTTAAGGAAATTCAATTATTTTCATGCTCCATTCTAAAAATTAAATCGTTGTGAAAAGAATACTGTTTACCCTTGCAGCTTCTTTCCTGTGTTTATCAACTTTTGCTCAAATTGAGGATGAGTTGACACCGGAAGAGAAAGCTTATAGAGACTCGATCGCTAACTTAAACGAAACTAATGCAGCAATCGAAAAATCCCAAAAAGCATATAATGCCGGGATTGAATTGTTCAACCAAAAAAAGTACGAAGGAGCAATCAACAAATTCTCTGAATCTATTTCAGCAGATCCAAATTTTACACCAGCTTATTACAATAAGGCCATTGCAGAAAACAAAGCTTTAAAGTTTAAAGAAGCGGTAAAAACAATGGATGTTTTATTGCAAAAAAAGCCTGGATACGCAAAAGGGTACTTCCAAAGAGGCTGGGCTTATCAAGGAATGAAAGAGTATTTAAGCGCGGAGAAAGATTATTTAAAATCTATTGAATTAGATCCTAAAAACCCGCTTGCTTATTACAACTTTGGGACATTGAAATTCATGCAAAAAGATTACGAATCGGCTATTGAGCAGTTTACAAAAGTGATTGAATTGCGTCCGGAAGATGCATATGCATACAATGATCGTGGTTCATGCTACAGAATGTTAGAAAAATATGCTCAAGCAGTAAAAGACTACGAAGAAGCTGCTAGAAAAAATGCAAACCTTGCTTTTGTTTTAAATAATATAGGTACTACCAAAACAAGAATGAAGCTTTATGATGAAGCACTTAAAGCTTTCAATAGAGCATTGTCGGTAGATGCTAAATTCTATTTAGCATACAACAACCGTGGGGTTACTGAAATGCAAATGGAGAGATATTCAGATGCAGTTAATGATTTTACAAAAGCAATTGAGATCAACAGTTCATATGCACCTGCATACAGCAACCGTTCTGGAGCTTACTTCAAAAATGGAGAGTATGAAAAAGCTAAAAAAGATGCAGACAAAGCAATCTCATTAGACAAAAATTTAGCAGATGCTTATGTAAATAGAGCAAATGCAAAAGAAATGTTACGTGACATGGAAGGGGCATGCGAAGATTGGCACAAGGCTAGAGAATTAGGTTCTGAACTAGCTAAAAATTATCATTCAACTAATTGTTCAAACTAATATAAACTGAAAGAAACATGAAAAATTTAATTGCAATATCATTAATAGCTTTTGGTTTTACAGTTTTTGGACAAGATGTAGAATGGAAAGCAAAGAATTTTGAAGACAAAGACGGTTTTAAAACGGCCTTTGAAGCATATGAAAAAGGGAAAGAAAGTTGGGAATTAGGAAATCAAGAGGTTTTCGCTACCAAAGATCCTGAGTTACATTACTGGAAGGCATTGGAGCAATTTGAAAAAGCATTCAAATTCAATCCTAAAAGTGCTGAGTTAAACTTTATGATGGGGGTTTGTTACGCACACTCTAGTTACAAAGTTAAATGCACAAAATACTTTGAAACTGCTTACGAATTGAACCCTGAAGTTCATCACTTCATGAACTACTATATGGGATTTGCGAGACAGTTAGAGTACAAATTTGACGAAGCTTTAAAATTTTATCAAAAATTTGAAAATGAATATAAAAAAGCAGACAGATTCGGCAAATTCGTAAAACAGCGTTATAAAGAATGTCAATCAGGAAAAACACTGCACGCAAGCCCTGTTAGAGCTTGGGTTGATCAGGTTCCTGAAGTAAGTACTGAATACAACGATTATGCACCTTCTATTACAATGGATGGAAGTGAAATGGTACTTACATCTGACAGACCTAATAGTCACAGCCCTAATGAAGTGGGTAAATATGATGATGATATCTACACTTCTACTTTTGAAAATGGAAAATGGAGTACTCCAAAACCTATCAAAGGAAATAAAATCAATACAGAGAAAGATGATATCTCAAATAACTTCTCGTACAATGGAACTAAGTTATTGTTGAATCAAATTACACCAGCAGGTCACTTTGATATTTACGAATCTTTTCAAAAAGGAGATGAGTGGACAGAGCCTGTATCTTTTTCAAGAAATATCAACTTGAAATCAGATGATATTTATGCAGCATATAACTTCAATGACAAATTGATTTATTATTCAAAATCATCTGAAAACAATGGTTACGAAATCATGGTTTCAGGAGTTGTAAATGTTAGAACCAGAGAGTGGGGATTACCAAATAGAGAAATGGCAACTAGTACAACTTTCAATGACGGACCAGTTTATCTTCACCCTGATGGTAAAACAATGTACTTTGCCTCTGAAGGGCATAATAGTATGGGAGGATACGACATTTTTATGTCTACAAAAGAGAAAAGTGGATACTGGTCAAAACCAGTAAACATGGGATATCCAATTAATACTCCTTATGATGATTTCTTTTTTGCTGCAACTGCAAATGGAAAATTTGCCTATATCGCTTCAAACAGAGAAGGTGGTGAAGGCGGATTTGATATCTACAAAGTTACTTTCTGGGGTCCTGAAAAAGAACCTGCTCTTGCTACACAGGATTATTTATTGGCTTCAGTAGCCAAGCCTATTCAAGATCCTGAATTAGCATCTGAAGTAAAAGTAACTACATCTGCAAACCTTACAGTATTTAAAGGTAAAACGGTAGATGCATTAACCAAAAAACCGGTTGAAGCTGTTATTGAAATCATCAACAACCAAACTGGTGAATCAGTTGAAAATTTTACAACTAACTCTGCCAGTGGAAAATTCCTTTTATCATTGAATTCAGGTGCCAACTACGGAATTGCGGTTAAGGCTGACGGATACCTTTTCCATTCAGAAAACTTTGACATTCCAGAAGGATCTGCGTACAACCTTGTAAACAAAACAATTGAGTTGAAGAACATTAAAGTGGGATCAAAAATCGCACTTAGAAATGTGTTCTTTGATACGGGAAAATCAAACTTAAGACCTGAATCCAATGCTGAGTTGGACAGATTGGTTAAACTACTTAAAGATGTTCCATCTCTTAAAATTGAATTATCAGGACACACTGATAATACAGGTTCAGCACAGGGAAATATTACCTTATCTCAAGACAGAGCAGATGCGGTAATGGCTTACCTTGTTGGAAAAGGAATCAACAAAAGTAGATTAACTGCTAAAGGATATGGTTCAGACAAACCTGTTGCAACCAATGATTCTGCAGAGGGACGTCAATTAAACAGACGTACTGAATTTGAGATTACAGCGAACTAATCCAATTCATAATATCACTATAAACCCGGTCTAATACAGATCGGGTTTTTTTGTATCTTTCTTTGCTTAATTGAACCCTAAAATGCGTTACTATTTTTTGCTATTTATTTTACTAGGTAAAACTGTTTTAGCACAGCAAGATGTTGAGACAGGAACTTATACTGGTGAACTTACGCAAAACGGTAAGCAAAAATTCTACTTTGAAATCAGACTCGACACGATTGAATCTAATGGGATAGCTAAAGGCACAACATTCATCAAAGAAACACAGTCTGGCAACTTTGGAACCATCACTTTCCTGGGAACTTATAAAGATGGCCAACTCAATTTTCAAGAGAAAGAAATTTTAAAAGAAGACAAAAGCAAGGATGGTTACTTTCCCTCAAACAATTTTTATTGGTGCATTAAAAAATGTCAATTAACGCTAAACAAGGAGGACAAAGCTTATAAGTTAATAGGCACTTGGACAGCTGGAGGCAATTGTGGTGGAGGAAAAATCAATGTATCCAAGGCGATTTCTGAAAAAGACAATTGTGACAAAATTACTACTGCAGACTTTTTACTTGGCGCATGGACAGGTAAGTTTAAACAACACGCCTGTAATGTTAATGCCACTTACCCAATGGTAGTTTGGATACAAGAAGTAAATGGATTAAAATTCAAGGGAATGTTCATTTGGACAGACATGCAGTATGCAGAGGACAGCAGATCAACATTAGAAGGCGAAATAAAAAACGGGCAGGTGTACTTTTATGAAAATGAAATAATAAGCGGAAGTGGTTTGGTTTTAAATGGCATCTACAAATCTAAAATCATTAATTGTGATCAGCTGGACGGTTATTGGTACATGGAGAAAATAGGTAATCAATGCAATGATCCTCAAGTATTGAAAAACGGAGGTGATTACAATCTTGATCATTACGTAATCCCTACTATATATTTTAATCATAACAGTTCAGAATTATCAGCTGAATCAAAAAACAAGCTGGATAAATTTGGACAATTTTTAAAAGACTTCCCTTCTCTTAAATTTGAGATAAAAGGTCATACTGATAATAGCATGAGCAATGCCAGAAATTTGATTTTGTCAAATGAACGGGCCCAAATTGTTATCAACTATTTAGTTTCAAAAGGAATTTCCTCTAACCGATTTAAGCACAGCTATTTTGGTTCTTTATCTCCGGCTGTAGAGAATAAAAATGAGTCAAATATGGCACTCAATCGCCGAACTGAAATCATAGTTATACGAAAATAAATAAGTATATTGTAATCCATGAAAGTGACCCTTACCCTTGCAGTTACCATCATACTTTTATCCTGCAGTAAGCATGACAATTCTTATAACAGCTATTACGACAAATTAATAGGTGACTGGTCATTTGTAGCAGTTGAAAACAATACCTATTACACCTGTCCTAACAAAGTAGATACTTCATACATTTCTGAAGCCAATGGAATTAGAAGAATGAAATTTGAAAAAAGGTATTGGTTAAGAGCATATTATAACGGAGAAGAAACCAGCAAATCAAAAACCGATTTTATAAATGTTGATGGGGATATTAATCACTTTACATTTTACATTGAAAGTGAAGAATATACAGGGAATTTCGAATATAAAAATGACACCATTAGAAGTGAAGAAGAACTCACCTATTCTGATGATGAATTCTGCTTCACCGGTAATAATGAATACGGAACCATATCTGTTTATACCAGACAGGTGTACGTTAGAATTTAACTTCCTTCAGTAAACTTAAGGAGCTTTCTAGTTGAACTTAATTCACCTTTTTTATCGTAGAATTCAGACTGAACCATTCCTACTTTAGGAGAATACCACTCTTTGGTTGAACTTTCTGTTTTCATCATTCCCATATCAGTTTTACTGTCATAAGAAATAAGTAAACATTTAAAAGTTCCTGCCTTTGTTGTGATTTCTTCTTCTTTCACTACTTTTCTGTTAGTTACATCTACTCTCATAGACATAATTTGCATCCCATTGGTAGATACTTTCATTGTGACCCATGAATCAGGCAAGGCGTCACCAACTTTCAACTCTTTTGGAAAAGACATTTCAGATTGCTCCATCACAATATCCATGTCTTTCATTCCATCTCTGGTTTCTTGTGGAATTAAATGATCAACGCTCATCTTTAACTGCCCATCTTCACAGGTATACTCAAAGTCTCTTTCAAAGTGATCTTTTTCTTTTTTCTTTGCACCGTCATGCTCCCCTTTTAACTTGTAAATTATTTTTTCACCTTCTGCGATTATATCCAAAACAGTCGTTTTGTCTGTACCCTCCAGCTCTCCTTTTTTATCAAAATTTTCATATTCCCATGACGTTCCTTTCTTTAACGGAAAATAAGGACTACAGTCATTTTGAACTTGATAGGTAAAAGAGGTAATTAAAATAAATACGGCAACAATGGCCAGAATTCTTGTTTTCATTTTAGATTGATTTTGTTCAAAGTTATAAGGTGAAGTTATTAAGAATAGTGATAACTATCAAGCAATCAATATTAAACCACTCTAAATCCCATTACCAGCACATCATCTATTTGCTCAAAATCACTTCTCCAACGCTCGTATTCTTGTTGAAGTTTTTCCTTTTGAACATCCGCACTTTCATTGGCGATTGACAACAAGAATTTTTTAAAGTTTTTGTACTTGTACTTTTTGCCATCAGGACCTCCGAATTGGTCTGCATAACCGTCTGAGAAAATATAGATCATATCTCCTTTCTGTACATTAATTGCATGATAATTAAATGGCTTTAACTCTTCTCCTATATAAGCACCAATTGGATGTGAATCTCCTTTAATTTCTTTCAAAAATAAATTTGAATCTTCTGCTTTAAGCGGATTTTTATTTTCAGGATCAGGTTTGAAATCTTCGTCCTCTCCAACAACTTCTCTTACGATATAAACAGGATTCTTTGCCCCGGCAAAATAAAGTTGACTTCCTTTTTTATCATATGCCACAAGCGCAATGTCCATCCCATCTCGCACCTTTTCCTTATTGCCTTTATTTTGTCTTAAAGAATTAACAACTCCTTCATTCAAAAAATTAAGCGCAGCCGCCACATCATTAACTTTAGCTTCTGTTAAACTGGCAGTTAAGTAATTGTTTCCAACAATACTCATAAAAGCACCCGGCACTCCATGTCCAGTACAATCAACAGCAGCAGCAATTACCAATTCAGTTTCACTAGTAGATGTCGTAGTTTTTTCTACAAAGTAAAAATCTCCACTTACTACATCTTTTGGTGTATATAACACAAAGGACTCTGGCAATAAATTCTTTACATGCTGATCAGATGGTAAAATGGCTTCTTGAATTCGCTTTGCATAATGAATACTACTCAAAATCTCTTCATTACTAGTTGCTAATTCTTCTTTTTGTCTTTCTATTTCAGCCGTACGATCTTTTACTTGTTTTTCCAGTTTGATATTGATGTCATCCATCAATTCATTCTTCTCTTGTAATTGCTTTAATGATTCTTTTTGAGCTTCTTCTTTCTCTTCCTGTAATCTACGGTATTTATTACTCATAGATAAACTCAAAATTGTCACCTCCAAGGCTGAGCTAATTTTCAATGCATTCTGTGCTATTACTGCATCTCCAACTATGTTGAAATTTCCCAAAATGAATACAATTGCTCCCAAGATCAATATGATAAATGCAATGGCAAAAGAAATGTCTACTTTCTCTTTTCTGTAAATCAACCTGAAAATCACAAACACACTTGCAATCATACTTAAAAGAGAAATCCCGTTAATTACCGGAAATCCAATTTCATATGTTTTTCCCGGAATCAATGACATCAATGTAACGGCTGCAACTACCACCTGCAATCCACGTAACACCTTGTTCATTCTAGGATCTTTCTCAGCCAGGTTTAAAAAGCTTATCACATAATTGAAAAGTGAAAAAACAGTGACTCCTGCAATCAAAAGAATAAAGTGATTTGCCATGTATCCACCGGAAGGAAATAGGTATCGATAAGCATACCCATCCAATCCTAACTGCAAAAAAGCCTGTGTTGCTACATAAATTATGTAAAACAGAAAAGTTCTATCGCGTAAAATCAAGAAGAAAAAGAAGTAAATCACAGTGATGAGATACATCATTCCATAGTAGAATCCGTGACCATACTGCTGAGTCGCATCTCTTTCAAAATAGCTCATTTTATCCTGGATTTTTACTGGCAAAGTAATTACCTCGCCATCACTTACCATTCGCACATAATAGTGCTTAGTTTGGGTTGGATAAATGGTTATTGGAAACAGATTCAAATTATGAGGAACAACCCTATTTTCATAAGGCAAATCGTCACCGGAAACAAAAGCATTCTCAACATTTTCTCCCCTTACTTCATAAAACTCAACTTTGTTTGTGATTGGACGAGCAGTTTCTAAAATAAAATAGGAAAACGAACTGTTGTTGGTTACACTGAACTTCATCCACCATGATGAAGTGGTAAAATCCAAATTTGGAATATCATTAGAAGGACTACTAAATGAAGAATCAGGCAAATTTTGGACATCTGCTAATTCATATTGATGCTCTTGATCCTCAATCAATAAAACATCTTTAGCAAATGAATTTCCAAGATTTTCATCTGTCAATGTAATTACACCTTTTTGACCAAAAGTATAAGTACTTAGAAAAAGAGATACCCAAAGTAGTATTTTTCCCATACTACTAAAGATAACAATAAACTACTCTATTTGTTGTTTTCAATGACGTAAGTAAGAACTTTCTCCATTAGGTGTACTCTATCTTTACCTCTAACATTGTGTTTATGCATTGGATATGGAAAAAAATCAACCTGTACTCCTTCTTCAACAAAGGCTTTTACCAAAGCTAAATTATGTTGCATCACAACAACATCATCTACAGTACCATGAATCAACAATAATTTCCCTTTCAAGTTTTTAACGTATTCCATCAACCTGTTTTCTTTATAACCCTCTTCGTTTTCTTCAGGACGATCCATGTATCTTTCGCCGTACATCACCTCATAATATTGCCAATCCGTTACAGGTCCTCCTGCTACTCCTACATTAAATACTCCTGCTTGTCTTAACATCAAAGAAGTAGTCATAAAACCACCAAAACTCCATCCATGAACTGCCAATCTATTGGCATCAACATAAGGAAGAGATTTTAAATATTCTACTCCTTTCAACTGATCTTCCATTTCTGCAGTTCCCAAATTTCTATGGATTACACTTTCAAATGCGTACCCTCTGTTAGCTGAACCTCTTCCGTCAACAGTATACACTATGTATCCTTGATTTGCCATCCAGTGCATCCATAAACTTGCTCCCCCTAACCACGAATCAGTCACTAATTGAGCATGAGGACCTCCATACACGTATACCAAAACAGGGTATTTTTTATTGGCATCAAAATCAGCCGGTTTTATCATTCTGTAATACAAATCAGTTTTATCATCTCCACCTTTAATTGTTCCATATTCAGAAATACCTAGTTTGGTCTCTTTATAAGGATTAGCTGCATTCAATACTTCTTTTAACTCTTTACCGGTATTGTCTCTAACAGTTTCAATGTTTGGTGTCTCTCTGTTTTCCATGGTTACATACATGTACTTACAGTCTGAACTAAAAACAGCTGAATGAGTTCCTCCTTTTGTCAAAGTTTTTTGCTCACCAGAATTAATATCAACTGAAAAATAGTTGGTCTCTAATGGGCTTTCACCTGTCCCTTGATAATAAACTACATTGCCGTTGTGTCCAACAACACCTTGTGCTACCCATTTATTGTTTGTCAATTGCTTAACTAAATTCCCTTCTGCATCATACAGGTATAAATTCATGAACCCATCTCTTTCAGAAATCCATACGAACTGATTGTCATTCACAAAATATACAGGATGCTCAGGCTCAACCCATTCTTTGGCTTTCTCTTCAAACAATGTTTTTACAAACTCACCTGTTTCTGCACTGTACTTTTGCAATTTCATGTGATCCTGTCCTCTATTCAACTCAGCTATGTACACAAATTTGTCATTTGGTCCCCATCCAACATTTGTTAGGTAATCATCTGCATTTCCTTTAGGTTTGATGTACACTGTTTTACCGTTTTCAACATTGTATATTCCAACTGCAGATTTTTCTGAACTTGTTCCGGCCATTGGATACTTAATTGAGTTTAAGCTTCCAGTTCTTGTTGTAATATCTAACAATGGATAATCTGCTACTTCTGATTCATCTTTTTGATAAAAAGCCAGATATTTTCCAGAATTAGACCAAAATATTCCGTTGGTAATTCCAAACTCACTTCTCGCAATTGCTTGCCCTGAAACAATAGACTTGTCAAGATTTGTTACTTGTAATTGTTCATTTTTGGGAGTTTGAACATATAGATTATTGTCAATTGTATAAGCGATATGATCGTTACCACTGCACAAGGTTCCGTTTTCAGCTCCCTCAGGAAGAACACCCAATTCTTTAGATGTTTTCAAAGCAGGATTAATCAAGTAATATTTGGATCCACTTGCAGTGTAAAAACTATTTCCATTTTTCCACTCTAAAACATTCACATATCTGAAAGTCTCATTAGTTAAATCTTTCAAAGTGGCAGTTGAAATTAAATCAGAAACTGTTTTCTTTTTAGCATCACTCATCTTTAACGTTTGATAATCTGCAGACAGATAAGTATAATTCTTTGTATTAGGTATCCAATTTACCATTGGAGTATGCGCAGGATAATACCTTCTGTACTGATTCATAACAGCATCTTCAAGGGTCAAATCAGCCTGTGCAATTGAAGCAATACTTACAAATCCAATAAGTGCAGTAAAAAGTAGTTTAAAATTCATGTGAATATTTTTTGTGACAATATATAGATTGCCCTAAATTAAGAAATAGCTGCTTTGGTTTGAAAATTACTTGACAAAAGGTTTGATGAGGGGATAAAGTCACGATTTCTTCCTTTTAAATTCGTATATTTGTGAGCCCAAGAGAAATCTGAAACATGGCAGAAACAGCTACAAAAAAGAACAGTGTGTCCACTAAAAAATCTTCAAAATCAAAAGTTAAAACACCTAAATCAGTTATTGAAGAAGGGTTAAAATTGATGTGTACGGCCAAAACCATGGCTGAAAAGTATGAGGAGAATGCGAAAGTAACATCCAAATATGTACATGCTACTTCAAGAGGACACGAAGCCATTCAATTGGCAGTTGGAATGCAACTGAAACCACAAGATTGGGTTGCTCCATATTACAGAGATGACAGTATTTTGCTTGGAATCGGAATGGAGCCTTATGAAGTGATGTTGCAAGTTTTTGCTAAAAAAGATGATCCATTCTCTGGAGGAAGAACTTATTACAGTCACCCAAGTTTGAACAGGGATGACATGCCAAAAATACCTCACCAGTCTTCGGCAACCGGAATGCAAGCCATTCCAACTACCGGAGTTGCAATGGGGATTCAATATAAAGAGATTACAGGAATTGATGAAGATTATGGAGATGAAAAACCGGTAGTGGTTTGCTCATTAGGTGACGCATCATGCACTGAAGGGGAAGTTTCAGAAGCCTTTCAAATGGCTGCTTTAAAGCAATTCCCAATTCTTTATCTAGTACAGGACAATGAGTGGGATATTTCTGCAAATGCGAAAGAAACACGTGCGCAGGATATTACTCATTACATGAAAGGTTTTAAAGGGATTGAAGTTAGAACCATTGACGGTAGTGACTTTGACGAAGCTTACCAAACTGTAAAAGAGGTAATAGATACTATTAGAAAAGAAAGACGTCCATTTTTAATTCACGCTAAAGTTCCTTTGCTAGGACACCATACTTCAGGAGTAAGAAAAGAATGGTATCGTGATGATTTAGACGAGCATGCGTTGAGAGATCCTTATCCAAAAATGACAAAACTTGCACAAGATGCAGGTATTGCAAAAAAGGATATTACTCAGATTGAGAAAGATATTAGAGCGTTTATTGACGAAGAATTTGAAAAGGCAATGAACGCCGAAGAGCCGGATCCGAAAAGTATCCAGGATTTCTACTTCGCTCCTACTCCAATCACTGAAGAAAAAGGAGAAAGAGAACCAGCAGGTAAAAAACCAACTGTAATGGTAGATTCTGCGCTATTCGGAATTAGAGAGATAATGGAAAAACACCCTGAAGCCCTGTTATATGGACAGGATGTTGGAGGAAGATTAGGAGGAGTTTTCCGTGAAGCAGCAACTTTGGCGCAACAATTTGGAGACGCAAGAGTTTTTAATACACCAATTCAAGAAGCTTTTATTATTGGTTCTACCGTTGGTATGTCTGCTGTTGGATTAAAACCAATTGTAGAAGTTCAGTTTGCCGATTACATTTGGCCGGGATTGAATCAGTTATTTACTGAGGTAAGCAGATCATACTACCTTTCTAACGGTAAATGGCCGGTTAGTTCAATTGTTAGAGTACCTATTGGGGCTTATGGCTCAGGTGGTCCTTATCACTCTTCATCTGTAGAGTCTGTAGTAACCAATATAAGAGGAATTAAAGTTGCATATCCAAGTACTGGTGCAGATTTAAAAGGATTGATGAAAGCCGCTTTCTATGATCCAAATCCTGTTGTAATGCTAGAGCACAAAGGTCTTTACTGGTCTAAAATTAAAGGAACAGAAAAGGCTATGACCATAGAGCCTGATGAAGACTATGTGGTTCCCTTTGGAAAAGCACGCATAGTTCAGGAAGCTGATAATGATAAAATCAATGCAGGAGAAAGTGTAACTGTAATAACCTACGGTAGAGGTGTTTATTGGACATTAGAAGCTGCTGAACAATTCCCAGGACAAGTTGAAATTATTGACTTGAGAACTTTAAGTCCGTGGGATGAGGAAACTGTTTACAAATCAGTAAGAAAACATAATAAAGTGGTTTTGGTTACTGAAGAATCTAGGGAAGCGAGCTTCACATTAGGAGTTGCCGGTAAAATTCAGAAAAACTGTTTTGAAAGTCTTGATGCTCCTATTGAAATTATAGGATCTGTTGATACACCTGCTATTCCGTTGAATTCAATTTTGGAAGCTGAATTGCTAACAAATGCAGACAAAGTAGCTGAGGGATTAAAAAATACCCTAAATTACTAATATGAAAACAAAATTCTTAGCGGGTTTAATTGCAACCCTTGTAGCATTAGTATTCGTTGTTGGTATCTCTGTATTTCTTGCATTAGTCTTGGAAATTGACGCATCTAAAAACTGGTTTACCTATACAGCTGCCTTTTTAACTATTGCTGTGTGGACCGGAATGTACAGTTGGCTAAAACCCAAAGAGCAATCTGAGAGTCAGGAACAAGACAACGACCTACCTCCGGCCAGAGAAGTTTAATTTTTTCTTTTATTTAAAACACTGTTTATCAATTACCTCGATTGGAGAGGATATTCCTACATTCATAGACCAAAATCTTAAAACTATTGTGGCAGCAATGGCTGTTTTAGCAATGGTTTTGGTAAGTCAAATCATTAATTTTAGAAAAAAAATTATCTGACCCCCCCTTTTCAGATTCCGTTTTCGTTTTAACTAACAGGAGGAAATTATTATAATGAATTAGATTTGATTCTTTCAGATAATCAGGTGTATATTTATACAATTGATATTCAAAGAAATAAATCAATTCTAAAATTGTTAATGTAGTACTTATTAACTGTACATAAAAGTATTCCCTGTTTGCAGCTGACCCAAAAGGATATAAAAAAGATTAAAAAGAACGACAGTCGTGTAATTAACGAACTGTACCGATACTCTTTTGATGTACTTATGAGTCAGGTAGCCAGATATAAAATCAATGATGAAGACAGGAGAACACTGCTTAACAACACTTTTATCAAGATCATTGATAAAATAGATCAGTACGATTTAAACACCAATTACAAAGCCTGGATTCGTCAAATAATGAGAAACGAAATTATCGACGATTTCAGAAGAAATAAAAAGCTGAATGAAACCATTTCTTATCAAGAAGATCTTTATGGTTCAATTCAAATGCCGGAAGTAGAAGAAGAGATTGCAAGTGAACAATTAGAGTATTATTTAAACATGCTTCCTCCGGCGGGAAAAATGGTATTTAACCTATACGTAATTGACGGATATACAAGTCAAGAAGTATGTGAACAACTAGATATAAAATATGAAACATTTAAATGGCACTTAAAAGAAGCTAGAAAAAAACTACGTGCAGTTTTTAAAACAAGCGAATTAAACGAAACCGAAGCAAGTGAAAGAGCAAACTGATAATATTGACCAACTTTTCAAGCAAAAGCTAGGCGAAGATCGTCATTTTGAAATTCCGGATAGTTACACCGAGGATTTGCAGAATCGTCTTGCCAAAAGAAAGGGAGGAAACAACAAGAAATTGTATTTCTTCATCCTCATCTTTGTGCTTTTTGGAATTACAGCAACTGCGTTTTTTATGAACGGATTTGACTCCTCATCTAAAAACGAAAATCACTCTGAACTAGCTGACCCTCATCATTCCACTAATAATGCAAACAACAATGAATTAGCTGACATCTCCCCCCTAAACTCAGATAATCAGACTGATTTGAATTCAAATACCGAAAATGAAAATCTTAAAAACCAAGTAAACAACAATGATTATTCAACGGATAAAAATGAAGTAAATTCAAATTTAAAATCCGAAAACACTACCAATAAAAATCAATTCAACTCAACCAAAACAGTAAAAAACAGCACCATTCAAAACGACAAATTAACTGTAGACAAAACTGAAGTTGACAAAAGTTCAATTTTAAATGGTAATGTAAATTCCCAAAAATCTAATAAGGTTGATGATAAATCATCCATTGATTCAAATCTAAAAATTGAACAGAATCAACAAAAAGATGAAAAAGATGGCGAAGATTTAACTACTGAAAATAGTGAACGAAAAACTGAATCAGGAACCAATAGTTCAGATTCAGATTCTGATTCAAATCAAGAAGATGAAAAACAGCCAGACAATAACTTAGCCAATAACAATTCGACTAACATAGACAGCAGTGACACAATTAATACTGATAGCAATATTGATTCATTGAACAATACGGAAATAGACAGTAATTTGGTTGAAAATGATGCTGTAGATTCAACACTTACTGAAAACACAGATTCGGATAGCACGGCAAACAATGAAATCAATAATGATCCAAAACCAAAAATCTTTAGCATTGAGCCACACCTTTATGCAGGAATTGATTTTGGAAACTCTAAGTTATTAGCAAACACAACAACTGAAAGCAACACCTTTAATTCCAATAAAAAACTCCAAACAACAGGACACTACGGTGCAGGAATCAACTTTAACATTAAGAACTTCTATACGGGATTGGGAGTAAGCATGAACAAGTACAAAGATCAAATTGATTATACCACAGAAGTTTACACACCTTACACTTACGATTCAACTTTCACTGTATCAGTTGATTCTATTATTTATGACACACTTCAAAACCCAATAGACACAATTACCTATACTTATCCTGACAGTGTACAAGTTTCCGGAATTGATACCACAACATCTAACAATTCAGTGATAAACGAATACAAAATGATCATGATACCACTGACATTAGGATATACAATTAAGTTTAAAAACTGGGCTATTCGTCCTCAAGTAAGCGGAATTTTAGAAATCATTAGAGCTACCTCTTCTTCTACTTATCCGGTATTTAGTAACGGAACCAATGTTCCATATAACCTTACTAGTACCAAATTTGGTTTTTCATTCGCAATTGAAACGCAAATACAAAGGAACTTAGGAAACTTCCATGTATATGTTAGACCAGGATATAGAATGAGATTTACAAATGTTGCTACAGACGGAACATTTAGCGTCAAATACAATACTTTTCAAACGGTATTTGGAGTGGGGTATTACTTCTAAATCCTTCCTGACTGGTTTGATTTAGATTCCTGAATTTGAGCTTCACTTCTCAACCTACCAAATTTGTAATAGATTCCCAATCTAAATGAAGTAAAAGCATATTGCGCTTCAGTGTAGCTGGTATAATTATTTGCGTAATTATAATTCTTGTTTTTAGGCGGAACGATATCCTGCACTTCTACGAAAATTCTAAGGTTGTTGTCCAGTAACTTCTTAGTAAGACGCATACTCCAACTTGCTCTGAAATTACCCAAAAAGTTCTCTGATCCCCATCTACTTGCATGTAATCTATTAGTTAATGTAAAATCACCTGGTAAGTAAAAATTTAGGTTAGACCATAAACCAAATGTTAAATAAGAAATATCAGCTCTTTGAAATTCAGGAGTAAATTGTGTCATTGTATATGTCATCCACAATGAATTCCATCCTGACATCCATTTAGTTTTTACGGGAGCAGATATATAAACATTCAAAGACTGATCATTATCTGAATTCCATGGTGTTGAGTTACTGACAAAATTCGAATCAATAAAAGTCAATTGAGATGTTGGCCTGTGATTATAAGAATAATCCACACTTAAACTGTAGGCATTAAAAAAGTCAAAACTTACTCCTGTAGAGTGATAAACTGATGGTCTTAAATATGGATTTCCGTATGATATATTTAAGCTATCCTGAATGCGCACAAATGGATCATAATTTGAAAAAGAAGGTCTATCAATTCCTGAACTATATCTAAGCGTCATGCTAAAATTGTCCTTTGGATTAATCATGATACTTCCAGAAGGAAAAAGCATCACATAATTAGAATCAATAAACTGTTTATTAAGTGAATTACTGAAACCATTCAAATCTGTATACTCAGCAGTTACACCTGCACGCAAGCTAACTTTATCCCAATTTTTAGTAGTCTCTAAAAATGCAGATCCGTTCTGCTCTATGTAGTCATACGAATTAGAATAAACCGGATCATTTACCCATTGATCATCAATTAAATTAGATTGATCAAAACGCATCCCGTTTAAGATAATACTGTAGGCACCACCTCCACTTAATTTCCATCCACTTGTATCAAAAACGTGTTCATATGTTACTCTTACTTCGGTAACATTTGGACGGTTTCTGTTTTGATTTTGAATATCATTTTTAAAAACAGCACCAGTTGTATCTATAAAATCATTGTAAAAAGTTGCTTTACCTTCTCTTATTTTATACTGGTAATTCAGGTTAACTTCAAAATTACTATTGAATGTATCTGTTTCAACAGTATAGTTTAAAAAGGCACTACTGTTTAACCATGTAAATCCATCTGAACCTAACTTGTCATTTGTAGTTTGTAACTCATCACCTTCAAAATACATTTTATTAGATTCTGAAATAGACTTATATATACTTCCTCCGCCATTTACTCCTGCAGTAATTTTTTGTTTATCATTTATCTGATAAGCCGATTTGATGCTAAAGTGCTGCCAGATACTTTGATTTTCATCTGTGTAATTGGAAGTTGTTGTTCTGTTTGTTGTGTCAAAAATTTCGGTAGTGGTACTTCCAAAAGAATTACTTGATCTGTAATTTCCACTTGCATACATATTCATGCTGAATTTCTTCTTTTTTAAGCTCAATCCAATTCCTAGTCTACCTGTAGGCTTTAACTGTGTATTGATACCTCCATTACCTGAGACATTCATGTTATATCCCTGTAATCTAAAATTCTTGGTATAGACTTCAATTACTCCACTACCTCTGCCCTGTGTTCTATACTTTGCAGATGGATTGGTAATGATTTCAATTTTCTCCACCATCTCAGCCGGAATTGCTTTTAATTCGTCATTGGTTAGGATAGGTTGTCTATCCACTAAAATAAGCGGAACACCTTTTCCAATTATTTCAATCGACTCGTCATCCGGTGAACTTAACTTAGGGGATGCTTTTAGAATCTCAAAAAGGTTATCCATGGTTTCTAAAGTTGTTCCTTCAACATTGACTTTAATCCCATCCATGGTTCTTTCAAAAGTTGGCTGTCTGTAAACAAATTCAAAAGTTTCCAGTTCAAGATTTTTACTCATTACAATCATTCCCAGATTGTGGATTGAATCAGATGTTGAGAAGTTGATAATGGTATCAGAATAACCGTCTAATTTTAGTTTAGCATAAAATTCTGTACCACCATTTCTGTCCATTAATAAAGAAAAATTTGAACTATCAATGTAGGTTCCTTTTCTTAGTGATGAATCCGGTAATGAGTGTATTGTTATTTGACCCAGTTTGGCAGAAAGATCATCTGCAGCTAAAATCCCTGTTACTCTCAGTTGCTGTCCGAATGAAATAGACGAAAGCACAACTAATATAATGGCTAGTGTATGTTTCATAAACTTTGGTGTGCACAAAGAACGTGATAGAAACTATTTGGTAACGTTATAAAAGTGTTAAAAGGTGCTAATTTATCTTAAACGGAAACGATTTTCACTCCTTCTGGAGATGATTGAACCTCTGTCATCATAAGTGTACATGCGTATTTCAGAAGGTGAGAAGACTATTGAATCAACATCAGACCATGCTTCAGAATTTCCCCATAAAATTTCCGGAACAGGAAAATACTCAGCTTTTAAGGTTGTCATGTCAATATAAAATAACGTATCCAATCCATCCATAACATCATCACTGGTGTACATAAACCAATTATCTTCAACTGAATTTTCAAGAAAGAAACCACTGCAAACAGTTTTTCCATTTGATTTTTGAATTAAGCTACAATTGTTTTGCGAACCAAAACTGAATGAATTTCCAAAAAGAAAAAAATCGTTATAATCCGCAATAATGAAGCCTAAATTTCTGAAAATTAAACCCAAACTCATTCCACTTATAGTATCAACAAGTTTATTATTTTTCATCAGTAAAAGATATTGCATGGACTCTTCATACAAAGTATCTACTCGGTATGACAAGTGGTAACCACCTGATAAAGATGTGTCATACGGATACGGTTCATTTACATACTTATACTCGTACTCTTCTACTTCCTCAGGAACGGGTTCATATAAACCCAAATCGTATTGATCAGATTCAGAAGACTGCCTTTTAGCTTCGGCAATCTCCTGATCTTCTCCCCTACAACCAATAAGAATAAGAATGAAAAAAACTGCGTTTAATAAAAGTTTATTGGCCATACTCAAAGTTAAGTTGGAACGTTCCAAAAATTGCTTTCAAATAATAAAGCGCCGGGGTCAAAAAATAGAATGTTTAAAGGTTAATTACTTCTTGTATTGAATCTAAAGCTCCGTGATGAATCCTAAATTCAGAATTCAAAATCAACTGAAGTCTACCTTCATTTCTTTTAAAACTGTATGACGAATATTTGTGAGTTGTATCTGGAAACAAGGAAGGATTGGGATAATTCATTTTATCGTCTCCGCAAAAATCCGGTGACTCATTTTCCCTGTAAAAGAATCTCTGCTCACTTTCCAAATTGTATAAACGCAAATACTGGGTGCAATACCCCATCCAGAGGACATAATTTTCTGTAAATAATTCATCCACGCCATCTCCTTCTACATCTACAAATTCAAATACAACAGGCACTTGTTGTACAAACTTGAGATCCATACTAATACTATCATAAATCAATAACAAGTTTCCTGAGCATCCAAAGGAACATCCGGTGTACCCATAAACAGAAATGATTTTCTCGTTTTCAATTTCTTTAAAAGCATTTGCATAATGAAAACTTACCGAGTCTTCCTCAGCTATTTCATTGAAATTCCATACCGTCTCAATATTCTCTTTTTGAAGAATGATTTCAGCTGCATCAGACAATGCCCTCTTCTTCCAATCTTCATTAGAATAATTATAAAATGGCTTTTCATTTTTTGTAATTTTCTCTGCTTCACATGAAAATATCGCGAACGCTAAAACGAAATAAAGTACTTGAATTTTTGACATGCTCAAATCTATGAATAGACCTTAATTCAAGCACTACCAAATAATAAGGCGTTAATGTCAAAAAATAGAATTAGCTCAAATAGCTTCCGGCACTTTTCAATTTTGGCTTCCAGTATGTAGATTCCTCCACATTTGTAATGATTACTCCTTTGCTAGTAGATGCATGAATCATGGTAAGCGGTTTTCCTTTTTCGCTCACTACCATTCCAACATGAGTAATATTGGCTCCAGGACCAAAAAACACCAAATCAGCCTTATCTGCGCTTCCTACTTTTACTTTTTTAGCTTCTGCCATTTGACCGGAAGCAGTTCTTGAAAGCAGAATTCCATATTTCTTCATCACATAACTTGTGAAGCCTGAACAATCAAAACCTTTTTCATCTGATCCGGCCCAAACGTACTTAATGCCAATAAGTGTTTTTGCATAGGCAACTATTTGATCTCTTTGACTATTACTTACATTGTCAGTATTTACTAAAGGATCATTTTCATCAGGTTTTTGCGATTCAGATTTAGCCTTGATATTTAAAAGATATTCCATTTTAAAATCAAAAACTAAATCAGCATTTTCCTTATAACCTAAATCGCTCATTTTCTTGCCAAAACCATTCAAAAAATGCTTAAATGCAGCCAATTCATAGTAATGAGCATGAACATAATCTTCATAAGAACCGTGTTCAGCAAAAACTTTATACGCCTCTATTGCTTCAGGAATAGCCTTTTCATGTCTTTTAAACCATTTTGGTTCATCTGCCAATCTAAATAATGCAAGAGACTTATAATAAGAAGGTAAACCGCTATAATCAAATTCAGGATCAGCCAACATTTTGTTAGACTGACGCAGTACTTTCCTGTAATAGGCCTGATCATAGAGAATTTCTAATTGGTCTATTTTCTTATCCTGCGCAAGGGCATATTGTTGTAAGCAAACAACTGTTAATATGGCCATTATCCACTTCATATTACAAAAGTAAATGCTAATCTCTGCATCTTGATGTTAATTCTTCACCAAGTGTCCACAAGTAGCTGTTAATTTGTATCTATATAACGCAATGGTTGCAGGCTAATTTTCATGTAATTTTGCGGATTAAACCGGGCAGATTTGAAAATTTACATTATTGCAGGTGAAGCATCTGGTGATTTACATGCCAGTAACCTGATGAAAGCTATACTTAAAGATGCACCCGACACTGAGTTTAGGTATTGGGGAGGAGATCGTATGTCTGCCATACAAGGTGAGCCGGTTAAACATATCAGTGATCTTGCGTTTATGGGATTTGTTGAAGTTTTAATGAATCTAAGAACGATTCTAGGAAATCTTGATTATTGTAAGAAAGATATTTTAGCTTTTAAACCTGACAGGTTGGTTTTAGTTGATTATCCCGGTTTCAATTTAAGAATTGCTGAATTTGCAAAGTCAAAAGGAATCAACGTTCACTATTACATTTCACCACAAATTTGGGCGTGGAAACAAAAACGCGGATTTAAAATCAAACGATTTGTAGATGAAATGTATTGCATCCTGCCTTTTGAAAAAGAATTTTACAAGAAGTTTGACATGGAGGTGCATTATGTGGGGCATCCTTTGCTTGACGCTATAGAAGATTACAAAAGTAATTCACCCGATAGAGCTTCATTTTTAAATGAACACCAATTAGAGGACAAACCCATCCTGGCTCTGTTACCCGGAAGTAGGAAACAAGAAATAAAAATCAAACTTCCCATCATGTTAGAAGCGGCAAAAAAATATGATCAAATGCAAGTGATTGTTGCCGGAGCTCCTAACTTACCCTCATCTTTTTATTTAGAAATTGCAGGTACCCAACCAATGACATGGATTTCAAATAAAACTTATGACATCCTATTGCACTCTCAAGCCGCTATGGTAACATCCGGAACTGCAACTTTAGAAACTGCATTGTTTAACATTCCGCAAGTTGTTTGTTATAAAGGAAGTAATGCCTCTTATCAAATAGCCAAAAGACTGATCAAGGTACCGTACATTTCACTGGTTAATTTAATAATGGACAAGCCTTGTGTTAAGGAGTTAATTCAAGGGGAATTAACAGCTAAAAACATTCAGGCAGAAATGGATGCACTTGTAGTTGAGTCGAATGAAAAGAGAATTCAGATGTTAGAAGACTACAAAAATTTGGCTCAGAAATTAGGAGGTGGTGGTGCTTCTGCCAAAACGGCTGCACTTATTTTAAAAGATTGATGAAACAACTGTTGTTTTACATAGCATTAATATTCTCATTTTCAGCTCAAACACAGGAACTGAAAGTTGGAATCTTGCGTGCATATGATTTATCAGCTGTCCGCATTTCATATAACGAAGGAACTTACAATGTTTATGGAGATTCAACTGAATTAACAAGTATATGGAGTGGTCAATCAATTGAATGTAAGAGAAGTGGAGACAAAATTAAACTTGTTAAAGACGATAAGACATTAGGAACTTTTGATACTGTTTATTTCAGAGGGGTTGAATCCGGAAATAGTTTTAGAATAAGACCAACTTCACCTTACAGCAAAAAAGAAAGGAAATACAAAGACAATATCATGCTTATTCCATCTGGGAATACAGAAATCACAGTAATCAACGAAGTGATGATGGAGAATTACCTTCCCGGTGTGATTGAGAGCGAAGGAGGTGGAGGTAAACATATCGAATATTACAAGGTGCAGGCAATTCTAAGTAGAACTTATGTTTTGGATCATTTAAGTAAGCATAGAAAAGATGGTTTTTATTTATGTGACAGACAGCATTGTCAAGCTTATCATAATATGATGCGATTTACTCCTGACATTCAAAAAGCAGTAAACGAAACCGCGGGTATCATTATGTTAGATCATCAATTGGAACTGGCTGATGGCTATTTCTTTGCCAATTGTGGAGGTCAAACTTCTGAGTCGGACTTTGTTTGGAATAACCCTGTTCCATATTGCAGAAGTATTGTAGATACTTTTTGCATTAGGTCATGGCAAGCAAACTGGACCAAGAAAATACCAAAATCAAGTTGGAAAAATTATCTGGTTCAACAATTCGGGTATCCTGTTAATGATTCCATTTTTGGGCAATACTTATACGCTTTCTCACAACCCAACAGAAAGGCCTTTTACATAGATCCCAGGTTAGGAATTCCACTTAGAGACATCCGTACTGAATTTAAACTAAAATCTACATGGTTTGATTGTCATTTAGAAGGAGACAATGTTGTGCTGGAAGGTAAGGGTTTTGGGCACGGAGTTGGTCTTTGTCAAGAAGGCGCCATGAGCATGGCCAAGCTAGGTTATTCTTATGAGCAGATACTTAAGTTTTACTTTACAGATATTCAACTTTTTGATTATTTCCATTGGCTGTTTTTGAGACAAGAGGAGATGGTTGGATTATAGGATTAGAGTCAAGAATTTAGAGCCAAGAATCTAGACACTACTATTTCTAATTCGTTTAATAAATGCGTAAGTCATTTTTTGCAATTCATTTACATCCACTAGAATTTTATTGTCAATCTCATAGATGCTATCATTTAAAATAATGAGCTGTGTTTCAAGTTCAAACAATGACCCTAATGAGATACTTAGATAATGAGCGAATTCTTTACTGCTTTTTCTTGCAGACCCTTCTGCTATATTAGATGGTACGGAAACCGCGCAACGTAAAATTTGTTGATACAATCCAAATTTATGCTCTGGGGGTAAATTATTAATAAGTTGAATCACTTCACTAGTAATTTTCATTCCTTTCTTCCAAATTTCCAATTTTTTATAATTATGCATATCAGACTATTTTATTTGACTTAAGCATTAAAAGTCTTGATTCTTGATTCTTACTTCTTGGCTCTTAACAAAAATCCCCTCCACCCAATTTGTATACTTCTACCAAATCATTGAGCGGAGAGGATTCACCAAAATATTTCAACTCAGGGCTGGATACCGTTCACTCCCGGGGTTGATTAGATTCATTGAGGACCCGATTATATTTTAGTTTTAGTATCGGGTCCCCAGAACCTAACTCGCTTTTTTCACACTTGCACCATTGTTTTGTACAGGTAATTTCTTGACAACAGTTTGTTGTTTTTTATCATTATTTGGATTGATCAACAGAATTTCGTTCACCTGGATTTCTGTTAGTTTTCTTTGATTCCCGGATGCGTCAAAATAGATTCGATTAATCAGCTTACCATCTACAGCCATTAATTGACCTTGCTTTATGTACTTTTCTACTAACTCAGCTTTTTTGCCCCAAGCAACAATATTGTGCCATTGTGTCGTTACTTTTCTTCCATTTACTTCGATAACAGTTTCGCTAGTTGCCAAAGAGAATTTGGCCAGTTTAACTCCATTTTTAAAAGTTCTTATTACCGGATTGATTCCGGCCCTACCAATTAAATTGATTGTATTTTTTAGATTTTGCATTTTATTAAAATTTGAGATTGAAAATTGAAAAAACGGAAGTGTACGCCAGCACAAGGAACATACAAAACGTACACTTCCTACCCACATTAAATTAGGCCTCTTTTGAGCCTAACAACAACAGATCCTCTACCTGTACCTCAGTACGATATCTTTTTTCACCGTCTTTGGTTTCATAAGATCTGGTAATCAATTTTCCTTCAACGGCAATCTCTTGCCCTTTTTTTACAAACTTTTCAAAAATGTCAGCTTTCGGACCCCAGCAGAAAAGTGAGTGCCACTGAGTTTCCTGTACTTTTTCACCTTTTGCGTTTTTGTAAAACTCATTAGTAGCGAGCCTAACTTTAGCCAATTTGTTTCCATTTTCAAAAGAGATAATTTCAGGTGCTTGTCCTAGGTGTCCAATCAATTGTACTTTGTTTCTTAAATTTTTCATAACGTGTTTGTGTTTTGTGCATCTGTAATTATAGTTTGAATCAGATGCGTGTTTGTTCTTCATTATCAGGCTTTTCTAGCGGCCCAGACTTGTCATTTAAATCGACGGTGCAAAGTTGATGAGGGTAAAAAACAAGATTCGTTTATCTTTCGTTTGTTTACGATTATTATACGTTTGTATATGTTTTTATAGTTGACAATCAATTCTTTAAATAATTTATTGATTTATTAAAAAACTCATTTTGAGGTGACTATTGTCACTTTAAATAAGCTATTTATTCGTAAATTGCATGTATAATGGGAAAGGTAAAGTTCATACTTGCATATGTAATGATGCTAAGTGTTAATCAATTGTACTCACAACTAAATTTGGGATGTGATCCGGCAGATAGTTTACACTTTTCGTGTTTTCCGGGATTGTTTTCAGAAAATCAAGGAAATGAGATGGTTATTCCGACAACACATGCTTTTCAATTTATCGCACAAGACAATGACCCTCTATTAAATGGTACACAAGTGATGGGTAGTTATTTTGATTTCACCTGTTTTGTACCTATTAATGGTTCTTCAACACACGGCTATTTAACAGTAAACCACGAAACGACAACTGGTAAAATGAGTGTTCTAGAAATAGAATTAGATTCTATAGATAATCAATGGGATATTTTATATGGTCAATTAGTTGATTTTACCAATTCAGGAATTTCAGGAACATCAAGACCTTGTTCTGGTACGCTTAGTCCTTGGGGAACGGTTTTTTTTGGTGAAGAAGTTTCTAATTCAACCACTGACAATAATGGGGATGGTTACTTGGATTATGGATGGATAGTAGAAGTTGATCCTCAAACTGCTTCTGTAGCGGATTACGAAAGTGATGGATTACAAGATAAAGTGTGGGCAATGGGAAGAATGGCACATGAAAATATAGTATTTGCTAATGACTCCGTGGCATATTTTGGAAGCGATCAATCAAATGGATATTTGTATAAATATGTAATGGCCTCTCCTCAAAATGTTAAAGATGGCAATTTATATGTATTAAGAATAGGTAATCTCACCCAACTTTTAGGAACAACCCCTGTTCCACTTACGGGATCCTGGATCCAAATTCCAAACTCTTCAATCGCCGATAGAAATAATTGTATTGCCAACACAATTTCTGCAGGTGCAACGAATTTTTACTACATAGAAGATGTTGATGTTGACCCGATAAGTGGAGACGTATTCTTTTCCTCAAAATATACAACAGCTCCAGGGGCTGTCTACAGATTTACAGATATGACAGATTCTGTAAATAATTTTAAAATTTTTGTCGCTAACGATTATCCTTACACAATTATTAGTGAAACTGATACACAAACTGTAATAATTGATTTGGGTATGGACAATTTGACCTTTGATGACAAAGGTAATTTATACATGCTACAAGATGGTGGACAGAATCATATTTGGTTCGCAACCCATGACCATATACACGATTCTTTAAATAAAATTAATGTTTTTCTCAAAACACCTGCAGGATCAGAACCTACCGGTATGACTTTTACCCCCGACTATAATTATGCTTTTTTATCAATACAGCATCCAACTTCGGCAATTACGCAGCTAGATGAATTTGATTCAACAAAATACTGGAATAAGTCAACGGCAATTGCCATTTCAAGAAAAGAACTTTTGGGGCTAGATGATCAAAATCATTTGTTTATTGTAGTTGAAAATGATACCATTTATAATAATGATACTATATATTACCAAAATCATCCCATCAACACATCCATTGGTAAGTATGTAAATATGTACAATTCAGGTTCTTCCTTTATAAATATTACCCATATTATCGAAGGCTCCAATCAAGCATTTAATCTGATTAACAACCCTTCATATATTATAGCACCTGACAGCAGCAAAAAAATGCTGTTGATATTGACCCCACCAACTGAGGGAACTTATACAAACTCCTATTCCATTATTTCCAATGACAATATTAATCCTTTTGTTTTTCATGTTAGTGGAAATGCAATTAACAATGCAGGAATTGATATGTTAGGCGAATTAGACACTAAAGTATTCCCTAATCCTTCCAGAGATAAGTTCTATGTTTCTACTCCTGATAAATGCCATTTTTTATGCTACGATATGAGCAGCAAATTGATCCTGTCAAAAGAACTCAATGAAGGAACAAATGAAATTTCTACCCTCAAATGGAAAAGTGGCACCTATTTGATCAAAATTTTTAGTGAAACAACGTCACATACTGAACGAATTGTCATTTATTAAGGATAATTCAATTTTTTTTTCAATTTAATTTCTTCTCCTATATACTGTAAATACTGAGTTATTGATGTTATTTATTTGCACATAGATATTTTTTATTTGTTTAGACATTGTTTGTTGCAACAAATTTATTAACTTTGTTCTATAAAATTGAAACAAAATAAAATTTATAGATATGGAAACTTTAACAAAAACTAGCTGGAAAATAGATCCTACTCACTCTGAAATAGGATTCAAAGTAAAACACATGATGATCTCAACTGTAAAAGGTCATTTTGATAACTTTGACGCAACTGTGGAATCATCAAATGAAGATTTTTCTGATGCAAAAGTGAATGTGAGTATTGATGTAAATTCAATCAGTACAAAAAATGCTGATAGAGACGGTCATTTAAAGTCTGATGATTTCTTTAATGCAGCAGAATTTCCAAACATTACATTTAAATCTACCTCATTTGATGGAGAGAAAATGACTGGTGAATTATCAATTAGAGACATCACTAAAGAAGTTGTTTTAGACGTAGATTTTAACGGAGCGGCAGTAGATCCTTATGGACAAACTAAAGCCGGTTTTGAAATTTCAGGAGAAATCAACAGAAAAGACTTCGGATTGAGCTGGAGTGCAGTAACAGAAGCAGGAAATATTGTTGTATCTGATAAAGTTAAATTGGTTATAGACGCACAATTTATTAAGCAAGGAGAATAATTATTCTTTTTCATAGGTTTCATTCGTCAGAATACAATAATGTCCCGGTTTTCTTTAAAGAAGGCCGGGATTTTTTATGGACTAATATTTGAATAGTCCTAACTTTAGGACATAAACATTATAACAGATGAAAAAGATATTTTTTTTGTTGAGCATTTTACCTGCTATTTCTTTTGGACAAGAAACACCTATCAAAAATGTAATACTGTTAATTGGAGACGGAATGGGACTATCTCAGATGTCAACTATTTACTATTACAATGACAACAAAACGCCAAACTTTAGCAGATTTAAACACATTGGTTTAATTAATACCTCATCTGCCAAACAAAAAATCACTGATTCGGCAGCAGGAGCTACAGCATTTGCTTGTGGTGCCAAAAGTTATAATGGAGCCATTAGCGTTGATACAAATGGAAGGTACATAATGAACGTGGTTGAAATCCTTGAAAGAAAAAAAATTAAATCAGGATTAGTAGCAACTTCAAGTATTACTCACGCAACTCCGGCATGTTTTTATGCTCATGCAAAGTCAAGAAGTGATGCTGAAAAAATTGCTGAGTATTTACCAAAATCGGGAGTTGACTTTTTTGCAGGTGGAGGATTGAAATTCTTTAACAAAAGATCCGACAATATTGATTTCTATACCGAACTAATAAAAAAAGGTTTTGAATTGGACACAGTTAGCCTGAACCTTGATAAAAAAATGAAAGTGCATAAAAAGTATGGTTATCTATTAGCAGAAAATGGCTTAAAATCAAAATTAGAAGGTAGAGATGACTTTTTACCAAACGCCACTCAACATGCCCTGGATTATCTTCAATTATGGGAAGATGGATTTTTTTTAATGGTGGAAGGATCTCAAATTGACTGGGAAGGTCATGATGCCAATGCTAAAGGAATAATTGAAGAAGTTAAGGACTTTGACAAAGCCATTGGTGTAGCCCTAGATTTTGCAGAAACGCACGAAGGCACCCTAGTCATTGTAACAGCTGACCATGAGACAGGAGGATTTGCATTAGCTCCGGCTAGAGACGGAGATGGATGGAACGATAATGAAATCGCCCCTACTTTCTACAAAGGAGCAGATGATCCGGGAGTTTCTTATGCAGCGCATACAACTACTCTTATTCCCGTTTTTGCCTTTGGAGAAGGAGCAGAAAAATTTGCCGGTATTTATCAAAACACAGATATCTTCCACAAAATAATGCAGCTAACTCACTGGAATGAAGATGATCTTGAACCAAAAGACCAAAAAATGAAACCTGTGTTAGATCAGAAACTAGAAGATCATTAATGGATATTGTATTTAGTACAGAAAGATTAATTGCCAGACAATTGATCCATTCTGATTTTCCTGACTTTTATGATTTACAATCAAATCCAAAGGTCATGCTTTATACAGGACAAGAAGCAATGGGTCTTGGAGAATGTGAAAGAGACTTTTACAGTGTAATCAATCGCTATAGTGAAGTGGAAAATAAATTTTGGGTTTGGGCAGTTTGCTCAAAAGAGTCGAATGAATTATTAGGAACCGCAGCGATTTTAATTAATCAATCAGGCAATGAAATCGGTTATAGATTCAGAGAAAAACATTGGGGCAATGGATATGGAGTTGAAATTACCAAAGGCTTAATTGACCATGCTTTTAGCACATTAAATTTATCTTCTGTTTATGCCGAAGTGGACCAACGAAATGCTCCTTCCATTAAAATCTTAGATGCTACAATGAATAAAGTAAAGGCTTTTTGGAATGAAGAATCCCAAACAAATGACTATTATTATGAACTAAGCAAAAACTATGTTGACTAAAACTGATATTACCGTTGTTCCCGAATATTACCTCAAATACATTCAACTTGCACCTGATATTCCATTAATTGACGCTTTACCAGAAGGTGGCATTAAATTGTATATGGATCATGCCTTGTATCTTGAAAAAATAGGTGATAAAGTTTATGCTCCAGGTAAATGGACAGTTAGGCAAATTGTGGAACACTTAATGGACACTGAAAGAATTTTCATGAATAGAGCACTGCGATTTGCTAGAAATGACAAAACTGAACTGCCAGGATTTGATGAAAATCAATATGTTGCGGCAGCAAGGTCAAATGAAATATCCTTGAAAAATTTATTACTTCAATTTATCACTATTAGAAGTGCCACTTTGGCAACTTATGCCAATTTCAACAGAGAAGAGTTATTGAGAACCGGATTTGCCAATGATCAGGAAATATCTGTACTTGCATTAGGGTACATTCAAGTAGGCCATGCTATCCATCATTTTAATGTAATAAAAGAAAGATATTTTCCTTTAATTGAGCAATAACTATTCAGTTATCATTTCAGCCATGCCAGCTGTATAAAATGTCTCAAGTCTATTTTTACTGTTGTTAAATATCAAATAAACTTCAATATTTAAATCAGGGTGTGACTTTACAAATTCCTTAGTCTTATCTACTCCCATCACCATAAAAGCAGTTGCGAGTGCATCTGCCAAAGCACAATTTTCAGCTACAACAGAAACGCTCAATAGGTTATGACTTACAGGGTATCCAGTTTTAGGATTAAGTGTATGTGAATACTTCTGCCCGCCTTTTTCATAAAATTTACGGTACGAACCACTAGTAGCGATACTTAGGTTATCCAACTCAACAATTTCATAAATTTCTCTTGTCTCAGCACTTGAATTTTCAATTGGTTTATCAATTCCAATCCTCCAAAATACACCATCCTTATTTTTTCCTTTAACCCTAATTTCTCCACCAATTTCAACGAAGTAATTCTTACCACCTTTTGATTCAATTAACTCTGCTATAACATCCACAGCTAAACCTTGAGCTATGGCATTAAAATCTAATTTCGCTTGAGGAGTTCTTTTAAAGATTGTATTCTTTGGCAATGTATCCCCTTCAATTTCCTGCATTAGAAAAGTGAAGTGATATCCGTCACCAAATCCTAACAAAGCTCTTAAAGAATCTACAACTGATGAATCAGGAACCTGCTCAACATTTTTCATAAATCCCCAACCATCAACCAAAGGATAAATGGTAGGTTCAAAATAACCATCTGTTAAATGGAATACCTCCTGAGATAACTGATAACATCTGTTGAAGTAATTGTGTGTGTCAGAATAAACAAAATTCCCCGCCGGTGCATTATTCAATTCTGTCAATATCGAATTAGGAATATAAGATGATAATGCTTTGTCAAATTCGGATAAAACATCATCTACTTCGTCTTTATCAATTTCAATTTCATCATTGATAATTATTCCATAAGTGGTCCCTTGAGTGTTTCCGTAAATTTCAATTGATTGGGAATCTTGGGTGTTGGTTGAATTTTGTTTTTGTTCTCCCGAACAAGCTGTCAAAAAAATGACTGACAGCATATAAACTGCATACTTCATTCAAAGTTTAGTTTCGTGTCAATTTAGGATCGTTAGTTTCGTCATTCCACATGAACTCAGAAATCGGCTCACCATCTCTGGTATAAGTAATGGTCCCGTGTCTGGTTTGTGTTTTTTCATACACCATTCCTCTACCATCAATAACCACAATTCTTCTAATCACATATGATTTCATTAATCCCCTTGCATCATTCAGTGTAAATGATTCTTCTGTTACTCCTTCAGGATATTTTTCACCTAATTCATTCTTTGATTCAATTCCTTGCTGTTCAACATTGATTAATTCTTTTTGTTGGTCAATTTCAGATTCACTGTCAATTAAAGCCTCATCCGTTTGTTCAGCAGTTTCATTCACTATTTCAATGTATTCTTCCAGTTGGTCTTCTGTTTTATCATTGTTTACATCAGACTTTTCTTGCATCACTCCCTTATCTTCTTCAAGCTTATCAACAACATCTTCAGTATAATCTTTGGCGTCCATATTGTTATCATACTGATCATCTCTATTTTCTCCTTCTCTTTTCTCCCATTCAACAACCTGATTCTCTACTTCCTTTTCCACAGCTTGTCTGTCATATTCTGCCTCTAAATCATTTTCTTCAATTTCATCTACTACATCTTCAGTATAATTTTTCACAGCCATATTATTATCCTCCTGGCTTTTTGCATTTAGATTTTCACGCTCATAATATGCTACTGTTTGATTCTCTACTTCTACTTCTACGGCCTGTCTATCATATTCTGCCTCCAAATCATTTTCTTCAATTTCCTCAACTATTTCTTCTCTATAGTCTACAGTTCTGAAGTTGTTGTTTGTTTGCTGAGTAACATCTTCTTCCTCTCTTTCTATATTTTCATCTTTGATTTTTTCAACATCTCCCAAATACTCTACTCTAGCTTGATCATCATCATACTCTTGCTCTTCAATAATTTCCACCATTTCATTTGTATAGTCTTTTGCCTGCATATTTGTTTCATACTGGGCTTTACTATCACTTTCTTCTCTTTCATTATAAGCAACAGTTTGATTCTCTACAGCAACCTCAACTTTTTGACGATCATATTCTGCCTCCAGATTATTTTCATTGATCTCTGTAATTACATCTTCAGTGTAATCTTTAATATCAAGGTTTGAATTGTTTTGATTTCTTCTATCTTCTTCTTCTCTTTCATAATAAGAAACTGTCTGATTCTCTACCTCAATCTCCACTTTTTGACGATCGTATTCTGCTTCCAAATCATTAGCTTCAATCTCTTCAACAACTTCAGTAGTATAATCTTTTGTTTCAAAATTTGAGTTCTCCTGACTATTAGCATCTACTCTCTCTCTTTCAATATTCTCATCTTTGATCTGCTCTACATCTCCAAGATATTCAACTCTTGCCTGGTCATCTTCATACTCTTGCTCCTCAATAGTTTCAACCATTTCATTTGTGTAGTTTTTAGCTTCCATATTGGTTTCATACTGAGCCTTACTATCACTTTCTTCCCTTTCATAGTAGGAAACGGTTTGATTTTCTACTTCCACTTCAACTTTTTGACGATCATACTCCGCTTCTAGATCATTCTCTTCAATTTCTTCTACCATTGCAACCACCTTTTTCTCCTGATAAAAAATATCATCTTCTTGAGTAGCTACATTTTTCTCCTCTTCTTTATTGATATCCTCAACCCATTCTTCTACTTCTAAAACAACTTCTTGTCTTTTTTCATCTGCTTCTACCTGATCCTCTGAAATATCTTCTTCAATTGTATTGATCTCCTCTTTCGCTTTAAAAGTCTCCTCTTTATTTTCATCTGTCCAAACCATCAAAGCAGAATCCGCATCTTCTCCTTGCTTATAAATTTGTTGAATTTCATATTCTCTAGACTGTTCTTTAGCCTCCATCAACATTGCTTCAATGTCAATTGAATTCTCATTCACTCTGGTCCCAGGATCCTTTAAATCATTGCTTTTCTCAACTAAATCAGCCGGCGGATTTAATATTCTATCAATCTCAGCTAATTTGTCTTTTGGATATTGATCTGACGGCTTTAATTTGATTGCTCTTTTATACAGCCCTTTAGCCTTGTCATAATTAGTAGCATCAAAATACTCATCTGCTTTTGAAATCAACTTATTGTAAGCATCATCAGCCCCTGGTTTTTTCTTTAATTCCTCTCTACATTTAGCTACCTGGTCCTCTGGATACTGTTCCTTAAATATATCCAATGCACTCATGTAGTTCTGCATTGCGTCTTGCCATTTACCTTTCTCAAACTGGTTATCTGCTGTTTGAACTAACTGATTAAACCTGTCTCTTTTATCTTTTTCAGAAGCAAGGTCCTTTAAAATTTGGTTGATTTCATCAATCTTATTTTGAGGAAGCGGATCTGATGGCCTAATTCCTTTAGCTCTTTCATAATAATCTAGAGCGGATTCATATTCTTTAGCGTCAAACTTCTTTTGTGCAGCTTTAAGAATCTTTTGATACTGTTCTTCTAGTTCATCAACAGTATTTTCTTTCATCTTCTCTTCACACAATACAATTCTATCTTTAGGATACTGCTCGTTTGACTTAATATCTAAGGCATCTTGATAAGCTGTTTTTGCATCTTTAAATTCTTCTGAATTGAAAAGATCATCTGCTCTTTTAATGGCAGCATCATATCTTGCTTGTATAGCCTCTTGCGCTTCCTGATCTTTAAGATCCTTTAATAGCTGAGTAATTTCATCAATCTTTTGTTGCGGAAATGGATCAGCAGCTCTTACAGTTTTTGCGCGTTTATAATAATCCAGGGCTCCTTCATAGTCTTTTTCATCAAACTTTTTTGCTGCTGCAGCCAGAATTTTTTGATACTGCGCTTCTTCTTCATCAACAGTATTTTCAAGCATTTTTTGCTCACATGCCTGAATTTGATTTTTTGGATAAACTTCATCTGATTTAATATCCAATGCGTCTTGATAAGCAGATTTTGCTGCTACAAAATCCTCAGAAGCAAAAAGGTCATCTGCTTTCTTTACTGCAGCTTGATACTTTTCCATCAACTCTTTGGCTGCTTTTTCCTCTTCAATCAACTTTTTAATCTCAGCAATTTTTGTCTTAGGAAAAGCATCATCCGGTTTTATTTTTAATGCTCTTTCGTAATAATCAATGGCTGCGTCATACTCTTTTTCATCAGTCTTTTTCTGAGCTGCTTTTAATATTTTATCATACTGCTCTTCAATTTCATTAGCAGTTTCATTTTTCATGCCTTCTTCACATTTGGCAATCTGAGCTTTTGGATAACCTTCACTTGGCTTAATTGTTAAGGCATTCTCATAAGCGGCTTTGGCATCCTTATACTCCTCATCATTGAATAATTGATCAGCTTTTTTAAGTGCTTCATCATACTTCTTGTCAATGGCAGCTTGTTCATTTAGTTCTCCAAGAATCTCATTAATTTCTTTGATCTTTTCTTTAGGCAATTCCTCTTCAGGCTTCAAATCAGAAGCTTGCTGAAACTTATCCAAGGCTACTTCATACGATTTGCTTCCTAACTCTTTTTCTCCCTCTGCCATTAGATCTTTGTACTTTCTATCAATAGCCTCCTTCTGTTGAGCTTCTTGCTCTTGAGTAGAAATTATCCCTTGAATTTTATTGATTTGCTCATCAGGGTAACTATCCGTAGGCTTAATACTCTTAGCCGATTCATAGGCAGCAATGGCCTCTTTATATTTTTTAGCATCCCTTAAATCATCTGCCACTTTTATTGCCGCCTGATATTCTGCTTCTTTTTCATTTTGAGCCGCATCCTGAATCTTTTTCTCAATGGCCAGTATTTGATCTTTTGGATATTGTTCTGATTTTATAGCAATCGCTTCCTTATACAAGGCTTTTGCTGTATTCCAGTTTTCACCGTTAAAAGCTTCATCAGCCTCAGCAATTTTATCCTTATAAGCTTGTTCTTTGGCTGCCTGATCTGCAACCTCTTCCATCATGACTTTTAATTCTTTTATTTTCTGAGAAACATCACCGTCCGATTTTATTTTCAGCGCTTCTTCGTACTTATTAATTGCCTCTTGATACTTTTGATTTCCTGCTAATTCATCTCCTGCCGCAACCAGATTTTTAAACTGAGTATCTTTTTCAGCCTCAGCCGCCATATCATCTCTGTTTTTCTTTGCTTCAGCAATTCTTTTCTCTGGATAACTATCCTGTTTAATAGCAAGAGCTGCCTCATATTTTTCAATTGCACTATCCCAGTTTGAAGCATCAAATGCCTGATCTGCTTCCTTAATTGCAGCTTGATATTTTTCCTCTAATTCCTTAGCCGCAGCATCTTTAGCAACTAACTCTTCAATCTGTTTGATTTTATCTTTTACAGCTTGATCATCTTTAATCTCTAGTGCTTTTTCATAATTCGCCTTAGCGTCAGTGTACTTCTCGTTTCCAAAAGCTTTATCTCCATTATCAACATACTCTTTGAACTTAGCATCAGATTCTGCTGCATTTTTTCTGTCCTGAATTAAGGTATTGATTTCATTAATTTTAGCTTGAGCAGGCTCATCTTTAGGCTTAACATTCAATGCACTTTCATACTTTTCAAGCGCATTTTCTAGCTTATCTGCAGCCAACAAATCAGCTCCTTCTTGCATCAACTTCTTATATTGCTCTTCTTTCTCAGCAGCATCTGCTTGCTCTGCAATAAGTTTTTCTAATTCTGCAATTCTGTCTTTTGGTTCAGACTCATCAGGCTTCATGCTTTGAGCCTCTTTGTATTTAGCTAAAGCATCTTGAAACTTTTCAGATTCTCTCAAGCTTTTTCCTTCAGACATCAACTTGTTGTACTTCTCATCAAGTGCTGCCTGTTCTGCTTCATTTGCCTGACCTTCTTTGGACTTAGCCAATTGATCTTTTGGATATTTTTCATCCGGTTTAATCCCTAAAGCCTCTTCATAATACTTAATTGCTTGATCCCAATCTTTGGACTGAAAAGCGTTGTCTCCTTGCTCAATTGCTTTCCTGTAATCAGCTTCTAGTTTTTCTGCTGCCTCTTCAGCTTCTTTTTGTTTTTTAAGGATATCATCTATCTGAGATATTCTAGCAGAAGGGTGCGATTCATTTGGCTTCAACTTTAATGCCTCTTCATATTTATCTCTGGCATCCTGATAGCTTTTTCCATCAAATGCTTTATCTGCATTTGCAATTAAGTCATTGTATTTTTGCTCGTTCTCTTTTGCTGCTTGCTCCGCTTCTTCTTTGTCAGATTTTTTCTTTCTGGCATCATCCAATTTAACCTGAACAGCATTGTCTTTCTTGATCACCAATGCAGCTTCATAATTGCCAATTGCTATGTCGTAATCTTCAGAACCAACTGCTGCATCACCATCCTTTACTAGCTTATTAAATTCCGCTTCTTTCGCTTTTTGATCGGCTAGAATTTTCTCAATCTCAGCAATCCTATCCTTAGGTAATTGCTCATTGGGTTTAATTCCGCTTGCTTCTTTGTACAATTTAATTGCTTCATCATACTGTTCACCGGAATATGCCACCTTTGCAGCCTCCATTTTAAGCGCAAATTGCTTCTCAGTTTCTTCTGAAGCTTTTAATGCATCCCAAGCTTTTTGGGCGTCAGTTTTTTTCTTTTTTACGTCCGCATCATCAAATAAAGCAAGTGCTTTATCATAATTATCTATAGCTTCTTGATACTCTTGTTTTTCAACTGCTTTGTCTCCAGACGCTACATACTGTTCGAACTCTATTCTTTTCTTTTCTTCTTCTTCTTTTTTCTCAGCTAACTGCTTTTTAAGCTTCTCAATTTTATCAAGCATTTGCTTTGTATAAGCCTGATCCCAACTTTGATTACCGTATTGATCTAGCTCAAACTTAATCATTGGAGTAGTCTCTAACCATGCAAAATCGACACCTTCAACCTTCTGAAACAATGATGTTTCAATTGGAAAAGGAACAAATGGAGGTAAATCTTCAGGATAATCAAAGTGACCATCAATATTTGCCACTTTAGTTACATAACCATCTTTCTTGATTTCTACCACATAATTTTGACCCAAAGGCAAATCAATAGGAGGAACTTTACCGTTAGAAGCTGAAGTCTTAGTTGTAAAAACACTTCCACCGGATTTTACAATAACTGTTGCTCCTGCTAATTTTTTACCACTGTCATCATCTCTGGTGGTAATAGTCAAAGAAATAACCGGATCCTGTGAGTATACAAGACCGGTAAAGAGAAGCAATATGGATAATAAAAATCCTTTCATTCTCTATTTGACTATTGTCATTTTTGGTTTATCCATCTCTTTAAGATGTAAGAGATTACAAAAGGTAACCCCTTAATTTATCTATTATACACCTTTAATTAAAAAAGGTTCATTTAACATTTAACTGTTTGCAACTATCAAAATATCCAAACAAATCCTGTCCCATATCCCTTTATCTTTAAAAGTTGCTCTATTCTTACAAATATCTCAAAAAAAACCGAGATAAATGAGCAAATTATCGATATGATAGATGTACACAATTTAAGTTACTGGGAAAAAGAATCCTTTGCTTTCCATTCCGACTTTCTAATTATCGGATCAGGTATTGTTGGACTTTCTACCGCTATCTACTTAAAACAACGCGAACCTGATAAAAAAGTAACAGTTTTAGAGAGAGGATTTTTACCTTCTGGTGCCAGTACTAAAAATGCAGGTTTTTCATGTATTGGAAGTCCATCTGAATTATTAGATGACCTTACCAAAAATAGTGAAGAAGAAGTATTTGCTACTGTAGCAAAAAGATGGAAAGGCCTTTTAAACTTAAATGATCTATTAGGAAAAGACAATATTGGCTACCAGGCTTTAGGTTCATATGAACTTTTTGATGATGGATCAGCTGAACTTTACGAAAAATGTCTGGGTAATCTGAATTATTTAAACAAACAATTAGAACAAGTCACGGGTAAGCCTATTGTTTTTCAAAAAAATGATTCAATTTGTGAAAATTCAGGATTTGGAGGATTTAATAGGGCAATTAGTCATGCTGCAGAAGGTCAAATAGATACAGGAAAAATGATGAAAACGTTGCTCAATAAAGCCTGTTCACTTGAAATCAACATATTAAACGGAATCGAAGTAAAAGATCTATCAGAAAAGGCCATAGAGACGAATTTTGGCAAATTCCCATATGACAAGTTAATTGTCTGTACAAATGGGTTTTCCAAAAGGTTTTTTCCCAACATGGATGTAGAACCAGCAAGGGCCCAGGTAGTTGTCACCAATGAAATTCCGGATTTAAAGTTTGAAGGCATCTATCATTTTGATCAAGGATATTATTATTTCAGAAATATTGGAAAGAGGATACTATTTGGTGGGGGAAGAAACCTTGATTTTGAAGGAGAAACTACCACAGATATGAATACCACAGATAAAATCATATCTCATCTCAAAAAACTGCTAAGCGAAAAAATAATTCCGAACACACCTTTTGAAATCGAACATCAATGGGCTGGAACCATGGGTGTTGGTCAAAATAAATCTCCTATTATTCAAAAACTGGACAACAATATTTATTGCGGAATTAGATTAGGCGGAATGGGAGTAGCAATTGGAAGTTTAGTAGGAAAAGAGCTGGCAAAATTAATTTTAGAAGATTAATGAATTATTCAAAAAAAATCACGGAAAGCAATTCTAACTATGACAAGTTAGAGGACATGAGCATAAATGAGTTATTGGTCAACATTAATAAAGAAGACCAGTTAGTGCCAAAAGCTGTTGAAAAAGTGATTCCTCAAATAGAAGCATTTGTAGAAAAAGCTTTAGATAGAATGGAAATGGGAGGACGACTTTTTTACATAGGGGCGGGAACTTCAGGCAGATTGGGAATTGTTGATGCATCAGAATGTCCTCCAACTTTCGGAGTTGATCATGGAATTGTAATCGGATTAATGGCTGGTGGAGATAAAGCCATGAGAAAGGCTGTGGAATTTGCTGAAGACGACACAGAGCAAGGCTGGAAAGACTTACAGGAACACAACATAAATGATCTTGATTCTCTAGTTGGAATAGCAGCCTCAGGTAGCACACCATATGTGATTGGTGCTATTCAGCATGCCAATAAAAATAATATTCTAACAGCTTGTATCACCATGAATCCGGAAAGTGACCTGGCAGCTTTTTCCACGTACCCAATCACCCCTATTGTAGGACCTGAATTTGTAACAGGAAGCACAAGAATGAAATCAGGCACAGCCCAAAAACTAGTTCTTAACATGATTTCTACTTCAATTATGATTGGCCTGGGAAGAGTGAAAGGAAACAAGATGGTAGACATGCAATTGAGCAACAACAAACTAGTAGATAGAGGTACAAAAATGATTATGCATGAATTAAATGTAGATTATGAAGTTGCCAAGGACTTACTCTTAAAACACGGTTCAGTTAGAAAAGCAATTGAGGCTTCAAATAAATAAAAAACTGAATTTAACGATTGATTAATATTTGATTCTTAACATTTCTTCATCTGTTGTGTAATTGATTTAACCATTGGGGTTTTACATGACAAAAAGTAGATTACCTTTGCCGGCGAATATGGAATACATCAGCACTTTTGATATGCTAAAAATTGGTGTGGGACCTTCAAGTTCTCACACTTTAGGACCGTGGAGAGCTGCTGAAAAATTCATTCATACCCTCATTCAAGATCAACAGATTGACAGTATTAAATCGCTGACAATAGATTTATACGGTTCACTTTCATTAACAGGCAAAGGGCACGCTACAGATTTGGCTATTATGCTAGGTTTGTCAGGTGCAGATCCTGAATATGTTCCTGTAGAAGATATTAGCGGAATCATATTAAAACTGAAAGAGCATAAAAAGTTAAAAATGGGAGGAATCAATGAAATAGATTTTGATCCCGATAAAGACATCATTTTTAACGCAGATTTCCTTCCTTTTCATGCTAACGGAATGCGCTTTACTGCTCATTTTATTGACGGATCAGATCGCATGGAATTTTACTATTCCATTGGTGGAGGATTCATAGTACAAGAAAGACATGATGAAGAAGCAGTAGAAATTCAAAATGCTGCCGAATATCCATTCCCAATAGCCACAGGTGAAAATTTGAAAAAATACTGTGCAGAGCAAAATAAAAATATCTCTGATATAGTTTTTGAAAATGAAAAAGTACTTAGACAACCCGCAGAAATTCATAGTGAATTAGAACGAATTTGGAACACCATGCTTGAGTGCATGTATATTGGATGTCATACTGAAGGAACCTTACCCGGAGGATTAAATGTAAGAAGAAGAGCTTACGACAGTCATAAAAACCTAATTGGGGATGTACAATACAATACACCACAGGAATGGCTGGATTCAATCCGAAAAACAGAAGTAAAATTTAGACAAATACTAAAATGGGTGAGTTGTTATGCGCTTGCTGTAAATGAAGTTAACGCATCATTGGGGCGAGTTGTAACTGCACCAACTAATGGAAGTGCAGGTGTAATTCCGGCTGTGTTAATGTATTACCTAACAATTGAAAATCACGAAGCCGGCATGGAAGAAATCAAGCGATTTTTACTTGTGGCCGGTGAAATTGGATCCATCTTCAAAAAAGGATCAACTATATCAGCTGCCATGGGTGGATGTCAGGCAGAAATTGGTGTTTCATCTGCAATGGCTGCAGGTGCACTTACTGAGCTTTTAGGCGGAACTCCGGATCAAGTATTAATAGCGGCAGAAATTGCCATGGAACACCATCTTGGCCTAACATGTGATCCAATTGGAGGACTTGTACAGGTTCCGTGCATTGAAAGAAATTCAATGGGAGCAATAAAAGCAATTAATGCTGCTGAACTTGCCATTGACTCAGATCCAAAAAATGTCAAAGTAACTTTAGATCAGGTAATCAATACCATGTGGGATACCGCTAAAGACATGAATGCCAAATACAAAGAAACTTCTCAAGGAGGTTTAGCCATCAAAGTTGCTCTTGCCGACTGCTAATTAACTTTTGTTAAATCTTGCATTTTTTTAACAGTTTTTTACCAACTGAAAGCTTTGTCTTTACTGGATTTAAGCCTGTTAACAATTCTTAACAATCATGTGCAAAGATTAGGCGTATACTCTGGTTAAATTTGTAGAACAACCGGGATATCCTTTAGGAATTCAACCAAAACCAAAGAAAAATGGAAGAAATGCCAACTAATCAGTCGTCTGCCAGTATTGAGCAGATCAACGCAAAAATTCAGGAAGGTAGTGCCTTTATCGACCTGATGAACCAAGAAATTAGCAAAGTAATTGTTGGGCAAACTTACATGATCGACAGATTAATGATCGGTTTGTTAGCAAATGGACACATCTTATTAGAAGGTGTTCCTGGACTTGCAAAAACATTGGCCATTAAAACATTATCTGATACCATAGGCGGAAACTTTAACAGGATTCAATTTACACCTGACTTGTTGCCTGCTGACGTTGTCGGAACTATGATCTACAATCAAAAACAGGAAGATTTTACTGTTAAACAAGGACCAATATTTGCCAATTTTATTTTGGCAGATGAGATCAATAGAGCTCCGGCAAAAGTACAATCAGCCCTTCTTGAAGCAATGCAAGAAAGACAAGTTACTTTAGGCGACACTACATATGAATTGCCAAAACCATTTTTAGTAATGGCAACTCAAAATCCGGTTGAGCAAGAAGGGACTTATCCTTTGCCTGAAGCGCAGGTTGACCGTTTTATGTTAAAGGTTTATCTGGATTACCCTTCAAAAGAAGAGGAGCAATTAATTGTGCGTCAAAATATTTCATCTCAAGGTTTTCCTAAAGCGAATGCGGTTGTAAACATTGATCAAATCTTAAAGGCAAAAGACTTGGTTAAGGAAGTTTACCTGGATGAAAAAATTGAAAAATACATTGTTGACCTGGTTTACGCTACAAGAATTCCCGGAGATTATGGTTTAAGTGACTTAAGTCCACTTATTGGTTTTGGCGCATCTCCAAGAGCATCTATCAATATGGCCCTTGCAGCCAAAGCTTACGCTTTTATCAATAGAAGAGGATTTGTGATTCCTGAAGATGTTCGTGCAGTTTGTCCTGATGTTTTAAGACACAGAATTGGTTTGACTTATGAAGCAGAAGCAGAAGATGTAACACAAGCTGATTTGGTAAATAAAATCATGGATTTTGTTGAAGTACCATAATTAGCATTAAGGATAACGAGCGTCAATTGGATACTAAAGAACTCATAAAAAAAGTACGTAAGATTGAGATCAAAACTAAGGGTCTCAGTAATCAGATTTTTTCTGGTGAGTACCATTCTGCCTTTAAAGGAAGAGGAATGGCTTTTAGTGAAGTTAGAGATTATGCAGTTGGAGACGAAATTAGAACTATAGATTGGAACGTAACTGCCAGATTTAATGAGCCTTTTGTAAAGGTTTTTGAAGAAGAACGTGAATTAACAGTGATGTTAATTGTAGATGTTTCAGGTTCAGAAATGTTTGGTACTAGAAATCAAATAAAACGAGAAACCATTACCGAACTTTGCGCAGTACTAGCGTTCTCGGCTGTATCTAACAATGATCGAATTGGTTTAATAATGTTCTCTGAACAAATAGAGATGTTTATCCCGCCAAAAAAAGGTAAATCTCATATTCTTAGAATAATTAGAGAACTTATTAACTACGAACCAAAACACAAAGGGACTAATATTTCTGAAGCGCTCAAGTACTTTTCTAAAATGGTAAAAAAGAAAAGTATTGCTTTTGTGGTAAGCGACTTTTTATCTGATGACTTCTCGGACGCTATTAAAATTGCATCCCGCAAACATGATGTTGTTGCGTTAAAGGTTCAGGATAAAGCGGAGCAAGAACTACCAAATGTTGGAGTTGCTCAATTCAAAGATCTGGAAACAGGAGAAGTTAAATGGATCAATACCTCTTCTAAAAAAGTGAGGGACAATTATAAAAAAGCAGCTGAAGAAAAAAATGAAGCCAGCCGCAAACTCTTCAGAAGATCAAAAACAGATTTCGCAGAAATTTATACTGATGAAGGGTATATAAAGCCACTAATGAATCTATTTAAGAACCGTTAATGAAGTGGCTTTTATACATATTACTGGTTTTACCTTCCTTTTCAATGGGACAAAAAGCTTCTATGCTTTTTCGTCAACCTGAGTTGAAAATTGGAGAACAAACAACCTTTGTTTTAAGCATGGAATTTCAGGATCCTGAACAAAAAGCAAGGATAGCCTGGCCACAATTTGATGAAAATCTTACTGAATACATTGAAATATTAGACCGCACTGTTGACCACACTAAAATTGTTGATTCAGCTAAAGGGATTTATGTTCATCAACAAGAGTTTACGGTAACTTGTTTTGATGCAGGTATTCATAAATTAAAACCACTACCTGTTGAATTGAATGATTCAACTTATCTAACAAATCCTACCGAACTAATTGTACACACTGTTGAAGTAGACACTACCCAAACCATTAAAGACATTAAGGGGAATTACGGTGTTGATTATTCATTTGGAGAAAAGTTAGAAGATTGGTTCAGAAAAAACTGGCATTGGTTTGTAATTGTTGCCGGCTTTATTGCATTGTTCTTCATAGTTAGATTGATGCAACGCAATAAATCTGAAGAAAAAGTGGCCCCTCCTCCTCCACCAATACCTGCTCACATTACAGCATTAAAATCTCTAATTGAGATGAAAAAACGAGAGGCCTGGAAAACAGAAAACAAAAAAGAATATTACTCTGAACTCACCTATACTATAAGAAGATATCTAGAGCAACGATTTAAAATTCAAGCCATTGAGCATACCACCAGAGAAATCATTAATGACTTGAGATATGCAGATATTAGTGAAGAGGATAAGGTATATCTAAGAAAAATATTGAGCGAAGCGGATATGGTAAAATTTGCCAAAATGAAACCCGACTCGCAACACGGAGAAGATTCGCTAGAGAAATCAATTGATTTTGTAAACAAGACAAAATTGGAGGAAGAAACTGAAGAGCCAAAAGAAGAAAATGAAAGTTAGTGCTTTTAACATATGGCCCTTTGACATGGAGTTTGATTACCCTCATGTTTTTTGGATGCTCTTAGTGATTCCAGGAATGGTTGTTTGGTATATCTACAAACAAAAACAAGACTTTAAGCACATAAACATCTCTTCTACCGGGAATTTTGGTGAAGCAAAAATCAATTGGATATCTGTATTCAGATACATTAATTTATCCATTTTAATGATTGGAATTGCATATGTCATATTGGCTCTAGCAAGACCACATGCTCCTATTGACGTTGATGAATACCGCAAAAAAAATATTGAAGGAATAGACATAGTTATTTCAATGGATGTTTCTGAAAGTATGTTGGCGCAAGATCTAAAACCAAACAGATTAGAAGCTGCTAAAGATGTTGCCAAAGATTTTATTGAAGACCGACCAACTGACAGAATTGGCTTGGTGGTGTATGAGGCTGAAGCTTATACACAATCACCCATGACAACAGATCATGAACTTTTACTGCAACAACTATCAGAAGTTAAACCCGGAATGGTAACTCCCGGAACAGCAATTGGAGTTGGTTTAATAACCGCTGCTATCCGCTTAAGTGAAAGTGACGCCAAGAGCAAAGTCATCATTTTAATGACAGACGGACTCAACAACTCAGGACAAATTCAACCTACTGAAGCGGCTGAAGTTGCTAAGGAATTAGGAATTTGTGTATATACCATTGGAGTTGGACAAGAAGGTTCTGCACCCTACCCTTTTATTGGGAATTTAACCACTAATATCCCTGTCCAAATTGACGAAGAATTATTGACAGATATCGCCATCATGACCGGTGGGAAATACTTTAGAGCGCGCAACAAAGATGAGCTTAAGAATATTTATTCAGAGATTGATCAACTAGAAAAATCTAAAGTTAAAGTACTTGATTTTAAAGTAAATCCGCCTGAAAAATATTATGGATTTCTATTGATGGGAATCATATTGATTTTATTGAACAGAGTAATAGAAAATACAGCTTTGAAAAGCATTCCTTAATGGACAACAATTTGCACAAATACAACATTAAACACATCCTTATAGCAGTAGTTATTTGGGAAGTTATCTTTTGGGCATTATTGGGCAGCTTTTATTACTACATAGCCGATAAAGAAGTATTGAGATTTGAAAATCAATTCTTTTTATGGGGATTAGTAATAATACCGCTGTTGGTTATGGGATACTTTGTTGTTTTGCAATGGAAAAACAAAACCCTTTCTCAATTAGCACCCAACAAACTTCTTAGATATTTAACCACTCCTGTTTCAGAAGTGAAGTCATTTTTCAAGTTCTTTTTATTGAGAAATGGATTGGCTTTGTTGATAATTGCTTTGGCGAATCCGCAGTACGGTAAAAGCAAAAATAAAATGGTGGCAGAAGGAATTGAAATATTGATTGCATTAGACATTTCAAACTCAATGCACGCCATGGATTTGGATCCGAGTAGAGATAGACTTACCGTTGCTAAAATGTCTATAGACAGGTTGCTTCACAACTTACACGGAGATAAAATAGGCATTCTTGTATTTGCCGGAGATGCCTTTTTGCAGGTTCCGCTAACACAAGATTACAGAGCAGTTAGAATGTTTTTACAATCCATCACACCTGAAATGATGACCAATCAGGGAACATCTATTTCACTTGCTATAGACAAATGCATTGAAAACTTTGATATGGAAAATGGTGTCAACAAGGCCATCATTGTTATGTCAGATGGGGAAGATCATGAAGGTGAAGCAGAGGAAAAAGCAGCCGCAGCTAAGGAGCTGGGTATAATAGTAAGTACTGTTGGAATGGGAACAACCAACGAAACTCCTATCCCTGAATATAAAAACGGAAAAGTGATTGGCCTGAAAAAAGACTATGCCGGCAATACCGTTTTCACCAAGTTAAATGAAGATATGTTAAGAGGAATTGCTAATGCAGGAGGTGGAAGATACACCAAAGCAGAAGGCAATTTTGTTAATATGGAAGAATTGTTAGAGACCATTAAAAGATTGGAGAAAACTGAGATGGAGAGTGATCTTTACTCAGATTTTGAAGATCAATATCACTGGTTTCTTGCACTTGGTTTGATTTTGTTGATAGGTGAATTCTTTATCACAGAAAGCAGATCAGGTGTAGTACATAAATTACAAGATTATGAAATATAGAATAGTCTTCATATTGTTACTTGCTTTTACAGCTCCTGCCTTTGGACAGGATGAAGTAAAAAAGAAGATGTATTATGGTAACGAAGCTTACCTAAATTCAGACTACGAAAGAGCAATTGGATTTTACCTGGAAGCAGTTGATTTGGCACCATTAAATTTTAAGGCCAACTATAATTTGGCAAATGCATACTACAGAATGAATCAAGCGGACAAGGCAATTGAGCACATCTCGAACGTCATCAATCTTGCTCCTACTTCATATGACAAATCAAAGGCTTTTCACAATATGGGCAATGCTTATATGCAAAAGCAGGAATTGGACAAGGCGATTGATGCCTATAAAAGTTCCCTTAGATTGAATCCTTCTGATGAAGAAACTCGTTATAATTTGGCATACGCACAGTTTTTAAAGAGTAAGGAACAACAACAAAATCAGCAACAAAATTCAAATGGCAATGGTGGTCAAAACATGGGTGACAATCAAAACCAAAACCAGGATGAATCACAAGACAATCAGGACAATCAAGACGAAGAAGGAAATGATAACCAACAGAATCAAGATCAAAACGAAGGAGATAATGGGGATAAAGAATCTGAAGGAAACAAAGGTGACAAACCTGAGCAAAAAGACCAAGACGGAAGTGGTCAGGGGATGAGCCCTAAATTAAGTAAGGAGCAAATTGAAAACATCATGGATGCTTATTACCGAAAAGAAAAAGAACTACAGAAAAAAATAAATCAGAAAAGAAAAGTTGGTACAGGACAACCGCAAAAGAAAGATTGGTGATTAAACACTTTTACATATTACTACTATTGCTAAGCAATTTTGTTTTTGCTCAATCTGAAAGCATTCAGGTTGCAGTAAGTGGTAATACTGTGACCAATAATGACATTTTTCAATACCAAATTTCAGTTGGATGTAAATGCGATTTAAATCCTCCTGCATTCATAGATTTTGATGTTTTGGGGCAGAATGAAGGAAGCATGCAAAGCACTACCATCATTAATGGTAAACAAACCAACACTTGCACTAGAACGATCACTTATAACCTTAGAGCAAAGAAAAAAGGTACTTTATCCATTGAATCTGCATCAGCCAATTGTGATGGCGAAAAAAGTAAAGCAGATGGAATTCAAATTAATGTAGTTGATGCAGAAGAAGCCTTTAATGCCAGTAAGGGTGTAGCTCCGTATTTTTATGAAGTAAAAAGCAGTAAAGATGAAGTATTTGTTGGAGAGCCATTCACCATTACTTTTTCCCTTTATACAGATAAGAATGTTTCTGAAATTGTAAACTTAATGAAAGGTGATGCAATTGCATTATGGAGACAACCACTATTTGATGAAAGAGATCCGCAACATGTTTTTGAACAATATCATACAAAAGTAAAAGGGAAAGACTATAGTGTGATTGTGCTGACACAGGAACTTTGTTTTGCCGATCAAGCGGGAACAATTCACATATCTCCATACTATGGAAATGCTGTAGAAAGTTATGACATCTTTAACACTAGGTACAGAGAGGGTTATTCAAATAGCTTAGATATTAAAGTAAAAGAAGTTCCTGTAAGTAAGCCCGAAAACTACAACGGTATGGCAGGTAAGTTTGAAATTACTCATTCAATTAGCGATACAGATGTTAAAGTAGGTCATGCTTTTGACATGAAAATAAAGGTTTCAGGATTGGGTAATTTTAATATTTTGAAAGCACCTGAACCGGATTATTTCTTTTCAGCAGATACATTTTTGTGCGCCCTGGACAGTATCAATGATCAATTAGCAATTACTGAAAAAGGACTAGACGGTTGGATTGAATTCTCTTACGTTATCACCCCTAAAGTTGCAGGAAATTATCATGTAAAGCCATTTGCTTTTAGTTATTATGACTGGGATTCAAGATCAATGAAATCTGTCACTACACATGAATTTGACTTAAAAATAAAAGAAGGTAAAGCGCCTAAAATTGAAAACCCAAATGGTGAAGTGGAAGTTCAGGAAGTTGAACAAGATATACATCACATTTCAACCGGGGAAACAACTGTTTTTGACAATAGCGACTTTATTTTTGGAAGATGGTATTATTGGCTATTAGTTCTAGGACCTTTTGCCGTTCCTTTTTTCTTGATCATTGTAAGTAGAAAAAAATCAAAGGTATCAGATGAAGAACTGATTAAATCAGAACAAAAGAATACGAAAAAGACAGTAATAAAAGAGATTCCGAAACTAAAAACCCTTGACAATAAAGAAGGATTAAGACAATTAAAAAACCTAATTGAAGAGTATTTTATGAAGCATCTTCAAATAGGAAGATCAGCCTTATCAAAAAGTAGCATTACACAAAATTTAAAATCTCAAAATGTGGATGATTCACACATTTCATCTTTCCAAAATATTTGGGATCAACTTGAAATTGCCCAATATGCGCCATTGAGTGATAAGAATACTACCGAGATTTTTGATGAAACAGCTGAACTGATTAAAAACTTGAATAAACTCATTTAGTGAAGTGGTTTGTATTACATATTGCCCTGTTTTTAAGTCTAATTTCAATTGGACAAGAAAATGTATTGTCAGAAGGCAATGAACTGTATAACAGTGAAAAATACGAGGAAGCAATTGAAGCATATTCAAAGCACATTGCCAATGGTGAATACAGTGTTGAATTGTATTACAATTTAGGGAATGCATACTATAGAAATGGAGATTTAGGTAAATCAATTTGGGCGTACGAATCCGCACTTAAAATTGACCCTGATCATGAAGATGCCAATTTTAATCTTGAATTTGCTAATGCACAAACTATTGACAAATTAGATACCCAAAGACATGGTTTAGGTCACTGGGTTCAAGGATTAGCCTTTAGTGATAAGATTAACTTTTGGGCAATCATCAGTATAATCTGTTCTATACTTTTATCACTGGCTTTGACTGTTTTTGTAAAATCCAGATTAAGAAAATACAGAAACTTTAGTCTTTTGTCAACGAGTATTTTACTGATAGGTTTAATTGTTAGCATAGTTGGAGCCAGTTATCATAAAAACCTTATCACTTCAAAATCACAAGGGGTTGTTATAACAGAACAGGTAGACGTATTGGTTTCACCTCAAGAAGGCGCCAAAACAAGTTATAAATTAAGTGAAGGTGCAAAGGTTTCAATAGTATCTGACTCTGATGACTGGGTTCAAATCAACCTCAATGACAATAAAGGTTGGATTCAGAAAAAAGACATCTGGAATATTTAAATCAACAAAAAATAAAACAGACAATCAGTATTCCTTTGCACCAATAGCGAATAAAAATACTGTCTTGAAATTCTATTATTAAGTTCTCATTTTTGGAGCATGAAAGCCCAAAATTATCTTAGTATCATTTTAATATTTTCATTAATTGGATGCGATAAAAATGAAGAAACCGTTTCTAAAAACATTCCTTCAGCATCAAATAATGTAAGTATATCTCCTGAACCTGTTAAGGACAATTATATAGACAGTTTATTGTCTATTGAATATCCAAAAACACCTGAAGGGGAAAGAGAAAAAATATTCAATCAGTGGGTGATTGACAATTCACCAAATTACCCAACAAGTGATTCCGTTTTTGATATCAATTATGATGGCATAGCTGATTATGTTATTAACTTCTATTATATGTGCGGCAACGGTTTAAAAAATGGTTGGGAAGTATACATTAGCAAACCTGAGCTGAACGGATTTTATAGAGACACTGTTTTATCTGAAATTGTAAATCCATCATATTACCCAAATCAAAAGAAAATTACCGGATTTTATATTCCTTATGGTAGAGGTTATTGTGAAGAATACCACTTTGATGAGCGACATAATTTGTGGAAGAAAAAAAAGGAAGTTAAGGTCACAAACAATGGTAAAAATAGTATTTGGGATATTCACTACTTAAACTCAGACCAACACCTGGCTGTTTTTCACCCTTATCAGGGCATCCCTCCTAGTAATATTATTTGGTCCAAACACAATACAGAATATTATCAAGAAAAAGTTTACAAGGAGTATCCTCTAAAGTAATTCAAAGATTATCCAATTCTCCGAAATGAAATAATGTAATATGTTCCTTTTTCTTGATTGACTTTTTCAATATTTCCTTTAAGCTGTAACGTCAATTTATGAATAAGTAAAAGCCCCAAAGACTCACTTGACCTAAAATCTTTATCATTATCAAACCCTTCTCCATCATCTTTTATATGAAGTACATAATTTGGATACTTTGATTCTTGTAGTTTGATATAAATATTCCCTTTATTTTGATCTTTAATACCATATTTTAGAGAGTTGGTAAGAATTTCGTTTAGCAAAAGACCTAAAGGAATAGCTGTTTCAATATTCAGCAAGATTGGAGATATATCAAAATGGAAATGAACCTTGTTATCATGTCCTTTCATTGTTATGGCCAAATGATTTGCCAACATTTCAATATACTTTCCGTACTCAATTTTCGCAAGATCTTTTGATTTATACAAAACTTCATGAACTAAAGACATTGACTTTAACCTGTACTGGCAATACCTAATTAATGATTTAGTTTCTTCATTTTCTACATAATCAGACTGCAAACTTAGAAGACTACTAATTATTTGCATGTTATTATTGACTCTGTCATAAAGTTCAGCTAACAACGCCTTATTATCTTCTTCAAGCTGAAGAATTTTTTGATCTTTTCTGATGATTAAATCCTGAACCGCTTTTAATGTTGTTAATAACATTTGAACATCAGGACTTGACTCATTTTCATTGATTAATTCGTCAGTAATATCTGAATTACCCGAGATTATATCCAATAGATATTTAAGACCTTCATTTCTCAATAATCAAACTTTTAAATAGGATTTCTCGAATTCTGAGAGTAGGCTATCAAACTCACTATTAATAAATGGTTTGGACAAAAATGCATGGAATGAAACCTCTGAAACTAATTCCATTGTTCTCTCATCAAGATTACCTGAAATAAAAATGAATGCAGTATTGGTATCACCTATTTCTTTTACTAGGTCTACTCCAGTTTTTTCACTTTCTAGATATATATCAACAAGCATTAGATCAGGTAAATTCTCGTCGTGAATAATTAATCCTTCATTATAATTTCTAGCACAGCCAACCACTTCAAATCCTAAATTTAAAATCAAATTTTCAAGATGCAACTGCGTTACAAATTCATTTTCTACTATCCCAATGCGCATTTTTCAATGTATATTCCAATGAATTGCACAACCTACAAATAATTGAAAAAATAAACACTAGTATAAATACGTATAATAAAAACGTATAAATACGCATTTTAAGTTATAAATACTTTATTATTCAAGCTATTTAAAGGTTCTGAACAAAGTATTCAATTCTTTATTTTGACTTATAGATAAAGAAGTAGGCATTATTTCATAAGCTGTTGCTCCTCCTGAAACATCATCCGCCATTGAAGGTTGCACTGAAAAATTCATAGTATTAGCTGAATTGTTATTTGCAGTGGTCACCCCATTACCTGAAGGATTATTAGCTTTTTCATCTTCCATTGCATCTAAATCAACCAATCTTTCTTCTTCAGCCAATTCATCCATCTCCATTTTTTGAGCTACTTTTTTGCGTTCTTTATACAACTGATTGCGATCCTTTTTCTTATTACCATCATAAGATGCAACAGTTTTATCAGAAGTTCCTACAATAGTAGTTTTAGTCTCCACTTTGCTATCAAGTTCAATTGATCCTCCCATATTGGTTTCTCTATTTTGCGCATTACTAGTAACATTACTTTCATCTCTTAGCAATACTGGCTGATCAACTGTACTTTCCAATGGCTGACCATAAACGCCATCAGGATGTGAAAAATAGTCAACACCGGCATCTTCATTTTCTGGTGCCAATAATTCATCCGTTACCATTAATGGTTCTTCTGTTGCTAAATCTCCACTTACTACTTGTTCTTCACCCACACTGATTTCACCTTCTTTTGAAAGATCATCCACATCTTTTTCAAGATCTTTCAACTCAGCATCACCAACCGGTACATCTGCAATTGGTTGTTCAATGGTATCATTTAATGCCATTTGTTGATCGTCAATTGGACGATTATAGATGAATAAAAACCCAACTATCAATAGGGCTGCAATCGCCATTTGAAAAGCAGGTTTTTGATGTAACTTCTTGTCCTCCGGAAACATGAACACTACTACTCCATTCAACCAGAATTTTCTGTTGTCTTTTTGTTGATTGAGATGATCCATCACACTTTTCTTCAACTCAGGACTTGCCTGAATTTTTTCATTTGCAAGTGTTTGCTGCGTGCTCATTAAAAACCACTTCATCTCCTCGTATTCTTCAGCATTTTGAACCAATTCACTTACTTGTTCCAGTTCTTCTGCTGTCAACTCGAAATACTCTTTAGCCAGGATGATATTTTCTGCGTCTTTAATCATATCATTGTTTTTCTGAAAACCGCTAATTTCTCTGCTAAAGCCTTAGTTGCATGATGTAACCTTGACTTTACCGTGCCTGCATTGATCTCCAGCGCGTCTGCTATTTCGTTTAATGAGAGGCCTTCAAAATGCCGCATCATAAATACCTCTCTGTGTTTTTCGTTCAGTTTATCTAATTCAACTTTTAACTGAGCGGCAAAATTGGATTTGTCGACCGCCATATCAGGTAAGATTGTTTCATCTTTTGCCTGTACACCTTCAGGGACGTCATATCCTGTATTTTTTCTTACTTCTTGTTTCTTATATTCATTTTTACACATGTTATTAGCTACCGAAAACAACCAAGTTTTAAAGTTTCTACTCAAGTCAAATGCATCCGGTTTGTCAATAATCTTTGTAAATAAATCATGCGTAAAATCCTCTGCTTTAATTCTATCACTCCACAATTTTCGATAGAAAAAATTCACCATAAAGCTCTCATACCGAGCATAAATATGCTCAAAGGCTACCTTGTCACCCTCAATAAAAGAGCGCATCAGGTCTTCGTCCGTGTATGTTGAGTAATCTTTCTTAAAAAGCCGCATTCCGTGTAAATGTTTGCGAAGCATGGCCAATACCCCGACTTTATGGTTAAAATCTATCTAGCCTTTTTCATATGTTTCTAAAATATTTTTTACTGTATTGGTTTGTTGTACTTTGTCCGCAATCCCTACAATAGCTTTGCGTAGCAATTCATCTTTTTCTCCTCCCTTCAATTTAAGTTTATAAAGCGTTAAAAGTGGAGGCAAGTAATTGGTGTAAAGTCTTCGTTCTGTACTATTAAGACTTAAACCTGAAAAGTCTCTATTTGCTAATTGCATCCAAAACTCATTTAAAACACTTTTTTGATCTGCAATATTTAACTGATAACACAATCCTGTGACATAAGAGGTTGGCTTTACATTATTCAAATAAGACTGAGGAACTGTAGTGGCAACATAGCTTGACTTACTTCCCATTACAGCCGCAACATAAGTAGCCTCATTGTGATTAAAAATTGTACTTCCCAAGCCCAATTTGGCATTCATTTTTTGTCTGTAACTGTCATTGACCAAATAATCCAAATTGACAATTGTAACACCGCTACCTTTTCCCTTTAATTGCAATACATAAAGAGGAATTGCTTCTTCTTCTGAACTCACTATCAAACTACCTGATGATGGCAACATGTCTTCATAATAAGACAATACATCTTTGGAGTAATATGATGCTACTTTACTTAACAGTTGTTTTTGTCCTGCAGCATCTCCAGTTAAGCTGTAATATCCAAAAAGCGATTTTACAACCTGGCTTTCACTAGTTGCCTTGTTATAAGCATCCTTAATTCTTTTACCATTTGCTAAATAATGTCCATCACACAAATACCAGGCATAATTTGTTTGCCATGTATCCGGATACTTATCATTCATTGCATAGCACCAATCTTCTAAAGACTCCTGCTCTGTTTTGCTAAACATCTTGGTCCCGCTTCGCTTAAATCCGTTTCTTTTAGAAATGAATTGGCTCAGCGCTTCATCCGCAGTTCCCGGAATATCCAGCTTAGATCCTTCTTGAACCTGGGCCATTCCAAAAGTGCTCACTATTAATAATATGACAGCTAATGCTCTCTTCATTTATGTCTCTTTGTAATTGATTACACCTTTAGTTTAAAAAGGTTCATTTTTGAAAAATAATTGAAATCCGGGAGAAGAGAAAATAATTTTTACATTTATACAAAACCAATTGAAAATGAAAAAATTCGGATTGCTGCTATTATTCATTCCTTTTGTATTTATATCATGTTCCAATGATGAAGCTGAAAAGGCTGCAGAAGTATTTCACAATAAATTAAATGATGGAGATATTGAATATATCATGGACAATTTGGTAGACACTGAATATGCTACTGAGGCAGAATTAAGCAATTTTAGAAATGTTTTAGTTCTAATGCACAGCTGGGGCGAACATAAAAACAGAGTTTCTACCGGTGGATTTAATAGAGGGTATCACAATGGAATTAGCACTGTTAAGCTCAGTTATACAGTAGACATTCAAGAGCAACCAATGCATGAAAGGTTAGTGATGTCTAAAACAGATGATGGATATAAGGTATTAGCTGTTGCTATTAATCCGGATGAATCAGTTGTTGAGCAATTTGCAGAGCAATATTAAGAATCAGCTGAAAACAAGTACTTATTAGGAGAAGTATATTTCTCTTTCACCGCGTACATAACAATTCCTGCGGTATTTTTAACACCTAATTTGGCCATAATATTCTTGCGGTGGGTATTAACCGTATGCTTACTTAAAAAAAGTTTTTCAGAGATCGCTGCATTTGTATGCCCTTCCGCAATTAATGTAATAATCTCTCTTTCTCTATCTGATAACATTACCGGATCACAACTAAAATCAACTTCCTCAATACTTTCAATATTGATTCCTTCAGTTCTGATAGTTTCCAAAATAGTCCCGCAAAAAAAAGTATTGTTATTCGCCGTTTCAACTACAGCATTTTTTATTTCCTCAAGACTGCAATCCTTTTTAATGTAAGATGTTACTCCTGACTTAATTGCATGCACCAAAGTTTGAGCGGTTTGAAGTGGCGTGATTCCTACTATTTGCACTTGTGGATCTAATGCTTTAACTGCCGGAACTGCGTCAATTGTAAAACCATCTGAAGTGTAATCAATTAATACAACTTGAGGTTTAAATGTTTTGATTTGATCTAATAATTCTTCTGTACTTTCAGCTTCACCTATGATTCTAAACTCTTCGTCCTTGAAGATTGTTCTAAGGCCAACGCGAATTAATTCGTTACTATCTGCAAGTATTAGATCGATCACTTATTTAGAATGGTTTTAAATAGTGTTACAAATATAATCACTCAAACCTTTTAATCGAAGATTTTTTATTCACATTTCAAAAAAAAGTGTGGTTCGATACTTATCAAACCACACCCTGGTATATTTCAACCTATTGTAAATTGTAGGAATTAAATGATTGGCTAAAATCTGTATCCTATTTTGAATGCACCGTGTAAATTTTTATCGGTTAATGTACTTCTTTGGTAAGCTATTTCTGCAGACCAGTTAAAACCACTTTTTTTGATTTTATGTAATCCAAATGGCACATATAAACTGTGATTTTGTACATCTCTACCATTATAATGAAAGGCAGTATAGGCACCAACATAAGGCGTTAAATTCAATCTGCTTTTTCCAAAAAAGTGGTATCTACCACCTAAAAAATAACTCAAATCTCCTTCAAAACTTTGCAATCCTGCTCCTGCTTCTATCGCTATTTTAGGAGTGATGAATCCATCCAATGAAGCACTTGCTATACCTCCAGGACCTAAAGCTCCGATATTGATTCCCACCGGTCTTTGAATTCTTCTGTTCTTTCCCGGTCTTTTATCTTTGTCTTTATTTCCAAATAAATCTTCTCCAAAAGGATTTATTGGATTTAATAAATCTGTCTTTTTAGAAACAGTAATTGTTTGAAAGTTTTGTTTCTTATCAAAGCCAAATACCATCTGGCCAATAAGTATTAGTGCGATTATTACTACTGCTTTTTTCATGACTTAATAGTTTTAATATAGATCATGAATCTTGCACGGTCCATGATTTATAAGTTTTAGCATACAAAAACAAACATGCTGCCAAAAACAGATTTTTAAGATCAATACGATAAACTGCTGAGTAAATTGTAGTAATCAGTGACTAAAATGTACTGAACAAAAAGAAGAATGTCCAGTAAAATTATTAGAATTTGAAGTTAACAGCCAAAGAAGGCATAATAGGAAGCTGATGAACTTTCTCATTTGTTACTCTATTTACATAGAAGATATTATTTCTACTATAAACGTTTGTAACACCTGCGATAAATTCAATTTTCAAGTTCTTATTATTCTCAAATGACAATGTCTTTTTCACATTCAAGTCTAAACGGTGATAAGTTGGAAGACGACCATTGTTACCATTTTCATAGATAAACGTTAACTCATTAGCATTTCCGGCAACGTAGTCATCATCAATATTGTTAATTACCGGTTGCTCATACACACCAACTGTTTGTTTAAATGGTAAACCTGTACCTAAATTCCAACGAGATGTAATTTCCCAACTTTCATTTTTTCCGAAAGTGTAAGTTGCTATTAAGTTAACATTGTGTCTTCTATCAAATACAGGAGCGTATTCGTCAAAACCATCCCATCTAACAACTTTACCTAATGAATAAGCTGTCCAGATGTAAAGGTGCTTAGTTTTAAATGTCAATACAATGTCTCCTCCCCAGGCTCTACCATTTTCAATAATGAAGTCTTTTTTGAACACGTCATCAATTTGAGAATTCTCAGCATTGTCTTCATAAATCTTGTTACGGTTCACGTTGGTAAGCTGATTGAAGAATTTATAATATCCTTCAAGGTTTAATTTTAAGGTTTTAGAAAGATCAATCTCAATACCTCCTACACCATGCCATGCTTTTTGCAATCCGTTTTTAATTTGAATTTCACTTGAATTTTGCAATTGAAAATCTGAAGGAATGTTACTTGGAGCAGTAATAAATCCATAAAATAAATTCACTACGTCCTGATCTGATGTTGTACTTGTAAAGTTTTGCGTGTAAAATCCACCTGCCACTTTAACTCTCCAGATATCCGTGATGTTAAACTTACCTGCGAATCTTGGCTCAGCCGTAACCTGACCAACTGATGAATATGCTTGAAATCTAAAGCTAGGTTCTAAGATTAATCTTTTACTTTTTGAAACATAACGATAGCTCACGTAAGCCCCCGCTTCAATTGTATTATCGTTTTGTTCAATTTTTCTGTTTACCTCATTGAAAGTTTGGAACTCTGTTCTGAAATAACTGAATCCAAATCCATAATCTAATTTGGTTTTTCTAGCCAAATAATAAGTGAAATCAAAGGCTAATTCTCCTCCAAATATTCCTGATGTTCTAGGTTCAAGATTTTCTTCTTCCAATGCAATATCATAAGATGAGAAGTTTAATCTTCCTTTCATGAATAACTCTGAATTCTCAGGTACAAAGATGAAGTTAGATCCACCACCAAAACTTTTCCAGTTTAAGTTTGAAACTGCTTGATAAGTAACGTTGTCATTAAATGAAAATCCGAAGAATGAAATTTTATTGGCAGCATTTCCCTGTACTGTTACTTTTCCGTATAAATCCCAAAAATTGAATGGTAATCCTTGTGTTACACCATTTTCATCCTGATTGATGTAAGGATACAATGCTTTTGATGTTTGCTCTAGCAATGAAGCTTTACCTGAAACAACAAATGATATGTTATTCGCTTTAGAAATTGGTCCTTCTAACAACAAGTTAGATGTAAAAGGGGAAATTCCAACTGCTCCGGCAAAACGCTTTGCATTTCCATCTCTGTAAGTGATATCCATGATTGAAGATATTCTTCCTCCATATTTAGCATTAAATCCTCCGGTGTAAATGTCAGCTGATTTAATTAGATCAGTTTCAAATACTGAGAAAAAACCAATTGAGTGGAATGGATTGTAAATAGTCATTCCGTCTAACAAGATTTTATTTTGGATTGGTGTACCACCACGCACATAAACCTGACCTCCCTGGTCTCCAGTAGAAACAACACCCGGTACAGTTTGAAAATATCCCGCGATATCAGATACCCCTCCAGTAACAGGAACTCTTAAAATATCTTTAGGTGTGATTTTTACAACAGAAGTTCTTGGATCAATTTTTCTGTCTTTGTCTTCATGTACAACTTCAATTACGTCTAACTGTTTTCCTGTTTCCAATTCCACATTCAGGGTAGTAATCTTCCCCTCAATAATGGTAATCTCTTTTGTAAAATCAGTAAATTGAGATGCTGTAATTCTAACAGTATATGTTCCAACCGGAATTTTCGGAATCGAGTATAATCCATCTACGTCTGTACTGGCAAATTTTTCAGCCCCCATCACCACAACTTTGGCAAAAGGCACACCGTTTCCATCCGCATCACTTTTAACAACTCCTCTCAAGGTTCCTTCTTGTCCAAAAACAATGGACACTGCCAGCAATAAGGTTAACGTAAGTAGATTTCGAAGCATATTGTAATTTTAGCACGCCAAAGATAAGATATTTAAGCTGAAATGTGCGAAAATGTTCTAATTGCTTACTAAAGTGTTGATTTTTGAAATTAAGCTGTATGCCACACTGGTTTATATTTATTAAATCAGGGTGTTAAAACCTTATTCCTTTATTGGAAAATAGTATCCTAATTTAAGTGATCCCCATATTGGTGTAAGATCATTTTTGATACTTATATAGGCAGCCTCTACACTGAAAGAAAACCCTTTATTTCCTAAATATTGAATACCAAGCGGCATGTAAAGCCCCTTACTATAATCTTCAGGTGCAAATGGTGAAATCCAAATAATATTGGTGAAATAAAACCCTAAATAAGGCGACCAGTGGTGAGGTTTACTAAATGTTCCCGGAAAAAATCTAAGTCCGGCAAATGCACCTAACATACCGAAACCGGCATCTATATTGACATTTTTTGAAATGAAATAACTAAAATTTAAACTACAATATGTTGCAGGTCCAAAAGATGTTGCCTCTATACCAAACCTTCTGAAGTATCTAATGTTTTTATAAGATTGGCCAAAGGATGAATGTGTTATTGAGGTCAGTAAAATAAACAAACAAAGAATCTTAAAAAGTCTTTTCATAATCTTTCTGTTTTGGTTTGGCAGGTTAAATACCACTCAAAGATTATAAAAACACAACTATCTTAATGACAGATTTTTGTCAATGAATTGATTGGATTTGTAATTTGAAGATTAAAGTTTGTAAATGAAAATCAATGCAACAATTTGTACACCAACTCCTTCATTAATTCGGCATCTGTTGCACCTCCATTATTCACACCTTTTGCCATGAGATCATACTCCCTAAGGATGGTGAAATTTCGAGAAATAATTTTAGCAGGATGCTTTCTCTTATTCATGATCAACTCTTTAGCAGGATACGGATGAATTTTAAGTATGCTGGCAAGTTTTCCGGGATCATCTGTCTTGGCAAAATGAGCTTTAAACAACCTTTGGTAAAGTGAATACAAACTTCCTAAAACAACAGTTATATGAGTAGCCTTCGGATTTTCTCCAAAGTATTTCACAATGCGATAAGCCTTAACAATATCTTTTTCAAGAATAGCATTAGTCAACTCAAACACATTGTAATCTTTTGAGATTCCTATATGTTTCTCAACATGTTTTTCATTGATTTGCTTGCCTTCTTCCACGACAATGAACAACTTCTCTAATTCATTCACTATTCGCTCCAACTCATTACCAATATATTCTGCAACCAATGCACAGGCTTTATCTGTAATGTTCCATCCTTTAGATCTTACAAACTCACTGATCCAACCGGGTAATTGATAATCTTTGATTCCTTCAGATTCAAAAATCACGGCTTTCTTAGCCAGGATTTTATAGATACGAGATCGCTTATCAAACTTCTTGTATTTGTGAGCAATTACCAAAATAGTTTGATGAGATGGCGACTCAAAATATTGCTCAAAAGCTTCCCATTGAGCTGCTCTTTTATATTCTTGTGCCTCTTTTAATACAACCACCTGATACTCGCTCATCATTGGCAAACGACTGGCAGCATCCACTACATCTATTGGCTGGGTGTCTTTGGCGTACAAGACAGTTTGATTAAAATCACGTTCACTCTCATCCAAAATCTCATTCATTGCCGCCTTAACAATTACATCAATGTAAAACGACTCTTCTCCGTGAAGAAAGTAGATGGGCTTAAACTTGCGCTCCTTGAAATCTTTTAAAATATCCTTGTAAGTCACAGGATAAAATTACTTTTTTCTGAAGAAAATTCTAATTGGAACTCCCTCAAAATTGAATTCTTCTCTCAACCTGTTTTCAACGTAGCGTTTATAAGGATCTTTAATATACTGAGGCAAATTGCAGAAAAAAGCTATTGCTGGTGCATGTGTAGGCAACATTGTAGCATATTTTATCTTAACATATTTACCTTTTACAGAAGGTGGAGGATTTTTCTTGACAATTTCCAGAACAAAATCATTCAGTTTTCTGGTAGGAATTTTTTGCGTTCTGTTGTGATAAACCTCCATGGTTTTCTCTAAAACCTTGTGTAATCTTTGCTTTGAAATTGTTGAAGTAAAAATGATTGGCACATCTCTAAATGGCGCTAATTGATTGCGGATTTTGTCCTCATACTCTTTCATAGTTTGAGTTTCTTTCTCCACCAAATCCCATTTATTTACAACAACCACAACACCTTTTCTGTTTTTCTCAATTACATAAAAGATGTTCAAATCTTGTTTCTGAATCCCCTCTGTTGCATCAATCATAAAAACGCAGACATCAGAATATTCTATACTTCTAATTGATCTGATCACAGAGTAAAATTCCAAATCTTCATGAACCTTACTTTTCTTTCTGATTCCTGCCGTATCAATCAGTTTAAAATCAAATCCAAACAGTTGATATCTCGTATCAATAGAATCTCTGGTTGTTCCAGAAATGGGTGTAACAATGTTTCGTTCTTCTCCAGTAATTGCATTAATAAAAGATGATTTTCCAACATTTGGTTTTCCTACCACGGCAATTTTAGGTAAATCTGATTCATCTTCAGGCGCTCCATCTGAACTAAACTCTTCTACCAAAGTGTCTAAAAGTTCTCCTGTTCCTGAACCATTTACTGCAGATATATTGTGAATCTCACCCAATCCCAACGAATAAAATTCAGCCGAATCTAATTGACGGTTGGTATTATCCACCTTATTAGCTACCAAATAAACAGGCTTATCTGTTCTTCTCAATAAATGGGTAACCTCTTCATCCAAATCAGTAACACCTGTTGTTACATCAACCACAAACAATATAACAGATGCCTCTTCAATGGCTATCTCTACTTGTTTACGAATTTCTTCTTCAAAAATATCATCTGAACCATGAACGTATCCCCCGGTATCAATCACAGAGAACTCAATTCCATTCCATTCAGAAAGGCCATAAATTCTATCTCTGGTTACACCACTCACCTCTTCTACTATGGCCGTCTTTGACTTTGTCAATCGGTTGAACAAAGTTGATTTACCTACATTTGGCCTTCCTACTATGGCTACAATATTTGACATTCTATTCTTGTTTAAAACACAAAATTAATATCCGTGTCTTTCTAATTTTTTATCGTTTTCTCTCCAATCCTTATCTACTTTGACATAAAGCTCTAGGTGCACCTGTTTGCCCACAAATTTCTCAATGTCTTTTCTGGCGTCAATTCCAACGTATTTAATTTTCTTGCCTTGATGCCCAATTAAAATACCTTTTTGTGTTTTGCGCTCAACGTAGATGACAGCTCTAATTCTAATAATCTTTGCTTCTTCCTTATATTCCTCCACCTCAACCTGCGTGGCATAAGGCACTTCTTTCTTATAGTTTTGAAAGATTTTTTCACGAATCATTTCACTGATAAAAAAGCGCATTGGTCTATCTGACAATTCTTCTTTATCATAGTATGGAGGACTTTCTGGCAGCAATTCAAGTATTCTTTTCCAGATAGGCTCCATGTTAAAACCTTCAAGCGCTGAAATGGGCAAAATTTCGGCATTTGGCATTTCTTTGTGCCAATACTCTACTTTATCTTCAATCAGTTTTTGATCACCCTGATCAATTTTATTGATCAAAAGTAAAACCGGAATACTTGTTTTTTTGAGTCGTTCCAATGTCTTTTCATGATTCATTCCTGTTTCGTAAATATCCGTAACAAAAAGAATGATATCTGCATCTTTCAATGCAGTACTCACAAAAGACATCATGTTTTCATGCAACTTGTAATGCGGATCCAATACACCAGGTGTATCAGAAAAAACCACTTGATAATCTTCATTGTTGACAATACCCAAAATACGGTGACGCGTAGTTTGAGCTTTGGAGGTAATAATAGACACTTTCTCTCCAACCAATTGATTCATCAAAGTTGATTTTCCAACATTTGGACTACCTACAATATTTACAAAACCTGACTGGTGACTCATAATTCTGACTGCAAAGCTAGTAATTAAAGAGTTGAGATGTTCAGCTTATTGAAACTATATTTACTTGTGGAAAATATTTTTATAGATTTACCCTATAATAATGGTAATCACAGTAATGCATATAAGAAGCATATTTCTATTCATATTCATAGCTATAAGCACTGTGATTTATGGGCAAAAGACTATTAAGTTAGGTCACCCAAAAAAGATCAAACTTGAATCACCCTATAAAGGAACTCCCTTTAGATATTTTACTTACCATTATAACATCAACTCCAACTTACATTCAAACAATGTAGATGATATCGCAATAGATTCTGAAGGACGCGTGTGGATGGCGAGTCAAAATTCAGGAATTGCAGTCATGGATGGTATTGATCTATACACATTTGGAAAACACAATGGTTTGTGGGATAGATATTCTGATGTTTTCGTAGATCATGGTGGAACTGTATGGGCCGGCGGAAACGGTGTGGGCGCCGTAAAATTCTTACCCAATTTATATGCAGAACTTTATATTGATTATTCTGCGATATCTGATTTACACATTCAACAAATTGCTGAAGATTCAAAAAACAACATTTGGATTTCAACCAGACTTGGGGGAATTACATGCATTAAGGAAGACACTACTCTTTTTTTTAATGAAGAAAATCATGGAGGACATACTGAAATTCATGTCATGTCCATTGATGCAAATGATGTAGTTTGGTATGTCGCCAATAAAAAACTCTACTACATAAAAGATAATGTGGTTAACGAAATGCATTATGAAGAATTTGTTTCAGATCCTATTATGATTCTTTCTGAATCGAACAAAAATTATCCTCCGGTTGGATTATTTGGAGATACTTTTTATGAAATTTCAACTGAAAAACTGACCAAAATTAACTTTGAAATTCCAGATGGGATTGAGGTAGATATCAATTCGCTAAAGTACGACAACAATGGACTACTATACTTTGCAAGTTTCAACTCAGTTCACCGTATTGAAGATGGTGTTGACATTCCCATCATTTCTAATCAAACACATTTAGGAATTAGGGATTTTGAATTTGACAAACACAATTCACTTTGGATCAGCACTATTAGAGATGGCGTTTACTTTATTCCTGATCAAAACATTTTACGATTAACTGAATTTTACTTCAGAAAGCAAAACCATAAAAGAGTTGTTTTATTGACAGATGATAAAGATTATGTAGGTGCAGAAATGAAAGAAAAGAAAGTATTGGCTAACAAAAAAACACTTTTCAACATAGGCGATTCGAGATTAGGAGCAAGTACAGTTACCGAAGACGGATTTTATTTTGAAGATAGAAAAGGAAATAGACATTACTTTGACACATTATGGAACAGCATTCCTTCAAAAGCCTCATTTTACAAAGATTACTCTGCCATATTGTATCATGATTTACAATTCTTAATCTCAAAAAAAGACAAGAAAGGATATGTAGGAGATGACAAAAGTAAAACCCACATTCTTGACAATGTTAAATACATCAAACCTTTTCATAAGGAAAATGACAGATACTATGTATTAGTTGAAGAAAAATCCTGGGAAAAATATGGAATAGGATACTTTGAAAATGGCACCTACACATCCGTTTTTGACTCCATTACAGTATGTGATTATAAAGACTCTATTCCTATTCAAGGTTTAAATGTAACAGCTGCCAGCTATGTAAATGACACTACTTTTTGGGTAACCACATGGGGAACCGCAATGTATGTAATCACTCCTAATACATGTCAATCTGTTAGTGAAGGTTTTGGTTCTTCAATTATTTGGGGATATGACATTGACCCTGAAGGCAATCTTTGGATTGGTGGAATAGAAGGTGGATTAAATTATGTAGATAAAAAAACAACTTTCGTTTTCAACATCAATGACAAATCAGGTTTATTAGGACCTGCGGCCCGCAGTATTTATTGTGATAAAGACGGATCTGTTTTAGTAGGTACTAATGTTGGAATGGCATATTTTGAACCTAAAGTGAAGGACTTGCCGGTAAATAGTAAAGATGACTTTTTCAAAAAATACAAATTCAAATTTTATTCTCCGAAACAAGGGTTAATTGGAGACGGTTTTTCTGCTCTTTTCAAAGACGAATACAACAGACTTTGGGCCACCAGTAGAACTGACGTTTTACATATCATAGATATTGAAGGTAAAGAGTTTCAGCCTGAACATCTCCACTTTGAACAAATTTACACCCTTGATTCAGACAACAAAATTAGTCATCAATACTTTTGGATTCCGGGATCTAAACCTACTGACCCAAAAGAGCTTGTAGTTGATTATGGAGAAATTTTACACATAAAAACCAAGGCAGCCTATTTTACCAACTCATTTGGATTGAATTATCAGTGGCAATTGGATAGCGAAGGATGGAGTTTACCTCAAACTTCAAACGACTTTGTTTTAAGTGGTTTACCAAACGGAAAACACGTCCTGAAATTCAGAACCATTAATGAGAAATTATTGAGCAGTAATGAAATTGAATTAAGCATAATTGTCAACCCTCCATTCTATCAAAAAGCGTGGTTCATTATTTTAATGATACTAATTGGTGCAGGATTGATTTATTTATTGTTCCGTTGGAGAATTCATGTTTTAAAGGAAAGACAAAAACAATTAGAAGACACAGTTGAAGAACGCACTGAAGAAATTCGTATTCAAAAAATTGAAATTGAAACCCAACATGAAGAGATTAAAGACAGTATTACTTATGCCAAACGCATCCAGGAAGCCATTTTACCTCCAACATCTTTAGTCAATAAATGTTTACCTGATAGTTTTATCCTATACAAACCCAAAGATGTAGTAGCCGGAGATTTTTACTGGTTAGAGGAAATTGATGATTATATAATGTTTGCTGCAGCTGATTGTACGGGGCATGGTGTTCCGGGAGCTATGGTTTCTGTAGTTTGTCACAATGCTCTCAGTAGATCTGTTAAAGAATTTGGATTGAGAACACCTGGAGATATCCTTGATAAGACCAGGGATTTAGTGATTGACAGATTTGAAACAGGAAAGCAAGAAGTAAATGACGGCATGGACATTGGACTTTGCGTTTTTAACAAAAAGACCAGAAAATTATATTTTTCCGGAGCCAATAATGGCATCTACCTCATTAGGAATAATGAATTATATGAGACAAAAGGAGACAACCAACCGATTGGTAAATTTCATAGACAAACTCCTTTTAACACACACGAAATTGAACTTATTAAAAATGACATCTTTTATTTGTACACAGATGGATTTGCAGATCAATTTGGTGGAGAAAAAGGTAAAAAATTAAAATCCTCTTTCTTTAAGAAACTGTTGATTGAAAAACATCAAAAAGCCTTTAAAGATCAGTACAAAGATTTGGATAATGCTTTTGAAGAATGGAAAGGCAATTATGAGCAGGTTGATGACGTTTGTGTGATTGGAGTTTCCTTAAGTGCTTATTTCGCTAAGTAGATTAATCTGTAATTCTAACCCCAAGCATTACATAAGTACCTTTTTCGTCCTCACTTACTTTTAACTCCACTGAGTTTTTACTGGTTATTCTAATTTCAGATAAGCCAATTTGCTCAGAGCTAAATGCTGAGTTCATTCTGTGACTCATACTTCTTAAATCATCATCAGACATATAATTGATGTCATCAACAATTCTTTCCAGTTCCTCTACATCTTCATTTGTATAGTTTCCTGAAGAGATATAAATTCCATCAGGAATTTTTTTGATGGCAAACAATCCATGTTTCTGTCCATATTCTTCATCACTATAGTGAATAATATTCTCTACCAAACCACTCACTATTTTTAAAACATTAAGTGGATTTACTTTGGTTAACTGAATACTGCTAGTGATAATTGGTATAATAGGCTCAATTGTAGATTCGTTAAATACTCCTTTGTAAATAAACAGAATTTCTTCATCCTTAATCAATTCAGCCATCTGCGAATTGACATCAACACTCATTGGTGTACAGTCTGAAAATTCAGGCAATCTCATAAAATCAACCTGCATATTGAAGTTGTACACATTAGGTACAAGATCTACAAATTCATATTGTACTTTACTTTTAGATCTCCTTGCCATTTCAATCAATCCCATTCCGGCTCCTCCTCTTTCGTCTAACTCACCTTCTTCTAAAATCTTTAAAAACAACTCCTTTAATGAATCTTTGTTATGACTATTAATCTCACTTAACCTATCGTCCAATTCTTGTTTTACTTCATCCACAACAAGGTTAGAAGAAAAAATATGCATGAACACTTCACTTCCTCTAATACCAAATACGTTGTGATTGCCTTCGCCTAGAAAGGAATTTTTGTGTCTTACAATATTTTGAAAACTCTCGGTAATGACAAATGCCAGATTACCTCTAATCTTTCTATCGCTTTGCATACCAATAAGAGCAATCATCTTTTCAGTGAAGTAATCTTCAAATTCACCGTGATAAAAAAGACATACCTTATCCCTTTTAAAGTGCCTGCGTAACTGGTCTAATATTTTTAAATGATGTGGCATCTACTTATAACAACGTTTTGTTGCATTATTAAGTTAGCTGTTCTGCCTCGTTATTCTAGAGAATAGTTATTAAATTCGATAGATGAAACGAAATGTACCACGAAGTGCATCAAAATTTAATTTATGAGTAACGATCACGAGAAGTTTATGCAACGTGCCATAGAAATGGCATCATTTGGTATGCACAACAACCTTGGAGGCCCTTTTGGAGCGGTAATAGTAAAAGATGGAGAGATTATAGCTGAAGGGCACAATGAAGTAGTTTCATCAAATGACCCAACCGCACATGCCGAAGTTGTTACTATAAGAAAAGCCTGTGAAAAATTGGGCGATTTTCAATTAGATGGATGCATACTTTACACATCTTGTGAACCTTGTCCAATGTGTTTAGGTGCAATTTACTGGGCAAGACCGGATGCGGTTTACTTTGGATGTAACAAAAAAGATGCTGCAGACATAGGTTTTGATGATCACTTTATTTATGAAGAAATTGACCTGGATTTTCATCAAAGAAAAATCAAATTCCACTCTTGCGGAAGAGAAAATGCCTTAACTGTGTTTCAGCAATGGGCTGAAAAGGAAGATAGAACTGAGTATTAAAAAAAACAGAAAAGCCCAGACTTTCGTCTAGGCTTTTTAGCAAGGATTGAACTCACATCTTATAACCATTCCAGGTCACAAGTTTAAAGGGTTAAACTATAAAACCTGAGTTCATTATTTCAATTTGTAAAATCTATTAATACCTAGTAGTTTAATCTACTATTTTGGCACCATGTGAAATTCATGTGTGTTTCCACCATTTGTAAATGAATACCACAATTCATCTTTATCTAATTTGATAATATCATAATCTGAAGTTGAAACTGTAGATGTTTGAGCAGTCAATTCATAACTACCTGTACCAGAAATATTGATTCTATCTTTATCATCTACAAGTGTCCATGTTCCAGTTTCTGATTTAGGATCACCACTTGCATCATTATATGATCTGCTGTATGTTCCACCATCACTAAAAGTTTCTTGGTAATTAGTTATCAATAGCTGGCTGGTAGCATCAGTACCGTCAAAATAATATTGATCAATTGTCCAGGTATTTTGGATATTCTTTTCAGCTTTTGCTTTTGAACCTCCATTCTCATACTTTTTACATGATATCAATGATCCCATTGACATAATTGCAATTGTTAAAACAAGCGTTGTTCTTTTCATATTTAATTTATTAATTAGTGAAACGTGAAGGCAAAAACCTTCTATTATAATACACTTGCAGCATAAAATGCTCAAGCAAGTTGTGACTTTATTAATCTATTGGACTCAATGAATAACTCCCATTTCCATTAAAATCAGAAAATGTTAAAGTAACTGTCCAAACTCCAGAAGCTCCAGCCAAACTTACACCAGAATATGTATCATTACTTCCAGCATACCTTGTTTCATTTAACACTTCTTTTTTGTCTGCATCTTCTAGTTTAAAGTTTAATGAACCTGTAGGAGTTGTGATGTCAAAATTAACTTCAGCTTTTGACTTGTTATTTTCCCAACCAAAGGCGTAAACCCCATTATCTCCTGTCCCTGTGAAATCTCCACCAGCATTAGCTCCAGTTGATGTAACACTTACGTTGCCATCATAAGTATCAGTGATAACTTTCCCATCCTTTACTTTGTTACAAGATGTGGCAGTTACGGTAAGACCTGCAATTACGATTAACCCAAATAATTTATTCCATTTTTTCATTTTAATCTCATATTATTGATTACTGAATTCTTTCAAGCTGAAGGTTTTCATCCCCAGGCAGCTCTATTTCCATCTCGTTCTTTTTAATTTTAATTACATTGTAAGTATCAATAGATCCATCATTTTCAGTGATAATAAGTTTGTTTTTTCCATCACCCCAAGCCCAAACTCCTTTTTTTGAACCGTTCTCAATATAATCTCCATTTTTACTGTACTCCCATATTTCACCTGCATAGTCAGCAGTAATATTGGTATTGTCTTGTAGATCTGTTGCATTCGCAATCTTCCATTGATCTCTTGTTAAATTTGCCTTTTTACAACTTGACATTGTTACAGAAATTCCTGCCATAAACAACATCACAAATAAGATTTTTTTCATTTCGTTTGATTATTTATTTATAAGCCGTTTCAATTTGCTGAGGGGTTGGAATATTCTTTTAAATAATTTTTACCTTTCTCAGTAATTCTTACACAAAACGCCTGCCGCTCTACATTTGCGGTTGTTTCTATAAGATTTTTATTTTCCAATAAATATAAACTGTCAAGTATTCTAAAAATGACTAAAGGCTCCTGAGTCTCCTTTCCTATATGATTATTTATTACATCAACAGGAATGAAATCATCTTGACGATCCGGATAACTGAAGTTTATAAACTTTAAAATATTGACACCTAAATCCATACAATAGTTTTCTCCACTTAAAGCCGAATGAAAAATGTAAAGGGTTGGAAAAAGGTGTTAAATTTTGAAACCTAACTTTAGATAAACTCCATTTGAAAAAGTTTGGGACACATTTAAGAAGCTTGATTGCTTTTCAGTTCCCTGAAAGATGTTTGCTAAACCAAAATTTGAATGAAGTCCATACCCCACAACAAATCTGTTAAACTCATGTTGAATTCCTAAATCCACTTGTACACCGTAATTCCATTTTTTATGTGAAGTATTGTTTGAAATTAGTACATCATCCACATACTCATTGCTGTATTTTAAATATCCACCGAAAAGTCCTATGTCGGGATTGAACCAGATGTGATTACTTTTTCCTAGAGGAATGGATTTACCAAAAGACAATGAAAGTTGACAGTAATCAAGTTTTAATGAATGATTTAAGTATTGAAAATGTTGATACTCCTGAGTTGATCTTTTAATTCTAGAGTTCAAATAAAATTCAGCCTGCACAAAATAGTTCTTTTGAGTATAGAACTGTCCGTACAATCCATAGTTTGTGGAAAGCGTAAAATTATTTGAGTTTATTGAATTGGCTGAGAAAGCAGACCTGGTAGTTGCATCTGAAATAAGTCCATTATCAACAGCACCAAAACCACCAACTATCCATTTTCTTGGGTGTAAATTTTTATTTTTTCCCGGTACAGGCAATTCAATATTTGGCATACCTTGCTCATATCCTAACTGCACTACTGGTTCAACCGAAGTTCGCTCCAATAATTCAATAAATGAATTCTCTTTTTGAAAACTTGTGGTATTATTATTATCATCCCGAATATCTTTATCAAGAGATACATTTGTTGATCTCACTACAAAACCCTCTTGTCTATCAACTAATGACATGGTTGAATTGCTCGAAAAACTTTCAGGATTCTGCAATTCTCTTTCCTTAGAGCTGATATTATCAACAATTTCTGAGCCTTCTTTACTAGTAATATCACCCGAATCAACCTCGCTTATATTTTCTTTTAATTCAACAGAATCTTCACTTTGATTGACAGAGATAAATTCATCTTTAAAAAGATATCCTGCAAATACCAGTAGTAAAATAATTCCAGCAATATTCCACCATATGATCGCACGTCTTTTCTTTTTCTCTAGTTTTTTCGCAATTCGTTTCCAAACTGTATTAATATCAAGTTCTTCCTGAATTTCGGGCCATACAGAAGTAGGTAAATCATCCGAAAATTGATTGAACGCTTCAACAATTTGTGTATCAATATCCACATTAGCATTTAATTTCTTCTCCATGCTACTCCATGAATCAAAATCAAATCCTTCATCAGAAGAATCAAACCCATTTCTAATTAGGTCATCAATATTTCCAGATTTATCACTCACTTTTTAATGATGCTTTAATAAGGGTTCTGGCCCTATTTAATTGTGATTTTGATGTTCCTATGGATATTTCTAAATGCTCAGCTATTTCAGGATGCGTTAATCCTTCAATTACAAACAGTTTTAAAACTAATCCTGCTTTACCAGGTAATTGATTAACCAATTCCCTTAATCTTTCAGCAGTAGTTTGACCACTCAATAATTCAAACTCTTCAGCCTCTACATGCAATTCAGCATCAAGTTCTCCTATTATTTCTTGATATCTTTTTTCTTTTCTTAAAACATCAATGGTTCTGAACACAATTACTTTTCTAACCCAACCTTCTAATGATCCTTCAAATCGATAATTTTCAAGTTTTTTAAAAACCTCTATGAATCCTTCTTGTAAAAAATCCATAGCTTCATCATTATCTCTTGCATAACGTTTACAAACTTGAAACATCTTCTTAGCAAACTTTCTATAAAGTGCTTCCTGATATCTTCTATCATCTTCAATACATTTCTGTACTAGAAATCTATCATCAAGAAATTCTATGTTTTCAAAATTATTGTCCATTAATTTCCAAATGTTGCCTCAGTAGCATCATCTATTCGATCCGCAATTAGGTCATAAATCGCGTCATTTACACTCTCATTTATTAAAATGGTCATTGTACCTTGAACATCAACCATAACTGCATTATCCCACATATTTATGGTCACAATATCAAACCAATATTGTGGATCAAATTGAATAAAAGTATTGGAAGGAATATTTTTGTCTAAAACTATTATTGGTTCTCCCGTTTCTGATTCCCCATTAATACTAAATGTTTCACTTGATTCAAATTCAAAGATTACCGGAAATGTTTGACTGGATTGATTAGTATAAGTACCTTCTACCTGAATAGTTGGTTGGCCCAAATCATCAAAAGTGTCAAATGAAATGTCCAAATCTGTATAATTTCCTTGAGGAATATCCAGATTTAACTCAGAAACCATAATTGTAGGACTAAAGGTTATTAATAATCCTTGAGAAAAATCTTTGTTCATTTCAACAGGAGCACCTTCTTGTCTTGTTCCTTCTACTCTAAAATCGGTTATTCGTATGTAACCCGAATTAAACTCTAGATGGCCTTGGGTACTAGGCTGACGATTAATATCCATTTGCACAGAAACATCTGCAGGTTTCTTTAATTCACTCTTTTTACAAGAAGTTAAACCGACGAAAATTGTCAGCACTAAAATTGGCCAATATCTCTTGAATAGAATATTCATCATTATAAAGTCGAATTAATAATACTTAGGGTTGGAAAAAGATTTTATTTTTTTTCAACCCTAAAATATCTTGACACTTTTTCACAGAGTAAATTAAAAAAAATGTCTGCTGAAAAACAAAAAAGCTTGGACTTTCGTCTAGACTTTTCTTAGTAGCGGGGGCTGGATTCACTGCCACTCACTGCGTTCGGGCAGTGGACCTTAAGGTTGGGATTAACTAAGAAAACCTTCACTTAGTTCAGTTTTTTTTATTTCATCCAATCCTCATTCAAGCAAGCTTGAATCGTCTTAGATAAAACAAAAAAACCTCAGCGCAATGCACTGAGGTTTTCTTAGTAGCGGGGGCTGGACTCGAACCAACGGCCTTCGGGTTATGAGCCCGACGAGCTACCAACTGCTCCACCCCGCAATATATCTTTATAATAATTATCTCCTCGTTTGGGGGGACAAATATAGTGAGAGTTCTACATCTGAACAAATTTTAACTCACAAATATTTCATCTATTTTGTAAACACTGCTAAATCAGCCTTCAAGAACTTTCACTGATATAATTATTCTCTTTTTCAATTCTTAATAACTTTGCAGTTCAAACATTTATTATTTGTTTCGCATCATGACTAAATGGAGCTTTTTACTGATTTTACCAGTTGTAATTTGGAGTTGTAAAGGAGAAGAACCTAACAATGATTCTGAAAATCAAACTTCTGATATTGACTCAACGCATTGTGATTGTCATGAATTAACTTTTGACGAACCTTATAATCACTTTTACAGATTTGAAAGAAGAGTTGGTTATACAGGCAATTGCCAGGAATATTATGCGGATGGATCTGTCAAGTTGGATAAAAATTTTGTTGATGGTAAAGTCCATGGTAAAATGATTTCTTATCACGAAAACGGACAGATTCATGAAGATCAGGAGTTTGATATGAATTTCCAGGTAGGAGAACGCATCATTTATACCAAATCAGGTAAAGTTAAATTTCATGCATTATACAAACGCGGTCAGCAAACGGACGTGTTAGAAGCTCATCCTGAATTAACGCTGGACGATTAGATATGGAAAATGAAAACCCAAAAGATGAACAAAAAGCACTTAAGCTTTATTTCGTTACCAATCTATTAAATGTTCTTTTTTACATCTATCTATTAGCAAGATTTTTAAATATTGGTGACACCAGAAACCTCACAAAAGGAATTCACCTTTATTTCATCATTGGACTAATTTTATTGGTAACCTACATTCGAAACCAAGCAAAGAAAGCGGGAGGAGATATGCCAAACCCTATTATTAGCAATAAAACGGCAAAAATTCTTCATTTCTCTGCTACCGGCATCTTTTTACTAGGAATTTTTTTAACCGTTGCCAAATTGAAATTTGGAGTTTTTATTAGTCTTTTATGTATTCCTTTAGAAATTGCAGCAATTGCCGTTTCATTTAAACCATTTAATAGTTCTCAGGATAAAGAAGATCTTTTGGACACTGATTTGGACTAGTTCGCAATTCTCTTAAAATCTTCTCCTGAAGGATTCTCAAATATTCTCAGATCAAAATATTTGACAGAGGCCATTAGGTGATCAAAAATGTGACTAATTACCTGCTCGTATTCATCCCAAACTTTAGTTTTGGTAAAACAATAAACTTGCAAAGCCACTCCTTGCTCAGTAGGTTGTAATTGACGCACCATCAAAGTCATGTTCTGATTGATTTCAGGATTATTCTTTAAGTACTGCGTAACATAGTATCTGAAAATCCCAATATTTGTCTGGTTCCTGCCATTTAACAACACCTTTTTATTCACCTTGTTATTGGCATTGAATTGTTCAATTTCTTGTTCTTTTTTCTCTACATAATCTTTGATCAATTCAATCTCACCTAGTTTATCTAATAGTTCAGGTGTACAGAACTTAATTGAACTTAATTGAATATTCAAAGATCTCACTACCCTTCTTCCACCTGACTCTTGCATCCCTCGCCAGTTTTTAAAAGAATCAGAGATAAAAGAATACGTTGGTATGGTAGTAATAGTCAAATCAAAGTTTTTGACCTTTACTGTATTAAGGGTAATTTCCATTACATCTCCATCTGCACCATATTTTTCCATAGTTACCCAATCACCAATACGCACCATATCATTAGCTGCCAATTGTATACTCCCTACAAATCCTAAAATAGTGTCTTTGAAAACCAACAAAATCACTGCTGTCATGGCTCCCATTGAAGTTAAAATGACTAATAGATCTACATTAAAAGCCACTGAAATCATGATAAAAACCAACAAAATGGTCACGATAATCTTACCTAACTGCGAAAAAGATTCTAGTGGCTTATCTTTCAAAGATTCTTTTTGACTCAACACATCTTTGGTAGTATTCAAAAAGCGAATGATCACAATATTGATCACAATAATGATGGCTAAATCTGTGAGTTTTACGCCAAATGTGGCTATTCTTGGAAAAGAGTGAAATACAATACGGATAAAGTAATCCATAAATAACAATGGCACTAAGTGCGCCAATGCAGAAAAGAACTTATTGTTTACTAATTCATCATCCCACTTTGTCTTTGTCTTTTCAGCAAACCTGTGAATGATAGACAATAAAATATTTCTTGTCAGCCACCACAAAAGAAAACTTACTCCGACAGTTATAATCACCAAAAGTATTGTACGGGTATAAATAAGCGAATCACCTGACAAACCCCAGTCTCTCAAGGTTTCATTACACCAATGCAAAATCTCGGCACTATCAATGTCTAGTTTGTTTTTTGGAATATCGCTAGAATCTAACAGGTCTTCTTGAATCATAGGTGCTTAATTTAGACCTTCAAAATTAAAAAGAATTCTACTCTTACCGGGACTTCATTGATTGAAATCCCGGGTTAAGCAGCTTTTATAGGGTGAAATTGGTTGCAGCACAACGATTGTGGCACCAAACTACTGCTTTTACATTTCTTTAATAAAGTCTAATCTACCTGAATTATAGAATATTATACGGGTCAAGTATTCTGTCCAATCAAAGGATTATACATCATAATTGCGTGATTCTCGGTCACCAACTCTTCTGTAGTTTCGGTGGTTACCTTATTTTTAATACGTCTCCATATCTGATTGTGTCGCGTATAACCACCCCACCATTGCAATTCAAATTTATGGTTGCGTTCAAAAACCTCATACTCATTGACAATTGGAAAACCAGAAGAAATATTTCCCTGCAGATGTGTCTTGCTTATTTTTAAATTAATCTGAAATGGAACTTGTGTTTCATTTTTTAGTTGTAAATCCACATAATTGTATGAAAGCGTTGCGCCGGATCCAAAAGGAAGCTTTCTGTTAACATCCGGAAAAACATCATAGCCGTGTCTCCATCTTTCTTGCACTGTTAAAGGAGTGTGCAAACTCATCCAATAAATCAAATTTCCCATTTGGCATAAGCCACCTCCTACACCTCTTCCAATTTTACCATCACTTAAGGTCAATCCATCAACGTATCCTTTTCTTTTAGTTGGCCTGCCAACGGTCTTCCAAAAAGAAAATGTTTGACCGGGTTCAATGATGATTCCGTTAATTTTTGATGCCGCTAATCTGAGATTAACAATTTTATTGTGTTGCAGATACATGTCCACATCCTTTAATTTTCGCAATAACAAAGTGGAGTGATTTACCACTTCATTGGGCAATGGGGACAGGTCTATCTCCCTTGCATATACTTCCTGACCTGTCCACCAACGAACTTTCTGTTTGATACAGAAATATTCTTTGCCAATGCTTCTTCTAAGTTTTGATCTATGGATGGGTTTATCTACACTATTTTTCATAATTCGTAAGCTTGTAAGCATTAAATTATTGAATCAATAATGGATTTTAAATTATTTAGGCAGGCATTATAATTTCCATTTATTTACCGACCGTTCAGCTTGATTATTCGTTACTTTGTGATATGAGAAGTAAGTTCAATTCTCTTTGGATTTTAGGTTTGGCCACGCTCATAGTTTTTCCACTTTTGGCTTGGCCGATCATGTATTTTCAAGGCATCAGTTTTGAATCTGTGTTTGTTGTGGAATTACCTCAACTCTATTCCATTCCTTCATTTTTATCAGCAGGAATTATTTTTGGGCTCATTGTGATTTGGCTAACTGAACTTCCCTTCTTTGATGACTCATTGAGCAAATACAGAGACCTCCTAAGCAACTTAAAAATCAACCGTTTTCATGTTATTTTTCTTTCCATTTGTGCCGGAGTTGGTGAAGAGATATTTTTTAGAGGAGCCATACAACCACTTTTAGGCATCATTATAACAGCCATCTTTTTTGTTGCTATCCATGGATACTTCTCTTATAAAGAACCAAAAGTAAATGCATTTGCCATTTTGCTAACTGCTTTCATCATGTTCCTGGGTTGGGCCGCAAGAGAGCTAACTATTTACCATGCAATTGCAGGTCATTTTAGTTATGATCTGGTGCTATTAGCATATTACAGAAAGAATTCTTAAAACTTTTTACGAATGATTTTTTGCGTAGGTGTTTCTTCTAAAACATCTTCTACTATCACTTCTTTTGGAGCATGATAACGCGGAACAGAATCCTTTGCGTCATTCAGCAATTTTTCATTATCAACCTCTCCCTCAACCACAAGGACCGCAACTTCACCAAACTTATCATCCTTTTTAGAAGTCACATAAAAACGATTGTCAGGCAATAAATGAGCGATCATTTTTTCTATTTTTTCAGGATAGATTTTTATTCCACCTGAATTGATCACATTGTCTAATCTTCCTTTCCATTTAAAAGTGGTTGAATTGATATAATCAATCACATCATTTGTGACGAGTGTTTTCTCCACCACTTTGTTCTTTTTTACTACCAGACATGACCTTTTATCTAATGCTATTTTATAACCATCAAGACAATTATAAATTGGAGTTCCTAATCTTCTCAAGGCAAAATGTGTGATAGTTTCAGTCATTCCAAATGAAGCATAGATTTTTGAGCTAATGGCTGTCAGTTCGTTTTCTACTTCAGGTGAGATAGGTGCACCTCCAATGATTACATTTCCAATTCGTGCCAATATCTCCTTAGAATGCTCATTCTTTAAAATTTCATTGATCTGAGCGGGCACAAACGCTCCAAACGCAATAGGCTCGTCATTCACATTTTTTAATGGATCACCTGATAATGGAGCAATCATAAGATTCATGTTGTTCTCAATGGCTCTTACTATCATTAATTTTCCAGCAATGTAATCCGGAGATAAGTTCAACAATGCAGTTTGACCTTTTTCAAAACCAAAAAACTTAGCTGTATAATTGGCAGATGCCCTCACTCGTTTTTTACTCAATTCAATCTCTTTAGGAGTTCCGGTAGAGCCGGATGTACTCACTGTTATTGTTTCAGACGCATCATTCCACAATCTTACAAACGCCTTTATCTTGCGTAAGTACTCGTCAGACACACCGTCAACAATAATAAGATCGTTTAACATTGGAATATTTTTTGAGTATTAAAGGGTAACCAATAATAAATTGGACGTATTAAAGTTAACAGAATTAAAATGAAGAATTTGTCTATTGTCATATTATTTAGTGCTTCTTTATTATTTGGATTTACCTATGATAGATCCTTAAATCAGCACAATCCACAGGACAAATCTGTTGAAGAAGAAGAGATTAAATTCTTTGAAGGTAGTTGGCAAGAAGCGCTTAAAAAGGCAGACGAGGAGGACAAACTGATTTTTTTAGATGCCATGGCTTCCTGGTGTGGATTTTGCAAAATTCTGGAAAGAGATACCTTTTCCAATATTAAAGTGGTTGAGTTCTTCAATAGAAAATTCATCAATTTCAAAATGGACATGGAAAAAAATCCCAATGGTCCAAGATTGAGCAAAAAATATAATCTAAAGGGATACCCTACTTTGTATTTTATAGATAAAAATGAAGTATTAATTCATTCGGGCTCGGGCAATATGTCGGCTCGTGATATAATAAGACTTGGTCAAGAAGCTTTGGACAAGTAAAATAGACCTATAATAAAAAAGAAACCCCTGACGTAGTAGTTGTCAGGGGTTTCCTATTCACCGAATATTATCGGTAAGACACAGCGCGTGCCCTATTTATCAGTTTCTACTACTTTCAACTGTTCAGCTTTGTATTTTCCAGATTTTAGTCCTTCTTGTACTTTCTTGAAAGTTTCAATAGTATATTCAACATCTTCCATTGTATGAACTGCAGTAGGGATCATTCTTAGCATGATCACATCTTTAGGTACAACCGGATAAACAACGATTGAACAGAAAATTCCATAATTCTCTCTCAAATCAAATGTAATATTAGTTGCTTCACCTAATGTTCCTTTAAGGAATACAGGAGTTACAGGAGAATTAGTTCTTCCTATATCAAATCCTGAATTTTTCAATCCTGTTTGTAATGCAGTTGCAATTTTCCACAAGTTTTCTTTGTGTCTTGGTTGAGTTCTCAACATTTCAAGACGTTTTCTTGCTCCAACAACCAAAGGCATTGGTAATGATTTTGCAAACATTTGAGATCTCATGTTGTATCTCATAAATTCAATCACATCCTCAGTTGAAGAAATAAAAGCTCCAATTGATGCCATTGATTTAGCGAATGTTCCAAAATAGATATCAATTCCGTCATGACAACCTTGTTCTTCACCGGTTCCCATTCCTGTTTTACCTAAAGTTCCGAAACCGTGAGCATCATCAACGAACAATCTGAAATCGTATTTTCCAGATTTTCTGTACTCAATAATTTCTTTTAAAAGACCTTGGTCTCCAGCCATACCGAAAACACCTTCAGTAATAACCATGATACCTCCACCAGTCTCTTGAGCTAATTTAGTAGCACGCTCCATTTGTTTTTCGAAGCTAGCCATGTCATTGTGTTGGAAAACAAATCTTTTTCCTGCGTGTAATCTTACACCATCAATGATACAAGCATGAGACTCACTATCATAAACAATTACGTCTTTTCTATCAACTAGACAATCAATTGCTGATAACATCCCCTGGTATCCGAAGTTTAAAAGGATAGTATCTTCTTTTTGCATGAAATCTGATAACTCACGCTCCAAAGCTTCGTGCTCTGAAGTTTGACCAGTCATCATTCTAGATCCCATAGGATAAGCAAGTCCCCACTGAGCTGACGCATCCGCATCCGCTTTTCTCACTTCAGGATCATTTGCTAATCCTAAGTAGTTGTTAACACTCCATACTAGACATTCCTTACCTCTAAACGTCATTTTGTTTCCAATTTCACCTTCCAATTTTGGAAAAGTAAAATATCCGTGTACTCCTTTGGCATGTTGACCTATTGGTCCTCTGTTTGCCTTAATCTTCTCAAATATATCTAACGCCATAATTTTAATTTCCTTCACGTCGCGCGTGAGTAATTATGGTGCGAAAATAGGCCGAAAATTCGAACAAACACAAGGATTGTGAAATTTTTATTCACATTTTTAAGTTCGGTTAGTGAACAATTTGACATTTTTTAACAACTGAATACATTATCTTTGGCGCAATATTTATGGCGGATGTGACGTAATAATCTACCCGCTAAATAGACTAAAATAAGAATGATAAAGCTGTCGAAAACAATTTTAATGTCACTGGTTGCCTTGTTGATGTTGTCATGCTCAGAGTATAATCAAATACTTAAAAGCGGTGATAACGAACGCAAAAAGAATGCGGCTTTAAAATATTACGAAGAAGAAGATTACTTGAAAAGCGTCACTTTGCTTGAAGACGTCATTCCATTTTATAAAATAACATCAGAAGGCGAAAAGTTATACTTCTATTATTGCATGTCTAACTACGAATTGGGGGACTATTATTTGGCCGGATACTACTTTAAAAGATTTATCCGTCAATATCCTACAAGTAAATTCAATGAAAAAGCCGCTTTTTTAAGTGCATTGTGCGCAGTTCAAAACTCACCTAACTACAAGTTAGATCAAACAGAAACTTTAAATGCATTAGACGAATTACAAATCTTCATTGATCTGTACCCAAACAGTACACGCATTGATACTTGTAATCAAATCATGGATAGATTAAGAGGGAAGTTGGAATTGAAGCAATATGAAAATGCCATGTTGTATTACAAAACTGAAAACTACAAAGCGGCAGTAGTTGCTTTAGAAGGAACTTTGGAGAAATATCCGGAATCTCAATACAAAGAAAGCATACTGTTCCATGCTGTGAAAAGCAGCTATTTTTTGGCAATTAATAGTATTGAGTCAAAAAAGAAAGAGAGATTAGAAGAAACATTGAAAAGATATCGTACCTTTGTAGCCGCATTTCCTGAATCTGGACACTCCACTGAGGTAGAGAGTTACAAAGAAAAAACAGAGCAGGAACTGACTAAAATTAAAGAAAGTAGTAGTCAATAGATAAATAAGAGAGATGAGCATTAACTACAAAAATACCAACGCTGAAAGAACAACTGTAACTAGAGATTCATCTGATTTTTCTGAAAAATCAGGTAATATTTACAAAGCGTTGATTGCAATTTCAAAGAGATCAAACCAGATTTCTGCAGAGATGAAAGATGAGTTGACAAAGAAATTGGCTGAATTTGCTTCAACTACAGATAACTTGGAAGAAATTTTCGAAAATAGAGAGCAAATTGAAATCTCTAAATTCTACGAAAGCCTTCCAAAGCCTGTTGCTATTGCTATCCAAGAGTATCTTGAAGATAAGATCTATGTAAGAGATGCTAACGAAGCAATCGAAGCAGGACAAGAAGACTAAATCCATTCATGCTTTCCGGGAAAAAGATCTTAGTAGGCGTTACCGGGAGTATCGCGGCCTATAAATCGGCTTATTTAGTAAGAGAACTTATAAAATTAGGTGCTGAGGTTAAAGTTGTAATGACCCATTCGGCTTGTGACTTTATTTCACCTCTCACCCTTTCTACCCTATCCAAAAATCCGGTAGCAATTGACTTTGTTAAGGATGAAGAAAAAGGCATTTGGGAAAATCACGTAGACCTTGGTTTATGGGCTGATCTTTTTATTATCGCCCCGGTTTCTGCCAATAGCTTATCTAAATTAGTGAGCGGAAATGCTGATAATTTTTTAATTGCTACTTATTTAAGTGCCAAATGTCCTGTTTGGATAGCTCCTGCAATGGATTTAGACATGTTCAAACACTTCAGCACAAGCGATAATCTTAAAACTATTGCAGCTAATGGTGTTAGCGTAATTGAACCAACATCCGGTGAATTGGCAAGTGGATTAGAAGGAAAAGGGAGAATGGAAGAACCAGAAGTGATTGCTCAATTAATTCATGAATTCTTTATGGAGGATTCTGTTTTAAAAGGTAAAAATGTTTTAATCACTGGCGGCCCTACTTATGAAGCTATAGATCCGGTAAGATTTATAGGCAATCATTCAAGTGGAAAAACAGGAATTTTATTGGCAGATGAATGTGCTGCTAGAGGTGCGAAAGTCACTTTGGTTACTGGTCCTACCAATTTCAAAGTAAAAGATCCCAACATAGAAGTTATTCAAATTAAAGCTGCAACAGAAATGATGGATGTAGTAGAAAAGATTTGGTCTCAAATGGATATCGGAATCTTTTCAGCTGCCGTTGCTGATTATCGTCCAAAAAATCAAGCTGAAGAAAAAATTAAAAAATCTTCAGATGAAATGACAATAGAACTGGTTAAAAACCCAGACATCCTATTGTGGGCAGGGAACAATAAAAAGAATCAATATTTGGTTGGATTTGCTTTAGAAACTGAAAATGAAACCGAAAATGGATTCAAAAAACTAGCAAAAAAGAACCTTGATTTACTGGTGCTAAACTCGCTCAAAGATAAAGGCGCAGGATTTGGAGGTGAAACTAATAAAGTAAGTTTTTTGAGTACTGACAATAAAATTAAATCTTTCGAGTTAAAAGATAAATCACACGTGGCAGCAGATATTGTTGATGAAATTGAAAACAATCTAATTGATAATTCAACAGATAAGCTATAGATTTGTAAGCGTTGAAAAATTTATTGATCATATTAACAATTGTACTTGGTACCAAAGCGGTAGCTCAAGAGCTTAACTGTGAAGTTAGTGTAATCAACACACCTTCACTGCAAGTGGGTCCTGTAGAAAAAGAAGTTTTTACTGAGCTTCAGGGAGCTATTTATGATTTCATGAATAATACGCGTTGGACCAATGACGTTTTTGAAATTGAAGAACGTATCAATATGTCCATATTGATTACGATCACGGATATCCCTTCAACTACCACTTATGAAGGAAAAATTCAGGTTCAATCAACCAGACCTGTATACAACACAGCATACAACACCAATTTATTCAACTTTGTAGACAACAACTTTAAGATTGATTATGCCCGAAATACTGCACTATTGTTCTCAATAGATCAGCACAGAAGCAATTTGACATCTATCTTAGCTTTTTATGCCTACATGGTTTTAGCCTATGATTACGACAGCTTTTCACCCGAAGGTGGAACACCCTATTTTACCAAAGCACAGATAATTGCTAATAATGCCAAGAATTCTGGAGATCCGGGATGGTTACCTTCAGGTAAAAAGAACAACCGATACTGGATGGTGGACAATGCACTTCAATCTGTATTTAAGCCTTTAAGAACAACTTATTACAATTATCACAGAAAAGGTTTTGATGTTATGTATAATAATTTGGCAGGCGGAAGAGCCGAAGTTTTAACTTGTATGGAATCCTTGATTCCTATTCAAAGATCAAGACCGGGATCATTAAACCTTCAAATGTTTTTAACAGCTAAATCACAAGAATTAATTGATTTATTCTCTCAAGCTGAAATCAGTGAAAAGAATAAAGCTGTGAGTGCACTTAAAAGATTGGATCCTGCCAACTCTTCCAAATACCAGGAAATTTTGAACTAATCACCCTTCTTCGGGGATTGTTAATAAAGATTCTTCCAATTCATCTTACTACTGCTTATATTTACATTTCAATTTAGAATTGTATGTTGAATCGTCTGGAGATATCTAATTATGCCCTTATAGAAAATGTTAATATTCAATTCAATAAGGGATTTTCTACCATTACAGGTGAAACAGGTGCTGGTAAATCCATTTTACTAAAGGCGCTTGGATTATTAATGGGCGAAAGAGCCGATACTACAGTTCTAAAACAATCAGAGAAAAAGTGCTTTTTAGAAGCAGAATTTGATATTTCAAAGTTGGGATTGAAATCATTTTTCGAAGAAAATGAATTGGATTATGAAAGCACTTGCATAATCAGAAGAGAGTTTTCACCTTCTGGTAAATCAAGAGGATTCATCAACGACTCACCTGTGCAAATGACACAGATGAAAGAATTAGGAAATCAACTGATTACAATTCATTCACAGCATCAAACGCTTGAATTATTTGGCCAGGATTTTCAAATGGATGTAGTTGATGCTCTTGCCGGGAATCAAGAAGATATTGCGGTTTATAGACAAGAGTTTAAATTATACCGTCAAAAGGTAAATGAACAAATTGAGTTGAAGGTGAAGGAGATGGAGAATAGAAAGGAAAAGGATTATGTTGAATTTTTAGTGAATGAACTAAAAATGGCTGATCTGGACAATGTCAACCTCCAAGACTTACAATCTCAATCTGACAAAATTGAAAATGCTGAACAAATTAACGAGCAACTTTCATTGGCAAAATCGGTATTAGAAAATGAATCATTTGGTCCACAAGTTGGTATCAAAACTATTCTTGAAGCATTTGAAAGCCTTAAAGATTTTGACAAACGATTTGGCGAAATACACAGCAGACTGCTTTCTTTAAAAATTGAACTTGATGACTTGGCTAACGAAATAGACAACACAGATAATGATGTTGATTTCGGTGATGGCGAAGCTCAGGAGATTAAAGAAAAAATGGAACTTTTAAACTCTTTGACTTTCAAGCACAATTTGAGTGAAGTAACTGAATTAAAAGAGTTGAGAGATAAACTTGAAGGGCAATTATCCGACATTGGTTCAGTAGAAGATAAAATTGCTCAACTAGAAATTGAAATTAATCAACACAAAACCAGTCTTGCCAAACAAGCAGAAAACATCTCAAAAAAGAGAAAAGCAGCCGCTCCGGTTATTTGTGAATCTGTTCATAAAACCCTCGCTGAACTTGGAATGGAACATGCCGAGTTGGACATTGTGTTTGAAAAGCTGGAACGATTGAGTATTAATGGGACCGACGGGATTGTTTTCAATTTTAAAACGAACAAAGGAGGCCAATTTTTACCGATTAAAAAAATCGCTTCAGGTGGTGAATTATCACGACTGATGCTGGCAATTTTATCACTTTTATCAAGTCATAAAAACTTACCAACCATCATTTTTGATGAAATTGATACAGGTGTATCCGGTGAAGTAGCCGCTAAAATTGCAGCCGAATTTGTGAAAATGGGAAACAAAATTCAATTGATTGCCATCACTCACTTGCCACAAGTAGCAGCCAAAGGAAACACGCATTACCACGTTCAAAAAGAAGTAATTGGAGACAAAACAACTACAGCTGTAGTCCAATTAAATCAAGAAGAACGAATTAATGAACTAGCAAAAATGATTAGCGGAGAACAAATAACTGATGCGGCTATGCAAAATGCTCAACAGTTGTTAAAAATATCTTAAAGCAAAATTTTTGGCATACAGATTGCCTAAGTAGGATTCGAATTTTAATCTAATATGAATATGAAAAACTTTTTACTATTAACCATTTTATTTATCGGAGCTAACCTTTGGGGACAAGGGCAAGGAGATGTTACCATTTATTCCAATACAGGAAAAAAATTCTATGTTGTATTAAATGGAATCAGACAAAACATGAATGCTGAAACCAATGTTAAAGTTACCGGTTTAAAGGAGCGTTATTACAGTGCTAAAATCATTGCTGAAGACAATAGTTTTGAAATTGACAAGAATATTGGCGTTAAGTATGACTCATTGATTACTTACCGAATTATTGAGAAGAAGGGAAATTACAAAATGAGATTTTACTCAGAAACTCCCCTAGGAACCAGTACTTCTGTTCCTGATCAAACCATAGTTCAATATCATCCAACTGAAATTACAGAAACAACAAGCAACACACAAGTGAACAACAGTGGCAACAAACAGCTTAACAGCAATGTTAATGGAGGTACAGAAACTGTGACCACTACAACAGTGGTTACTACTTCTACTACTGAAGAAAATGTTGGAACTTCCACTAATGTTGGAAACGGAAATGGGTCTGAGAGTATTAACATGAACATTTCAATCAATGAATCAGAAAACGGAGCTAGCGTAAATATGAACGTATCCGGAACAGGGATTGATCAAAACATGAATACTTCAGTAAATGGTAATGAAAATGGAATTAATGCCAACTCAAATGTGAATGTTAGTGGTAATGGAGAAAATATGAACACAACATCATCAAGCAGTTCTTCATCAACTACTACTTCAACAACTACAACCTCTTCATCAAACGGAAATTCTTCTACTTATTACGAAGAAAGCACCACTACAACTAATGGAGGTACAACAACAACTACTTATTACGAAGAGACTACCACAAGTGGTACAACAACAAACAACACTTCTAATGAAGGTAACATCTTTGCAGACGAAGATTTGACAGTTACCCTTGAAGATTGCTCATTTACTGATGATGAAGCAAAAGCTTTAGCTGAATTAGTAAAAAACGAATCATTTTCTGATGACCAAGAAAGAGTAGCCAATGCTGCTGCAAAAAACAAGTGCATGTCTGTTGCTCAAATTAAAACTGTGGCAAACGAAATTACTTTTTCTGATGTAAAATTGAGTTTTTTGAAAACAGCTTATAACAGATGTTGGAACAAAAGCGATTACTATCAATTGATGGAGATTTTAACTTTTTCTGACGATAAAGAAGAATTAGAAAAATACATCAATACACATTAATTAATTGAATGATTAACTTTATCCCGACTTGGTCTCTAATGATGAAGTCGGGATTTTTTATGAATAAAAAAATAGTTATCACTGCTGCAATACTCATCTGTTTGAGTATTATTCTTGGCGCCTTTGCTGCTCATGGATTAAAGAAAATAATCAACGAAGAAGGGATCATCATTTTTGAAAAAGGCGTTAAGTACCAAATGTACACTGGATTGGCACTTTTAGCTATTGGTTTATCTGCAGATAAGTTCCAATTTTCACTAAAATGGTTTTTCAACTTAGCCTTGATTGGTGTCATTATTTTCGCAGGATTACTTTATGTGCTCAGTTTTAAAGAACATGAAGCTGCCCTTAAAATTTGCAGTGCAATTGTACCGGTTGGTGGCAGTTTAATGATTATCAGTTGGATAATTTTGATTTATCAAATGATAAGAAAAAGATAGTCTGCTTTTAAGTTTTCTATTTTAGTATCTCAAACCCAAAGCCATGTCCACAACTTCACTCTCACATCCAAAAGAAGCATTTTTAATTATCCTTTCCAAAATGCTGGAAAGAATGGCCTATTATGGAACCAGAAGTTTCATCATCTTCTTTTTGATAGACATAGAAATACCAAGGGAAGAAGCACTTGAATTTTATGGACAATTAAGCCTGGTGGTATACGCTTCAATGTTGATAGGAGGTGTTCTTGGAGATTACCTTGTAGGAAATAAAATAAGTTGTTTTATAGGTGGTGGTCTACAAATTTTAGCGCTTTTATTGTTGTCCATTAGTAATGTTGAAACGGCACAAACGGGTCTTATTCTTTTCGGACTTGGTGCAGGGATTTATTCACCGAACAATTTTGCAATGCTATCCAGGTATTATTACAAGAAAAAGCGCCTTGTTTCTCCCATTGTCATATTGTTTTATGTTGGCGTCAATTTAGGAGCTTTTTTAAGTGCTTTTGTGATCTATGATTCTTTTGATTACAAAATCTCCTTTATAATTATTGCAATCATATTAGTGCTATCACTTGTTCCTCTCTTTTTTGTCAATAATATTCCCAACACAAAAAATTCACCCAGCAGATATAAAGACGGAACCACTGTTTCAATTTTAGCAATTACCATTATTGCGTCATTCGTGTATTGGGGAGTATATGAATTGTTTGGAGGATTTTTAAATCTACAGGAGCACTATTTAAAAGACTCCATTCAAATCGAGTCTAACAACCTTTGGAGTTCAATGATGCTCAATTCAGTTATCATTTTCATTTTAGGCATAGTTTTCTTTTTTGTTTGGAGCTCAAAACACATGTCTCAAATACAAAAAATGCTGATTGGTTTTATATTGGCTTTTGTTGGATTTGGAATTTACTTTATACTGCCAATAGAATTAAACTCAGTGCATTTATCACCTTTTTTATTTGCAGTTATTTTGGTAGCAATCTCAGAATTCTTCATTCAAACTGCATTGTATTCTCTTTATCTACTTTTAATCCCTCAACGTCATTTTACCATCTTTTTTGCATTCTTTTTCTTCTTGTTTACTATTGTCAACAAGTTGGTGGCTAATTTAAGTGAGCACTATCAGCTGTATGACAATAAACAAAGGAGTGAACTAATAGGACTTGTTGCTATTGGGATAGTTGCGATAGGCATTTTACTTTTCAAATTATTATTCAAACCGCAACCCAATCCAGATTTTACTGAAGAGGATGAACCAGAATACAAAGAAGGTGATCAGGATATATTAGATGACATAGAAGACAATCCTCATTACACAATTGAATAGCCTTTTTATTTATCTAACTTTTCATACATATCCAGGTATTGCTCTTCCAGACTCTCTCCTCCTTTAATTCCAAAATTGAGAGTTCTGATTGGAAAAGGAATAGAAATATCATTTTTATCAAATGCCTTTTTAATCGCTTTAATTCCTTTACTAATACCTTCTAGGTACTGAAAGTAATTATCATAAGGCACCCAGTATCTAATTTCTAAGTTGATTGAACTATCATCAAAGCCGGTATAAATTAGCTTTACTTCTTCACTTTCAACTAATCCATCTAGAGAGGTGATTGCACTTTTGGCCACCTCTTCTACCTTTTCTAAATCATCTGCATAGGAAACACCTACTTTAAGTTGGATCATCCTTGTTTTGGTTTCATAATAGTTTGTTAGCGGATTTTCAAATAAGATCCTATTTGGTATCCTCACTTCATTACCATCAAAAGTTTCTACAATTGTACTTCGCAATTGGATGTCTTTAACGGTTCCTAAATGATCTTTTATCTCAATTACATCTCCTACTTCAAATGGTCTTTTTGCGGCCATAAAAAAGCCTGAAATAAGATTTGCAGCTAAATCTTGAAAAGCAAAACTTAAGGCCAAACCTACAATACCTGCCCCGGCTAAAACAGAGGTAACTGCTTTATCTAAATGCAATATTGATAGCGCTACCATGGTTCCTGTAGCAATTACTGCAATGTATCCTATTTTAGTCAGGATTTTAGACAACTCTTTATTACTGTATGTTTTAGAAAATAACTTTGTTAAACCTTTTTTGATGTATCTGGCAGCAATTATGAATAATACTAAAACGACCAATGCCAATATAAAATTGGGCAAAAGATCAACCAGAGATGTCCACCACGATTCTAACTTGTCAACTATAATGTCTAACATATTTTATTAAAGCTTATTAATGATTAATTATGAAGTTCTTTTTAAAGAACAGTTGATTTGAGCTAGATGTTCATTTACAATTGTAAAATGATAAAAGAAAGTCTTTGGCGATTACCACCAAAAGAATCAAATCGACATATATATAATATAACAATATTTGCGAAAAAACCAAAAAAAAAGGGAAACCAAATTTGGCTTCCCTATCATAGATTGAGGTCACGTATTTTACTTCAACACGGAAACATGACCGCGTTTTTTAATTTTTTCGTCTGACTGATTTGATTTGAATTCAACTTGCCACACATAAACACCATCTTCTACTAAGCCTCCTTGTCCATAGTGGCCATTCCATCCAACTGTTGAATTATATGACTCCCATATAATTTCTCCCCACCTATTGAAAATGGTGAAGTGGAAATCATAGATATCAAAACCTTGGGTAAATACCGGTAAAAATGTCTCATTAAAATTATCTCCATCCGGTGTAAATACATTAGGTACGTAGAATAATAACTCTTCTGTAACAATCACACTTTGACAAGTTGAATCATTACATCCACCTGCATTCATAGCTTTTAAGCAAACCTGATAAACTCCTATCTCCGCTGGAAATACATGAACAGGATTTTCTACTGTTGAAGAATCACCATCACCAAATGTCCACAAATATTCAGTAGCATTTACTGAAGAATTATCAAATTCCACAAGCGTGTTTTCTACATCCACTTCTCCCGGATCTAATGCGAATTCTGCTTCAGCATAATCGTAAACACAAATCAAATCTACCATTGTAGCTGTACTTGTACAGTTGTTTTCTGTTACTGTTAAGGTAACATCATAACATCCTGCTGAATTATAAATATTTGAAACAACACCACAATCATTGACCATATCTCCATCTCCAAAATCCCAAGTACAATTTGTTCCAGCAGGAACTGAGTTATTAGTGAAATTAACTGTTAACGGAACACAACCCGCAAACTTATCTGGTGTAAAGTTGATAACAGGCATTGGATTAACTGTAACTGTTACCTGATCACTGACAGGAACAGTATTACATCCGTCAGTAACTGTAGCTGTATAGGTAGTTGTCACCATTGGTGAAACGGTTATGTTAGCATTAGTTCCCAAATTGTTTCCCTGATCATCTGTCCAAGTAATTGTGATATTTCCATCACCACCATTTCCGGTAGCACTTAAATCAGCACTTTCTCCTTCACAGATAGTAGCGTTTTGCAATGCCGTAACGGATAAAGGACCTAATACAACCACATCAACAGTTCCCGTATTTGGACAAATTCCACCTGTTGTGTAGGTTACGGTATGTGTACCTTCACCCGCAGTCATAGGCATGAATTCTCCTAAAGTTGCATCTGTAATTCCAGTTCCACTCCATGTACCACCTGCAGTAACCGCTGTAATCACTTCAACATTGTTATTTAAGCAAAAAGGACCGGCAGGATTAATGGTAGGATCATCTAATTGATTAACTATAATATCTTCAGTATCTGTAGCTCCACAAGCACCTGCAATTGTGTAAGTAATAGTGTGCGTTCCAACGCCAGCTGTAGCAGGATCAAATGTTCCAAGGGCCGCATCTGTAATTCCTGTTCCACTCCATGTTCCACCTACATCTACAGCAGATAAGTTCACAGCTAACTCATTTTCACAGAAAGGACCTGCAGCAGTAATTGTAGCATCAGCCAAGGCATTTACTACAATATCAGTAGTCTGAACATCTCCACAAGCTGCAACAATTGTGTAAGTAATTGTGTGGGTTCCTGCTCCGGCTACTGCTGGATCAAAATCTCCATTAGCGGCATTTGTGATTCCGGTTCCAGACCAAGTTCCTCCCGGATCAGCCCCAGCTAACACTAGGGCAGCATCATTATCACAGAAAGGACCAACAGCAGCAATCGTTGCATCCATTTGAGGATTTACAACAATATCTGTAGTTTGAACATCCCCACACGCACCAGCAATGGTGTAAGTAATTGTATGCGTTCCTGCTCCGGCAACTGCTGGATCAAATATTCCTGTAGCACCATTAGTAATTCCGGTTCCTGTCCAGGTTCCTCCTGCATCAACTGCAGAAAGCGTTACTGCCGCATCTACATCACAGAAAGGACCAACAGCCGTAATGGTAGCATCTGCTACATTGTTAACAACAATATCTGTTGTTTGAACATCTCCGCATGATCCTGCAATTGTATAAGTAATTGTGTGGGTTCCTGCTCCGGCAACAGCTGGATCAAATGCTCCAGTTGTAGTATTTGTAATTCCGGTTCCACTCCAGGTTCCGCCTGCATCTACAGCATTCAATGTAATAGCAGGATCAGTATCACAGAAAGGTCCTACTGCCGTAATGGTAGCATTTGCTAAGGCATTAATAACAATAGAAGTTGTTTGCACATCTCCGCAAGTTCCACCAATCGTGTAAGTAATTGTATGTGTCCCAGGACCAGCAACCGCTGGATCGAATGTACCTGTTGTTGCATTAGTGATCCCTGTTCCACTCCAGGTTCCGCCTCCATCAACTGCAGACAATGTAATTGCAGCATCTGTTTGACAGAAAGGTCCTACTGCAGTGATTGTAGCATCTGCACTGGCATTTACAGTTATAGTTTCAGTATCGACATCTGAACAAGCTCCAGATATGGTATAAGTAATTGTATGAGTTCCAGGACCAGCAACAGCAGGATCAAAAGTTCCAGTTGTAGCGTTGGTAATACCTGTTCCACTCCAGGTTCCTCCCGGATCAACAGCTGTTAAAGTTACAGCCGCAGCATTATCACAAAATGGACCAGCTGGTGTTATCGTAGCATCAGCACTTCCTGCAGAAACCGTAACAGTTGCAGTAGCCGGTGTACCTGCTACACATGCACCGGTACCGGTAACCGAATATGTATACACACCCGGAGTATTAACACCGGGAGTAAAAGTTCCTAAACTTCCTCCTGTAAGGGCTGAGGGACCAGTCCATGTTCCTCCTGCATCCGGAGTACCACCAAGCATATCAAACAAGTTAAATGCAGGATCAGAAGGACAAACAGAAGCTGTACCATTAGTTCCCGGATCACCACCTGTTAAAACCAATTCCTGAATTACAACATCATCAACATAATATCTGATTGTATTTCCAGTAGTAACACCACCTGCCGCAGCTGTTGCGGTAGCACCATCATTAAAAAAGTTTCCGATAATAAAATGATCTTGTCCTGAAACAGTTGGTGTATAACAAAATGTAATTTGCGTCCAGTTGGCTTTATCCAGGATGATTGGACCTGTATAATTCAGCTCAGGAGTAGTATAATAAGGGCAATTGCTTCCTTGATTATAAGCACCTACTTCAAATTTAACTCCAATATTATTGGTTCCAACAGACATTTTATCTGCTAAAGACACCCAAAATGAAACTTCATAGGTGTTTCCTGCAACTAAAGGAGTAGAAAGAGTTCCTTGCACATATTCTCTCCATGGAGTACATCCACCGTTACCATAAGTAACAATGTTTACATATCCATTACCAGAGTGCGGAGCCTGTTGACCAGGATTAGCAGCATTTGTTGAAAAAGGACTACAATAGCATGTAGTAGCTAAAGCTGTGTTAAAAATATCTGTTGATCCACCTGTTGGGCAAGTCCAATTTGAAATGGCATTATTAAACTGAGCTTGTGAGGTGTACCATGAGCATTGTAAAGCTCCTGTATTTACAGTTTCAAAACTTGGGTTTAACACAAGATTTTGTGCGGTAGTTCCAAGGCTTACCAAAAGTAAAAAGGCAAGAAGTATTTTTTTCGGCATCATAATAGATTAAAGTAGTAGCAATATTTTACCAGTTAAACTGCTAGTGTTTTGACTGATGAAATCGTTCACAATTTGAATGGCAGCAGACTTATCATTGGCCGCCCAATTGCCCAACACACTTAAAAGTTGCGCTTGTCCGTTTTCAATAACGACCAGCAATTGTTGATCAGCTTGTAAATTAATATTATTGGCATTCAACTCATTTTTCAAAGCATCAGTTTGCACTGCATTGCTTTGATAATCTTGAGCATTTACCCAATTGTTATTGATATAAAATGAGGTTTCATCACAAGAATTATTAGTGTACTTTTTCAACACCACATCTTGATTTAGATCATTAACAAAATACCAGTTGCCCTGACGCATTCCATCAGCATCCATGACATTAGTAATAGGATCTCCGTTTTGATTATAGGTAGCCGACTTGGCAGATTCTTCAATAAATTCTTGAGCAATAGACAATTGAGCTATTGTCAAGCAAAGTAGTAGCAATGTGTTTTTCATGTCGTTTTTCTGAGACGGCTAAATTTACGACATATAATCTAGTAATGCAATAGATTTACTAGAAGCTTAATGAATATATAACACTATTTAGGGTGATTTCTAAGATTTTACTGCAGCCTTAACTACCACTTTCTCTATGATACTCAGGGCATAATCAACTTCTTCTTTAGTTGTAAATCTGCTGAAAGAAAATCTTGCATTTGGGCGATTTGTATCTGCATTTATACCTCTAAGTACGTGAGAACCTGTATTTGACCCAGAAGTACATGCCGATCCACCTGAACAGGCAACACCATCAATATCTAACAAAAATAATAGCATTGATTTGTTTTCAAAATCAGGAAAACAGACATTTAAAACAGTGTACAAACTTTTATCCGGATCTGTTTCTCCGTGGAATTCAACATCTGAAATGCGATTTTTCAATTCATCCATCATGTAAGACTTCAAACCTTGCACATGATCAATGTGCCCTTGAATATCTTCATTGGCTAATTTCAAGGCTTCAGCTAAACCGGCGATACCGATTAAATTCTCTGTTCCACCCCTTAAACCTCTTTCTTGGGCTCCTCCTTGAATTATTGGAGAAACAGCTATATTTTTATTGACATATAAAAATCCAACACCTTTAGGTCCGTGAAATTTATGTGCTGCACATGTGATATAATCAGCACCTATGTCTTTCACATCAATTTTGTAATGTCCCATGGTTTGCACAGTATCTGAATGAAAATACGCTCCATGCTTTTTACAGATTTCGGATACTTTTTTAATGTCCAACAACGTACCAATTTCATTGTTAGCGTGCATCAATGAAACCAAAGTCTTTTCGTTTGACGATAACAATCTTTCTAAGTCAGCTAAATCAACAGCTCCTTTATCGCTTAATTTGACCCACTCTACTGTTACTTCTTCATCTAAACAGTCAATTGTATGACCAACGGCGTGATGTTCAATTTTGGAAGAGATTACTCTTGTAACACCTAAATCCTTAACCGCCGAAGTGATTGCCATATTATCGGCCTCTGTTCCACCTGAGGTAAAAATAATTTCCTTTGGCTCTGCATTTATCAGCTTTGCTACTTCTCTTCTCGCTATTTCTATAACAGCTTTTGCATTTCTTCCGAATGAATGAATTGAAGATGGGTTTCCAAAGTTTTCTTTCATCACCTCTGTCATTCTCTCAATAACTTGAGGAGCCATTGGTGTAGTGGCGGCATTATCCAGGTAAACTTTCATAGGCACGATTTAGCTATACAAAAATAGAGTTTTCAACGTAAAAAGGAAACAGATAGCCAGATCTCTGAATATGTTAGGATTCCAACTTAAGATGGAGTTTGACCTTGCGTGAAGAACCTTAAATCTCTTAAAATCTTGTCAAAAACATAAAACTGACCAACAACCAGACGCCCATCATTCAACACAACCCAAAGTCTATCTCTGTCATAATCAATTAAATTACCGTCAAAATCATAACGCTCATAAGTCATTTTTTTGCGATAACAAACAACTTTATTTGTTTCACCTGCTTTATCAGTTACCTCAATATTATACCAAGGAGTAGTTTGTTTTAATGAATCTTCAGAATGTTTATTGATTAAATAATTGTGTTGCTCAAAATGAATTTTTCTGAAACCTACAAGATAGTTTCTTACTGCAACCGTATCAAATCCATCAATTGAATTGCCATTTGAACTCATCTTAAATAAGTTATTATCTAGTGCATCAATTTTAAAATTGAATTGAGCCGAATCAGGTAATTCAACACTAACAGACTTAATATTTGCCGGATCATATGCAAACACCTCTGTACACTCAAACTCTAGAGGATTTGTAATAAATCTGGTTTCTAAATTACCATGCATATTAGGTAAGTACATGATAAATGGTTCAGGAGACTTGCCTTTTTCCGGATCTTTTAACAACATGTAAGTTCCGTATTGATCTTGCGTCGGCTGACCGACATACCAAGTTTTTAGCAACTTTCCATTTTGATAAATCTCTACCTTTTTGTGGTGCGTTGTTAGATTTTTGTTCACTTGATCAACAGTACCTTTTGGAACCGGAGATTTAACCATTATATGCTTGAAAGTAACCAAAATGGTTTGCACCAAATGTTGCTGAATACATTCATTATTCACATTGGTCCAGCTTACACCTTCTCTCAACAAAGTAACACCTTTGTTTCCTTCAGTATCAGTCAAAATAATCTTGTCAATACTAGCAGTGTCTTCAATTGCAAAATCAGATAAAGCCTCATCAGACAACTGAGATCCTCCGCCATTATCCATAAGCAGGATGGCCCAAATACCCAATGCAACAATAACTAATACAACTATGATTAGACTCGTTTTCTTCATGAATCAGTTCTTTTTAAGATTTGGTAGAAGCATATCTGCGTTTTCTCAACACCAGTTGGATAATCGCTAATAAAATGATCAAAAGAAGAGGAACGGCGATATTCAAAAACGTCCAAAATTGTTTTTCTTCTTTGACTTTATCCAGATCTAAACCTCTGTACGTAATTGTTTTTGTTCTAATGTCAATCAATGAATTATCATCTAACATGTAATCAATTGCATTTAACACAAACTCCTTATTTCCATAAATGTACTTTGGCGTACCATTCATATTAGGAATACCATAAATATCTCTATTCAATGGCCAATATTGATAATTCCATCCACCTTGATAAGGCACTGAATCTAAAATCTCATTTCTAAGTACATCACCATCTGCCACCACTAACATTTTAGTGTCCTCACTTTTAAACTTTGTGCTATAATCCGGTGAATTTAAAAAGGCTTCAGAAATTGGTTTGTTCTCAAATGCAGAAGAAAATTTACCTTCAAGCATTACTGCAGTTGGATACTCACCTTGATTGTTATTTTCAAACTTAGGTGGTTTTAAAATGATACTATAATTGATTCTAGCCGGTGCTTTGTAAAGAATTGAATTTCTACTTGATTTAAGGATGACTGTTTTCTTGATATCGGTATTTGATTCATTTACCAAATCAATTGTACTTGCATACTCCATTCTAATTGGATCAAGATTTTTAGTGATAGCATGAACCTCAGCATTTTCTGGACGCAACAATGGGTAAAAATACCAATCGGCAAATTGTAATTCATAACCCGGAATATAAATAGGTCCACAATTTTCATCTAATACCAGTTCATTATTCAACCTTACTCCATACTTATAAAGCATGTCTTTTTCAATGTTCAGATTTTGAGAGATTCCAAACGTCATCCCTGTTTTGGTTAATGAATCTCTTCGAACATCTAAAGGATCAATAAACCAAAGGACACGTCCACCATTCATTACAAACTGGTCGATTACGAACTTATCCTTCTCAGTAAACCTACTTGAAGGTTTTGCCACTATCAAGGCATCAGTATTATCTAAAGCACTGATTTGACCATTGATTTCAATATCATCTACAAAATAATACCTATCTAAACCTTTTCTTACATCATTTGTTTGATGCGGTCTTAACTCACCGTGGCCATGAAGAAAAGACACCGTTTTTTTGTTGTCTGTAGTAACTCTTCTAACAGCAGATATTAGTTGATATTCCAGATTATTAATTGCCTGTTCAGAAATGTTTCTCAACAACTCTTCACTTTGTACAGTTTTAATATTAAAAAACTGCACCATATCCATGGTAGTACCTTTATATTCAATTAACGCACCAGGCCAGACAGTTTTCACTTTTTGCTCACCTGAGGATTGAATTTTCACATCACAAAACTGAATTCCTTCTTGATAAATGATGTTTTTAACTTCATTATTAAACTCCTCATCATCAGAACCGTCCGGATCAATAAATTCGTATTGAATATTGTCACCGGCATAAACGCGGAATTCATCTAATTTTTCTTGCACTGCATTTCGAATCTTTTTCAAATCTGCAGGTAAATCACCATCCAAATAAATTTTGAAGAAGATACGGTCTTTGATTCGATCTTCATCCTGGAGTAGATCAATAGTGTTTTGTGATAATGAGTGACGTTTATCTTCAGTAAGATCAAACCTACCGAAATAAAAAGAAAGAATGTAATTCAATAAGATGATGATCGCCACCAATCCTACATGCGTTACAATGTCTGAAGACATATTATTTTTCTTCTTCTCTTCTGCCATCTTACCATTTTCTGGATTGCAGCACCAACTTTGTAAAAGTCAGGAAAATTGCTACAAAACTTATAAAATAAACTATGTCGCGTGTATCAATAACTCCACGTTGAATGGAGTGATAATGTTCAATAATTCCAAGATTTCTCAGGATAAAATCCAAACCGCCAAACTTGCTAAAAACAGCCAGCATATCTAATCCTAACAAAAAGATGAATGAAAGGAAAATGGCCAAAATGAATGAAACAATCTGACTATTAGTAATACTAGATGCGAAAATACCGACAGCTACCAGACATGCACCAACAAAAAACAATCCCAGGTATGACGTAATGGTTGCACCATCATCCACAATCCCAACCGGATCTCCTAATTTGTAAACCGTGAAATAATAAATCAAAGTAGGCAATAATGAAATAGCTACTAATGTTAAGCCCGCCAGGTATTTTGCCAGAATGATAGAAAGATCAGAAAGAGGTCTGGTAAAAAGCAACTCAATAGTTCCTGTTCGCTTTTCCTCAGAAAAAGAACGCATAGTTATTGCCGGAATTAATATCAGAAATATTATAGGTGAAATACTGAAAAAACCGTAAAGATCAGCTGTTCCGCCATCTAAAACATTGTTTTCATTTTCAATCACCCATAAAAACAGGGAGTTCAGAATCAAAAAAATAGCTATAAAAATATAGCCGATTATTGATCCCAGAAAGCTGCGTATTTCTTTTAAATAGAGTGCCTTCATATACTAGGGGTCAAAATTATAAATAATCGAATCGCCTAAGTCTTAAAAAACTCAAAAATTATTAAAATTTAAATGTGTCTAAGTTTAAAAAGAGTCAAGAATCAAGCGTCTAAAGTCAAGACTGGTTGGCTATAGCTGCTTCAAAACTTAATCTTTACTTCACATTATAAGATGTAGCCTTAAGTTTTGGTACAGTAGATTTAAAAATAATTAACTATGAACCGTTTACGCTATTGCTTCACAAACTTTTTTATGCTTTTTGATCCATTTTGGAGGGTAATTTGAATCAGATACGATCCACTTTTAAGCTCATTAAGCGATAAGATTTGATTCCCGGACAGATTGTTATTTGTTAGTACGGTCTTCCCTGAAACATCAAATAATTCAACATCATACTGCTCCTGCGCAGACAATTTAATATTTAATAAATCATTTGCAGGATTTGGAAATACTTCAAATTCGAATTGGTTCTCTTGTAAGCCAAGCATACATAACTGGCATGCGCCATTAAAATATGTTTCTGCATAAACATTTACAGAATCTTTTGAATGACATAGAAGATATTCGTTAATATTAGATAAATCTGAACTGGAATTTTGGAATGCAAAACCCGCAGTGGTTCCGGTACCCTCAATAAAAACAATTGTGTCAAACACGGTACCACAAATATTAATTAATGCTCCGATTTGAACATGCTTTTTACCATTAACATAGTATACAGTATCTACAATTGCATCATAGGCAATAGTTGGTGAACTGTAATAAACAAAAGTATCACCTACTCCAAGACTTAAATCCATAGTTAGGTATTCAGCTTGACTAAATTGATAATCATAATACCAAACTTTTCCTGAAGTTGAATCTTCTCGGACATAAATTGGATTATCAAAAAACATTCCTCCTGAAGTATTCAATTTAAAATAATAAGTAGTGTCAAATAAAACAGTATCGGTTACTTTATAATCTCCGTAACAAAATAGATCACAGGCGGCAGCTCGCACAATATTCCACTGTGAAGTAGTATCAGAGAAAACGGATTCATAAGATTGAGCTTTGATTTGATTGCCAGCAACAAGTAGCAGCATAGATAGAATTATCTTTTTCATTTTATAAGTTTTAGGTTAATACTAATCTATAGATAAGTATTAAATCACACAAATTAAAAGACATTATTCTTACACATATCAAACAATTTACAAACCCCTTATAACCATTGATATAAGTACAAAATGAATACTATTAATAAACCAGTCCAAAATTGAAGATATTTTTGGCAAGGTTTATGATACATTTTATTCAGATTCAGGTAGATTTGAAAAATAGAATTAAGAATCTCCTGAGTTGAATCCACTTAATTTGTATATTGGTTGGGTTCAAATTAAAAAGAGAAAAACCATAAACACCGAGATATGAAAACTATAAAAATATTCACGCTAGTAGCAATGGTAATTTTGGCTCCAATGTCATTTGCCGGAGCAAAGGCACAAGCAGTTACTCCTATTAAAGCTTATCTTCAAGACGAAGGATGGGATAAATTAGGATCAAGAATTGTAAACATGCAAGCTGAACATGATGAAATTCCTGTAACAGTTATGGATGGAGTTTTCACTAAAGTGAGATTAAAAATCATGAAAGCACCTATTCACTTGTTAAACATGAATATCATTTTTGGAAATGGAGACAATCAAAATGTTGTATTCAACAAAAAGTTTGCTCCTGGTACTTACACAAGAATTATTGACTTACCAGGAAACAAGAGAATTATCAAAAAGGTAAAATTGAATTACAAATCAGTGCCTGTAGGAAAAGGAAGAGCGGTAGTAACGCTTTTCGGCAAGCACTAATCCCTATAAATTAACAATTAAAAAAGCCTGACTCAAATGAGACAGGCTTTTTTGTTTAATTACTTTATCTGTTGATGATAAATTGTTTGAGTTGGGAAGGCCATATCTAATCCTTCATCAGCAAACCTTTTTAATATCATCATATTGATATCAGTTTGTGTTTGCAAAATATCCGCTCCCTTTTTGATGTAATAAATAAAGATGATTCCCAATGAGAAATCTCCAAATGCATTAAATCCAACTGAAATATCTTCTTCCAGATTTTCTTTATTCTCAGCTGCAATCTCTTTAAGGATATCAATTCCTCTTTGCATTTGATCAGCATTCATATCATAAGTTAAACCTAAGTTTAAGATTACTTTTCTGTTTGGTTCACGATCAACATTTTCTACTGCGTCATCTGAGAATTTAGAGTTAGGTACTGTTACCTGTCTCCCTGCCAAGGTTTTGATTCTGGTAGATCTAATTCCTATTTCTTCTACCACACCTTCAATTCCTCCAATCACAATTCTATCACCAATTTGAAATGGTTTATCCGCAAAAATCATGATACCTCCAAAGAAGTTTTTCACAGTGTCTTGCGCAGCTAAAGCAAAAGCCAAACCTCCAATTCCTAAACCTGCAATAATTGCCCCAACATCATATCCGGCATTGTTCAAGCCGATAATAATACCCAAGGCCCAGATAATCACTTTCATTCCTTTGCGGAACAATGGCAATAACTGGTCATCCAAATCAGATTTAGTTTTTTCAGCCAACGGCACTACGTACTCTTCAATTAAAGCATCAAGTAAACGTACAATTAACCACGTCACGTTTACTACAACCAAAAATCCGAATAAGTGATGAACAAAGTTTTCCCAATATGGGTATTCAATAAAAGGTTGTGCAATGCCTCCAACTGCTTCAACAGTTTTGTCAATTTGAGTTACTTGTTCTAGGTGTTCTTCACTAGGAGGAACTCCATAGTTTGAAGTGTAAATTTCGGTGTATCTATCAATTGTTAATTTGCTTTTTACAAAATTTAAACGATTAATAGCCCACCAAGAAGCACCAATCACCAAACCAAACATTACCGGCTCTTCTACCTTATCAACAATAATGTCATCCAGGTTGGTTTTTGTTTTAGCAGTAAGCTTTTTAATGATGTTACTAGATACCCAATAAAGGATCTTGGCTACGATTATTGCTCCTAGAATAATTCCAAGACAAATAGCATAATCAAGAATAGTATTTCCGTAATAGTATTTTTCCCAAAAGTTCATAGCGATTCAAAATTTGGGACAAAACTAATAATTCAATAAAAATCAAGGATTGTCTTCGCGACATTTATCACAGAATAATTCTGCAATTTCTTTTTTATCAAGTGCTCTGATCCCCATTTGATTCCATCTAAACAAGTCACAAAACTCCTGTGGATTAGCTTCAGCAAGGTTAGCACAAATACGTTTTATTCTCTTCCACTCCTTTTCAATTTCAAACTGTCCAAGGAAATACGCCAACTTAATATATTGCTTGTAAAGTTTTGGGAACTGCCCCGGTCTTCTGGCATATTTAGACAACAACACATAAGGCTCTTGCGTATATCCCCAATCAATTAAATACTGGCAGATGAAATAAGTTTTATTCAAATCAAACTTCTTTTTCAAAGTATTCTCAACTAAAATAGGAACAACCATTGCATCTGAATATCTGTGATTTTGTACTCCCATGATCAGCTCTAAACACTCAATCCATGCCTTTTGACGTTTAACCCTTATCTCATCATGGATTTGTGAAAAATCTGAAACGTCCATCAATTCATCACCATTAAAGACATTAAACATCAATCTGTACTCAAGAAAATCGGCATCAGTAGGAATGGCACCAACATCTTTTAAGTGATTCAATTCATCAATATTCACATTTTCTTCATTGAGATTTAATCTCAGCACAAAATTGTACCAATGAAGCTTTTCAAATCCCGGTTTATTAGGAATTTCAAGATTTACCAGAGAATCTCTTTTCTCTTCATTGCCGCTTAATACATCATGAGCCAAGATTTCATAAAGAGGAATCATATCTCTGAATCCTTCACCTTTGATCAAATCAGACAATCTGGCAATAGAAAAACCATATCCACCATCTTCTAATGGAATTACATCCTCATATACTATGCGAACAGAAGAGAACCTTGTTTCATCTAACAAATCAGAAATTGCAGTTTCATTTTTTCTACTATTTGCATAATACCTTAAACTATCTTCAGGCATATCCATTGCATTTCTTACTCCCAATCTTTTTAATCCGAATCTGAAATCGTCAAAATTTTCATAAAAGTCGTTCTGCATTTCAAATTCGGGATAATATCTGCGCAAATAAGCTTGAATAATTTCTCCTCTTTTCTTGAACAGCTCTTCATTACCCTGAGCGGTACCTTCAATAGAAGCCACACCATCAAAAAAGATTTGCTTGATCTTGAAATTTGATTTTTCCAGACTGTCTAATGTTTGTACCAGCGGATAAAAAATGGAGGTATCTTGATCTGTTTGTCCACTTTTAAATGGGATTTTTACAAAAATTGAATCTTTAATAATGATATTTTCATCAAGCACTTCTCTTTTGGGAATTTCAAAGTATTCATAGGGCTTTAAGAAATCTGCATTCATGTAAATTGTAGATCCGTGCATGCAAGGTCGCCAACGCTTCACTAAATTGAAATCAACCTGATAAAAAGTATCTAAAAAAGCCGGTTTCTGTCCTACATATATCTGCACTAAAGAAGGGGATGGATGCAGATCATTTTTAAGACTTGCTTTACTCACATACCCAATATAATATCCATCATGATAAAGACTATTGTGAAAATTAGGGGTTCCGTTACAGTTAAACTGTTCTTGATGAATTACATCTACCGCAATTGCGCCATTCGCACTAAAAACCCGTTTGATGTTGTTTTTTCTAGAGCGCTTATCTCCTCCAGCTATCACATCAGTATTCCAATAGTAAACAGAGTCATTAGAAACCGTATACCATCCTAAATGGGCTTGATCTTTATTGATCTTTTTTTGGAATCGTTTACAATTTCCACACTCATTTTTATCATTCACATGTAATGGATCACCTTCTTTGTAAGCATACTTATCTTCAAACGGACCCGAAGCCAATAACTGGCAGCAATACATCATTCCGTTTTTAATTTTGAAGGTGTGTGTAATTCCAACGTAATCCTGATTGATCATATTGGTAAAATGACCACTTGATTTTTTCCAGTTTCCTATCATGTCTCTGGCTAAACGCTCATAAGTAAGACGACCCTTGGCTTTTTCAATTTTTTGACCCAATGGAATCATCTGAATATTTTCGGCAACACTGCTATGCGAGCCACCATAATACTTGATTCGATCAAATGGCGTAAGTTTCTCTTTGTCTTTTTGTTTGTGAGAAAGCACATTATTCTCTACCATATAATCTACATGGTCCTGTGCTGCTCTATCCAAACTTGTATCTCTTTCAACCATTCCTACTCTTTCACGCTCACGAAGTTTATTCACCTCAATGATCATGTACTTTTGAAAAAGATCATGGTCAAAGTTTTTCAACTCAACCAGTTCTTCTTGAGCCCTTGAAAATTGGGCTATGAACAAAAGCGATATGAATAGTAATTTTCTCAAATTAAACTCATCAGATTTTTGTGCCATGAATTGGCAACAGTGGTTCTCCAATTATCTTCAAACTCATCAATATTTGCCACTAAATTGTTATAGACAACCGTATTTTCGTTTAGTTCTCCTGCGGATAATTTTTGTTTGAATTGCTCCATACTTGCAATGTGAATACTTGTATCAGTTGCTTCGTAAGCTATTTGCAATCTGTCAAAAAAGTTTACGTTTAATTTATCTCCCAATTCCTGGATTTTTCGATTGAGTGTGTCTATTGAACAACCAGAAGCAGGTGCTCTGTTTTCGTCTACAGCAATCAAGATAAACAAGTCATAAATTACTTCAAACTGACCGTACAAATCATTGCCATGTGCCGCCCATTCCTTCACAAAAGCACCCAATTCCTTGTTTAGGTACTCCACCTCTTCTTGATTCAGTTTTCTGTTAGACTGAAAAATCCATGTACGTGCGTGTTTAGGCAAATCCATCTTAATTCATGCTTTGTATTACTCCCTCTTTCATTGCATAGGGAGATATGGTTAATGTTTTTATGTTGAGTTTTTTCATGAGCCATTTGATTTTAATGGCTGCAATTGGCGCCATTTTCTTCCTAATAGGAATGATCAAAGGGTTTTTCATTCGTTCTTCCAGGCTTGAATAAATCACTTCATCCAGAATAGTAAGTACCTTATCTGCAGGCAGATCTTCAAATTCATTTTCGGGATATTCTCTCTTGTTTAATATGGCATAAAATGTTTCAAAAGATCCACTGGCGCCAATCAAGACATCTGTGTTTACCTCCTCAAAAAATCCTTTGGTATTGCTTTCAAGATAAGCAATTACTTTCTGAACATCATCATCATTGTACGGATCATTGAATTCAAACAATTGATAAATTCGGGCCGTTCCTATGTTAAAGCTGTGAGATTTAATGACTTTAGTACTGTCAGCAAATATAAATTCAGTTGAACCTCCTCCAATATCCATAATCAAAGCAGGATGCGAAAAATCATATCCAATTTTAACACCTTTGTATATCAAATCTGCTTCTTTTTGACCTGAAATTACCTCCACTTCAATTCCTACTTCTTTTTCAATCAGTTGCAAAAAATCATTTTGATTAGCGGCATCTCTTACTGCGGATGTGGCAAAAGCTTTAATTTTCTCAACTTGATGCTCATTACAGATTCCCACAAACTCTTTTAAAGCCTCAATACCTCTGTACATTGCATCCTCAGCAATTAGAGATTCGTTGATACCTCCAAGGCCGAGTCCTACTCCGATCTTGTTACCGTAAATACGGTCAAATCCGTTCTGTTTGCTATCTACAATCAATAAATTGAATGTATTGGTTCCAATATCTATTATGCCGAGTCTTTTCGTAGCTTTTTATTTAATATCTCAACCACTTAATAATTTCTTTCCAGGATGCTTTTTTACCATACATTAGTATCCCGGTTCTGTATACCTTTCCTGCTAAGAATGTTGTAAAAATGAAAGTCGCAATCAGCAATAACAAGGAGATTATAACTTCCCATCCAGAAACTGAACCGGCTGCCACTCTTTGTAACATTATTATTGGAGATGAGAATGGAATTTGTGATCCCCACAAGGCAGTTGCACCATCAGGTTCTCCAATTATTGTAAATGAGATAAAATAGACAGCCATTAAAGGCATCATTATCGGAATAATTAATTGTTGTGTGTCCGCCTCTGAATCTGCAGCAGCTCCTACCATGGCAAACAAACTTGCATAAAGTAAGTAACCACAGAAAAAATAAACGACAAACAATGTGAGCATGATCGGCCAATTAATTCCGTTATAAATCAAGTCTGCAATTTCATTACTCGTGCCTGCTAAATTTCCGTCCATTCCAGCAGGTATTGCATTTTCAGTCATGGCCTGTATTGAAGCAGGATCAATTTCAGGCAATAAAAATGCTTGAATCCCTATCAAAATCAGAATGGTTAATATAATCCAACCCGCAAACTGAGTTATCCCCACTAAACCAACAGCTATTATCTTACCGAGCATTAATTCAAATGGTCTAACGGATGACACAATAATCTCAACAACCCTACTAGTTTTCTCTTCCAATACGGATCTCATGACCAATGAAGCGTAGATCATTAAAAAGACAAAAATGAAGACAGAAAAGAACAATCCAACTCCTTGTCTTTTTGTTTTACTCTTTTCAAAAGCAATCTCATCCTCATTCATGTTGAAATATTTCATGTCCGCCAATTCAAAGTCATAGGCCTGATTGATTCTTCTGTAAGTGGCTAAAGAAACACCTTCTTTTTCTGCGAAATACTCTTCTAACTCCCCTGAGATCTTTGTAACAATATAGTTTTGAGCATTAGAATTCGGTTTTTTATCCCGATAATACATGGCAATTTTCTTATTGGTGATCACTGAGCTTTTTACACCAATAATCATATCAAATTGCTTGAGATCTTCCCTTTCATTAAAATTTGTCTGCTCTAAATTTTCTGTAGTAAAGTAAAATGTAGCAGGCGGATTTTCATTTGGCCCAACGTAAATGTCCTCACCGCAAATATTATCCGGATCTGACAACAATACCTTTAAGTGCTTTTGATCTTTTGAGGTAATATAAATCAAAGCAACCGTAATAATTCCCAGAAGAACTGGGACCAACAAGGTCAAGACAACAAACCCTTTTTTCTTAACCCTTGAGGAATATTCTCTACTAATAATTAGTCCCAGTTTACTCATGACTTCCTCCTTCCTCTGTATTAGGTTTGTCTTTCATGAATTCATTTTCTTTCTTTTTACCTGTTACGGCTTCAATAAAAATGTCATTCATACTTGGCACCACTTCATTTACTGCTTCAATTTTAACAACAGGCATCACTGTTTTAAGCAAATCATTAAGCGTATTATCTTTTAATAATTTCACATGAGCCACAGCAGTATCTTCATCCAATTGTTCTGAATGTTCTAATGAATACCCTGCAAACAGTGCATTGGCAAAAGCCATCATCATTCCTTTGAACTGAATGGCGTAAATGTTAGATTTGAATTCATTCTTTACATCTTTTAAAGCTCCGGCAACTACTAATTTTGATTTGTTAATCAATGCAATTGAATCACAAATTTCTTCAACAGAATTCATGTTATGCGTTGACAACATAATTGAAGCCCCATTCTTTTTTAATTCAAGAATTTCGTTCTTAATCAATTGAGTATTAATGGGGTCAAAGCCACTGAAAGGCTCATCTAAAATCAACAATTTAGGTTCGTGAATTACTGTAATGATAAACTGAATTTTTTGCGCCATCCCTTTTGAGAGTTCTTCCACTTTTTTATCATACCATGAAGTGATATCAAACTTCTCAAACCAATAATCCATTCGTTCTTTGGCCTCACTTTTTGAAAGTCCCTTTAGGCGAGCAAAGTACATAACTTGCTCTTTTACTTTCATCTTTTTATAAAGTCCTCTTTCTTCAGGTAAGTAACCAATATGCTCTATATCTGATCTTTTTATTTCCCTACCCTCTAGCAGCACACGTCCGTTATCCGGACCCGTAATCTGGTTAATTATTCTAATCAAACTAGTTTTACCGGCACCATTTGGCCCCAGCAAACCAAAAATCTCACCTCTCTTAGTGGTGATTGAAATATCATCAAGGGCTCTGTGGCCACTATATTGCTTGACAATATTTTCAACTTTTAGCATTTCCATAAAAAGGACTTTGTATCAACTTATAAAGATATAGCTACCAAAGGCTAAAAAAGTAACAGCCGTATTTAGTTGTTCACAGCCATATTTTGATTATCACCATTTTCAACAGGACCATCTAAAATTTATGCCTTCAATTTTTAATAAAAGAATACTCCTATTTAATCCGTTACTTTTTGAAGTTGAGCGAATTGCTGTGTTGTAAAAAGGTTAGACATATTTTTTTAAGTATATTTCAAATGTGAAACTCCGAAAAGCACATAATACTGATAGATTGGCAATTGCAAAAATTTATGCAGAAGTTGCCGGAGACGTACAGGGAATTACCAGATTGCCTGAAGAGATCACGCAGACCTATATTTTCTCTTTATTAAACAAGCCAGAAGACCAGTGCGTAATTATAGTTGTTGAAGATGATCATCAAAAGGTGATTGGTTTTGGGCATGCAGAAAAATCAAGCTTAAAAGCTTACCGACACATTTTGAGCAATTTTACAATTGGTGTTTCTCCTGACGCTCAAGAGCAAGGGGTTGGTAGAGGAATTTTTATGGGATTTTTAGATTATCTAACAAAAAATAGATCTGACATCAAACGACTTGAAATGGAAGTAGCTTATGATGAAGACAGGATCAAACTTTTTGAGGGTACCGGCTTTAAAACTGAAGCAATCATAAAAGGACGTGTTAAAGGAGTTGACGGAAAATTATATGACCAGGCATTAATGGCTTGGGAAAATCCAAATTACAAGCCATAAACTCAATAAAACAATCCATTTAATGGATTAACCTTACTTTTTCCTCTCGATTTCGTAATATTGAGTATCAAAGTATTTGAATGAAACTACTACTATCAATTTTTACAATCGCCATTGGTATTACCTCATTTTCTCAGGTAGGATGCCAAATGCAACATGCGATACTTGATGATTTTTCGCATTTATACAAATCAGGAAACGAAAGTTTAAGAAGTGATACAGTTGATGTAATTAACTACTCATTGTATTTAGATTTTACACAAGGTCAGTCTGGTCAAATGAGTGGAGCCTGTGAGGTTAAGTTTTCACCTAAAATGGCAATAAGTTCATTGAGTTTAGATTTACAAGCCTTAACAGTAGATTCAATTACTTTTCAAGGAAGCAGCATCAGCTTTTCTCATGATGACACTTTGATTGTGGCCCAACTGGGCACTACTTTGAATTCGGGACAAACAGACAGTTTAACTGTCTATTATCACGGTTCACCTCAAATGGATCCATCAGGTTGGGGAGGATTTTACATGAATACTCAATATTTCTACAATTTAGGTGTTGGATTTGCTTCAATACCCCACAATTTTGGACGTGCCTGGCATCCTTGTTTTGACAATTTTGTAGAGAGAGCTACTTATGATTTTGAAGTTTTAACTGCCAATAATTTCACTGCTTATTGTAACGGAACAAGAACCTCTGTACAAAATGTTGGCACAGATAGTTTGTTAACCACATGGGTGATGTCTACTGAAATTCCTTCCTATTTAGCTTCAGTTGCCATTTCATCTTATACTCATGTTACAGACAACTATCACTCAAACCTGCAAAACAGTGATATTCCTATTTGGCTTGCCGCGAACCCAAGTGATACCACTAATCTTAAAAATTCATTTGCTAATCTTGACAATGCTCTTACTGCTTTTGAAGAGGCTTATGGCCCATACGTTTGGGAAAGAATAGGATATGTTTTAGTTCCTTTTAATTCAGGAGCAATGGAACATGCTACCAACATTGCTTATCCTTTGGCAACTGCCAACGGAAACTTGACATATGAAACTTTAATGGCTCATGAACTTTCGCATCACTGGTGGGGAGATTGGGTTACTTGTAAAACTGCAGAAGAAATGTGGATCAATGAAGGAATGGCTGTTTATTCAGAACATCTTTTCACAGAATATGTTTACGGTTCATCTGCTTACCTATCTGCAGTGAAGCAAAATCATAAATCTGTACTTCATTTGGCACACATAAATGACAGTGGTTATTACGCCTTAAATGCGGTTCCGCTTAAATACACTTATGGAGATCATAGTTACAAAAAGGGAGCAGATGTAATGCACACACTTAGAGGATATATGGGAGATGCTGAATTCATGGCAGGACTCAAAGCCGTGCAAGTTGCTTTTGGAGGCGGAAATGCATCAAGTGAAGACTTTAGAGACGAGCTGAACAATCAAGGAGGAGTTGATGTAACTGATTTCTTTAATGATTGGATTTTTCAAAGTGGATTTTCTCAATTTTCAATCACCAATTCAACTGTTACGGATAATGGATCTGATTACACACTTAGTTTAGTGATAGATCAAAAGTTGAAAGGTGCAGCTAATCATCACAACAATGTTCCTATGCAGTTAACCGTGATGGACGCTAATTGGAACGAATATTCTGTTGATTTGAATTTAGGAGGAGATTACCAAACAGTAGATATCACCATTCCTTTTTCTCCTGCTTTTATGGCACTTAATATGGACGACAGAATCAACCAGGCAGTGACAGGACAAAATCAGGTAATTAAAACCAATGGTATTAAACTGTTATCCTATGCCAATAGCAGATTGGATGTAAATAGTGTTACAGATTCTGCTTTTGTGAGGATTGAACATCATTGGGTTTATCCTGATAATATGACTAACCTACAAAATGTGATGCTTTCTCCGGATAGATACTGGCATGTTCACGGATTAGATTTAGAAAATTTGAATGGTACCATTCGTTTTGAGTATAATGGAAGTACTACTAATTCAGGACATCTGGACAATGGACTATTACAGGACACTGGAAATCAATCTTTCACAGAAGACAGCCTTGTTTTATTATACAGACCTGATGCACAATCTTTATGGGAAATTCATAGTGACTATGCGCTTAACACAATGGGAAGCACAACGGATAAAAGTGGTTTTATAACTGCGCAAGGTATTAACCAAGGACAGTACTGTTTCGGCTACAGAGTTCATACTGTAAATATTGAAGAAGGAGGTTCAAAAGACGAGACTTTTAGGATCTTTCCCAATCCTGCTGACGATACTGTTTATATTGATCTTAGTCATTGGAGCAATGATAATTATACGGCTACGCTCTACGAAATAAATGGCAAACAAGTGTTACAGAAATCTGTAAACGGAGGTGAAATTAACCATTTAAATACCCAACATATTGTTGCAGGAAGTTACATTTTGATTATCACAGATCAATCTCAAAACAGTGTTACTTCAAAGAGAATTGTGATCAATTAAAGCACTTCTTCTCCTTCAACAAAAGAAACGGCGCGTCCCATCACTTCAGGATTCCAAAGCATTTTGTAATGCCCCACATTGTGCATGGTTATTAGCTGCACATTTTCGTGATCAGAATTGATTTGGAAAGAGTTGGTATACGGTAATACTCTGTCGTTAATATCATGAATCAACAGCAACTTATCATAGTTTACCTCTTTCAAATTTGCTGATACATCTAGGGTATGAATTGGCGCTCCTAATACTTGTGAAGTATGCTTGATCAAAGCGCGATATGCTTTTTTGCGTAAGCCAATAATCTCTTTAAATTCCATGAAAATGTCTTCTACCTTATTGGGATTGGTGAGAAAGACGATTTTATCAACTTCATAATCAGTATTAGATAATGCATTGGCAGTTACGGCTGATCCAAATGAATGAGAAACAACTGAAAATTTCTCTGATGGATTGATAAAATCAACCACTGTTTTCATGGCATTTTTGCATTCTAATAGATTCGTAGACCCCGCACTGTAAAAAGCATGTCCGGGAAGGTTAAAGGTAATTACGCGATAACCTTTTTCTTCAAATTTATAGGCGATTTGAGACATGCTTCCTGCATTAGAATCCCAACCGTGAACCAAAAACACTAATGGTCCGTTTGGATCTCCCAACTCAAAACAATCTATGGCTTCATTTTGATGATGCACTTTGAAAGCTCTAGCTTTACCAAAAAATGGCATTTCTCTGTCTCGGATATCTTTTTTACGCACTTTTTGAAAGATTTGAAAACCTTCTTTTGCTGCTTTTTTCGGATTAACGATTGATGAAAAACCGAAATACGTTCTGATCATCATTAATTTCATATTCATTCTTTTACTTTTTTATACCAATCGGTATATTTTGGGTTAAAATTTTTTAGTTTACTGCCATTTCTTTTTCAATGATGTCATCTACCCTATTCATTGTTTCTTGCAGATAGGTTTCATCATTCATTGTAGCCGTCATAAAAACAGCACCTTCAATCATGGTAAAGAAGTATCGACCATATTTTTCAGGATTTATTGTTTTTTTGATTTCACCAGCTTCAATACCATTGGCAATCATTTTGGTAATGTAGTATTGCAGTTTAGAAATCACTTCTTGCACTTTCTTTAATAGTTCTTCATTTTCATGATTGGCGTCTACGCCAATGTTGACTATTGGACAACCTCCAATTTCAATAGTGTAGGCTTTGTATTTTCTATAAAAATTGGTTAAACCGTACAATTGCTGAATAGGAGATTTGATGTCAAATAAATCTTCTTTGATTTTGTTTACAACACGATCAACATTGAATTTAAAAGCGACAAATGCCAGTTCTTCTTTGTTTTTAAAGTTACCGTAAATGGCTCCTTTGGTCAAACCGGTAGCCTTAGTCAAATCTGACAATGAAGTTCCGTAATACCCGTGTTTGTTGAAGATGGGTGCTACTTTCTTCACGATAAACTCGGTGGTTTGTTCTGCTTTTGTTGCCATTGTGGATACAAAGGTACAAAATAAATATACCGATTGGTATATTTTGGAATGTTTTTTTGATTTAATTGAATAAACCTCCCCCTTAATCCCCCTCCTAAGGGGGAATATTTTGATTCAAATTTCTTTTAGTAGAAATTAAAAAGAGTAAGCTAATTCTATTCCCCCTTTGCGAGTGGCTTGTGTAGTGGGAAGGAGGGGGATTAAGGGGGGAGGAATTCTGCCTCGGCGGAAACGGTTAGCTTGGTAAAGCCATTTAATTAATTGAACTTAGCGATATATAGCGACCGTAGGAAGCTCATTTATTGCTTTAGTGAAAAATAAAATGGATTTGACAACTAGGAGTTGCAGACGGAATTGGCAGCTAAAAAATTAACTTTTCAAGCGTATTGCATTTCTTATTTTGGCTTCTATTTGTTTAGCCAAGGCTCTTTCTTGAAAACGATATATCATACCAAACCACAAATAAAGTCCCGGACACAAAACTAAAGTTACCCATAATGGCACATGCTCATCACTAAAAATTTGAACACCAATAGCTATTAGCCAAATTAGAGTGAACAAGTAAAACTCAGGTCTCAGTTTACTATAAATGTGATAAGTTATTGATCCATCTTGTTTTTCCTCTATCTCTCCAAATACGTTAATTCCGCTTGATTTTGTAACAAAACCTCTTGAAATCATAGTTCCAAATGAAATTTTCGCATAATACCTATGAGGTTTATTATCTCTCATTTCATGCGAAAAAGTTTTAGATTTCATTGTCTCAATAATTTCCAATAACTCAATCTTCGAGCATTTTAAAACAACTTTTCTGGAAAGCAATAGATATTTTAAAAGCTTACTTTTCACTTACTTATACATACTCACTCAGCTCCAACCAACGCATTTCTTTCTCCTCAATGAGTTTGCCAATTTCGCCTAAACGAATAGCCATTTGATTGACTTTGTCTGAATCTTCAGATCCTGAATTCATTTTTTCCATCAAGTCATCACGCTCAGTTTCTAGCGCAGCAATTTCACCTTCTAAAGCTTCAAACTCCTGTTTTTCTTTATAAGTGAGCTTGGTTTTTTCAGCATCCTTATCTTTTGAGATTTCAGCAGCCGCTTCTTTTACTTGCTTTTCTGCCTTACGCGCTTTTGATGTTTCTTCTTTGAGATATTGTCGGTATGCTGTGTAATTCCCCAATACATCTTTTATTTCACCATCTCCTCTGAAGTAAAAAGTGTGATCAACCAACTTATCCAAGAAATAACGGTCGTGACTCACTATCAACAGACATCCTTCAAATTCAGCCAAGTAATCTTCCAAAACAGAGAGGGTAAAAATGTCTAAATCGTTTGTTGGCTCATCCAGAATTAAGAAGTTAGGATTCTTCATTAAAATGGTCATCAAGTACAAACGCTTCTTCTCTCCTCCACTCAATTTATCTACATAATTGAAGTGCATGTCTCTTGGAAAGAGGAACTTCTCCAAAAACTGTGCAGCTGACATTTTACGTCCCTTTGTTAGCGGAATGTATTCAGCAATATCTCTGATTACTTCAATTACTCTTTTCTCTGGCTTGAACTTCAAACCATCTTGATGATAGTAGCCCATTACCACTGTATCACCAATGACAATTTTACCTTTTGACGGCTCTTGCGAACCGGTAAGCATGTTTAAAAAAGTAGATTTTCCTGATCCGTTTGGACCTACAATCCCTACTTTTTCTCCTCTTTTAAAAACATAGCTAAAATCATTGATCAGGTTTTTATCATCAAATGATTTACCCAGACGGTGCAATTCAACAATTTTAGAACCTAAACGGTTCATTTGCACCTTAATTTCCAGCTCGTCTTTTTGGATTTTTTGGGTGGCTACTTTCTTTAAATCTCCAAATGCATCTACCCTTGCTTTTTGTTTGGTTCCCCTTGCTTTTGGTTGACGGCGAATCCAATCCAACTCAGTTCGCATGAGGTTTTTAGCCTTTGATATGGTAGCTTCTAAAATTTCTTGACGTTCGGCTTTCTTCTCTAAATAATAAGAGAAGTTACCGGTGTATTTATAAATGGTTTGATCTTCTAATTCTAAAATTGTGTTGCACACCACTTCTAAAAAATAACGATCGTGCGTTACCATGATGATTGTGGCCTGTGATTGGGACAAATACTCCTCTAACCACTCAATCATATCCAAATCCAGATGATTAGTTGGCTCATCCAAAATCATAATATCCGGCTCGTTGATCAGCACTTTTGCCAATGCCACACGCTTTTTTTGACCTCCTGACAACTCGCCTAAAGGCTTATTTTTTTCCTCAATTTTTAGTTGAGAAAGGATGGTATTGACTTTTACATCATAATCCCAGGCATTGGTCATATTCATTTGCTCAAAAGCCTTTTCATAAGCTTCTGTATCAGTAGGATTTTCAAGAGCCTTATTGTAGGCTTTGATGGCGTTTGTTTCCTTTGTTTCGGTACTTAATACCTCATCAATAATACTTTTATTACCCTGGAAATTCTCTGCCTGTTCTAAGTAATCTACCCTGATTCCGTTGCGATATACAATGCGTCCAGAATCCTCTGTTCCGTCGCCACATAAAATTTTAAGCAAGGTAGATTTTCCGGTTCCGTTTTTGGCTACAATTGCTACTTTATCACCTTTATCTACTCCAAAAGTGAGATCTTTAAAAATGATACGTGCACCAAAAGATTTGGTGAGGTTTTCAACCGATAAGTAATTCATTATTATCTGATTCTATCAATTGATTTTAGCAAGTTTTCATCATGTTTGATTCCTCTGATAGCAAGGATTAAAAACGGAATAGTAGCAACTGCTAAAAAGAAACCTACATCTACCGAAAATCCAACCGCATCAAATCCTTTTTTGGTTAACTCCTCTTCCAAAATTCCTTTACCTAAATAGTAAAATACGGTCAAAGAAACTGCCAATAGGATATTCAAGATCAAATTGAATCTGCAAACCAACATTTGACGCTTTCTATTTTTATATAAAAACAGTGCGATAAGTGATAGCATGGCTAAAAAGATGTACAACAAATAAATGGGAATTTCTGTGCTTTCACCATCTTCAGAAAACATACCATAAGCACCGAAGCTTCCTTTATATAAAACTCCTTCATCTTCAGCTGTAATGGTAAAAACGGGGAATACAATTAACAGCACTGTGCAGATAAAAGCCAAGGCTAAATAAATGGTTTGTTTTCTTTGAATCATCTTGTAAAATTTTGAGCAAAGATAAGTGAAAGCAACATCTTTTGAACTAAAATTAATTTATTAAATTGGTCTTCAATCAATTAAATCCTATGGAAGACAAAATATACAACCTTGAGAGCAACGTGATGAGCTATAACCTTGGTTTTGAAGGTCAAAATGTTTACTGCGAATTAATCAGAAGATTAAAAGAGTGTCCCCTTAACCAAGTTACCAAAGTGAGCATAAAAAAAACTCCAATGGGTGCCGGTGACGAAATTTCATTCCGTATATTTTTTGTTGAGAACGGTAAAGAGAAAAAATTCCCATGGATTCAGGCAAAAGTGACCAATCCGGTAACAGCTGAATTTTTAGATGATTTACAAAGTAGAATTCCGCAAACTGCTACTTGGGAAGACAAGAGAAACTCAAGTGCAACGGTGGACGAATCAGGCAGAAATGTATATGACCTTCAATACTTACCATTTGGTTATGCCGGTGCAGGTTTAGGAAGAGGATTGCAAATTTGGATTTATTTGATTTGCCTGGCTGTATTGGTAATTCCGCTTATTTATTACATCTATTTATTGGCAACAGGTGGATATAGAATTTATACAAATGATCAAGGCATTACTATTAAAAAAACAGGATCAACATATTTTAGTTGGGATGAACTAGAAAATGTTGATTTCACCAGAATTAATGTGATTGACAGACAGAATTACTCTCAAACTGAAGTATTAAAAGCTGTTTTTAAAGGAAAAGGTAAAAAAGCTTCTGTTGTTATGCGTTATGATCATGCTTTGCCATTGTTGAAAGAATTGGCTGCGCAAGACATTATTTCAGAAGAGTACTTATCTCAATTTTCATAAAATGAAAACTAAAATCTGGATATTCTTTGGCCTCTTTTTATTAAGCAATCTTGCATTTTCTCAAGATCCGGATTGTAAAAAACTTACAGGAAAAACAGGTGGAACAGGAAATAAATGTTGCAAAACAGATGCTGCAAAGGCTGATGAAGTTCTTTTATCTGCACATCAAAACAGCAAAGACTCTTTGATAAAAGTTCATGCTCCTTTTGGTTTACCAAAGTCTAAAAACCCAAACATCATTTTACTTTATTCGCCGGGATACATTTGCGGATATGATACAGTAACTAAAATCCCCATTTGGGTACAATACAAAATGTGGAACAATAATCAATGGGACAAAAACATCAAAAGAACCAATTGCTTTAGACCTGATCCCAGGCTTGAAAAAGAACAGAGAATTACATATCATGATTACACAAACAGTGGCTTTGATCGGGGACATATTAAACCCGCAAATGATGCTAAACTGAATCTATCTGAGCATTACAACAGTTTTGTGATGACCAATATGGCACCACAATATGGCCACATGAATCAACAGGAATGGAAAACAATTGAAAGCTACCTCAACGGAATTAGTAGAAAGGATAGCATCAAAGTTGCTTATATGATTACGGGCTCTGTGATGTCAGATAAGCCTGCGTTTATCAAAAGTGGTAAAGTGGCTATTCCGGATGCATTTTACAAGATCTTCTTTTTTAAAACCACATCTGGCAATTGGCATTACTGGCGATTTTATGTGACCAATGATGACATCAAAGTTGATATTAGAAAATTTGAAAGTGAACTAATCGACAATGACAAAACCATTGATGAAATAGAAGCTTTAACTGAAACCAATTTTTTTGTTTGCAGGAAAAAACAGAAAAAGGTAGAAGCTGAAAAATCGCATTCCTTTCTATATGACGGAATGTTTCATCAAGGATATAGTAGTGATTACTCTAACTAAGATTCGTATTTGTTTAAAAAATCAATCAACTTTTGAACTGCTCTTCCACGGTGAGAGATTTTATTTTTCTCTTCCATTGACATTTCGGCAAAAGTGATGTCAAAACCGTCAGGCTGAAATATGGGATCATATCCAAAGCCCTCGGCTCCACTTTTCACTTCTCTAATAGTTCCTTTTACTATACCTTCAAATTGATATTCTTTCCCCTCTAGCATCAAAGAAATAACTGTTCTAAATTGGGCTCTGCGATTCTGACTCCCTTTTAATTTTTCCAAAACAAGATTCATATTGTCATTGGCATCTTTTGACGCTCCTGCATATCTGGCTGACAAAACACCAGGCTCGCCATTCAAAGCTTCAATCTCCAAACCTGTGTCATCTGCAAAACAATTTACATTGAAATGTTCAACCACATATTTTGACTTCAAGGAAGCATTTCCTTCCAATGTGTTTTCAGTTTCAGGAATATCATCATGGCAATTGATATCTTTCAAAGTCATTATCTGGATACTATCCGGAAGTGCTTTTTGAATTTCATCTGCTTTGTGCTGATTTTGAGTGGCAAAAATTAATTTCATTTAATGGGGATAAATAGGTAATTGTAATAATCAGAATGAGCATCTACCTCAACAGGAGTTCCTTGCTCAGAAATGCCAAATTGTTTATAGTTTAAATCTTTCAACAAATCAAGCATGGCTTTTTGAATAGCTGCTCTTTCACTTTCAGATTCACTCAGCAATTCTAATACAAGAGAAGGTTTATATTTTTTCAGTGTTTCGGTCATTCCTTTTAAGGCAAAGTACTCTGCACCCTCAATGTCAATCTTAATCAAATTGATCTTGTCAAGCGGATGATCTTGTAGAAACCTATCCAAAGTAACTGCGGGTACATTTTCTGTCAAACCACTTTCGGTATCATGTCTATAAATACTTGACATTCCGCTATTGGTATCACCGGACAAATACAAAGTCAATTCTTTATTTTCATCTGAAACGGCTTTTTGTTCTAAGACTACTTGCTCAAAGCTGTTCAACTCAACATTGTTTACCAAACGCGCCATTACATCACTTACAGGCTCAAAAGCAATTACTTTTCCTGATTTCCCAACTTGCTTTGCAGCCAACAAAGTAAAGGCTCCGATATTGGCACCAATATCAATAAATACATCCCCTTCTTTTAGTTCATTCTTTAATAAATGGACCAAATTTTTATCATAATATCCTCTGAAGTAGATCTGCAATTGTATCCATTCGTCTAATTGAAGTTGAATGTCTAAGGTTTTGTCATAAGTAACCTGCAGATCCAATTTGTTGAACATTTTATACTTTTCAAATAGTCTCTTATGGATGAAATAAAAGACCCTATCGGATTTAAAAATCCTGAAAAAGAACCTGAAAAATTGTGCAATTAGTTTCATTTGAAAAGCTCAGCAACAAAGTTATGAATTTAAGAGAAGTAATGAGATCAGTAAAATCCATTCAATTTAATACGACAATTGCCTTATTTCATTAATCAACTGTTCATAATTGGTCGAAAATTAAACAGTTTGAGCATAAATTAAATGTACATTAGTTCAAAAAACTACTCGATACTTCTCAAATGCTGAGAGACCTCATAAAAGAAGGCGGCTTATACAGCTTGGCTAATTTGGTTACAAAAGGAATCAGCCTTTTGTTAATACCTTTTTATACTACCTATTTTTCACCTACGGATTATGGGGTGATTGATTTGTTAAATCTATTTGCTCTTTTTATAAATGCGGTATTCACTTTACAACTTAATCAGGGTTTAGCCAGATATGTAACAGAACCTAAACTAAATGAAGACGAAAGACTTAGTTTTTCTTCAACTGCGATTTGGTTTACGTCAATGGTTTTAATTTTAGTAACAGCACTTCTTCTTCTATTTCCAAATTATATAGTTGATATGTTATCCGCAGAAAGTGAGATTAAGTATCAAACTTTTCGTCTGGCAACGGGCACAATTTTTTTTAATGCCATATTTTATTTACTGGGCGTTCTTCAACGATTTATTCGAAAATCCTTACAATTTACCTTGCTCTCTTTTATTCATTCTATTGCTGGAATAACAGGGATTTTATACTTTACAATATACAAGAACTATGGCATAGACAGCATCTATCTCAGTTATTTAATTGTTGTACCACCTCTTGTCTTAATTCAAATCATTTTACTAAGAAAGTATCTAAGGTTTATTATTGATATAAAAAAGCTGAAAAAGCTTTTACTTTTCAGTATTCCTTTAGTTCCAGCTGCGATTGCTACAATAATTATGAATTTTACTGATAGAATTTATATAAAAGAATATCTTGATTTGAATGAACTAGGTATTTATGCTATGGGGAGTAAGTTTGCTTCTATTTTTACACTCGTAATTTCAGGAATTTCAATGGCAATTGGACCGATAATATTACAGCAATATGATAAAGCTGAAACCAAATTAGAACTAGGGAGAATTTTCAGACTTTATCTTGCTATTGGAGCATTCTCAGTAATTGCTATTTCAATATTCTCACATGAAATAGTAACAGCAGTTACTGATAAAAATTTCCACGATAGTGCTAAAATAATTCCAATACTAATTTTTACCGGATTTTTTATTGGGTTGAACATGTTTTCCCCAGGCTTAACCATTAGAAAGAAAACAGCAATAACTTCAATTATCGTGGTGATATTTTCATTTTTAAATGTTTTATTGAATCACCTGTTAATCCCTGAATACGAACTATATGGAGCGGCTTTCGCAACTTTTATAGCTACCTTATTATATCAAACTGTGTATTTCTTATTGAGTCAAAGACACTACCAATTTCCATTTGTAAAAAGTCAAGTGTTGATCGTTATTACATTAACTGGATTGACTCTTTTAACGAATTATTACTTCCTCAATGATTTAGATAATTTTTATCAAAAATTATTACTTAAATTCTTATTATTAACCTTAATAGTTTTTATTATTCACTTAAGTAAAATTTTCACTTGGTCAGAGCTTAAAACACTAATTAACAAGTCAATAAAAAAAGCCTAATCCCAAAAATTTCTCATTCTTTTTTCCGAAGATTCTTCACCCCAGTAATCTGACAAACATTTTCGGTTTTTTTCAATTTCCATCTTAGTTAAAGGAGAACAGCCATAATTACTAAAATCTTTTTGGAGATCAAACACAATAAAATTTTCGGATACAAGAAACTTATAAACCGGATTAGAAGCATTTAAGTAAACTCTCATACCTAAAAACAAGCCCAACACAATACTTCCTACCGATTGCTGTCTAAGTTGATTCATTATTAGGCATCCGCAACTCATTAATAATTCGATATAAGATTCGTAAGACAATCGTTCAGTAAGAAGTATAAAGTTCTTGTAACCACTTAATTTATCTATTAGATACTGTTTGTACATCTCCTCTCCATAGTTGATAGGTATAACAGCATTTATTTCATATCCTGTAATTTCAAAAATATCTAAATGATTTTGACTAAGAGTTGCTGAACCTCCTACCAAAATGCGATCTCCCAATTCAATATCTTTCATTTTTCGCAATTTTTCTGGTACAAGTGTTTTGATATTACCATATGTAAATGCTTTATAATTCCCATTTACTCTTCGTTGAATTATATCTTTCTCGGTAGGAACAACAGTTGAAAAGCTATTTACTTTAGATAGTAGCTGCTCAACATAATAGTAGTTGTGCAAATGATTGTATCTAAGTTTGAATGCAAAACCTAATATTGGTCTGAATAGTTTGAGTGATCTGTAAACAATATTTTCTTGGCTTCGAATCTTTAATTTGTGATATATTTTTTTTGTTTTTTTTAGGTAAAGGCTTTTTTTCGAAAATCCAAAATGTGGAGAATAAATATCTGCCCCCCATGCAGACCAATGTATATAACCTTTATATTCAGAATCAATTATTGGCTTTGCTTTTACTCCGTCCAAATAATGAATTATAATTCTTTGAGGGTTATTAATTTTTATAAATTCCCTCAAAGATAATTGCGAAAAGAACTCTTTATCATCAATTTCATCCTCTTGGTCAGTAATAATTACAAATTTTTCATCTTCATTCGTTAATTCAAATTCTTGTTTTGCAAAGTCTAAAAATGTGATGTTATGAAAAATGTGAAGATTCAAATTACACTTGTTTTGCCGGAATGCCAACAACTGTAGTACCAGCTTTAACATCTTTGGTTACTACTGCGCCTGCTCCAATAACACTTTCTTCACCTACTTTGATTCCAGGCAATATTACTGCTGAGGTTCCAATAAATACTCCTTCTCCAATCTTACAATTCCCTGATATATTTACCCCGGGACAAATCTCAACAAAGTCTTCAATCAAAGTATCATGACCTATTGTTACGTTTAGATTTATCAAACACCCCTTTCCAATTTTTACATTATTGGTTATCTGAGTTCCACCGCAAACAATTGTTCCCTGGCCAATCGTTGTATTAAAATGACCAACATTTGCCTTTGCAGAAATTGCAATAAAAGGCTTTCCGCCCATATCATTAATTTCTGCATATATTTTTTTACGTTTTTGTGGATTTCCTACACCTATTACATAATTGTCAGAATTATCTCTTAAATGATTTGATAATTCATCCCTCGTGTGTAAAATTTGGAACTTTCCAAACATTAATTGCTCCCTTTTATCAAAAATATTATCATAAAAGACAACCTCTTCGCTGTTATTCAAAGATAAAATCACTTCTAAAGTTTCTGTGGCAAAGCCTCCCGTACCAATTATTAACATTTGATGTAAATTATTTTATCAAATTGCAAATGAGTTTTACTTCATCTATTGATAATGAAGAATAAATAGGTAAACACAATATTTTTTCGCTTAAGTCTGTTGCAACTGGAAGAATATTATTTCTATTTGTTAGTATTTCCTTATAGGCTTCCAAATCACTAATCAATGGATAGAAATAACGCCTTGCATAAATTTCATGTTCTTTAAGATATAAATACAATTCATCTCTATTTAAACGATATTCCTCATTTACTAAAATAGGAAGGTATGAATAGTTAGAACAATAATCTCCAATTGAAGTAAAGACACTAATTCCTTCAACATTTCTAAGTAATTCAACATAAGCTTCAAAAACTTTTTTTCTTTTACTTATATTTTCCTCGACATCAGAAAGTTGCAATACTCCAAAAGCTGCTTGAAGCTCATTCATTTTACCATTAATTCCAATCCCCTCAATCTCAACTTCATTTCGAAAACCGAAATTCTTGAGTAAGTTCACTTTATCAATTAGTCCGGCATCCCTTGAAATTATAGCTCCTCCTTCAATTGAATTAAAAGCTTTAGTTGCGTGAAAACTCAATACTGATAGGTCACCCTCTAATAAAATGCTTTTGTTATCATCTTTTCTTTTTATATCAAAACAATGAGCAGCATCATAAATAATCTTCAAGTTATACTTTTCAGCCAATCTCTCATACGCGTCAATATCACACGGATACCCATACACATGAACAGGCATAATAGCTGTAGTTTCCTCATCAATCAATTCTTCAACCTTCTCTGGATTCAAATTTCCATTGTGAGCACATACATCAGCAAAAACTGGAGTTAGTCCATTCCACATAATAGCATGAGAAGTTGCAACAAAGCTATAAGGAGTGGTAATAATATTGCCTTTCAAATTTAATGCTTTTAGCGCCGCTAAAAGTGCAATAGTTCCGTTAGAATATACACTCAAATTTTGGACATTTAAATGCTTTTTCAAAGCATCTTCAAATTCTTTATGATTTGGTCCATTATTTGTCAATATTTTGGAATTCCAAATTAATGATAGTTTATCAACAAATTCATTTAAATCTGGAAGATCTGGTTGGGTGACAAATATTGGTTTATTTTTACTCAAGAAGCTATAAATTTCGTATATAATTGCAAATCTAATTTACGAACTATTTAACATTTAAGTTCATCAAGGTTGAATTTTTAAAGTAGATTAAAACTTACAGGAAGAAAATGAAAATTCAATTCTTCATAAAATATAATGATAGCCAAAATGCTGAAATAAAGGGTAAAATAAGCGAACAGCATTTGACTACCTATGAAGATATATTGCAGTGTGTAATTGACGAGTCTACCAACTTCTTTGCTCCGTTTATAGAGTTTATGGAGTCTGAAGGACATGAAACAGACCTGATAATTACAAATTTGGAAGAGATACAAAGATCTTGGGCAAAACAGAACAATTGTGAATTTGGAAATAATTGGACGCAAGAAATAGCTGTGAAACAAATAGAAAAATTCAAAGCAGATATATTGTATGTCTCAAGCAATTTTGAATTTTATGGTGATTTCTTGAAAGAGGTAAAACCAAATGTTAAGAAAATATGCGCATGGATTTCTTGCAGATTTGATAAAAACACGCTCATAATGGATCATATAGATCATGTTTTTACCTTATTTAAACCTCACTACGAATATTTTAATTCTCAAGACATTCCTTGTACTTTAGTTCATGCCGTATTTGACGATAGAGTATTAGATGAATTGACTTATAACAAAAAAATAGACATCTCATTTGTAGGAGGTGTTGGTGGCTTTCATAAAAAAAGAGAAGCCTTGTTAAAAAAGTTAATCAAATCGACACCTATTCTTTTATGGGGGTATGGATTTAAAAGTAAAAATCCAATTAAAAACTTGCTTAAACAATTGAAAAACAGATGGGTATTTATTAAGCGTTTTCAAGGTGAAGCATGGGGAAAAGACATGCTTAAAATAATTAACGAATCAAAAATCACAGTAAATGCACATGGCGATAATGCTACCGGGCATGCAGTTAATATGAGATTGTTTGAAGCAACAGGCGTAGGTACTCTTTTAATTACAGAAAAATTTCCTGGTATTGAAGATTTTTTTGAACCGGGAAAAGATTTAGTTTGCTATGAAAATCATCAAGACGCTTTAGATAAAATCAGGTATTACCTGACACATAATGAAGAGCGAGAGAAAATTGCAAAATCAGGACAGCAAAAGACCCTAAATAATTATACCTTCAAAAAGATAGCGCCTTACTATCTTAAAACCTTTGAAAATTTACTTAAAGGTGAAAATCAATTATACGAAAAGTATCCTATAAGGAAATAAGTCAATTCTTTTGGTCACTACTATGAATCATGCTGATTAAATTCCAGTAGTTTGGACATTTATCCATATTCTTTGTATCTTGCATTACCCTTTTTCTAAATAGTTAATGATCCTTAATTAACCGTTATCAACTTAAGAGCCCACATGAAAATTGTATTTTTTGTTCAATATAATGACAATCATGTTGCCGATATTGAGCAAAAGATCTTGAGCAAATCACTCACCAATTATGAGAAAATGTTGGATTTGGTTTTGTTTGAATCCACCAATTTTTTTGCTCCTTTTGTTGATTTAATGAGGGAAGAGGGACACGAAGTAACCTTTATCACCCCAAACATCAGAATAGTTCAGGAGCAATGGGCCAAAGAAAATAATGCGGACTTTGATAAAGACTGGCAGTTTACAATTCCCGAATTGCAGGTTAAATCATTTAAACCTGATATTTTTTACACGACAAGTAATTTTGAATATTACACAGATTTTCTGGAAAACATTAAACCTCATGTAGGTAGAATTTTTGCCTGGATTTCGTGCCCTTTTGACAGGGAGTCATTGGAATTAAAACATGTTGACCATATATTCACTTTGTTTGAACCTCATTACGATTACTTTAAAAGTATAGGTAAATCGTGCACCCTAACCCATGCTGTATTTGATCATAAAAAGCTTCCTTTTTTAGACAAGGATAACAATATAGAAGTATCCTTTGTTGGCGGAATAGGAGGATATCATAGAAAACGTGAAGAAATTCTTAAAGAATTGGTTAAAAAAACACCAATTAAGCTTTGGGGGTATGGTTTTAAAAGTAAAAATCCAATTAAAAATGTACTTAAACAAATGAAGTACCTGTGGATTTTCACAAAAAGATATGAAGGAGAAGCCTGGGGAAAAGACATGTTAAATGTGATGTCAAATAGCAAGATTACATTTAACGCTCATGGAGACATTTCATACGGACATGCCGTTAATATGAGACTCTTTGAAGCAACAGGTGTTGGCACCTTACTAATTACCGAAGACTCACCTAGTATTAGAGAATTATTTATCCCCGGAGAAGAAATTATATGTTATACATCTGCAGCAGATGCTGTTGAAAAAATCAATTATTACCTGGCCAACGAAGAAGAAAGACTTAAAATAGCCAAAGCAGGTCAAAAAAGAACCCTTGAGAACTACACATTTGAACATCTAACTCCTCAGTATTTAAAAATATTTGAGGAAAAGCTCGCACAAAATGAGAAACAGTTTAGCAAATTTACCAGGCCTCAAAACTCTGATAAATTATTGGTTCGCGATAAAACATAAGCTAAGATCTAAGAAGCTTTTAATAGGAAGCAATAATGAACTTCGCAAGGCAACTTTTGGTAAAAATGTGGCTTTGGGAAATAGAGTGTCTATATTCAATAGTGAGGTACTGTGCTATACTTACATTAGTGAGGGCACATTAATAAGAAATACCAAAATTGGAAAGTTTTGCGCCATTGGTCCATACACTCAAATTGGTCTGGGCAAGCATCCAACAGGTGAATTTATCTCTAGTCATCCTTTATTTTATTCAAGTAGACCTCAGATTGGTTTTTCACTTTTAAAAGAGAGTAAATTCAGTGAATTTGAGGAGATAAATATTGGCAATGACGTTTGGATTGGCGCAGGAGCAATTGTTTTGGATGGCGTTACAATTGGTGATGGAGCGGTAATTGCGGCTGGAGCGGTGGTAATTAATGATGTTGAACCATATAGTATTGTCGCTGGTGTTCCGGCTAAACATAAAAAATATAAATTTGAAGAGAGTAAGATCAAAGAAATCCTTAATGATCCATGGTGGAATAAGGATCTTGACTGGATTAAAGCTAACTTAATACAATAAACATGTCTAAAATAGGAGCAATTAAACTTTTATTGTCAAAGCCACTTACAGTAATTAAATCAGGAATTATTGCCCAGCATGAAAAAAGACATGACGCTCAAAATTCAACTCAGCATGGGATCAGACGCTTACCAACAATTGATATTTTGGATCTTATCCCTAATATGGAAGAAGAAATTGTCAATTACTCGTTTTTACCGGGTACATCTTTAATTACAGATATCATACTTTTAAAATCATTAGCTAAAAAGTTTGAAAACTGTGAGTATTTAGAAATAGGTAGCTTTAGGGGTGAAAGCTTATTCAATGTAGCAAGCGTAGCCAAACATTGTACTTCTTTAACCTTGTCTAAAGAAGAAATGAAAGCTATGAATTTTAATGAGGGAAACATTAAGGCTCATGGTCTATTTTCAAAAGAGATTAAGAATCTGACATCATTTTATCAAAACTCGCACACTTTTGATTTTAGCAAATTTGAAAAGAAATTTGATCTAATATTTATAGATGGCGATCATACTTATGAAGGAGTAAAAAATGACACTTCCAAAACTTTTGATCTGAGAAAAGATGAAAACTCTATCATAGTATGGCATGACTACTCTTTTAATACTGAAAATGTAAGAGCATCTGTACTTCATGGGATTTTAGATGGCATTCCTAAGGATAAACATAAAAACTTGTATCACATCTCAAATACCATGTGCGCAGTGTATATGGAAAACGTTAATTATAGCACTAAGCTTTTAAAAGATAATGTGCAGCCAGATAAAACCTTCAATATTAATTTATCTGCGAAAAGAATTTAATTAGCAAAGGAACACAAAAAGTCTTCTTGCCCTGGTATCGGTTTTTCATCAATTATTGGTTGGCATGAGTAACCTAAATCCATTAAAAAATTTAGACATTTCTCCTTTACACCTTTAACATGACAATCATGAGTAGCCAAAACAATCTCTGGATGAAATTTCTCTAGATATGCTTTCCCTCCCTGGAGAACATCAAATTCTGCACCCTCCACATCAATTTTCATAAAACAATTGTCTTTCAAATCATACTTTTCACTCAATGTATTCAAGTCAATTGCATTCAGTTTTATGAGATTTTCTTTATGAATTGATGATTCAGATTTATAAGTGTTAGCGGCCAAATTATCTGTGTTAGAAAATTCAACTTCACCATTTTTATCTGCTATCGCAGAAGCTTCAATCACAACATTACTTATGTTATTAATCTTTAAATGTTCCTGGATTAATTGAACATTAGCAGGGAATGGTTCTGCAGCAATATGACTCAATTCCTTATGACCATACTTGGAAGCAACAAGTGAAAAATAACCGGCATTTGCTCCAATGTCTACAAGTCGCTTACCATCTGTCACTGCTGATATTATCTTCTCCGTTAAATCTGATTCGTATATACCCAATAGGTATCTGCTATCGGGAACCATTGTACTCCATTTCACCCCTTTCATTGGACCACGTCTAATTTTGAGGTTGGATTTTACTCCCGCCGTTCTCATTAATTTAAGAACAATTTTATCTAGCAATACGAACATTTGGCTTTATTGTATATTTGCAAATATACCGCTTTAAAGAAGTCTTGCAATCTCCAACACTGTCAATAATAACCATTACTTATAATAATCTGCAAGGATTAAAGAAAACCCTGCCTAGTGTAGCCTCTTTAAACTTTAAAAATTATGAGCATATCATAATTGATGGCAAATCCACTGATGAAAGTCTAAATTATCTGGATAATTTTAAAAATCACCCTCTTCAAATTGTTTCAGAAGCGGATAATGGAATTTATGACGCCATGAACAAGGGGATTTTAAAAGCCAAAGGAGATTGGGTTATATTCATGAATGCAGGTGACGAATTTTTTAATGAGGAGAGCATAAGTGAAGAAGACTTTAGCTATGAAGTTGATGTTTTGTTCGGTGATAGTGCCATAGCTTACGAAGATGGATTTGAAAGAATTATGAAATGCAGAAACATTGAAAGCATTTGGAAAAGCCTTCCATTCACCCATCAAGCTGTATTGGTAAAAAAGCAATTGCTGACAAATCATCCATTTGATTTAAATCTTAAATACTGTGCTGATTTTGAACAGCTATTTTCTTATTATAAAGAAGGACGCAAGTTTAAATATCTTCAAAAAGTTATTTGTAAAATTGAAGCAGGCGGAGTTTCAGATGACAAGCGACATAAGGCAACTGCAGAAGTTTATAAAATCAATAAAAAATTAAACAATCGTTTTAAAATTCACCCTTACTTTATAGGTAATATTATAAAAGGTTTTTTGGTAGTTAATTTCAAAAAGTTACTGCCAACAAAATTAAAAAACCGATTGCTAAAAGCGAAGTATCGTAAATAATGAAAGTACTCACAGTTCAAAATATTGAGGGTGTTGCAGGATCTGAAAAATATTTTCTTGCCTTGTTACCTGCACTGATAAAAAAAGGAGTTGATTGTGCTGTGTATTGTGTCTATAAAGAAAAGAATATTGCCGGAGCAGAGCAATTTTTTAAGCTTTTGGAAGAGAACAACATTCCTTATTTTAAACTCAAGGTAAAAAGTTATGGTTCAATAAAAATACCACGTTCCATTAACAAGCTCTACAAGTCTAAAAATTACGATATTATTCATACTCACTTAATTTATGCAGATTTTTGGGGCGCTATCGTAAAACAGTATTTGAATAAAAAAGCCGTGGTTATTTCAACTAAGCATGGTTATCATGAAGATACCTATGTGAAGTTTTGTAATCAAGCTGAAAAGCTACCGATCAATCTGTATTATAGACTGTTTAAATACACTCACAAAAAACTAGATAGATCTTACGCCTGTTCTTATGGTTTAGTTGACTTTTATGAAAGAGGAAAATTAATTTCAAAAGGAAGTATGGATGTCATTCAGCATGGTTTTGACTATCCTGAAATACCCTCATTTGACCAATCTAACTACAGGTTTTCAAAAAACCAAATCATCATTGTTGGTAGATTAATTGAGCGAAAAGGGCATCATTTTGCACTTGAGATAATGCCTGAGATAATTGAAGCCATTCCAGATGTACAGTTAATCATATTGGGAGATGGAGAATTGAGACAAAATCTGGAAGGTCAAACAAATCAACTTGGAATATCTGAACATGTTCAATTCCTAGGTTTCAAGTCTGAAGTAGAAAAATATTTATCCGCCTCAGATGTGGCTTTATTCCCTTCTTATTCAGAAGGATTGCCTTTGGTAATATTTGAAGCCTTTAATGCAAAGGTTCCTGTAGTAACTTTTGATGCAATTGGCTGCAATGAGCTTGTTAAACATGAACAAACAGGTTTATTGGCAAGTGCTTTTAGCAAGGAAGAGTTAAAGGAATATGTATTGCGAATTTTCAATAACAAAGAAGAAGCTTCAACTTTTGTTGAAAATGCATATGAAATGCTCAAACAGCATTTTTGTTTAGACAGAATGGTTAAAGACACTATAGAATTCTATCAGACTCGACTAGCTTGATCAATTGTTCTTTTCTGATAAATTAGATAATAAACTACAAAAAATATAAGACTCGTTATTGGAATCTTGTATCTGGCCAATGCCCCAAAATTGTAGCTGGTAAATCCTACTGCAAATCCAAAAATCAGAATAAAAATCAATAGGGTTACCAGAAGAGAGTTAGATGAAATTGCTTTGAAAATTTTAAACCCCCACAACCATAATGCATATATGGTTAATAAAAGTAAAAAAGCACTTTCTGCAGCCCCTATTAACATGATTGGATTTCTAGATTCCCATAAATATGGACGAAAAAAAGTAACATTTAAAGCGGCCGGAACTTTTTTCAAAACACCTAGAGGAGTGTATTCAATCTCTCCAAGAGTGTAGGCAGAACCTGCTGTAGTTACATGCCAGGTATGAAACCCTTTTGCTTGTTCTTCAAGATTATCTACTGCATACTTTTTATTTACATCCCCCAAGAAGGTAGTTATAAAATAACTGGATGCGGCAATTGTTAATACTAAAAAAGGTCTCAAGGCAAAACTAATAACTTCTGAATTAATCCTATTCTTAAAATTATTGTAAATCCCTAAAGCCATTGCAGGTAAAAACGAAAGTAAAATATACAGTTTTAAGTTTAACAAAAAGAATATTCCAACTAATAAATAAAAGAAGTGTTTTCGCTGATACTGCCTCTTATAAATCATAAAATAAGTAGTGTAGATCAGCAAATTAATTGCCGCCATTGAAATGGTGTCTTTCAAAATCCCTCCTCCCCAGAATAACACACTTGGCAATAAAAACACAATATAAAAACAGACTTTCTTTTTCTCAGGAAAGATGTCTGCCATTACTTGAAAGAGTTTCCAACTTCCAAAAAAAGAAATGAGACTCATAAAAAGGGTGGTAATCACATAAGAACCAAATGATATAAAATTGAACATGGAGGTAAGTTTTACCATAAACCATTCTTCCTGGGTTCTTGAATATGAAATACGCGCAGCATATTCCTGCAAATCAGGTGGTAAATTTCCGTGTTCAGAAAATAATAATCTGAAATAAGTGACCGGATCCTGTGCCAAGGCTTCACTTAATATTGTTGCTCCCTTATGATATAAAAATGTATCTCCAAAGCCGTAATAGTAGATAAATAACAAGGCAAAGGCCATACTTCCCACTACTTTGATTAAAAAGCCTGAAATGAAAAATCGCTTGTAAATTTCTTGACTAACCTTAAATCCTTTGTAAGCCACGACCAATAGGAATAACAGGAAGAAGTACACAAAAAAAAGTGCCCAGTCAAATATCCCTAGATCGTAAACTCCACCATTCATTTAGCCTACTATTCGTGATGATAAGGTTCACCTTTTAAAATTGAAAACCCCCTATACAATTGCTCTAAAAACAACATTCTTATCATTTGATGAGAAAATGTCATTTTAGATAAGGACAATTTTTCTTGAGCGGCTTCATATACCTCATCACTGAATCCATACGGTCCACCGACCACAAAGGTTATATGCCTCACCCCTTGATTCATCTTATTTTGAAGCCATTTTGAAAACTCAACTGAACTATACTGTTTACCTTTTTCATCCAATAACACCAAAATGCCACCTTTTTCTACATGTTGTAGAATCATCTGACCCTCCTCAATTTTTAACTGCTCCTCCGTTTTGTTCTTGGCATTTTTGATATCAGGAATTACAACTTGCTCTAACTTTATATAGTGCTTTAAACGTCCTTCATACTCCTTTTCTCCATCTACCAAAAATGACTTGTGCGTCTTACCAACTGCTATTATTTTTATCTTCACGGCTCAGAATTTAATTATGGCTCAATTTTTGCTGCATATCAGTGATAAAATTAAGCAAACTATTAGATAAGAGGACGGATGAAACATTACTTTACCCTGATCGCTATTTTTCTTGGCTTTATGAGTTTTGCTCAGCCAAGTGAACATGAATTTACTAAAATTGATGAAGTACCTGCTGCACGGGCAGAAACTACTATACAACAGCAACAGTCATTTGAAGCAAAGATGATTACTGCATTTAAAAATGGTAAAGCAGAAGTAATTGCTACTAGTTTTAATGACAATGTTGACCTTTCAATAGATGGCAAATCTGACTTGTATTCTAAATCGCAAGCTGAACAAATTCTAAAAACATTCTTTGCGGATCATCCTGTTTCAAGTTTTGAAGTTATTCATAAAGGATCTTCAGGGCAAAGCGATTATTTTATTGGTGAGCTAACCTCTAAAGGTAATGCAGTATTCAAAGTAACTATCAATAGCAAAACACTTGGTGGAGTACAAAGAATTACTACCCTAACTATTTCACCGGATTAGTCAGTTTCTTTTACGATTCCCCCGCGGTAGATCATTCGCTCAATTCCATTAATGGTCATGAATTCATGATGAGCAAAAACCGCTTTTCCTCTATACTTTTCAGGGTTACCATATAGCTCATCTAAGAGCATATCTCCTTGAAGGATAAACAATGCTATACCATAGCCACTTTTATCGTTTTCAAGTATTAAATATGAATCCGGATTGATGATTAAAAACTCTCCGTACTTCATTTCATAATCGCCTTTCTGCAAGATGGCATCCTTTGGCCTTTGAAAATCCAACTGATCATACCTTATAGAAATAGTAGTGTACTCCTTATCATTAATATCCTCATCTTCTCCTGCCTTTCTCTCGTAAGCAGCTTGAACTATTTGATTTCCCAAATAAATCTTGCGCTCAGTCATTTCTGTAACTCCGTTAGGATAATCATATCTTAACTCCTTGTAAAAAACAGGTAATGAATCTTTATAGAAAATATCAATTTGAATGGTGCTGGTTTCCGTTACTTCTTGCGTTGTAAATAATACTGAAGTATCATTTAAACTGTATTCGTTTACCTGATAACTCTCTGCATTTTTCGAAAACCTTAGACCATAAACTACATCATAGACAACGGAAGTATCTAAACACTCTTCTACATACTCATCAATCTCCTCTTCTGTTAAAGTGACCTCAGGTTCAGATCCACAAGAAATTAAAAACAATAAAAACAGAAAGGGTAGATATTTACTCATTGCAAGTGATTAGGTTTTAAATATAAGGCAAATGATCTTAATAAGTAACAGAAAAAACGCTCTTGCCTATAAAGACAAGAGCGTTTACTTAATTTATTTGTGTAATCTACTATTCGAAAATTACTTCCATCTCAACACGTCTGTTTTTCGCTCTACCTTCAGGCGTATCATTCGTATCGATTGGTTTCTCTTCTCCGTAGAATTGAACAATCATTCTGTCGCTTGCAACTCCTCTTGACTCTAAGAAATCTCTTACTGCTTCAGCACGTTTCTTAGATAAGATCAAGTTAGCTTGAGCAGCACCTTGACTATCTGTGTGACCAGCGATTTTCAATCTAAAGTCAGGGTTGTCTACCAAGTAGCTCGCTAAGTCTTCAAGTGACTCATATGAACTTTGTAGGATAATTGCTTTTGCAGTTTCAAACTGTAAGTTGTCAAATGCACGTTTCAATACTTCTAAGTCAACTACCGGACATCCTTTGTTCTCAGCTGGACCAGGAGTATTAACACATTCGTCTTCTTTGTCAATTACACCATCACCATCTGTATCAGTGTAAGGACAACCATCATTTTCAGGAGGACCTGCATTGTAAGGACACTTATCGTCTTTATCAAGTAAGCCATCTTTATCTGTATCAGGCCATGGACAACCTCTGTTTTCTTCCGGTCCTGCTTCAAGAGGACAAGAATCTAAGTAATCAAAGATTCCGTCATTATCTGAATCCGGACAACCTTGGTTTTCTTTAGGTCCTGCAACCTCTGGACATAAGTCATCAGAATCTTTCAATCCGTCTCCGTCAGTATCAGGACATCCGTTGAAAATCTCTAGACCTGCAACATCAGGACAATCGTCATTTTTGTCAATAATTCTGTCACCATCTCTATCTGGACATCCGTTAAATTCAGCTAAACCTGCATCATCTGGACATTGATCTTCTTTGTCAATGATTTTATCTCCATCTCTATCTGGACATCCGTTAAATTCTTTAGGACCAGCTTCAGTAGGACAAGCATCTTCTGAATCCTGGATTCCATCCATATCTGTATCAGGACATCCCATGAATTCCCAAACACCAGGAGTTTCTAAACACAAATCAAGTTTATCAGATACTTTATCATTATCCAAATCTTTAGGATGAGTGAATAATACCGGAACTTTTAAAGCTGCATAAACATCAGCACCTCTTACTTCTTTGTCTTTTGTAGGAGCGAACAACCATTTCATGTCACCAACACCTACAATGATAGGTCCCATTCTTAATCCTAATCCAACTCTAAATCCTGTTAAGCCACTGTATGACATTGGAGCAGAAATTCCAGCCCACATAAAGTCATATCTTGGAGTTAATGAAACAGAAGTTGGATATCTCACTTTGTGAGCATCTTTATTCATTTGGAATCCAATCATCCCGTTTGCTCTCAAGTAAAAATCTTTCCAAATATTCCAGTCCATACCAACATTTACGTGAGTAGGCAGATTCATGTAGTAAGTTCTGTCATCATTTGCATATTCAGCTCCACCATTCATTACCAAAGTGTCTACGTTGGCATTAAATGTTTCTAATCCATCACTGTCTTCAAAATCAGCTAAATCTAGAATTGTTGCATCAACGTTGAAGTTTCTTGAGTTATCAGATTTAAGATATCTCATTCCACCCAAATCATTCAAAGCAACATCAAATCTCAATTTGTATTTATTTTGATCTCTTCTCCACAAATCAGTTTCACCATCCATGTCATATTTGTAGTCTTTCCAATTAGGTCTCCATTCATATACGATACCTATATCACCACCAAATCCAAGTTTAGAGGCCATATTGAAAAGTACATCCTGAGTAAAACTGTTAATTCCTGTATACTGCGTATTGTTTGCATCAAAGTGTTGATCAATATTGGCAGAATAACCATAGTTAAAGTTACCTTTAACTGTGTTGGCCGTATCAGCATTTAGAAAGTTATAATCTACCTCATCTGTGTACAAGTAGAAAGAAGTGATTCCTTGTAAGAATTTAAGCTTGATACCACCTTTAATGTAGTGTTCTCCACTATCGTATAATTTCATACCGAAACCTACATTGTACTCATTCCAAGAGTTCATTGAAAGGTTTAACAATTGGTTACTCAAGTTTAGGTTCCATAAATCAGGATACTCTAAACTGTTTGTAGCCAAGGTTAAAAGCTCAGGAGCCAGGTGATCTAAATTCACCATTGTTCTGTTTCTTATTTGAACACCGATCCCCATTTCATGTTCCTTATTAAAAGAGAACATAAAGTTTAATACTTCTACCGTAGAATGCATAAAGGCAGTTCTAGGAGTACCTTCAGGATTAGCAAAGGTGAAGATGTTACCTTGATTCAACCCTTTGTAGTAGTTTACAGAATCAGCAGGAATAATTCCAAATTGACTTCTTCCGTCGTCAAACGTATCATTCATCCAAGCATTTACAGCAGGATCACTGCTATCAAATGATTGGGTCCACCAATAAGGCATTTGGTAAGTGTTAAAAAACAAATGGTTGTTATACCCTGTAAAGGATACACCACCTAATACCACATCTGCAACTAACCTACTGTCAGCTAAAGTTGCCGGGTTAAGATCTACTCCATTGATCCCAGAGTAATTACTCTGTCTAAACCCTAAATAATCTTGTGAAATTGCCGGATTTGCTATAAACGCAGCAATTACGAGTAGTAGTTTCGTAATCGATTTTTTCATGTTATTCAGCTATTTTATATGCCTTCACACTACTTCCGGAGAAGGTGTAAAGTAAATTACCGTTTATGACACTAACGTAAGATCCCTCAATAGCGTTAGGTAGTATCATTTTTCCGTAGTTATTTAACAAATATATACTATTCTGAGAATTATCAGAGAACATGAAGCCGAAGTCTTTCTCACCTACTAATCCAACGAAATCGTTAGTTTGATTAGGTTTTAGCACTTCACTCATCACATAACCAAACTGATTTACAATCAATAAGCGCCCTGGTTCCTCTATAATTAGCAATGGATTTCCCTGATTGTATTCCCAGTATGTTTTTATTGGTGTAACCTTCTGATCTACAATGACTGAGTCCTTTGTTCCGTCCAAAATATAATAGTTATAGATATAACCATCTTTATATCCCATTTTTCTTAATGCAGATTCCAAACTACCCACAACAAAATCAGTTTCATTTGGCAATTTAAAATTCACTTCCTTGTCAAATCGATATTCTCCTCTCCTATTTAAAACATGCTGTTTATTTCCGTCATCTTTAAAGGTGATAATATCTTTACCCTTAGTAATTACATGATAAATCTTTCCTTTTATACCAGACTGCATTCCATTAAACACCCATCCTTCTACTAACTTTCCCTCTTCACTATACACCTTAACTGTATTGTCTACATTCACCAATAACCTCCAATTGAATTTGTTGTCATAATTAACTGCTAAACCGGCTTTACTATTTCCATTCAGCATTATTGGGAATCCATTTAGCGACTTACCATCACTTTTTACAATATCTATTTGATTAGACTGGAAGAATACATATTCTTTGAAACCATCATTCTCAAAATCTACAATTTGAGGCTTCTCAATTAATGGCGTTGAAAGTTGAAGCGCCCATTCTCTCTCACCATCTACGGCATACAATTGCACCTTATTACTATTATTCAATAATACGTAGCTCTTTTTGTTTTGCTGAAAAACCTGGATGTTATCAGGAACAATGTCTACGGCAAAATTATGTACTATCTCCACCCCTTCCATTTGTACCTTTTGCTCATTTGCCGCAACATAAGAAACTATGCAGCTACTATCCAGCTGATAAATATTACTGCTACAATTATATCCCCCATTATCTTGTTTTGTCATGTTAATGTAATGAGCTAATTCAGGTAAACAATCATCATATACACCAAACAATTGCTCATTTTCACCTAAAAGATTTCCCAGCTGGATTTGACCCAAATACCAACGCATGGCAGGAATAGAATTAGCCATAACATTGAAATTTTTGTGCTCAGTGTAAAATTTCATTTCATTCCTCAATTCAGGAATTGCTTCAGTCCAATTAAATACAGAAACAAAAGGTAGAATTTTAAAATTTCCAATGTTGAAATAGTTCAAGCTTGCACTGTCTTCTTTACTATCCAACGTTTGTTCTTCCAGCATTAATTTTAAGTCACGGGCATCACCTTGTTTACCAATGAGAATTTCATTTTCACCGGATTTAATTATTAAGAGTCCTTCAGATAACCAAGCAAAACTTTGATCTGCCGGAGAATTAAAATAGGTATTTACATCCTCATCAAACCTGGTACTTCCATAAAATATCAATGAATCAAAAACAGTTGGAACTTCGCTAAAAAAGGAGTGATGAGATACCGGTCTACCTTTGATGTACCCCTTTTTTTCTTCCCACATGCTGTAGTGGTATTTTCTGGATAAAATATGCTTTACTCCTCCTACATTTTCTTTATCAAACACCACATAATCCGCATTCCCAAAATAAGGTTTATTCACTAGTTGTTTTGGACTAATTGATGTATTTGAAAAAGCAAGATAATTTCCAAAATGCTCGTAATTCAGTTCCACTCCATTAATCGTTGCCTTACCATCATCTTCTGTCACCTTAACTTCAAATTCATTTTGAACAACATCTAAAATTGAATTAACCGAAGCAGTTGTATTTAAAACAACCACAAAATCATCTTGTGAAATTGAAAGATAGAGACCTTGAGATAATTCTCTGTTATAAGAAAAGTCCTTGTGTGTGATCCCTTCATTTAATGCAGATGCCAAATCATTTGGCCAATTTTGAATTCCCAGATCATTTACGGATTCTATTTTATCCACTAGCCGATTGACATCTGGTACAATAACAGATGCCTCAGCATTTTCAAGTTCAAAAGATTGAAAGTTTAATTTTAATTGTTGCTTGTGATATAACAAATAAGCAATTGACACAAAAACCACCAGGAGAATTGCGCTCACTATCCATCTTAAAACCAGTCTAGACTTAGCCATTTAACCAAAAGTACTGACTTGAGTGACTCAAAATCCAATGTAAAAAGAAGAATATGCACAGCCAAATGTGAAATTAAAGAGGCAACTTCAATTGCTCATCAGGCAGCAACTTGAAAGACATTCGGTGTAAATCAGTTGCTCCATGCTTAAAAATTGCTTGTCTGTGCTTTGTTGTAGGGTATCCTTTGTTGTTTTTCCAATCGTATTGAGGATATTTCTCAGCAGCCTCTTCCATCAATCTATCTCTGGTTACTTTTGCTAAAACTGAGGCAGCAGCAATTGATCTAAATTTTCCATCCCCTTTGATAATGCATTCGTGTGCAATATTTTTATAGGGATTAAATCTATTACCATCAATCAATAGCAACTCAGGGATTGTAGACAATTGATCTATTGCTCGGTGCATGGCCAAAAAAGAAGCATTGAGAATATTTATTTGATCAATCTCCTGATTATCAACTATTCCAACCCCAAAAGCCAAAGCGTGTTTTTTTATAATCGGAAAAAGATTATTTCGTTGAATATCAGTCATCTTCTTTGAATCATTTAACAACTTATGACTGAAATTATCAGGTAAAATTACGGCAGCTGCAACTACCGGACCCGCCAAGCATCCACGTCCTGCCTCATCACATCCGGCTTCAATTTTATCAGATGAAAATCTTTTCTTTAAGCTCGTTTTACCTTTCACAACATCAATAATAGCAAGGATTTATGAAATTTGATGGAGTATGAAAAAATAAATTTCATATCTTCGGTCAACCTTTGGCATCCATTTTGCGTCTAAAGGTTGGACATTTAGAGAACTAAACCCCTCTGAGGCCTATAGAATAAGAAAAAACTAAGCTTCGACGGGCTTAAGAACTTAAAACAATTTATAATGAAAAAGATTTTAGGATTAGCGTTTGGATTGATGTTGGGAGCATTCACATTTGCTCAGTCACCAGTTACTTTTACTGAGGACATGGCCAACTATGATAAGAATACTACTACAGTGTTTCACTTTAATTTTGATGAAACAATTTCTGAATCATCAATTAACGACAACGCAGGATACTATACTGACTACTTTACTATTGACGCAGTAGCAGACAACGGACAACACAATGTTACAATTACTTTGATTCAGGATGATGCTATGTCAAGAAAAGTAATTCACAGATACCTTGCATCATTGCAAGTTCAGACTGTTAGCGTAGACGGAACAGATGTTCCAAGAGAAGAGTTTATGCAAACTTATATTGAAAAATAAACTATCCTAAATTAAAATATTTGGAAGCCCAGCATGTTCGTGCTGGGCTTTTTTGTGTCCTAAAAAATTTGTTTAATTCATTTCAATTCATTAAATTGTTGATTCTAAAACCTTAAGAATTTACCCGGCGAGTTTAAAATCCGAGGGACAATTTCTTTTATTAAACTCAAAATTTTATGCAAGAAATGCTAACACCAGTAAGAGTTGAAAAGGAATCGATACCTGAATTATCCTTTAAAAATACCGTACCATTCGACCAGGATCCAAAACTTAGAGCGAAATTAGAGCAAGCGACACATTTAGGGAATCTTGGTAAAGTAAAATTTCACATTGAATTTTATTCGGATAGTGGATTAAAAGCAGTTCAAACTACAATTTGGGCTACTGGAAACAAGTTTATATGCCTTAAAGGAGGTGTTTGGATTCCCATTTCAAGGATAGTTGATATAAGATTTGTATAATCAACTTAAAAAATTGTTAAAAAAAGCGGCCATGTGCCGCTTTTTTAGTTTTTAGAAATCCAATAATAAAATACAATTCAAAACAACTTAAATCGACTTTTCTCGTAATTTTGGTACACACAAATTATTTAGTACCATGTTCAAAAACTTGTTCTTATTTCTTGCGATCGCACTTATCCCCCAATTTGTAAAAGCACAGGACGATATGCCCGACTCTATTGACGAGGTAATCACCTGGCATTTTTCAGTTACTTATGAAGGAGATGAAGCCATTTTAAACATGACCGTTGATCAAAAAGATCACTGGCACATCTACTCACAAGTTCAACCGGACGGAGCCGTCGCATTTCCTACTTCATTTGATTTTGAAAAGAGTGATAAGTTTGAGTTAGTAGGTTCTACCAAAGAATACGGAGCTGAAGAACATGAGTCTGATGGATATCCTGAGAAATATTTTCCCGGAGAAAAAGCAAAATTCAAACAACGCATTAAAATAAAATCAAAAGAAGACTTCACTATTAAAATGGAGTATAGCTTCATGGCGTGTAAAACAGCTTGTTTTGCACCACAATGGAGAGATCATGAATTTAAAATCAAAGGCGCATCTGGCAATAATTCGGGCACCACTGAAGAGGAAACTGGTGATACTGGTGAAAATGATACTGAAGAAGGAGCGGATGTCGAAGAAGAAGGAAACGAAGCCTTATTAAAATCTCCCATAGGATTTCAAGCTTTTGCGACTTACTCAAATAAAACGGATTATGAAATCGTGGTAACTCCTATTATCAATGGTGTTGAGTACTTTTTAATGGGTGACAAAAGCTCAAACCCATTGAATATTGATATTAAAGGGGAGTTCGAAAAAGTTGGAGACATTTCAACTCCAGAATTCAAAGATTCAAGCATTTTTGGACTGAGCAAAGTTTTGGTAAATGTGTTTGACAGAGGATCTTTCACGCAAAAAATCAAAATTGATCCTAAAGATTCCGCCCAAATAGTAAACGTATCTATAAATTTTGCTGCAATAGACACCAACGGAAACATTTTTCAATCATTACCTACCGAACTTGAAATTCCTCTTGCGGAAGCATTTTATTCTGAAAATTCAGATGGTGTAACTGGAAGATCTTACTGGGGAATATTCTTTTTAGCATTTGGAGGAGGATTATTAGCTCTTTTAACCCCTTGTGTATTCCCTATGATACCAATGACAGTATCATTTTTCACCAAAGGATCTGAAGACAGAAAAAAAGGTTTATTCAGAGGTATAATGTACGGAACGTTCATTTTTCTGATTTACGTATTACTCAGTCTACCATTTCACCTCATTGACAAATTAGACCCAAGTATATTAAATGGAATTGGAACTCACGGACCTCTTAATTTGTTCTTTTTTGCAATGCTAACATTGTTTGCTATTTCATTCCTTGGTGCTTTTGAAATAACAATGCCAAGTAAACTTACCAACAGTGCTGATAAAAAATCAAATTTAGGAGGGATTATTGGTATCTTCTTTATGGCGCTAACATTGGCTTTGGTATCTTTCTCTTGTACGGGACCAATATTAGGAGGTTTGCTAGCTAGTGCTTCTTCAGCATCAGGTGGAGCTTGGAACTTAACAGTTGGAATGGCTGGTTTTGGTGTTGCTCTTGGACTTCCATTTGCTCTTTTTGCAATCTTCCCTGGCTGGTTAAATTCACTTCCAAAATCAGGAGGATGGCTAAATAACGTTAAAGTAGTTTTAGGATTGCTTGAATTAGCATTAGCATTCAAATTCTTATCTGTTGCAGATATTTATTGGGATGCACACCTTTTGGAAAGAGAATTATTTATCGCTATCTGGGTAGGAATATTCTTAGTAATGGGACTCTATCTTTTTGGAATCTTCAGAACTAAACACGATACTCCTACAGAAGGAATTGGAACATTTAGAGCGGTAACAGGAATTGTTGCAATTATATTCAGTTTGTATTTACTTCCCGGAATGTGGGGTGCGCCTGTAAAGTATTTCTCAGCTCTATTACCTCCTGAACATTACAGTGAAATTCCTTATGGTATTCATGGCTCAGCACCACCATTACCTGATGGAGCAAGTTATGAGCATAATTTAGTTGTATTCCATGATTTTGAGGATGCTGAAAAATATTCTGAAGAAACCGGAAAACCAATAATGATTGACTTCACTGGTGAAAATTGTGTGAATTGCAGAAAAATGGAAAACAATGTATGGTCAGATGAAAAAGTTCATGAATTAATGGATAAAGATTTTGTAATTGCATCTCTTTATGTTGATGATCGTGAACCTTTACCTGTCGCAGAAACTTCTCCATTCTCAGGAAGAAAACTTGAAACTTATGGTGACAAATGGGCTGATTTCCAGTCGCAAGTATTTAAGAAGAATAGTCAACCTCAATACGTAATTCTAGATCAGAATGGAGGAATGATCAATTCTGATGCGTCATACAGAACACACGGTTCTCCAGATAAGTTTAAAATTTGGTTAAAATCTGGTAGAGATCAATTTGAACTAAGAGGAGATATTAAAGTGAAGTACGGCAAAGTTTATGAAGACACTTTAGCACCAAAAATATTTGGAAGAGAGAGAGATTTTTCTTTGGAAGGCGGTGAAGAATTGAAAAGCGATATCCCATTGAAATAATCAAATAATCTTTTAACACATACATTTAAAAATCCCGGGAGAATTTCTTTCGGGATTTTTTGTTACTATTTTTAGCTTGTTGTATTATTGAATTGCAGAATGACAGAAAAGTTAAAATTGATTAATAATTTTTATATGAACGTTTTTTGTCGTTTATTGTATTAAGAAACAGATGGTCAAGGCGTTAAAATATATACCCTGGACTGTGATGACGCTTTTAGCGGTCTTTTTGTTTACCATCACGGCCAAGTATTTGACGTTTCAACCGGATTTGAATTTTTTGCTGGTAAAACAGGATCTCATTTTCGATACAGTTTGGAGACCCACTTTTTACCTGCATGTCACCTCCGGAATGATAGTAATCTTGATTGGTCCGTTTCAGTTCTTGAAAGCGTTCAGGAACAAACAGATGAAGCTGCACCGTTTAATTGGCAAAATTTACGCTTACGGTATTTTAATTATTGCAGCTCCAACTGGCTTGATAATGGCATATTACGCAGAAGGAGGAATTCTTTCAACTTACGCCTTTATTATCATGAGTGTATTGTGGTTTTTTACAACACTTATGGCAGTAATTACGGTTAAAAAGAAAGATTTGATTGGACATCAAAAATGGATGTACCGAAGCTATGCACTCTCTTTTGCAGCGGTAACACTTAGACTATTGGTTCCGCTAATGTCTGAACCTTTTGTAGGATACTACTTGGGATCAAGCCATGAAGAACAGACTTATATTATAACTGTTGCCACTGCATGGTTGAGCTGGATAATCAATCTTATTGTGGCAGAAATATTGATAAGAAAAAATTTAGGGAAAGTGAAAGCCCAAAAAAACTAAAACACGAATTATGAAAAAGTATATCGCATTAGGTTTTGTTGCCAGTGTTCTTTTGATATTTAGCTCTTTTGTTGGTAATGACAATGACAAGTCAACTGAGAAAACAATCATTATTAACAATGGAGATGACAACGAAGAAATTGTAAGCAGCAGTGACGTTTGGAAATTTATGAGAGAAAATGTATTTAGCGACTTAAACAAGCTGGTTGAATATGATGAAGAATCAAGATTCTCTCGTTGCCCTTCAGGCTTCTCTCAATACATGGATGAAGAGCTTTCTTCTAATCAACTAATTTACGGAACCATCACTTATGCACAAGGGTGCCATAGAGATGATTTCTGTCTTTATAAAATTGATTGGGCAAGCAAAGAAACATTCTTGAAGAAGAATCAAACTGAAGAATACGTTACAGTTGACACTTTTGTAAAACAAGAGAAAAAGAAAATTGCAAGAATCTAATTTTTATATTAGGGTTTAATAACAAAAATGTAGGTCTCACTAATGTTGAGACCTATTTTTTTTATCTTCAACAAAATTAAAATCCATGAATAATCACGAATGCCTTTTGATTACAGATGCATTGGCAATGAATTCGAAAATGCCAATGAAACAAATTCACAGTTGCATTGTTTGCACACCGAACTATTTCTTTATAGTTCCAACAAAAACAGTTGGTGTATTTGTGATTTTTGACACCATTAAGAATCATTCATTTTTTGAAGGACAAACTATTCCTCAAGGTTTAAAAACACTCATAAATAACACTGAGAAATTATCCGATTTAGAAAACCAAATGAAGGAGATATTGAATCAAGATGCGAAATACATTTTTGATTTAAGTGAAGCAACATCTAAGAAGATTAAAGGCTTTTTGGGTAAAAAAACATTGCAGATTAGAGAAGGAAAAAGTTGGGTTTCATTTTCACCAAAATCAAAAGCAGAAGGTAAAGCACTTGCAGAGTTTTATCCTAACTTTTAATTAATTCTCTTTAACGGGATGATCATGGTGATGATGTCTTTTGGGGTTTTCCGGAACTGGATCATAGCCTTGACCTCCCCAGGGATGACAAGAAGAAATTCGCTTGATTCCTAGCCAACCACCTTTGAGGGGACCCCATTCTTTAATAGCATGTATCATGTAATTGCTACATGTAGGATTATATCTACAAGAAGCTGGTAAAATTGGGGATATCAGGTATTGATAAATCTTTACCGGAAATATAAAAATTGCGTTGATTACTTTTCTCATTTCACATACGATTCACGCACAACCAAAGCATACATATCATCATCTAACTTGATGTATCCCTGATCATAACAAAAGTAGTATTTCCCGCCCTTCTTGGTTTCATAAATATTTGTAAAGTAAGCAAAGTTATACCCTTCTTCCATTAAGACGGATGCCGCAACCTTAGCCTTACCATTTGGATTTAATTTTGCGAGAATTCTTCTGTTTTTGCGAAGAATATTGTTGACTTTTCTCATGTAATTTGAATAGTCTCTATTCTCTTCGTTATGTGCAGTAGATCGACAATAATCAGAACAGAATTTCTTATCTCTGCGCCCAAACAACTCATCTCCACATTGTTGGCAAACTCTTTTTTCTGAAGTCGATTTTGAAGACATATTATTGTTGAAGATAGAAAAAAAGAAAATAAGGTCTACTTCAACACGGTTACATGACCAAATTCTATATGTCTGATATCATTCAACTCTTCACCAAACTCAATTCGCCAAATGTACACTCCCATTTCTACCAAAGATCCGTCATAAGTTCCATCCCATCCGGCTGTATAATCGTATGATTCAAACAATAATTCCCCCCATCTATTGTAGATACTCATGTGATAATCCGTTTCATCAAAACCTGAGAAAAACATTGGCTGAAATATATTGTTATGACTATCTCCATTTGGTGTAAAGACATTCGGCACGTAAAAGGTAACAGCATCAAGTATATTGATTTCAGTATTTAACGAGTCTACACATAACATATTAGCAGAATATGCTGTTAACCAAACCTCATATATATCCGCCACTTCCGGAAACAAATGCACCGGATTGATTGAAGAATCTAAATCACTTCCATCTCCAAAACTCCACCAATACAAATCTGCTCCCGAACTGGTATTTGTGAATTCAACCTCGGTAAATTCAATACTTGTTGTAGAAAGTGAAGGGTAAAAGTTAGCAACAGGTTGATCTGTTATGTCAACAAATTCAAGGTAAGTTTCTTGAGATTGACACCCTTCAGGTGTAGTTACGGTCAAGGTCACATCAAATAGTCCGGCCTGATAAATATTACTAACATCTCCACACAAGCTAGCCGTTTGACCATCTCCAAAATCCCATAAACACGAATTAATGGTGGCAGCATTTGATGTAAATGAAACTGTAACAGGCTCACAACCCATGGTATTTAATGCAACAAAATTGGCATCAGGATTTGGATTAACAACAACAGTTAAAACAGTAGAATCAGGACACATGCTATTCCCTGCAGTAGAATACTGTATTTCATAGGTTCCCACATCTGAGTTAGAAGGATCAAAAACACCTGTATTAACATCTAAATCTAGATTACTTCCAGCAGGTATAGATTGATAACTGAACACCCCACCTGTTATACCTAATATAGAGGGTGTTGAAGGAGTATCGTCCAGGCAATAACTATAACCATCAGGATACTCAAAAGTTGGGTCATCTACAGGTACAACAACAACATCAACTTGATCAGTATTTACACAACCGTTTAAATCTGTACCTGTTACCGTATAAGTAATTGTATTAGCAGGTGTAAATGATTGTCCATCTACAACCCCATTATCCCAAGAATAACTATCTGCACCACTTGCTGTTAACAACACCGCCGTTCCGTCACAAACAGTTTGATCAACACCCGCATCAACCGGAGGCAAGGGATTAATGGTTACAGTGACAGTAGAATCCAAAATACAGTTGGGATTTGGGGTTTGATAAGTCACATCATATACGCCGGCAACTGAATTAGCAGGGTCTATCTCACCTGTATTTACATCTAAGGACAGTCCAACAGGTACTGCTGAAAATGTTCCACCCAAATCTCCAGTTATGGTTGGTAAAAAGGAGGCAGCATCTCCACAATAATCATATGCACTATAATAAAAACCGGGATCCGCAGGAGTAACATTAATGGTAACAGGATAAGTTCCAGTACATCCAGAATTAGTCTCAACTATTGTTCCGGTATATGTAGTTGTAACAGATGGACAAGCATCTGGTGTTTGCAATGAAGGATCCGATAAATCTGTTGTTGGTGTCCAACTGTAAACTAAATTGGGATTAGTGAAGGTTGGATTATTTATTATGTCTACTAATAGCGTAGTACAATCTCCACAGTTTAAGTTAGTGCTTAAAGCTCCAGCATAAACACTCCATGGAGTTACATTGACAGTTAAAACTGTACCACAAGTATCATCAAAACCATTAGTATACAACACTTCATAATCAGTAGTAACATTTGGAACCACTGTTGTATCCTGATCTCCAACAACACCATTCCAGGTATAATAGTAACCTCCTCCACAATTATATGGCTGAATAGTAACATTGTCTATTCCCCAATGATCATTAACTGCTGCTGAAGCTTGAATTTGCGACCATTGAAACATAGTGTTTGTAGTTTGGGCACCCGGAGGAATAGTGAAGCAGTAATTAGCCCAAGAGTAATATGGACCTGTTCCGGTATTGTTAGGCTCAAAATAAAATATCGTTACCCAGTTGGCCCCACCATTAATTGAATATTGAAAATAAACACCCTCTGTTGCCAAATCAGGATCTTCACAATCACTACAACCACCACATGGATCATCATCTGCAAAATCTAAATCAAAGCAAACCTCACCACCGCATGAAACATCAAAACCTATTGTTTTTATTTCTCTCGGAAAAGGAACGTTTCCAAACCAGGCTCCAGGAGTTCCATCTAACGTTGGCCCACATGGATTAGCGTAAGTAATTGCAGATGAAGATTGCCAACCTGCTCCCAAAGTTCCCGCATTAAAATCTTCAGAAAGAGCAGGACCATTAGTATAACCTTGTGCAACAATATCCACACTTTCACCACAAATAATATTCTGAGTGGTATTAGGTGTTAAATTAAGTACACACTGAGCCTTTACCAAAAAAGGCAACACAAAGATCAAAAGGGAGGTAATTCGTATTAACAATTTCAAGCTAGGTTATAATAATTTGTCAGACGTTTATGAAATCAAAATAGTGGCTTAAATAGACCCTTTTATCCAAAAACATCCTGTTAAAAAAAATTCAATTTGATTTTTTTTGTGCAAAAATACGAAATTTAAAAGTCTCAAACCAAATTATTATCAGCCGTTAATAATCTTTAATTTCTTGTTATTTTCAATGGTTTTGACACTATTTTACCTTATATTTCGTTGCTAAATAAAAAAGCCGGTGTACGGAAACATAGACATACAAGAATTAGCCAAATTTGGAAATCTGGAATTTGTTGCAAAGCAAGTTGTTGAAGGATTTATTACAGGTATGCACCGATCTCCATTTCATGGATTTTCTGTAGAATTTGCTGAGCACAGATTATATAACACAGGAGAAAGCACCAAACATATTGATTGGAAATTATTTGCCAAAACAGATAAGCTTTTTGTCAAACGATATGAAGAGGAAACCAACTTGAGATGTCGTATTATTTTGGATGTTTCATCATCCATGTACTTTCCTGAAATATCAAATGAATATCCTTTAAACAAACTTGGTTTTAGTATTTATGCGATAGCATCTTTGGTAGAAATTTTCAAGAAACAAAGAGATGGAGTTGGGCTAACAGTTTTTGATGAAAAAATCATTACTGATACTGCTATTAAAACGTCATCAAGTCATCATAGAAGACTTTATCATGAATTAGAGCAATTGATGGTTGGACAAAAAGAAAATTTAAATAAACCAACTTCTCTTTCATCTATTCTGCATAATGTGGCTGAAAACAACCACAAAAGATCATTGGTAATCATATTCTCTGATTTCTTCAGCAAAGAGTCAATGGAAGATATAACAGATGCCTTTTTACACTTGAAACACAATAAACACGAAGTACTTTTATTCAATGTAATAGATAAAAAACATGAGGTTGAATTAGATTTTCCTAACAGACCTACCACTTTTGTTGACCTGGAGACAGGAGAAAAAGTAAAACTTCATCCTTCAGAAATTAAAAAGTCATTTCAAAAACAAGTTGCTGAAATCAATAAAGAGTTGAAACTTAAATGCTCTCAATTTAAAATTGATTACATGGAAGCAGACATTAGAGAAGGTGTTGAATTTGTTTTACAACAATACCTCATAAAACGAGGTAAAATTATTTAGTGTTTTACAAAAGTAGTATACTGCTTAATCCTTTTATAAATCAATGAAACCCTGTATTCCCCTGGCGGAAGTTTAGTAATATCTACTAAATCAGAATCAACCGAATGACCGGTAATAACAGTTTCATTTTCTACATTCTGAATTTTGTATTCAAAAGCCCCGGGATAAGAAACTGTTACAAATTCTTCATCTTCAGAAATATTTGCCTCTAATTTAGGCTCTTCATTGGTTTCAATAAATTCCACTTCAATGGAAAGGGTGAATGTTACCTTTTGTTCGCAACCTTCACTATCGGTAACCAAGAAATCATATTCTCCTCCTTCAACTCCAAACAATTCAGACTGTGTACCTATTAAATCACCACTGCTGTTTTTCCATTCATAAGTATAAGGAGCTTTTCCACCCTTTACTTTAGTTTTGATTCCACCCAATGACTTTTCAGACACTTCTGTAACATCACCTTTTACCTCAATTTTGTCAGCACATTTATTATCCCGAATTGCTAAAGCTGTACTGTCTTTTGGAGGATCTGTTGGCGGTTCTTCATCCTGCTTGCACTCTAAAGACGCTCCATCTGAAAATTTCCAAGTTAAATCAAAAGTTGAGCTATTACCTGACCAGTCATCTATCATCAAAACATAGTGTTCACCGGCTTTGACATTAATTGCGGCCACCCAACCGTTTCCGTATGAACCTTCAAATTGATCAGTTGCCATTTTGGATAATCCGGTAACCAGGCTATTATCACTATCACAGGCTGAAATTCTATACGCCATATCAGCTGTAAAAGCGGGACATTGATGCGACTGATAAGGACCCCACAAGCCCCAATCAAAATCAGTATCCTGATGCGGGGTAATTAAAAACTCAATAGTTCCGGGAGTTGCTACCTCAAATTTGTACCAGTTAGATTGATTTTCACCATTGTTTCCGTAATTCAAAATCTTATTCCAGAAATTAGGCCCAGGAAGTTCTTGGAAATTAGAACCACTAGCTTTGGTCGTAATAGCTGAATCTGAGCAAACTTTAATAGCTCCGGAGCAATCTTGAGTAGTTTCAGGCAATGGAGTTCCCGGTTTATCAGAAAGCGACACGGTAAAATCCCAGCCATCCATTGTTTCACGGTGATTTGCATTAGAAAACCGAACAGACAATGCTCCTGAAGGATTATTAGAAGATGCTGTAATTACATCTCCGGGCATGAGTTGATACTTTCTATTGGTTGCCCTTAAATAATAGTAACCGATTATTTGAGCACCTGGATGATTGCCGTCAAAAATGTACATTCTACAATCTGAGTTTATCTTAAAAGAGTTCACCTGGATGCTAACATACTGGCCTTCTTTTTTCGGATAAATTGTAATCAAAGAAGAAGCACCAGCCGAATAATTACCGGTTGCACCACCATCATCAACATATTGATAAGTTTTACCCGCATCAATAGTGACATTTTTAAACCCAGAAGTAGGTTGAATTATTTGTTGAGCAAAGGTGCAAAACGAAAATAATGATAATAAAAGGGTAAAAATTTTATTCATTAGTTCAGAATGGAAAACTGTTCATCAAGAAGATATCTCCCTGTGATTTACGAATTTAAGCAATTAGTTGTAAAGCCGCTATTCAATTAATAATTGTCGAGATTAAAAAAATTCAATTTTATTTAGAAATATATTTGTGGCATAAAAAAAATTACCTATTTTTGTCTCCGCTTTTAAACGATAAAGCACTTACTCTATAATGGTCCGGTAGTTCAGTTGGTTAGAATACATGCCTGTCACGCATGGGGTCGCGAGTTCGAGTCTCGTCCGGACCGCCAACAAGAAATCCTCCTATGGCTGGGAGGCTAGAAAAACCCGAAGCGCTTGCGTTTCGGGTTTTTTGTTTTTATCACAAATGACTTTTTACGTTTACATATTGTATTCCGAAAAATTTGACAAATTCTACATTGGTCAGACAAATAACCTGTCAAATAGGTTAAAAAGACACAATGAAGGTCAAGTGCTGTCTACAAAACATTACAATCCTTGGCAAATAGCCTGGTTTTGCGAAAAAGAGTCACGAAGTGAATCTATGATCCTGGAGAAAAAACTCAAGAATTTAAATCGGAAAAGATTATTAGAATTTATATCAAAATATAGTTAATATGGTTCCGACGCCGTGGTCGGAATCCAGACAAGCTTTGCTTCGTCTGAACTGGGAGGCTAGAAAAACCCGAAGCGCTTGCGTTTCGGGTTTTTTGTTTTGAATAGTTTCATGTAATCACCTTCTTCTCAGCCTAATCATTATCAGTTACTTATGTGACATATGTTCCAAAATGATCCTTTCTTTCTTTGTTTCTTGCAGTCAAATGCAAAGTACTATGAAACAGATTGTAATAGTTGGAGGTGGAACAGGAGGTATAATGACTGCCGCCAAGCTTGTAAAAGAAAAAGACATGGCGGTTACCGTCATTGAACCAGCAGAATACCACTACTACCAACCAGCCTGGACGTTAGTAGGAGCAAACACTTATAACTTTGAAGACACCAAGAAGAAAATGTCCGAAGTTATGCCCGCAGGTGTGAACTGGGTAAAAGATTATGCTGAAAAATTAGATCCGGACAACAACAAACTAATTACCCGATCTGGCGAGGAAATCAAGTATGACTATTTGGTTTTGTCTCCGGGATTGGTTTATGACATGAGTTTGATTGAAGGTTTAGAAGATGCCATTGATAAAGGAGTTGTTTGCAGTAATTATACAGACCCTAAACACACATGGGACGTACTTAAAAATTTCAAAGGAGGAAATGCTGTTTTTACGCAGCCTACCACCCCAATTAAATGTGGAGGAGCTCCTCAAAAAATAGCTTATTTAGCGGCAGACTACTTTAGAAAAAGCGGAATTGCAGATAAAACCAATGTAATATACGCTACACCAGGAGGAGTTATTTTCGGAATTAAAGAAATCAAAAAAACACTTGAAAAAGTAATTGACAGATACGGAATTGAGTTCAAACCTCATTATGCACCGGTTAAAATTGATGCAGACAAAAAAATCATCACTTTTAAATTTGTCAATGCGGACGCAAGTGAATGTGTAATCAATAAAGACAATAAGATTCATGAAAAAATGGTAGGTGATACCACCATTGAAATGCCATTTGACATGTTACATCTTGCTCCGCCTCAGGTTGCTCCTAAATTTATTAGCGAATCTGTATTGGCAAATGAATTTGGTTGGTTGGATGTTGATATCAACACATTACAACATAAAAAATTCGCTAACATCTTCGGGATGGGAGATGCAGCAGCATTGCCGACAGCAAAAACAGGAGCCGCTATTAGAAAGCAAGTTCCGGTAGTTATTGGAAACATCAAAGCATTAATTGCCTCAGGACACATTACAGATAAAGAGTACAATGGATATTCAAGTTGTCCTTTGGTAACAGGATATGGAAAAATGGTTTTGGCCGAATTCGACTATGAAGGAAACTTTACACCGGACCCTAAGCTAAAACAGATGCTCATTTTTGATTCGTCAAAAGAGCTGACAAGATTATGGTGGTTGAAAAAGTACATTTTACCAAGACTTTACTGGAATAAAATGTTGAAAGGAAAAGATGTTTAATAATCTTTTGGGTTAGATGAAAAAAAAGGGTCCTCAGAAACGTCTGAAGGCCCTTTTTTGATTTATTTTATTTCTATCCTTTGACTACCAAAACATTTTTATTGTCCTGTGTTGATGAAAAGTTGAAGATGTAAACTCCATTTTCAAATCCACTCAAGTCAATTGTCATGTTCAAAGAACATTGTTTTTCTAATACTAATTGTCCAGCAGGTGAATAAACTTTCAAAGTTGCATTCTCCATGTCAACAAATGAATCAAAAGTAATATTCACTTCCCCATTAGTAGGATTTGGGAATACTGTAAATAATTGGTCTTCTATCAATTCATCACTTTCCGCCATCTTAAACACCCCTTGATTTGAAATATCGAACCTGCTAACAAATAAATCAACTTCATCTGCACCTGTTCCGAACACATTCCCACTTTGCTGACCTCCTGATTGGTAACCAAGTTCACCAATTACATTTCCTGTTATATACCCATAACCAGAAGCAGAAACAGCAATATCTCCAACTTTGTGTTCATCAATCATAGAATAACCTTGGGTTGCATTTGACCATATTGGTTCTCCATCAATAGTTTCATAACCAACAATGTACACTAAGCTTTTTTCGCTTCCATTTAAGTGCTCTTGTTCAATTGTGTTACCTCCAAAAAACGCAACATTATTGTTGTCAAAAGTACCTGTTAAATAAACTGTATTGTTATAAAAATCGATTCCACTTACAGTTACTTCACCGTCAGCAGCATCTGCTTTTTGCGTTTGATTCCAAATAGGTTCACCATGCACGTCCATTCCTGTAACAAAAACATTTTGTCCCGCTCCATTATTATCTATATAATGTCCAGGAAAGTTGAACACTTCATTTACACCATAATCATAGGTTCCGGTTACATATCCGTTTCCGGTTGCCTCATCAACCTCAACACCTACTCCTCTCATATTTCCATCTGAATTGTATCCTTGAATAATAAATAATTCTCCTGGAGTTGACCCCACTTCATATTGTGCAACAAAAGCATCAAAATTACCAGTTGTAGGAGCAGATAACGGAGTATTTCCCGGATCAAAAAGTAATTCATTATCAAAGTCTCCCACTATCCATAATGACTGAAGATCTCCATTATATGAAATATCTCTAATGTATTCATTACCTGCAGACGTTCCAAAAGTGGTTATCTCCCAGTTTTCATTTGTAATTCCTGAATTTATAGTTTCATAATCAGATACAAAAGCTGATGTCTCTCCGTATTGATCATCTGCATGATATCCTCCTACAAAAACATCATTACCGTAAGTATTTGCTTTTACACAAGTCAATTGTGTGTAATCACTTTTAATAATTGGCTCAAGGAATTCAACGGTTCCATCTGTCATTTTAAGTCTCATTAAAAATCCAGAATTTGACCCACCATATGCTTCACCCATGGTGCTACCGTCAGTACCATCTAATCCATAGCTTCCTTGTACGAGCATGGCTTCTTTAAAATTACCTACAACGTATACGGCATTGTCAGCAGGAGCCAAATCTATTCCGGTTCCTCTTGAATCCGCATTAACACTTTCAATACCATGTGTCACCCATAATAGATTACCGCATGCATTGTACTTTGCAACATACACATACTCTTCTAAAGAACCAGACCCTGTATTAGCACTCACGTTGGGATGAATACCTCCACCAACAAACTCTGTTTCAGTAGTGAAATAACCAGTTACATAAACATTATCATAAGCATCCGTAACTAATGCTAATCCATTTTCAATTCCAGATCCATTTTCTGTAAAACTGCTAAAGTTTCCATCTTCATAAACCACTACTAGTGTAGAAGCTGAAATACTATTTATGGTGTAAAATATGATGTGGTTTCCTACACCAGCAACTGATGGGTCAAACAAACCTGTTTGAGGATCCATACCCGGACCACTCCAGGTTCCTTGATATAATAAACCATTTTGCAAGGTCATTTGAATAGGATTTCCGTTATATGCACACAAATCAATATCCTGCTGAGGATTTATAGAAGGAATAGGTGTATTATTTTGGAAAATGTATACGGCACCTGCGTCCTCCATATATCCTGATGGATTTGGGAATACATCATTCAAAGGCTCACGTCTTGCACTAATAATTATTTTGGTTCCTTTTATATAAACATTGTGACCAAAATGGGCACTTTCATCCCTGTCAGGTGCATTTAGCTTAGATGTATTTGTCCAAACACTTCCTACTTTGTCAAAAACATAAACAGAACCTGCATCATTTAATAAGTTGGCCCCATTTTCATCATGATCTTCATGCATAGTTCCAACAATTAATCTATTACCTTCAATTGAAATTGAATTTGCAAATCTATCACCAAGTTCTCTATCAGGTGCAACAATTTTTTGTTCAGGATCCCATGAACTACCATTCAATTTAAATATGTAGCATGAATTTGCTCCACCAACATAATTTTGATTGTTTTCATCATATGAATTCCTACTTGAAACAGCCAATTGATCATCATCTAATGCAATAGCAATTCCAAAGTGATGTTGCCAAGATCTTCCATCAGGCGCAACAAGCTTTTGATGATAGTTCCACTCTACTCCATCCCATTTATAGATCACAACAGAACCGGCATAAGGTATATCAGAATTTGGATCATTGTTTTCATCAAAATAGTCATGATCAAATCCAACTGCAGCATAATTACCATAAATTTCAACATCCTGGCCATATGACCATGCATAGGTATCTACCATAGGAGGTAGAATTTTGTTTTGAATCTCAAAAACACCCCCTACTTTTTTGAAGATACAAATGGCACCAGGATAACTTGGGATAGGACCTCCAAATTCATCTGTATGATTGGTTTTACAACCCACAATTAATTTATCTCCCTCAATATCCAAACCATGACCAAACTTATAGTCATTACCATACTCAACGGCATTACCATTATGGGTTGTGAATATTTGCTGAGTAAAGACGGCCTGATGTGTTGTAGTATTGATTTCATAAACACATACCACTCCATTATTAGAATAACCATTTACATCATATGTAGGAGCTGATGCTACAACAGTAGTTCCAGAAATACCAACTTCCCATCCGAAATAATCACTCTCAGAAGCATCCACATTATTGACAGCATCTTGAAGGAAAAATTTATGCTTTTCTTCCCAAATACCATCTACTGAATTGTACTTATACAAGTACACGGCTCCGGCATTATTGGCCTGTTCGTCATCTTGAGGAGCACCGACAACGGCATAGTCGCCATCTAGTGCTACCCTACCATTGGTCCAGACCTCCCAGTTCCCAGACATCACTTCAGGGGCAGTTGTTACTCCTCCAAAAATTTGACCCGGATATCTGTCGTTAGGAACTAATTTATCGTGACATATTTGTCCGAAAGCATTGGTGGCCAATAAGCATAGCGCACCAATGAAAATAGATTGAGATATTCTCATTAGTTATAAGTTTTAGGTTAAAAAATGTATTACTGGAACTAAAGTTAAATAATTATTCTAGAAAAGAAAATAGAATGCACATTGATAAATTAACTTTTCAACTTTTATCGATTAATTTAAAATGATCGTCGTATTTATCACTCACCAATAGTACTCTTTCAATACCTTTGCTCTCAGTTACCATTTATTATGAAAGATATATCTGTTGAATTAAGTGAATTAACTCCTTCAATTCAAAGTGACCTTACAAATCATAAACTAAGCATTGAAGGAATCAGTATACCCGAAAATTCTAAAGAATTTTATAAACCGGTAAAAGAATGGATTACGGAATACAACAAATCTTCAAATGATGCATTGGAGGTAAATCTTAAGCTTGATTACTTTAACACAAGTTCATCCTTTTGTATCCTGGAAATATTAAAGATGTTAAATTCTGCCAGCGGTAAAAAACAAGTGTACGTGAATTGGCTTTACGAAGCTGATGACGAAGACATGAAAGAAGCGGGTGAAGAGTTTCAAAACATTGTTGGAGACATACTCACCATAAAAGAGGTTGCTTAACTCACCCTCACAGCAAACACAGTAATATCATCTGTCTGTTCCATATCTCCTTTCCATTCTGCTAGTTCTTCTTCCAATTTTTGTTTGATTTGAAATAGATCTTTATCAGACAGTTCCTTTAACAATTCATAGAACCTTTTTTTCATGAACTTACGTTTATGTGGACCTCCAAATTGGTCAGCATATCCATCTGTGTGTAAAACAACAATATCCCCTTTTTCCAATTCAATTAAATGATTTGCAAAAGGCTCAGGTCTATCGGTAAATCCAACATGTTGACGATTTCCTTTTGTTTCTATCAATTCACCATTTCTTAAAACTACACAAGAGCGATTAGCAGCCGAGAAATTTAGTCTTCGGTTTTCCAAATCAAATACGCAAAAACTAACATCCATCCCATCATTTACATACCCTTTCTTATCAGATCTGAAGAGATTAATCAGCTTGGTTCTTACATAATCTAAAGATTCTCCCGGAGAGTTTATATCATACCGCGTAAATGACTCTTTGAGCAAGCCATTACATAGTAAACTCAACACTCCGCCCGGAACTCCGTGCCCTGTACAATCGGCAACAATAAGTACCGGAAAAACCACACCTGCATTTGATTTTATCTTGTCTACAATATAAAAATCACCCGACAAAATATCCTTTGGATTGAATAGTACAAAATAGTCATCAAAAATATCTGCAATTTCATCCTCATTTGGTAAAACAGAATCCTGAATGCTCTTAGCATATTGAATGCTTTCTCTAATGCTTTTATTCTGACTTGCAATTATGGCTTCTGCTTTTTTTGCTTCAGTAACATCTCTTAAAAAGGTTTGTACAGATTTCACCTCATCCCCTTCCAAACTGACCGTCATTGAACCTTCAACAATAACCTCCTCTCCATCCTTATTCATTAAGCTATAGACTACTTTTTCTTCCGGAGAATTCTTAGATATCGCAATTTCATTGAGTAAATTTTTACAATGATCTAAACTGTTGTTGTGAAGCACATCAAACAAATTCAATTTGTTCAATTCTTCCTCTGTATAACCCATTGCTTCTCTCCAGCTTTCATTGACAAATAAAAAATTCCCATCCGGTTCAACACTTTGGATCATATCAGATGAATTGTCAAACAATTCACGGTAACTAGCTTCACTTTCCTGTAACTTCATCTCGGTTTCTTTTCTCAAATTAATGTCTCTTACAACACCATAAAACCTTTGAATCTTAGAATTATCTAACTGATTTAGTTCCGTTCGTACTTGTTGCCCAACCCATAGGGAATGCCCCTCTTTGTGCAATACTTTAAATTCAAAATAAGAATCAATCAATTTGTTATCAAACACATCTCTATAATGCTGTTCAACAGCTTTTGTGAATGCAGGATCTACTATATCTAAAAAAGACTTACCGATCAATTCAGCTGCTTTGTAGCCTATTATTTTTTCTACACTTGGATTAAAGTATTGAAAAACACCTTTATAGTCTGAAGTGTATATAATGTCTAAGGCATTTTCAACAATGTTTTCAAACTCCTTTTCCTTCTCAATTTCTTTTGTAATATCCTTTGAAATACCAAGAGAACCTACCACAATCCCTTGTTCATCTTTAACCAGGCTTGCAGACAATCGAGCTATTTTTAATTCACCATTCTTGCACTTATTTAGTACTCTACCTTCATACTTTCCACTGGAAGATAGTTTCTTAGAAACAACCTTAAACTCTTCTTCACTTTCATATATTATTTGAACTGGTTGGCCCAAAATTTCATCTTTGTTGTAACCAAACAAATTCTCTGCAGCAGGATTAAACTCTACTATTTCATTTTCAGCATTGCAGATAATAATTACATCCAATGAATGTTGAATTAAAATAGAGTGAATATTTTGGTTTAATGGCATCCAAAAAAATTAAAACGTAATCTTGAACTAAAGTAAATAAATTCGATTCTTTATCAACGGTTTAGAAGATATACAATCAAAGCAAATTTAATATATATAATATCTATATGAGTTGTTCTCATTTTTCGATTGATGGTATCAAGTACTGGACATTCCCATTTAAATGTTTTAACTTTAGGTTGGCCCTGAAACTTCGTCAAAATGATAAAAAACTTTCTCCTACTCAGCCTCAGTTTTATTCTGTCCATTTCATATGCTCAAAACACTAACATTTCTGGTGTCATTAATAATTACGCAACTGTTTCAGCAATTAGTGGTAATAGTTTAACTGTTAATTCATCCGTCGGATTTGCGGCCGGAGACCTTGTTTTAATTATTCAAATGAAGGGTGCCAACATGGACGAAACAAACTCAGCTGCCTTTGGAGACATAGTTAATTTAAACAGTGCAGGCAATTATGAAATCACATCAGTTTGCAGCATAATTAGCCCAACAGAAATTGGACTTTCATCCATTCAAAGAACTTACGACCCTACAAATGCTGTACAGTTAGTTAGGGTTCCTGAATACAATGACGCAACCGTCACTTCAACATTAACTGCAAACGCCTGGGATGGAACAAGCGGAGGAATTCTAGCATTAAAATGCAAAGGAAGCCTAACCCTTAATGCGGATATTGATGTACAAGGATTAGGTTTCATGGGAGGAGGATCTGTTACCTCATCTTTTGGATGTGATTGGTGGAATCCTATCTCAGATTATTTTGCAGCCATTTCATCAGGTGAAGGAGCATTAAAAGGAGAGGGAATTGCAACTTTTATTACAAACAAAACTGCCGGAAGAGGTGCACAAACAAATGGAGGTGGTGGAGGAAACGACCACAATTCAGGTGGAGGCGGTGGTGCCAATGCCGGAGCAGGAGGTCAAGGTGGAGAAAGAATTGCGGCTGGTACTTTTTATTGCTCAGGAGCATATCCAGGTGTAGGAGGAAAAGCTAATTCGTACAACAATACAGACAATAAAATTTATCTTGGAGGAGCCGGCGGAGCGGGACATGAAAATAACGGAGGCTTAAATTCAGACGGAGGAAATGGAGGCGGAATCGTCATCATCATTGCCAATGAATTAATAGGAAATAGTAATAATATTATTTCTACCGGATCCAATGCTGTTTTATCTGAAGATGGTGCAGGAGGTGGTGGAGCCGGAGGAACAGTTTTGTTAGACATTGGTACTTACACAGGAGGATTAAGTGTAAATGTATCTGGAGCCAATGGAGGAAGTGTTGATAATGTAGGACCCTCAAATTGCAACGGACCCGGAGGAGGTGGCGGTGGTGGAGTTTTATGGATTAATCAGGCCGGTTTACCTGGCAACATTACTTTCGGAGCTTTAGCCGGTGCGCCAGGAGTTACCACAACAGCTTCACAATCTAATTGCACTGTTGGTAGTAGCAATAATGCTCAATTTGGCAACCCCGGTACGCAAGTGAATGATCTTAACATACCTATTTCCGGAGCATCACAAAACGGAGTTGATGTTATTACAGCATGTGATTCACTGGTTTGGATTGATGGTAACACCTATTATAGCTCAAATAATACAGCCACCCATGTTTTGGTCGGTGGATCAAGTTCAGGTTGTGATTCAACTGTTGTACTAAATCTCACATTAAACGGCGCAGCTCCTTCGTCAACCGATTCTCTATTTGCTTGCGACTCATTGACCTGGGTAGATGGCGTTACCTATTACGCGTCTAATAACACTGCAACATATACATACTTTGGAGGTTCCTCTGCCGGATGTGATTCTACTATTCAATTGAACTTAACAATTAACCAAACGGATTTATTTGTCATCCAATCTCAACAAAATTTAACTGCCAGTCAGTTCGGTGCAAATTACCAATGGATCAACTGCGCTACACAGTCTGCTATTTCAGGAGCGACAAACCAGTCATATATTGCAACACAAAATGGGGATTATGCTGTAATTATTGAATTAAATGGCTGCACAGATACATCTGCCTGCTACACGGTAAGCGGAATGGGAACTGATGAACTAGAAAAATTTTCTGTAAACATCTTTCCTAATCCTGCTAAAGACATGGTTCATATACAATTGACTGAAAAATATGATTTTATAAATCTTGAATTAAGGGATTTGAGCGGAAGATTAGTTTTTGAATCAACCTACAATAACACTTCCAAAATTGAACTGGCCACACCATTCACCAAAGGCATTTATTTGCTGAACATCTCCATTGATGGTGAAAATCTTTCTAAAAGATTACTGATAGAATAAGACTTATAGGATAATTACGCCAAACAAAATTCGAAATTATTTGCGTAAGTAAATACTTACATTTATATTTGTAAGCAAATACTTACATATTTAATTATGGGAGCACTAAAAAGAGATGTTTTTCAAGGCTTAGCTGATCCAACAAGAAGAGAGATTTTAACCTTAATAGTTCATGAACCTATGAGCTTAAACAGCATAGCAGAGAAGTTTGAAATCAGCAGACCGGCCGTATCTCAACACATCAAAATTCTTGAAGAATGCCAATTAATTGATATCACTCAAAAAGGCAGACAAAGATTTTGTGAACCCAAATTAGATAAACTAAATGAAGTTGCTGAATGGATTGCTCCTTTTAAAGAAATGTGGGAATCAAGATTCAATCAACTGGATAATCTATTAGAAGAACTAAAAACTAAATCAAAATGAACGAAGCAAAATTCACCGTAAAAGAAAATGTATTAACCGTTGAAAGAACTTTTAATGCTCCCATTAAGCTTGTTTGGAGAGCATGGACAGAAGCTGAATTATTAGATCAGTGGTGGGCACCTACTCCCTGGAAATCAGAAACTGCTAAAATGGACTTTTCTGAGGGAGGAAGTAGATTATATGCAATGGTTGGACCCGAAGGAGAAAAGCATTGGGGATTAACAGAATTCACCTCTATTAAACCGGTAACTCATTTTTCAGGTCAAGACGTATTTTGTGATGAAAATGGCGAACCTAATCGTGAAATGCCTGTGGCAAAGTTCTCCAATGATTTCAACGAAAATAATAATCAAACTACTGTTATTATGGTAACCCATTATGCATCAGCAGATGATTTGAAAACCGTAATAGAAATGGGAATGAAAGAAGGATTAACCATGGCTCTGAACCAATTAGAAGATATTTTACTAACGCAAAAAGTATAAATAATGGACACTACTCACCTTTCAACTTATGTTATTGAAGACAATGAAATTACTTATACAAGATTGTTCAATGCTCCCATTCACCTGGTTTGGGAGGCTTGGTCAAAGGTAGAATTAAGAGAAAAATGGTTTGGACCCAATGGTTTTACAATTACCACCTTTCAACATCAATTTAGTCAGGGAGGAATTTGGAAGTTTACAATGCACGGACCGGATGGAACTGATTTTCCAAATAAAATTGAATTTGTAAAAATCAACGAACCTACTTTAATCATGTACAAGCATGTAGATGATGAAGACACAGAAGCCATTTCATTCCAGGTGGAAGTGAAGCTAAAAGAAATGAATGATTCAACCGAATTAACTATGCGTCATATCTTTAGATCAGCTGAAGAACTGAGAAGAGTTGCCGAAGAATATGGAGCTATTGAAGGTGGTCAGCAAACTTTGGCAAGACTTGCAGATTTAATAGAATAAAACTTGTAAGAAATCATGTAGTTATTCGTACAATAGACACATGAAAATTGAAATTTGGAGTGACATAGTTTGTCCATGGTGCTATATTGGTAAACGCAGATTTGAAAAAGCATTAGCACAGTTTAAATATGCAGATGAAGTAACAGTTGAATTCAAAAGTTATGAATTGAACCCTGATGTAGTTACCAATCCAAATTTAAAAATCAGCAAGTATTTATCTACTTATAAAGGGATACCTATTGAGCAAGTTGAATCCATGAATGAACATGTTACTAAAACTGCTGAAACAGAAGGTTTGAATTATCAGTTAGACAAGGTTTTTCCCACCAATACTTTTAAAGCGCATAGACTTTTGCATTTAGCCAAAGAAAAAGGCTTACAATTTGAATTGAAAGAAGCATTAATGAATGCCTACTTTGTTGAAGCAAAGAATGTGGATGATCACGCCAACCTGCTGCAAATTGCAATTTCTGTAGGTTTGGATGAAATGGACGTTCAAAATGTGCTGACTACAGAAATGTACAAAGCCAATGTTCAACGAGACATTGAAGAAGGAATTCAGTTGGGATTACAGGGTGTTCCGTTTTTTGTAATTGACAGAAAATATGGAATCTCCGGTGCACAATCCACAGATACATTTCTGCAATCATTGTTGAGAGCATATGCAGAGAGTGAGTAATGCTCAATTAAAAAATACCGCTTAATCAGCAATTGCTCCTTTACATCAACAAATTGAACTTTTAGAAAGTAGCAATAACATCTAACTGTCGTCCAGTTAATTATGTATTATATTCGGCCTGAATTAATAATACAATCTACTCATGAAAAGTCTAATATCTACTCTTTTATCACTAATTATTACAGGTGCTGCAATAGCACAAATTCCATCATTTGATTGGAAAAACTTAAGGACATCACCTGCTGGTTCATCATTTGAGTATTTTATTGGGGAAGATGATGGCTTTTATTATTTCATGAGCAATAAAGGACCTCAAGGCACAACAAAACACATCACCAAGGTAAATAAGGAGTTAACCACTTATGATGTAATCCCGGTAAAAAGTCAGTACGGCTTATATGGCGGAGATCCATTTTTCGAAAAGTCTTTTGTCATTGACGGTACAATTTACCAGTGTCATGAAACTTGGGACAGAGAAGCTAAAAAAAGGGCACTAACTTTAGTTGTCATTGATGAAACTGGAATGATTACAGAATTTAAAAGGATAGCGGAGCACGAATATTCTAAAGTATTTTTTCCTGGAGAATTTAGTTACTCATTATCTCCTGATAAAAAGAAGTTGTTGATGATTCGAATAGATGCATTTAGAAAGAAATCTCCCACAACCGAAATAGAGATTATGTGTTACAACACTTCTGATTGGTCACTTATTTACAGTGAATTAAAAACTTTAGATCATCCTTCACAAAAAGTTCCAAGATATCAATCTGCAATTGACAATGAAGGAAACGTTGTTTTTGGGAATAAATTCGAATTGGAAAAAGAATGGGTAAATAGATTTTACGCATTTAATGCTGCAAGTAAAGAACTTAAAACATTTGACGTAGGTTTTGAAAACAAAAAAAATGTTTACCACTACGACATACTTACACATGGAAATGGAAATTTCACTTTTATTGGTACTTATAACGATAAAAATGTAATTCCTACAGCCATCTCTTATGGGGGTGCAATTATGGGGCATTTTATGATTGATATTGAAAATGCAAGTACAATCAAAACAAAAACTTTCGAACTAATAAATGACCAGGTTTTAAGTCACTTTCACAGCAAACCTGAAGAGCTTAACAATAGATCTTTAGATCATTTTGCGTTAAGAGAAACTTATAAATTAAGTAATGGCAATTATGTAATGGTAATGGAGTCAGAAAGCTCATCTAAAAAAAACATTGGAACTACTGAAAAACTGATTTGGCAATACACCTATAAAAGAGGTGCAATTCTAACTTTCGGAATAGATGGTAAAACTGGAAAAATGATGTGGTCTAACAAAATTTCTAAGGGACAAGTTGAAACTTTAATTGAAGGAGAACCTATTAATTATATCGGCTTCAATCATTTTTTAAAAGATGATCAGGTATATATTATCTACAACAACCAAGCAGCTAGTAGCCAATGGAAAGAAACAGACGGACAAACATACCAATGCAAACAAACATTTGGAAACACCACCGACATACCTCCTTTTATGTACGCCATTCAAGCTGATGGTGAAGTTAAATACGGTGATTTAGCCTTAGGTTTACCACTTAAAACAATTTTTAATTCGGAAAAAGACTTTCCAATTAAATTGAATAGCCGCTTGACTATTAGAACAGAATATGGTCTATTACTTTTAGCTGAATACGGTAAAGGATCAAAATATAAATTAGGAAAATTATACTTCAACGATTAAAAATAATCAACTACCTTTTGAATTCAGAAAATAACTTTGAATTAAAAAAAGAGGAACCGAATTGAGTTCCTCTTTTTTAATGCATTGTTAGTTCATTTTCTTTTCAGATAAAGAAAAGTATCAAATAGCTATTATTTAAACAGCTTAAAATTATCTGCAGTTATTGCAGAAAAAACATACGCTACAAATATTTCATTATCTGCAACAAATGTTGAAACGTCAAATTCCCAATCAGAATTTGAACCATATTTGTCCAGTCTTTCACCTTTTGCAAAATTGTTTTCAATTTTATAATGTCCATTTACTTGATCAAAATGATCTTCACTGATTGTTTTTTCCATTAAGGCAAATTCACAATTACAATCATTGTTCAAACTCCAACTATACAAAGGCAAAACTCTTATTTTCTCACTTGAACTATTTCTACCGGATAGCACAAATTGATCACCTGATTTTGTTGTAAGATCAACTGTTACAGTGCCACTGCCTTTTACATTTACGTCCCAATATCTGAGTACTTCCGTTTCATTTGTTACCTCGTTCTGAATTTCTTTTTGATGGTATTTAATTGTACCCAAATCATCTCCTTTTTTACCTGTGATTGTCCAGTTTTTATAGGTTGAATCAGCAGCCGCAATGGTGTACTCAACTTTTTGATATTTAAATTTTATACTTTGAGCAACATATAATTCAGAACCTGATTTATCTGAAGTTTGATTATACACCACTTCAACTTGAACTTTTTTCCCAAAAGCTATCGCACCCGTACAAAGAGCAATTATTACAACTAAATTTTTCATAGTTAAATATAATTATTAATTCAACTTTTGTAACACTATACCCCCCCACTCTATTTCCCACCTCCGTTTACACTCTTGAAACTAACTAATAGACAACCAATAAATTAATCATGCGTTTATTGAGTGTCAAAAATTAAAAAACCTCATTTATGAAAAGCCTACTACTCGCACTAATTGCAATTTGGACCTTGAGTTTTACATCCAATGCACAGTGCACAGCTTCATTTACATTTTCAAACAACACATGTGATTCAGTTCAGTTTACACCTGACACACTGAATTCAAATTTTGACTATTTCTGGAATTTTGGAGATGGAAATTCTAGCACAGATATGTCGCCGGTATATCCTTACTCTGCTAACGGAACCTACATAGTGATACTTACAGTAATTGATTCAAATGCCATGTGCTCTAATTCGTACACTTCAATCGTCACTATTAACTGTGCAGCAAACTGCACTACAGTTGGAGATTTTGTAACTTATCCTGACACTGTTGGATGTGGTACATACTTTATTTCAACTGCTTTTGGAGGAACCGCTCCTTACACTTTCTCATGGGATTTTGGGGATGGAAGTACTAGTACCCTGGCTCATCCTTATCATCAATTTGCAATACCCGGAACATACTCAGTTTGTTTAACGGTTACAGATGATTTAGGATGTGATACAACGGTATGCGACTTTGTTGTTGCCAATTGTAACAACTCATGTGATGCCAGTTTTACCCAATCTTTCGCTACTTGTGATTCCGTTTGGTTTTATCCAACTTCTCAAGGAGCAAATTATGATTATTACTGGGATTTTGGTGACGGATTTACCAGCACTTCAATGTATACTTCGCACCAATACACTGCTGACGGAGTTTATCCAGTAGTGCTTTATTTAATTGATTCATTAAACGGATGTTCAGACGCATACACAGTATTGGTAACCATTAACTGTGGAAACAACAACGGTTGTACAACTGATGGAGATTTTGCCTTCATTTCTGATACTTCAGGTTGCGGATTCTATTTTACATCTACTGCTTTTGGAGGAACTTCACCTTACTCATACACATGGGATTTTGGGGATGGAACTTCAAGTACACAAGCCAATCCCTATCACAATTACAGTGCTCCCGGGGTGTATACACCTTGCTTGACAATTACAGATATTCAAGGATGTGACACCACTATTTGCTACACTTTAACAGCAAACTGTAATGTCACAACTACTTGTGATGCAAGTTTTACAGAAACATATGTAACATGTGATTCAGTATGGTTCTACCCAACTTCACTTGCTTCAAACTATGATTATTACTGGGATTTTGGTGACGGAACTACTAGTACTTCAATGTTTCCGTCACATCAATACACTGCAGACGGTACCTATTTAGTGATGTTATACCTAATTGATTCATTAAACGGATGTTCAGATGCTTATACTGTAATGGTAACAATCAACTGCGGAAACAGTGGTGGATGCACAACAGATGGTGACTTTGTATTTTATGCAGATACGGTGGGATGTGGATTCTACTTTACCTCAACTGCTTTTGGAGGATCAGCTCCTTACACTTACACATGGGATTTTGGAGACGGAACTTCAAGTACACAGTCAAATCCATATCATCAGTACAATACACCGGGAATCTATACACCTTGTTTGACAATTACAGATAACTCTGGTTGTGATACAACTATCTGCTATACATTAACTGCAAACTGTAGTGTTAATAACCAGTGTGACGCCAGCTTTACACAGTCTTTTGCTACATGTGATTCTGTTTGGTTCTACCCTGTTTCGCAAGGATTCAACTACAATTATTACTGGGATTTTGGGGATGGAACTAACAGTACATCAATGTATCCATCACACCAATACACATCAGATGGAACTTACCTTGTGATGTTGCAACTAATTGATTCATTAAACGGATGTTCAGATACTTATACAGTAATGGTTACTATTAATTGCGGTAACAATACAGGATGTTCAACAGATGGAGATTTCGGATTCCAGGCAGATTCAATGGGTTGTGGATTCTATTTCAACGCATATGCTTTTGGCGGAATTGCACCATATTCATATGCATGGGATTTTGGAGATGGAGGAACAAGTAATCAAGTGTATCCTTATCACCAATTCAGCAGCCCTGGCGTTTATCAAACTTGTTTAACTATTACAGATGCGCAAGGTTGTGACACTACTTTCTGCTACTCAATTACTGCCAACTGTGTTGTAGGGATTGATGACAATCAAGAAGAAAGCACATTAAAAGTATTCCCTAATCCAACTAACACAGGTGTAAATGTGATGGCCAATCAGATGGAACGCATTGACATTTATGACTTGGAAGGAAGATTAGTGTATACAGAAAATGTAATGATGGATAATGTTTGGTTGAGTTTGGATGAACTTACAAACGGAATCTATTTACTGCATATTACTACTGCAAATGGCTTGCTTACTGAGAAGGTGATTAAGCGATAAAGATATAAGTTCAATAAAGTGAAGCTCTCTGTCTTGTATAAGGCAGGGAGTTTTTTGTTTTTTCCATTTGATGAAAAATCACTCTCTTTAGTACTTATCTGTTTCCCCCTTACGCTTGTGCTGAAGCTTCAGCGTAGGCACATGGAGGGGGACTAAGGGGGAGGTTGATGATAATTTGGATAAGACCTCCTTCCTTGCGCTAACGCTTGGTCTGCGAAAGCAGTGCTGCTTGCCTATTTTTCGCAATGGGAAAAAAGAATAAAACAATCTTTTGAAAGAAATTTTATCCTTTTAGGCTCTTTCACTTTTTTCCATTTGATGAAAATCACCTTTTTATTGTACTTGTCCTTTTTTTCCCATAGATGAAAAAAAGAACGAAAAAAAATCATTGGTGGCGGCTGCTGCTAATTTGCTATTTTCCAAATCCTCGAATGCTAAAGCCTTAATGATCCCGCTTACAGCGGTATCCGGATCGGCTTCTTTACGCATTCTCCGGTTGCAAAATGACGCAATCTTAGCAGATGCCGATCTTAGAAATTCTCTTATTGGTCATCTTCTGCGCTTTCGTTAAAATTTACCCGCAAGTAGCCGTTGCGCCTACACCGTAGCCGGTTTCGGCGAAGGAGCAAAGAATAGCGACCGTCGGAACGTAGTGGAGACAATTGAGCTATTTAGGCTGCGAGGAGTAAAATTTTAGAAAAGCAGGAGCGGACCTTGACTTTTTTTGGTACTTTTTTGTGTCAAGACAAAAAAGTACACAACTAATTACAACATTATTCCACCACTTCCAAAAACCTTGAACTCATCCAACCTTTCATGGTAATGGCATAAATCTCATAATCCGGAATCTCTGAATAATCAGGTGGTGTATTGTAGTCCATCTCAACATACCACCAAACTCTCCCGGTTGAATCTGTGGTTTGACCAAGGGCAACACCTCTTGAATCCGCTGGATAGATACATACAATATTTTGCTTAAAAGTGGCGCCATCAAACATTACATCTACCGTATCAATAAACGGATCCATACGCAAGTAATACTCATCTTGCAAAGTTTTAAACTGCTTGGGAGTTTTAAAAATGTAATCTGGTAAAGTGGTATGTGCAATTTCTCCTGTGTGTTTCTTTTCATCAAAGATTAAATTGTCCTTTTCATGTTCAATTAACCATTCAGTATTGTATACCAGATAATCTGTACAACATCCGGGATTATATATTGTTAAAGCAGTTAAGCCTTCTTCACCATATTCAATATAAGTGATGTGTTGCTGTGTTTGAAATTCGGGTTTAAACTCACCTTCAACATTCAAATAAATCCACACAATTAATGGTTCACCTCTTGAAAAACCATTATAGATTAAGTCCAAGTCTCCATCAGCATCCAGGTCCATAAAATGGAAGTACTTTTCAGCATCATGTTGCCATTCACCATCATAATAAGCAAAATCAAAGTCGTCCTTTACCTTTTCCATCATATCAAGGCGTTCTTGACCTTTTAGCTTATCATACTTGCTTAAATCAACTCTTTTGTGTTGTTCAAAAGCTGCCCATCTTGGGGTCAAATTAGGATCTAATTGTACAGTATCAATACTACTTTGATTTGTGTCAGCTTGTTCAATTGCTGTTTCTGCAGAGTCTTCTTCTGAAACTCTTGCATCTGGCCGGCAAGAAATCAAGGCCATGATGATAATGGGTAAAAGTTGTTTTGGGTGCATGGTGCTAAGATAAAGGATTAACATTTATTCTCTTTACCTCCTTCACTTTTTTCCATTTGATGAAAAAAGTGACAAAGCGCCTCCGCAGAGTAGCTTCATGCGCTCGCGGAAAAATCTCTTGTGGCGGCTGCTGCTAATTTGCTATTGTTGGGTGCTCTCGACTCCGCTCGATCACCAATTCGTCGTACCTCGAGCGTAGTCGAGAGGCACGACAAATTTATGACGCAATCTTAGCAGATGCCGATCTTGGAATCTATCTACTTCCCCCTTACGCTTGTGCTGAAGCTTCAGCGTAGGCACATGGAGGGGGACTAAGGGGGAGGTTAATGATAATTTCAACAAAACCTCCCCCTCAATCCCCCTCCTTACCTACTCTCATTCCCCCGCTCAAGGGGGAAGTAATTTCTTTGCGCAATGGGAAAAAAGAATAAAATTTCATTACTTTATCTCAGCTCGCACTACTCTACCCTTCACTATTCCATAATAAAACTTACCAACTCTAAAAGACTCCCCTGCTTTGATATCTCTGCTATCCAAATCATTTTCAATGGTGTGGATGGATCCTCCGGTATCTAGTGCCAGCTGAATATAAGCCAGGTTAATTCCGGCAGTGCCGCCACAAACAATTACGTGAACCGGTTTGCGCAATTCTCTTACGTATGACAAATCTCTTGGAGTGGCCCAATTATCTGCCACCATTATTACCTCATCACAGCCTGGAAAATCATCCATGGCTTTAATCGTGGCTTCTATGTTGTTTTCAGGGCAGTCTCCTCCGCCACCTTTTCGCATGGTTTCTAACATGGTGTTATATACCGGTTTAAAAGCTGTGTTTCGGGCACCATAAATTCCACCTACATGACCGGTCACTTTGTACCTATCACTTTTCATATCTCCATCATTGAAAAAAGTAAATGCTTCAACTTGACTGGAATCTTGCGTAGCTTTTACCCAGGCCATTGTTTTAGCAATGTAGGGAGACATGCTTCCGGTAACATCCATCACTACCAGTGAGTTTTGCCAATCCGGATGGCGTTTAAAAACAGCTTCTACCACGCCGTACTCTTCATTGTCAAAGTTGGGTACATAAGTGATTAAAGGGGAACTAAGTGAACCTATTTCAGTAACCGCATAATCTGCTGAAAAATCACAAGTATCGGTAAGGTAAACTATGTACAAATCATATCTTTTAACCCCCTTGCCTTTTGCGTTTCTACTTGAATATGAAAAACCTCCATAGTTTTCAGTTCTTTTAATACTGTCAATTTTTGTATCAAACAGTTTTTTGTTTCCTTCAAATTGGTAGACAGTTGAAATGTAACACTTGCCTTCAAGATCCTCTAATTCCCATTCTGAATATTCTACTTCTCCATCAAACCCAAGAACCACATCAGATGCTTTACCAGCCATCAAAGTAGGGTCATACACATCTGCCACATCATCCTCTGCTACCACCTCCTCATCCTCAATCTCATTCTCTCCTTCATTCTCATTCTCCTTCTCATTCTTTTCCACATTTCCGTCTTCACCCAAACCTAAATAAGCGTCTATGTATGATATTTCTGTTTCAATGCTCTCTTTTGTTGGGCGCGGACGATAGTAAATCACAAAACCATGAAACATTTGTTGCGCACTTTCTCTGGTAAGGGCTTGTGATTGTCCAACAGTTTTCCAATTAATTAAGGGGTCATCTGCCCCCGGAAAAGCCTTTTTAAATTTTTGAATACGGCTTTTATTTAAAGCCAATTGATCAAAAGCCGGATTGGTTTTATACACCGTATACACCAAATCAATTTGCATAATGGCCAGCTCTTTTAAATTGTCAGGTATGCTTTTTAATAAGTCATCCTCATCAAAGTTTACAGGTATTTGCACATACTCTTCAGCAGCTACAATACCTTGTTTAATTTCATAAACCGCTACTGTATCATGTTCCATCATTTGCCCAAAGGACATCAGTGGCAGCAGCATCAAAAAATTCAATATTAATCTCATAAGTAATGGTATTTACAAATGGATGTAGCTGCTGCAAAAAGGTAACCAAATGGGGGGTTAAACCGGGTAAAAATGTAGGGTGATTTTTAATTGTTTTTGGCTGCCTACCGGCTAAACCGGCACCGGGCTTTCCGCTATAGTCACGCCTTTGGCGTGAGCTGCCGCTGCAATCCCTGGCAGGGGATCCTATTTCCATACCCATCTCCCATTACAAAAAACCAAATACCTTTGCCGCATGGACGAAATGGAACTCTTCAACAATGATGTCATGTACTGGCGTGAAGTTAAATTTTACTTACCCGCTAAAAACGCTACCCTACAACTTGTTGAAGCTATAGAAATAGAGGGAACCCACCATCAAACCATTGACTGCTTTTTAGTGGATTACCAAACCCATAATGTGGAACATGCCATAGAAAATGGCGGTGCATTCATTAAAAATGAGGTAAAAAGCTGGCAATACGTCCTGCCTAAATTTGTCGAATTGTACCATGACAAATCCCTTTCTGAAACCGATAAAGAAGCTTTACTGCAACAATTGCCCCACTCCAATTTGAGAAGTATAACGCTTAAAGACAAAGCTGGAAAAATAGTGCTGGAAAAGGGAAAGGCTTAAATTGCGGGAAGGCAATAAATTTAACCCATTACCAACTCCAACTTTTCTTTCCACTTCTCCCAATTGGGCATTAATGATGATTGAAGTTGGTAAAACTCTTTACTGTGATTAGGATGAACTAAATGGCAGAGTTCATGGATTAAAACATAATCAATACACTTTGTTGGTGCTTTGATCAATTCAGGGTTAATGATCACTCTACCTTTTGGTGTGCAACTACCCCAACGGTTTTTCATTCTTCTGATTTCGATTGGAGGCTTTTCTTTGATACGACCATTGAATTTGGAAAGTGAATTCTCAATTTCCTTTTTGAATCTTACTGACGCGTGATTGTAATACCAACCTGTCAATAATTCTTTTACATGTTCTCTTGAATTATCCCTCTTGTAAAAGACGATTAATTCACCCCCTTTTAGCTTGACCTTATCCTCAGATGATTTACGAATTCTTAGAATATATCTGCGACCTAGATAAAGATGTGTTTCTCCAGAAACATATTCCCTTTCTGGAGTTCTTGGTAAGAACTGAGAGAAGAAGCTTTGTTGTTTGTTGATCCATTTCGCTTTCTTCAGCAAGTTATCCTTGATATCCTGTAATGAGGATTTTGTAGGTGCAATTGCCCAAACAGAAAGATCAGGATGAACTTCAATACCTAATGATTTTCTATCAGAATATCTGAGGTGAAAATCAATTGTTTTAGTACCGTACTGAACAGACTCCATTAATAGTTATTCTTAGCTACTTTCAAACATTTAGACAAGATCTCATCTATTTCATCAAAAGTCATTTCTACTCCCAATGATTTGCGGTGATCAATCAAGTAATCCTCAATCTCATTTTCCATTTGGCGTTGTACATCCAGGTTTTTATGCCAATCTCTAATAGTGAGGTTTTCAACTATACCGGCAATACTTATTCCCGCACCAGCTAGTTCACTTGATATTTTCTTAATTGGTTCTTTGCCGTGTTTCGTGATCAAAACATCACTCACGGCACCAAAAAATGCTCTTGCCTCAGGGTAGGTTCTTAACTGATCAGGTATGCCATCTTGATAGCCTTTATCTAAATCATCTCTGATGTTCAATACCTTTTCTAAATATTCAGCCTCAGATAATCTGTCTTCTCTGAAGGCCTTAATTGTTTCTTCAATCATCTCAGAAAACTTCTTATAAAAAGCTTCATCTTTCTCCATATTCTGTGAGATGACCTTTTTCATATTATTGGCAATATGATCTGCCTTTGAAGCCGAAGTCTTACCTGAATCTTCAAGCGCTTTTTCTACTTGCTCTTTGTTGAAAATATTGATGTCAGATGCAATTACATTGATCTCATCCACATCTACATAAGTATCCAACAATTTTCTGACTCTTGGCTCATACTCTTTATAATCAACTACCTCAGCATACCTAGCTTGAACCGATTTTCTCAAACTTTGGAATCTCTTCAATTCCTTTTTGTAGAATTCAATTTGGCTATCCGTAAACTCTTTATAGAATTCGTCACTACCAAGAGCGGTTTGAAGCACCCTAGCATAGGATGAAACCCTGTCATAAAAACTATCTCTAATGTCTTTGTCACCAAGATGACGTTCTAAGGCTTCAATATCTTCTTTGTTGACGCCCTTGAAAATGTCCCAGACTTCAGCATGACGAATGGGTACTTTTCTCACTTCTTCTGTGGCATCAACGAGAGCGCCTAGCAAGTCTTCTGAATCAAACTCATCCAGCGCGGAATAGGTTGTTAAGGCTTCATCTAGTTTGCCTAATATCCCTACATAGTCAATGATATGACCGTACTCTTTGCCGCTGAAAAGGCGATTAACACGTGCAATGGCTTGTAAGAGATTATGTGAATGAAGCGGTTTTGCCAAGTATAAAACGGTATTTCTTGGAGCATCAAAACCTGTTAGCAATTTATACACCACTATGATCAATTCAACTTCATCCGTTTCTTCTTTGAATTTATCTACTACCCAAGTTTCATACGCTTCTTTTGACCTGTGTTTTTCCATCAACAAATCCCAATATTTTCTGGACTCATTGCTGGTTTCTTTCCATACATCTTCATTATCCTTTCTGCTATCTGGAGGCGTGAATATGACCTTAGTGTTGATCTTCAAATTCGGATCGGTTTGTGATTCAAAGAACTTCTGATACTTTACCGCAACATCAATTTTTGGAACAGCTAATTGTGCTTTAAAACCAGTTCCCTTCCAGTTTTTACAGAAATGCTCTGATATGTCATGTGCTATTTCTTCAATGATATTTTCAGACTCATAAATTTTAGAAATTGTGGCAAACTTCTTTTTTAAATCTTTTTGAGCTGCCTCAGAAAGTGGGGTTGATAGCCTCTCAAAACCTTTGTCAATTTTGGCTTTGTTAATACTTAGCTTTGTTGCTCTCCCTTCATATAACAATGGTAGAACTGCTCCATCTTTCACCGCTTGGTTGATGCTGTAAGAGTGAATAAAGCCTCCAAACTTACGAGCGGTATTCTTTTCAGTTTTTAATAATGGTGTACCCGTAAAACCAATATAAGTGGCGTTTGGCAGCATTTTACGCATGTTGGTGCCAGCTGAACCGTATTGACTTCTGTGGCTTTCATCTACCAGTACAAATATGTTTTCTGAGTCATCTTTGAAACCACCTCTTTTAATTGCTGACTCAAATTTGTCCAGTATGGTTGTGATGATTTCGTTGCCCTTATCTTTTACTAATTCAACAAGGTCAGAACCGCTTTTAGCTTTTTTGACTGCTTTGCCACAATTCACGAAGGTTTTGTAGATCTGTTTATCTAATGAAATACGATCAGTGACAATGACAACGCGAGGGTCAACAATTGATTCTTCCAATGCCAAGGCTTTTGAAAGCATAACCATGGTCAACGATTTACCACTACCGGTTGTATGATAAATGACACCACCTTTTCGTTTTCCTTCATTATCAAATTGAGTTACACGTTTTAAGGTGTCTTGAACTGCGAAGTACTGCTGGTATCTACAAATCTTCTTGTCGGGACCATCAAAGACAATATACTTGTAGATCAAATCCATTAACCTTTTAGGTTCACAAAGACTATATAAAGCACGGTCTTGTTCTGTAGGTAGACGATCTTCAGCCGGAATGTTCTTAACCTCTTTATTTATAATGTTTTGAACTTTCTTCTCAACATCTTCTTTCCAAATTGACCAGAACTTTGCGGGAGTACCTGTTGCTCCATATTTTACTTCATTTGGTTGAACTGCCAGCAATAACTGAGCATAATGAAATAATCTAGGTGTGCCTTCTCCTTTTCTTTGATTTCTGATGTGTTGGGATATTGCTTCATCAATTGAAAAGTTCTTATCTCTTCGCTTGTTTTCAATAATGACAAAAGGAATACCGTTCACAAACAACACCAGATCAGGACGGCGATTTTCTTTAGATCCCTCAATCTGAAATTCTTCAGTGATGTGGTAGTGATTGTTATCCAATTTCTCCCAATCAATATATTTCAATGTGAATGACTTGCGATCACCCTGTACGGTCTCTGTATAACTTTTACCCAGCGTGAGGAGATCATATATCTTTTCATTTGTTTGTACTAAACCCTCGTCCGGAATGTTTTTTAATGCATTGATGGCAGCATGGATATTAGAATTGGAAAAAGGGTGATGCTCTCCTTTGTACTCAAAGGAATTAATGGCAGCTAATCTTTCTTCCAAAATATCCTCCAGGATTACATTTGAAAGGATTCCTGACCTAGCTGTTTCAGCATCCTCTTTGGATACAAAAGTCCAGCCTAGCTTCTGGAGCAATTTTGATGCTGGCTCTTGTGAGTCTGTAGTTTCTGCGTAAGTTTTCATTATTATTCTTCAATTTTTGCAGCATTACGCAGTGAATCCATTTTTTGTGAATGCATGTCAATACGATATTTGTTATTAATATCATTTTCAACAAATATTTTGATGATGTAGGATTGATCCTTCATGACACGATCGTTGCGAGTTCGCGTCATAATATTTACAAAACCATGTTCTTCTAGGTACTTACCAGTAAGCGAAGCTTGATTCTCGATAATTATATTATCATTATCACACTCAATTTTATCAATTGTGAGTGGTTTCCCTCCATTTTCAACTTTAAACTTACCAGTGTTAAATGAATAAGAAAACATATTACTATATAAACGAGGCCTGTGTTCTAATTCGAGTTTTTGTTGCTCTATTCTCAATAATTCCTGACTTGCTTCATTATCATTGGATCCGACAGTAAGGTTCCTGAGGACATCCACCTGTTTGGAAATGAGAAGGTTTCCTTCTTCAAGGATTTTATTTTGAGCTTCCATTTTCTCGGCTATTGAACTCAACTTATCTATCTGAGCTTGTTTATCCTCATCCTTTTTGTAAAGTTTTCTTATCGATTTTAGTGTGTAAAATCCTGCGATTATTGCGCCTAGGATTGTTACAGTGCCTAGTGCATAATCAAATACATCTTTTCCAGGAGTGTTAACATCAATAGGATCTGAAGGCATGACAATAGTCTGAGAACCAGAGATATCAATTGATATTGTGTCTTCTGTTTGGTAAATAGTGTCCTTTACAATACCATCTTTGGTTTCTTTGAGTATTATTATTTTGTCTCCCATATAGTTTAAGTTTGTAGGTTCTACGCTAGTAGGATTGATCCATTAACTTTATTAGAGTTGGAGTTAAATACGGAGCCGACAAGTGAAAGCTATCCAGATCATCTTTATAAAGTTCAATTAGGCTTTTTGCATTCTCTAAATCATCTCTTTCTGGACGATCTAAGTTTCGCTCTATTTCTTTATACTGATCAAGGACTGCATCCACCAATTCAAGATCCTTATTCCTTTTAGACTCTCTGTAGATGAACTTCCAAATTGACAGCCCCCATTGAGCAACTTTAAAATTGCTGGTATGAATTAAAGCATCATAGATCATGTTGAATCCAATATTCAGACATTCTTTACCATTTTCTAATCTCACATCCTTGTCTTTTTTACCACGTGATGAGGGAAAATAAGTAAACACCAAACCCTCAATTGTACAGGCAACTGAAGACGGCATATTAGCTCGTGCACCATTTGATACATTGATATTTAAAAAACCAAAAATGTCTTGCGCTATCCTTTCATTTCTAAACTCAGAATATGCATAAAGTTTGGTAAGCAACTCTTCACTTTTAACCCAATCATATGAGAATTCAGCTTTGATCTTTGCGAGCTCCACTTGAATTATTGCAGTGCGATTTATGTCCAATAACTCCTCAGTTTTGTCATTTACTAGTTCTTTTTCAATGAGCTCTGGAAAAAACTCTTTAAGAATTTTAGTATTCTGAGGTAATGAAAGTTGTTTTTCAAAATGACTTGGAACTTGCCAATCTATTCTAATTTCCAGATCAGTTGCTTTCTGTTCAATTTCAATGATATAATCCGGCTTTTTTACCCCTTTCTTCTTAGATTCAGAAAATGGCTTGTTCACATAAATATAAATAACACTAATCTCAGGATTCTTATCCTTCGCATTCTCAAGTGATTCAATTATCTTTTTTTTATAGCTTTTGAATTCAGTGGCTGGCTCAAGAAACTTTGCTTGAAAACCAAACCATTCTCCATTTACCTCAATTGGATCAGTTTCTATTGCCGTTTGATTTTTGTATGCCAATATTCCGAATGACTGATTAAATCTACTGCAGAACAAAGCATAAGATAGACGTTCAAACGCCAATTGCTCTTGACCATCAAACTTTACTCCAAATCGTTTCCAATTTAATTTCTTCATGCGCTAATCCTTGTTGATTTTGGTGTTCACGATATAGAAATTCTTAGATACCCCTGAAAGAATATTTCTTTCAGCCAAATCATCTAAAGAACCACTTTCAATATCTGGGGCTCGATCTAATGAGATACTGGCTGTCACACCTGATGTATAAAGTGCATCAGTAATTTCTTGTGGTAGTGGAGAAGTTCTTCCAGGATAGTCTGCATGATGAATAATTCCGCCTTGCCAGGTATCCGTTTCTTTATCTCTTATGTAAACGAAGGCATGTTCGTCTACAACTGTATTATTTTCATCTGGTCTGTAACCAATTACGCCATAAAATTCCTGTGATGTACTACCTGAGGCGACAACCAATGCTGAGTTAAACTTTGAGGTTAAACCGTTGGCTTGAATAAAATCCGGTAGCTCATTTACCTGTTTAAGCGCAAATGAATTCATTGGAATGTACTCTTTCCACTGATCATTAGACCATTGGTTATCATACGCTGAGAATTGATTTTTTGCCATATCACTTGCTTTAGAGTTTAACTTACTTCATATCAATGTGCACTTGAGTATCAAACTCAATGCGATTGTAGTTTTGCTTTTTATCAGAAGATGAAGAAGATGCTCCAGCACCAAAAATCTGCGCTACCGTTATCTTCCCTGATGCCTCATTGGATGACTCTTCATTAGAAGTGATAGCTATATCGAACTTAACGCGTTTGTAGCCATTTTCAATTCCATCACCACCATGATTATCTTGGACATATTTATTCCCTTCGACCAATCCATCTGCGATCTGCTTTATAGTTTCAGATATAAATTCTTTCAATTCCATATTTACAATTGTTTAAATGCTATTACTACTCCCAGCACCAAAAAAATCAGGTTAACCATATATCTAATATTGTTCTCTTTTTGCAACCAATGCATTTCCTGAAGCCACAGAAATTTCTGATGTTCCCACCAAGAAAATCCAACATGATGACCTTGAGGTTTGTCCATTGATCCAAATGTGTAGAGCCAATAGATTTTTCTGTTTTTATATTCTAATCCATGGATTCTTTTGAAATAATTCTCATCACCAGATCTTAATGGATGAGAACAATTTTGATGAATATATCTTCCCTTTTTTATTTCAATCCAATCGAACTCAACCCTTTTACCTGTAGTAACATTTCCAGTAGTTTTTAATTCAACTCCTGAACATGGTTCCAACAAACCAGTATTTGACTCACCTCTTAACGCTTTAACTCTCATATGCTTACTGTGATTTTACCAGTTAATAATTGTTGTGTTAATCCTTTTTTCTGATTCTTGAATTGAGAGAGTTCAGCATTCAAACTTTCAATTTCTCGATCGAATGATCCCAATGCATCTGCTATCTTCTTTTGTTCTTGTTTTGATGGTAAAGAAATTTTGACTTTTTGGACCTCCTTTTTGCTAATTTCCAAAAATGTTGAACCGGATGATCTTCTGATAAACTCATGTCTGTTTTGTAAAATCCAGTAATACAAAAAGTGTAGTTCATTGTCAGAATTTGGCAGAAAGGATTGAAACCCTTGATTAGTTGTTGCTTGTTCAGTTGTAAAACCAACATCCCCAATTGTGGCTCTGCTGGTAAATAGCAAAGTACCTGCTGGCAAGAGTTTAGCAGAACTATTTGCAAGACCTTTTTCGGTTATTGTCCTAACACTTTTCGAAACATATTTCGATTTAATCTCAGTAGGTGTATACCATTGGATACTTCCTTCCCAGTAAGCCAAATTATTAGTATCTGGTGTACCGCCGCCAACTATCTCATATACATCCCCTAACTTAACCTCTTCCCACTCATCTGTGAAACCGGGAAAGCGTTTTTCACCTGTTAGGAGCTGTTGCATCAAGCCTTTTTTGAGCTGCTCTTTTTCTGATATCAACTGCTCTAATTTTTCAATGGCTTTATCCCATGCGCTTAATATTTTGGCGATTTTTTGTTGTTCTAGCAAAGGAGGAAAAAGGATTTTAAACTTCTCTACATCTCCAACATTTAAACCAGGTTGTGCACCCCCCTTAACAAAACGATAAACCTGTTTCTTACCCAAATCAGAGTTTAAATATTGTTTATAAAAATTTGGTTCCGCGATATTTTTGTCAATAGCTATTCGTGCCGTTGTCTGTGTAATGTTTGCACCATCCAGCCACTCAGGTATTTGAGCAACATAGCCTGTCCCTGCACCAACAATCGTGATTATCAAGTCATCTTTACTTAGCCTTGCTTTTACATACCTGCTTTCAACTTCATCTGACACCTTAAACAAATTCTCAGGTTTGTTCCAGCCTTTTGAACTTGAATAATCTTGCCCCCTTAAAAGGTAGCGACCATCAGGGTCAAATTTGCCGGGCTGAACAATACCATACCTGATCTTTCTTTTGGGATCAACCAAGGATTTAAGGAGAGTCACAGACCAATCATTAGGTACCCACCCTAATTTGGTTTCTTTAAATCCAACTTTGTTTTCGACAATCGCTCCCATTAGTATCCCAATTCTTTTAGATATTCATCCATTTCTTTTCTCACCTCCGTCAACTCCTTTTCAATGGACTCTATATTGGCTTGAACTGTTGCAATATCTACCGGCTCTTCTTCTTCAAAGGTGTCTACATAACGCGGGATATTGAGGTTGTAATCATTCTCTTTGATCTCATCTAGATTTGCGACATGGCTGTACTTATCAACTGACTCCCAATTGAAGTAAGTCTGAGCAATTTTATCAATATCACCTTCTCTTAATTTATTTTGCTTTTTCCCTTCTTCGTATTCTTTGCTGGCATCAATGAAAAGGACATCATCAGTTGATTTGGCTTTATTGAATATTAAAATTGCAGCCGGAATGCCTGTTCCAAAGAACAAATTGGATGGTAAACCAATTACCGCTTCTAGCAAATTTTCATCCACCAATTTCTTTCTGATCGTACCTTCAGTACTCCCTCTAAATAGCACACCGTGAGGCACGATTACACCGGCCCTACCAGTTGGCAGCAATGTTTCAATCATATGCAGAATGAAAGCGTAATCACCTTTGGTTTTAGGTGGAATACCCCAATGAAATCTTTTGAAACGATCTGCCTCAGCTTTGTCATGCCCCCACTTATCTAAACTAAATGGCGGATTGGCTACTACTATATCAAACTTCATTAAACCTTCACCTTCTAGCAGCTTTGGATTATTGATGGTATCTCCCCAGTCTAATCGTGCTGAGTCCATACCATGAAGGAACATGTTCAATTTACCCAACGCCCAAGTGTCACCGTTGCTTTCTTGACCATACAATGAAAAGTCATTTGATCGGTTGCCTTTTTCATCTTTTACCTCTTCAGCTACTGTTGTCAATAAAGACCCTGAACCGCAAGTTGGATCACATATTCTGTTACCCGGTTTTGGATTAACTAACTTGGCTAATAGAACAGATACTTCATGTGGCGTATAAAACTCACCGCCTTTTTTACCTGCACCAGACGCAAAACGTTCTAACAAATACATGTATCCATTACCCAGAATATCTTCTGAGCTACCTAATATTGAAGGGCGAAAGTTTAAGATTGGATTTGCAAAATCATTGATCAGGTTTTTCAACCTATTGTTACGATCTTTTGTTTGGCCCAACTTTTCAGAGTTGTAGGAGATGTTTCTAAAAACACCTTCTAACTTCTCCATGTTCTGGTCTTCAATTCTCGCCAGTACTTTATCAATGATTTCACCAATGTTATCCTTATTACGGTTTTCATAGATGTAATCAAACGTACAGTTATCAGGTAAATAAAAACGCTCACGTTTCAACTTACGCATGATGAGTTCTTCATCATCTCCATATTGCTCTTTGTACTCTTCGTAATGATCTTTCCAAACATCACTGAGGTATTTCAAGAACATAAATACCAAGATGTAATTCTTGTATTCTGAAGAATCTAGTGTTCCTCTGAACGTATCACATGCAGCCCATAATGAGCTGTTGATTTGATCTTGTGTAGGTCTAGTTGTTGTCATAAGTTAAAGTTGTCAATACTGTTAATATAGGTTTCATTATTGATCGATTTTCATTTCTTGAGGCAGGTCATTATAATCGACAAATATTCCTTGTCCTAAATCAGCAAATTTGGTTTCATCTTTCAGATAGTAATAGTATCTGCTACTCTTGTATTTAGGATTTTGGGTTTTGTGAATATTTCTCAGCAAAGAATTTGAGACAGCAAAAATTGATTTACGTCCATCTTCGGTAACACACTCCAAGATATTCATGTTAGGTATGCTTGTGTCGATCTCTACACCATTATCTAATTTGCCTTTTAATGGAAGAGCAGAATTCTCCTTTAAGGTGATTTCTGAAGTATTATCCACTGCGTATTGAACTTCCCAATGATACTTTCGATTATTCTCACTTTCTTTTCCAAAATGGTACTCGTCCGCATACTCTTTGTTAAAGTCATTGTCTACCTGCTTGAATATTACATTTAGCTTCATAAGTTTTGGGTTATTGTTGTTTCTACTAATTGTTTTCTATTTTCTGCTAAGGCTAGCAACAAGTGATTCTCTTTCATTGCTAACTCAGACAGCTTAGCTATTTTCTTTTGTTTTTCTATTGGCGGAACTGGTATTTCCATTTCTTCAAGCGCTCCTTTTTTTATGTTTCCGATATATGTACCGCCTCTCATCTTGTCAAAATAACTCTGTCCATCACGACTGTTCAAATACCAGGTCAGGTATCCAGGATCTAATCTGCTCTCATCCGTTCTCAAAACAAAAAAAAGCGAAATGGCCACGGCAGGATGATCTTCATTAAAGAGGTATGCCTTATTGTTGTTTCCTTTTGCAGAAAATAAAATATCTCCCTTTCTCAATAACTGCTTTTGACTAATCTGTTCTTCCTTGACAAGATGTGGAACAGATATCAATGAGGAATAATCACTGCTCAAATCCTTCATCTGAATTACCCAAACCGAACCATCAGGGTTATTTTCAACCCTGCCTCTTATCGTTTGTCCTGAAGAAACTTTAGTGTTATTTCCTAACTTGTCCGTCATCCAATTAATTAAAAGGGACAACAAAGATACAGTAAGACATTACATTTGTCAAGTATTTTAGGTCAGTATTTTTTTACTAAATTTATTTTTGTAGAATTTAGAAAGGCTGAAATGCCTGTTTATGCTAGCAAAAAGATAAGAATATCTGAACGAAAAGAAAATTTAATTTTTATCTTGATCTTAACCAATAAGAAGAGATGTATTTGATTAAGAAGAAAGAAAATAAGATAGTTGAAATCGAGAAAAACTCATTTTCTGAACTCGGATTCAAAGAACGAGAAAACCTGCAAGAATGGTTAGCAGACAATCCTTCTGCTTTAGGGGAAGAAATGCTCATAATCCAAAAGGAATTCAATGGGTTTAACGACACTAATGAGCGACTTGATCTTTTGGCTCTTGACAAAGATGGAAACCTTGTAATAATTGAGAATAAACTGGATGATAGTGGTAAAAACGTTACTTGGCAATGCCTTAAATATGCGTCATATTGCTCAAGCTTGAAAAAATCACAAATCATCAAAATCTACCAAGAATATCTTAATAAATACTTTCAAGGTGAAAATGCTGAAGAGTTAGTCTCCGAATTTTTTGATGGCGTTGAAGCAGAAGAGCTTGTTTTAAATTCAGGCTTGACGCAAAGGCTGATATTGGTATCTGGCAATTTTAGAAAGGAAGTTACCTCTACTGTAATGTGGTTATTAAATTACGGAATAAGAGTGCAGTGTTTTCAAGTCACACCTTACTCGCTTAAAGAGCAGTTATTCTTGAATGTTGAACAAATCATCCCTGTAAAAGAAGCTCAAGATTTCTCGATTAGCATGGCTGAGAAAACTCAGGAAGACATTGCTTCCAAAGAAGAGATCAAAAATCGACATATCGTTCGCCGTAAATTCTGGCAGCAAGTCATTAACGAGATGAATACAAAGTCCAATCTATATCAAAATATCAGTGCCGGGAAGTACAATTGGATAGGTGCCGGATCAGGAGTTCGTGGTGTGGGCTATAATTTTGCAGCTACAAAGAAATACTTTAGAGCTGAAGTATACATAGACAGAGGCGACAAAGAACAAAATGAATTCATCTTCGATTTTTTATTTAAGGAAAAGATCAAGATTGAAGAGGCATTTGGAGCTCCGCTTGTTTGGGAAAGACTAAATGAAAAGCGAGGATGTAGAATCAAATATGAAGATACAAACTTCAATATTTTTGATGAAGAGACTTGGCCTGAAAGTTTAGATGCCATTACAGATGCAATGGTAGAACTAGAAAAAGCTATGGAGCCTTTTGTCAAAGCTGTTGGCAAAAAGCTGAAATAATTCTAAGCTTGTTGATGCTCGACATAATCCCCCCGCTGTGCAGTACCTTAGCTGCTGCGTTTTCAATAGAAGTTCACCTCCCCAGCTTAGGCCGAAAAGTACTGTTGGAGCTCATTGAGGCGCAGCCGAGATAGCGACTACTTGCAGGCCGACCCGAAGGGAAAGCCCCAAATAAAAAACAAAACCAACCACTGGTCACTTAACTTATTTAACGGCGTATTCACTTATTCAATGCCCATGCCTTCCAAGGCACATTAATTATCTTAGCCGCTTATTAATTTTTAAATTGATCAAAGTGAAGCAGTTACCAATTAGATTACTTTTTTCTGTTGTTTTAGTGATTAGCTCAATGAGCGCTAAGGCTGTTACTTACACAGTAACCAATACCAATGATGCCGGAGCGGGTTCATTGCGTCAGGCTATTTTAGATGCCAACGCCAATGCGGGAGCTGATGATATTAACTTTAGTGGAATCGCCTATCCTGCGGACATTGTTTTAACTACTGGTCAATTAACCATTTCAGAAGATTTAACCATTAACGGGCCGGGAATGGATTCGCTTTCAATAAACGGTAATGCAGCCTCAAGATGTTTTAATATCACCTCAGGACTGACAGCTGAGATTTCAAACCTGACAATTAAAAATGGATCCAACTTATCACATGGTGGTGCAATTTATTCATTGGGTAACTTAAATCTTTATTACTGCTCAGTAATTGGCAATAACAGCAACCAAAATGGTGGCGCCATCTTTATTAATAATGCAGATTTAACCCTTGCCTACACTAATTTCACTTTCAACTATGCCACTACAGATGGAGGTGCAGTATTTTGCCCTAATGGTATTTGTACTATTCAATATTGCAGCTTTGTTGACAATTATGCTGATGATGACGGAGGTGCCGTTTTTTCAACTGCGGGATCAATTACAATTGAAAATTCGTTTTTTGATATCAACGGTTCTGCCGACAAGGGAGGTGCTATAGCTTGCCAAAATGGTCAGGTAGATGTAACAAACAGCACATTTAGCAACAATTTAGGATCACTTGGTGGAGGTGCTTTTTACTTGAGTGACGGTAGTGGTTCAACTTCTTCGCTTTCGCTTTTGAATGTGACCATGTATGAGAATTTGTCTACCATTTACCTTGACAATACAGGAGGTACACCTTCATTTACTACCAAGAATTCAATTTTCTCTAGTTCTTTTACGTACTATGCAAATGGAGTTGTTAATGCCGTTTCAGAAGGATACAATATGTGCAGCAATGCAGATATGGATGCTTTGTTGGTTTCAACAGGAGATGAGGTGAGTACTGATCCTCTACTAATGGCTCCTGCCGATAATGGTGGATTAACCAAAACTTGTGCTTTGTATTGCAGCAGTCCGGCAATTGATGCGGGAACAGATACCGGCGCTCCAACTTTAGATCAAAGAGGTGTAGCCCGTGTAGGAACTACAGATATGGGAGCTTTTGAAAACACAATCTTTCCTGAGGCGCCTTACAATGTTTCTGCTACCATATGTGCAGGTGAAACATATTCAGTTGGAAGCAGTGTTTATGATACATCAGGTGTTTACAATGACACTTTAGTGGCTGCAAATACTTGTGACAGTATCATCATTACAACCTTAACAGTAGAGGCTGCTATTGACAATTCAACCAGCACAACAGATTTTACAATTACGGCTGCTCAAACCGGAGACACTTACCAATGGATTAACTGTGATTCAAATACAGAAATTAATGGGGAAACCAACCAATCTTACACCGCAGATGCTAACGGAAATTATGCTGTTGTAGTAACCGTAGGAAACTGCTCTGACACTTCAGACTGTGTGTTGATTGAAGGTGTAGGTTTTGAAGATTGGCAGATGAGTGATGTGAAAATCTATCCAAATCCTTCAAAAGGACAGTTCACAATTGAGTTGCCAAATTCATTAACTGAAAGTACTGCCATTCGCGTATTGAGCGTTGACGGTAAAGTTGTGTATTCGACTTTTGCTAACAGCAATAAAACTGAGATCAAGCTGGATGTTGAACCCGGTTTGTATTTGGTTGAATTAAATGATGGATCTAAAAGTGAAGTGATTCGCCTTGTTATTGAGTAAGGTGATTACCACTCCATCAATTCACGGCAGCAAAACAGTTTTCCGCTAGGGATATTATCTGCAGTAGCCAACCAAACAGAAGTGTCTGCTCCTTCTTCAACAGAAAGTGGTGCGCTTGAACCTCCCATATCGGTTTTTACCCATCCGGGATGCATGGCGTTTACTTTGATGTTAGGCAAGGCATTGGCCAGTTGCAGTGTCAATCCGTTTAAAGTGAATTTTGATAATCTATAAGCAGAATGATCGGCAGTTTGGTTCATTCTTTGCCCCATTTGTGAGCTTAAATTCACGATTCTAGGGTCATCAGAATTGTTCAGTAACGGAACGAATATTTGCACCATTCTCATTGGCGCCCAAACGTTGGTTTCCATTACTCTTTTTTGTTCTTCAATACTCACATCCGAGACATTGTCTTCACTCATTATTCCTGCATTATTAATGAGGACATCCAATTTACCGAACTCAGCTTGAATTTCAGCTTTTAATGCGTTGATAGAAGCTTCTGAGGTAACATCCAATTGCTTTGCGATAACGTTTCCGTCTATTGCTTTGGCTTTTTCTTGTCCTTTTTCAAGATTGCGGGATCCCATGATGACAGTGTGTCCCATGGCAGCTAATTGTTTGCATGTTTCAAGGCCAATTCCTCTGTTGCCTCCGGTTACCAGGATTGTTTTTTGCATGGAGTAAATTTAGTGATATTAGTGTGATTTTTAAATGGTGTTTTTTGTTGTGGATGAAGAAATGTGATTTCTTATTTTATGTTCTTTTAGCTACTTCACTTTTTTCCATTTGATTAAAATCACTTTCTATAATACTTGTCCTTTTTTTCCCATAGATGAAAAAAAGAACGAAAAAAAATCATTGGTGGCGGCTGCTCCTAACCTACTCTAAATTATCCTCCTCTAAATCTTTTCGGCTCAAATGTCTCGGCTACGCCTCAACGGTCGCCTCAATACGATTTTTGCGGGGTAATTTATTTCGCAGGATTAGCAGATGCCGATCTTAGAAATTCTCTTATTGGTCATCTTCTGCGCTTAAAATAAATTTCAACATATAGTAAATTTGAAAATCGCATCCATCTTCTAATCATTCGTGAATTTAACGACGCAGAAAGCGTTAAAAGCCGATCCGATTTTCTGACCCCAGGATATGGGTGTATGTCAGACAATATTTAGGCTTTAGCTTTTGAGGAGCTTAAATTAGAATGTGTGAAGCGGGATACTAGCCTTTTTTGGTTCTTTTTTGCGCAATGGGAAAAAAGAATAAAACAACCTTTGTAAAGAAATTATTATCCTTTTTAGCTCTTTCACTTTTTTTCATTTGATGAAAAAACACCTTCTATAATAATTGTCCTTTTTTTCCCATAGATGAAAAAAAGAACGAAAAAAAATCACCTTGAACGGCTGCTGCTAATTTGCTATTTTCCAAATCCTCGAATGCTAAAGCCTAAATGATCCCGCTTACAGCGGTATCCGGATCGGCTTCTTTACGCATTCTCCGGTTGCAAAATGACGCAATCTTAGCAGATGCCGAACTTAGAATGTCTCTTACTGATCATCTTTTGCGTTTGAATTAAGTTTCAACATAAAGAAAATTGAAATTTGGTCATCTTCTGCGCTTTCGTTAAAATTTACCCGCAAGTAGCCGTTAAGAATAGCGACCGTCGGAACGTAGTGGAGACAATTGAGCTATTTAGGCTGCGAGGAGTAAAATTTTAGAAAAGCAGGAGCGGACCTTGACTTTTTTCGTTCTTTTTGTGTCAAGACAAAAAGGACAAAACAATTAATAATTAAAACATCCTATTTACTCTCTTTAAGCACTTATCCTTTTTTCCCATAGATGAAAAAAGGACCAAAAAAATCATTGGTGGCGGCTGCTGCTAACCTACTCTAAATTATCCTCCTCAAAATCTTTTCGGCTCAATTGTCTCGGCTACGCCTCAACGGTCGCCTCAATACGATTTTTGCGGGGTAATTTATGTCGCAGGATTAGCAGATGCCGATCTTGGAATATCTCGTATTGGACATCTTCTGCGCTTTATATAAATTTCAACATTTAGCAAATTTGAAAACCGCATCCATCTTCTAATCATTCGTGAATTTAGCGCGCCGCATTGTTTATTTTTCTTGTGCGTGTGAATCTCCTTTTTTAGTTCTAATCCATTTAAACACCATCTTTAGTCGATTTAACGACGCAGAAAGCGTCAAAAGCCGATTCGATTTTCTGACCCCAGGATATGGGTGTATGTCAGAAAATATTTAGGCTTTAGCTTTTGAGGAGCTTAAATTAGAATGTGTGAAGCGGGATGCTAGCCTTTTTTTACGCCGCAGCAGTGCTGCTTGCCTATTTTGCGCAATGGGAAAAAAGAATAAAAACATCCTTATTCCACCACTACCTTTTTAACCTTCACAGCATCTTGATGCGTCAAATACACCAAATATGTTCCTGCACTTACTTCTGAAAGATCAACGAAAATAATTCCAGACACATGATGTAATTCAAGAACAGCATTTCCGAGGAGGTCATACACCATTAGTGCATCAATCAATTGATTTCCTAAATCAACAGTCAACAATCCTGTGGTTGGATTTGGATACATTTTAAACTCTACGTCCAAATCTACCATACCTACACATCCTAGCGTCAAAGAATCTCCTACTTGTGATAAGATACATCCATTGGCATCATACACTTCATAATAATATACGCCTGCATCAAGCCCTGAAACGCTTTGGGTATTTAATGAATCTCCAGTGGCATTATTGTACCACAAATAAGTATAAGGAGCTGTTCCACCTGAAGCATAAAGACTTGCGCTTCCGTCACCACCACTGACACAGTTTTGGTAAACCAAAGAATCAATAACCACTTGTGAAGGGGCATCCGGGACAATAAAATTCTCACTAATACTGCATCCATTTTCATCTACTACACCAAGTAAATAATTACCGCTTGGCACATTGAATATCGAATCTGTTCCTACTCCATTTGTATTTCCAACAGGAATTGGATTCCAGAAATACATGATTTGGTTGTAGGCTCCTGTCCAATTGTAAATAGTATCAACATACACCCAAGCAGAAGTATCTCCATAACATAACGCTTCGTCAATCACCAGGTCAATCATCATTTCATCCGGAGCATCCAGATAAACAGAATCATAAAGTGTACACGGAACTTGATCTGTGACCAAAACATAATACCATCCTTCAAGAAGATTATTTGAAGTATTTGCATTTCCTAAATTCAAAACATTCCCAACAGAATCTGTAATGGTATAATTAATATTTCCTGTTCCTCCGGTGGTATTCACTGTCAAAGATCCATCAGAAAACCCATAACAAGTAGGGTTATTAGTTGAAATGGTCATTGAAAAACCAGAACATTGAGCTTTTGAGATGCTTGTAAATAGCAAACAAGTGAGTGTTGCGATAATGACTTTGATTTTCATAAGTTTAAAATTGAGTTATTAAACAGACGGAATCAATTGAATAAAAGATGCAGAGTGATGTGATTGGGATTGTATTTATTGCTTATCGTATATTCGTTATAGCTCTTTGACTTTTTTCCATTTGATGAAAATCATTCTCTTTGGTACTTATCCTTTTTTCCCATAGATGAAAAAAGGATCAAAAAAATCATTTGTGGCGGCTGCTGCTAATTTGCTATTTTCCAAATCCTCGAATGCTAAAGCCTAAATGATCCCGCCTGCAGCGGTATCCGGATCGGCTTCTTTACGCATTCTCCGGTTGCAAAATGACGCAATCTTAGCAGATGCCGATCTTGGAATGTCTCGTATTGGTCATCTTCTGCGCTTAATATAAATTTCAACATTTAGCAAATTTGAAAACCGCATCCATCTTCTAATCATTCGTGAATTTAACGACGCAGAAAGCGTCAAAAGCCGATTCGATTTTCTGACCCCAGGATATGGGTGTATGTCAGAAAATATTTAGGCTTTAGCTTTTGAGGAGCTTAAATTAGAATGTGTGAAGCGGGATGCTAGCCTTTTTTGGTTCTTTTTTTGGTAATGAAAAAAAGAACATTACAGTCTCTTTAAAGGAGTTTTATCCTTTTAAGCTCTTTCACTTTTTCTATTTGATGAAAAAATTACTTTTTTGTATATGTTCTTTTTTCCTAAAGAAGAAAAAAGAACCAAAAAATTCATTCTGAACGGCTGCTCCTAACCTACTGTAAATTATCCTCCTCAAAATCTTTTCGGCTCAATTGTTTCGGCTGCGCCTCAACGGGTCGCCTCAATACGATTTTTGCGGGGTAATTTATGACGCAGGATTAGGAGATGCCGAACTTAGAATGTCTCTTACTGATCATATTGATAAAGCTATCTTCAAAAAACAAAAAAGGACCCGAAAATTCCAGGTCCCTTTTTAAAAAGTTTGAATTTTAAATTACTGCAATACGATTCTTTGAATTCCTGTACCTGAAGGTGTAGTTACTTCAATTACATAAATTCCTTTATCAAAAGAAGAAAGGTCCAAAACATGTTGAAATTGTCCCTTAACATCTTTTATTTCTTCAATTGAAACAACTTGCCCATTTGCACCAACAACTCTTATTGATACATCTACAGCCGTTGATTCATTGAACTGCACAAATAATTCTCCATTGGTTGGGTTTGGATAACAACTGAAATTCTTTAATCCATTTGTTTCCGGCAATCCAAGGCAATCTGCTACCACTACATCTGCGTTGGCAGTATTGGTGCATCCATTACCATCCATATAAGTATAAGTCACTGTAAAAGTTCCGGCAGTGGCAGGGTTAAACATCCCTCCAGAAACTCCAGTTCCACTATAAGTTCCGCCGGTAGGATTACCTCCTGACAATGCAAAAGCTGCAGCACCTTCACAATAGGTTGAAAATGGATCTAGCGTAACAGTTGGAAGTGGATTTACTGTAATTGTGCCCACTGCAGTTTGAACACAACCATAAACATCCGTTAATGAATAAGAGATGGCTGATGTTCCTGCTGATGGATCAAATTGGCTTCCGGTAACACCCGTTCCGCTATACGTTCCACCGGATGGTGAACCTTGTGTTAACACTAATGGTGAATCACCTTCACACATATCCGGGAATGCGGCTAAAGTCGCTCCGTTGGTAGGACAGTCTATTGTTAAAGAATAGGTTTGTGTTCCTGTACATCCACTTTGGTCAGTTACTTCAACTGTAAAAGTATAGGTTCCGGTAGCAGTTGGCGAACCAGAAAAAGTACCATTTGTTCCAAGCGTTACACCTGGAGGTAATGTTCCTGAAACTACAGCAAAAGATGCCGTACCTAAAGCTCCTGTTTGGCCCAATACTTCTCCATAAGTTGTTCCGGCTGTTCCGTTATTCAGCGTGCCAGGTGTTACAGTTAAAGTAGGACAAACATAAGGTGTATAAACAAACGCATCTATCCCAATGTAATCTGAGTTAGATCCAGAAGGTCCTGCATTGGTAACAAAATACCTAAAAGCCAATCTACCTGAAGTAGGAGCTGTTAAACCACTAATTGTGATAGAGTACTGGGTCCAGGCCATTGGATAAGTGCTCAAAGCCAAAGTTGGGTTGATTTCTAGCAACACAGTTGAAAAATCTCCAACAGATGTTGCTGTGGCTCCAACGTTGGTACTTGCTCCATTGGTACTCATGCGCACTTGTAGATTATCTGCCCACATATTATCAATGGTTGTGCGGGTATAAAAAGTGATTACATCACCGTTTTTTAAAGTAACATTAGGCGTTAACAACCAGTTACTGATAGTACCCACACCTGAAGTGTTGTTAAAATTGGCACCAATGTAAGAATCTCCGGCCCCATTGAATGCTGCAAATGCTGTAGCATTACCTTGGAACCAATCTGTTGATCCTAAAGGCGAACTATTGTTTTGCATGATCCATCCAGATCCGGTAAGCGTAGTAATGTCATCAAAATTTTCAGTGATTTGAGCATTGATCCTATTGGATAATACAATCGCACAAACCATAAAAAATAACTTATAAGTTGAGTATAATTTTAAATTCATTTTCTTGGGATTTAAGTAATTATTGAATACTTATTTTGAACCTGTCATGCGAACTCTATTTCTTAAGGCTACTGCTTGCGCATGTTCTTCCTTCAAAATAGCGGCATCTTGATCATTAGATTTAGAAACTTCAGTCTCCAGCGCAGTAATATAGGTGTCAAGCGATTTTAGATATTCATCCTTCACAACTTCACCATCAGCACTTCTGCTTCCGGTTATTGATTTTTGATATGCTTCATATTTGACATTCACGTCTGCTGCCAGCTCTTTTAAATGATCATTTGAAGTAACTAATTCAGTTTTTCCAACCACTTTTCGGCTTGTAGTAGTTTCTTGTGCCATTGAGAAAGTGGAGATACATAGTAATAAAATTAGTAATGTGTGTTTCATTCTTTTTAGGTTAATGATTGATTGACAATCAATTATTGTTAAAAGAAAGATACGATAAGAAATAGCAATAATGCAATAGTTTAAACAAATCCATCTTGAACTATTTTATCAAGTGCCCTCAATACTGGGCATAGACAAATAAAAAGGCAAAAAAATCATTTTTAGGTTTATCCAATTAATTAGTATATCTTTGTATCAGATTATTACGTTCTCGTTTTGTTAGAGAATTTTTTTTAGGCCGAGCGATTCGCTCATTCTTTTAAACTTCACCAACATTTTCTGAATCAACATCTAACAAGTACATAAAGAAGTACTTGCTTTTAGGTCATGCTTAAACCAAGTTTAAAAAGGGCCCTTTTAGCACACAAGAAAAGGTGTAGCATTAATTATTTTTTTATTATCATGAAAGAAGGAACAGTTAAATTCTTCAATTACCAAAAAGGTTTTGGTTTTATTACTCCATCAGATTCTTCTGAGGATATTTTTGTACACAACTCAGGTTTGATTGATGAAATCAACGAAGGTGACAAAGTAACTTATGAAGAAGGACAGGGTAAAAAAGGTCTTAACGCTATCAACGTAAAAGTTGCATAAGCATTAAATGCCAGGTATTTTCAAAACAAGAATCAAATGGTCCAGGTGACCATCTAACTATAAGTTTTTACTTTACCTTTAAAGTCGTTTCATTAATTTGAAGCGGCTTTTTTTATTGCTGAAAAGTTCCTGAGATTTGAATCAAAACTAATTGACAATCATTCAGGGCCTGAAAATCTACATTATTCTCCTGATCAAATAACATCAAACTTCCTTCTTCTACTGTTTGATTCTGATACTTAATAGCCCCTTTAAAAAGGTAGATCAGATGTCTTGTTTCGTTAAACTCAATAATTCTCTTTTCACCCTCTTTTAGATGAAAATGCGTCAATGTACCTCTGACATCTCCTATACACATGAGGTTAAAATCAATACAGGTACCAATTGAATTGGTTTTCCAACCACCGTCAAATTGTTCTTGATCAAAGGCATTTAAAAATTTGCTGTGCTGCCCTTCATGTTGCAACCCTAATTGCCCATCCAAAACCATTAAAGTTCTTTTTACTCGAGGTAAGGGAGTAAATTCAGCATTTTCTACTTCAACAGTAGCAGTTGATAGGCGAAAGTCAAAGTCTCTGTTTTTATAAGTGGCATTCTCCGGCCATATATACAGCTCTGTCGTTGTTCCTCCACCCCAGTTGGTAGTTTTATTTGATCGAATGATGTTCATTATTGTGAATGTAGGGATTTAATGTGTGATTGCTTTTTTATATATGTTCTTTTTTCCGTTTGATGAAAAATCACTTTCTATAATACTTGTCCTTTTTTTCCCATAGTGAAAAAAAAAACAAAAATCCCGATAGCTATCAGAACACTTGAACGGCTGCTGCTGCTAATTTGCTATTTTCCAAATCCTCGAATGCTAAAGCCTTAATGATCCCGCTTGCAGCGGTATCCGGATCGGCTTCTTTACGCATTCTCTGGTTGCAAAATGACGCAATCTTAGCAGATGCCGAACTTGGAATTTATCTGCTTCCCCCTTTGGAGGGGGACTGAGGGGGAGGTTAATGATAATCTGGATAAAACCTCCCCCCTTGCGCTAACGCTTGTTCTGCGAAAGCAGTGCATTCTTTTCCCCCTCCTTACCTTCTCACATTTCCCCACACAAGGGGGAAGTATATTTTTTGCTCAATGGAAAAAAGAATAATCCCATTTGAACCAATCCATCTAACAACTGTATATTAAGAAAACAAACTCATGAAAAACTTACTCATCATACTGGTGTTGTCACTAACAAGTACATTGTTTGGACAAAAAGACACAGCTTTATATGAATTCTCCGGACAGATAGGAATTGTTGAGTATAGCAGTGGAGGAGCAAGAATGCCAGATTATATGTTTGAGCCGAGACCATATTCAGCCACTATTTTGATTGTAGAAATCACCCATAATGATTCGGTTCCAAAAGTGGTAGCTGTTGTTAGTTCCAAAATGAATGGCGAATTCAGTACAAAATTACCGGCGGGTACTTACGGATTTGTAACTCCAGCTGAGGAGAACAATATTAAACCGGGGCAATCAATGCCTACTGCTGTATCTACTCAATCAAATCATATGAGTTATTATCAAGGCTGGGATATAAATCTGACAATGCCTTATAAACTAAAGCAAGACACAAAGAATGTTGTGATTACTTATTACAATACTTCCTCTTGTATGGATTGTCCTTAATGGCTTACACCCTTACTCCAATAACGATTCAATATTCTTTAAAATATCCTTCGACTTGCTGTGCCACCGCTAAAGCTATAGCGACACGCGGTCAGGATAAACTGCTTAAATAGATGTTCGAATTATATTCTCACACCTATTACGCAAACATCATCTAACTGCTCCAGATTTCCACGCCAATTTTCAAAGGCTTCATCTATCAATTCTTTTTGACGTTCCATACTTTCATTTTGCATTGATAAAAGCAGTTTTTTCATATTGGCAGCCTTGAATTTCTTACCTTTGTCTCCACCAAATTGATCTGCAAAACCGTCTGAGAATATATAGAAAGTATCCCCGGAACTTAGTGTTATTTCATGAGTCGTAAAAGATTGTGGATTGTCAAACTTTCCAATTGGCTGTTTGTCCGCCTTGACTTCCTCTACTTCCTCTGCTCCTTTTCTGATGATCCAAAGTGGATTGTGAGCACCCGCATACTTTAGAACAGAATGGGAAGCAGAATGAGTATGAGTGTTTTCTTCATCCCCACTGTCATTCTCATTCTCTATTTCATTCTTTTTATTGAGTGTAAGCGAAACAAGCGCAATGTCCATTCCGTCTTTTACTTCTTCTTCAGACTTTTCAAATTCTTGAATGACAATTTCGCGGGTTTTATCTAAAATTTTACCCGGATCAGTAATTCCGTGTTCTCTAACAGATCTATTTAATCCATTATTACATACCACTGATACCATAGCTCCGGGAACTCCATGACCGGTGCAATCTGCTGCAGCGAATAGAATATTATCACCTTTGGTTTCTAACCAGTAAAAATCTCCGGCTACAATATCTTTTGGTTTGTAAATGACAAATGATTTTTCCAAATATTGCTTCACCATTTTAGGTGGTGGTAATATCGCTGACTGAATACGTTTAGCGTAGTTAATTGAATCTTGAATTTCTTGATGAGCCTCTTCTACTTTTACTTTTTGATCTTCTATTATATGCTTCTGTTTTCTTGTTAATTGAAGCCTTTTGTATATGATAAAAGAGAAAAGAATAACAAGTATCAGTCCTATTATAGCCGAAATAATAATTAATTTTTGCTGTTTACTTTCCTGCTCGTGTTTAAAGTCAGAAATACGTTGTTCCTCCACAAATTTCAAACTATCTGCCAATGATTTTTGTCCATAGTCAAATTCATATTTTTGCTGCAACGTTTTTTGTTTGGCTTCTTCATTTTTAATACTATCGGTCAATTCCATTTGTAATTCAAGCATCTCTAAAGCTGATTTGAAATCATTTTTTTTCTTGTAGATGCGATACAAGTTATTAGCTGACTGATTCGTTTGCAAAATGGACAAACCTTCAGATGAAATTTGATAAGCTTTTTGGGCGAACTCCAGAGCATCATCATACTTTTTCTGTTTGAAATATATTTCGGCAAGTCCATTGTAAGAAGCTGATAAACCTTCTTTGTCCACTCTAGTTTCAAGAATTGCAATTGCTTGATAAGAAAAGGCTAATGCCGAATCGAGCTCACCTACTTCAAGGTAGATTTTGCTCAAATTAATGAGTGCGTAGGCTTCCGGAATCTTTTCACCCAATTCTCTGTCTAACAATAAACTTTGGTTAAAATAATAAGCTGCAGTATCCCATTCATTGTTATCACTTAATACACTACCAATATTGTGAAAACACCTTGACAATCCAGATTTATCACCTGTGATTTCAAAAAGCTCCATGCTTTTATTATAAAATTCCAAAGCAAGATCATCATCTCCTTGATTTTGGTAAACTCCAGCAATATCATTGTATGAAGAAGCTATTCTATTTGTATCCTTTATTTCTTTTCTAATAGCTAAACTTTGATGGTAATAATCATTTGACATTACATAATTCCCACGCAGATGATAAGTAGCACCAATGTATCTCAATGCATCAGATTGATAATCCTTAAGTTCTTTGGACAAAGCAAAATCATGCATCTCCTCAAAATAATGAATTGCAGAATCTGGGTCAGAATAAATAAATTTATTCGTTGTATAAAGCTTAAGAGCCTTTAATCGCGTGGTGTCTGCTTCATTTACATTTTTCCAGATAGCCCAATGTTCTTCAATTGATTTTGAAAAAACATTTGTAGAAAGAAAAGTGAATAATAGAACGTAAAATCTGAACCTATCCATAAGTAGTGTTAGCACTACAAAGGTAAGGAATGAAATTATACTCACACTCCAATCACGATTCAATAGGTTTTAATATGACGAACTCATAAAAGAAATTTAAGTTCCCATCAGATAGATATAAAGCCAATAATAGCTCTAAACCCATTCTTTTATGAATTACAGATAATGGCTGGATTGAGTAATTTTTATCATAAGTCAAACTGATGCAAAGCAGCTGGTGAATTTTTCAATTGTAGTAAGATTGCAGTAAATTTGTTTGACATGGCAAAGTTTGAAGATATCGTTAAAAGTCATCCTATCGTATTGGTAGATTTTCATGCTACCTGGTGTGGACCATGCAAAGCGTTGGCTCCTATTTTGAAGGATCTTAAAAACAAGATGAAGGATCAGATAAAAATTGTGAAGATTGATGTAGATAAGCATCAGGTTTTATCAGGTCAATTAGGAGTTAGAGGTGTTCCGACTATGATTTTGTATAAAGATGGCAAGCAGGTTTGGAGACAATCTGGTGTTGTGCCTTTGCATAGTTTGGTACAGGTGATTGGTGGGTATTTGTGATGAGGTGATGTTTTTTTGACTTTTTTAGATCATATTTTTTTCAGCATTTATCCTTTTTTCCCATAATTGAAAAATCATTCTCTTTGGTACTTGTTCTTTTTTTCCCTTAGATGAAAAAAAAACGAAAAAAAATCATTGGTGGCGGCTGCTGCTAACCTACTCTAAATTATCCTCCTCTAAATCTTTTCGGCTCAATTGTCTCGGCTACGCCTCAACGGTCGCCTCAATACGATTTTTGCGGGGTAATTTATAACATAGGATTAGCAGATGCCGATCTTAGAATTTATCTGTTTCCCCCTTTGGAGGGGGACTAAGGGGGAGGTTAATGATAATTTCAACAAATAGAAAATTGAAAATTGATCATCTTCTGCGCTTAACATAAATTTCAACATTTAGCAAATTTGAAAACCGCATCCATCTTCTAATCATTCGTGAATTTAGCGCGCCGCATTGTTTATTTTTCTTGTGCGCGTGAATCTCTTTTTTTAACTCCAATCCATTTAAACACCATCTTTAGTCGATTTAACGACGCAGAAAGCGTTAAAAGCCGATCCGATTTTCTGACCCCAGGATATGGGTGTATGTCAGAAAATATTTAGGCTTTAGCTTTTGAGGAGCTTAAATTAGAATGTGTGAAGCGAGATGCTAGCTTTTTTTGGTAATGAAAAAAAGGACAAAACATCCTTACCTCATATACCCAAAAGAATACCCAAACATCACCCCATAATTTTGCAGCTGATTATTGTAGGCATAAAAACCAGTTACGGTAAAGGCAGATGTTTTATGAAAAATAAAGGAAGAGCTTAAGCTGAACGGAATATTGTAGGTCACAAAACTCTTGTACTCATAAACAGGAAAAGCTGTTGGAGGTAGGTATCCATAATCTATCTCCATACCCAAATACTGTGTTCGTTCGCCAAATGCGACACCAACTCCTGCCATGGCATTTAAACCAAACCATTTTTGGTTGTAATTGAAGCCATAAAGCAAATTAATCGCATTGATTTTATCCGGAGGATTACAACTAAAGCAAAAACCTTCTGTTAACTCCTCAAAACGATTGATGTGCAATGCCACTGCCTGATACTTTTTTGAAAAATAAGCCCCTACCATTACAGGAAAAAACTCATTTGGCCCCTGATCCTGGTTAAACATTTTGGCAAAACCCAACTGCGCAGTCATCCAAAACCTGTAGTTTCTTTGTACAGTATCCTGCTCGGTTGCTAATGAACCAAAGCTAAACACTCCAATCAACAAAAGGGTAACCCATGTTTTCATACAGCAAATCTAGCGCAAAACAAAAGCAGAAAATTTGCTATTGGTCAATTTTGAGGGTGATTGTTGTTAGGTTGGGGGTTAGTCTTTTTGAAAGATGTGGAGGGTGTTGTTGTTGAATGTAGGTACGCACTTGTTACAAATGAGCGCGAGGGGGGGCGTTTTCGTCTTAGGTGGGGTTTTGGTTTAAGTATTCAACCAACGTTTCTATATCTTCCAAGTACCAATCATTATTTGAATAAATTTTTTTATATCTCTCAACGATTTTCTTATATCTCTCATCTTTCTCCAAATGAGCAGCCACAATAGCACTTAATACTTCTTCTTTTTGAAACGAATCTCCTATTTCTTCTTTTTTAGTGGGGTTTTCAAAAAATTCATCTGACAATCCTAATAGTCTATTATTAAAATATTCATTGATGCCATGAATCGTACTCAAAGCTTCAAAATATCTAAACCCCACTTTTTCCATGAAGTTGATGTGGTCTTCTACGATTGGTGTTAGGTTTGTGTTTTCTTCGATACTGTAGTAATAAGAAGCATATTTTAATCCTTCTTCTCCAACAAAATTGAACGAGGAATTATCAAACTCCGTTACTCCAAATTCGTGAGCAAAATTTGAATTCTGCACTCTTTTGGAAGTCAATTGGAGCAAGCGATTTGGAAAATTAACTTGAGTTAAAGTCTCCTGTATAGTTTCATTCTTGACACTAAAAGAAGGTCTTATTGTTATTGAATCATCATATTCTGAAGATGCTCCCATCAGCACTGTAAACCCATTCCTATAAAATTGAAATGGAATTTTCTTTGACCGGAACCCCTTTTGATTATAGGTTATAATAAGTTTTGATTCAATCTGTGAATAAATTTTCAGTTTAGCTTCCTTTTTCATTTCTACTTTAAATTCACTACAGTTTTCACTGATTGCTGATTAGCCGTGCTTCCCCCCTCGCGCTCGTTTGTAACGAGTGCGCAACATATTAGAAGGCTGTGAGTCAAGTCCAAAAATTTTTCTAATAACCAACTTTTAATACCTTTAAGTTCATGTCAGAAAGATACAAAGTTATTGATAGCTCTGTGCCTACATTTGTTACAATTACAATTGTTGGTTGGGTTGGCGATTGTTGTTTTTGGATTACAAAATCTGTTCATGTATCTTTAAATAGATTTTAATTTACGGTTAGCAGTTTTATATGACAAATGATTATAGAGAAAACTATCTTGATGCTAGAAATATTATTGCTCAATCTTTAAAAGCAAAGTATAAATTACACGAAACTTATCAGGATAGAGATAGATTGACATTATCCAATAAAAAACACTCTATTCATTTAACTTTTTATACGCCTGAAGGAGAAAATATTTCAATTTCAGATTTAAATGCTGATCCATCAAATGGACATTCATTTATGTATTTTGTCACACAGGTTTATTCTGAAAGAGAAAATATGATTGCCTTCCTAAAGAGATTATTTTCAGACGTTTCAACGTCAGATTATTCTGTTGACGCCATAAAAAAGAGATTGGAAAAGAAAACAGAATTTCTCGAAAAAAACTTTAGCGGGTATTTTGAAACAAATTAAAATTTTGTTTGTGCAGCCGTGGCAATGTCAGGAATTAAGGCATCCAATAATGATAGTTTAAAGGTACGTTTAGGATTTTCTCCCCCCCTCGCGCTCGTTTGTAACGAGTGCGCAATCTATTAGTAGGTTGTGATAAAAGTTCAAAAACATTTCTAGTAACCAACTTTTAATAACTTTAAGTTCATGTCAGAAAGATACAAAGTTATTGATAGCTCTGTACCTACATTTGTTACAATTACGATTGTTGGTTGGGTTGATTTATTTATTCGAAGACCTTACACCAATATTTTGGATGATTCTTTGGATTCAAACGAAAAAAGAGAGCAAAGGCTTCGTTATATTCATTATAACCCAATTGACGCAGGCTCTGTCCAACATGAGAGAGAATGGGTAAATTGCAGTTATTTGGCATATGAAGAAGACAAGCCACTGTTAAATGTGAAAGTTGAACCTTTGTGTTGAAGTTGAATGTATTTGAATGTAGGTACGCACTCGTTACAAACGAGCGCGAGAAGGGGGGTGATTGTTGTTAGGTTGGGGGTTGTTGTTTTTGGAAGATGTGGAGGGTGTTTGAAGAAGTCAATTGGTATAGCCGATTTTTGAATAATTTAGGTAACTCCGTTTTTACTCCGTCATTTTCAAACCTAAATACCCAATCAATGCTAAATGTCACTTTATTTATAGACAATAGGCACTGTGGAATGTAATCGGTTTCAAAATGATTTTGATTCATTTCTCCTATGGTATAAAAATGAGATTCATCCTCAGCGTAACCAATCGAATATCTGAAATTTTCAATAAAATTAGAATTCATTGTACTTTCTAAATTTTTAAACCAAACATCTCCAGAATTCAATTCAATTACGACTATAAACTGGCCTGCAATACTGTAAAGAATGTTTTTATCTATATTCAACTGAAAACCATTGGCCGGTGGGATTTTATTCAAAAATACTCCTCCGTATATTTCAGAACCAAAACCTTCTAGGTGTTGCCAAGTCCTTTCTAATTTTCCTGAATTAATATCAATAGAGATTATCAATCTACCGTTACAAGCAATCAAAAGTTCAACATCATTATAGAGACCCAAAAATCGCTCTACAACATAATTTTTCACTTTTCCATCTTCATTTACAAAAGTACCTAGCACCTTTAGATCAAAACTCCAATCAAAACTCTTTAGTTCTATATTGAAATTCACTATACTGGTATTTTCCAAAAAACAATATGATGATTCATTGGAAAAATTAATATTGTTTTTTTTTAGTCTCTCTCCAACATCCAAAATCTCAAAATCTCTATTCATAATTCCTTCACACAAAATTTCATTCTGCAAATACTGTATACCCAAATAAAACTGGGATGATTTGAAAAACCCTTTTCCTTCACCCTTTTCTATGATACTCAGCTTATTATCTAAAATGATATAACTTCCATTCCATGAATTAATAAATATTTGGTCGTTAAAACTTTCAAAAGAACCAATTATATCAATGTCACAACTTAAACTTTGATCGATTGAATGCAAATCACCTTGGCAATCTAATTTAATTACTGATTCAAAGCAGAATACAAAATCCTTTATATCCTGAACTTTCTTTATGAATAAAAACCCCATTTAATTAGCTAAAATAAAACCGTACAAATCTGAATCCAAATCTAAAATTAATTGATTAAACTGTTGTTGACCTGTCATACCATCTATACCCAATTGTTGCTTCAAACTACTTTTCATGTTCTGATAAATCTCCTGTGTGGTTGGTCCAGCATTGCTGTCTGAATTTTGAAAAGCCTTTTGCCACAATTTTTTAATGTTATCGGAATCCACATTTTGTCTCGCATTAAATGGTTTCCATTTATATTCTGAGATTCCATTTATACTAGAAAAAGCACCTTCGTTACCCAAAACTTGTTCTATATCTGATTTCGACAATGAACCATCAGCTGCCAACGAAAAATCCTTGTTTTTAAACTCATAATGAACTTGACCTACCTGTAAATCTGACATCCTTGAAGAGGAAGATCCTGTATGAAATTTACCTCCAACAGTCGACAGACTAGATTCCGTTAAGCCCATTTTTTTAATTTCATCCAATGTTTGAAACATTTCGCTTCTATTGTATGGTGAGAGAGGATTTCCATTTGCAGAGCTGCCTTTCATCCAAGAAAAAAACTTTGAAGCTTTTCCACTGGCATTAAAATTTGAAATAAAATAATTCACATTTTCCAAGTGTACTTCTAATGAAGGAGCTGATTTGGATATTCCAGTAGCAACACCACAGGTACTGCACGGACTTATATCTGCAACAGATAATATATCGTTTAAATAACTCTCCCAATTCTCCCCCGCATAAATCCTAAAATCAGAACCCTCTTGAATCATTTCAGAAACTTTTTTGATTACTAAAGGATCTTTTGCAAATTGCGTTGTTCCTGATGCATTTGGAATAGCATCTTTTATAACTTTCCAGGCTTCAGCTCCATCCAAATTGTCTAAATTATCAAACATATTTGGATTAGCTTTCAGATCTGCTTTTAATAAATCTCTCTTTACTTGATTCCAGCCTGGACCAGTTAACTCATCTACCCAGTCTAAATTCAATACTTTCTTCTTACCAACCCCAACAGTTCCATCACTTTTTTCAACTAGAACTAGCTCATCTAATTTCGTCTCATTCGCCCCCCATTCTTTGTAATTAACTTCTCCTAAATCGTCAACTACTTCATTTGGCAGGTAATCGTCTAAAAACTTATTCTGTTCTATGAGCAGAACAGGAGTTTCATCCTCTGTAATACTAAAAACAGTAATCTCTTCATCACCAAAAGTTAGTTTTTGCAATTCTGTATCGACTTTACCATCTTTAATTTTCCATTTGGGTAAATCTCCAGAATTTACTTTCTTTAAAAATGACTTTAGTTTCTTTGGTAAATTCTTTAAAACTTTTGTGAAATTTTTCAACTTAGTGAAAAACTTTGTTTTACTCAGTGGGATAACTGCAGTTATTACCATAACAGTATATCTTCCAGCCATTTCAGCTCTTTCATACTGATTTCCACTAAAATCTTCTTCAACAGCTTCTGCAATTGTTGACAAACTGAAACTGGCTATTGCATCATCTATACCTTTTTTAATTTCAGAGTCACATAAATAACCAAATAACAGAGGTATTAATTGTCCCATATCATGGATTTCATGTACCGCTCCGTTATACAATCCGCATAAATATGCAAATTGCAATTTAGAAGATTCACCATCTGTCCAAATATCACCGTTCACTAGCCTATAGGCTATAATGGGACCACTGATATAATTTGGATCACTTGGATTATAAACTGCAGGGCTAATCTCAGCAGCGTTTAAAAATTTTTGCAAATCATTACCTATTGCCTCACCCAGCTCCATTAAATCTAGGCAGTAGAGTTTGGAAATAATACTCATGGCATCAATAAGTCCAATAAAAGCATTATCAGTTCCATATTTAGCAACTAATTGCTGATAGTATTCATGCAATGCAATTGGTTGTGCAAAACCGTGGTTTTCCGCATCTAAAATCCCTCTCCACATTAAATTATGATGCTGCTTTATGTAATCCCTTTCTGTTAAATCCGCAAATGAATATTCGTAATTTCTCTTTGACCCTGTAACTTTGAAATAGTAATGATCTATAGATATGTCATTATATGTTTCGTCCGCCATAACCCACAAATCTTCCTTACTGAAAATTATAGACACATCTCGACCTCCTTTTAGTAAAGTTGTTCCAAAAATCTCTTGAAACTTTGTTTTAGAATAAACTGAGTGCTTCTTACAAAATAAGGCCAACCCTTTGTGAGAAATCTCATTGTCTATATATAACTCTCTGGTGTACTTATTTTCAGATTCGTCCTTTAATCTTGAATAAAAACCAAAACGATCTATTGTATCTATCTTCTCATTTAAATATTGAACTAATTCTTCCAATTTGAATAGGTCAGGAGCATCTGGAGCTAGTTGAACAAATAACTTTTCTGCTGGACCACTCACATTAAAAATTCCATAATCAATACAAGTTCCATTACAGCCCTGATACGAAACTGTACTTGATCGACTAATTCTTGAGATAATCTGATGATTGATAAACCATGAATCTTCATTTGCTGAAAAATAACTCTGTACATTAAAATTTTCATCAGCTTGCCAAATTTGATGACATATACAATTCGAATATTCATCATATTCTATTTTGGGCGCATATGTATAAAGGAAATCTCCTTGAACTACATTTTCAAAGTTTTTAAACCTCAAACCAATAAGACTATCTTCTTTATATTCCGCTAATTCCTCATCTGAACGTGGATAACTCTTTATAAAAGAATTTGTAATCTCCTCTTTGTAATATCCTGTTATAAAATAACCTCCATTAATTAACCCCTTGGCAAAATAAGGTTTATAGTTTTGACCATTTGCTTTGAACATGAACACCTTTCCATTAATATCAAAAACCACATGAGTAACACCTGGAATTTTAACAGTGGAGCCATCCAATAATACAAAGCCATGATGACTTTGGACAACCGTCCAAGTTGGTTTATTTTCATAGAAACTTAGAATACTTGAGAAATTTTGTAAACTCCCATCCTCAGCATCATCCAAAAAGCTAAAACTCAAATTGAAATGATGGATTTGATACCACTGATCATGGGTTAAATGAGTTCCATTACTGTAATCTAAAATATTGTTAGATTGACCTTGTTGAATTTCAGGGAAGGTATGCTCTAAATCAAATGCTCCATGCGCTAATTCATGGGCATAAGTTCTGTTTGGTTGTCCTTCTTCTACAAACCCTACAATTTTTCCCCTTACCATATACCCGGCCAAGTCACCTTCAATTTGAGGAACCACAAATAAATACAGCTTATTTTCTTTTAGGGTGTCAGCAAAATAGGCATCTCTAATGGTTTTCATCTCATCAGAATACAAGCTCAAGGTTGAATCACTTGCGCCATCTAAACCATTACTATTTGTATCAAAACTGATGTTATAATTTGGTGCAACGCTTACACTAAAAGTAGCTGAAGCCTGAATAAATATCTCGTTAAGTGAACTCTCTAGTACAGTTGCAGAAGGAACTTGAGCACCGTTAATTGGTACAATTACAACTTCATTGTGTTTATCATCATAAACTGAAAGATTGCATTTTCCTATTTTGCCATTTTTGTCGTCATATGCATAAATCACTTGAGAAGTTGCATAATTACCCACTGTAATTTCATACAAAGTATCAGCAATCATTGTAGCCGTTAACTCATCTCCACCGGCAGTAACAAAAGTTGGTGTAAACAATGTATCTGATTTTATCACCGCATAAAGCTTATCCGTTTGATTAATCCTTAGTGATTTGTAGGAGACAAAATAGTTGGTGCCATCAGACAATGCAATGGCCGGATATTGCATTGTCCATTCGCTATACTCCAACCTATCAAATCCATACACCTGATTTGGATGTTCAATAAAATAGATTTGACGATTGGCGGTAGCATCCAAATTATCATTATCAGGAGCCACCATAACCGTTACTGTAACATTACCATTTTCATCAATGGTATAGATATTTCCACTATCATCAATTATGGTGATTGTTTCACCAGGAGGAGGCCAGTCAAACACTTGCTGACCCATTCCTTCTATCTGGAACACAACCGTGGAATCAAGTGAATCAACTGCAAAAGAGCTAATAATTCCATCAATGTACACATTGTTAAATGCACCTGCCCACTCCTCAACCCCACTGGTCATCACATCAATTCTACCATCATAATGAATGAGATTTTCATCAATTAGTATATCCTCAAACTCAACATTTGCAGTCATTAAAAAGGTGATAGGGATTCTACCTGTTCCTCTAAAATGGCCCGGTTGATTATTGGTTGCAGGTTCTGCTGCCGTTACCTCCATTATAAACTGTCCGGTTTGCACCTTCATTCCGGGCATTAAAAATTCAAGCGGTATTATCTGAGCAGGTTTACCAGGCAATGCAGTAGATCCACACTCATAATTTCGCTCAGGCAATGTTGTAAAAATTGAAGTATTACTCCAATCAGTTTCAGCCCCACCAGCCAATCCTTTTACCCTGCATTCATACTCAGTTTCAGGATCAAGCATGTACATTTTTTCAGTAATATCTGTAGTAGATATTGGATGCCAGTTAAAATCAGGATTACCGGTTTTTCTAACTTCCAAAACATATTCATCAAACATGGATGATCCATTCCAGGTAGCCGTACCTACATTTTGTCCTGTACCTTCTGATTCCAGTTCAAGTACAATTCCATTCAACAATGAACTAGCTGCATTTCCATATTTAAAACTGCATACTTGTGAAAATCCATTATTTACAAATAAACTTCTACCTGTTGCATCCCTTGCTTTTACCCTCCAGTAATAAGTGTAGCCAACTTGAAGCTGAAGGTTAGTAATTCCATAATTGACAAAGGTGTTGGTTGTAATAATCGAATCTCTTGTACCAATTGAACTGAATGCAAAATTTGGATCTATCCCTTCATTAGCAGGTGTTATCTCAACTATTTCAAATACATATTCAGTTGCTGCACTAGTTGGATTAACCATGTGCAAAGGTGACCAAGAAAACATTATTTGTTGCGGATCTGTAGGTGTCACCTCATCCCCACAAAAAGGTAGATTTAATAAGGGCGGATCATATAATGCAAACCAATACTGACCACAAGCAGGGTTACTTAATACAGCTTGATTGGCATTTTCTGCATTGATTACTTCAACGCAAACATTTGCTAAACCTTCTGGCAACAGCTGTGTAGCTTCATACTGTGCTTTATCTATTCCCTGTAAAAACTGAAGGTTATCAGATGAAAGATAAGGTGCCAGCATTGAACCCGAAACTTCCATAGGAACTCCCGGTGTTAAAGTAATTGTTGGTAAAGTTGAAAGATCTTCTTTGGTTTTAATGGTATATCCTGTTCCTTCAATAGTAAATCTTAACTTCACCTGATGTGATGGCACTGCAAAATCTGTAAGCGTCAACAATATTTTCATCTGATTATTGAAAGGATCAGCATAATCAGGTAAATAAGATGAATAAGGAGGTGTAATAGACACAAATGTCTGTACCGGATAGTTTTGAGAACGACCCTGCAGTGTTGTAAAAACAACAAACAGCAATATTAGATATTTGTAAAGTCTAAACATTAAAAACTATAATTCACATTAAAAAACACGTTCATTTCATGCACATTTGTTTCAGTACTTGAAGTAGCAAAACGTTGCATCAAATTGGCATTAAGTGCCAAACCAACTTTTCCAATTTTTTCATTCTCAAATTTTGGATTATAACTCAAGGATAATCGGTGATTGAGTATATCACTAGTCAAAACACTATTTGAGAATTGTCTATTGTATGTGCTTCCAACAGTTAGGTTCATTTTTTTATTGGCAAGCGCTTTATTAAAATTTATGGTGGGTCCGAAAAAGGTTGAACTTTGATCCAACATATTTGTTTGATTCACATTTGCAGCTAACGTTAATCCTGCATTGATTTTTGAAAATTGAGCGGTATAAGCCAGATTTCCCATATGCACTTTTGAAGGAATACCCACTGCTGTGGTTTGTACTCCTACACCAAATGCTCCACCTGTTGAAATATTTCCTGAGACATTAGTTGCTTCTTGATAATTGTAAATAAGTTGAATAACATTTTTGAAATCATCACTTCCAACGGTATATGAAATCATTGCAGACGCATTTTGTGTTAATTGATAAAAATTCAAAGTATCTGCCGGTTGATAGTAAAAAGGATCTGAAATTGGTCTGTTTCTCGTATAGGTACTGAAATTTGAGTAAGTTCCATTTATCACCCAACTAGCAGATGGAACATAAGTTGCATTTAAAGATCCAATCCAACGATTAGTAGTAGAAGCTTCTTCTGATGATAGATTATTTCTTTGGAAGCCGGAATTTAAACCTAAACTCAACTTACCTTTCATTAATTTAAAAGAGGGAGCGAAAGTATAATTCTGTAAATCATTGTTGAAATAATAACCACCTAAAGTCTTATATCTCGGATCAATATGCTCAAATTTCAATGCAAAATTCATGAATTTGTGCTTGTAATTTAATGAAGCATTGAAAGCATTGAAGTAATCTGTGGAACTATTTCCTCTGATCAATGGGTGTAAAAAAGTAGATTTATCCGGAGACAAATCAGTAAGATCATTTACATTTTGAGTAAGCGCACTAAACGCATATTCAGCTTGAACACTTAAATCTTTCACAATGTTAGCTTTACCTTTGACACTTACTACCAAATTGTCTTGAGGTTTTACAGTTGTATTTAAAGGAATAAATGGTAATGAATTTGGATCATCATTGGCTTTAAAAATGATAATTTCTCCACCATATCCTTTGTCTTCATATCCAACACTTAATCCATAACCCCATCTTCTGTATGCGATATCGTTAACATTGTCCGCCAAAACATCATATTCTACAGGTTTAATCAGCCTACCTCCCATTGCCTTTATTTTCCATTTACCCGGAGTTAATTCAACTCCTCCACCCAGAAATAAGTGACCTGTCAATGTATATGGTGAAAAGTTCATGCTTACTAATCCGATATGTGAATTAATCCATTTCCATTTAGGATGTAGGGCCGAACGGTTAAATGGTTGTGTAAATTTCCCACCTTGGTTTGAATACGAATAAGTAAAGGGAAGGGAAACGTCCAATATTGATACATTGATATTTCCAGAGGCAAACCAGGTAAAAGGATCTCTTCTTGCATTTAGCAAGCCCGACTGAAAATATGTGATGGTGTTAAAGGATAAACCTCCGCTCACTTTAATAGCATCTTTCTTTCCAAGTTTGTCCAGATTTTGTCCAAATCCGCATACCGGAAGGAGTGTTAAGAGCAATATGTAAAGGAGGTTCTTTTTCAAGCTTATCTATTCAAAACAAAGGTTATATAAGCACTGTCAAATTCTGCTGCAATCCGCAGAACATAAGTACCATTTACAAGGGCTGGATTCATATCAAATTGATAAGAAATTAAATCAGTATCAAAAAACTCAACAGGATGATAAACCGTTCCCGTAACATCCGTAATCGACAGATTCACATTTTGCTTGGTATAAAATTCAATATCAACTGTAAATGCACCTGCGTTTGGATTAGGATACAAAGACATTGATTTTATGCCATTTTGATTATAATAAGTTGCAATAGTGGTATCAAACTCTGTTACATTAATGAGTTTAGTATTAGCACCTATACACTGTCCATAATATCCTTCAAGTGTAACAGGAAACGAACCGGTATCAGGTAAAACCACAATTGGCATAGTATCGTTCAAATCAACAATAACAAATGAAGAAGGGAAAACCCAAACTACGCTATCCGGCATTGGGCTACTGATATTGACAATTGCTATTGTATCCGTTTCATAATTATCTGTAGACAATAAAAAATCAGGAGTTGGAGGTGCAGCACTTTCAGTTAATTCAGCAGGAAAATCATACCAACATCCCAGAGAATCCTTAACGGTTACAGTGTGTGTACCTAGCCCTAAACCTCCAATAGTTGAAGATGTCTGAAAATTAGCACCTCCATCAATTGAAAACTCATATGGTCCCCAGCCTGAGATAGGATTTAATACTAAATAACCCGAATTAGGTGTTCCACAAGGAGCATAAGCTTGAATACTCATGGCTGGATAAGGTGGAATATCAATATAAACAGTGTCCTGTCCAACACAACCGCCATCACCTGAAATTTGAACTATGGCAATGGAGTCAGACCCTGCAGTATATGTTGCCCCGGAACCTGTTGTACCGTTACTCCACAAATAGTTTATTCCCGTAATATTTCCAACATAAGTTGAACTAAGATTAACCGGATCACCAGCACAGCCAACAGTATCATTTGAGGCAATAACATCTATAGAATTGTCCTGAATTATTAGGATTGAATCTGATGAAGTACAACCGTTAAGTGTTGACGTAGCAGTTAAAATATAATATCCGGGATCAAAAATTGTAAGCGGATTTGAACTTGGAGAAATCATTCCTCCCGTCCATTCTAGCGTATTTAAACCTCCTGTGGTTCCATCCAACAAAAGTGAATCATTTGAACAATTTAAAACTGAAGATGGTGGAATAATAGTAGGAACCAAAGGAGCTGCTGTATCGAGTCCAATGATTATAGTTTGAAAATTTTGACAGTTATTACTGTTATTAATCACATGGATATAATATAAACCGGAGTCTAACACGGTCAATGTTGGTCCAATTGGATTCAATGTATCCTGATCTACCCAACTAATTGTGGTGTTTGCTGTATCAGAGAAAGTGGTTAATGTCAGTGAAGTTGAATCACATGTCAAATACGTAAGTGGTGTTCCTAAAGAAGGGATTGTGTAATTGGAGATTTCTATGTTGGGAATCAATGGACTTTCAGAAATATTTACAGAAATACTATCAACGCAGCCATTACTCGCAAATTGGGTATAAAACCAGTACTCTCCAGGACTAGAAATGTAAATTGGATTATTCAATGTATCGGGATAACCAAATTTCTTCCACCATGAAGTTGTATCTGTTCCGTTGATACATTCACCAATTACTTGAAGAGTGTCATCACAGCCTAAAATAGCAGAAGGTATACTGTTGAAATTTGGCTTTACCGTGTCCATGGTTACAAATACCGTATCGAACTGAAGACACCCAAATTGATTCTCTACTCTTAACACATATCCATCTTCATCCGAGGCGACATAGTCTTGACCTTGAAAATTCAAAAACAACTGGTTATTAATTTGATTCCACTCATAGCTTACATTAGACGTGTCTGAATGACCATGAAGAACAACACCATTATTGAAACAATTAACAACTGTATCATTTCCTGCAACTGCATTAGGAAGCGGATTAGTTCCGATATTAATTTCTATAACATTGTTAGAATATACTTTTTCAGAATTATATGTAAATCCACCACATGTAGTATAAGGATGCACCGACAATACACCCGGTGTAAAATTCTCAAGAAATAAAATATTAACAAATAATGAGTCTGTCTCATAAAAAGAAGTATCTCCAAATGCGTCCTCAATAAAATCTATTCCTGTACCACTATAAGACCATTCATACCCTTCTGCATATTCAGTTTTGGGAATGGAATATTTCACTGTATCACCATGACAAATTGTTGTATCAAAATCCAAGAAAAACTTTGGATCATCAGGTTCCAAACACCACATTGCCAGACCACCTGGCACTTGATGACCATCAGCCCAACCAAGGTAGTAATGAGATAAGATTAAAATATTACCTACTACATGAAGTTCATCATAAGCTGGAAAAGCACTCATTTCAAGACCTACGCCATTAGCCCCTGGCCCCCCTAGATGCCAAGATTTTAATGTACCATGAATTTGAAAATTATAATACTGCACATAATTGCTAACTCTAATTGTATCTGGTACGATAGGAAATGATTGATTCATGTCGTATATTTTGATATGATCAGGATACAAATGATCAATTCTGCCCAGTCCATATAATTTGTTATTTCTATGTGCAAAATCATGCATTCCAGGGTAACTAGGTGCTCCTTGGTGTGGATAACCACTCATATCAAAAGGATAGGTATTCGTTCCTCCATTTGTGTATTCAGAACCATCCATTTTAATGACATATTCACTTGCCGTGTCAATATTATTTCTACCAAAAACAATAAATGTGTCTGCTAATTCTATTATTTCAAAATCCCAAATTGACGTGCAATTCTGACTTCCGTACTCCAAATTAAACTGATTTTCTGGAAGCTTATGTCCTTGTAAATCATACGCATACAAATATCCTGATTGATTAAAATGTCTTGAATGATCGCCAGCAATAAACAATTTATCACCATACTTTTGGATCTTCCATGCTCCATTCCTTGTAGTGTCAGAATGAATTGAACCGCCAGAAAAATGTGGATTAATTCCAAAATACTCGTCATTATAACCGTTAGAATCAAGATCGAAAATTCCCGGAACCCAGTTATTATTTATATCAAATGCAATTGCATTTTTTAAATGCCCAAACACTTGAGTTGAATCAAAATTAAACTTACCAACAAAAAGAATAGTATCTTCTATAATTTCAATATCATGAGCAGCCCATCTTTTACTATTGCCAAGCTGATCGTTATGGTCTTCACCATACACTTGGGGTGACCATAAATCCTGTACAAACCCTGTTGAGCCATATTTATTTGTAGTATCAACAAATTTCTCAATAATATGTGGCTCACTAATTGAAATAGTACTCGAAAATTGACCTGCAAAATAAATTCTTGTTACATGCTCCTCATATGGTTCAGGCATAGCTGAAACCATATAACTTTCTCTATGAATCGCAATTGAATTTATCTCTCCATAGCCCATAGGATCAAACATGTGTGTGTAGTCCCAATTAATGGTTAAATCACTTCGATTCAAGCAAAAAATATTATGTGGACTTAATACCCCACCAACACTAGAAATTGTACCTCCCAAAAAATAAATATCGAACAAAGTATCTTCATACACTGCATGGATTTCTTCATTTTCAGACCCGTCCCACAATGAATAAGGATGATCCATCAACACTTGCCCACGCGAAAAATGTGCGCAAAAAAGGATGATAATTAGACAATTAAATCCTTTTACTATATTTGGCATAAGTAGAGAGTTAAATGAGACCCAAAATTATAAAATCAACAGCTTTTTCCAAGAAATTGTTGAATTATCTGCTCTTTCTAGGTATAAATACGTACTTCGTTACCAACACTTTAGCGCAAGATACAACGCAAAGTCATCCCATGTATGATTTTGTTATGTCAAAGACCCATGCGGTTGAAGATCCGGACAAACAAGTAGGTACTTTTGATCCTGATAATGCGCCAAGTTTGCCCATTGGTTTAGTGAAAAAAATTGGAGAAACTAAATACATCATTTGTATTGATAGCGCTTATTTTTTAACTGATGGCGCTTATTTTTCAGCCTACATGGCACTTGAGTTTCCGGGTGGTAATAAAAAAATTGCATTTGCTGCAAAAGACATCAAATTCAATCCTGAAGGAATAATTGGAAGTGAACAATCAAAACTAATGCTTGTAAGTGAGCATTTTATTGAACTTGGTGAACACACAAAACTGCGACTTCCTGATGACGGGAGAAACTATGTAAGCTGGTCTTGTAACGGTTTTGAATCGGTTAATCTAGCAGGAGAATTCATTTTTTCAAAAGAAATATTAATTCCTGTTGGAGACACTTCACAAAATGTAACCGCTTCATTTGATATAAATGTCCAGGACCTTCAAAATGTGATGACAACTGTCGACTTTTCTCCGTTTACGGTCAAAGGACTTAGCGATTTTGAGTTCACAGTTACCGAAGCCACGGTGGATATGAGTGACTACGAAAATCCCAACGTTACTCTACCGCAATGCTATCAAGAAACATATCCAGATGACATTAAATTATGGAGGGGATTTCATTTAAAATATCTTGAAGTTCAATTACCTGAAAAAATGTCTGCACATGATGATCCAACGGAAATTTATGCTCAGAACATGTTTATCGACGAAGCTGGAGTAACAGGAACATTTGGAGCTAACAACGTACTTTCTGTAGGAGAAGGAGATGCCAATGGCTGGGGCTTTTCTATTGATAATATAAATGTTGGTTTAACAGTGAATGAACTGACATCAGGAGGAATGGCTGGAGAAATCAAAGTTCCAATCATGAATAATAATGCATTGGACTATTCGGCGTTGATCTCAAAAAATGAAATCACCGGTAAACCTGATTATTTATTTTCCGCTAGTCCTGACCAACCAATGAACATAGGAGGACTTTTTTCTAAACTGACTATTGACCAAAGTTCAACCTTAAGTATGACCGTTAAAAATGACCTTTTTAACCCTACATTGGTGCTTAATGGAGACTGGAGTTTGACTAATCCAAATGCGAATTTTGAAGGTTTAGACTTCCAAAATGTCACTTTGGTAACTGAATTTCCATACGTAACAAATGGGCAATTTTCATTAGTACCAACTCCAACAGATTCAAGCAGTGCAGACTCTACCAATACACAGAACGACCCTGAACAATCCACTGCTAAAATGGCTAAATTCCCTATATCGATAAATGCATTACAATTAGGTGTGAATAATGGTGATATTGGAATTCAGGCCAATGTAGGTTTAAGTTTAGGAGACACTGCAAAAACGGACATAACTGTTAGCAGTGGATTTTCAATTTTTGCAAGAACTGAAACAGTAAACAACAAACCAAGTCTTGTTTTTGACAGATTTAACATTCAAACAATTGAAATTGATTTAAACACCAATGCTTTTGGCCTCAAAGGGCTGATTAATTTCATGGATGATCACCCGATCTATGGCGACGGGTTTGAAGGAGGCATTGATCTTACAATACCAAAAGTTTTGGGTGACAAAAATCCAATAGTCATGTACACCGTATTTGGAAAAGTCAATGGATACAAGTACTGGGCCGTTGATGTCACTGCTCCCATGCCATTACCAACGGCAATAAAAGGATATGCAGATGGTGTAAGAGTTGGAACTTCTGTAGTACTAACACAGATTAGTGGAGGCTTATCCTGGCATATGGATAATACAAGATCTGTACAAACCATAATGGATAAAGTAAAAAGTCCAGTAACATATGAAAATGCTTTTTCTCCGGATTATATACCAGACAACACTAAAAGTATTGGTTTTAGTGCCGGGGTCGGATTCCGATATCAACCTGTTGGAACCGAAAGCGAAGTATCTGAAAAACTGCTTAACGGTGAAGTGATTTTTCAGATAGAATTTAATAGCAATGGAGGACTCTCAAATGTATTGTTAGCAGGAAATGCATATGGATTTGCCAAAAAGAGTGAAATTTTAAGTAGCCAAGCAAAAAAATATGCCAAAGGAACCATAGCCGTTGGTTATGATTGTGACAATAAAATATTTGATTTACAGATGACCGCTGACGCACAGTTTGAAGGAGCCCTTACAGCAAGCATATGGTCGCAACTCTATATATCTCCGAGTTTATGGTATTTCAATTTTGGTAAACCAAGTGCCCGTTGCTACGCCAATGCTCTAAATTTTGCCACATTAGATGCCTACTTTATGGTTGGTCAAAACCTTGAACCAATGCCACCCCCTCCACCACAAGTAAGTTCAGTTTTAGGAGGACTTGGAAACGGAAGAGACAATAATGCAATTGTGAATGGAACCGGATTCGCAACAGGTGCCAGCCTAATGGTTGCAGTTGGTGGTGGCTATAAAAAAGTATTTAACAAATGGCATGCTTATGCAGATGCCTATTTTGGTGCGGGATTCGACCTGACCATGGTAAAATACGCTTCTGGAACACATTGCTCAGGAATGACAGAACCAATAGGAGCAAACTTATGGTATATGCAAGGCCAACTATACGCTTATGGAGGAATGAGTGCAGGTGCTGCTAAACTTGAACTTGACAGTAATGATAATATTCAGTATGATCAATATGGAAATCCTATCATTCTGAACAACTTTACTGTTATTAGTGCGTCCATGGCTATGTTATTACAAGGACAATTCCCGAACCCTTCATATGTCTATGGGGGGATAAATCTTCAGGCAAATATTTTCAACATTTTTAATCTTAATGTGACCATGGATTTTGATTATGGAACCACATGTCAAATAATTAATTAGTGAGATATTTATTTACACTCATATTGCTTTTTACTTTTCTGTCATTTGGTCAAGATCAGATTGTTTTAAAAAGCTTTGTAAAATCAGAAGGTTTGGTTCAATTAAGATGGGCACCAACCAATGCTGAAATTTTTCAAAATGGATTGAAAAATGGATATACAATAAAAAGAATAGGAACTGAAGGTGAGAAAACAATTACAATAGCTCCTTTAAAGGATAGAAAAACTGAATTACTTCAATTAGATGATTCATTAGCTTCAGAAATGATTGATTTTGCAGAAGGTGTTCGAGAGGCAAATGATGAAAACATTTTAAAACAAAGTTATGCTATGCTCACTTTGGCATCCAGCGCTAACAAAACTATTTCAAAAATTGTAGGGCTATATTATGAGGATAATAACCTTAGTTCTGGAAACTACACTTATACCGTACAGCTCAACAAATCAGATGTAAAATCAAATGATATAACTGTTAATTCAAAAAAACTGGATTCTAATCCTTCCTGTTCGGAACTAAGTGGTTATTCCAGAATAGATTTAAAAGAAGCATATATGGAATGGGAGGCTAAAGAATTAAATCCTTTTTACGGAGGATATTTTATTCTTAAGTCAGTGGATAAAAAGAATTTTTCTAAAATCAATCAAACTCCGTTTTTTCATTTTACCTCGCAATATGAAAAAGACAAAACAGTAATCAATTATGTCGATACAACGGTTCAAGAAGGAATGACTTATTATTATAAAGTTCAACCTATTAATCATTTTGGTGATCCGGGTAAAGAGTCAAACATTATAGAAGTTTACATACAAAAAAGGCTCAAAGGTTTTTGTGTAATTGACACTGTTGAAGCTAATGAATATGTGAGGAAAATTAATGGTTTCTATAAAGGGGAAACAAATGAGGAAATAGCGTCATTCATACTATTAAGAGCGGATGAAATAGATGGAGACTACAAACTTTTAGAAAAAATTACCGCTAAAGAAAAATCTTTCGTTTTTAACTATAAAGCAGAATTGTTAAGTGGAGATCGACACTACTTTAAAGTTGCGGCAATGTCTCCAGATGGTGATACTGCATATTCTTATCCATACTATCATTTTTCTTTAGATCAGGAACCTCCTGGAATTCCTACCGATCTTAAAGGTATTATTGACTCCAATGGAGTAGCTAAATTAAGTTGGAGTGCACCAGAAGATGAAGACTTAAAAGGTTATCGTGTATTTAGGGCAAATTCATTGAAAGAAGAATTCATTGAAAAAACAACCATCTTAGAATTAAAAACAGATTTTACAGACACATTAGATTTAAACAATCTTACTTCTGAAGTTTATTATTACGTTCGAGCTGTAGACAACAATTACAACAATGGAGATAATACAAAACCATTATTATTGATGAAACCAGATACAATTCCACCAGTACCTCCTTCATTTAAAGCGTATGAAGTTCGGGAAACAGGGATTTATTTAAAATGGGCAAACTCCGGTAGTTCTGATGTTTCAAAGCAATATGTTATCAGACAACATAATTCTATCAATGACACTATTTTAAAATTCTACAAAGAACATGACACTTTATTAGATTCTTCTGGTGATATCGGTCTGAAGTATGATTATTTCATGGTTGCTGAAGATAAATCAGGAAATTATAGTCAATCAAAACTACTTCCAGTAGCTTATGAGGTAGGTTATAGACCCGGACCAAAAATAATAGAGGCAAAAGCAAATCTAGATCAAAATCAAATATTTATTAGTTGGGAACAACCTTCTCTTCCAATATATTCTATCCAAATTTATAGGAAAAAAAATGATGGTAAATATCGCTTACATCAAACAATCAGAGAAAACGTAAATGAATTTAGCGATAGCTCCTTGACCATAAACAATGAATACCATTACAAGATAAAAATCATGTATAAAGGTGGTATCTCCTCAAAAATGAGTGAAGAAGTAAGTATTATTTTTTAAAATCGAAAACATGAAAATTAAATTTTCCCTTTTGTCATTTCTCTTTGTTTCAATTCAAAGTTTTGCCCAGTATCAATGGTCTGAAATTGGAGCCTTTGATGGTCCGGTTAATGCATTAGAAGTCCATGAAAATAAGATATTTGCCGGTGGATATTTTGACGTTGTCAATGGAAACACCTCCAATTTCTCAGCAATCTATGAAAACAATGCTTTTACTTATAATGGGAATTCTTTAACAGGAATTGGAATACAAGGATTTGCAGTTTATAATGACACTTTATGGTCGGCCAATGTGATGTATTTTGGGAGCAGTTATGGAATAGCAAAATGGGATGGGAATACCTGGATAGATGGTGGAAACAATTATTCCATAGGTTTTTTTGGAGCCTATGCAAACGATACCGTTTTGTATTTAGGAGGTTTTAATGGTAAAATAATTAAAAAAACCGGCACTGCACAATGGGTAGAATTACCGCCAACAGCGGCTACCAATGATGAAATAAAAGATCTTACGATATTCAATGATCAATTAGTGATGGCGGGTGATTTTGTTTCGTCAGCTGGTACTACCCTAAATTATGTAGGAACTTATAATGGCAACAGTTGGGATGCTTTTGGAAGTGGGCTTGATTCAATTGCTTGGTGCACTACAGTCTATAACAATGAACTATATGTTGGCGGAGAGTTTTTAAATGCAGGTGGAAACGGAGCTAAATTTATCGCTAAGTGGAACGGTACTACATGGTCAGATGTTGGAGGATCGGTTACCGGATCCGGATCTGCCGGAATACGAGACATGCTAGTTTATAACAATAAATTATACGTTGCTGGAGATTTTGATGAAATTGGTGGAGTTGCTGCAAACGGTATTGCCTATTGGGATGGTTCTATATGGAGTAGCATGGATTTTCCAGCGAATTACAGTTATCCACATTGCATAGAAATATTAGATAATTATTTGTATGCAGGAACATATGAAGGCTGGACTTTACAAGACACATCCCATTTGCTTAAGGCACCAATATCATTGGCAAGCATAGACGAAGCTGATATTTCTTTAAACGTTTTTCCTAACCCTACATATAATTCTATTCAAATTCAATCTGGATCAAATCTTGAATGGATAAAAATCATTGATCAGCAGGGAAAAATTTTAATTGATGAAAAAGTAAATCAACAAGAAGTTTTGAAATATGACATTTCTTATTTAGCAAAAGGGATCTACTTCATTCAATGTCAAACCCAAAAGGGTTTGAAGACAGTGAAAATTGTGAAGAAATAAAAATCAAGACGCTATGCTGTTCTTTGCGACAAGAAGTAAGCATCATGTTTTAACCACTATAAAACTCCCGCATAAAGCGAACAAACTCTTCTTTTTTGTTTCTGGAAACCGGAATCCTGGCGCCGCTTAGCATTTCAATTTCGTAAACATCTACCTTGCTGTAGCGCTTTACTTTTTGTGTGTTGATTAAAAATGAACGGTGGACGCGGTAAAAGCCATTTTTAGTAAGAAACTCAAAAGATTTTAGCGGTTTTGATACTATGATTTGTTTATTATCTGTGTGTACTACTGAGTACATGCCGGATGCCTCTACAAAATCAATTTCATCTAAATTGAGATACTGAATACCTTGATGTGAATTGATGGCTACCTTTTTTTCTGTTGCACTAATCTGAGCTTCTTTTACTTGTTCTCTTTCTTGATCAAAAAAGGTATTTAAGCGCTCAATGCAACGTTCCAACTGTTGCTTTTCTATTGGTTTTAGGATGTAATCAAATGCTTGAATTCGCAAAGCTTCAATAGCATGCTGACTGTGAGCTGTGACATAAACCAACTTAAAATCTCTGTTCTCATCAAAAAAGTCGTTTACCTGTAATCCTGAATATTTGGGCATGTTGATGTCCATAAAAACTGCATGCGGCTTGGTTTGATTGATCAACTGTACCGCCTGTGGCAAATCAGTAGCCTCTCCAACCACACGGACGTTATTAGGAAAAAGATTCAGTACATTTTTTAATAGTTTGATAGCATGTTGCTCATCATCTACTATTATAATATCCAGGTAATTATCTCTTTGCTCAGTCATTTTTCTTAATTGTAAATGTAACTGTGGTTCCCAATTTGTCAGAGGTCATATCCAAATGATAATTGAATCCTCTTTTACCCAACAATTCAATGCGTTCATAAATAGATTTAATACCAGTTGACTGATGATTTTTTCTCATCTCGGCATTAATAGCTTTTGCTTTTTCAAGCCCTACCCCATTATCAATTATTTGGATAATAATATCACCATTGTTTTGCTGTGCAACAGCATATTTTAAAGTTCGCTCTCCTTCTTTATGCATCAATCCATGACGAATGGCATTTTCTACAAATGGCTGCGTAATGAGAGATGGCAATTTTACAACAGCCATTTTAATCTTGGGATCTATCTCCATGCTAAAATCAAAAGGATGCTGATAACGCATTTGCTCCAACTGAATGTATTTTTTAATAAAACTGGTCTCTTCTTCCAGACTATTAAATTCACGTGATGTATACAGCAGTGCTTCTCTTAAAAGCTGCGTAAATACGGTTAAATTTTGATAAGCATCTTCTTTTTCATCACTCAGTATATTGCTTTGAATTGCACTTAAACAATTAAAAATAAAATGCGGATCCATCTGCGATCTGATGGCTTTGAGTTCAGATAAAAGTAGGTGTGTTTTTAGACGCTCTTTTTCCAATTTCTCTTTGTTCTTTTTTTGCAGGACTTTGATACGTAGTCTGATCACAACAATTGAAATCACAACCACCAATAGAACAAGCCCAATCCTGAACCACCAACTTGCATAATAAGGCCTATTAACTGTAAGATGAAGCTCATATGGATCAGATGTTTTTCCATCTTCATTTTGTGCAGTTAAGCTTAAATTGTAATCTCCATAAGGCAATCTCTCAAATGAAACTTCGTTTACTTCTGCAGCAGTTAAGGTGTCTGATTCTTCAATTTTACCACTTAAATGATAAATGATTTTTGCATTGCCCTGGGCGGAAATGTTTGGTAGAATTTCATATTCAATTTGCAAGGAATTATCATAAAATGAAGTAACCATCTTATCATCATACGATCCTTTTATACTTTTTATAGATAATTGAGGCGACAAATGATTTGCAGTTTTAAACGCTCTGAACAATTGAAATTTTTCGGTATTGTAAACAAGCAAAGAATTATCAATTACTGACATGCCTTTTATCTCATTAAGCATTAAACCTTTTGAAGAATTTATAATAGATCCATCCTGCGCATAGATAGTTTTATTATCTGCCGCATATATCTGGCCATTTAAATAAGTGAGTGATCTGATTTTAGGAGAAGCTGTTTCAAAAAGTGGTTTAATATTTTGTAGATAAACATACAGTACAGATCCTTTACTGCTAAAAAATAGCGTATCTCCTATTTGCAGAAAATTAGTGGGATCTGTATATTCTTTAATTGAGCTAAGTATGGGATGATCTTCTACTTTAAGATTAGTTGGGTTAAAATAGGCAATACCGGATGGGGCATCCAGCAACAAACCTTTTTCAAACGAAATAATATTCCTGATCCACATTTCTTTTTCACCTGTATAAATTTGAATATCATTTAAAAAGACCGACAGACCAGCTGATGTTCCACAAAAAACTGTATCATCAATAACATAACTACTTTTTACAGGAAAAACCTCTTGCTCATGCTTAATTTTCCAGTTACTTAAGTCAATGCTAATTAAGGTTTTGCAAAAAACAAGCAATTCATTTTTCTCTTTGTTGACATATATTGACTGCACTTCATCTCTCCTTTCAAAATCAAACATATGCTGCAATTCTCCTTTCAAATCAACAATGGCTAGTTTACCTTGAAAAGTGCCAATCGCAATCAATGAATCATCAATGGTCTCTATTTTGGAAATGGTAGTTTTATCGTTGAACAACTGTTTGGTATATAAACTGTAAATCTGCAAAGAAGGAATGATCAAAATTCCATCTTGAAGTGTACCCAGCCAAATATTGTTTTCTGCATCTTCCATCATACATGAAATCTGCATATCCTGATAATAATGCCCAATTAAATTGAAATTTTGATCATACAAATACAATCCGGCAAATGTTCCAATGGCAGTTAATCCACCTTTAGTTTCCTTTATAAAATTGACCTTGTGATTAACATTGAATCCCTCTAAAATTATTGGCTGTGACAAGCCTGACTGATCTACAAAATGAAGTTTATTGTCTAGGGACTTAAAAATCATCAAGTTTTCATCTCGATTATATAAAAAGATGTGTCTCTCACTTCCTACTTCAAGCGTCCCTTCCACATTATTATTGACAGGATTAATCCAAATAACCGAATCTTGAGTTGATAAACATAGCAATCCTTGATGCTCAGCTATTGCGTACAAAGTTCTTATTGAATCTAGTTCCAACACATTGTCTTCTATTTGTTTATTCCCATCCCAAATTTTTAGAATTTTATTTCCTTTTAATTGATAAATCCAGTCATTAAATCGCATAAAAGTACTATACCCCCTTGCCTTGCTTGATTGCGTATCCCATAATAACAAGCGATTATCGTTGATGAGATAAATTTGATCATTGAAACTTCTACACAAATACATATCACCAAATACAAGCGTAATGTTAGATAATGAAGGGGTTTGCTCATTGGTTAAAAATTCATTGACCTTTATTCCATTGTATCTACTTACACCATATTGATGTCCAATTAATATTTCACCATTAACTCCTTGAGTGACATCATAAATTGTATTGGAAGGAAGTCCATCTGCCACAGACAATTGTCGGTAGGTTGGTTCAAATTGACCAAAAGTAAAATGAGACAAAATTGTCAGTAATAAATACGATAGCAAGTGTTTCATATGACACTGTAAAAATACATCCAATGAACGGAATTAAATGTCATTTAGAAGAAGTTTGATACCCTTTAGAAGAAATTCAATGTACACCGGAAAAACTACAGAAAAATGAGTCATTCATAGTCTAGTTTTGGATTGAAAATAAAATCTATTAACACTAGAAATTAACTCAATCTAAAAATGATGAATAAACTGGATAAAATAAAAGGATTGACCAAGAAAAGCTGGTTAATTCTAGCAGTATCAATAATTACATTAACATCCAATGCGCAAACATATTACCTGTCAAAGGGAATCACTGTCGGATGCTATAATGCAAACCCATTAACTGATTTGACTAAAAAAATTGAATTGGTGAAGGACGATAAATCAGTAATATTTAAATACGGAAGTATCAATTGCACCAAAGAATACAAGGCATTGGAGATTTCTTTAGACAATGGAAATGTTGCTTATTTGGACAAGAAAGAAAAAAAAGGTCTGATTGTAATGTCTGACAACAGAGTTGCTTTAGTTGCTGAAAAGGACAGCAAATATCAAGTATTAGTTGGTGGACATTTAGACAAAAAAGAAGCCAAAGGAGTGAGTACAGAAACATTATCCGGAGAACTACAAAGTTCAATGGATAAATTTGATGCTTACATCAAAAAAGCTGAAGAAGAAGCCAAAGAAGCTGAAAAATTAGCCAATATCCTACCGATTCCAAACTTAAGTTTGACTGATGAGTGGGGATTTAGTGGATTATACTATTTGTCTGAGCTTTCAGGTTGTGCCGGTATCTCAAGCTATGCAGATACAAGAAACAAATATGTACAGGCTGTTTACATGCATCTTGACAAGAATGACAATTACAACTTAAAGGCATACTTCACAGAAACCGGATACGACAAGTTTTACTTTGACGGATCAAGAAGTTTTAAAGCTTTTAAAGCAGGGAATCTTAATCCTGTACACAGATTTTCTGGTGACAACATGAACAATGTAAATTTCTTCAAATACAAATCATTGACAAGACTTGAAGATGGATTATTCCTGGTTAATTATGGTGGATGGTTCAGAACCAAAGGAGGATGTTCAGAAGTAGTTTGGTCTGGAGAACAGGCAGCAGAAAAATACATTTTGTTAGGAAAAGACAAAGCAAGAATTGATGAGCTGATGCAAAAGCCTGAAGAAATCAAAAGATTGGCTGAAGAAGCTACAAGAGCAGAATGTTTACAGTCAGATGCTTTAGAGGCTGCAGAAAAACCAATGCCTTCACCAAGCAGCATGAATACCGCTAAATTAAGTAGTGAAGCGACTGCTGTTACATTAAAATGGGCTCAAGCAAGATGGGCTCAAGAGTTACAATATGTATTTGTAACAGGCAAAGAATGGAACATTCACAGAAATCAAATTACCGGAATTATTGTAGCCAGAGGTATTTGGTGTGTAGCAGTAATGAAAGAGAAAGATGGTACTTGCAAATGGGAAGAAGTATATGTTAAACAAGATTATGATGGTGCAAATTATGGAAGCACTTACTTTGGAAATGAAACCACGGTAATTGTTCCTGTTGATTGTACTACAGCAATGAAACACAAGAAATAATTATGAAAAATTTATTAGCATTTGTTGCATTTATTGCAATTAATATAACTCCTGTAAAAGCACAGGATATAAGTGGAACCTATTACGTTGGGGAGCCAAACTATGACGCAACTTTAGATCATCCCTGGAAACGTACATATGAAAGTGTAGATATAAAATATAACTCAGGCAATCAAACCATCTCATTGGTATATGACAAAGATCAAAGAGCAATGTCTGGATCTCCAACTGAGTATACTTTACAGGCTGTAAAAGATGGTAAAATTGTATTCTTCAAAATGGGAAATATTGGCCACCGTTCATTAGCCAATATGACACTTTTACAAATTGAACCAGGTATTTTTGTGGTAGATCCTGCAACAACAGTTAATACTACTTGTGGAGATTTAAAAAGACCTACAAAATCAAATGCCCCATCAAAAGGAGGTAAGGTATATCCGGTTGAGCCATTGGTGAGAGAGTTTATTTTAGGCAAGGACAAAGAACGAATCAAATACTTGTGTGAACACCCGGTTGAGTATCATGATTTAGTGGCAAAAGCAGTAGTATTGAGATGTAATTTAAGTTCAGATGCAGTTGCTGCAGACAAGCCAAAACCGGCAGAAGGTTTGACTGATTCAAGTTTGAAAACAGAGGTCAACACCCTGATTAAAAACTGGGCAGTTGCTAAAAAATGGCCTCAATCTGTATCAAGCTCATACATTTCTTCAAAAGAATGGACTGATATGATGTCAAACGGAAGAGTAATTGGAAGAGAAATTCATTGTGTGGTAATCATGAGTCAAAATGGTGTTTGTCAATGGAAAGAATTTCTAGTAAGACAAGACTATGTAAAAGGATCTTACGGTAAATCATACGTGTATGGTGAGTTACCAGGTGCGTATAAAACCGACTGTAAGTAGATGTAAGGATCATTTAATCCAGTTTAAACCCTAGGCCCTCTTTTGAATTTTCAGAAGAGGGCTTTTTATTTGATTCTTTTACTCGATTCAATATATTTACTTCATGAACACTATTTTACTTGGAATGATTGGTGGTGGCCAAGTGCTAGCCGTATTTTTACTTTTATTGTTAGGTGCAGGTGCCATTGTTTTAATTGTTGTATACGCTACCAAAAGCACCCCACAACCTACTAAACAAGTACAAAAACCTCAGGTAAAACCAAACATTCCTCCTAAAATCACGGAAACCAAACCCCTGGTAGAGAAAAAACAAATAGATCATGACACCATTGAAAAACTTGAGAAACTTAATGAGCTTAAGAACAAAGGTGCTTTAACAGAAGAAGAGTTTCAAGAACAAAAGAAACGCCTCTTATAGATTATTTTCTCCTGTTACAAAGACCATAAGCGTTCATTTGTCGATTATTGAACATTTGTAGGGATTATTTTGTTTAATTTTAACGTATAATCGTTACCAATGGAATTTCACATAGAAAATAAGAACTCGACAGTTTACGTTGATGAACATGGCATATTCACAATCAAATACAAAGTTGACTGCAAATTAGAAGTAGAAGACTTTAAAACAATCGTAGATATTTTTGCTGAATGGAGCCAGGGTGAAGCATGGAAAGTGTTGCATATATTTCCGAAAGGTGCTTCGGCTAGTGGAGAGGCCCGAAATTACGGTGCAAAAAGAAAAAAGAGATGTAGTGCTGAGGCATTTGTAATTGAAGGAACCATTCAAAGAAATTTATTTAGATTATACAGAAAATTCAGAACTGCTGATTACCCTATGCGCGAATTTTCCTCAGTTGACGAAGCCAGAATTTGGATTAATCCGATTCCTTTGGAAGTGATTGAAGAGGCATAATTATATCCGCACGCTAATTACCCTTCGACATGCTGCGCCACCGCTAAAGCTTTTGCGACACGCGGTCAGGACAAACCGCTTAAATTGATGTTCGAATTATATTCTCACACCAATTACGCAAATATCATCTAACTGCTCTAAATCTCCTTTCCAATCTTCAAAGACTTTGTCTACCTTTTCTTTTTGCTTTTGCATTGATTCTTTTGCAATAGATAGAAATAGCTTTTTAAGGTTGGATGCTTTGAATTTTTTACCCTTTGGTCCACCAAACTGATCTGCAAAACCATCAGAAAACAAGTAAAACTGATCTCCCTTTTTCAACTTAATTTCTTGCGTTTCAAAAGGCTGTGGATAATCAAACTTACCTATTGGCTGCTTGTTTGGTTTATACTCCTCAATTTCAACTTCCCCTTCTCTTATAACCCATAAAGGATTATTGGCTCCGGCAAATTTTAAAATTGCTTCACCATCTGGATTATTCTCATTTTCAAGTGACACCAATGCGATATCCATTCCATCCTTTACATCTTCCTGATTTCTGGAAAGTTCTTTGATGACAATTTCTCTGGTTTGATCTAGAATTAAACCTGGCTCATACAAACTATGCTCTCTGATGCTTCTATTTAAAGCATTATTACAAACCACTGAAACCATTGCTCCCGGCACCCCATGACCGGTACAATCTGCAGCAGCCAAAAGAACTTTATTTTGATCAGGATTTTCAACTACCTGCATCCAATAAAAATCTCCCGCAACAATATCCTTTGGTTTGTACAACACAAAACTTTCTTCTAGATGATTTTCAAATAAACTGTCAGAGGGTAAAATGGCGTACTGAATGCGTTTGGCATAGTTGATACTATCTGTTATCTCTTGCTGTTTCTCGGCAATTTCATCATGCGCAGCCTTAAGCTGCTTGTTTTTTTCTTTCTCCAATTCAGCCAATTGCTCGGCTTTTTCGGCAGCAAAATTGGATTCCTGTAACTTTAATTTATGATTGGTTTCAGAACTGGATACCTCATCTTTTAAGGCCAGATATTTTTCTAAATTATCAAATGCTTCAGCCACATTACCCAATTCTCTGTATGCCTTATACATCAAATGATGCGCTCTCATTTGTTTTGGTTTGGCATCATTCAAGACGCTCAATTCTTGCGCTCTTTTTATTAATTCTAATGCTTCAGATGGTTTGTTATGCGCCAATTTAAATTCGGCATATTCTAGCAAAGTTGTATTTACCCCTCTTTTATTTTTTAGGTTGATGCGGATATCATAAGCTTCATTGAACTTTTGCTCAGCTTCTTTATTTCTTCCGGTTCTAAAGTAAAGCACACCCAAATCATTGATGGCCCTGCTTAAACCTTCTTCATTATAATTCTCTGTAAAACCTTTTATTGCTTCATTGAGCATCATTTCTGCCTCATCATATCTAGCCAATTCTATAAGTGCACTACTTAAAGCAGGTTTGGTTCTATTTTGCCCAAATAAATGATCCAACTTTTCAAAAATATGCAAGGCTTTTTCAAAATATTCAACCGCATTTTGGTGGTCAGATATATCAAAATACATAATACCCATCATGAAATATGCCCAGCCTCTAAATGATACAGTACCGTCTACCTGAACTTTTAAACCATCTAATCTCTCTGCTTCTTTAACCGCTAAAATGGCATAGTGAAAAGCAGTGTCATAATTCCCAATTGAAAGGGCTCCAAAAGTGCGCATAAAATAAGCAGTGATTCTACCTCTATCACTGTCTAATTTCTCAAAAAGTTCTACTGCTTTAGCCGTATAATCCTGCATTTGTTTAAGATCATACTCTCTCCATAACTTGTAAGCGTAAGCCATGGTGATGTGAGCTTCACCAAGTGGATAATCTATTTCTTTGAGGAAATCAATGCCTTGTTGAACTCTTTTCTCGTAATCGCCTCCAATGTGGATATCGATTTCGGTCATGCAATAATCAATGATTAAATCAACTTTCTCAAAATAAGAAGTGGCTTTATCGAGGGCATTATCTAAAGCAATTTCGTGTTCCATGGCGAGCTTAGAAACCATAAGATAGTAAAATAGATGTTAGATGGTAGTTTTTAGACTTTGGATTTTAGACCTTAGACTTTAGACTTTAGACGATTGATAGGAATTTATATGCGAACTCCTATTACCCTTCGACAGGCTGCGCCACCGCTAAAGCTTTTGCGACACGCGGTCAGGGTAAACTGCTTATATAGATGTTCGAATTATATTCTCACACCTATAACGCAAACGTCATCTAGCTGCTCTAAACTTGACTTCCAGCTTTCAAAGGCTTCGTCAATTAACTGCTTTTGTTTTTGAGGTGATTCTTTTGCTACGGACAGCAACAGTTCCTTAAAGTTGGATGCCTTGAATTTTTTACCTTTTGGTCCACCAAATTGATCAATAAAGCCATCTGAAAAAAGGTAGATTTGGTCTCCACTTTCAACTGTTATTTCATGCGTTGTAAAGGACTTTGCATGATCAAATTTTCCAATTGGTTGCTTGTCTGCCTTTACCTCAATAATTTCATTACTTCCCCTTTTGATTATCCAAAGCGGATTATGCGCACCCGAATATTTTAGGACAGAATGAGAATGAGAAGCGGAATGAGGTTGAGAATGAGAAGCAGTTTGAGAATGAGTACTAGAATGTGAATTAGTGTCATCTTCATTCTCATTCTTCGTGTTGAGTGTTAGCGAAACAAGAGCTATATCCATTCCATCCTTCACCTCATCTGTAGATTTTTGGAATTCTGAAATAACCAATTCTCTTGTTTGATCCAATATTTTTCCGGGATCGGTTAACTTGTACTCCCTAACCGACCTGTTAAGCGCATTGTTGCAGATTACAGATACCATTGCTCCAGGTACTCCGTGTCCTGTACAATCTGCTGCAGCAATTAGCACACCTCCTGATTCAGGGATCGGTTCAATCCAGTAAAAATCTCCTGCAACAATGTCTTTTGGTTTATATAAGATGAAGGAGTTTGGCAACAATTCACTGATTGTTTTTTCGGATGGTAAAATGGCTGTTTGAATGCGTTTTGCGTATTGAATTGAATCCAAAATCTCCGTATTTTTTTCATCTACCAGCATTTTTTGCTCTTCAACCTCGCGTTTTTGCTTACTGATGATTTCATTGTCTTGTTTTTTTCGTCGATATCCACGATATGCCATTAACAAGACTACTGCTAGCAAACCCATTCCGCCGTAAAGAATATATCTTCTTTGTGCCTCAACGGCCAATTCTTTTTGATGTTCCGCTTCTTTTAATTCTTCCTCTCTCAAGTAATTGAGTGAATCTGCCAAACGCATCTCCTTATATTCAAAACTAACAGCATTTCTAAAAGCCGCATTTTTCATTTCCTCTGAATGGAAATCGCGGAAATATCTGTAGGCTGAATCAAGGTATACGAAAGCTTCTTTATCCCTTCCTTTTTTGTGTAAAACAGCACTGTAAGTTTCATTAAAGCCATAAATTATCTGACTTGTTACATTCTTAATAGTTTGTGCTTTTTTACCAAAATACAAAGCCGAATCAATTTGATTTTGTCCATACTTTATTTCCATTTGTACTTGATAATACCTTCTAATAGAGGTTGAATCTGCAAGAATTAAAGCTTGTTCAAATGCTTTTTTAGAATAATAATCAGCACTATCAAGATTCTTTTTATTCAGATGCGTTCTGGTTAATCCAGAATAAACCGTTGACTTTGAATCATCTGTTTCGGCTAAGGGTAATGCTTTATATAGATAAATAAGTGAACTGTCATTTTCAAAATCAACTGCGTAAAATTGAGCTACATTGGCGTATAAAAATGCCAGGTCAACAGTTGCATTGTGTTTTTCATAAATTTCTATTGATTGCTTGTAACAATCTAATGCTTTAGGGTCTTTTAATTCAACCAGTAAACCACCATAGTTACCCAAATCCATAGCTCTTTCAATATCAAAGCCATTTTTTAAATTATAATCAATTGAAGTAGTATAACTTTCAATGGCTTCAAGGTATTCTCCTTTTACATGGTGGATAAAACCCAAAAAACCGTCAACTCTTGCTAAGCCATATTTATAGTTTGAACTTAAAGACCATTTTTTGGCATTTTGAATGAGTGTTTGAGCCGAATCAAGATCAAAAAAGTAGACGCGATTTGCAATTTCAATAGCAGCATCTGCGCGCAAACTATCATGATTTGAATGATTGTTGTATACTGCCGCTAATTCATCATTTGACTTTGGTTGTCCAAAGCCATAGAAAGAGATTAAAATGAGTGATATTGCGAAAATTTTTCCCAAGCCGGCAAGATAGTGAATTAGATTTTAGCTGCTAGACATTAGCTATTAGATTTTAGCCTTTTACGGCCGGGGTGAAGGCGATAGCTGCCATTTGATAAAAATTATTTACAAATACATTTGAACCGCAGTGGCGCTATGCAAACTCGCGGTTCAAAAAAGTATTTGTAATTTTTAGAAAAGGGCACTAAAGCCGGAGAACCGAAATAGCCGCCCTATACTTTTTGCACATTAAAATTTGACAAATTCCATGGCTCCGCAGGTCTGTCACCCCAGTCATAAGTTTCTCTGGTTTTCTTAGCAAAGGCACCGGCACCAAAAACACTATCAAAAAATGAAATGAAACGATCAACATCTTTATGTCTTTCAGGATTCACCATTAGATTACCTTTCCACTGTCTTTCAACCTCGGTGATAGTTTCCTGATTAAGATAATTACCGGGCTTGCACTGTGGATAGATCACATTGATCATTGTTTCAAACCACAATTGCGAGTCGTCAATTTGATAATTCTCTACTTTCCATTTAAATGTTTCGTGCTGAAAAATATCGTAGAAATCCATTCCGAAATTCTCCTTAAATATTTGCAACCTGGCCTTAATTTGACCCGGATAAATATCTTTTGTTCTTTGAATATCAGGCCATGGATTTGCCATTGCATCCCAAGGAAAAATCTTATCGGCAAAGCTCATGTGAGCGTATGACCAGGTTGCCAACAATCCCATTATGCGTTCCCAGGCGTCTAAAATGCCGTCCCATTTTGCAATGTCCGGTGTGTGCTTATGATCTATTTTTTGTTCAGCCAAGCTCACTTGTAGAGAATCTGGCACTTCAAACTTAGCCTGTGAAGCTAAATTGTCAAACGAAGCTAATTTTTCGTTGTTTTTAGCAATATCATAAGGACTTATACGACAAGCTTCAGCCCATCCTTGACTATAAATCAATCCGTCTCTTACCACTGTTGAACCTTCCATGGCTTTATCCAAACCACGTTCCATTTGCACCCTTAAAAAGGTTGGCAGATTTACACCCGACTCTCCATAATCTATCAACTCCTGAATAGCTTTGATAATTACGTCATTTTTATTGAGTACGTCAATTTCATTTTGAGCAACTTCTAGCGCTGTTTTGTCTTTGGCGTGCTTTTCAGCCTCTGCCATTTGATCATCTTTGGCTCTGTTTAACTCAACAATTGCATTTTTAAGCGCGTCTACAGAGGTTTTGAGCATGGCGGCATCATCATAATCCTCTGCATTTCCTTGTTCAGATTTTGCTGCATTTGACAATACTTCTCCATATGCATTTGAAAAAGTCATTTGTAATCCTTCAGAAGTAATTTTACCGGAATAAGCTCCAATATCAGATTCTTCTTGCCCCAACTGTTCCATTCGTTGCAGAGCAGCCATCATTTTTTCCATTGCTTCGCCAGTATATCCTTTTTCCTGACAATCTTTCGCCATGTTTCTGAACGGATCTAACATGGGATTTAAATACATATCATCTATTGGCATGGCTTACAAGGTTTTGTATTCGTTCATTCTTTTTTGCAATACCTCATCCGGCAGTGGTATTTTTCTGCGGTGTCTGAATTCCCAAACTAAATCAGGATTGAATTTCCAGCCTTGTTGCCAATTCTGAGCATTATCTTCCAACAGTTGAACATTTTCTTTAATCAGCCTAATTTCTTCTTGAATAGAATAATCAATATCTGATTGATATTTTTCTGCTCCTTCAATTGTTTTAAGCATTTGTAAAGTTTCCAATCTTGGAATAATATCGCTGTAAAAATGATCGATCATCAAATCAACTGAGATAAGAATCATTGCTTCATGTTCAGCTTCTGTGGCAATTTGCGCCACTTCTATATCTGTAGAAGCATTTCCAATTCTCTCTAATGTGAACTTTGGTCCTAATGCTCTTACAGTTTCCTGTAATTCTTCAAAGTGTTTAAGCCTAGCTGTTTCTTTGTCTATAACCAAGGCGATTGCATTTTTAATGTTGAGATCGCCGATTTTGTCTTTGAATTCAATTAACTCATTACATGAATTCATAGCCTCAAATAAAGCTTTTTCAGATTGATAGCTATTGGGATAAAGCGGATTACCTTCCCAACGATCCATACGTGCTTTATAATAGGCTTTATAGTCTACTAAAAGTTGATCCATATTGATTTTTTTGCTGAATGAGAGTTTGAGAAATGGGTTGATTTTTTAAATGTCAACGGCGTTGACAACAAACTGTCATTCAAATTGATAAATAGGGTTTATAACGATTTCTAATTTAGAAATTTTTTAGCAAAAAAGGCGCGGAGACCCGTAATTAAACACAAGGTCTCCGCGCTGCTTACTATGCATGAAAATTTTAGATTATAAATCTATGAGGCCATTTTTCACGGCGTACATTACTATTCCGCTTGAATTTTTGGCTCCTATTTTTTTAAGAATATTAGATCTAATGCCTTCCACTGTTCTAGTTCCGCGGTGAATCATTGTAGCAATTTCACTGGTTCTGTACTCTTGACAAATCAATTTGATAACTGTAATTTCTGTATCAGTTAGTGTATTTGATTTGTTATTGAAAGTTGGTGACAGCCTTCCATTGCTCAAGAGATTTGAAATAATAAGGCTAGATGTACCATCATTCATGTAATATCCTGTATTCATCAAACTTTGAATAGCCAATTCAATTTCATTGATGTCTTGATCTTTTGTAATGTAGCCATTAGCTCCATTTTCAATAGCACTGATAATAAACTCTTCTTCGTTATACATGGAGATGAAGAGGATTTTAATATCCGGATGTCTAAGTCCTAACTCTCTTGCTGTTTTTGTTCCGTTTAAAACGGGCATGCGATAATCTAAAAGAGCTACATCAATTTTATTTTCATCAAGTTGATCAAGAAATTCCTGACCATTTTCAGCTTCAACAATCACCTGCATACCGTCTAGTTCATTCAATAATTGAATGAGTCCGTGACGAAAAAGAGTTTGGTCTTCAGCTATTCCTATTTTAATTTCCTGGGTCATTTAATTGCCTTCCGCTAATTTCTAGTATTAAACACTTACAAATAAATAATTGGTTATCAGAAAGCTATATTAGAAATAGATAATTTCCAAACAATTTCAACTAAAAATTAAGTAGCTAGTTCAGAATCTCAGTTTTAATCAGGGATAGCGAATAATATTTTTTTATAAAAAAAGTACTTTCCGCAATATCAATTAATAATCAATCATCCCAAATAAATACGTAAAAATACTTATGCCCTTTCTTCCAACTTTTGATACGCAGTGTTGAATGCCAAAGACTCCATTTTATAATTGTCGTTTTGTTGGACATAAGCACAAACGAGATGTGACTTCGCTCCAAATTTCTTTTTCTCCACACCTGCACAGAATCCGAAATCAAGATGATCGTAGTTTAATTCATTTGCTCGAAGAATAAATTGATAAATAGCTTGTCTATAGACGCCAAATTCAATATTCAAGTCATAATCAATTCCAACCAAACCACCTACATAATCACTTTTACCTTTATAGGCAAAAACAACTCCAGCAGTTATGTAGTTTGGAATACCAATTCCTTTATTAACATCAACCTTTAATCTTATAATATCCCACTCATCATGATTGGCCATATTCTTAAACAAACTAAAAGGCAATTTATACGTATTGATTTCAAGGCCTTTTGCATGAACATTTGAGTAAAGTTGATACAAGTGGAACAATTCACTTTCCTCCAAATTTTCAGGAATGTCAATCTTATAAAACTTCATGAATCTTCGAACATTCTGCTTGAAGTGCTTTTTGGATCTTTTAGACAGTATCTCCAAAAACTCTCCGTCTTGCCAATTAGAAAGATCCAATTTATAAGACAATGGCATATTTATCTTAAAATAACCATTGTCCAACATTATATCATCCATTTGAGAGTCATTAGCCGGCAAATCCCTTATAATCAAGGTCTCCAATTCCATTTCTGACTTTAGTTGGTTAATATGATTAATAAATTGCTTTAATGCGACTTTCCATAGGTCATGTTGTTTATTCAAATAGATATGATCTCCTTCAGTAATTAGGCTTCCAACACATAAGAATTTGGAAGTACCATAATAGGGATCAAGCAATCTTATTTTTTCAAGCTCTTCACTTATTTCAAGTGATGCCAACATGTCATCTTTATATATTCCTGTTGTGTAAAATGAACTGAGTATAACTTTACCTTTTGTATCAGAAATGATAACATAGTTAAAATCCCAGTTTTCTTCTTTTAATTTATTATTTGCAAACGACTTTTCTAATAAGCTCAGATTTCCCCAATCTAACATACCTCGAGTTCCTAATGTAGAGTTCCAAATATCCTTATCAATTTCTATTATACTCTTAAAAACATTGACCTGAAATTTTTCGGTATTTAGTTTTAAAACAGTGTTTTTCACATTTTTCCTTTTTATTCTGAAATCTTTATAAATACTTTCAAGGTCATAGTTATTTTCGATTAAAGATTGATAAAAATGGAATGCCAAATCTTCTACCATTCTTTTGATTTGAGCCTTACTGTGCAATCTGGTAATAGTGAATCTGACTCCTGAATTTTTAATCGGAACTGCAGGAAAAATCCCCACATTCAAGAAATGCCCTGAATCTTTCATCTTTTGCACAAGGTCATATGCTAATTTTGGTATACCTACACCAATAAAAAAAACTGGTGTGCTTTCATTTGAGAGGTTCGGTAAATTTTGCTCTTTAAGTAGTTGATTGGTGAATTTGATTTTTTCCTTAAGCTCCTTCTGATATGTCAATATATCTTCTGACAAGTGAATTTTCGCAACTTCAATGGCTGCTCCCAAATTAGCCGGTTGAAGAGGACCTGACGTTATCATTGGTCCACCACAATTCCTTACTCTATCCGCCATTTCTTGATTTGGAAAAATTAATGCTCCCCCTCCTGTAGCAAAAGCTTTTGCAAACGAGGTGGCTACAACCATCCTATCATGATGATGAATTTGTGACAAAACATAACCCTGACCTCTTTCTCCAAAGCAACTCATTCCATGCGCGTCATCAATATATAAATGAAATTTTGGATATTTTTCAAGAAGAGCGTGAATTTCATCAAGAGGTGCAAAATCACCGAACATTGAATAAATCCCATCTGCCATATACCAAATATGTTGATGTTTTTCAGATAACTCTATAATCCTCGTTTCAAGTTTCTCCATATTATTATGTCTCAACATTTCAACATGAGTTCCCTCTGATTTTATAAGCTTTACTGCGGTTTGAACAGAACTATGTACTTGATGATCCAGGATGACAGCATCCTTTTTATCCACTAAAATTGGAATTGCAGCTATATGACCTAAAGTTGTTGTAGGAGTAACTACTACCGGATGCCTAAACAAATTGGATAACAATTCCTCTAGTTTTTCGTAAAGATTAACTGATAAATAAGCCCTTGAACAAGAAAATTGGGATCCATAATTATCCAATGCATTTTTTGCTCCGTCTGTTACCCTATTCTCAAATTCCAACCCCAGGTAACTGCATGATCCAAAATTGACAACTTTTTGATTATCAATAGATATTACGTTGTTTTCAATTTTGTTTGGCCCTGTGTAAAGGTGAGCAATTTTTTTTTGCTTGATGATGTTAATAATATTATTAACTGACTCGATTGTTGTAGATGTGTTCATATTGATGTGAATAATAATTTGGTGTAATTTGTCACATCAAAATTCCCATTCCCGCTCGACAAAAACATCAGTAGAAAAATTGAATTTCGTCAAGGAAATATACGTTTATAAACTTAAGTATTATCACCTAAAACTTATTAAATCAAACTTCTTGATTAAATTAGGGTCAACCGAAGTAGAATCTCATGACTGAAAACAGGACATTCGAAAATGAAAATATCAGGCTTGAAATAAGGGGCGATATTGTGTTCGGTTGGTACAAGGGCGGAATGTTTGATCTTGATATGGCTAAAGATGCCGTTAAAAAGAGAAAAGAGTTTACCAACTATCAACGAGTAAGAATGATTGCGTCTGAATCAGGGTTTAAGGGATTTACAAGGGAGGCCAGACAATACCTTTCTTCAGATGAAGGACAAGAGGGACTTATTGCTGGAGCAATTGTTACTAAATCAGTATTCGCTTCTCATCTGGCAAATATTTTTATTAAAATCTCATTCGTCAAATCGAATATTCCAATTAGGATGTTTACCAATGAGGAAGAAGCTATAAAGTGGTTGAGAGAGCAAAAAGAATAGATAATGTCTTCAGATCAAATAGATGAAATAAGTAAATTATTGGTAGAATATTCTGCAGGTAACTACGATTACAAAGGCCCCATTTCAGACGACCTCAATGAGCTGGACATGATCATCAGTGGGATCAACATATTAGGTGAAGAATTAGAATCCGCCAATGTTTCTCGAGATTATTTCAGTAGCATTTTTAATGCAGTGACTGATCTGGTGATGATATTGGATGAAGAAGGACGTTTAACTGATATTAATATTGCGGTTGAACTGACGCTAGGTATTTCCATTGAAAATTCTTCTTATCTATTTGATGACTTTATTCAAGAAGAGAACATTTTTAAAAAAATCAAAAGCCAACTAGAAGCAGGAGAAAATGGTGTTTTAATAGAAACAGTAGTTAAAGGCAAAAGAAAGAATATAATCGGTCAGCTTACCTGCTCAAAAATTTTAGACAGGTATGACCATTTCAAAGGATATCTAGTTTCAATCAAAGATATTACTGAACAAAAAGAGCGTGAAAACCTCATTTTAAAAACCATTTTCCAGACTCAGCAAGCTGAACATAAAAGAATTGCAGATGATCTTCATGATTCTCTCGGACAAGAGCTATCAATGACAAAATTGATGATCAGTAATCTCAAAAAACAAATTGACAATCCTGAGAAATCGCAGGAAATTATGGCCACTTGTATGGAAATTCTTGATGGTTCAATAAAACATTTAAGAGAAATTTCGTTTAACTTAATGCCAAGCGTTTTAACGCGCGGTGGGTTGAACATGGCCATAGCAGATATGGTTGGCAAATTAAAAGTTCATGACAATTTAGAAGTTATCTTCTCAAAAAATGATGAAGTCAAACGCTTTGAAGGTGATCTGGAAATCGTGATATACAGAATTGCTCAAGAGTTTGTTAACAACATGATAAAACATGCAAATGCCACAAAACTTTGGATTGAACTAAATTTGATAGACAATGGAAAAAAAGTAAGCCTACTATTAAAAGATAATGGTGTAGGTTTTGACACAGCAAAGCTTGATGTTATAAGAGAAAACAGAGGATATAATAATCTTAAAACAAAAGTGAAAGCATTTAATGGTGAATTAATTATTGAAAGTAAAATAGGAAAAGGAACTTCTACCCATGTGATTTTCCCTGTAATCCAATCTAATGAAGAAGTTTAGAATTTTAATTGTAGATGATCATAAATTGGTACGAAATGGTATCAAATACACAATTGAAAATGGTCGATTCCAAGGAAGGATTGACAAGATAGATGAAGCTATCAATGGTGATGATGCCATTACTTTGTGTAAGGTAAACAACTACGATATTATCTTTATGGACATCAATATGCCTGACAGAGACGGCATAAGTGTAACACAGGAAATACTCAAACTAGATAAGTTTACTAAAATAGTGGCCATATCAATGTACAATGAAGAGTATGAAATACGCAGTATGATCAACGCAGGTGCGGTGGGTTATCTGCTAAAAAATGCCGGAACTGAAATCCTTGATGAAGCCATTGACACCATAATTAATGGAGGACATTATTACAGCAATGAAGTTGCCATTAAATTGATGAATCCATACAATGAGTCCAAGTTTCAAAAAGAAAAGCAATTACGAAGTTCAGTAAGTCAGGATCATGATATTTTAACTAAACGAGAAAAAGAAGTTTTAGCATTGATTGCTTCTGAAATGACCAATGAAGAAATTGCTGGTGAATTAAACGTCAGTAAGCGTACAATTGACTCTCATAGACAAAACATTATCAGTAAATTACAAGTTAAAAATACAGCTGGTCTTATAAAATACGCTTTCAAAATCGGCTTGATTTAATCGGTTAAAACACCTATCATTTTTTTAGTCAAAATCAGATTTAATCCTGATTGAATTGTACAAAATATTGTCCAAATTGCCTGTCCTTACAAACAACTACAATTTAAATAACCTCAGACTATTTTTATGAAAACAAAAATTTACATACTTGAAGACAAACTAGGAAATGGTAAACCAAGACACATTAAAAGTTTAATCGCCAACATTCAACAAAATTACGAAGGTGTAAAATCTACTTTTGCTCCTACAGATTTAAGAGGGGACACAATTCATCTTCTAACTATAAACAGAGTGAAAATTGGATTTATATCACATGAAAATCCGCAGCATACAGTTCAAAGCTTACTTTCCTATTTTGAAAACAAAGGATGCCATGCCATTTTCGCAACTTCGGTAAACAAAAATGAACTCAATAATACTGTAGCCAATTTAGTGGTGAACGGAATTGCTGATTCAGTTTTTTTAAAGAGTATTTGGACCTCAGAATTGAATGTTGAACTTCTATTTGAATATGAAATCAGTCAATTAATGGAAATAGTAGACTTGCATTTAGAAGCTTATGGTACACCATTAAACAACACCAAAAGCAACGACATGATTCAATCAGATTTTAGAGCTTAAACTCAAAAGGCTCTTTTTCCGTTGTATCAAAATCCTGTCTATAAGGAATAATAAAAGACTTTATAGTTTCTACCTCAATAAATGAAAGATGGCACACTCTAATAGTTTTATTATCCTTAATCAATTCCACTTTAAAGATTCCTTCTTTTAAAAGCATTTGGTCTTTAATCATTCTAAATTTTGCTACATCAAAGGGGACATCCTTAAATTCCACATCAATAGTAAAAGCTGTTTCGCCATTTTGCTTTACTTCATAATAAGCTTTCTCAAAAGCCTTATCCTCATCTGTTGTAAAATCACCTTTATTTTCAACTCCAACTGTTGTTTGACCAAACAGTAACAATCCACTGCAAAGGAATAATATGCTAAATAATGCTTTCATTTTTACGACTTAATAAATTTATTCATTTGAACTAAGCCTGTTTGATCCTGGTATCTTAACATGTAAACACCATTTTCTAAATCAAGCAAATCAATCTCTAACAATTGAGAATGTTCTATGTCAATATTTATCACTTTAACCACAACACCTCTTGCATCCAAAACTTCTAATTTTCCTGAAATATGGTGCTCACCGTTAATTTCAACCATTAACTTCTCAGTGGCCGGATTTGGCCAAATATCTACCACTCCATTCCCGGTCACTTCCCTATTCAATACAATCGTTTCGGTAACCGCGGCTTGTCCATTATAGTCAACTTGTTCCAATTTATAATACACCTTACCATGTCGGATTTCTCTATCCGAGAATTGATATTGATGTTCAGCCACTGTTGTTCCAGCCCCTCCTATTTCTCCAATTTTCTCAAAATCCATTCCATTATAGGATCTCAAAACATTAAAATGATCATTGTCTGTTTCTGTTTTGGTTACCCAACTTAATTGATTTGCATCCGGCAAAGTCATTCCTACAAAATCTACCAATGTTACAGGAAGAATACCATAAGCTGTCCAGTTTGAAACTGTAAAATCACAAACATCCCCTCCATAACCATCAACCATTAATACATAGGTCTGTCCAACAGTTAATCCTGTTGCGGTTACTGTACCACTTGTAGCAGTACTTGGGTTCCAACAATTAGACATTGATGTAAAACCAGTACAACACCCATTTACGTCCTGTGTAACATCATAAACCTCTGCTTGAATCCCGGATGTGCATCCTGTCACACTCACAAAGTCAAAAGTTGCAGTTGACGAAGTGGCCACAAACTCATACCATGAATTATTTTCAATTGATCCACAAAATAGTGATGATAGATTTGCGGGCTCATCATCAGTATAAGTTCCTGAAGTATTGGCTGAGAAACTTCCTGCGCCTGGTGTAAGTAATGCCGGAGCCATACAGTAATCTTGTGTTGCAGGAGTTCCGCATGCCCCTGTTTCCATAATACAGATATCAAAATCAGTAGTTTGTCCCGCCGTACTTGTCCAAGAATAAACTCTTACATAATAAGTGTTCCCAATTGTCAATCCGGTTATTGAACTTGAATTTGGATCACTACATGAAATTGCTGTACCAATTGAATTACAGGTACCTGAATAAACACTGTGATACAAATCGGTTGTACTTCCACTCACATTTGTCAAACTTACAATTGCCGTATTTGATGTTGCCACAAATGAATACCAAACATCATCATCTGCTGTCCCTCCACAATCATTGGTTTGTGAAGATTGTGTTGCCCCTCCAATTGTACCTGAAGTGTAATTACAAGTTGTTGTAGACATTGTTACCGGCTCTGCCCCTGTACAATCATCATTAGGTGGTGGCGGTGGCGGTGTTCCAATACAAATATCAAAATCTGTAACCTGACCAGCTGTACTTGTCCATGAAAAAACTCTTACATAATATGTATTTCCAATTGTTAAACCAGACACAGTACTGCTGTTTGGATCACTACATACCAAAGCAGATCCTATACTATTACAGTTGTTAATATCGTACACACTGTGATATAAATCAGTTGTACTTCCGGATACATTTAACAAATCAATATACTGAGTTGTACTTGTTGCGGTAAAAGAAAACCAAACATCATCATCTGCTGTTCCACCACAATCATTTGTTTGTGAAGATTGTGTGGCACCACCAATGGTTCCTGCTGTTGTAGATCCACAATTATCGTCTGGATTCACTGGTAAAGAAATAGCACCAGTGCAGTCATCATTAGGTGGAGGCGGCGGTGGCGTTCCAATACAAATATCAAAATCAGTTGTTTGACCTGTAGTACTGGTCCATGAATAAACTCTTACATAATAAGTGTTTCCAACAGTTAAACCAGATACAGTGCTACTATTGGGATCACTACAAGAAATAGGTGATCCAATTGAACCACAGGTTCCTGAATAAACACTGTGATATAAATCCGTCGTACTCCCTGAAACATTAAGTAAATCAATATACTGAGTTGTACTTGTTGCTGTAAATGAAAACCATACATCATCATCTGCTGTTCCACTGCATCCGCTTGCTTGTGAAGATGCGGTTGCACTCTCAATTGTTCCTGCAGTTGTCGTTCCACAGTTATCATCCGGATTAACAGTAAGAGGTGTGGCTCCTGTACAATCATCATTCGCTGGAGGGCCTGCAGGTTCAGTAGCACATATACCAAATGTTCCATTATTATTGTTTCCATACTCCCACACTCTGATATAAAGAGTAGAACCCGGAGTTTGACCGGTAACTGTTAACAAGGGCATCAATCCATTTGTACTTCCGTCATCATTACAGGATAAAAGATTCAATGAATTACAGTTGTTACCACTATATGCTGCAGCTCCACCATCAGTCATAACACCTTGAATAAAATCAATTGTTACTTGTCCTCCTGCAGGAACTGTAACCGTAAACCAAACGTCACCTCCAGAGTAACTGGCACAACCCGGAGCTGTAACACCTGAAGTTGCCGTGGCATTGGCATTTGTATAAGTTGAATATGAACAACTTGTTCCTACAGTTAACGGAATTGCATTACATGGATCATCATTGGATGGCTGCGCAAGACCTTGATTTACAAAAAGTAAAAAAGCCAAAAAGGCAATTCCCTTTCCAAATACGTTGTTTATTATAGCTTTCATTGAGGTATGAATTGCTGCAAGTTAAATATTTTTTAACTAAAAATAATCGGAGTGTTAAATTTTATTTGGATTCACTCGGTGTTAAAACCTAATTATCAATACCTAAGAATAATATGAGTGTCGGGGTTTTATCAATTCATATTAATTTAATTATATTTAGTGCTGTTCAAATTCCAAAAGGGGAAGGAAAGAATACAATGAATAACAATGGCCTGATATTTGAATTGAAGGCAATAAAGTTTACTCATGAAAAGTTTATTATTTACCGCATTTATTGGAGTTATCATCACATTTAATGGGTTTTCGCAAGCTGTTCCGGCTACTGAAGAAAACATTCCTTATTTAGTCACTTTTGGAAATAAAGGGGACAAGTCATGGGGGGATGATGATTTTTCACAAACTTTCTTTTTTGTCATTCCAAAAACGCATAAAGATCCTGTTTATATCAGAGTTTATGATCCGGGCGTTGGCGGAACCATAGATGAAAAGAAAGGAGAATGGAACACCAAAACTAAATTTAGTGTTTACGGTGGTAAAGGCTGTGTTACAGAAAAGGATGCAAGAGCATCTAACCCTATTGGTAATTATAAAAGTGGAAATCTATTAGCAACTAAAACATTTGGTGATGGATATGATCAAAAATGGTACACATTTGGGCCTTTTAATCCAACTTCTGGAGAATTGACATCAAAATATGGCGGTTATGTTTTCAAAGTAATCGCTGAAGGTATATCGGGAGATGATGGAAATTTGTACAAATATTTTCTGAGTACTTCAAAAACATCAAATGTTGAAATTGAAGGAGGAAATGCATTTACTTTTGAGTATACTTTTAGAATGCATGATGATCCAAAAGAAGTTTCACACGTATATCCTTATATCGATAGTGAAGTAATTTCTGTAAAACAAGGGAATTTTGATTGGGACAATGATGGAGAAATGAAAATTATCACAAACACTAGATTTGCCATTCATTTAGATAAATCCGGAGATGGTAATTGGAAAAATAGCGAGCACGAAATTAAAGAAAGTGAAAAGGAATCGTCTTTTGATGTGCAGTTTCATAAGCACAAAGGCAAACCGGCTAAAAACAATAATGTAAGTTTTTACATTACTAACCAGTATAACGAAACACTACCGTTTTACACAATTCCGATTGGAGGAGTACCCAAACCACCCACTTCAATAAAGCTGACGCCCAACAAATAAATGACCAAAATCCATCTAACATTATTAGTCTTTTTCTTAGTACTAATTAAGCCTTTGTCTGCACAGACATTTAGGTTTAATCAGTATACAACGGAGGATGGAATTTCTCAGAACTTTATTTATTCAATTAACCAGGACCCCAAAGGATACTTGTGGGTAGGTACAGGAGAAGGCTTATGCAAGTTTGACGGTAAACGATTTGAAACTTACACACTCAAAGATGGATTGGCAGAAGAAGTAATCACTTGTTCATTTACAGATGAATCTTTCAATCAGTGGTTTGGACATGTTGGAGGCGCCATTTCAAAATACGACAATGAAAGCTTCACTTCAATAATTGGTAAAGACACTCTTCAAAGTCAAATCAATGATATTCATGGCGTAAACAATGAAATATATGGTGTTGGTCAAAATGATGGTTTATTTAAAATTGTTGATGGAAGTATTGTAAAAATTGGAGACTTTGACCTCAGCATGTTCAGCTCCATTCAATGTGTTGATGAAAACAATATATTGGTAGGAACTGCTGACGGACTTGGACATTTAGTTAAAAACAATCAAAAGTGGGAACTCAAAAAGCTATACAAAGAAGGCAGCTGGATCACGGACATTTCACCCTCAAAAACTCAAGGTGTTTATTTACTTTCTCTACAAGAAGGTGAGATATTCAAAACAAGATTAAATCAGGGTATATTACAATTTCAAACATGGGATAGCGAATATGACTTAAGTGAATTTCAAATTCAAACGATCATTGAGGATAATCAAATGAACATTTGGTTAGGCACCAATGGAAATGGGCTAATCAAATTACATGCAGATACACTAGGAAACTCTGAATTTGAGGTAACTGAATACAATACTTCAACCGGAATGTCAAGTGATTATGTTCATTCAGTATTTCAAGACAGAGAAGGAAATATTTGGGTGGGAACTTTTGGACAAGGATTAAGCAACCTTATAGATGATTTCTTTACTTTTTATGAACACGATCCTTCAAAATTTGGCAACAGTGTTTCATCAATTTGGGTGGATGAGGATAATAAATGGTACGGAGTTGAAAATGGATTAATTAGAATCAACAGTGAATTAGATTCAGGATGGACTTTTTACAATAGTAGCAACGGATTTATAAATGCCAATGTAACAAGTTTGTATCAGATTGATTCTGTTTTATGGATTGGTACGGCGACAAAAGGAGTTTATTACTTCGACCTGAGAACCAATAAAATGGCAAAATTGAGTTGGGATTATGGAAGTTTGCAAAATAGGGTCAATCAAATTACCGGAGACAAATACAATGTTTGGATTGCTACTGAAGGAGGGTTGATCTTATATTATCCTGAAAATGGATCAACCTCACTTTTTGATACTGAATCCGGACTTGCCCACAACTCAATTCAAACTGTAATTAAGTCTAGAGATGGAGCAATTTGGATGGGAACACATAGTCGTTATGTTTACGCTATTCAGAACATGGAACTCACCCAATTTGAATTGACAAATGCGGGTGAATTAGAGGTAATTGACATAGCTGAAAGCAAAAATGGAGACATTTGGATTGCTACTTCTGAAAACGGAATATTTAGAAAAACAAAAGATGAACTTTCTCATTATAGCATGAATGAAGGTTTAAAATCTAATTATTGTTATGCCATAGCTGAAGATGCTAACGGATATGTTTGGATAGGTCATAGAGGTGGATTAAGTAAGCTAAATGTAAAAACAGGAAAAGTTGATATTTATGACCATAAATCAGGAATAGACGATCAAATAAATAATAGAGCCACATTTACTGATAAAAGAGGTTATTTGTGGTTTGGAACTGATGGAGGAGCTATCAAATACGACCCCTCAAAAGACCGAAGAAAAGCAGTTCCCCCGGTTATAAATTTACTTAAGGTAACCATTGGTGACAAGGTATATTCTATTAAGGAGAATATAACCTTACCTTATGACAATTACCGAGTAGTTTTTGATTTTGTGGGAATAAGTTTCAAAAACCCGGACAAAGTAAAATACCAATATAAATTGGTGGGATATGACGAAGTGTTTTCAAACTTTTCAAAAGAAGCTACCGCAACATATGGTAGACTTGCAGATGGTGAATACACTTTTGAAGTTATTGCCTGTAATGAAGATGGATTATGTTCAGAAGAGCCGGCGAGAATATCCATCACTATTGCAAAACCATTTTGGAAAAAAGTATGGTTCTACTTAATTGTAATAGTAGCCATGATAGTACTGATGATACTTATTGTACGAATCAGAACAAAAAGGCTACAGGCAAATCAAATCTATTTAGAAGAGCAGCTCGCTATTAAGACCAAAGAGGTAGTTGAAAAAGCATCAATTATTCAAGAAATTAATAAGGATTTGACTGCTAGTATTAATTATGCTAAGCGTATTCAGTCATCTATTTTACCTCATACTGAATACTTTTTAGAACTTTTCCCTTACTCATTTATCTACTTTAAGCCTAGGGATATTGTTAGTGGTGATTTTTACTTTATCAGAGAGTATGATGACCGAATTATCATTGCTTGTGTGGATTGTACAGGACATGGAGTTCCTGGAGGATTTATGAGTATGATTGGATCCACAACTTTGCGTAATATCTACAAATTGATGGAAACATCACAATCATGGTTAACACCTGATGAAGTGTTAGATATACTGGATGAAGAAGTACAAAAAATCCTTCATCAAAAGGAAAGTGGAATAAATGATGAAGATGAATTCTTCAAATCAAGAGATGGAATGGACATGACCTTAATTGAAATTAACCTTTCTACTTACGAAGTTTTATTATCATCAGCCAAACGTCATTCTATTATAAGACAAGATGGAAAAGTTAGCTTTATTTCAGGAGATAAAAGACCAATCGGTGGGGGTGAAATTGATCAAAAAGACTTTAGTTTACAACGTTTTCAAATGAAAAAAGGAGATGCCTTATTCTTATTCTCTGATGGGTATCCAGATCAATTTGGAGGAGAAGACGGAAGAAAATTAAAACTAATGAGTGTTAAGGAGTATATTGAAGATTTGAGTGGAGAAAATCCGGAAGATTACGGTGAAATAATGAAAAACAAATTCGAAAACTGGAAAGGTGATCATGAGCAAATTGATGACGTACTTATGATAGGAATAGTGTTTTAATTTCACTTTAAATGCTTAAATTTTCATTTCCAAATGATCCGAATTCTATACATAGGCAATCACAAAAACTTTGTCAAACTTCAAGATTTGTCAACAAACTTCAACCTTGCGGTTAGTTTCAATGAAGTTGCTTCATTTAAATCTGCAGAAGATGAACTCAGAAATAACGATTATGAAATAATACTTTCTGAGTTAACTATTGGAGATGAAAGTGCCTTAAACCTGCTTGACAAGGAAAGTTTGATTGAAGGAATTCCGGTCATCTTAACAGAAAAAAGTCCCAGCCATGAAATTACTCGTACTGCCCTAAAAAATGGCGCGTTTGATATCCTTGATTGTGACTATTTAAATTCTATTATACTAGAAGACAGCTTTAAAGAAGCAATCAGATACTCAAAGGAAAATAAATTGCGCCAAGACTTAGAAAAAAGGCTTGATGGAATTTACGCCAATACGAGAACCATCCTGGACAATATTACTGATGGTATTTGGTCATTAGATGAAAAAGGAAAACTTCTTATCATCAATGCAAAAGCCAAAGATTATTTTAAAGACTTTGGTAAATCACCTTCGTTAGGAGATACATTTTTTAAACACATAGATGACTTCCTAATTGAAAAATGGGAGCCACTCAACCAAAAAGCGTTAAATGGTCAAAGTGTAATCTCGGTAGATCAGTTCCATCAAAAAGAACAACTAATCTATTTAGAAACAGCATGTACTCCCATAAAGTCAGGAGAAGTAACAGTAGGAACTTCTTTTGTTGTTAGAAATGTTACTGAAAGAGAATTAGCAGAGGCAAAAATCAGAGAAAACGAAAGGAATTTCAGATCTGTATTTACCGGTAGTGAGGTTCCAATCTTGCTTACTTCAACTGCTACAAATAAAATAGTAGACCTTAACCTTGCATGTAGTAGGTTATTCAACTTTACGGTTGATGAATTAAAAGACATGAATTTCTTTGATCTAATATCAAAGAGTAGGATTGATAATTATCAAAAAGACTTAGAAAGTTATCGCAAAGGTAAAATTGACCACATGGACAGCCATATCGTCACTAAAGACCAGGAAGACATTCCCGTTCAACTTTCAATTACTGAAATTTTTTACAACGACGAACCATGTGACCTTACTTTCCTTTATGACATTTCTGCTAGAATTGAAACAGAGAAAAAATTGAATGAAGCAAGAGAATTAGCTGAAAAATCTGCAGAATTCAAATCTCTGTTTTTAGCCAATATGAGTCATGAAATTCGTACACCAATGAATGCCATGCTTGGATTTGCAGACCTTCTAAAAAACACCAGTTTATCGGATGAACAAAGAGAGTATGTAGATATTATTAGCAATTCAGGGCAAGATCTTTTGGTAATTATAAATGACATATTAGACTTAACAAAAATAGAAGCAGGAAAATTAGAACTGCGTCCAAGAGTATTTGAGGTGATGGACACCATTAAAAAGGTGCTGAGATTACATCAACACAAAGCAGATGAGAAGCAAATAGACTTAAGTCTACAATTTTCTTCAAACATTCCTGAATTTCTAGAACTTGATGATATCAGACTTACTCAAATATTAAATAACCTTATTGGTAATGCCATCAAATTCACTGAAAAAGGAGAGGTTAGTTTAAAAATCAATAAAACAGTAGAAAAAGATCAGGAGATGATCAAGTTCATCATAAAAGATACCGGAATTGGTATTCCTGAAAAAGAGATTGCAACCATCTTTGAAAACTTTAGCCAAGTAGATTCTAGTTTGCAGAGAAAACAAAAAGGGACAGGATTAGGATTATCAATTGTAAGTCAGCTTTGCCAACTGATGGGAGGCTCCATTAGTGCCAGATCTGAGGAAGGAGAAGGCTCTGAATTTGAAGTGTTGCTTCCTTTAAAAATTGGAAATGCAATTGTTAAAAACGAGTCTAAAACCGAATCTAAAAAGGAATTAATTACTGATGAACTTCATGTAGTTATATGTGAAGATAATCCTGTAAACGTAAAACTTGCAACTAAAATATTGGATGAATTAGGTGTGGTATATCACGTTGCAAAAAATGGTAGCGAAGGTATTGATGCTGTTAAAGAACATAATCCTGATGTGGTATTCATGGACTTACAGATGCCTATTTTAGATGGATACGAAGCAACAAAAGAAATAAGAAAATTTAGCCAGGTACCTATTATTGCAATGTCTGCTCATGTCCTAGAGGAAGAACAAAACAAATGTCTTGATGCCGGAATGAATGGATTTATTCCAAAACCATTCAAAATTGATGATATTATAAAGGAACTTCAAAAGCAATTTTCATTTAAAGCAGAAATCAAAAAAGATCAGTTAGATCCAAAATGGAAAAAACTAAATATGCCAGGTTTATTGAATCTTGCCAAAGGAGATGAAGAATTTGCCATTTCTCTTTTTGACATTTTCATTGAACAGGCAAATAAGGACAAAATTCAATTTGAAAAAGCCCTTAATAATAATGATGTGGATAGTATGAAGTCAATTGCCCACAAATTATTGCCTTCCTTTATGATGTTTGATTTTGTTCAATTACACATTATAGGGGAGAAATTGGATAACCGCGAGGCAACAGAAAGAGAAAGAGAATACTTTCTAGAAAGACTGGAACTGGCAATCAATGAAATAATCGAAAAACGATCTTCCTTCATTCAGGGCAACTAATCGGTTTTTTTATACCAATTATCGAATAGCTCCTTCAGCTCATCCGTGATTTACCTAACTTTATAGAGGGTAAACTATGGACTACTATTTAGATTAGCGCGGAGAACTAATGAGAATTAAAAAAATTTATGTTGTAGACGGCGATTATTTTTTTGCACGAACATTCATCCAAAAATTGAACAAAAGTGGCAATTATGATATTGTCCACTTTAGCAATTTTGACGAAGCCAGCATCAACATGCCTTATGACAATCCTCAACTAGTTCTTATCGAACATAATTTAAAAGGACGAACAGGCCTAGATTCAATCCCAATTATTAGACAAGCTTTACCAGACTGCGAAATAGTTATGGTGTCAGATCAAAATGATGTTGAGGTTGTTGATACTGCCTATAAAAGAGGTGTTACTAAGTATTTTAGAAAGGATATCTTATTGTTAGATCACGTTGAAGGTCTTATTAAACAATATGAAGCTCCTTTCGACAGCAACCTTAATCAACTTTTTGGTTAATAAAAAAACAAGCTAAATTCATCTGATTTATACCATTAAATCCGAATATTAACTATATTCGCCTTTGATGAGTTCAGATGCAAATTACGAAGGGGATGTTGTTGTAATTGAAGCAACTAAGAAAACTCCATATATTCGATTGGACAAAAAAAGTGGTCTGATTGAAATATCTGGTATATCCATTCCTGAAAACACCAAAGAGTTTTATTGGAATTTTAATCGTTGGCTTACAGAGTATGCCGCCGATCCAGCTCCTAAAACCCAAGTAAAAATTAGCCTTATGTATATGAACAGTAGTTCTACTGTTGTTATCACAAGAATGCTGATGCTTTTAGATGAACTGATTGGTTTAAAAACCGTTGTGCAAATTGATTGGTACTACGAAATGGATGATCTTGAAATGAAAGAAATTGGAGAGCATTACCAGGAGACAATGAAATGCACCATCAATCTACACGAAGTAGATAAACTGGATTAAATACATTTTCATCTAAAAAGTCGATAATCGCAAAATGGCTGAATTTTTCAGAGAAGCTACACATAGAACCCCAATGATATCAGGATCGCTCGATACAGGTAAGATCGAAATTATTGGACGCAGTTTACCTGAAGACGCTAAAGATTTTTACCTATCATTCAGAGATTGGCTTTTGGAACTATTCGCTTCTGATGTTTCTAATATTGACGTTTATCTTGAACTTGAATATTTCAATACGGCAACTTCCAAAATTATCATTGACATGCTTCTTAATCTTGAAAAACTCAAGGATCAAAAACAAATTAGTGTTATTTGGGCTTTTGATGAAGATGATATTGAAATGGAAGAAACCGGAAATGATTTTGCAGCACTTTTAGGGGACATGATTACCTTAAAACCTAAACCTTTTGACCCGGAAAATTCCTGATTTTTAATCTCGGCTCAACTTTTCATACATAATTTTCGTTATTTTCATAGTCTGATGCACTGCTGCTACCCAAAACATTTAATATCACTATCAGTGATAGCAAATACTCCTTTGGGGAAGGGTAATTAGCAGTACATTACTTAATAAGGGGTAATCAGAAAATAAAGTGATTTTCTTGAAACCAAAAGAACGTTAAACCAGTATTTAAATTGAATCTCTATTGAGGTTTTTGAAGATGCGTTTATTTATACTTACCATAATAAGTGTTCTCTTGTGGAGCGTACCTGCCTCTGCTCAACCACCTGTTGATTGGGCTGCTAACGCAACTTTGGGTGCCAATTTCAAAGATTATGTTGAAGATGTTTTTGTAGACGCTTCAGGTAACACATATATCTGCGGAACCTTTAGAGGTCCCTTATCTATTGGTTCTGACAATCTTTACTCTGGAGAAGCAAGTCAAGTATTCGTTGCCAAATATGATGTAAATGGAAACCCTGTTTGGGCTTTACAATCTAATGGTAATAACCAATCATTTGCCAAATCTATTTTTGTAGATGCAATAGGCGCAGTTTATGTTACCGGATATCACAATCATACTATTTTAAGTTTTGCCGGATTATCACTACCTTCTTCTTCAAATGAAGGGTTATTTTTATTAAAAATATCTCCTGCAGGTATACCAATTCACCTCACTGGTGCAACTCCTTTAAGCACAGGTAAGAGTCGTGGTGCAGCCGTTACCGGAGATGGTGATTTCGTCTACATTACCGGAACACACCAGGGAGCACTTACCTTAAACGGAGGTCCAACACTTCCGGCTACAGCAGGTCAAAGTGATATTTTTGTAGCAAGAATAGACTCTGCTTTTGCAGGTTTTTCATACGCAGTTTCTCATGGAGGAACTTCAGCTGATTTAGCCAGCTCTATTACAACTGATGGTACCAACTTGTATGCAACCGGAACTTATGGTAATGCTGTTTGTACATTCACCGCTTCACCTGATTATGATTTACCCGCTTATGGAAATGAAGGAATTTGGATAACTTCTTTTGATAAAACCAATGGTAACGTTAACTGGGCTACATCCGCAGGATCGGCCAACGGAAATACAACTTCAAACGATATTTTTTATTCCTCATCTTCATTATATATTACAGGTGGTTGTTACGACGTATGTACATTTGTTGAAAGCCCATCAACTGGAGCATTAACATATAATGATACTATCTATACAGTTGGACAAAAAGATGCTTTCATTGCTATCTACAATACCTCAGGAGTAATTCAAACCAAATGGAGTGATGGAGGTCCTGGAATGGATGAAGGATTCGGAATAACAACAGATGCAAGTTGTTCAGATATACAATTTTGTGGTCAATTTGAGGATTCTGTTGACTTTGGTGGCACAACCATGCTCCACGCTTTTAATAAAGATCTATTTGTAGCTTCATATGATAATGTTGGAACATTAAACTGGGTTTTTAAAGACATAGGAGCAGATGATGAACTAGCTAAAGCTATCCACAGCAATGGAACTCGCACAAGTTATGGTGGTCATTTTAATAGCGATTTCTTTGTAGGAACTCAACCAATAGCTGAAATTCAATGGAAAGGCTTAAGAGATTTCTTTGTGGCAAGTTTTCAGTGTACAGATATCCCGGTATGTGGACCTCAAATCACCAACTGTCCCAATAATGACACACTCACATCACTTATAGCGTGTAATCAAATTCTTCCAAATTACATTTCAGGTTTGGTTGTTAATGACGGTTGCTCAGCAGGATTAACTTTTTTTCAATCACCTAACCCGTCTACCATTATCAATGCAGGTAGTCAAGAAGTATTACTAAAAGTTACCGACGGAACAGGAAACACTGATGTATGTCTATTTGATTTTGTAGTGATTTCAAACAACAATCCAGTGGTTGCAGAATGTGGAGACCAATTCGTAGGCGAAACCACTCTTGGAGACAATAACAATTATTCATCTTTCTCATGTTCACCAGTTGTTACAAATGGTGAAGAAAGAATATATCAGGTTTATGTAGATGCTAACAATCACTTTTTACAAGTAAAAATGGAAAATGCATCTGATTCAAATGACCCGTATGCCTATGTATACTTCTTAGGATCAGATTGCCCTACAAACCTAAATTGTTCTCAAATTGACAGTTTTAATATTGCTACTGGTGAATTCTCAAACAATTCAAATTATTTAACCTTCATTGCAGACGGTCCTGGTACCTATTACATTGTTGTAGATGCTCAAGTTGATCACATTGACAGTTATGATATTTCATTTTTCTGCACATCTTCTGGGGTTGAATTCGACGGTACATGTAACGTTACTGATGATCCTGACGGAGACGGAATTGTCCCATCAGTTAATGGATCTTTGATTGATTTAACCATGCAACCTTGTGAATCAGTAACTATTTGCCATGACATGTATTTAGCCAATTTAGATGATTGGCAATGGGTAGATTCTATTAGTATGCAATTGGGAGACTGCTACGAAAATATTAATATCACAACCTTAACTCCTGATAATCCACCTGGAAACAATGGTTATTTTGACGTAAACGGAGATTGGTCTGCAACTTATAATTTAGGTACCAACACAATTTTATGGGAATTTGCACATAACTCAGGTGAACCTTGGGGAGATGGAAATACTGGTCCGTATAACTGTCAGCTATATTCCAATTTTTGTTTTGATGCAGATATAACTTCTGCTTGCGCAAATAGTGAAGGATTAAATATTGGAATTGCCATTGGAGATGATGGTGGAAAGGATGGTGAGCCACAAACATATGTTTTTGATGTTGGGAACTCGAATGATTTTATCTTACAAGATGATAACCCTTTCTTTTCATACCAATCCAATGCTCTTTGTAATGCAGATCCAAATGCTTTACCGGATAGTGTTACCACAAGTGGAGGAATCTTTACGGCAGACCCTGGTATAGTTTTTACAGATGGAGCCTCTTCTCCAACTGGAGAAATAGACCTTACTGCCTCTACAATTGGTGGTCCATATAACATCACTTATACGGTAGGATTATGTCCTTTTGATTCAGTTGTAGCTGTTAATATTTATCCACAAGAAGATCCGGCTTTTACTTATCCTGCAGCTGCGTATTGTCAAAATGACGCCAATCCTGTGGCAACAGTTACAGGAACCCCTGGCGGAACATTTACAGGTCCGGCAGAAATTGTTTTTGTAAGTATTACAACAGGAGAGATTGATTTAGCGGCATCTACGGCTGGAGGACCTTATTATATTACTTATACCACGCCGGGGCCAAATTGTATTAATGCAGATTCTGTCCAAATAACAATTAACGCTGAGGATGATCCGGCATTTAACTATGCGACAATTGATCACTGTGCGGCAGATGCTAACGCGACAGTTGTTTCAGTCACAACTCCTGGGGGGACATTTAGCGAAATTACAGCTAACCTATCTATAAACAGTAGTACCGGTGAAGTAGATATTGTTGCCAGTACAGTAGGAAACTATTATGCAGTTTATACAACAGCTGGTATTTGCCCAAATACTGACTCAGTACAATTCAATATTTTAACAGAAGATGACCCTTCATTCTCATATGCTTCGGCAGCTTATTGCCAGGGAGATGCAAATCCAATACCTACAATAAGTGGAACGGCGGGCGGTACATATGGAGGAGCAGCAGAAATCACTTTTGTAAGTAGTACTACAGGAGAAGTAGATTTAACAAATTCTTTAAGCGGAGGACCATACACAATTACCTATACAACTCCAGGACCTGACTGTCCAAACGTAGGAACTTTTGATGTAACCATTAATGCAGAGGATGATCCTTCATTTGATTACGGCAATACATTGTATTGTACTGGAGATAGTAACCCTATAGCTAACATAATAGGGACAGCTGGAGGAACTTTTAGTAGTTCTGCAGGATTAGTTTTAGCCAATACTTCTACCGGAGAAATTGACATTGCTGGCAGCACCGTTGGCGGACCTTACACAATAACTTATACCACACCGGGACCTGACTGTCCAAATTCTACCGATTTTCAAGTTTCAATAGCTGCGCTAGAAGATGCCGGATTTAATTATACTACCACATCCTATTGTAGTAATGAAACGGATCCTGTACCAACTGTCAATACTCCAGGCGGAACTTTTAGTGGTGCAGTTGTATTTGTAGATTCCGGAACAGGTGAAATAGATTTGGACGCAACAAATCCTGGAACTTCATTACAAATTATATATAATTCACCCGGACCTGTATGTCCAAATGCTGATACATTATACCTTACAATTAATGCATTAGATGATCCTTCATTTAATTATGGTGATACCGCATTTTGTAGTACGTCATCTGTTGTAAATGCTACATTAAATGGTACAACAGGCGGAGTTTTCACAAGCTCAAATACAGAAATATCATTAAATGCATCAAGTGGTCAAATTGATTTAGGTGCAAGTACAGCTGGAGGTCCTTACACAATTCAATATGCCACAACTGGTACATGTTATGACAGCAGCACTGTAGATATTTACATTTTTGATCCGGTTGCGGCAAATGCAGGACCAGATCAAACCCTATTCTTTAAATATGATACAGATTTAGAGGCAATAGATCCATCACCGGCAATTGGTGTTTGGAGTTTTTCAGAAGGGAATGCAAACATTGACGATATAAATGATCCATTGGCTTATATCAGTGATTTACAAAACGGTACCACTACCCTGCTTTGGACTGTTACTAATGGACCGTGTCCTGTGGAAACTGATGAAGTTAATTTGATTGTGACAAGTCTTTTTATTCCGGAAGCGGTTACGCCTAATAATGATGGGCAAAATGATGTGTTTTTAATTAATGGAATTGATCTATTAGAAAATACAGTTGAAATATATAACCGTTGGGGACAAATAGTTTATTCAGCAAATAATTATCAAAATAACTGGGACGGTTTAGACAACAACGGAAAAAAACTTGATGACGACACCTATTTTTATATAATCACAGCGAATAACATGACCTTTAAAGGGTACGTGGTTATTAAAAGATGAAAAAATTAATCTACATACTGTGCTTTTTAGGCTTTAATGCACATGGACAATTGACTCCAATAATTAGTCAATATATGTTCAATGACGTGGCTTTAAATCCGGCTAATACCGGAAACCAGGAAAGTCTTAGCCTATTTGCAGATTTCAGAGCTCAATGGGTAGGTATTAATGGAGCTCCAATGACACAATCATTTACCGCTCATTCACCTTTAAGAAACACTAATTCTGCAGTGGGAATCCAATTTTTTGCAGACCAAATAGGTGTTGACAGAAATACAGGAATTTACGGAAGTTACGCCTATAGAATACCTATGGCCAAAATGAAACTTTCTTTTGGAATTACCGGGGGAGTTTCTTTAGTCAAATCAAACTACTCCAATTTGGCAGTAAATGATAATTCAGATAATTTATTGGTAGATACTCCACTCGGAATTTTACCTGATTGTAGTTTTGGTGTGAGTTTAACCGGAAAAAAATACTTTGCCAGTTTATCAATTCCATTTTTCTTGTCTCACAGATTTGATGGGAATAAAATTATAGTTGACCATGATTTCAACAACTATAACGTGATGTTGGGAGGAGGATATGAATTTGAATTTGGAAGAAAAAAATATAAACTAAGACCATCTCTACTTCTTAAATACAATATTGGCAACAGACCACAAGTGGACATTAATTTAATGGCTCAATTACATGACTTATTTGAATTTGGAGTTTCTTTCAGAACAGAAGATTCTGTAATTGGATTATTTAAATTTAATGCTACAAAGCAATTTGCCATCATGTATTCATTTGGAATGCCAATAACTAAAATTGGATCAAATCAATTTGGCTCACATGAAATTGGATTGAGATATAACTTTAAGTATCAAACTAAAATTGCAAACCCTAGATACCTGGGATGGTAAAAAATGTCTTGACATATTGTTTTATTCTATTTAATCTGATCTCATTTTCGCAAGAAGAGCAAGCAGTGCAATTGACTACCACTTTGAAAGGAAATGTTTATTGCCCCGTGTTTTATAGAGATAAGATTGTAGTTTGCAGTGATCAAAAAGACGGTTTAATTAGTACCGTTATTGATGGTTCAAATCATTTAACTACTAACCTTTACATGTTAAATGGAGAAAATGAAAAGTATAGCAGATTAGATGAAGCTTTTAAAACTCATTTAAATGACGGCCCAATTTCTTTTGATGCAGATGGAGGATATGCCATTTATTCTACCAATGTCATCAAAAACATGAAATTGAGAAAAATGACCTATCAAAAAAACCCACTTGGACTCTTTGAATCTAAATTTACCTCAGAGGGTTGGAGTGAACCAAAAATTTTGCCTTTTGTAGATTCTGTGGCACAGTACACTCACCCGGGATTAGATGCAAAAGGTACAACAATGGTATTTGCTTCCAATAGAAAAGGAGGATTAGGAGGTTTTGACATTTGGATTTCAAGAAAAACGGAAAACGGTTGGTCTGAACCAGTTAATGCAGGACCAGGAATTAATTCAGATAAAAATGAACTCTTCCCTTCAATCAATGGGAAACACATCTATTTCAGTAGTGATAGACCAGGAAAAGGAGGGTTAGATATTTATGACTATGACACGCTAAGCAAAACGTCTAAATTATTGTCTTCACCTATCAATTCTAATGCTGATGATTTTGGATATGTGCAAAGAAAAGGCAAAGATGACGCTTATTTTTCTTCAAATAGAACTGGTGCAGATCAAATTTGGAAAATCAAAGTAAAACCTGAGGTAGAGATAATTTGTACTGAAATGGTATCTAATGTACTTTGTTATAATTTGACTGAAGAACATGCTGCAGAATTAGGTGAAATTGATGCCTTGGTTTACAAATGGAAAATAAATGAGGATGTTAAACTCGGAATCTCAATTGACTATTGTTTTCCGGGAGAAGGAGGGTACGAAATTAGCTTAGACATTATTGACACTATTGTAGATGTTACCTACTATAACCAGAGCTATTACTACTTGGAAATTGCCTTTGAAGAACAACCTTATATTGGTTGTCCAGATACCGTAAAAATTGGCGAAGAATTTGAAATTACAGCTGAAGAATCAAATCTTCCGGGTGTTACCATTAATAATTATTCGTGGAGGTTTAATGATGGTAAATCCCTAAAAGGCATGAAAAACAAGTATGCCTTTCAAAGTGAAGGTGATTATCAAATGGAGCTAACAGTTGAAGGCGAAAAAGACGGAGAAGAATTTATTAGCTGCGTTTATAAATCAATTCATTGTTATAAAGACAACTTAATAGCAGCCCAAAATTCTATTGAAAATGTATTAGAGGACACCTCTAAAATAGTTGAGGAAAAACAATTCTATGATGAAGAAAATGATTCTTCAAAAATGGTTTACAGTATAGAAGTTATCAGAACTGATGAAAAATTGGAAAATGATAATTTCCTATTCACACTGATGGAGACTTATGGAGAAGTTAAAATTCACTACATAGAAGAAACGGATCAATATTCATATATGGTTGGAGCTTGGGAAAGTATTGAAGAGGCCCACCCTACCTGGAGAGACCTTTTGAAAAATGGTTATAATGAAGCAGTAGTTAGATCAATTGATTTAAATAAAATCTCCAATTTTTCTCTTGACAATTCTTTTGTTTTAGACAATGTGAGGTTTGATGAAGGTAAATGGGATGTGAGAAAAGATGCTTTACCTGATCTTGAAAATATCATTGAGATAATGCTGATATTCCCTAATGTTGATTTAAAAATTGAAGCTCATACTGATTCACAGGGACCGGAAGATTATAATTTAGAACTTTCTCAAAAAAGAGCTAATTCAGTGAAAAACTATATCATTTCAAAAGGAGTTGATGCAAGTAGAATTGCCGCAGAAGGAAAAGGTGAAAGCATACCTAAGGCCTCTAATGATACTCCGGAAGGTCAAGAAATCAACAGAAGAGTTGAGTTTACCTTTGTTAAATAACTCTATCCCCTTGATTTAGATATTATTAAAGGTTAATTTTAAACTTTTAATAATAAAATTAGTCCAATCAACTCAATGCTATTCTTTTACGTTTAGCATAAACCTGATGTCACAAAAATTGTCCATAATTTTTTTTGAGCTGCAAAATGTTCTTTTTGCTCTGATGTTCTTATTGTGCTTTAGCTCTGCATATGGACAACTGGATACCAAACATTACATTCCTCCACTTTACGGAAGAGAAGATTTAGGCACCCATTATTTAGTATTGGGAACTCCAATTAGTAATACCTTTAACGTTACAGTGGAAGATGGTGCGGGAAATCTTATAATGACAATTCCTATTTCAAGTGCCTCATCAAGCACTACTCAAATTGGTATAGGAACTAGTTCTCCATTTTTAGTTTCAGAAACTCAACTAAACACGGCAGTTTCAGCTGGAAAAGGCTTAATTCTTACCGCAAACGAACCGTTTTATGCTAGTATTAGAGTTATAGAAACTGCGCAAGCCGGATCACTGACTTCTAAAGGTCAAAAAGCTGCATTAGGTCAAGAATTCAGAACTGCACACATGTCTAATAATTATGGGTACAATCAGGGAAAAAGTAACACTTTTAGTATTATGGCAACTGAAAATAATACGCAGGTTAATATTTCAGAAATTAATCCGGGTGTAATTTTCAGAGGTACAATATCATCTGGTTCTCCTTTAACAACACAGAGTGTTACTGTTTCTTTAGACGCAGGTGAAAGCTATGTTGTGGCCACACATATAGATGAATCAGGATCAACAAACAATATCAACGGATTAAATGGAACACTCATTACATCTGATAAGGATATCGTTGTAAACTGCGGTACATGGTTGGGTGGAAATGCTATGGATGGAACCAGCAATAATGGCTCAAGTTTACAAGGAAGAGATATCGGAATAGATCAAATTGTTCCAAAGAAAAATATCGGTAATGAATACGTACTCATTAAAGGCTTCGGAGTTGACAATGAGAAAACCTTTGTTGTGGCATCTGAACCAAATACAGACATCTATCTGAATGGATCATCTACTCCTTCTGCAAATCTTGCTAACGCAGGTGATTTTTATGTGATAAGTGGAGGACAGTTTTCCGCTAACAAAAACTTGTACATGAGTAGTTCGTCACCCGTTTTTGTAACACAATCATTAAACGGAGGTGATGGCTATAGTGATGACAATGAAAGGCAATCAGGAATCAACTTTTTACCTCCAATTAAATGCACAGGATCAAAAGAAGTCACCATACCTGCAGTTGAATTTATTGGTACACCCTATATTAATATTGTTGCAGATGTTGGAGCAGTAATTGAAGTTAATGGAAATGTTATTGGCGGAGGACTTTCAGTACCGGGTACTCCTGATTATGTCACCTATCAATTGTCAGGTTATTCGGGTGATGTAGAAATTGTTTCAGACAAACCAATTAGAGTTGCGCTATTAAACTTAAATGGTAATATTGGTGCAGCTGGTTATTTCTCAGGTTTTTCAAAAGACATCAATATTAGTGCAGATTACCTCAACAATAATTTACCTGCAAATGATGAAATTGTAGAAGGCTGTGGTATAGCAACTGTTACAATTGAAAGGAGTTCTCTATATGCAGATGTTGCGGAAACAATCTTATTGGATGTTCAGGGATCAGCAATTGAGGGAACTGATTATTCAATGATCCCTGATCAATTGACATTTGCTGCGGGTCAAACAACTTTGAGCTTTGATATCGAAGCTTATCAAGATTATACTTCAGAAAATGTAGAAGATGTCATTATAACAATCATGCTGGATAATCAGAGTTGTGGAGAAGATGAATTAATTTTTACAATTATAAATCGTGACCCTATTGTAGCTGAAATAACAGGATCAAATCCATTATGCCCTGGTGAAGAAATTCAGCTTTCAGCAAACGTAAGTGGGGGTGCAGAACCATATCAATATTCATGGTCAAATGGCGGAAGTAATCAAGATATCTTGGTAGCTCCCTTGTCAAGCACCATCTATCAACTATATGTATCAGATGTATGTGAATCAGATACCGCTTTTGATGATTTTGAAGTTATTGTTCCTCAATATCAATTACAACTTTTAACTTCTAATGACACCTCTATTCTTTGTCCATATACAGATCTAATAATTGCGGCAGAGGCTTCAGGAGGTCTTTCAGATTACAATTATGAATGGTTTGTTGACGGCAATAGCGTATACAATGGACCGGCTTTTACAATAAGTCCTTCTGTTACTACTTCATATACAGTAGTTGTTACAGATCAATGTGGTTTAACTAAAGAAGCCAATATTGAAGTAGATGTACAAACTTCTTTAATGCAAGCCACAGCTAGTGAACATATAGTTTGTCCTTATGACAGTACTTTGATTTCAGTTGATGTAAGTGGCGGACTACCGCCTTTTGAGTACTACTGGTACCACAATGGCGAAACCACAAATAATACCTGGGTTCAACCTGCTTGGACTACTTCTTATCTGGTACAAATACAAGATGCCTGTCAAACTTATTCAATATTTGAAAACGCTAATGTAGAAGTTCTACAACCAACAGCTAATTTTTATGTGTTGTCAAATACTCAAATGGAAAACCTACCTATTTCTTTTGGAAACAATAGTTTAGGAGCTGAAAATTGGTATTGGGATCTAGGAAATGGAGAAACTTCAACAGATTTCGCTCCATACACTTTATATGAAAATGATGGTGAATACATCATTACATTAATTGCTACCAATTATCTGGGTTGCACTGACACCACGGTTAAATCTATTTTTATTAAGCCCGAGTTTTATTTTTATGCTCCAAATGCATTTACTCCAAACGGAGACCTCTACAACAACACTTATTCAGTTAGTGTAATAGGAGCAGCATCATTAGAGTTTTACATTTTCAATAGATGGGGTGAACAAGTTTACTTTAGTGATAACCCCTATTTTCAATGGGATGGAACCTATAATAATGTCTTGGTAGAAGATGGTGTTTATGTTTACAAGTGCAAAATAATTGCTGATGATGGCTCATCTTATTTGTTAAATGGACATATCAATGTCTTGAAGTAAACGATTTAGCCCAATCTAGTTGTTTATATTTTAACAACTCGAAATGCGTTTTGATTTTTTTTGCGTATTTTTGTATTCTCAAAAAACAATAACCTCATGAAGAAAATCTACTCCATGGTGGCCATTCTTGGCTTCCTAGTTAATTCATTTGCTCAAGTAACCGATATGGGCGGACCAATTGCCTGGAAAGGTAAACTTGACTCAAAAAATGTTCCTGTACAAATAATGCCTGGTTATGATCAGGTAGCAATTGATGCAGAAGATGTTGTTAATGACCAATTTAAAGATCAACCTTGGCGATTTGGTTATAAATATGCAGTAAGCTATGATCTAAATTCGAGCGGTCATTGGACGACATTACCAAATGGAGACAGAGTTTGGCAATTAGGAATAAAATGTCCAAACGCATTAACTGTCAACCTTTTATTAGAGAATTTTAATCTGCCAAAAGGGGCATATTTGTATTTGTATGATAAAGATCAAACTAATAGAGTTGGGGCTTATACAAGCCGAAATAATCGAAATGATGGACTATTAGGAACCGAATTGATCATTGGTGAAGAAATTATAGTTGAATATTTTGAACCGGCAGAAGTATCAGGTCAGGGAAGCTTTACTATTACTGACGTTGTGCATGGTTATAGAAGTTTAAAAACCATTCAAAATGATTTGCTTCAAAAAGCTTTAAACTCTTCAGGAGATTGCAACATTGATGTTAATTGTCCTCTAGGCGCAAGTTGGGGAGACCAAATTAGATCAGTTGCTATGATCGTAGTTAGCGGAAGTGGTATTTGCACAGGTGCTTTAATCAATAATACATGTGATGATGGAACTCCCTATTTTTTAACTGCAAATCACTGTTTAGGTGGTAACACAGGTAGCTGGGCATTTAGATTTAACTGGGAAAGCCCTCCGGGCACTGAGTCTTGTGCTACAACTGCCGGAAGTACGGATCCAGGACCTCCTTATGATCAAACTGCAAATGGAGCCACTGTTCTTACCAATAACGGCGGATCTGATTTTGCCTTGTTAAATATTGACAATATGACTCTGACAGATGCCCAAAACTGGAATTTATTTTATGCAGGATGGGATAATTCTGATGCTAATACAGTTACAACTGGAACTGGTATTCACCATCCATCAGGAGACGTAAAAAAAATATGTCAGGAAGCAAATGCTCTTACACAAACTCCATGGAATGGAGCTGCTTGTTGGCAAATTGCGAATTGGGATCAAGGTGTTACAGAACCTGGATCATCTGGTTCACCCTTATTTGATCAAAATGGTAGAATCATAGGTCAATTGTTTGGTGGTGGAGCTGCTTGTTCAGGAACTACAGATAATAATCAACCAGACTATTATGGAAGAATTGGAGTTTCCTGGGGATTAGGATTAAGTACTTACTTAGCACCCGGAAGCTGTGGATCAACTACTACCAATGACGGGTATGACCCTAACGCTCCATCAATGCCGGATGATGCCGGAATCATGGCAATTGTAGATCCTGTAGGAACGTTTTGTTCTTCTAGTTTTGACCCAATTGTAACATTGAGAAATTATGGGACCAATGCCTTAACATCTGTTACAATTAATTTTGATATTGACGGAGGTACAAACAATACTTTAGCATGGACAGGAAACCTGGCGGCCGGAGCAAGTGTAGATGTAACTTTACCTAACATGACAACAACTGCAGGAGCGCATACATTTAACGCTTCTACTACATCTCCTAATGGCACTACTGATTCAAACACTGGAAATGATGCATCAAGCAGTAACTATTTTGCAATTGTTAACGGTCAGCCCGTTACAGTTGAACTTAATACTGATTGCTGGGGATCTGAAACTACTTGGGAAATTGTAGATATCAATGCTACAGTTTTAGCAAGTGGTGGACCTTATTCTGACGTAAGTGGAGGAGAACAAATTATTGAAAACTTATGTTTAGATCCGGGATGTTATGATTTTATTATTTATGACAGTTTTGGTGATGGTATGAATGGTTCTCAATGGTCTTCATGTACAGTTGATGGAGATTATATGATTACACAAGATAATACTTCTGATACGCTTGCAAGTATTGTTGCTGCCAATTCAGATTTTGGTTCATCAGAAACAAATAACTTTTGTGTTGTTACCCCATGTAGTGGTACTTTAAGTTCTTCAACTACAGAAGAAGCTTGTTCTGGAGACAATACAGGTTCAATTACTGTAAATGTAACAGGCGGTGACGCACCATTTACATATGATATTGGATCTGGCGCTCAAGGAACAGGAACATTCAATAATCTTACCCCAGGCATTTATACAATTACTGTAGTAGATAATAATGCCTGTACAAATACAATTGATGTTACGCTAGGAGGACCAACAGCATTAACTGCTACAGTTACTGCTCAAGATGAAGCATGCCCTGGATCAAACGACGCAAGTATTACAGTTAATGCCTCTGGGGGAACAACTGCTTATTTATATAGCACTGATTGTGGAACATCATTTCAAGCATCAAACGTTTTCACAGCTGTACCAACAGGTAATTATTGTGTGGTTGTAGAAGATGCAAATGGATGTCAATTCACTGAAAGCAATGTAACCATCTCTACAGGTGCCGGAATTACATCCACAACTGTAGTTACTGATGTTAGCTGTGCTGATGGTGCAGATGGATCAATTGATGTTACTCCTACTAACGGAACAGGACCATATACTTATAATATTGGTGCAGGACCTCAAAGCAATAACGTATTTACAAATCTGGCTACTGGTACTCACCTAATAACTGTACAAGATGCTAATGGATGTACAGGATCTGTTAGTGCAACAGTAGGAGAACCTACTGCCATTTCAGGGACATACACTACCAATGATGAAATTTCAGGAAATGATGGTTCAATCAATCTAACTGTTACTGGCGGAACTGCACCTTACTCTTATAGTTGGACAGGACCTAACAGTTATTCATCAACAGTTGAAGATCCAACTAACTTAGTTTCTGGAACGTATTCAGTGACAGTTACGGATGCAAACGGTTGTACATACACCATCAATGGCATTGAAGTAAGTTCACAATTAGGATTTGAGACCAATCAACTTAATTTTGTAATTTATCCAAATCCAGCCAATGGAATCTTTAACATCAAACTAGCCAACAATGAATCAAATGCTGTTGTTAGAGTATTAGATGTTACAGGAAGAATTATTATAGAAAAGCAAACTAACGGTCAGCAAATTGTGACATTGGACATCAGCAATAAGGCTAACGGAACTTATTTCGTTCAGCTTACTGACGGAGAAAATACTACTACACTACCATTACTAAACCAGAAATAACTTAGTTTAAATTAGTTTTTTAGCCGTCATCCTTAATTGGGTGACGGTTTTTTTATTTTAAACCTGTATGTAAATAGCTATTTGATGCTATCACCTCTATCCATCTTATGAACCACTACAGGATAAAAGACAATTGTCAAAATCACTTAAAGGGAAAAAAACACTTGTTTGGGTATACTACTACTGCCCTATTCGATCTCTTAACTTCTATTGAAATAAGATGACAATTATCTGAACAGTTATATCAACAGAACTTTATCATTACTAAAAGTAAGGTGCAAAAAAAAGCCCCAAGGAAATCCTTGAGGCTCTTATCAAATAAGATTAAAATTATTTTGCGATACTGATAGTCATCACTTCATTCTCATCTCCGTGTAATACGTTGAACAAATAAGTTCCAGACGCCAATGAAGAAACATCAACTTTCAATACTGGTCCTTGCATCTCAATATTTTGAGTGCTAATAACTTTACCAGCCATATCTGTAATAGTTAATGCAATTGCTCCGTAATTTTCACCCATTGGGATGTTAACCTCAACATTTGCAGGATTTGGATAAGCTAATATGTTATCGTTAGCTGTTTCCTCTTCAATTCCTACTGCAGTTGCAAACATGTTCACAGTCAAAGCAGGAACGATATCTGTTCCAAAACCAGTTGCAAACCAGCTACCATCAGACTCACCAGGGAATTGTGGTTGCAAATAAGTTTCTAAATTCCAGTTATAATCAATTTCTGTATCATATCCTGAGTAAACATTTTCACCATAGTGAACAAAACAGAATAAATATCTTTGATCATCTATCAATAAAACCGGAGATTCAAAATCAACATAAATTTGCTCTTGTTGCAAATCGGCAGTATAGATATACTCAGCACTTGCAATTTGATTTAAGTTTGAAACCGCATAATTGGCATCATTTAAATCTGTAAATACATCATTCCACTCGTACGCAAAAACTTGTACATACTCACCATCAATAGAAGTTGGATTTGGATTTTGAGAAGTTGTTCCAGAGAATGTCATCCCTTTAATAGCTACTCTTGATGCGTTAGGATCTCTAAAAGCCAAACATCCTGAATTTGATGAAACTGCATCAGAAGATCTATAATAAGCTACAGCTTCAGGGTGATTTGTAGAAGTATTGATTCTTGAATAAGAGAACAATGAATCACTCATCATAAAATCAGCATTCTGTGTATTATCATCTGGGAAATCTTCAGTTTGATCAGATGTAATTGTATAAACTACATTATAATATCCATTTGCATAAGTAGATTGCGAGAATGTAGGCAAACTAACAAATGCAGAATCTCCAGAAGCTAAAGTTGCAATAGCAGTTCCAGAATTTGTGTAAAGATTTGAACCGTTATCTACAGTTGCTGATAACACAACATTTGTCTGAGGATCAGATCCATAGTTAATTACCCAAGCTCCCAACTCTACAGAAAATTCTGAAGCATTTTGAGACAACTCCTGGATATTACCAAAGTTCTCTGCTCTCAATACATGCTCAGGATAAAATCCTAAGTCGTTTGCATAATAACCGGTTTTTGAACCGATAAATACAGTTGTACCACTACAAGCTTCCATTTCTGCTTTCAAAGTAGCACCAGCCACATCAGAGATCATAATAACCGGAATATTAACGTTAGTACCTTGAGTACCTCCATTCATTCCAACCGGAGATCCAGGAATATTGTTAATAATGATAACTGCAATTGCTCCGGCATTTTGTGCATTCAAAGCTTTCACTCCAAACTCACAGCTACCTCTGTACAGACAAGCAACTTTTCCGGTTAAGTTATTTACAACTGCATTACAAGCTAAAGAGTCTCCTGCAGTTCCGTCATCTGCCATACAAAGCTCTCCTGTTACAGAGTTTGCAGGGTCAGTCATATCAGGTGAACCCCAAGAAGTTCCTGATGCATAAGTCATGTCGTAGTTTCCTTCATTTGATGAAGGTGCTTCAACATAAAAAATTACTTGCGCATTTGTAATTGCAGCTGCAAGTAATACACTAAATAATAGTAAAATTTTCTTCATGATTAAGGTATATTTTTTCATTAAGCGTAGCTAATTTACGAAAAAGAAACCTGATAAAACAGTCGGTTGTTAAATTTTTAACCACACTCACCTAATATTCTCTTAACTATACAGCAACATAAAATTTCAATTTTCCTCAAAATCAACCCTTTTTATGTTGTAAGTTTACCGTGTAAATGGACCCTAGAAACAGACAAATACTGAAACAACTTACTTTAGGTAGAGTATGGAATTATTTCTTGCTTAAGTCTTCATATGTTGTTACTAATTTGACTAAGAAACCTATACATTGGGGGAGCCCAATTGCCGTTTCTATTGAGCCAACTACGGCCTGCAATCTAAAGTGTCCACAGTGTCCATCAGGTTTGAAACAGTTTACCAGGCCCACCGGAAATTTAAAACCATCTGTCAACCAAAACATTCTAGACGGACTCGGAAAAAATCTTCAATATATCAATTACTATTTTCAAGGTGAGCCTTTTATTAATCCGCTTTTTTTAGACCTGGTAAAAGAAGCAAGCAATAGAAACATCTATGTTCTTACTTCTACAAATGCTCACTTTATTAGTGAAAAAGCTGCAGAAAAAGTAGTCCAGTCAGGAATGAGTGAAGTTATCATTTCAATAGATGGAATCACGCAAGAAACTTACCAAAACTATAGAATTGAAGGAAAATTAGACAAAGTACTGGAGGGTACTAAAAACCTGGTTGCTGCAAGAAAAAAATTGAAATCTAAATTACCTATTATCACTTTTCAGTTCTTGGTAAGTAAACAAAATGAACATGAAATTGAAGAGGCGAAAGCGCTTTCAAACAAATTAGGTGTTGACAGAATTAACTTCAAAACCATTCAAATTTACGATTATGAATCTGGCAATGAATTAATACCTGAAAACCCTGATTATTCGAGATACAAAAAAACTAAAACGGGAGAATACATACTTAAAAACAAGTATAAAAACTCTTGTTGGCGTATGTGGAGCTCTTGTGTATTTACATGGGATGGAACAGTTGTTCCATGCTGTTTTGACAAAGATGCCAAATACAATATGGGCAACATCTCTCAAAAATCATTTAACAAAATTTGGAAGGCGGATGTTTATCAGCAATTCAGAAATCAAGTTTGGAAAGATCGAACTAAAATTGATATCTGTAAAAACTGTTCAGAAGGATCTAAAATTTGGATTTGAACCTTTTATACATTGAGTTGTATTTATGATTGTGGATCATAAATACTTGTTAAAAAATGTTGTTAAGAGTATCTGTTTCACACAAATAATATAAATTTCAATTTCAATCCAGCAACTATGAAGCAATTTACATTAGCATTATCAGCCTTGATTTTAACTCAATTTTCATTTGGACAAAAAATCACAGAAACTAAAATAAGCAGTGACATAAAAAATGTAACCGTTTTTATTACTGGAGGTGAGATCACAAGAAACGCCAAAATCAATGTAAAAAAGGGAAGAAACAAATTGATTTTTAAACAAATCAGTACAGTTGCTGATCACAAAAGCTGCCAATTTACTGCAGATAAGAAGCTAAGTTTAGTTTCTGTTAGTGCTGAAGTTGATTACATAAGTTTTGTAGAAAACAATCCAAGAATAACCACCATTAGAGACTCAATTGAAATTTTAGGCAATAAGGTTATTGATTTGAATAATGAAAGATCTGCATATGCAGAAGAAAAAAGCTTAATCCTAAGCAACAAATCTATCAAAGGAGATCAAAAAAATCTAACGGTAGAAGAATTGCGAGCAATGGCCGATTTCTATAGAGAAAGAATAATGTCCATCAACAAAACTTTGACCAAGTATGACAATGAAATTAAATCCTACAATGATTTAAAATACAAATATCAAAATCAGCTTTCAGAGTTAAACTATGAAGAAACTATTAAAAGCAATCAAATCATTGTAATAGTAGATTCGGATATTGATCAAACAATAAATACAGAAATAAAATACATAGTTTCTAATTGCGGATGGCAAGCTAACTACGACCTTTCGGCGGCTGACGTTAAAGGGAAAATCAACTTAACTTACAAGGCCAAAGTTTATAACAATACAGGTAATGACTGGAATGATGTCAAATTAACGTTGTCTACATCTGATCCAAATCTATCAGCTTCTGCTCCAGTTCTTAGTCCTTGGTATTTAAATTATGCCTCATTAAATCAACAATCATCTGATTATTACAAAGGAAATCAATACGTTGTTCCTCAAAAAAATGAGTTTAAACAATATTATCAAAATGCGAATGCACCATCTCAATCAATGAACTTAAGCGGATTACTATTTGACGGATCTGAGCAAAATTTTCAAAATGGTGCTAATCAATTTAACAAGAACCCAAATTTGAGATTCACTACAATAGAAGTGTCAGAACTAAGCACAGAATTTGAAATTGACGATAAGTATACTATTCCGGCAGATTCAAAACCGTACTTAGTTGAAGTGGCGGACAATGAATTAGATGCTACTTTTTCGCACAAAGCTGTTCCTAAATTAGATAAGGATGCATTTTTACTTGCCAACATTGTAGGTTGGGAAAAATTGGATTTAGTTCCTGGTCCTACTAACGTTTATTTTGCGGACACCTATGTTGGACAATCTTACATCAATACTAGAAATGTTGGAGATACATTAAGACTTTCTTTTGGTAGAGATAACAGAATTGTAATCACGCGTAAAAAACTAGAAGAGTTCAGTGATAAAAAAGTAGTTGGAAACAATCGTAAAGACAATTATGTGTATGAGATTAGTATTAGAAATAATAGAGAAATTGCAGTAGAAATTGATCTATTTGACCAAATTCCAATTTCACAAGACAGCGATATTCAAGTAACGGTTGATGAAACTTCTGAAGCTATTTACAATGAGACCACAGGCTTATTAAGATGGAAAGTAAACTTGCAACCTGGAGAAGTTAAAAAATATAAGCTAGGCTTTACATTGAAATATCCTAAAGACAAGAAAATTCAAGTCAAAAAGTATAGATCAATATCAGCTCCTTCTTTCTAGAAGTCTAGCTCAGCCTCTACTTTTCTTCGGAAATTAAGGATTGTACGTTCTAAGTTCCCGAAGAACTTGTTTCTCTCCTTGGCGTTGATTTTTGAAATTAGGCTTGAGTTATCTCTTAGCATCATCACAATGCGCTCAGTTTCCTGAGCATAATATGGGTCAAATGTTACCAGATAATTCATCACATTATGTGATATATAAACAGCAGAACCTGTATTCCATTTAATGAGATAAGTGTTATCTGCAACATAAGTTTCATTCATGTACATATTAAACTCATTTCCTGAGGTAATTGGTTCGTTGCCTCTTGTAAACTTGGCTCCATTTTCAGCCTGAACTTTCATGTGATCTATCAGTTGCTGTAAATTATCTATTATCTCCAAGGCATAAGTGGGATCTTCAAACAAATGCGAATCAAAATAATATTCTACTTGTCTCAATGTTCCACGTAAAGTTTCAAGACCATATATTTCTGTACTAGGAATGGCATTGTATAAATTCAGTGCTTCAATTCCTATTGAAAGAGACTCTTTATCAATCTTTTCTCTTTTAAATTTCTCATCCTTGTATTCAGGCATCTGCAGATAAGTTTTTGCCCAAAAAAAGAACTTGAATCTGGTAATGTGAGGCAAATTAAAAACCTGAAAAAGCGGTGTGTCATTGATGGTCATTATTAGATGAGCACCATCAAGTTCTCTAATTTGCTTTAAACCATCTCTCAATCCGGTTAGATATGATTTGTAATTCATATCTATTGTTGCCAAAGGATTAAAAGAGAACTGAACTTTACCCTTTTGAAGGGTTCCGTAATCATCAAAAGACAATCCAAAAGTTTCGCAAAGCTTTTTTGTTTCGTAAATAGTTAGTGGAACATCACCTCTTAATCTTCTGTAAGAAGCATCTTGTGAAATATGCAATTCATCTTGCAATACCTGAGACAATTTATCACCTTTCGGCAATTGCAATTTTATTGAGTTAAAAATTCTTTGTTGAATGTCGTGTTCAATCTCTTCCATTGGGTCTTTTTTGAGACACTACATCCTCAACTGAATTGATCATTACATGTAGCTGTCTGACATTAAATAATGTTGAACGTAATCGTTAACACCTTCTTCTAAAGTATAGAATTTTTTCGAGTATCCACTTGAAACAAGTTTAGACATATCTGCCTCTGTGAAGTACTGATATTTATCTCTAATATCTTCAGGGGTAGGAACAAATGAAATATCTGCTTCTTTTCCCATTGCCTTAAATGTTGCCTTTGTCAAATCCAAAAATGTTCTTGCCTCACCGGTGCCCAAATTGTATAAACCATTGGCCGGTCTTTTGTCCATTAGATACATACAAACGCTTACCACATCTTTTACATACACAAAGTCTCTCAATTGCTCCCCATCTTTGTAATCAGGATTATGTGAAGCAAACAATTTCATTTTGCCCGTTTCAGTAATTTGTCTAAACGCATGTAAAATAACAGATGCCATACGCCCTTTATGATATTCATTGGGGCCATACACATTGAAAAATTTAAGCCCAGCCCAAAAAGGAGGCTGTTTATCCTGTTTTAATGCCCAAATGTCAAAGTCATTTTTTGATTCTCCATATGGATTTAACGGTTTCAATTTATCTACAATTGAATGATCATCTTTATAACCTAACTCACCTAAACCGTATGTTGCCGCACTACTTGCATATACCAATGGGATGTTGTTATCAGCACACAATTGCCACATTTTTTTAGAGTAGTTCAGGTTCAATTCATCAAAAATCGCTTGATTAAATTCTGTAGTATCTGTCCTGGCTCCCAGGTGAAAAATGAACTCAATTTCACCAACAAAGTCCTTGGCCCATTCAAAAAATTCACCTCTTGACACCTTAGCTACAATTGTCTTCCCTTCCAAATTAGTCGCTTTTTCAGTTTTTGAAAAATCATCTACTACTACAATGTTTTGGTATCCATTTTTGTTTAATTCACTAACTAAACATGACGAAATGAATCCTGCGGCACCTGTAACTACTATCATTTGGTATCTTTTTAAGTCATTTTGGCAGAATTTTCCATTTGGTAAGAAAATTGCCGTCTTTTCAACAAAATTAGAACTAATTATTTATTAAATTTGATAGACAAAACTTAATTAAAATTATGAGTTACGATAGTTACGAAATTATAGATTCAGAAGTAAATGTTGCAGAAAATACCAGAACCTTTTTTGCAAGTGTATATAAATACATGTTTCTGGCACTTTCAATTACAGGAGTTCTGGCATTTATCACTGCAAAGACTGGATTTTTGGTTGACATTTTAACAGTCTCTCCTTACATGTTTTATGTTATTGCTTTTGCTCCACTTGCTGTGGTTCTTTATTTGCAATTCAGAATCGATAAAATTAGTTTGGGTGCAGCAATAGCAATGTATTTGCTTTACTCAGTTCTACTAGGGATCAGCTTGAGTTTTATTTTCATGGTGTATAGCATGGGAAGCATTGCTGTTACATTTTTCATTACAGCAGGAGCTTTTGGTGCTATGGCATTGATTGGATATACCACAAAAACAGACCTTTCTAAAATGGGAAGTCTATTGTACATGCTTTTTATTGGAATGTTCATAGCAAGTATTGCTAACTGGATAATCGGTTCACCAATGATCAGCTGGGTAGTTTCTTTTCTTGGACTATTTGTGTTTACAGGTTTAACTGCCTGGGAAATGCAAAGACTTAAAAGAGTAGCCATGAATCCTGCTGTTACAGGCGAAGTAAGACAAAAACAAGAGTTGATCGGAGGATTAACATTATATATCTTATTCATCAACTTGTTTTTATCAATTTTAAGATTTGTTGGAGACAGATAGTAAATGATAAAATAACAAACGAATTTAGGCTACCAATATTGGTAGCCTTTTTTTATTTACACAACTACAATTATCTATGTAGTAATCCGATTAACACAGAAGAATTGCTAAATTCGATTCGTGAAAATTCAAAGCTTAATCATACTTCTTTTAATAGCTTTTTCTGCTGAGGCTCAGCTCAATGCTGATTCTTTAGAGCAAAATATTCACAACAGAGATCTTGACACGAATCTCATCAATGATTACATAAAATTGTCTAATCACTATGAATCTGTAGACTCTATTAAGAGTTTCAAATATGTAATTCAGGCAGAAGCAACAGCTGATCAACTTAAAAATAGAATAAAAAAAGCGGATGCCCTGGTTCAACATGGCCAACTTTATCTGGTATGGGAATTAGATAGATCCCTTGCACTTGAATACTATTCAAATGCATTGTTGATTTATAGATCAGAAGGTGAAAGAGACAAAGAGATGAAACTAATTCTTTCTATGGGATATGTCTACAGAGCATTAGGAAGGGAAGATGAAGCTTATGAAATGTATCAAGAAGCCTTAAACTTATATCCGGACGACCACAAATTTGCCTGTGTAATAAACAATGCAATTGGTGTACAAATGAAAAGCATAGGTGAAGATTCAAAAGCAATTCAATACATGGATGAATCTGAAATTCACTATGTGCAGATAGATAATCCAAACGCTTTTTTAATTGAAAGACAATTATCTAATGACAAAAACAGAGGTGTGGTTTATAGAAATAATGAGTCTTTTGACACGGCCGAATTTTACCTAAACAGATCTCTTCAAAAATCAATTGAAATACAAGATTCTGCATGGATGGCCAGAAACTATAACAGCATTGCTATTTTATATCAGCAACAAAATTTAATTCTCCAAGCCATTGAAATCTATGAAAAATCACTTGTCATAAAAAGAAACCTCAATTATGTAGATGGAACGGTTACTACGCTATCCAACTTAGGAAGCTTGTACCTAAAAATGGGAAATTATAAAAAAGCTAAAGATTGTTACGAAGAAGCCGATTTACTATCCGAAAAGTTTAAAATTCCTGCCCGGCAAGTTCAGGTATTGGATGGTATTTCAGAATTGTATTACAAAACCGGCAACTACAAAGAATCTTATGAGAAACTTCGAAAGTACATTGACATCAGAGACAGTCTGGATGAAATCTATAACAAAGAACAATCAAAAGAACTAGAAGCCAAGTACAACAACGAAATGCTTAAGATTGAAGAAGAAAAGCTGGAAGCTGAGTTGTTAGCTGCTGATTTAAGAGAAAAAAATAAAGCTGAGCAAATTGAGCGTCAACAAAATTTCCTGATTCTTGGAACTAGTTTAGGCTTGGTGCTATTTGCCATGGTTATTATTGCTATCAGATCAAATATTAAAAGAAAAGCGGCCAATCAAGAATTGCAACTGAAAAACGAAGAGATCTCAAGTAAAAGTGATAAAATCGAAATCCAAAAACAGCAAATTGAGGAAAAAAATCAAGAGATTTTTGATTCTATTAATTATGCAAAACGAATTCAAGAAGCCATAATGCCAAATACTGAGTTTGTAAAAACTCATCTTCCGGAAAGTTTTATCTACTATCAACCTAAAGATATTTTGGCAGGAGACTTTTATTGGATGGATATAATTGAAGATACAGTGATTTGGGCTGCTGCTGACTGCACAGGTCACGGAATTCCAGGCGCTATGGTTTCTGTTGTTTGTCACAATGCACTGAACCGTTCTGTTCATGAATTTGGTCACAAAGAACCGGGAAAAATTCTTGACTGCACAAGAGATTTAGTGATAGAAACTTTCAAAAAAAGCGGTATGAAAGTAAAAGATGGGATGGATATCGCTTTGTGCTGTTTTGATAAATCTACCTCTAAATTGAAATTCGCAGGTGCTAATAATCCTTTATGGTTAGTACGAAAAATTAAGGAGGGTGAAGTAGATGAAAAAGATTTTGTAGATACTGAAAATGGTATCTTATTAAAAGAGTTCAAAGGTGACAAACAGCCTATTGGTCTTCACTATGAATATTCCTCTTTCAACACTGTGGAAATAGACATTCTAAAAGATGATCTACTCTATGTCTTTACAGATGGTTATGCAGATCAATTTGGAGGTGAAAAAGGTAAAAAATTAAAGTATAAGAATCTGAAAAAATTATTGCTTGATAATGCCAATAGTTCAATTGAGTTTCAAGGCGAAGTTTTGGCGAATAATTTTAATCAATGGAAAGGTGATTTTGAGCAGTTGGACGACGTGTGTATCATTGGAGTAAAACTTTAATTCACTCATTATCAATATCACATTCTTTAAATCTAAGATTGTAAATTCCCATTTTTTTTTATCTTTCAATTTATGTCTGCCAAAATCTACGAAACTGGTGTAACTAAAATGAGTTTGGACTCAAGGGGTTTTTTACGTCTAGAGTTTATTAAAACTAGTGAGCCTTTTGATTTGAAAGAAGCAGAAGCACAAATCAAAATTGCCAATCAACTTTGTGGTGACAAACAGTATAAAATACTTGTAGACACTCGTAATAATCTTACTACGCCTTCAATGGAAGCTAAAAAGAAAATAGCTGATGTTAACATGAAGCTAAAGGAGGCCATTATCGTAGAATCTCTTGGAAACCGAATCATAATAAATGTTTACAGAAAATTAATTGACACGAGGTATCCTAGCAAAGTTTTCAAGGATGAAGAAAAAGCAATTGAGTGGTTATTATCTGATTAAAATCTAACAAACTTATATCTTTGTGCACTCAATTTTTTGTTATGACAATAGAAGATATTAAAGCAGACATTTGCCAGGGTATTCCTAATGAAATTCCAGCTAAAAAAGAATATGATCCTCAAATCAACCATGCTCCAAAAAGAAAGGACATTTTAACCAAAGAGGAGAAAAAACTAGCACTGCGCAATGCTTTAAGATATTTTCCCAAAAAACAGCACAAAGAATTAGCTATAGATTTTGCTGAAGAATTAGAAAAATACGGTCGTATTTACATGTACAGATATCGCCCGGCTTATAAAATGTATGCGCGTCCTATTGATGAATATCCAGGTAAGAGTTTACAAGCAAAATCTATTATGGTGATGATCCAAAACAATTTGGATTATGCTGTAGCTCAACATCCTCATGAATTAATTACCTACGGAGGAAATGGCGCCGTTTTTCAAAACTGGGCTCAATACAGACTTACAATGAAGTATTTGTCTGAAATGACAGATGAACAAACATTGGTAATGTATTCTGGCCACCCAATGGGACTTTTCCCTTCACATAAAGATGCTCCAAGAGTTGTTGTAACAAACGGAATGATGATTCCTAATTATTCTAAACCGGATGATTGGGAAAGATTCAATGCTTTAGGTGTAACACAATATGGTCAAATGACAGCTGGTTCATACATGTACATTGGACCTCAAGGAATTGTTCACGGAACCACTATCACCGTTTTAAATGCTTGCAGAAAACTTAAAAATGGAGATGACGGAAATGTGAAACTTTTCCTTACTGCAGGCCTTGGTGGTATGTCAGGCGCACAGCCAAAAGCAGGAAATATTGCGGGGGTAATCTCTGTAACTGCTGAAGTAAATCCAAAAGCAACTCATACCAGACACTCACAAGGATGGGTAGACGAAGTAATAGAAGATTTGGATGAGCTATGTGCAAGAGTAAGTGAAGCCAAAGCAAACAATGAAGTAGTTTCAATAGCCTACCAAGGGAATGTAGTAGATGTATGGGAAAAATTTGATCAGGAAAATATTTACGTTGACTTAGGTTCTGATCAAACTTCATTGCATAATCCATGGGCGGGAGGATATTACCCGGTTGACATGTCTTATGAAGAATCCAATGAAATGATGGCCAATGATCCTGATACTTTTAAATTAAGAGTGCAGGAAACATTAAAAAGACATGCTGATTCAGTAAACAAACATGCCGCAAAAGGAACCTATTTCTTTGACTATGGAAATGCCTTTTTATTGGAAGCATCAAGAGCCGGAGCAGATATTATGGCTGAAAACGGAATCGACTTCAGATACCCTTCATACGTTCAGGACATTATGGGTCCAATGTGTTTTGACTACGGATTTGGTCCTTTTAGATGGGTTTGTACTTCAGGAAAACCTGAGGATTTACAAATGACAGATGATATTGCTTGTCAAGTGCTTGAAGAAATAAGAAAAAATTCTCCTTCTGAAATTCAACAGCAAATGGCAGATAACATCCAATGGATCAAAGGTGCACAGGAAAACAAATTAGTAGTTGGGTCACAAGCAAGAATATTATATGCAGATGCTGAAGGTAGAATGAAAATTGCCGAAGCTTTTAATAATGCAATCAAATCAGGAAAAATTGGTCCTGTTGTTTTAGGAAGAGATCACCATGATGTTTCAGGTACAGATTCTCCTTTCAGAGAAACATCTAACATCTATGATGGATCAAAATTCACTGCTGACATGGCCATTCACAATGTTATTGGAGATGGTTTTAGAGGTGCTACATGGATTTCAATTCACAACGGAGGCGGTGTTGGCTGGGGAGAAGTAATCAATGGAGGATTTGGGATGCTACTAGATGGATCTCCTGAAGCTGATCGCAGATTAAAAATGATGTTACATTGGGATGTAAATAACGGAATTGCCAGAAGAAGTTGGGCTAGAAATGAAGGTGCAATATTTGCTATTAAAAGAGAAATGGAGCGCACTCCAGACTTGAAAGTAACGCTCCCTAATTTGGTTGACGAGGATATCCTCAATCAATTTTAATCTTTACAATTCTTTCTGATATAATTCACTAAAGCTGTTCTGTCAGTTTTAGTAGTATGCTTGTTACGACCTGCTTTTTTAACGTAGATGATGATGCCTATTTGCTCACCTTCTTCCATTTTTGACATGCGGGAAGCTTTGTATTTTTCGTTTTCAAAAGTGTTAAAGTAAGATGAAATACAATTCCCCTCCTTCTTTCTGCCATGAACTCCTTCATGTATTTTTAAGGTCAAAGAACCTTCAACACCAGGTATAGATACGTTCTTAAACTTGTGTTTACATCCTTTCTTTGATTTCCCTTCTTGTTCAAATAAGTAATCAACAAAAGTTATTGCTTTTTGACCACGCACCCAAAATGTACGCTCTGCCTCTTTTCCATACCCCATGCAAACAACTGAAATATCATCATTAACTTGAGTAAAACCGGTAAAGTGAAATGCAATAAATAAGATGAATAAGTAAAAAGACTTTTTCATTGTGATAGTTTTTTTGGTTTGTTACCCAATTATATGCTAGTTCAATTTAAAAGGTTACAATAGGATAATTTTTGAACCATTTTTTTTGTCATCTGTAATAATTTGATGTTCGGGCACTGTTTTTGTTTATTTAAGGCAGTTGAACTTTTAGATTATTGTTAAATTCGTTTGGTCAAAAAATCACATTAGTGAAACAACTGATAAATAAAATCATATTATTCGCTGCATTTTTTATTGCAAATGCCTCAATTGCTCAAGAAGTAAAGGTATTTGAATACACGGGTAAGTTTCAAACTTATATTGTTCCAGAAGGAGTTACCATGATCAATGTGGAGCTGCAAGGAGCGGGCGGTGGATTTAGCAGTTGGGAAAAAGGTAGATATCCAGATAAATATAAACCTGGAAAAGGTGGAAAACTTACCGCATCTTATCCAGTTGAGCCGGGACAAAAAATTTATGTTTTTGTTGGAGGAAAAGGAGATAACGCTACCGATACTTACCAGGGAAAAGGAGGCTTTAATGGTGGTGGAGACGGAAACAACACAGGAGAATATGGTCCTTTTTGTGGTGGCGGTGGCGGTGGCGCCAGTGACATTAGAATTGGTGGATCAGGTTTAGAAGATAGAATTTTAGTTGCCGGTGGCGGTGGCGGAGCAGGATCTAACTGGCCCGTAGGAGGTGATCACGGAGGAGACGGAGGTGGATTAACTGCTGTAGACGGCCAATCAAAAAGTGAAGTCGGGCACGAATCAACAGGTAGAGGTGGAACACAATCGGCCGGAGGAATTGGTGGAAAATGGATTACTTACCCTAAAGCTGAAGACGGTAAACTAGGTCGTGGTGGACATGCACCAGATAGTACTTCTGGTGGCGGTGGTGGCGGTGGCTACTATGGTGGTGGTGCCGGATGCTGGTCAGGAGGCGGAGGCGGAAGCAGTTATGCAGATGCAAAAGCTACCAGTGTTAATCATGTACAAGGAGTTAATTCTGACAATGGTAAAGTAGTTATTTCACCGGGATGTATTCCACTAGAAATTGAAGTCAACGGACCAACAACCATGTGTTTTGGAGAAGAAATTGTCTTAAAGGGAAAATCTGACAACAATAGTAAGTTCGAGTGGGATAAAGGTGTTCAAAATGGTGTACCTTTTAAACCACCAGTAGGAACTACCACTTATACTGTAAAAAGCTCAAACCCTAAAGAATGTCCTAATACAATTGACATTAAAGTAAATGAAAAAGGTGTTGTATTAGCTACAACAACTGACGGAACTATTTGTGAGGGTGAATACACTACATTAATTGTTCACGGAGCTTCAGGTGAAGTACATTGGAGTAATGGAGTAAAAGATGGCGTTCCTTTTCAGCCACCTGCCGGAGTGAATACATATAAAGTAGTAAAAGAAGGCGCTTGTGGTGGTGAAGATGAAATACAAATTGTGGTAAATAAAATTCTGATTAAAAGAAGAACCATGGTAGAAGAAACTGCCGATCATCTTGGAAAATTAGAAGTAAATATTGAAGGTGGTACCTTCCCTTACACTTACAAGTGGAGAAAAGATGGGAAAGTTATTAGCACTCAAAGAGATTTGGTAGATGTTAAAGGAGGGTCATACGAATTAGAAGTAACTGATGTTATTGGATGTACGGACAAAAATACTTTCACAATCACTCAATTAATGCCATATATTGAACCTGATACAGGACCAAAATTAGAGGCAGAAATTGATCAGGAGCAAAAATTTGTAACGGTATCTTATCCGGGTGCTTTTGAATACAAAATTGAGAATATGGAAAATGAAACTGTGATTACTGGTCACTCTGTGGATCAAGACATAGTTGATATTACGAAATTACCTCCCGGAACTTATAGGGTATCCCTAATTTTTAAGCAGATAAAACAGTACGTTACTTTTGTAAAAGAATAACTACTACTGACTTAATTTTTGCCACAAATCCCACACAACTATTCCCGTACAAACAGAGATGTTCAGTGAATGTTTTGTTCCAAATTGAGGCACCTCAATTGAACCTTTACAAGCATCTATTACTTCTTGCTGAACACCATCCACCTCATTACCCATAACAATGGCAGTTTTACCATCCGGATTAAAGTCGTCCAATGAAATTGAATCTGCAGTTTGTTCAATGGCATAACAACTCCATCCCTTTTCCTGAAGAGATTTTACAACATTTAAAGTAGATTCGGAATACTCCCACTCTACGGATTCTGTAGCTCCAATTGCCGTTTTATGAATATCTCTATGCGGTGGTGTTGCCGTAATACCACACAAAAATATTTTGGCAACCCTAAAACAATCTGACGTTCTAAATACAGAACCAACATTATTTAAACTTCGGATGTTGTCAAGAATAACTATTAAAGGAGTTTTATCGGCATCTTTAAACTCTTCGATACTCATCCTACCTAATTCTTGCAGTTTTAATTTTCTGTTCATGTACTTAAAATTTCAGAACGAAATTCGCATTTTTTGTTGACAACTAATGATAAATTGGGAAAAACTCTGGGTAAATTTCAGAGGCTATGTGGTATATTCGTTAGTTCAAAATCAGTGATTTCGTGGCCGATAAAAAAGAAAAAAAACCAGCGGAAACCCCGCTCATGAAACAATATAACCAGATTAAATCTAAGTATCCGGATGCATTGTTATTGTTCAGGGTTGGGGATTTTTACGAAACTTTTGGTGAAGATGCGGTAAAAGCTGCAAATGTGCTTAATATCGTTCTGACAAAAAGAAAAAATGGAACAGCCTCAGAAATTGCTTTAGCCGGTTTCCCTCATCACTCGCTGGATACTTATCTACCAAAATTGGTTCGCGCAGGTTTTCGTGTGGCTATTTGTGATCAGCTTGAGGATCCTAAAATGACCAAAACTATTGTTAAAAGAGGTGTTACTGAATTGGTTACTCCGGGTGTTTCATACAATGACAAAGTTTTAGAAGGAAAGCAGAACAACTTTTTGTGTGCTATTCATTTTAACGGAAACCGTGCAGGTGTTGCTTTTATTGATGTTTCTACAGGAGAGTTTTTGGTAGCAGAAGGTGGATTTGAATATGTAGATAAACTGATTCAAGGTTTTCAACCTAAAGAGATTCTCTACCAAAAAGGTGAACAAAAGAAATATCAAGAGCATTTTTCAGACAAATTTTACACTTACCGATTAGATGATTGGGTTTTTACAATTGACTTTGCCAATGAAAATTTAGCCAAGCATTTTGAAGTAAAATCATTAAAAGGTTTTGGTATCGCACATATGGATTTGGCTACAATTGCCGGATCAGCTGTACTTCATTATTTATCTGAAACTCAACATGACAAAACAGCCCACATCAAACATATTTCAAGAATAGAAGAAGATAAATATGTTTGGTTGGACAGATTTACAATCAGAAACCTGGAATTGCTTTATTCTTATAATGAAGACGCTACAACTCTGATTGATATTTTAGATCAAACTGTTACCCCTCCGGGAAGCAGAATGCTTAAACGTTGGATGGTGCTGCCGCTTAAAGAATTGGCTCCGATACAGGAAAGACATGAAGTGGTAGATTATCTAATTCAACATCCTGAATTTAAAGATGAATTACTCTCTCAACTAAAAGAAATAGGAGATCTTGAACGTATCATTTCTAAAGTTGCAACAGGTAGAATCAATCCTAAAGAAATTGTACAACTGAATAGGGCTTTAACTGCTATTGAACCTATCAAAGCTGCTTGTAACAAAGCTAAATGCAAGCCTTTGGTTACAATTGCAGATAACCTTAACACATGTGAGGCTTTAAAAGAAAGGATCCAAAGAGAGATAACAGAAGATCCTGCCGTAGCAATTGGCAAAGGTGAAGTTATTGCGTATGGTGTAAATCCAGAATTAGATGATCTGAGAAACATCCTCAATACAGGTAAAGATTACTTAGAAAATCTAAAAAACAGAGAAGCAGAAAACACTGGAATTCCAAGTATTAAAATTGCCTTCAACAATGTTTTTGGTTACTACATTGAGGTTAGAAACACACATAAAGATAAAGTTCCTGCAGAGTGGATCAGAAAACAAACTTTAGTTAATGCTGAAAGATACATTACTGAAGAATTAAAGGAATATGAATCAAAAATTTTAGGTGCCGAAGAGAAAATTCATACTCTAGAAAGTCAATTGCTTGGAGAATTGATCAATGCAATGGCAACCTACATTACTCCTATTCAACACAATGCAGTTCAATTAGCGAAATTAGATTGTCTTCATTCGTTTGCAAATATTGCAATGACAAATATGTACTGCAAACCAGAAATGAATGAATCACTGTCAATTGATATTAAAGATGGACGTCACCCAGTAATTGAGCACCAATTGCCTGTAGGAGAAGATTACATTTCTAATGATGTATTTCTAGATAACGATAGACAACAAATCATCATGATTACCGGTCCTAATATGTCCGGTAAATCTGCCTTACTAAGACAAACTGCTATTATTAGCTTAATGGCGCAAATGGGGTCTTTTGTCCCTGCGGCATCCGCTAAATTAGGTTTGGTTGACAAGGTATTTACAAGGGTTGGCGCTTCTGACAACATATCTTCAGGTGAATCAACCTTTATGGTAGAAATGAATGAAACGGCAAGTATCCTGAACAATTTATCCGAAAGGTCATTGATTATTTTAGATGAAATAGGAAGAGGTACTTCTACCTATGACGGTATTTCTATCGCCTGGTCCATTACAGAATATTTACATCAAAATAAAATTGCTAACCCAAAGACATTGTTTGCTACTCATTATCACGAGTTAAATGAAATGTCTCAGATTTTTGATCGCATTAAAAACTACAACGTTTCTGTAAAAGAAGTCGGCAATAAGGTGATTTTCATGCGTAAATTGGTTCCCGGTGGAAGCGCCCATAGCTTTGGAATCCACGTTGCTAAAATGGCAGGTATGCCAAAAGAAGTGCTACAAAAAGCTGAGCAGGTTTTATTAAAACTGGAGAAAAATCATTCAGGAGATTTAAAAGCTGAAGCAAAAGCTTTGGCAGCAGAGGTTGAAGCCGACATGCAACTTTCATTTTTTCAATTAGATGATCCTGTGCTAATGCAAATCAAAGAAGAAATTGAAAATATAGATATCGATACACTCACTCCTGTTGAAGCACTTATGAAATTGAACGAAATAAAAAAATACATTGGAGTTAAATAAAATGATACCAAGTTGAAGTTATACCCAAAATGAAACAACTCCTCCTTTTTTATTTCTCTCTATCTCTCTTTCCAATTTTTGCCCAAGATGATAATTGGAAACTATCTGTAGAACAAGTTCAAAACAACAGAAAGTTTAACAATAGCAGAGTAAGTGATAATGCCAATGTTTTTACTGAACAGGAGATTTTCGAAATTGACTCTATTTTAAAAAAACTTGAAGATTCCACAGATTTTGAAATTGCAGTAGTTTGTCTTGAATCTGTAGGCAATCAAGATGCGCGTATTTTTTATACAGATCTATTTAATTATTGGGGGATTGGACAATCTAAAAATGACAATGGTTTACTGATTTCATTAACCACAGATATTCAACAAGTAGATTTCATTACAGGAATTGGAACAGAAGCAATACTTACTGATGCAGTTTGTAAAGAAATTCAAGAAACGGACATGATTCCTTACTTTAAGATTGGCGAATATAGCCAGGGAATCATTAATGGATTAAATACAACCGTTGAGATACTGTATAACGGAAATGCTGACCTCATTTTTACTGATCCAGATGAAGGATCCGGAGTTAATTCCATAACTAATGGAAATGGCAACATCAATCAAGAAGAACTTAATTTTTATGACAAATCTGTAAATAAGCTCACTGCTGTTTTTGGCAACAAAGCATTTTCAATTTATTTTCTATTGACCTCATTAGCAGGATCCACTTTAGCTGTTTTCTTTCTACTATATCTGGTTTTCATCATTTCTAAAAAAGATCTGTCACCCAATCAGAAATACAAAAAACTTATTCTTTGGGACCTGTGGATTTGGTTTATCTTATTTCCTTTTCCTATGATCTTTCTTTTTATAATGATAAAAGCCTTGAAATCATCCTGGAAAAAACAACAACTTATTTGGGAAGAAGCTCCCAAAGTATCTCCAACGGGAATGATAATGAAGAAACTTACATTTGATGAGCAAGACATTGTATTGTCAAAAGGTTTGATAAAACCTGAATTTGTAAAAAGTGAATTGTATGCTGTTTACGGAACGGATGATTTAACCGAAGCAAAAGTATATGACATGGATGTAGTATGGGGATTCTATGCCAATGAAAAAACCAAAAATCATGGCTCATTGTACAACAAATATCAGCAATGCCCTGAATGTCATTATAAATTGCTCAAATTTGACAAAACCAGAGAATCTTATGAAGGTGAAAAAATCATGGTATATCAATGTGAAAACTGCTCTTTTGTAAAAGAAGAAAACTTCTATTCTTCAACCACTTCTACTGTTCAATCAACATCTACTCAATCAGTAAAGAAAACCGTTGAACCGGAAGAAAATAAAAAAGAATCTGATAACAACAATAACAGTGGTACTTCTTGGGGAGGAGGAACTTCACAAAGTGGTGGGGCATCAAGTAATTGGTAATCAATTCATATCTTTAAAAAAACAATTCATCTCCCTTTGAAGAAAATAACCCTCATAATATTCGTTTTTATTTTCGTTCTGCCTTTATATGCGCAAGAAGAAAACGAACATCCTGACCTAACTGCGGCTAAAAATGTACTTGCAACTAATCCACCTTTAGCCATTCAATATGGAACAAAAGGAATCAATTCAATAGGTGAAGATCCTAATCTGAAAGGCAATTTCGCCAAAACAATAGGCACGGCATATTATTACCTTGGAAAATTAGATAGCTGCAAATACTGGTGGGAATTATCTCTTCAACAATTTGAAAAAATTGGCGGAAAAGAAGAAGCCAATGCACATAATAACATGGGAGTGATTTACTTGAGAATGGGAGAAATCGACTCAAGCTTCAACAGTCATCAAAGCGCACTTAAAATCAGGACGAAAGTAAAAGATACTGCCGGATTGGGAAATTCCTACATCAACCTTGGGGCATTGGACCGCATGAGAGGGAATTATGAATCTGCCCTCACCTATTATTTTTCCGCATTAAAAATCTATGAATATCTGGATGACGTTGATAAAATTTCAGAAGCATATAATAGCCTTGGATTAATCTACATGGCCATTAAAGATTATGAAAACTCTCTGGACTATTTAAAAAAATCATTAGAAATCAAAACCAATCTCGGGAATCAACAAAAGATTGGTAAAACCCTTAACAATATTGCCTCTGTTTATCATGAATCTGGAGATTATGACAAAGCCGAAGAATATTACTTGAAGGCCTATGAGATCTTTGAAAACAGTTCGGATAAAAGGATGATAGCAGGAATTACAAACAACCTTGGAATCATCTACAAAGAAAAAGAAGATCATCAAAACGCTATTACCTATTACACCACAGCAGCCGAACAATTTGAAGCTTTGGAAGACAAAGAAGGGTTGGCTATGGTATATACCAACCTGGGATCAATTTATTATATCATTGAAGAGTATGCAACCGCAGCTAAGGCATTTGAAAAAGCAAAAGCTGTAGCAGATGATATTTCATCAGCACCAATGCAAATAAATATTACCAAGGGCTTGTCCAAAGTATACAGCAAACTTGGAAAATACAAGGAAGCTCATGAGTATCTGGAATCATATCAGGAGATGAATGATTCAATTTTCAGCAACACGCTAGCAGAAAGAACAGCTGAATTACGAGAACAATATGAATCTGAAAAACAAGCCAAACAAATTGTTCTGCTTGAAAACGAATCATTAGAACAAGCTGCAAAAGCTAAACAAAGACAATTTGTGACTTGGATTTCAATCAGCTTTAGTATTGTTGTGATTCTATTTTTAGTATTTATCATCAACCGTAACAACCTGAAAAGAAAAATTCTTCAAGTTGAAAAAGAAAGATATAAACTGCACAATGAGTTAAAAGAAATTGACCTCAATAACAGAGACAGAAAAATCACTTCTTTGGCAACCAACACCATGGAAAAAGACAAGTTGATTGAAGCGGTGTTAGGAGAATTAGATGAAGTAAATTTTGAATCTAATTCCAAAACCCTAAAAACGGAACAAATAAAACGTCAACTTAAAAACGTTATTAATGTGGATGAAGCATGGAACAAATTCAAGCTACATTTTGAAACTGTTCATCCAAATTTCTTTAAGAAATTGAAGGAAAAATATCCAAAATTGACTCAAAATGATTTGCGACATTGCGCATACATCAAAATGAATTTAAATTCAAAAGAGATTGGGATGTTTTTAAATATAATGCCAAAAAGTGTGAAGATGAATCGCTATAGACTCAAGAAAAAACTGGGCTTAGAGGACAGTGAAGACATCTATGAGTTTTTAAAGGATTTTTAATCAAAACTGTTTTGTAGCCCCTTTGTAGACCCCCAAAATTAGGGGTATACAAGTCCTACCCTTTTCTTTGCTGTGTTAATAATTGTAATCAGCAATACTTAAAATTTAAATTATGAAAAGGGTTTTATTAATCATGGGAGTTGCCCTTATACTTCCATTAAGTTCAAATGCACAAATCAATTTGAACAAGATCAAAAACAAAGCAAAGGGAACTGTAAAAACAAACAACAATAGTAGCAGCAGTAGTTCTTCAAGTTCTGGAGATAGCAAAACTACCAATAACACTAATTCTGGTACAAGTACTTCTACAAGTCAAAATACAGCAAGTGGAGAAAATGCTTATGTGGTTGAAAGCATGCCTTATTATTATGAAAAAGGCAAACACATGCACAACATTAAAATTAACTTGACTTCAAGAGAATGGGATCGTCCATTTTTAGATGAACTAGAGCAACTTGATTTTCCAGCGATAGAAGCAAAAATTAAAGCGGATGAAGAAAAATTAGGTGATTATCTGATGATTTATCCTAAAAAGCTTCCTACTTCCGGAATGGGTACCATGACACAACAAAACATGAATGAATACTCCTTTGCTCGTTTTGCAGATGCTAATGCAGAACCACCAAGCGGAGATAACGGAAAGAAAATTCTTGATTTCTACAAAGATTATGTTTTGTTTAAAAAAGAATTGATTGATGGAAAAGGAGATTTAGTTAAACAAATCAGAGATGCCATTCAAGAAGCTGAAGGTGCACATCCAAGAAATCAATACACCTATGCAAAAGAAGCGAGAGACAGAGCAGATATGGCCGTGCTTATGGTTCCGGGTGAAATGCAATTAGAAGACATGCGTGATGAAGCTCATCAAACTTATAAGAGAACAATTGAACAGTTTGGTAAGATGATTACCGGAACGTATCACAGAGATCACCTTGAACAAATCGTAGTGTTTGGATCTGAGCCTAAAGTAGGAACTGAAACAGATGCTCAGTTAATTGAAACTATTATCCCTGGAAAACCTGCTTACATAACGGGTTACTTTACAATGACCAACAAAACTGCTGGAGGAATCCCTTCATTGTTATTCATCAGTCCAGACGATAAATATGCTAAAGACAAAAACCCATGGGGACATGGAACTGAAATTAGACAATCAATGTTCAATGGAACAAAAGTGAAAGAAGCTAGCTCAGAAAATGCGTATTTCGTTTTCAACCTATTCCCTGATATCAATACGGTGAATTATGAATCACACGTTCAATACTTTCCACATTTAAATATTTTGAAGTGGATGATGTATTTACCTGATGGCGTACATGACATTCCAGTTAGATATGGAAACTCAACCAAATTAGCATATGGAAGACTAAAAGTTGATTTAACGGGAGATAACAAGCAAAATCTAAAAAATTACTATAACCAACTATTAGAAAAGCAAAAATCTGCAGTTACTTTCCCTGACTTAGCAGGATGTTCAGATGATCACGCTAAAATCAGAAACTATACTGATTTATCTAAATACGGTAAAGTTTTAAAAGTTTCTTTGTCACAAACTGGTGATATTATGAAACCTTGGCCTAATGACCATGAAGTTGACTTCAATACTGCAGCAGGTTATGCGGCTGTTGAAAAAGACAATGGCAAAGTAGAAGTAATGCCTTTAGAATTTAGAAAGAAACCAGGAGAAAGTACATGGCAATGGTGGTCAGTTGGTAAGTTCCCCAACCTTTATCCTATGAACGATAACGGAACCGATATTGTGGGTGTTAAAAAGCTGGAATACGGTTACGAAATTCTCCCTGAGAATGTCAATAAATGTGGGTATTGGTATAGCGCCAACTGAGGCTGATTAAACCCTAAAAAAACAGTCGGTTGTCTTTAGATGGCCGGCTGTTTCTCGTTTTTACTTTTTATTCTCTTCCTGAATTTTGTTTATTTCCTTCATTAATGGTATCAACATTTCATGAGGATTATTGTCATCAAAACTTGCTGACCTTATTGTAGAATCTTTTGTAATAAAAATGAATGACGCGTGAGCAGCTGCATCCGTTGCACGTTTGTTTGAAGGAGCAGTTAAATCTCCTACCTGATCAAATTCAACTTTACTTAAACTTGATAACACACCATCCCATTCTCCGTCTTTAGTTGCGCGGCTGAAATGAGTAGGATTTCCTCTTCCATTAAAATTGACAACCACAGAATCTTTACTGACAGACAAAACTGTTCTTCCCATCATTGTACTTGTTGAGTATTCAACTTTTTCAAGATCTTTTTCATCACAAGAAAATAGCATCACAGTAGACACTAATATTAAAAAGAACTGTTTCATGACTTTAAACTTTAATGGTTTAAGATTGTATTACAAAATGCATGCTAAAGATAAATCAATTGGATTTTTATACATTTAAAAAGATGAAAAATAAACAAATCATATTGATTCCTTTGTTATTAGTACTCTTTTCATTTACAAATTACTTTCGAAAAAATGATGCAGATATTAAACACATTCCTACCGGTATCATTTTAGATTCAATGCAAAATGAAATTGTTCTGGCAACAGAAAATGGTCTCCCAATTTATTATTACAGTGAAATTTTTACACCAGTATGCAACACGGGAGAATGCCTACCTGTTAAGGTGAATTTTTATTGGGATCTGACAGGTAATTACTGGAAATTTAATCAGCCTGAAGGTGAAATATTGACAAAACTAGATCATGAGCCTTTTACAGAATCTGATTATAAATTACTAGAGGAAATTCTCAACGGACCAGATCCAAGATTTGGAAATAGTCAGGTAAAACACAATGGAGAAAAACATGGCAATCAAGATGTACAGCATACGACATTAGCACCTGCCAAAGCAGAACAATTATCAAAATATAAAATGGTAGACGGAATCACAGGCTCTACCCTTCCTCAAAATAAAGACAAGTTTGTTCCGGGTGCATTGTACACTACATACACATTATGGGGACTAGCAAATGACAAAAGAAACTTGATGTATAAGTACAGTCAGGAAAATCTTATGCAAACTTCAAATTATGGACATTTATTGACGTACAGAGAAGCAAATGCCCAAGATTTAGTCATCAATCACCTTACAGAAAATGATGAACGCGAACGCATTGTTGTACTAATGTCCATTTTTGATACTGCAAAAAATGAAGTTTGCAATACTTTATTACACAAAGTGCATTATCAGGAATATCAGCATCCAGTATGTATTCAATCCCTAGAAAATAAATTTTACAAAACAGATGATAAAAAGCTTAGACAATTGATTTGTCAGAGATGGGCATACAACTTCATTTCAGATGAATCTATTATTAAATTATCTTCTGAAATTCATAATCAAGCAGATATTTATAAAAACGTACTACGGGTGTTTGAAAACAAAACCGCATGGCCTGAAAAAGTGTTTGATAATTTTTTATCCATTTACCCTCAACTGCATAAGGAGCAACAAACAAAGCTCAAAGAAATGATCAAAAACAAAAAGGATTTACTTACGAAGAAACAAAAGAAAAGCTTTCAAAAGAAAATGTGATTATCTCCAATTTCTTCTCTTGTTTCTCATTCTACCACCTTTTCTGGTGACAAATTTTCGTTTAACGAATGAATTTTTACTAAATAAATCCATTCCATATCCCATTGAAATTTCGTGAGTCATTCCTCCATACTTACTTACTTTTCCTAAACTTAAATCATAAGAGTATATGATTTTAAAGTTTTTCCAAAGCAATACCCCAGTGGATAACACTATAGTGTTTCCGGTTTTATAGCCAACTGATCCCCAAATCAAATTATTGAAAAGGAAGTTAGCGTCTACTGATAAACTCACAGGAGCTCCAGCTGTCCATTTAATCATACTGGTTGGATAAAATGTCATAGATCTATTATTAATCACTTTGTATCCTCCGGTAATGTAAAAGTGCTGATAACTCACATCATTGTACAATTCAGATGCACTGTTCAAGTTTCTGTTGGCAAATAAATAAGGCGCTCCTAATCCTGCGTGCCAGTCTCCATGTCTAAAGAACAATCCTGTTCCAAAATTGACTCCTTGAGTTTTAACTACCCCAATTAAATTAGGATCTCCACCATCAAAATAATGCAGCTGATTATAATCGTAAGTTTGCTGATTATAAGTTGCTTTAATCCCAAAAGACATTCTTGTTGCTACACCCAATTTGATAGTATAGCTATAAGATAATCCTGCCTCCAAATGACTAAATATCGTAATGCGATCATACAAGAATTGAGCATCAAACTTTGATCTTCCTGTACTCACATAAAAGTTTCCAATAAAACTTGAAGGTGCTCCTTTAATCCCCATCCATTGATTACGGTATAAAGCTGAAGCTCCCAACTCTTTATCTTCAGATGTATAAGCAGGGTTAAAAATCTGATGGTTATGCATGTATTGGCTATAATTCACTCTGTTTTGAGCAAATCCTTGATGCACAATTAACAAAAACAATATGTATAAAATCTTCTTCATCTCCTGCATCAATTAATTATTATATAACCCTCCATCTTCTTATAATTCGGGTCTCCCGGATCAAAGATGTAGAAGTAAGATCCCTCCGGCAACTTCTTACCATATAGCACAACACCTTTGTTGGCTTTTCCATCCCAATCATTATTGTAGCCAGCCTTCTCGTAAACTACATCTCCCCAACGGTTCATTACAATCAACTTATTATTAGGGAAGTATTCAACATTTTTAATGATTAAATAATCATTCATACCATCACCATTCGGACTCAATGCATTAGCGATATCTAAATTCTTAGGCTCAATCAATGTGAATGTAGCTGTACCCTGACATCCTCCATCATCATCAATGTACACTGTATATGTGCCGGCAGGAATATCTTCTAAATCCTCATCCATTGATCCATTATCCCAGCTATAATTGTACGGCGGTATACCTCCAGAAACAGTTATATCAATCCAACCATCTGACAATCCTTCATCTGAAATATTGAATGGATCTTCATAAATTGACAACTCACCTTCAATGCTTATTGTATCTGCTTCTTCAACAGTAAATGTTGTATCTACTGAACATCCCTGAACATCTACTAATGAAATGCTATAATCCCCTGGAGGTAAGTTTTGAGCAGTAGTTCCAGCTCCTACAGCAGGTGACCAGTTGAAACTATATGGCGGAGTACCACCTTGCACACCTAACTTGATGTATCCATCTGTAAAGCCATTACACCCTTTAAGGATAGTGGTATAAGAAACATCTAATATTGGCGGCTCAACGATTGACTCTGTCAAAGTATCTGTACAACCGTATTTATCTACAACAACAATAGTGTAATCACCTTGTCCCAGTCCATTAATATCCTCAGTTGTTGCACCTGTAGACCATTCATAAGTAAATGGTGCTGAACCACTGTTTACTGTAACATCTATCGCTCCATCTGTTTCTCCATAACAAGTTATATCTTGCTCTGTAGATGAAAGTTCAGGTAAAGGAAGTACTATTACATCAAAACTGCAGACATCAGTATTTCCGTAATCATCTGTTGCTTCATAAGTAATGGTTGTTGTACCCATAGGGAATGCACTACCAGATACTGGACCAGAAGTCCTAACAATACTCAATACATTACAGTTATCAGTTGCTGTAGGTGGTGAATAAGTAACGGTTGTGTCACAAGAATAAATATCAGCCGGACAAGTAATAATCGGACTTATAGTGTCTAATAAAGTTACATTGAAAGTACAAATATTGACATTCCCAGAAACGTCAGTTCCTGATAAAGCAATTGTGGTTGGCCCTGTTACAACAGTTCCAGGAGGTGGATTTTGTGTCAATGGAATGTTTTCACAAGTTGTTATAATTGTTGCCAAAGGCATATAATCAGGAATTGTAAAAGCACAACTATCATCAAAATACTCAACCTGATCAGGTGGGCACATCAAGGCAGGAGGAACAGTATCTTTAGGGATTACATTAAAAGTACAAGTAGTTGTATTTCCATTAATATCAGTAGCGATAATTGAAACCGGCTGTAAAGCATAAATTGTATCACCAGGTAATGGACTTTGGATATAAGTTACAGGTCCACAGTTATCATAAGTTGTTACAAAAGCCGAATAATCTTGAACCTCAAAGTCGCAGATTGAGCTAAAGAACACCTCAATGTCTTGTGGTGGACATGATACGGTTGGAGGAGTTGAATCTTGTACAAATAAGTCAAAAGAACAAGAACTAGTGTTTCCGGCTGCATCAGTTACAACAAAATTTAAAATTGTATCTGCATAAATCATTGTTCCCGGCGCAGGAGTTTGAACATAATTATAAACGTTACAATTTTCTGTAATCGTCAACAAACCAACGTAATCCGGCAATTGTAAATCACAAACATTAGAGAAGTAATCAGTGTGTTGAGTAGGACATTGCAAAATAGGAGCTGTATTATCGTTTGCTAATACCTGGAAAGTACAGCTATCAACATTTCCAAATTGATCTGTCGCTATTAGTGTAACATCTGCAAATGCCTGATGTATGGTACCAGGAGCTGGTGTTTGAAGAACAGTGTACGACCCACAGTTATCATCAATAGTAGCAGAACCCACATAATTTTGCAAAGTAAATTCACAGTTAGCATTAGCCGCAACAGTTTGCGTTGCCGGACAAATAACCACCGGAGGTTCAACATCCACAACTGTAATATCAAATGTACAAGTTGCAGTATTTCCACTTACATCAACTATCTCTAACAAGTTTGTTGTAGTTCCAATTGGGAAAGTAGATCCTGAAGGTAAACCACTCAAAACATTAATTGTTGGATTAGTACAATTGTCAGTAACTACAGGATCAGCATAAACTACTATTGCACCACACACTGATGAATCATTATTCACTGTGATGTCTGATGCACAAACTGCAGAAGGGATTTCAGTATCAATTACATTGACGTCAAACGAACATTGTGCAGTGTTTCCGGCTCCATCTGTTGCTTCAAAAACTACCGTTGTAATTCCACCAGGGAAAACTGATCCAGAAGGTAAACCAGAGAATATTGCAGTTGTTACTCCTGTACAGTTATCTAAGCCAATAATTGGTGGATAACTTACCGTTGCTCCACAAGTTCCCGGATCATTAGTTGTAGATATGTTTGCCGGACAAGTAATTGTTGGATCTTCAACATCAATAACTATTATATCAAAAGTGCATTGAGCTGTGTTACCTGCAACATCAGATCCTTCATATGTGATTGTTGATGTTCCAACAGGGAAAACTGATCCTGAGGGTGATCCAGCAATAACAACAGATCCTCCTGCGGCACAGTTATCTGTAATAACAGGTGTCCCATATGTTACCGTTGCTGAACACTGTCCAGGATTACTATTTGCCGTAACTGTTGCAGGACAAGTTACAGTAGGAGCCTCAGTATCATTTACTGTTACATCAAAAGAACATTGAGCCGTATTACCGTTAGCATCTATTGCCTGGAATGTAGTTGTTGTAACTCCTGAAGGAAATAAACTACCAGAAACAACTCCGCTAATCATTGCAAAAGTCTGACCAGGACAATTGTCAGTCACTACAGGATCAAGATAGTTAACTACAGCTCCACAAACACCAGGGTCATTGCTTACAATCTGATCAGTTGGACAGATAATTCCGGGAGCTTCTGCGTCATTCACTGTAATATCAAAAGAACAAGTTGCGCTATTTCCTGCCGCATCTATCACTTCAAAAGTATTTACTGTTGTTCCTAAAGGAAACGACCCACCTGAAGCTATACCACTTAACAAAGATGTAGTTGGACCTGCACAATTGTCTACCCCAACAGGATTGGTAAAATTCACTATGGCACCACAAGCACCAGGATCATTGTTCACTAAAATGTTTGAAGGACAACTGATAGTAGGATTTTCTGTGTCTATCACTTCAATGTCAAAAGTACATTGAGCTGTGTTTCCATCATTGTCTGCAGTTTCATACGTTATTGTTGTAATACCAGCATTAAAAACACTTCCACTTGCCGGACCTGCTATTACAGATGTTGTTGCAATTCCACAATTATCGGCTGTTACCGGAACACCATAAGTAACAGTTGCAGTACAAGTTCCAGGATCATTTGAAACAGTTAAATTGGTAGGACAAGTAATAGTTGGATTTTCTATATCTACAACTGTAATTGTGAAAGAGCACTGAGTAATGTTACCTGCCGCATCCTGTACTTCGTAAATTATTGGTGATGAACCGGCAGTAAAAACTGAACCTGAAGGTTGTCCAAAGGCAAGCGAAGTTGTAGGTGAAGGACAGTTGTCAGTTCCCACAGGAGTTGTATAAGTAACTGTAGCTCCACAAATTCCAGGATCATTGTTTACCGTCATATTCGCAGGACAAGAAATGGTTGGATTTTCTGTATCGTCTACAGTCACGTTGAAAGCACACTGAGCATTATTTCCACTAGCATCAACAACTTGATAAGATACAGTTGTTGTCCCAACAGGGAACGTAAGACCTGATGCTAATCCACTCAATAATGTTGTTGTTGCACCTGTACAATTATCAACTCCAACAGGTGCCGTATAATTAACAACTGCACCACATGTTCCTAAATCATTCCCAACCGTAACATCTGCAGGACAAGTAATTGTTGGATTTTCTGTATCAAATACATTTATATCAAATGAACATTGAGCCGTATTACCTGATGCATCTGTTGCCTCATACACTACAGTTGATGTTCCTACAGGGAAATTTGAACCTGTTGGCAATCCACTGAACAATGCAAAAGTTGATCCTGCGCAGTTGTCATTGACAACAGGATTAGAATAATTAACTACAGCATCACATGCGCCCAAGCCATTGGAAATATTAACTGCTGTAGGGCAAGAAATAGTTGGATTCTGAGTATCTATAACAGTTACATCAAATGAACATTGTGCAGTGTTTCCAGATGCATCTGTTACTTGATACACAACTGCTGAAGTTCCAATAGGGAAAATTGTACCTGATGCCTGCCCACTAAAAAGTGAAGTGGTAGAAGAAGGACAATTATCTGTTCCTACCGGTGCAGTATAATTTACCATTCCACCGCATAATCCTGTACTATTATTGGCAGTAATATTCGCAGGACAACTAATTGTTGGATTTTCAGTGTCATTAACTATTACATTAAAAGAACACTGAGTAGTATTTGAGTTACCGTCTACAACTTGATAAATGACAGTTGTTGTACCAATTGGGAACGTACTTCCAGAAGTCAATCCACTTAATAATGAAGTTACCGGAGATGGGCAATTATCGGTTCCTACAGGAGCTGTATAGTTCACCACTGCTGAACAGTTCCCCACATCATTATTTGTAGTAATATCGGCTGGACAAGTTATTACAGGATTTTGTTGATCTTCAACCGTTACAGTAAAGCTACATGTTGAAGTATTTCCTGCAGCATCAATAGATTGGAATGTTTGCACTGTTACTCCTCCAGGAAACAAAGCACCACTTACGAATCCAGCTGTCATTGTTGTAGATACTCCAGGACAATTATCGGTTCCTACAGGAGCAGTATAACTTACAATTGCTCCGCAATTATTATTAAGATTCGGAACAGTAATGTTTGATGGACAACTTAAGGTTGGATTTTGATTATCCGTTACAGTTACGTTGAATGAACATTGAGCAGAATTTGAATTGGCGTCAACTACTTGATAAGTTACAGTTGTTGTTCCTATTGGAAATTGAGTACCTGAAGCCTGTCCTGTTAACATTGACGTAACCGGAGACGGACAGTTATCGGTTCCTACAGGTGTACTGTAGTTAACCGTTGCACCGCAAATACCTGCATCATTATTTACATTGATATTTCCCGGACAAGTGATAAGCGGAATCTGAGAATCATTAACTGTAACTGTAAATGAACAATTTGCCGTATTTCCGGATGCATCAACTACTTGGAATGAATTTGTAGTAACACCTATTGGATAAAAAGCTCCTGAAGTTAATCCAGCTGTCATTGTAGTAGTTGCACCAGCACAGTTATCAGTTCCAACCGGTGTTCCATATGCTACAGTTGCACCACATGCATTTAAATCATTGTTTGTTGTAATGTTAGATGGGCAAGTAATAACAGGATTTTCGTTGTCATCAACTGTTACATCAAAAGAACATTGAGCAGAATTAGAACTAGCATCAATAACTTGATAAGTTACGGTTGTTGTTCCTATTGGGAAAGCTGAGCCCGAAGTTAAACCAGAAAGCATTGAAGTTACTGAACCACTACAGTTATCTGTTCCGACAGGCGCCGTGTAAGTAATTACAGCATCACAACTTCCCGGATCAGTGTTAGCATTAATATCACTTGGACAATTTATTATTGGGTTGACATTATCATTAATTGTAACATTAAAAGTACATTGAGAAGTATTACCTGAAGCATCAGTTACCTGATAAGTAACAGGCGTTACTCCAACAGGAAATAAAGCACCACTTACAAACCCTGCTGTCATATTCATAACAGGAGACGGGCAATTATCACTATAAACCGGAGCTGTATAAGTCACAACTGCGCTACATGTAGTAAGGTTTGAATTTTGTGAAATATTTGAAGGACATGTTATAACAGGATTCTCAGCATCAACTACAGTTACATCAAATGAACATGAAGCAACATTTCCTGATGCATCTGTTACTTGATATCCTACTGTTGTGGTTCCAATCGGAAACAATGAACCGGAAGCTAATCCACTTGTCATTACTGTTGAAGCACCCAGGCAGTTATCGGTTCCTACAGGTGTAGTATAATTAATAGTTGCACCGCATACTCCAGCATCATTGTTTTGACTAAAAGTAGCTGGACAGCTGATTACAGGTAATTCAGCATCATTAACAGTTACATTGAAAGAGCAAGTGGTAACATTTCCTGATGCATCAGTTGCTTGATAAGTAACTACTGTAGTTCCAATAGGAAAAACTGTTCCGGATGCCTGACCGGCAGTCATGGTGGTTGTTACTCCCGGGCAATTATCTGTTCCTACAGGAGCTGTATATGTTACTGTAGCCCCACAAACTCCAGGATCACTGTTTACAGTTATATTAGTTGGGCATGTCAATACAGGACTTTCATTATCAGAAACTGTTACATCAAATGAACAATTTGCTGTGTTACCGGACGCGTCAATTACTTGATAACTAACGGTGGTAGTTCCAATTGGAAACAAAGTACCAGTTGCTTGACCTGCTGTCATTGTAGTAGTGGCACCAGGACAATTATCTGTACCAACAGGAGTAGTATAAGTTACTATAGCTCCACATGATCCTGGATCATTATTGACATTAATATTTGCTGGACAAGATAAGACAGGGTTTTGCGTATCAGTAATAGTAACATTAAACGAGCATTGCGCAGAATTCCCTGAAGCATCAACCACCTGATAAGTAACTATTGTTGTTCCTATTGGGAATAATGTCCCTGATGCCTGACCGGCGATCATTGATGTAGTTGAACCCGTGCAGTTGTCCGTACCAACCGGAGTAACGTAGTTAACAATTGCTCCACAAGATCCTGTGCTGTTATTTTGCGCAATATTACCCGGACATGAAATTACAGGGTTTTCTGTATCAGAAATAGTTACATCAAACGAGCATGTAGCAGTATTTGAAGCAAGGTCGGTTACTTCATAAGTAACAGTTGTTGTACCAATTGGAAATAATGAACCTGAAGTAAGACCAGCTGTCATTAATGTTGAAGCACCTGTACAGTTATCGGTACCAACTGGTGCAGTGTAATTAATTATTGCACCACATGAGCCTGCATCATTGTTTTGAGTAATGTTTGAAGGACAACTTATTAAAGGTAGCGTATTATCAATTACTGTTACATCAAAATTACAATTCAGAGAATTCCCTCCTGGATCTTCCATTTCATAGACTACAGAAGTGACTCCCGGATTAAATGACTCTCCACTAACATCATTTATTCCTGTTAAGGGAGATGAACCGGTAGTAGAGCCAGACATTGTCCAGGTAACAAATGCCGGAGTACAGTTATCTACAATTACCGGCGCCAAATTATTCACAATGGCCGTACATGTAGCGGCAGGACTTAAAGTAGTATCATTTGGGCAAGTCATTGAAGGATTTACATTATCAATTACCTCTACAGTGAAACTACAACTTGCTGCATTTGTTGAATAATCCTGAATGGTATAAGTAACTGTTGTAATACCAGGATTGAAAAACATTCCACTTGCATCATTGATACCCAATGCTGCTGAAGTATCTACTGTAGCACCAGAAAAAATCCAGGTTTGAGCTGCGACCCCGCAGTTATCTGTTGCAGAAACAGGTGAAATTCCATTTACTATGGCTCCACATGATCCAGCATCAACATTTTGAGTTACACTCCCAGGTAAACAAGATATTGAAGGTGCAATATATTCTGTTTGTCCAACAGTTTGATACTCAACTTCAAATGTCCAGGTAACAGTACCGGTTGAACCGCAATCAGTTCCAGGTGCAGTTAAAGTATAGGTTCCCAAACTCAACCAACCACCAGTAGGGTAGGTTAATGAAATTGCCGGTATGTTATAAGTCTGATTTACATAGGCGTCATCACCCGTCAAAACGTTGGAAGATCCATTATCCTTTTCACCGGCTGTTAATTCTAGCGTATAATCAGTAGGTGTATTACAGCCTGCAGGATAAGTTTGAGTAAAGAAAACATCATTTAATAAATAACTACCCGCACAATTAATTTCTCCAGGGGCAAAACTACCTTGTAAAGTAGTGGCAAATGGAAGATCAGTTACAGCATATTGCCAAACTGGGTCACTATCACCACCTAAAATTGAACCCGCCATGGCTGCATCCATGTCATCTACATCTGTAGAGACAATAGCCATTCTAAAATCAATGGTTAATTGAGCATGGGAATAAGTTGCTGAAAACAACAATACGACCAAAAGGAATAATTGCGCATGGGCAAATGTTCTTTTCATGAGTTAAGAGGTAGGTGTAGTAGCCGTGGTAAAAGACCACACAATTAAGCTTTCAAGGCCGCCAAAATAGTGCTTTTTACTTAGGAACAAAAACTTACTTTTTCACAGGGTGTTAAAATACTTATCAACAACCAATTGCTAAAACGATTAAATAGAAGGCTTTGAGGACCGTTAAAGTGTTTATATTTGTATTGATATTTAACACTAACTATAACTCGTGTTAATTTTTCAACTATGTTTTTTCGGTTTTTACTGAACAATTATCACGTAATTCTTCTTTTTACCGTGCGATAACAGCACCACTTGATCATTAATTAGATCATCATTTGTGATCACATAATCTTCTGTTACTTTTTCTCGATTAACAGAAATGGCATTTCCTTTTAATTCTCTTCTAGCTTCACCGTTAGATTTTAAAAATCCTGTTTTAGCAGACAAAGCATCAATAATCCCAATTCCTTTAGCCACATCCTCTTTACTAACATTTGCTTGAACAACCCCTTGCATACTGCTTAATAAATCATTCAAAGACATCTCATTCAAAAGCTCTTGAATAGTGGCATTTTTATTAAAAAGAATACTTGTTGCTTTTACTGCCTGATCTAATCCAGTTTGTCCGTGAACCATTTTGGTAATCTCTTCTGCTAAAGTTTTCTGTAATAATCTTTCATGAGGAGCTTCGGCATGTTTAGCTTCTAAACCTTCAATTGTTTCTTTATCCAAAAAAGTAAAAGTTCTAATGTATTTACCTGCATCTGCATCAGTAGTATTGATCCAAAACTGATAAAATTGAAAAGGAGAAGTTCTATTTGGATCTAACCAAACAGTACCTGATTCAGTTTTTCCAAACTTGCCACCATCTGCTTTTGTCATTAAAGGACAAGTAAAAGCATAAGCATCACCTTGTACTTTACGTCTGATAATCTCAGTACCAGTAGTTATATTTCCCCATTGATCTGAACCACCCATTTGTAATTTGCATCCCATATTTTCATGTAAATGCAAGAAATCATAACCCTGAACCAATTGGTACGAAAACTCTGTGAAAGAAATTCCGGTTTCAATTCTCTTTTTCACAGAATCTTTAGCACTCATGTAATTAACTGTAATGTGCTTTCCAATATCTCTGATAAACTCTAAAAACGACCATTCCTTCATCCAATCGTAATTATTCACCAAAACGGCAGAATTTTCGCCACAATTAAAATCTAAGAATTGTTCTAACTGCGCTTTTACTCCAGCAACATTTTTGTTAAGCGTCTCCTCGTCCAACAAATTTCTTTCATCTGATTTTCCAGAAGGATCACCTACCATCCCTGTCGCACCACCAACCAAAGCAATTGGCTTATGACCGGCTTTTTGTAAATGCATCAACAATAAAATTGGAATCATGCTTCCAACATGCAATGAATCTGCAGTAGGATCAAAACCAACATAACCGGTAACAACTTCTTTTTCTAAAAGTTCTTCAGTTCCGGGAATGATGTCTTGTAACATTCCTCTCCATCTTAATTCTTCTACAAAATTTTTTGGCATGATAATTCAAATTTGGAGCACAAAGATAATGAATGAATTCAGTTGGTATATTTGTAGGCAAGATATGATTAAAAAAGGTCTACTACTCTTGATTATCATTAGCTTTTCATTTATTGTGAAAAGTCAAAATGTTATGGGCAAACATCACTACATTGGAATTCAACCTTCCTTTTTAGCTGAACCATATGACACTATCAAAGCACTGGAAGTAAACATTGTTCCTATCAACTATGAATATAGATTTGAAAATCTGTTTAGTATACAAATAAGATCTATTGTCAATTACAGATTTTACAAACCCGCTCCCGGTATTTCACAAACCGGAGCAACAATTGTTTTACACAAATATTTTCCTAATTGGGTAAAGGAAGATTTTTGGCTCACTCCTAATATTGGTGGTTTTTCTACTTACACATACAACCAATTAGATTATATCAACACCCTAACATTGGGAGCTGAAGGAGGCGTGATTTTTTCATTTGGAAAAACCTTTTCACTCAGTATCGTTTTACAACCCGGAATCAACTATTATCCAGATCAATACTCAAGAGATTTTGTAAACACCTCAACGGGTTTCAAAAGTCACTTCGGATTTATATTTCACACGGGAGTGAATTTTTAGAATAGGAATTGAGAGGCTTCAAGTACCTCACCGGTCAACTTATTCTTAAGTTGGTATATATAATTTCCTGAAGACTTGTAAAAAGGCAAAACATTGCATAGTTCATCAATAGTGTGATTTTCTAACAAAATTCCCTGAGAAGAATAGATTAGAAATTCATACTGGCCCTCTTCTTCCAAAAATACTGTAATTTGATTCTGCGATTTATTTGAAGAAATAGTTGCCAAAGTATTTGGCCCACTCACGAAGGATGAGGGAAAAAGAATATTAAACGAAACACAAGAGGTATCTGCGCAGCTGTTTTTATTCCATACCGCCAAACAAACTTCTTGTATTGATTGGGTATTAAAATGCATGTTTTGTTGAAATGCATCCGCCAATGACAAACTATCTGTCCAGCCCTGATTGCCTAATTTCCATCTAAAAAATCTATTATCAAACATAGGCCAATTCGGATACGCTAACCACTGCTGATTGGTAATTTCCAGATCAACTGCAAGCGGCGCCTCCCCTATTACCAAACCACTTAAACCAGTAAAAGGTTGATTAGAACTTATGTCAAATGATGAATGCGGATTCAAGGAGTCCACATAAACAGAATCTACCAATGTATCTCCAACTGCATCTGTTACTTTAATGGTATACCATCCTGGATTTAAACCACCCCAAGTACTATTGGTTGTGCTATCCGTAGTATTGATATTTATCCACACGTAATCATAACTGGGTACACCACCAGCCACTGCAGCATACACAACACCATTTCCACTTTGGTAATTATACAATCTACATTGAGCGGGTTCAGCCCCTAACTCTACAAAATGTAATGGAGTTTGTGCAACAGTAAAATGTGAAACAAAAAGCAACAATGTGTAAATCCATCTCATCATAACAATGAGACGAAAGACTGTTTAGAAAAGTGACAGCCTACAACAATTCATTGGCCAAATTCGCCAATTCAGATCTTTCACCTTTTTCAAGTCTCACACTTGCAAATAGCGGATGCCCTTTCAACCTATCAATCAAATAAGTTAAACCATTAGATTCTTCGTCCATGTATGGTGTATCAATTTGGTTGATATCTCCTGTAAACACAACTTTTGTCCCCTGACCTGCACGCGTAATAATTGTCTTTATCTCGTGAGGAGTTAGATTCTGCGCCTCATCAATAATGAACATCACATTTGACAATGAACGTCCTCTGATAAAAGCTAAAGCAGTAATTGACAACTCGCCGGATTTTTCCATTTCATCCAAGACCTTGTGTTTTTTCTCTGTTGATTTAAACTGGCTTTTGATGAATTTCAAGTTGTCCCACAATGGCTGCATGTAGGGAGAAATTTTATCCTCTGCATCACCAGGTAAATATCCAATATCTCTATTACTTAAAGGAATAATAGGACGCGCTAAAATGATTTGACTGTACTTGTTTTTTTGCTCTAAAGCAGAAGCTAGAGCCAAAAGCGTTTTTCCTGTTCCGGCGACTCCTTGTAAGGCCACCAGTTTGATTTCATCATTTAAAAGGGCGTTAACGGCAAATGCTTGTTCTGCATTTCTTGGTTTGATGCTGTAGATGTACTCCTTCTCTACTCTTTCAATCATTTCATCAGCCGCATCATATCTGGTTAAAACTGAATCTTTACCACTTTTTAATATGTAGTAACCATTGGCTTGCTTTTGCTGACCTAACACGCCATTTTCTTCAATCTTACCTTTTTTATATAATTCATTGATAACAGCCGAATCAATATCCTCCAAAACAGGAAAACCGTCCGCCATTTTCTTGACATCTTTTACTTTACCTGTCAGGTAATCTTCTGATGTAAGACCAATCGCTTTTGCCTTTAATCTTAAGTTGATGTCTTTTGTCACCATCACCACATGCTTATCCTTTTCGGTGTCTGCAAGTGTTATAGCTGCATTGATTATTTTGTGATCGTTTTTACCGTGACCGTATACTTTTTCGGCATCTCGTCCATTTACAAGGTTGGACATTACAATTTTGATCTTACCTTTTCTTCTTCCAAGGCTTACCCAGTCATTTATCCCTGTGGTTCCCGAAAGTTTATCCAGAGATCGAATTACTTCTCTGGCCTGGAAGTTTTTGGTATCATTACCTACTTTGAAGTTGTCCAACTCTTCCAATACGGTGATAGGAATTGCAACATCATTGTCTTCAAAATTGTTGATAGAGTCGTGATCAAACAAAAGCACTGATGTGTCGAGCACGAATATCTTTTTCTGTTTAGTAGTGGTTTTTTTCGCCATAGATTATGTCAAAGAGTTTTTGCTTTGTTATTCTTTAGAGTAAAAGGTAGTTACCTTCTTCAAAAAATTTACAAATAGTTTTCATAGTTATTAACTATTTTATTTTGAAGGAAGGATTTTTTACTGAGTAACAGAGCGTTTCATTGTTGATTGATTTTCAACCAAAAAGATGTTTTAACATGGAGATAATAATGCGGTAAAAAAGAAATGGACTTAGTTTCTTCTATCCAGTCCCCACATCATTTTGTTGCGGATTGTATTAAGGAAGTTTTGCCCTTCAGTTTGAATCACATTGATTTCAAATTCTGTTTTTCTAACCACTAATTCAATTGCAGAATCAATGGTTACTGATCTAGAATCAAGTGAGCAAAGATAATTTTGACCTCTACCTTCAATTTTAAGGCGGATAGTTCTTGAGTCAGGTACTACAACCGGACGAACGTTTAAATTATGTGGTGCAATTGGAGTGATCACAAAATCGGTTGCTCCCGGAACAATAATAGGCCCTCCACAACTCAATGAATAAGCTGTTGATCCTGTTGGTGTGGCTACAATCAATCCATCAGCCCAATAACTGTTCAAATACAAATCACCGATATATGTGTGGATGGTGATCATTGAAGAAGTCTCCTTTTTGTGAACTGTCAGCTCATTCAAAGCAAAATTGTCTTCACCAAAGAGATTATCTTCTGTTTCAAGTGTTAGTAAAGATCTTGTTTGTAATCTGTACTTACCATCTTTAATGTCTTGCAAAGAAGATTTAATATTATCTCTGGAAGTTGAAGCCAAGAACCCTAATCTTCCTGTATTGATACCTAAAATTGGAATTCCACTATCTCTTACAATGTGAATAGTTTCAAGAAATGTTCCGTCCCCTCCAATACTTAAAAGGATGTCAATATTATCCTTAATATCTACAAACTTGTTAAAATCGTTAGGATCAATATCCATTGAAATTCTGGGACGTAAAAAAGCGAGAAATGGTTCATATACGGTTACTTCCCAACCAAATAATTTCATAGTGTTAAACAACACCTGGATGTTGGGGATGAACGAATCGTCAAAAGCCTTTCCGTAAATTCCTACTCGCATACTTACATTTTCAAATAGTTCATCAACTCATCATACCTTCTCTTCAAATCATCCTGAAAAGCTCCTTTTTGGAAAGTTGCTTTAATGGTGTAGTTGTATCTGTTAAAGGTTTGAATAATACGGTCAATGTTTTCACTATTGATTTTCAAAGTCACCTCAATTTCAGTACTCTCTTCTTTAGAAGTAATAAAAGAACTCAACACTTTAGCATTGTTTTCTTCAACTATTCTCGCAATTTGAGTTAATGAATAATCATGCGTATTCATGATTAAAACCAAAATACTACCTGGCTCTTTAATAGAGTTTACAGCAGTAATTTGAGACATTAAAAACAATAAATCAGTACATCCTATATAATGATTGTTTTCATCTAAAATGGGCACCACAGTGATTTTAAGGTCCGCAATCATTTTCATCACATCATATACATGTTGATCTGAATAAATGAAGGGTTTTGGAAGATTTGGAAAACTGTCTTTTATCTTAAAAGACGGGTCTGCCATATCATAAATATCATTCTCAGAGATTAATCCTTTATAATCGTGTCCATCAACCACCGGAAGATGACTTACACGTAACTCATCCATCCAGCCCATTGCTTTTTCACCAGTTTCTGATGACTTAAGTGGTGGGATTATTTCTGATATCAACTCTCCTGCTCTCATTAATGTTGTGAGATGTCTTATTAATTATATCGACTAAAGTAACTATTAATTGTACTAACAATGATAAATTTGAAATCAAATTTTGAAGAATTCAAGTACAATGTCAGCTAAATTAAGTGTTAACATCAATAAAATTGCGACTTTAAGAAACGCCAGAGGAGGCAACACTCCAAGCGTTACTGAAGCTGCAAAAAACTGCCAGTTATTTGGTGCAGACGGAATTACAATTCATCCAAGACCGGACGAAAGACATATCACGTTAAAAGATGTATATGATATAGCTCCTTTAATCACTACAGAATACAATATTGAAGGATATCCGGATGAAAGATTCATGAAAATAATTGCGGATGTAAAACCAACTCAAGCAACATTGGTTCCAGACCCACCGGATGTTTTAACATCAGAAAATGGATGGGACACGGTTAAGAATTACGATTTTTTGGTTGAAGTTATTCAAAGGCTGCACAGTATGGGAATTAGAACTTCTCTATTTATAGAAACTGATGCCAAAATGATTGAAAATGCTGCAAAAGTTGGAGCTGACAGAATTGAATTTTACACAGGTCCTTATGCGCACAACTATTCAAAAGACAAAGCAGCAGCAATAGCACCTTATAAGGAATCAGCTGCCATTGCGACTAAAAATGGACTTGGTATTAATGCCGGTCATGACTTAAGTTTAGAGAATCTTGAGTTTTTTGCAGATGAAATTACAGATTTACTAGAAGTATCCATAGGACATGCTTTAATCTCAGATGCCATTTATTTGGGATTAGAGAACACCATTAACATGTATAAAAAATTATTACTTTGAAACTACACTACAGAACAATAGGAGAAGGAAAACCACTTTTTATTTTGCACGGATTGTTTGGTTCATCTGATAATTGGCAGACGCTGGGTAAAAAATTTGGAGAATACTTTAAAGTATATTTTGTAGATCAACGAAATCATGGCCACTCTCCTCACTCAGATGAGTTTGATTACGATTTGATGGTTGAAGATTTTCATGAATTAGTAGAAGATCTTGGAGAAAATAATATCAATATTTTGGGTCATTCAATGGGAGGAAAAACTGCCATTGGTTTTGCTGCCAAATATCCTGAATTAATAGATAAAATGATTGTTGCGGATATCAGTCACAAAGGATACCCAATGCATCACGACATTATAATTGAGGGATTGGAGTCTTTAGATCTTGATACTATTAAATCAAGAACAGAAGCAGACCAAGAATTGGCTAAAAAAATTGATAATTGGGGCGTTAGGCAATTCTTACTTAAGAATCTTTATTGGAAAGAAAAAGGACAGCTAGCATGGCGCATTAATTTACCTGTGTTAGTTGAGCAAATGCCTAACATTATTTCTGAAATTCCATTTGAAACTATAGATACTGATACTTTATTTATTCGAGGAGCTAAGAGTAATTACATTCTTGAATCAGATTATGATGAGATTCATCACAAATTTCCTTTTTCTAAAATTCACACTTTAGATGATGCAGGACACTGGGTGCATGCTGAATCACCTGATGAGTTTTATGATGCTGTAATGCGCTTTTTATTGTAAATTATACTTCGGCCAAGTATTTGTACATGCTTTTGTAATGACTGATTATTCTACACATATTAAAACATCTTTAATTGCCTTTTTCGCTTTTTTAATCTGGACAAAAGATGGAAATACACAGTCAAAAATTTACGAATTCAATGGTTTTTTTAATGGGATGAACCTAACTGTGCAGTGCAGAGATGGTGTTACCAAACCATGGCATGAATGTGATTGTTTTGATTCAGTAGCGGTAAACGGTAAAGTTTATCCGAATATACTTTATGAAGGATATCAGATTGATATAAATAACAAATTGGATCTAGATATGTATCAATCTGTAAAAGTTCAAATCTATTATCCTGAGCGTTGTGATTTTAGAATTTTAAATCCTAATGACTTCATGCCTAAGGAGATTTTACCCGTTAAGACATTCGAATTTGAAAACGACAGCACGCTTAAGTGGACAGTGTCGCAAGTATATCCTGACCTTAAATTATGGGTTCAAATTGAACAATTCAAATGGGATCGTTGGGTGAAAATTGATCAGAATTTTAATATCACTGATTCAATTCCTGTCACTTTTAATGTTTCAAAATACATTCATCCCGGAGAAAACCAATTCAGAGCTGTTGTAGCAACAATTAATGGTCAAAGTGCATATTCTGATCCAATCACTTCAAAAAAATTCAAGCAGAAAAAAGTAAAGCTACAATACAATCCTACAGATAAAATATTGACGTTCAGTTCATTTGTGTCCTATGAAATTTACGATTCAAATGAGCTCATTTTCAAAAGAGGGAATGGAAGCTCAGTTGACCTCCACAATTTACCTCCCGGCACTTACCGAGTATTTTATTCCAATCGTCGAAAAGAGATTTTAGTCAAGTAACTTTCTGTTGTAAATTAGAGTAAAAGAATTTGACCATAAAAAGTCAGTTTACTTTTAAATGAACTACTAAAACTCTTACACATGACTAAAGTTGTTACCTACGTATTTGATCAAATGTTTCAAAGCAAATCAAAGTCTGACATCTCTTTAAAAGAGAAAATCTTAGTTGTGAGTATCACATTAGTAATTGTATCAACAGCAGTCTTACTGGTATTTTAAGTAACCGCTACAATTCCAATATGAAATAATGCATCTCCTTGAGAGATTACCGGTAAATTATTGTGTCCGTATATAAAGCCGTCATTTTTGGCTTTGACCTTTACTTCAAAATTTCCAAAAGGTCCTGAAATAGTACCTAAGATATCTCCTTTTTTCACGAAATCTCCTGATTGTTTAATGCATCTAAAAATTCCAGATCTATTTGCGCGCACCCAAATACTTCTTTCAATCACAATCGGTTTATTTGAGGCAACTTTTTTAGCCGGCACCATATTTCTTGCTACTAGCACTCTTTGAATCCCCTTTAATGCTTCATCTACTGAAAACTCATCCATTCTTGAAGATTCTCCACCCTCAAAAACAATCATAGGAATTCCCATTTTATGGGCTGTTTTACGCAATGATTTATTAAGCAATCCTCCTTTAATAAAACATGGCATTCCAAACTCTTCTGCTAGCTGAATGCTTGCCGGATCTGCAGAATATGCACGTGACTGTGGGAAATTGTAAATACTCTTTCCACCTGTATGAAAATCAATTCCGAAATCAACATGTGGTAAAATTTCCTTTGTTAATGCATAAGCAACTCTTGAAGCCAGTGAGCCAGATTTCGTTCCAGGAAAACTTCTGTTTACATCCTTACCATCAGGAAGCCCTCTGGAGAAATTGATGAATCCAAAAACATTTAAAAGCGGTACAGCTATTACTGTTCCTGCTTGCAGCTTGTGAAACATCTTGCTTTTTTCAGCACGTTTAACAATTTCAACTCCATTTAATTCATCTCCATGAATTCCACCAAGAACCAACATTGTTGGACCTTCATTCTTAGACCTGAAAACATGAGCAATTATATCAATAGGAGTATTGGTAGGCAATCTAAATATTGGAATATCTACCGTTATATTTTTACCGGGTGGAATATGAACTCCTGCTATTTCCATGATTAAAAGTTTTGTTCAATAGACTCCATCATCATTTCTGCAACAGGAATTTTAGTTACTCCCTCTATTCCTTCAAAACCTGGAGATGAATTCACCTCAATCACCATAGGTCCTTTGTCTGATCTTAAAATATCAACTCCACCCATATCAAGACCCAAAACACTGAGGGAATTTATTGCAATTTGCTCCTCTTCTGCTGTCAATTCAACAATTAACCCTCTACCTCCTGCATGAATATTAGATCTAAAATCTCCTTCTTTGGCCTGTCTCATCATGGTAGCTACCACTTTTCCATAAACCACAATAACCCTAATATCTTTCCCTGAAAATTCAGATATAAATTCCTGCAAAATCACACGTGTTTTTTTACTCACATGCTCATCAATAAGGGCTTCTGCTTCCTGTTCATTTTTCACTAAGAACACACCCTGACCCTGAGTTCCTTCTAGCACTTTCATTATAAATGGATATCCCAAATGATCTTTCACCATCTGCTCAGCATAATACAAGTCATTTGAAAAAAATGTTTTAGGAATTGGAATTCCACCTTGCACCATTAATTGAAGACTTCTGAACTTATCTCTAGAATTTAAAATCCCTTCAGGCTTATTCAACACTTTTGAACCCATCATCTGAAAATGTCTCACAACTGTACATCCATAAAAGGTAACTGAGCTACCTATTCTGGGAATAACAAAATCAGGTGTTATAAGTTCTTCATTTTCGTAAATCACTTTATATTCTCCGTGTTCTACCAACAAGTCACATTCCATGTAATTGATGACGCGAATATTGTGTTTACCATTAATTCCTGCCTGAAAAATACGTTTAGTAGTGTATAAACTTTCAGACCTTGAGAGTAAATAAATTAGCATACTATGCAAGTATCAGTAAATAATTTTGAATTATAATGCAATTAGTTCAGGAGTTTCAAATTTGTTGCTTTGATTAAGCGCCCTGTCAATTAAAGTGATGACAAACTTTACTGTGTCAGACTGAGAAGAAGTAATGTTTCTGTATTGTGGAGAAACCATCACATCAATTCTTCCTTTAATTCCTTTAGTGTTACTTGAAACTTCAAGGGGTTTTATTCTATATCCAAACACAATGGTATCCCCAGACAAATTGAGTCCCTTTACCCAACCCAAATTATCATCTTTTTCATAATACTCAAGGTAAATATTATTGTAGTAAAATGAATCAGGATGATGAATTCCAGTAGTATCTTCTACAGGTAATCCCAAATCTGCATCACCATCAGTGAAATCAAAAGACACCATGGCACTATCACCATAAACCACAGCCGAAGCATCTAAAATAATAGGTTCCAAAGGGTACTCCTCACTTTTAAAACAAGCAAGAAATAGCCAAACCATCATTAGAGTTGATACATTTACGACTATTTTTGTCTTTACCTTCATATAGTATAGGCGAATTTAGCTAATAATAGATGAACGAACAAGTGACGCATAAATTACCATTTGATTTGAAAAGTATATTTCAAATTCAGTCTGCTGATGCATTTGAAGATCTGGCACTGAAAATTTTTCAATTTCAATATGACAACAACACCGTTTATCGTCAATATGTAGACTTGCTGGGTAAAGATATTTCGGGGATTAAATCAATAAAAGAAATACCTTTTTTACCCATTTCATTTTTCAAGCATCACGAAATAAAATCATCAACAGCTCCTACCTCAATTATTTTCAAAAGTTCAGGCACTACCGGACAAACAAGAAGCACACATCATTTGGTAGATCCAACTATCTATCAGTTATCATTTATTAAAGGGTTTGAACAATTTTATGGTGCCATAGATGACTATTTGATTTTAGGATTATTACCCAATTATTTAGAAAATGAAAACTCTTCTTTAATCTACATGTTTGATCATTTAATGCAGTTGAGCAGAGATAAAGAAAGTGGTTTTTTTCTCAACGATATAGACAGATTGTTGGAAGTCATCAACAGAAGAAAAAACGACAAAAAAATTCTCTTAATTGGAGTTTCTTATGCGCTTCTTGACTTAGTTGAGAACTATCAAGCTGATTTAAGTGGATGTATTATCATGGAAACCGGAGGCATGAAAGGTCGCAGACAAGAAATGACAAAGGAAGAATTACATGCCACACTTTCTAAAGGACTAAAAGTAGAAAGCATTCATTCAGAATACGGCATGACTGAATTATTAAGTCAGGCATATTCTTCCGGAGATGGTATTTTTTATACTCCACCCTGGATGAAAATTTTATTGCGCAGATACAATGATCCATTTGAAATAATTGAAGAAGGTTCAGGAGGAATAAATGTAATTGACCTGGCAAATATCTGGAGTTGTTCATTCATTGAAACAGAAGATTTGGGCAAGTATAATGGAGATGGATTTAGTGTTTTAGGAAGACTTGATAATGCAGATTTGCGTGGTTGCAATTTGTTGATCCAATAAATTTTAAATTTTTTTCTCAATTATTTTGGTCATTAAAATATAAGACTTAACTTTGAACTGTTTTTTCATGGAAACATAGTTTTTTGAGGTGAAAATACCAGCTAGTAAACGATATTAGCTGGTATTTTTATTTTAAGGCAATCCTACTTCACAATCGAATGGAACTTTACAACCGAGAACTTAGCTGGTTATCATTCAACGAGCGCGTACTGCAAGAATCACTTGATGAAAACAATCCACTAATTGAGCGCATTCGTTTTTTAGGAATTTACTCTAATAATCTTGATGAATTTTTCAGGGTCCGTGTTGCAACATTAAGAAGAATGGATGCATTGGGCACTAAAAAAGTGGAAGGTTTTAAAGGAGGCCCAAGAAAACTATTAACAGAAATTAAAAATGAGGTAATTGAGCAGCAAAGACTTTTCATGTTGTCTTATGAAAAATTGCTGGGTTTACTTAAAGAAAAACACGTTTTACAGACGAACGAATCTCACTTAAAAGAGGAAGAAATTAAGCACATTTCTGAATACTACGAAAGTAGAGTAAGACCTCAGATTGTGCCTATTATGCTTTCTTCAAAGCGTCCATTTCCAAAGCTACAAGATAAAGGAATTTATCTGGCAATTAAGATGACCAGTTTTGAGAAAGCTAAAGTGAAATATGCTTTGATTCAAATTCCCAATACGGTATCAAGATTTTATATCATCCCAAGCGAAAATGAAAACGGGGTTAAAAAACTCATTTTGTTAGATGATATTATCAGATTTCATTTAGCTAACATCTTTACCATTTTTGAATTTGACAAAATAGAAGCTTATACATTTAAAATTACACGAGATGCCGAGTTAGATTTGGATGATGATATCTCTAAAAGTTTCCTTGAAAAAATGCAGGACAGTGTTGAAATGCGTAAAGAAGGAGACACGGTAAGATTTGTATATGATGCTTCAATGCCAGTAGATTTACTTACCTATTTAATGCAAGTTCAAAGGTTAGAAGCCGGTGAAAATATTATTCCAGGAGGTAGATATCATAACTTTAAAGACTTTATGGGATTTCCTGACTTTGGAATAAAAGAGTTTGTATTTCCTAAAGCAGAACCCTTATCACACCCTGCATTTGTAGAAAAAAACCAATCAATGCTGGATAAGATTGTTGAAAAAGACATCATGTTATCATATCCGTATCAAAGATTTCAGCATGTAATTGATATTTTGCGTGAAGCCGCAATTGACCCAAAAGTAACTTCAATAAAAATCAATTTATACAGGGTTGCTAAAGATTCGCAAATCATTAATGCACTTATTTCAGCTGCAAAAAATGGAAAAAGAGTTGCTGTGGTAATTGAATTACTGGCAAGATTTGATGAAAAAAATAACATTAAATGGTCAAACTATTTAGAGGATAATGGTGTGACTGTATTGTTTGGTGTTCAAAACTTGAAAGTACACTCTAAACTTTTCATTATCAAAAGAAGAGTGGGCGGAAAATCACAATCAATAGCACATATTGGAACCGGTAATTTCCATGAAAAGACTGCAAAAGTATATACGGATGTATCTTTGTTGACTGCCAATCCAAACATTACTAAAGAAGTTGATAAAGTATTTAAAATTTTCAAAAATAACTTTGACCGTTCTGTTTTCAGGGAGTTAATGGTTTCTCCATTTAACACCAGAAGAAAACTTAATAGTTTGATTGATCAGGAAATTACGCATGCTCAAAACGGCGAAGACGCTTACATCTATCTAAAAATCAACAATCTCATTGATGCTAAAATGATTAAGAAATTGTATGAAGCATCTAATGCCGGTGTGCAAATTCATGCCATAGTTAGAGGGATTTGTGGTTTGGTTCCGGGTGTAAAAGGCTTGTCAGAAAACATTGAAGTGAGAAGTGTTGTAGGTAGATATCTAGAGCATTCAAGAATTATTATTTTTGCAAATGGAGGTGATGAAAAATATTTTATCTCTTCAGCTGATTGGATGGGAAGAAATCTGGACAGAAGAATTGAAGTTACTACCCCAATTTATGACCAGGACATTCAAGAAGAATTGAAAGAAATAGTGCTTAGTGCTTTAAAAGACAATACAAAATCCCGAATTATAGATAAGGATCAAAAAAATGATCGATATAAGGGACAAAATGACATTCCTTTCAGTTCGCAAAAAGAACTTTACAAATACTATAAAGCCAAGATTACTGAATGAGTAGATTTGGAGCTATTGACATTGGAACAAATGCCGCGAGACTTTTGATAGGAGAAGTTGAAGAAGAAGGAGACCAACATTTCGTCAAAAAGATATCATATACCCGTATTCCTCTTAGGTTAGGTTTGGAAGTATTTGATAATGGTAAAATATCTGAAAGTAAAATCACCGAATTTGTAAAATCAATTCAGGCATTCAAACTAATTGCGGAAGTATTTAACGTTGACGAATTGAGAGCTTGTGCTACATCTGCAATGCGAGAAGCAGAAAACGGAAAGCAGATTAAGAAAAAAATTAAAAAGGAAACAGGTGTAGAGATTGAAATCATTGAAGGTGCTGAAGAAGCTAAATTGATTTTATCTACCTTTTTCTTATTAGAGTTTAACAGCAAATCTCCATTTATTGTAATTGATGTTGGAGGAGGAAGTACGGAGGTTTCCATCTTTAAAAAAGGGGAAAAAGTAGCTTCACAATCTTTTACAGTTGGTACAATTAGGCTTTTGAAAGAAAAAGTTAAATCCGACATCTGGGAAGAAGTTGACAAATGGATTGATCAATACATCAAAAAAGATGTTGATTACATCACATTTGCAACAGGGGGAAATATCAATAAAATTCATAAGCTCCTTGGAAAAAAATCAGCAGAACCAATTGGAATGAAAGAGTTCAATGATTTAGCTGACGAAATTTCAAAAATGAGTCTTGAAAAGCGTGTGTCAGAATTTAAATTAAAGCCAGACAGAGCTGATGTAATTGCTCCGGCATTTGAAATTTATAGAAAAATCTTTAAAAAACTGGGGTCTAAAGAGGTGTTTGTTCCTAAGATAGGACTCTCAGATGGAATGATTTACAACCTTCATAAGAAACATAAGAGAAAAAAGTCTTAAAGTTTCTTTTTCGAATTTATTTTTAAGTATTATATTTGCCCTCCCGAAAATGAAAACTGACGTGTTTTTTTAGGGAATATTGAAATGAAAGCCTTTACGCCGAATTTATTCGGTATACGATAAAAGCGAGAGTAGCTCAGCTGGTAGAGCGCGACCTTGCCAAGGTCGAGGTCGCGGGTTCGAACCCCGTCTCCCGCTCGCCAAACCACGGACTTCTGCCTGAAGTCCACAAATTTCTTCTTCGGAAGAGGTTGCTCGGGTGGTGGAATTGGTAGACACGCAAGACTTAAAATCTTGTGTCCATTAGGACGTGCGGGTTCAAGTCCCGCTCCGAGTACAAAACAGAAAGAGAAGCAGAATGAGAATGAGGCTTCTCTTCTGTTTTTCTTCTTTCTCATTCTCAAAATCATTTAACTCGCGCTAAAATTAATTGATATGAAATTTCATTTTCAACAGCTCGAGGTATACAAAAAAGCTAAACTTTTTCACCAAAGTGCAAAGGAAATTGCCGCTAGTAAAAGACTAGAATCGTATGAAAAAGATCAACTAAAAAGAGCATCATTCAGTATTGTTTTAAATCTTGCAGAAGGTTCAGGTAGATACACCAAAAGAGATCGAAGAAATTTTTTCGTGATAACAAGAAGTTCTGTCTTTGAATGCGTTGCTGCAATTGATGTTCTTAAAGATGACAATATTATTTCTCAAGATGATTATGCTAATTTGGAAAACCAAGCGGATGAACTTTCAAGAATGCTATATACTATGATTAAAAATTTAGATTAATCCATTCTCTGAGAACAGAAAGAGAAGAAGAATAGTCCCGATAGCTATCGGGAGAGGCTTTCTGTATGTTTACTAACTTTACGTAAATGAATACTTTCAATTTAGGCTATACTGAAGAAATGGAGAAATACCGCATTGAAAATGGGTATGAAGATTTTCGTGTTGGCAGAGTTATACTTGAGCATAAAGAACGTTACATTCTTAAAAATAAGGAGGGAGAATATGATGCTGAAATTCTTGGCCAGATGCGATATAAAGCTGAGAGCAGGAGTGATTTTCCGGCTGTGGGTGACTGGGTGGTTTTTCAAGAGTTCAACGAAGGGCAGGCTATAATCTACGATATTCTTCCTCGATTAAATACACTAGAAAGAAAAGCAGTCGGAAAAGAAGGTGACAGGCAATTGATTGCAGCAAATATAGACACAGCTTTTATAATAGTTGCTGTGGATAGAGATTTTAGCATTAATAGAATTCAAAGGTATCTTACAATTGTCCTTGAATCAAGGATAGAAGCGGTTATTGTATTAAATAAAATTGACTTAATTGAAAGTGAAAAACGAGATGAACTTAAGTCAATGATTAATAACAGAATTCCAAACATTCCAATTATTATAACTAGTTGTGAGAGTGATTTAGGATTGGCATCACTATTAGCATTCCTCAAACCCAATCAAACTTATTGTCTTTTGGGTTCTTCAGGAGTTGGGAAAAGTACTTTACTTAATAAACTGTCAGGAAAGAAATTGATGGAAACGGCTGCCATAAGTGAAACCATTGTAAGGGGAAAACACACCACAAGTCACCGAGAATTAGTTGTACTTGAGAATGGCTCAATGATTATTGATAACCCGGGTATGCGAGAAGTGGGTATGGTCTCGGTATCTTCCGGAATTGAAGAAACATTTGATAACATTGTTGAAATAGCATCTGCATGTAAATTCAGTGATTGTAAACATCTAAATGAATCTGGTTGCGCAGTTATAAAGGCTTTAGAAAATAGAGAAATCTCACAAGCTGATTACGATAACTATATGCAACTTCAAAAAGAACAAGAACATTTTGAATCTTCTGAGATTGAAAGAAAACAGAAAGGAAAAGCTTTAAGTAAACACATTAAGAATTATTACAAATCAAAGAAAAGATAATCCAGTTTGAAAATACAATCTCCTCTTTCACCCTTTCAACATACTTAGCCATTTCATCCCCTCCTCTTGACTTGAAAATATTTTCATAGGAAATTGAGGCTTGTAAAATTTTGAGAAGAATTGGGCGATTATCCTGTTTGGTAAATTATCAATGACTACCGCAGATCCTTTTAACTTATTCTCCCTCACAATTGATGCTTCATTTGAAAGAAATTTTTGAGCTTCTTTACTAAAGATGTTAAACCTCCCAGATGTGTCCATTAAGCAAAAAATTTCAGCACTCTCTGAAAAGTCAATAAAGACCTTTTCTACCTCCATTACATCTTTCAACTCTACTTCGTAATCAGCTTTATACCTAATTTGTATTATCCCTGAATCAAGCAAAGCAATTTCCGCACATTCAATATTTACCTCTTTCAAGTACGACATGACCCTAATATAACAATCCTATTTAATTGATCACAGCGAACAAACCCTTTCCAATAAAGCTTTTATCAAAAATTAATGACTGCTTTTTTCCCATTCATTTTTCAACCCAATACAATTTGTGCTATTTTTAACTCATGCCAGCTAAATCCAATAATCATGAAATGAGTGACTTATTAAAAAGGTCACATTATTTAGAGGTGATTAATTCATTTGCTGTACAACTATTAAAATTTTCTACTGTAGATGAAATTGTATGGGGAGTTGCGAAACACGCAATAGCAAAGCTTGGATTTATAGATTGCGTTGTTTACCTATTTGATGAAAACAATGAATTTTTAATTCAACGTGCTGCTCATGGGCCAAAGAATCCAATTGATTTTGACATTGACAATCCCATAAAACTAAAGGTGGGTCAGGGAATTTGTGGTCATGTTGCGGCAACAGGTAAACCTGAGCTAATTTCTGACACTTCAAGTGATGCCAGGTATCAAATTGATGACGCATCTCGTTTATCTGAAATTGCAGTACCTATATTATCAGAAGGCAAAGTAATTGGTGTCATAGATTCAGAACACCCTGAAAAAGATTTTTACTCTGAAGAAGATCTTCAAATGCTGACGACTATTGCAGCCATGGCATCTTCTAAAATTGTGGAAACACATATTCAAGAAAAATTGAGAAATCATCAAAAGGAGCTTGAAAAACAGGTTGAAGAAAGAACACAGGAATTAACGGCTACAATTGGCAAATTAGAGGAAAGCAATATTGAAAAAGAAAATCTTTTAAGAGAAATAACAGATAGTATTTCCTATGCAAAAAGTATTCAAAAAGCAATTTTACCATCTGATAAAAGAGTAAATGAATGCCTGCAAGAATGTTTTATCATCTATAAACCTAAAGATATTGTTGCAGGTGATTTTTATTGGCTAGAGCCATTCAAAGATTCATCAGGTACTGAAGGCATTTTATTGGCTGCAGCAGATTGTACAGGACATGGAGTTCCCGGAGCCATGGTAAGTGTGATTTGCAATAATGCTTTAAACAGAGCTGTACGAGAATACAAAATATTTGAGCCAGGCAAAATCTTAGATCAGTGCAGAGAGATAGTAATAAAGGAATTTGAAAAAAGTGAGGTAGAAGTAAAAGACGGAATGGACATTGCACTTGTTTCACTTGCGCTCAACACTCATTCTCATTCTGTTCTAAAGTATGCGGGTGCTCACAACCCTTTATGGATTGTTCGAAATGGTGGAACAACAGTAGAAGAAATAAAAGCGGACAAGCAGCCCATAGGGAAGTTTGATTCTCCTCAACCTTATCAAACACATAAAATTCAACTTAACAAAGGAGACGTTTTTTATATTTTTTCAGACGGATACACAGATCAGTTTGGTGGTCCAAAAGGCAAAAAATACAAAGCAAAAGCCTTTAAAGAATTATTACTTTCCATTCAAAATTTGTCAATGGTAGAGCAAAAATCAGCAATTGATAAAACCTTTGAAAATTGGAAAGATAAATTAGACCAAGTGGATGACGTTTGCGTAATAGGTGTGAGAATATAATTCGAACATCTATTTAAGCAGTTTATCCTGAGCCTGTCGAAGGGTAATTGGAGTAAGAGTTTAATCCAATCATTCAATACTGGACTGATTTGATTTTTTCTTAGGTCTGAATTTATAATCCAACATCAAACCAATGATGTGCTGCCTTTCGGGATTTTTTACAAAAATGTCGTCTTGAAGCCTGTAGTAGGTTGACACATAAAATCTCTTGGTGATTCTCCAATCTAATCCAACAGTAAACCTTGACACACGGAATTCATTTTTACCATTGAATCTAAAAAACAACTCATACGCCATAAAAGGATCCACTAACTTAGAAAGTTTCCAGCCTAACTTGACTTTATTCCGCCAATAAGTTTTGGTGTCGATAAACTTATGTTGAAATCTCATACGGTAACCTACGGTTAAAGGAAATCCCTTTTTATCCCACTTATAAGTCCCATCTAAACTTAATCTATGATCTAACACTCCTCCAGCTTCAACATTGAAACGGTAAGCCGGTACTATGCCAAATCCTTTGGGTAAATTAATTTTGAGCCCAACTTGTGTAAATGACTTTTTGTAGGAAGATATATTGTTATTAAATCTAACTTGCTCTGTTACATCAAGTGACAAAAGCTTGTTGAATTTAAAGTTGACTGTTCCTCCCGTCCACAATTCCAAATCAGAAGGTTTTTGACCAAATAAAACAGTTGGGAGAAAGAGTAAAATTATCAATGTATATTTCATGGAGCAGTAGCTGGTTCTACTATTGATAACGCGGGGATTTTAAAAAGGGTTAAAATTTAAAATGATTCTAATTTAGCGTTTGACAGCCATTAAGCAGATTAAACACTGAATACCAATTAATTGAAAATAGATATTTTATTTCCTCGTCACAGGTAAAAGCAATTTCACTTCACTACCCAGGTATAAATCATCCAGATGACCCGACCTTTTTTTGTCATCACTTAAAAAGTGTAGATGCATATTGGTTGAATGATGTGTGAAAATTCCATGGTGACTATCTGAATAAAAACCTAAGATTTCGGTATCAATAGAAGTAAATGTTCCATTAAGTCCTGAAGATACATGTTTCTCATGCGTATGAATTGTATCACCTTCGGGCCAGTTGATCACATGCCAATTCAAAGTATCCGCAACACCTTTTAACATAAAAGGAAAAGGTTTATTCATATTAATACCGGATAATTCAGCTTGAAAAGCAACAAATTCTTCTAAATCAGCATAAGTTTTTACATCATCTGGAATGTCTTTTTCATGCCATTCTTCAATTGAGGCGTAAACCAATAGAGATGCATTGTAATCAAATGAGTTGTCAATTTTTAGTGAATCTCCATTAACGGAAGAGATATATGGAACACCATCCAGAATTAATATCTCACCTTTTAATCCTTCTACTGCGCCTAAAGCGTAAAGGTGACTTTCTCCATTAAAATCTGAAAGTTTTGCATGAGCAGAAATATCATTTTTATGCATTATTTTTTTGAGTTCACCGGCGTGCTCTACATTGATGTCAATATAATTTGTTTCCTCAACATCAACATCCTTTTCATTGCTAGAATTACAAGAAATCATAAAAGAAGTGAGGAAAACCAAAACAACTACTCTCATTTAATTCAATTTTGAATAAAGTTATACTTTAACTTTGACAGTGTGAAAAAAAGTATGTTCCATATAAAGAAAATGGATTGTCCTTCAGAGGAAAATTTAATTCGTTTGAAGCTAGAAGAAGATGATTCGATTTCAAATCTGGTATTTAATATTGAAGCTCGGGAACTTTCAATTTACCATGAAGGGGATGAACAAGAAATATTAAAATCACTTGAAACACTTGCCTTAGATACTGAATTGGTTCATACCCAAGAAACAAATGAAGTTATTGTCAATGATGATAAATTGCAATCTAGATTACTTTGGCAGGTTCTCCTTATCAATTTTTTATTTTTTGTTGTCGAAATGACTTTTGGTCTAATTTCCAAATCAATGGGTTTGGTGGCTGATAGTTTAGACATGTTATCAGATTCATTTGTTTATGGTTTAAGTTTGTTTGCTGTTGGATCTGCAGTTTTTAAAAAGAAAAAAATTGCTCGATTAAGTGGATATATCCAAATTGGATTGGCTTTAATAGGAGTTTTAGAAGTTTTTAGAAGATATTTTTTGGAAGATCGAATACCTGAATACTCCACAATGATTATTGTTTCTGTTTTTGCACTTTTAGCCAACTGGCTCTGTCTTTATTTATTGCAAAAGTCCAAATCTGAAGAAGCTCATATGAAAGCAAGTATGATATTCACAAGCAATGACATTATTATAAATATCGGGGTTATAATTGCCGGTATCCTGGTAAGTATCTTATCTGACAAACTTCCTGATTTAATCATTGGAACGTTAGTTTTTCTAATAGTTCTAAGAGGTGCATTTAGAATTTTGAAGTTGGCAAAATAATGCACTACTCAATAATTTCTATGGAACCATTAATAGTGCATACCTTGTTCAGAGTGTTATAAATAGTGCCAAATTTTTCAAGATTTCTCAAAAGTAAGTCTCCATTTATTTTACCACCCAAAGATTTCACTTTTAAATCAAACGAAATACTTTCTATCATTGGTGGCTTCTCTGCTCTAATTGCGTTTACACTGATCTCTGCATACTCATATTGATAATGCAGGAATTCTGAAAATCTTTCCACATTTTTTAAGCAACAAGCAGCAAAAGCAGATACTAAAAGATCCGCAGGACTTGGTAATTCACTGTCAGAAGTAATTCCAAATTCTATTTGATTTTTACCAACTTGAACGGTTCCTTTTTCGGTGGCATTAGCAACTGCTTTTAAAGTAAATTCCATTGTTATACTTTGTATTGAGAATACTAAATTAACAAACCTTACAATTAGAATTATGCTCAATCATCTATTTTACTTGATAGTAATTTCATACAGAGCTTTTGGAAATGATTTAAAAGTAGAAAAGTTAGTTTTATGTTAATTTACATGTTTAAACATGTATTTTTATTTAACTTTGTATCAACCAATTATTTTTAAATTGAAAAGATCAGAATTTATACAATCATTAGGCTTACTTGCCGTAACACCTGTAGCTATGAAATTATCAGGATTAAAGAAGTTAACTGATGACCTGCCAACTACCAAAAAAATGCCGGTCATGTTTGTTGGTCATGGAAATCCAATGAATGCTGTTGAAGATAACAGTTTTACACAAGGTTGGGCTGCTTCAGTAAAAGACATGCCTACTCCAAAGGCTATCCTTTGTATTTCGGCTCATTGGTTAACAAAAGGAACCAAGGTTACTGCCATGGAAATGCCTAAGACGATTCACGATTTTTATGGATTTCCTCAAAAGCTATTTGATGTTGAATACAACGCTCCTGGAGCACCTAAATATGCAACAGAAACGAAGAAAATCATTACTTCAACAACAGTAGATTTAGATCATGAATGGGGGTTGGACCACGGCACATGGAGTGTTTTGGTAAAAATGTATCCCAAAGCTGATATTCCGGTTTTTCAATTGAGTTTGGATTATTCAAAAGGTGAGCAATTTCATTATGATCTTGCTAAAGAATTATCAGCCCTAAGAAAAAAAGGAGTACTGATAATTGGTAGCGGAAACATAGTGCACAACTTAAGAATGGCCTCTTTTGCAGAGAATCCAACTCCTTATGATTGGGCATTAGAATTTGACCAAAAGTCTAAAGAATTGATTGAGAAAAAGGATCACGCATCATTGATCAAGTACAAAGATTTAGGTAAATCTGCTCTTTTATCAATTCCTACACCTGACCATTATTGGCCATTATTGTACACACTTGCATTACAAGACAAGGAAGACAAATTGAGCTTTTTTAATGAAGAGATGGCATTTGCTTCAGGATCAATGAGATCTGTTATTATTCAATAAAATAAATCCCCACTTAAATTAAGTGGGGATTTTTGTACCATCCTGTTACAAATTGCAGGCTGTCTGCTACACCTTCCTTAACCGATTACTATGCATAATCTAATGAGACAAGCCAATTGTAAAAGATGATTAAATTATTCGTTTTGGGTTATTTCTTGAGCTAATCCTTCTTGCATGTCGTCCTGTGCAGGTAAATCTTCATTTAAATCCTCTTGGGCTACATCATTTTCAGGTTCTAAAACTTGATCTGGAAGATTACCGGGTAATTTTTGTTCAATCAAGGTAAATACTTCTTTTGCATATAGCCCCAGCATTAAAGACATAGCAAAAAAGAACTTGTCATTTCCTGATTTAAGCTCAAAATCTGGCAATATTTCAGATAAAACAATTGCCAATAATCCGGTTAGCACACCTAAAAGTGGTAATGTAAAAATGTATGATGAAGTCTTGAAATCAATTTGTTTTCTGATATGCATAAGTACAATCCGCAACAATGCACCCAACAACCCAAAAGACATTAATAAAATGATTTGAAAAATGGTAGATCCTGACTTATCATATAATGGATAGAAGTTTTTGATTTTCTCTAATTCAAAAGCAATATCTTCAGTAAGAATTTGAATTTTAATAGGCAATTCTGAACCATTTACAATGTCAGTTTTTGTCATTTCATCAAGTAACTCAATTCGTTCTTGAATCATTAAAACTGCAATTCCGCCAATCACAAAATATATTGCAATTAAAAATATCGCGGTGAAATATAACTTTCTCATTACTGTGTTATAAAAATGTAATTGTAAACTTCATCTACACCGTGATCTTTCTCCAATTTTGTTTTGTCCTTACCTTTACAATGAGGATCATGCGAAGTACACACGTAATACAAATTTGGTAACGTCAACTGTGTTTTATCGTCAGTTTTAAATTCAATTGATTTTACCTTATTGTCTTTAATTTGAATTGAAAATTCACCATTGACATCAGTTTTAATCGGAATTTGAATCTTCTGATCTTTGAGGTTTAATTTTTTAATCTCTTCAGTACCTTCAATTTTCCCTTGAAGTGTCATAGTTTCCTGAGCGGTCACTTTCTTCAAACTGATTAAAGAAAGTGACCCTATAAGTATTAGCCTCATCATAATTAATGATTTAAGCACTCATTTTTAGATTCATAAAAGCCTCAGTCTCTTGTTTTGCAAGTTCTTCCAGATTTGAATCAATTTCTTTGAGTGATTTGTCAAAATCAGCAATTATTCCTGCCAATTTTTGCTCTAATTCTTTAACCCTTTCAACAGCATTTGCTTCCTTTAATCTTTTAATAGATGTCTTGGTTTGAGAAATGGCATTTTCGTAATTACTACAAACTAATTTTCTTGAATCGACCAAATCTTTTCTCATTCCTTCAAACAATGATTTCACTTCTTCTTTAAGCTCTGCATCCATTTCGGTTTTAAATTTTGAAGTCAACTCATTTACGTCTGCACTTAGTTCATTACTTATCTGCTGGGCTTTTTCAGAATATTCATTTATTTCAACATCAACAGACTTTACAAAAAACTGTGGTAAATGAAGTTTGATTTCAATAGTTTCCATCCTCACGACAGGTTTGTCAAACTTAATTTCAACACGTTTTGAAGTGAATTTTGGAATATCAGTTTTGAATTCTATTCTTTTAGAATATGTTTCCGGAACATCCATATAAACACATTTCGAATAGATTTTTAAACCATGGAATTCAGGAATTTTAAATGCACATTTAGTTACCATTTTAACAGCAGGTACATCAAAGCTGATTTTTTCTAATTCCATCTTCACTTGGGGGACATCAAACTTAATTGTCTCTCTTTCCATTGAAAATTTTGGTATATCAAACTTGATGGAAGTCATTCTCCATTTCACATCAATACTCACATTTGTCACTGCACCAAAAGTCCCACCAGTGTCCGGTTCTTCTAAATCGTCAATTTCTTGTTCTGCTTTACTTTTTAAAGCTTCAATTTTAGTTTTTAATTCTTCTTGTTTCTGTTCGATTTTTGTTTTAATCGCATCATTTTCAGTAGCCATAATTCTAATTTTTTGTTTTGACAAATCTCTATAGAACAAACAATTACATCAAGAGGACATCCCCCCAAATCCAATTAGGAAAAATCCCCTTACTAAAAAGAAAAACCCCGAATCTGTTGATTAAAAGCAGCTTCTTTTAAAATGAGTACTTAGATTTGAGTGAACTAAAAATTAAAGCTATGACTCCATTAACTAAAGCGCAGGCTAAACCGCTTTTAAAAGACCACGTGAATAACGGAAGTGCAAATCACACAAGAATTTCAGGCAATAGAATCACCGGTTATGTTTATACTAGAGAAACATTAAATTCCTCAATAGGATCTAATGGCATTTATTTACTATGGTGCCTTGAAGGCGAAGGCGAAGATGCTAAACTTTGCACATTGGTTACAGATCTAACTGAAAATGAAATTGCCAATAGTGACGTGCTGCACTTACCTCAATTAATCACAACAAAAACAATAACTTTTTGCGAAAATATTCTGGGTGAACCTATCCCTCCTACCGTATTAATAAACAGACATGGAGATTATTTTCAAAATATTTCAAATACCGAATTTTTTAATTCTAAAAATGAAAAGATAAAAGGATATCATTTAGATAATAACGACATCATTGACCTTGGTTTGAATGCAACGGTAACAGATGAAAATAAAAATGATCAATTTATATTAATTCCTATGATCAGGGAGAAAGATTTACAAATCACCACTTTCAACAACCCATTTATTAGCCTGGCAGTTGCAAAAATTGAAGAAATATTAGATGAGCAAATTCAGGTTTGTGGTCCGGCAAGAGAGTATTGTGATCCTTGCCCTTCTGCTTGTTACAATCACAGTGATTTGATTAAATAAATTTTAATGCAAGGGTGTATTGAACCACACCCTTGCATTCATTAAATCCCATATGTTTAGTACCCGTTTTATCATTTACCTCATTGTACTTTTTGTCACCCTTGTTTGGGGATTGGTACATTTTAAAAAGCTTAGTAACTCTTACAAGCTTTTGGTATTATTGGTGGGATACACATTCATTAGCGAAACCTTAAGCCGGTTTTATTATTTGTTTGCTGCAACTACTTTTCCTTTATATCACATAATCGCTGTTGTTAGTATCATTCTAAATGCAATGATTTACACAAAGCTGAGCTACAATAACAAAAAAAGTAATTCAATAATCATTGGTATTTCAGCTGTATTTTTAACGCTTTGTATACTCAACAGTGTTCTTGTACAACCAATAAATACTTTTCCTTCTCACAGCTTAATGCTACATGGACTTCAATCAATTTCTTTGGCTTTGTTTTCGTATTTACAAATGCTAAAACACCCTTCAGAAGTGTCATTGACAAAACAACCAATGTTTTGGTTAAATACAGGAAACTTTGTCTTTTATGGATTGACATTTACCATATTTTCTGTTTTCAATGTCTTTTATCCTACCGCAACAATGGCAAGTTGGGTATATTGGTTAATTTGGATGGGAAATATATTCCTCTATTCTTGTTATTTTTTAGCCATCCATTTAAACCTCAGCACAAAAAATGAATGATATAAATAATCAAGACATTATTATCCCAATTGTTGCAGGGACCTTAGTAATGGGATTGTTGATCGCATTCATTCTGATATTTATATTCAGGTATCAACAAAAGCAAAAAGCATTTCAAAAAGAAAGAGAAGAATTTGCAAGAGAACTTTTGCAAACTAAAATTGAAATTCAGGAGCAAACCTTAAGCAACATCTCCAGAGAACTACATGATAATCTGGGTCAACTGGCCTCATTAATAAAAATTCAACTGAATTTATTAGTACAAGACAATCCCAGCAATCAGCAAAAAATAACAGATTTAAAGGAGCTTTTGAATGACTTAATCACAGAAATTAAATCACTTTCTACCAGCTTAAAATCTGAAAACCTCAATCGCTTTGGTTTACTAGAAATGATTAAAAAGGATGTCAACAGATATCAAACCATAGGAGGAATGGAAATTGAAACCAATATCAGTTCAAAACCAATTTTAATAAATCAAGAACAAAGCATTTTTATCTACAGAATGTTCCAGGAAATATTCAACAATATTGTTAAACATGCCGACTGTTCAAATGCCTATTTAGAGATTGCAAGTGAAAATAATTCCTTTAAAATGGAGATAAAAGACAATGGAAAAGGCTTTGATATTTCTTCTCCGAAAAAAGGAGCCGGCCTGGTAAACTTGAAAGAGAGATGTGAAATGATTGGTGCCAAATTGAATATCAACAGTAAAGTGGGAGAAGGAACCAAAACAACAATAACTTTAGCCATAAAAGATGAGTAATAAAATTAATATCGCCGTAGTAGATGATCACCAACTTTTTAGAGGTGGATTAATTGAGTTGATACATTCCACCTCAAGTGATTTTGAAGTAATGCTGGAAGCAAAAAATGGTAAAAATCTATTTGAATTACTTGACTCCAACAACTTACCGGATATTGTTTTACTTGATATTAATATGCCTGTCATGGATGGCTATAAAACAGCTGAAAAGTTAATTGCTGAGCATCCCGAAATCAAGATTTTAATTATCACCATGAATGATGATGATGAATCATTAATAAAAATGTTACGCATAGGAATCAATGGCTATATAAGCAAAGATGTTGAACAAAGTGAACTTAAAGAGGCAATAGAAAACATGGTTCACAAAGGTTTCCATTACAATGAGAAAATTACTGCTCAATTGGTTAGATCAATTAGATTTCCAAATGAAACCGATCAAGCTTTTAAACTAACTGAAAGGGAATTGGATTTTTTGAATTTAGCTTGTTCAGAAGACACTTATGAGCAGATAGCAGACAAGATGTGCCTAAGTGTAAAAACCATTGATGGTTATCGCGCATCCATATTTGAAAAACTTGATGTAAAATCAAGGGTTGGGATGGTTATTTATGCCATTAAAAATGGATTGGTTGATTTGAACTAGGAATCAATTCTGAATCACAATTTTTCTTCTGACTAATTCATTATTTTTTAGCGTAATTTCTAAAACATATAATCCATTAGATAAGTGAGATAAATCTGAAACAATTACCCCCTCTGTTAACTGATATGAAAGCTGAATTTTTTTGCCTTGTGAATCATACACTACAAAATCATTTATATCAGTAATGTCAGATAATTCAATATATATATTTCTTTTTACAGGATTAGGATAAACTTTTATATCATCTAGTTCAAGGTCAAAAGTATTGGAATTTAGACTTGTCAAATCACATCCATCACTAACCAATGGTGAAAAAGCACTTGATACCAAATCAACATCTAACACATTAAACATGGATGATGGTGTTAACTCAAGAGAATCTAATGACAACAGCGAATCTGAACTTTCCACTGTAAAGTATGACATCTCTATATCACATGGGAATACATCTTCAATCCTTCTTTTTTCAAAAATTATATCCCCTGTATTCACAGATGCAAAACTCTCCAATCCAGACTTTATCAAAAATTTATCATCTAAAATTTCAAATACTTCTTTATAAGAAGTTGATTTGGAAACCTTTAAAACATTTCCGTTTTGATCTATTTCAACTTTTAAAGATCCATTTAACCCACCCTCGCTATTGGCACTCGCTACGATATTACCAAATTCGTTTTCCTGGATATAGTTTATACCTACAATATCAAAAATTGAGGTTTGAATTTGAATTTGACCTTCCCACGCTTCAATATATTTAGCCCAAATTAAATTTCCTGAATCATCTGTTCTAAATACATTCATATATCCCGGAAATGCAGTTTTTGTTGTAAAAAAAATATAATCTCCGTTTTGGGTACGACTGAAATTAATCCCAATTTCTGAATGGTATTTTTTTTGCCAGTTTATTTGAGAAAAATCATTCTCAATATTAGCAAATGTTCCTTCATGGAAAAGGATATCAAAACTGCTTGAATTTGGCAAAATTTTAATTGGATTTAACCAGTGTAAATTCAAAAAATAAAAATCACTAAAGCTTCCATTTTGGTCTATTTTACAAAAATATTTGTGCTGAGAACCATCATTATATTTAAAAGTAAACAATGTTGTTCCGTCTCCCAATTTCGCTAATTTCGGTTGAAATATTCCTGCCAAATCAATCACTTTCGCCCACAGAACTGAACCGTTTTCGCTTAACTTAAATACTACAGGTTTATAAGGAGTACTGTTATTCGGATTATACTCTCCTACTACCAGTACCGAACCATCATTCTCAGCCATCATTGTAATCAAACTAATTGAGTAATTAGGGTCTAAAGCTGAAGATTCAAAAGCCTGCGTTAAAACTCCGGTTGTATCAAATTGAAAAATTTGAACCATTTTTCGGTGATTATTGCTGGGATTCACAATAGTATAGCCGGCATAATATAAACTATCGGCATCATCTATTCCTGCATAAGTTGTGTTAATTGTATCATTGTTTTGAATGGAAATACTCAACTGTTGTGCTGAAATATCCAGCTTAAAAAATAGCATAAAGAAAATGAGTCCGAAAAATCGGAATTGGATTGTAGTAGTCATGTAAAATAAATTAATGGGTCACTTAAAGTGACCCATTGCATATGACGTAAAAAAGATTTAAAAGTTGACCGCTACTCCGGCATTTCCTCCTATCCACAAATAAGACTGTCCTTCATCATTCCACCAATTCCAGGTATGAATTGAATATGGAACTTTAAGTGCAGATGTTTCAGTGTCTATGTCATGTTCTGAAAAATATCCATTGACTGAAGGCCCTGCAAATACTGTGAAATGTTTACCAATGTTATATCTCAATTTCAGATCAAATTTTGCCAACAAATCAACATTAGGATTGAACGTTTGCTTAACAATGTGATTTCCTGTCAAATCAAAAGACATATCCAGATTTTTGGCCACGTTAATTTTAGAACCCAAACCCAACCCATACGACCAGTATTGATTTGCGCCATTCATGGTATAACCAAACTTATAAATCGTATATAATCTGTCAACTCCCATTTTAAAATTCGCATTGGCATAAATGGCCTCACCTACTTCCAATTCAAGAGAGTGATAACCTTTTTTTACGAAGCTGAACAAACCAAGTGGAACACCACCTGAAACAGAATCGGCGATATTGATCAATCCCAACTGAAATCCTTTAACATTTGCAGCTCTGTTTATTAAACCAATTTGGGCGCCACTTAAATCCCCTTTTACAATATTTGAGATGCCGGATACTTGTCCTCCTTGCATATCACCTGCTGAAACATTTGTAATTCCGGCTACCTGAATTCCGTTAGTATTTCCATTCACCACATTTACAATTCCGCTTACTTGACCTCCTAAAAAGTCTCCGTTAACTGTATTGGAAATTCCGGCAACATGAGCTCCAAAAGCATTCCCTCCTATCACATTTGAAATTCCGGCAAAGGCCAATGAGTTACTGGTGTCTTTTACAAAATTCCCAATTCCCGCAATCAACATTCCGTTAGCTGCTTTAGCATTCATATTGGCCAATCCGGCGATTTGTAATCCATTAACATGACCCAAATTAGAATTCACTAAACCTCCAATTTCAGCTCCATTTACGCCATTATTTACTCCATACAAAATGTTGAATGAAAAGTTATTGGTGTAGGCTGTTGAAGTTCCATTGGTTCCCAAAGGGTAAAAAAATGTGACTTGTGCCGGACGTACCATTGTACTGTCTTCTTGTGCAATGGCAGCCAAAGCCATTACATACATGATGATAAAAATTATGATCTTTTTCATGATTACTTTATTAATGATTAAAACTTGATGCTGTAGACAACATTTGGTATAATGGACAACTGCGTGTCGTACTCTAAAGACTGAGTTGTATTGCTATACCATTCTCTTATGCGTGCCTGATTATTGGTAAGATTTTGTACATCAATTTTGAAAGAGTGTGTCGCTCTTTTCATGTCACATCTGTACGTCAATCCTAAATTCCAGATAAATACATTATCTCCTTTTGCTGAAAATCCTTTATCTGTTTGAAAAATGGTGTATCCTGCATCTTTTGATGCTTCTAAATCTACCGGTGTGTATCTGTTTCCACCAATCAAAGAAACTTTTGAGTTGATGGCAAATGCTTTGTTTTGTTTTTTACCAAAAGACCATTCTTTTCCGAACAATAAGTTGGCAGCATAGCCGGCATCAAACCTTGTACTTCTGGTGATACCGTCCAATGCTTTATATTCAGACTTGTACAATGATCCGGTTAATAGGTAATAGTATCCGTTGTTAAAGAATCTCTCTAAAGTCAATTCAACTCCATAGTTTCTTCCAGTACCTTTATTTACCAGTTCTACATCCGGAATTCCGGCAGAAGAATTTACCAAAGAGAAATAGCTACTTGAGTCATTTGCTACAGGTAAATTGTATAAATGCTGGTAATACAATTCAGTTTTGATGTACATGTTATCAGACAATTGAAAATTGTATCCGGCCACTGTATGTACACTTTTTGAAAGACCCAGATTTTTATTCAATGTTTTGTATGATCCATCTGACTGAATTTCATTGTACAGATAGGTTGAAATACTCTCAATTCTGCTGTGCATTCCTGCGCCTAATGAGATGCTGTGTCTTGGATGCATGTTGTACTTTAATCCAACTCTTGGTTCAACTGCATAGCTATTATTTAAAAAGAATTGTGTGTGATGAACACCTGAAACCATTGTCAAATCCTGGTTGATTCTGTACTTCCAACTAACAAAGGATTGAATCATATCTGCTGATCCATCAGCATCCAACCATCTTTTCATTATCCCATCTTGATTGTCGTAATCATCTTCATAGAAATATCTATAGTTGAAACGAGTGTAGGTAGCTCCCACTTGAAACAAGTTTTTCTTGTTCAATTTGTAATTAAAGATGGTTTGCCCCTTCAGTTGATTATCTCTATACAAATCCTTTTCTGCATCAAACAAAGAGGAACTATCCGTTCTGATGTATCTTCCTTCTCCAAAGTTGGATGACGTAGATGCAGCTACATAACTTTTTAGATAAGCCTTTTCATTAAAAATGTAAGTATGCTTTAATCCAACTACTCCCAAGTTTGCGCCAAAATCATAGGTCCAAATAGTATCTTCATAGGGTGCATAAGATTCCAGAATATGGCTGATTCCACCCATTCCTATTAATGAGAAAGTACCGGCTTTTTTGGTAGGTAGATGCACTTTGAATGCGGCGTCTTGATAAATAGGAATTCCTCCAAAATCAAGGATTCCCAATTTGTCAAGTAATCCAATTGAAGAATATCTATAATTCACCAAATAAGATCCTCTGTATCCTTTTTTAAATGGACCCTCTAAAGTTCCATCAACACCTAATGCTCCAATGGAGAAATTGTACTCTCTTTTTTCATTGTTTCCGTATCTGAAATTGACATCAAACACACCAGAAAGGGCATTTCCGTATTCAGGAGCAAATGCTCCACTGAAAAAGTCTGAGTTAGCCAACATTGATCCATTTAATGCTGAAATTGGACCACCGGTTCCACCCGTATTGGCAAAATGATTAGGATTTGGAATATCAATCCCTTCTAATCTCCACAAAATTCCTCTTGGTGAATTACCGCGTACTACAATATCATTATCCCCTTCAGGATTTCCGGTAACACCTGCAAATCCGGATGCCATCCTTGCAGGGTCATTGAAAGATCCGGCATATCTACTTGTTTCTTCAACTGTAAAGGTTTTGGCAGAAGTAGTAGCCATTTTATTGATAGACTCTGATTTGTCTTTTTGGGCAGAAACCTCAACTTTTGATAGTGTTTTAATATCCTCTATCATTTGAAGTTGAAGTACTTTTTCTTTGCCAGATTCTACTAATGCATTAGGCAAATAAATTTCTTGATAGCCTACACTGGTGATTTTTAAATTGATTCTTCCAACAGGAACTTCTTCTAACCTAAAATCTCCATTGATGTCAGAAACAGACCCTTTAATTGGATCAGTATCAACAATGATTACTTTGGCTCCTATTATTGGAATTTTTGTATCAAAGTCTACAATTGTTCCCCTGACTGTTTGGGTTAATTGCGACCAGGAATAAGTGCTTGATAAAGCAAGTATTATAAGAATAGTTTTGATTGTTTTCATCTTTACTAATTGTCAGTTCAATTAGAAGACAATCCAAATCAAAACTACCCCTATTACAAATTAAAATTAAGTTGATAATTCACTGCATTGATAACCCAAACCATTGATTAAATGGTTGATTTCATCTGCAATTAAATGGGAGGAAGAAACCACTCTCAGTACCTTATCTATATCTTCAATATCAACAGACCAATCATCTATCAGTGTATGGTCACTTAAGTAAGCATCAACCATTTCCAGATCAACAGAAGTATTGATATTTGTTTTAAATACAAGGATTTTCATTTACTCTTCTTCTGCAGACAAGTTTACATCACCTCCTTTTCTTGCCACATAAGCCTTAAATGCTTCTTCTCCTTCTTCTTTCCAAAACTGACCATAATGTTTCCATTTAGAAAAGTCATCATTTCCATCATTGTGTTTTTTGTGTCCTTTATGATGCTTTTTGCCTTTGCTTCCGCCGCCACCAAAGCCACCAAACAATATTTTAGACAGAATTACAATTCCAACTCCTTGCCAGAACGTTATGATTGGCAAGCCAAAAATCTCAGGCATCAACCAATTCCACAACCACATTACAACAAAGCCAAACAAGGCTGCAAAACCAATAACTGCAACTATAATCAGTAGTACAATTCCGGCGATAACTGCCGGGTTTTTAGATCTCATTTTGTGTTTAAAAAAATCTTCCATTTTCTTTTTATTTAAAGTTTTTACTTGCTAATTGTTTGTGAAGTAATGCCAATGCTCGGTGTCTTCTGGACATTAAAGTTCCTATTGGAATTTCAAATTGCTCGGACAATTCTTTGTAAGAATATCCTTCAAAATCTATTGCCATAATTATTTGTCTGTACTTTGGCTTTAGATTAGAAATAGCCTTTTTCAATTCGTGCTGAACCTTTTCAGAATAAGCTTCATCATCATTAAATTCAATAGATTCTATCAAATCAAATGGATGGTTCTCTAATTCAATTTGATGCGTAGTTTGTGGTTTTTTGGACCTCATTATATCCACAATTCTATTTCTTATAGCACTGTAGACAAAACCAGCTACATTTTGAATTGGAGAAGTATTGTTTCTAGAAAACAATTTCAAAGCCACATCTTGCAAAATATCTTCAGCATCTCTGTCTGTAGTTTCAGCGATTTTAGAGTTGACATAAGCTTTTAAAGACTTATACTCTTCGCTAAAAAAGGACTTGAGTTTTACTTCGTTATTTTGTTCCGGTTTAGACATTTACGCAATTGTAAAATTACTTCTTTGACCATAAAGACGAAGCCTTTTAATTCTATTGCATTTTTTTGAAAAAAAATTGGAAAAAAATTTCAATTAACTGATTTATAGGGGTTAAAATCTAAATCCAACTTGTCCACCAATCCAATAAATTGATCTTCCCCAGCTGTAAGAGTTATCAGCAATTGGCATAAAAGAAATGTCTGTAGAATAAGCTCCATCTACATCCGCAAATTGCTGCATATTTAAATTGAAAGACGGACCTGCAAATACCGTCACCCATTTAGCCAATTGATAATCTATTGTGGTAGACACTTTGTACAATTGGGCAAATTCAACCGCCTTAAAATCATTTTCAAAAACCAATTGACCAGAAAGATCCAAGCTTAATTTGAGTTTCTCATTTTTAGTAAGATTAAAGTATGAACCAAATCCTAATCCCATTGCATAGGCTCTTTTGTTTCCGAATCTTGCGCCAAAATTGTAAGTATTATACAGTCGTTGCGTTCCTGTTTTGAATATTACGTTGATTGGGAAAATTTCATTAGCGGATATTTCGGTTTTATGATATCCCTCTTTTACAAAATTGAAAAGACCAATTGCCACACCTTTTCCCCTAATACTTGAATTAAACAAACCAATTTGTAATCCATTATTTTCTCTTGTGAAATTTTGTATTGAGGCTATTTGCAAGCCATAATTTTTGTGGGCAAAATTGGAAACACCCGCAATCTGCAAAAAGTTAACACCACCATTTGAAAAGTTAGAAACACCAGAAATTTGTCCACCATACAAACTGTCTTTTACCATATTAAACACTCCTGAAATTTGGGCACCTCTGGAAGATTTCCATGTGATATTACTTACTCCTGAAATTTGTGCACCTTCAAATCCTCCCCTTACAATGGCAGATACTCCCGCCAATTGAAGACCTTTCAAATCTCTTTTCATAATAGTGGATATGCCGGCAATTTGCGCACCTGTTGCATTTCCTTGTAATAAGTTAGCAAGTCCTCCAACTTGAAAACCGGTCACATCTCCTCCAACCAGATTAGCTATACCTCCAATTTGTAACCCTGTAACATTCTCCTTGTTTAGATTAAACAATCCTCCTATCTCTACACCTTTAACTCCTTTAGAATATCCACCTAAGACATTCAATGAAAAATGATTATTGATAAGGGCATTAGTAGATAAATTTGAACCAATACTTACAGAAGGCACCAATGAAACCTGTGCCCAGCGTGTCTCATCAATTTCATCAAGGTTTTCACCGTGCAAATAAGTTTCATCAGAAACGAGCTGACCGGAAATTGCTCTGTCATTAATATTTTGAGGAACCCTACTCACACTTTTACCGGTCATCAATGATACATCTGCCATTATTGGATCAAGCGCAATATCATTCAGTAATTTTTCTTTACCATCCCCCTTTAGCACAATTACCTTCTCTCTGTACCCTTTCTTTTTAATGTACAAACTCACAACCTCATGTGTTGCAGGAACGGTCAGGGAATAAAAACCCAGATCATCAGAAAGGGTAGCATTTCTATCTTCAATTTCATAGATACTTGCTTCTTTGATTGGTTTACCTGTAGACTTATCAGTAATAACCCCTATAAAGATGTAATCAAGGTCCTCTTTTAAGAGAGCCTTGATATCTTCTTTTGTTTCATTTTTAAGTAGGATGATGTGATTGCCGACTTCTTTGAACCTGACCCCATCTCCAAATATCATTTGTAATCCTTGCCTTATCGTTTTATTTTGAATGCTGAGGGAGACGACTTTTTGCACATCAATCATATCCGGACTGTAAGTAAAACTCACTGCCGTTTTTTCTTCGATTGTAATGAGAATAGACTTGACAGTTTGGTTTTTAATGTCAATGTTGACAACGATATCCAACAAACCTCCCCCTGCAATGGAGCGAAAACCTACCAGGAAAAAGAACAATATCAAAAACAACTTTTTAATCATTACACTTTAAAAAGTAGGTATTACCTGATTCTGTTAATTGCTCTTCAATTTCAAAATCCATATTGCTTTTCAATACTTGCAATACTTCCACAAGTTCCTCACCTCTGTGTACAGACCTGATGGTTTTTGATTTTAATTTATCACACTCAATTATTACCTGATCCTGATAAACTCTATTCAATATTTGTACTACCTCTTCCATGCTTTCTCCATCAAACTCAAGGTACTTGTCCATCCAAAACATATCGGTCATACCTTCAACCCTGTCATCTATTTTTTGAATGGAACCATCTGCATTGTTCATTAAGGCTTTTTGTCCAGCAGTTAACAATACTTTAGACTCATTATTACCAAATTCAACTTTTCCTGAATTGACATATACTTCAGTCAACTCATCACCTTCAACTGCTTTGATATTGAATGATGTACCCAACACCTTAACATAAGATTCATTAGGTAAATCAATGATGAATGGCTTTTCTTCATTTCTTTCAACATCAAAGAAACATTCTCCTTGCAAGGCTACTCTTCTTTCATCACCTTCAAAATTTTCAGGATAAGTAAGCACTGAATTTTTATTCAAGGTAATAGTAGTTCCATCTTCTAAATCTTGAGTTAAAACTCCATTATCTGCTGTTAAAGTAAGGTCATGTATTTCTTCATTTTTACCCAAGAACAGGTAAGCTCCGGCTACCCCTATTAACACAACAATTGCTGCGGCAATTCGGATAAACATGCTTCTTTGAATATTCTTTTGGATTGGAATTACTTGTTGTTGATCATTTATTTGACTCAAAACTTTGTTCCAGGCAGCATCTGTATCTACATCTGCCGGTTTTACTTTCACATCAGCTGTTAGACTCCAAACTTTTCGTATGTCGTTCAATCTCTTCATATTATCTGAAGACTTAGCCAACCACAGATCAACTGCAGTCATTTCTTCTGTACTCAACTCTTTATTGAGATAAGCCAGCAAGATTGCTTCGTCTATTTTATCCTCGTATGACATCTTTAATAATTATTGAAAATATTCCAGCAGAAAAAACAAAAGAGAACCATGTAATCGGCCAAATCTGACTTTAATTGTTTAATAGCGCTTCCCATTTGATGTTCTACTGTTTTAACACTGATATTCAATTTTTCGGCAATCTCTTTATACTTCAATCCTTCATACCTGCTCAAAATGAATATTTTCTTTCTCTTCTCAGGCAATGCATCAATACTTGCTTTTATTTTCAGCTCCAATTCTGAAGCATCCATTTCTTCATCTGCATATTGTGCATTTTGCTCAATTTCTCTTTGGTTGTGTTCTTTGAATGTCTCTCTGATTTTTATGTGTTTTATTTGGTTGAGACATCCGTTTCTAACAGCTGAAAACAAATAACTTCTAATACTTCCTACAATTGATAATTCAGATTTATTTTCCCAAAGCTTTACAAAAATTTGCTGTACCACTTCTTCTGAAGCATCCAAATCATCCAGGTACTTATTGGCAAATCCGCACAATTCAGGATAATGACTTCTGAAAATACTTTCGTATTCGGCAATATCGATATTAGCAATAGTTGTTTTCAACACCTCAAAGATATACAAAGCGAACAGGACAAAACTGATTTTTGTCCTGTTCAACCATTTATTTAATAGGGTCTTACATTACCAGAACCTGAAATATTAGTGTTCAATACCGGTTGTCCAATATACACTACATCTCCTGATCCTGAAATATTCACTTTCAAAGTTTCTATTGCGTTTACATAGCATGATCCTGAACCCGAGATATTACAATCTACATCTTTAGTAGGCATCTCATACATATCTATGTTTCCAGAACCACTGATGGTTAAATCTGAAGTTTCTACCGTATTTGTTGAATGAGCATAAATAGATCCTGAACCTGAAATTGTAGCTTTTACATCATTTACGTCAAGATTATTAGCAGTGATGTCTCCACTTCCTGAGATAGTAAACTTCATATTATTTGCATTTATCCCATCTTCTGCCAAAATGTTTCCACTTCCTGAGATAATCAATGCACTAATTTCAGGAGCAGATATGTAGTAATTGATCTCTTCGTTTCCTTTGATGCATTTACCTTTTTTGGTTTCAATGATCAATTTGCTTCCTACTACTTTGGTTTCAAGAATCTCCATTAGATTGGAGCTGGCCTCAACCTTCACATTATAATCACTAGATTGAGTTACGTAAACAGTTCCTTGAGAAGCCAATTCAATTTGACTAAAGTTGTTTACTGTTCTGGTTTCAGTTATTATGTCACCATTTCCGTGATAACAAAAAACACCACCCTTTTTACATGATGCTAAAGCTAAAACTGATAATACCGGTATAAAAAATTTCATTCTTTTCATTGTCTTAAATTTTGTCGTTCATTAGTAAGACAACTCAAAAAATGTTTACCCCTATTCTACCCTAAAAAAAATTTAAAATCCTTCTGTAAGCAGTTCTAATTCTCCGGTAATATTATTGAATGTACCAAAAGCTCCTTGCGTCATTCGGTGTTTTTCTTCATCATTATATACTTTGATACTTCCTTCTGAAACATACACTTCAGTTGTTCCGCTAACATCATCATATGTTAATTGAACCGCACCATCAGTTGTTTCAACATAGGAGTCATAAGGAAGTTTAATAATGAAATCATTACCATTATCATAAACAATATCAAAATAGGCAGATCCGATTAACTCAACATTTCTATCCCCATCTTCAAATTCTGATGGGTAATAAAATGTAGAATGATCATAAACGGTAATAGATGAACCATCAGATAAAAAAGCGACATCTACTTGATCAGTTGTAATAAGCTCAAGCATTTCACTTTCATAATATTCACCACTATCTTTTTCGGCTTTAACAGCAGTAAAAACAGAAATTGCTCCACCTAAAGCAATTAATCCTGCAAAAAAGGCAAAGATGATAATCTTATTAGGCTTTTTAATTTCCGGAATTGTGGTTCCACTGTTATAGTTATTTCCTTCAGAGGGTATTTCTCTTTTTTGTCTGGATTTGGTTGCAGAGCTACCGTATTTTGCTTCTCTTTCTAATTGGTACTGCAATTTTTTTTGTGCAGACCATTTTTTTCTCAATTCATTAAAGTAAGTCATGTTTTCAGAAGATTTAGCGATCCACAGATCAACTTCAATCATTTCTTCATTACTTAAGCTTCTATTGAGATAGGCAAATATTTGTTCCTCAGTCATTGGAAATATTTATCGTTTAGATAATTGATAATATCTAAGCTACGCAAATAAATGTCAAGGACAAGGGTAGGAGGTGATAGATTGATTCAAAAAAAAGAATCAGTACAAATAAAATTGAAAATTACGAGCTAGTATTCGGCGCCGTAGAAGGTTTTACTGAAAGTTTTAAACCTCAGCTCCATATCCTTTACAAGCTCTTTAAACTCTTCAAGTTTTTCCTGTCCGATTGTATAAATTCTCGAATCAGATTCAAAGAATAAAATGATCCCAGGCAGGTTGTTTTTCAACTTCTCTACAAACTCGCATCCGTCCAATTCATTGTTAAGGATACGCTTTTTCAAATCTTCGTACTTTCCACTCATTGTTGACCGTTTTCAGTAACTCTAACGTTACTCAAGCAAAAATGTTCGCTTTATGTAAACTTAAAGTATCTTAAAAAGCATCATTTTGTTATGATGCTTTTCAACTTAAACAAAAGTGCCAAAAGTAATAAAATCCATGGAGTCCCGTGCATTAAAGTATCAAACCAATCCATTGGCTGCATACCTACAGCACCTCCGGCAATCCATTTTAACTTTCCCCAAATGTGCGGCTCCGGTGCAAATGGAGCCAATCCTAAAGTAAGTGATGCGATCAAAAACACTGAAATGTTTTTGTTAAAAAACGCTTCGATTCTCTCCATTATCTCACCCAGTTACCGTATCCACCTTCTAGCTCAAGCACGTAGCTAAAACCTAAAGATTTAAATTTTTGCAATGCTTGTGCGCTTCTACCTCCAGACTGACAGAAGATCAATACCGGTTCGCTTTTATCAAGCTGTGAAATTTGAGTGGTGAAGTTTGATGAATAAAAGTCAATATTCTTAGCTCCTTCTATGGTTCCTCTTTTAAATTCACCAGCCGTTCTGATATCAATTAATTGATAGTTTTTTAGTGAATTCATTTTTGCTTTGAACTCTTCTTTTTTTACTCTTTTACAAACCTGAGCCTTTTGTTGTTGTACGTTTTCAAGTTGGTTATTTGAGTCAAGTTTGTTTTGATTAGGCGTAGCAAATGCTAAACCCATGATTAAAATCATCAGTTTCATAATATTTTATTTAGAGTGATTAAAAGCAGCTCCTGAAGCGGAGCTGCTATTTTTTATAGTTATTTGCTTTGTTCTAGCTTATAGTAATGTTGTTGGACAAACGTATGCCGACACATTGTATTTATTGCTATCCTTAATGGCTTTGAATCCACCTTTGATATCCACCAAGTGATCGTATCCTTTAGCTTTTAAGATAGATGAAAAGATCACTGATCTATATCCTCCCGCACAGTGTACAAAGTAAGTATCATCTTTATTCACTTTCTCCATACTTGTCTCGATATAATCTAAAGGTGCATTTACAGATCCAATCACATGCTCGCTATTGTGCTCACTTGCTTTTCTAACATCCAAAATTTTACCTTCTCCCTTGTTGTGAGATCTTTCAAAAGCTTCTTCAGCAGTAATAGATTCAATTTTATCTACACCTTTTCCTGATGCTTTCCAAGCTTCGAAACCACCTTCAAGGTATCCTATTGCATGATCGTATCCAACACGAGCCAATCTTGTAACAACTTCCTCTTCTCTTCCTTTATCAGTTACAATCAGGATTTTTTGGTTGATGTCTTTTACTAAAGTTCCTACCCATGTTGCAAAAGAACCATCAATTCCTACGAACATTGATCCGGGAATAAACCCTTCAACAAAGTCTGCAGCTTTTCTAGTATCAATTACAAGCACATCACCTGAATTCATTACTTCTTCAAACTTATCAGGAGACAAAGCTTCCAATCCTCTACTCAATACTTCATCAATGCTATCATATCCCTGAATGTTCATCATCACATTTTTAGGAAAATAGCTAGGAGGAGCTGTTAATCCTTCAACCAATTCAGTTACAAACTCTTCCTCATTTAAATCAAGGTTAAGTGCGTAATTTGTTTTCTTTTGGTTTCCTAAAGTATCCGAAGTTTCTTTACTCATGTTTTTTCCACAAGCAGAACCTGCACCATGTCCAGGATAAACAATGATATCATCATTTAGAGGAATAATTTTATCTCTCAATGAATGATACATCATTCTGGCCAATTTATCTTGTGTTAAGTCCTCTATCACTTTTTGAGCAAGATCCGGTCTACCAACATCTCCGATAAATAAAGTATCTCCTGTAAAGATCGCTTCTTCTTTCCCTTCTGGGTTAGTTAACAAGTAACACGAACTTTCAATAGTATGCCCAGGTGTGTGGATCAACTTAATCTTGGCACTTCCAAGTTCAAAAATTTCACCATCTTTTCCTACGTGCATGTCAAATCCTGTTTCCATTGTAGTTGGTCCGTATACAATTGTAGCTCCTGTTTTTGCAGCTAAATCTTGATGACCTGAAACGAAATCCGCATGGAAATGTGTTTCAAAAATGTATTTGATTTTGGCACCTCTTTCATTGGCCATATCAATATAGCCTTGTACCTCTCTTAAAGGATCAATTATAGCTGCTTCACCATCACTTTCAATGTAATAGGCTCCTTGCGCTAAGCATCCTGTGTATAATTGTTCAACTTTCATCTTTTAAAATTTATATTAATACCTAAATGGTACTTGATTATCAATTAACTAGTACAAATGTACGAGTATTGTACCTTAAAATTTGTGACTTTTATCACTTATCTTTTCGCTGTTGCACGATTTTCTCCTGTACATCAGTATTTCGTTTCCCTGTATCAACAAAATCAACCGCTTCACTTGTTTTAACGAACAAATTTTCACGACCAATGATGTCAATTATTTCACTTTTAAATAATATATCTCTTATTGGACCAATGGCTCCAGTAATCATAAAGGTTCTGCCTTTTCTCTGCATCTCTTTGATTACATTGGTTAAAACATTAATCCCTGTAGAATCAATATAATTAATTGTTTCTGCATTTAAAATTATTGTCTTGAGTTTATCACCTTTTTTAGCACAACGTTTGGCCAAATCACTTTTAAAATAATTGGTGTTTCCAAAATATAATTGGCTATCAAATCTGAAGATTAATAAATCATCACGGCTTTCAGTTTCTCCGGCAAATCTTTCAATGTTTTTAAAATACTCTGTCCCTTTGATCCTTTCCAATTCGGCCACATGAGGTTTGGCTGTACGGTACACCAACAATAATAGTGAGAACAAAATCCCAACTACAATTCCTTCAATAATTCCTACAAAAAGCGTAACTAAAAAAGTAATGAGCAGCAAGGCCAATTCATCTTTTCTTTGAGAAAGAAGTTGTTTTGGATATTTCAAATCAATTAAACCAAAAACAGACATCATGATTACTGCACCTAAAACAGGTTTAGGCAAATAATAAAACATTGGCGTTAAAAACAGCAAAGTAATTGCCACAACTATAGCCGCAAAAATGGATGCCATTCCGGTTCTTGCTCCCGCTTCATTATTAACAGCTGATCTTGAAAATCCTCCTGTAGATGGATAAGACATAAAAAAGGATCCTACCACATTTGAAGCCCCAAGTGCCACTAATTCCTGATTAGGTCTAATCTTATAATCCTGATGCTGATGCTCCATAGATTTGGCAATAGAGATTGACTCAGTAAAAGCTACCAAAGCTAAAGCTAATGCCATTGGCAATAAATCTAAAATCTGATCTTGCTTAATAGTTGGAACTTGAAATGAAGGTAATCCTGAAGGGATTTCACCTACTAATTTGACACCATAATCTCCTAATCCTGCATAATACGAAACTACAACACCCAGGATTACCACAATGAGCGCTCCGGGTATAGTTTTTTTCCATTTTTTAATCCCAAAAATGATTGCAATTGACACCAAAGAAACAATTAGTGCATACATATTAGTGTCTTTTAGCAAAGGAATTGTGGACTGAACCAATTCATGAACTTTATTACTTCTAGAAATATCAATTCCCAATAAATGCTTTAATTGCGAGAGAGCTATTATAATGGCTGCTGCCGAAGTAAATCCACTAATAACAGGTTTTGAAAGAAAATTGACTAAAAATCCCATTCTTAAAAACCCAAGCAATAACTGAATAGAACCAATGAGTAGAGACAAGAAAATTGCCATACTTATGTAATCAGAAATACCGGACAGCTTTAACATCCCCAAGCTTGAAGCTACCAGCATTGAATCCAAGGCCACGGGACCAACTGACAATTGCCTAGAAGTACCCAGAATAGCATAAATTACTTGAGGAAAAAGAGCGGCATACAAACCAAATTCAGGAGGTAATCCTGCAATCATGGCATACGCCATCCCTTGTGGGATGAGAATAATCCCAACTGTCAAGCCTGCTGGTAAATCTCCTTTAAACTGCTCTTTCGAGTATTTTGGCAACCATTCAAGTATGGGTATAAATCTCTTCATTGACAACAAAAATAAGATGCTAAACACATCTTCATTGTAATATTGATCACATATTTTCGTCCAAGTTAAAAATAAGTGGAACGATTTTTTCTAATTTAACTGTATGAAGCGAACTTTACCTATAATATTCCTGTTTTTAACAAGTTTTGGTTTCAGCCAGGATCCTCAAGGATTTGACAAAATGCTAAACAAAGAATTGAAAGGAACGGTTGAGCAATTGAATCCTGCCGATTTAAATGCTAAAATTAAAAAACAATCCAATATATTTCTTTTAGACACGCGTGAATTAAACGAGTACAAAGTAAGTCATATCAAAGGAGCCAAATTTGTTAGTTACAATGACTTTAATATGAATTTATTGAATGGTATACCAAAAGATGCCTATATCTGTGTATACTGCTCAGTGGGTGTGCGAAGCGAGCATATTGGAGAAAAACTTAACAAAGCAGGATACAAGCACGTTTACAATTTAAGAGGCGGTTTGTTTAGCTGGGCAAATCAAGGATTTCCTATTGTGAATACCAAAGGGAAAATCACGAAAAAAGTACATGGATTTGACGAAGAATGGTCAAAATACCTCAATAAAGAAAAAGTTGAAGTTGAGCTAAAATAAAAAAGCTTTCCATATAGGAAAGCTTTGATATTTTAAACAGAATAAGTGCTTAGTGAGCAGCTTCTTCTGATTCTCCATCACCTTCTGCAGACTCCGTAGTGTCTTCATCCCCACCTTCTTCTCCTCCTCCGCAGCTAGTGAATCCCATGGCAACTCCTCCTAAAAGGAATAACATAAATAATAGCTTCTTCATGTTGAAAATTTTAAGGTTAGTAATAAATATTGCCGACTCTCGACTCTATGAATATAACAAAAATGTTGAGTCCTATGAGGTTAACGTGAATTGTGTTATACACAAAAAGTATTGAAAACACTGAGAATCATACTATTATTACTCGGAAAAAACTTCAAATTCAATTCTTCTGTTTTTTCTACGCCCTTCATCTGTGGTGTTGGTAGCAATTGGTCTTGATTCTCCAAATCCGTGATATTGAAAGCGAGATTCGCTAATTCCCATCTTTACCAAAAAGTCTTTTACTGTCTTGGCTCTTTGAAGTGATAAAGTTAAATTGAACCTGTCACTTCCAAGGTTCCCGGTATGTCCAATAATATCCAATTTTAAACCGGGATATTTGTCCATAATTTCTTTCAATTCTTTTAAGATTGCTCTTGATTTAGGCAACAACTTTGCTTCATTAAAATCAAAAACGACTTCTGAGAGCACCACTTTTAATCCTTTAACAGATTCGCCCATTCTCAATTTTCTTTTAAACTCAGCAAAAGTGACATAGTCATGAGATGAAGATGTACGGTCATTAAATTCCTTAATAGATCTGTGTAAATAAATTTCTCCCGGTCCGCAACCTTCCTCGGTTGAAGTCCATAATCCACGCAAGGTTTCTGTTGAATCTTCAAAAGTATAAATTAGGCTCACTCTTTTCAAGCACCAGTGGATGTAAACATTGTCTTGCATATAGGATTCTTCCCAAGATGTTTCAATAATTGTCATGTGACCATTTTGAAAAGCTCCTTTAAAATTCATCACACAAAAATTCTTACTATTCCCCATCTCTGTTCTTGATTGACCGATTATTGTATCTCCCTCTTGCTCAATGTTCAACCAAAAAGCAAAGTTGTCTGTAAAGAATGTTCCGGTATCTTTTGGATGAGTCATTATACCTTGCCAGTTACCTGTAATATTTTGACCAAAAAGGTTTCCAAAAGTGAATAATCCAAATAGGAGTAAGATGTTTTTCATGCGTTGAATTTTGTCAAAAATAAAAATATTAGCGTTTTTCCTTAGGAATTTGTGCTGACCACAACAACTTAGATGCCACGGTTTTAAATGGATCCCAATTTTCAGCTATTTTTTCTAACTGTTGTCTCAGTTCTTTTTTATCTGTTTTTAACTGATAAAAGTGTTTCATCTTGGTTTGAATACCCAAATCATCTACCGGAAAAACATTGGGCCTATCCATTGGAAACATCAATATCATTTGAACCGTCCATTTACCAACACCCTTAATCTGTGAAAGATATTTAATGATTTCTGCATCAGTCCAATCATCCAACATTTCAAAGTCCATCCCATACTCATCTGAAAAATCTGCGACATTCTTTAAATAGCCAATTTTTTGTCTGGATAATCCAATTGATCTCAACACCTCATCACTGGTATTCATTAACTCATTTGAATGGGGATATCTATCCGGAAAAAGATCCAATAATCTATGCCAAATGACATCAGCAACTTTAACTGATAACTGCTGCGAAACAATTGAATTGAGTAAATAATAATAAACATCAATACTTGGTGTAGGATGAAACTCCCGCTCCATGTGATCATGAACAATTGCTAATACAGGATCTGCTTGTTTTAATTCTTCAATTAATTCAGGATATGGTCGCATGAACTAAAGTTAATGTTTTATCAACTTCTCAGTCAATATCAAACCATTATCTGTATGAATTTTAATTAAATACAATCCGTGAGAAAGTGAATTTAATTTCAGCACTTCTTGAGATGTATTTGGATTAGCGGTAAAAACCACTTGTCCCAAATCATTATAAATTTCCAACGATTCTATTACATGTCCTACTACACTGATATAAAGTTGATCATTAAAAGGGTTTGGATAAATAGAAACGGCCGCTTGAAAATCCTCTAATCCCGAACTTACATCCCAATTGATCCAAATAGGATTTGAGAAAGAGTGGAATACATCATAGCTTGTTAAATATACATTTGATTGAGCACCGTAATTCACTGATGTTTGCAATTCACTTCTTATGTACATGAATTCACCCACTGCAACATTAGATAAAGTAGAATCTAATAAATTATACAGATTAAATGAAAGGGTATTATTACCTGATGTTTGAGTAAGAGGAATAATTACTTTTTGTTCTCCTAATTCAGTTCCAATGTATAAATGTATGTAGTCAATGTCTCCGAACTCTGCAGTTGTGGTATAATTGATATTTAAAAAGATGTCATCTTTACCATAATAGTCAATTAATTGATCTTGCCCCATCAAAACTTCATTGGACGAATTATCACCATCTGTACTCAAACCAATAGTTAAAATTGGTCCGTCAGAAATTGTTGTATTACCATTGTAAAGTGCTTTTAGCACATTTGTCCCGTTGGCACCCATCCCATTTGGACAATAAGCGAGGGTATTTAATTTTCCTACTGCATTATTATGAATATCTCCTGCACCTCCAAAATCATCTGTATTACTTGAGTTGAATGAGCCATGCGCATCAGATCCGGCGGAATAATACATTTTCCAGTTCAATATTGAAGGATCATTGTTTCTCAAGCTCAACCCCAATTGATTAATGTAATTTACAATTTCCTGCCCTTGTCTAAAACGCTTCATATGAAAGTTAAGACCTGCCGTATCTACCGGTGACATTGAATTGCCTGAATTAGTCACGTCAAAAGGATCTAGTTCATCTCCTGATAATCCATTTAGTCCAAGTGTCCAACGTAGATTCCAAATTTGACTTCCTTTAATTCCCTCTTTTACCAACTCATTTGGAGAAGCACTAAGAACATCAGAAGGACTGTTAATGTCATTGCAAATAATTTCACCACCTGTTAATGGAAAATTATTACCGTTAACTTCAAAACCATTGTGTCCCAGATTCCAAATCCCTCCATTAACAGGAATATCAGGTAATTTGTCTGCAGTGGCATAAGGATGTGCACAATATGAAAACGCATTGGTTGTTGCCATATCATTTACCACATTGTCAACACTAACAGAAGTAGCAGATAAATCTCCATTCCCATCACCTAAAAACTGAAGACTAAAAGGGTCATTATAACTTGGATAAACCAACATATGCACAAGCTCATCTTTTGCATTGTTAGCCGCCACTTCCTGTCCTGCAATGTATATTAATGAAGAGTCTAAACCATTCAATACTGATGCCTGTTGCTGAATAATTCCCCAATTTGTATTGATATCTCCATTCCCATAATTATCAAAATCTGAGGTATGATCTGTTGTAGTAATCCAATCCAAACCGATCAATTTACCGGCTTCTTTTGTAGCATTCAAGGGCAATCCAATTTCAGCATCATTTTGAGTAAACAAGGAATGTAAATGTGTATCTCCTCTATAAAATCCATTTTGAGTTGGAATGTCATTGTCAGATCTAAAAACACGCATTCTAATCACGTCATCACCAGGAATTAAAGTATTGGCATAACTGATGGTTGCTTCAACATCTATGATGTTGTCATAAGTTTCTAATACCTCTCCGGGGATATTAAAAGTAAAATACCAGTAAGTAGCGTCAACAGATACAAAATCATCTAAAAAGTCAGTTTCACCATCAAAATCAATGGTGTGAGATGATGTCATACTCAAGGCAGATGTTTCAAATATCTGCATGTTCAGTGCAGCATTGTTAATTGACAAACTACTATAAAGTTGATTTTGCGCAGCTACAGACAAGGTGTCAAAAAGAAGCGTTGAACCGAAATTATTGTCAGTTGCATTTTTAATCTTAATGTCTATATAATCTATTTTCATGGTGTACCCAATCACCAAATCTGCGTCATGAAGAAAAAAGTGTACCGGAAGATTATTATCATTACCAGCAATATCAGTCCTTTTCATCCTCCAGGGTGCATCTGCATAAAACTCAGAATAAAGTGTATTAGTTTGTCTGTCAAATCCCGGTCCGTCCCAACCTCCCCAGTCATTATGTTTAGAAAAAATGTGGGTGATTTCTATTTGAAGTTGATCATTATCAAGATCAATTTGATCTTTTGGAAAACTAAAAACATCCTCAGTATACTTTTGATCCGCTTTAATCAATTCAAAATCATGATGATCTATTGATACCCCGTTTTGCCAAAATTCAATTCTAACCCCTGCAATATTTTGCTCAACAATATTTTCAATTACATAAGAAAATGAAATCTGACTTTCAGTTTCAGAAATTTTCACCTTTTCAATGGCTAAAATTTCACCTCTATGAGCAAAAGTGCTAAAACCTAGTAAACATGTAAGTATCAATATAAAATTCTTCATTTTCAGCTTGTAATTTGGCCGCAAAGCTATACATTTCAGATACTTCAAACCAAATAAATTCCACCAAAAATTTAGTTAAACGATTAAGGTGATAAACAAATCAATATTTTTGAACTGTGGATATAACAGAACACTTTAGACAATTAGAACGTGCGCTAGAAATTGAGAAAAATGAGGAGCTGGCACTGTACAAAAAGCTGACCGAAAAATCGAGTTTTTTAGAAAGAATAGAAGCCGGAATCACACTTTATCCAATTGAATTTAGAGAATTGAGCTATAATCAATTTGGAGATCAACTAATTACCGTACTTAAAAATCCTACGCAGGAAGGATCAGCTTTTGGTGTAGGGCAATTGGTATCTATATTTAATAATGACGGTGAATCTTGCGAAGGACAATTGATTCAGGAAAGAGAAAAAACGCTCAAAATCCGCATATTAGATGATGATGTTAGAGATTGGATCAAAGATGGAAATGTAGGATTGAATGCACTTGTAGATACAAAAACCTACGAATTATACTTGTCAATAGTATTACAAATCATCAATGGCTTAAAGTATCCTGTATTAAGTGACTTTTACAATTTAAGAACCCGTGATTTTGAGTCAATTGAATATCAAAATAGCAAACTGAATAATTCTCAAATAGAGGCAGTTGAAGAAATGCTTTCAGACAATTCTGTCAGCATAATTCATGGCCCACCCGGTACTGGAAAGACAACAACTCTAGTGGCTGGAATGAAAGCAATGATTCACGAAGGCAAAAAAATACTGTTATGTGCACCATCTAATGCCGCCGTAGATAATGTTTGTGAAAAGCTGATAAAAGAAAATGTTAAGGTTGTAAGAGTAGGAAATGCAGCAAAAGCTACAGATGCAGCACAACAAGCGGATTTAGATTTCCTCGTTCAAAAAGATCAATCTTTCAAACTGATTAAAAACTTGCAAGATCAAGCCAATAAAATCAGAGAAAAGGCTTTTAAATACAAAAGAAACTTTGGTAAGGAAGAATACGAAGAACGCAAAAGATTAAAGAATGAATTCAGGTCATTGCGGGCAGATATAAAACAGTTGCAAAAAGATATCACACGTAATATTTTGGAAAACGCTACTGTGATTTGTGGGACTTTTGTTGGTGTGCAAGGTATTGCCAGATCGATTGAAAATTTTGATGCTGTTGTAATAGATGAAGCAGGACAAGCTATTGAACCTTCAATTTGGAGTGTAGCGCATTATGCCAGAAAATTGGTAATAGCAGGAGATGATTTACAACTTCCTCCAACAGTTAAGTCTATGGAGGCTGATAAATTGGGATTATCAAAATCCGTATTAGAAATAGCAACTGAAATTAATTTCCCTAAACATTTACTGAACGTTCAATACAGAATGAATGAGCGCATCATGGGATTCTCTGATTTTGAGTTTTATGAAGGCTTACTATCAGCTCATGAGTCGGTAGCCAGAAAAGTATTGGATTATGATCAATTTGAACCCGTTGAGTTTATTGACACAGCAGGATGTTCAATGGATGAAACCAAAGATGAGGAAAGTGGGGCTATCCACAATATTGGAGAGGTAGAAATCATTAAGGCAGTTTTAAAAGAGCACAAACCGCAACAATATTCTTTAGGAGTAATTACCCCTTATCGTGCGCAACTGCATTTGATACAGGATGAACTCAAAGAAATTACAGAATATTCTAACACGGTAGATAGTTTTCAAGGGCAAGAAAGGGACATCATTGTAATTTCTTTAGTTAGATCCAATGAAAAGGGTGAAATAGGCTTTTTAAAAGATTACAGAAGAATGAACGTTGCTATGACGAGGGCCAAATTAAAACTCATTATGATAGGTGATTCGGCTACCTTAGGACAAGATGAGTTTTACGGTAGATTTCTAGACTACGTTGAAAAAGTAGGGTCGTACAGAACTGCTTGGGAGTTCATCAGTTAGAACGTTTTGATTAAAATCAACTGAGAATATGATAAGGCTCATATAACATTCTCTTATCTATTTGAAACTTTGCGGTAAATCTTGATTAACATGAAAGCACTTTTTACCTCAATCATCTTGTCTGTTTTAGCATATTCAACATATTCACAAGTAGAATTAGTTAGCGACTTAAATACAATTGGTGACGATAGTCAACCTCATTCTTTCATCACGGTTGGTGGTAATACCTTCTTTATCGCTAATGATGGAATTCATGGCAATGAGCTTTGGATTACAGATGGAACAGCCGCCAATACTTACATGCTGAAAGATATTGCCTCAGGAGCTACATCATCCTTTATTTCCAATATGACAGCTTTTACAAACGGCAAGTTGTATTTCAGAGCAAACGACGGCATTAATGGCTATGAGGTATGGGTAAGTGACGGAACAGCAGCAGGAACTGAAATATTTATGGATATCAATCCAGGAAGTGCAGACAGTAACCCAGACTACCTTATGGTAGCTGGTAGTTCAATGTATTTTGCTGCAGACGACGGTGTCAACGGAAAGGAACTTTGGAAATCAGATGGCACAATTTCAGGAACAAATATGTTATTGGATCTTAAGGCCGGGGCACCAAGTTCTGATCCAAAATACATTTCATATGATGGTTCTTCATTAGTCTATTTTTCTGCAGATGACGGATCAGGAATAGGTGCTGAATTATGGAAAACAGGTGGAACTGTCGGCTCTACTGTATTAGTAAAGGACATTCATCCTTCTTCTTCTTCATTTCCTAAGTACATGACTAGTGTTAATGGACTAATGTTGTTTGTTGCTGACAATGGAACAAATGGTAAAGAATTATGGAAAACTAATGGCACAAGTGGAGGAACGGTATTGGTAAAAGATATTTTTTCAGGTTCAAGTAGTTCTAATCCAATTTGGTTTACAAGCATTGGAAATAAGCTCATTTTTAGCGCATATAATTCTACATACGGAAGTGAAATATGGTCAAGTGATGGAACAACAGCCGGTACAATAATGCTTATGGATGCCCAAGCAGGTAGTGCATCCGGATCACCTCAAATACTAACCAAATTTGGGAATCAATGCATTTTTTACATAAACTCATCAACATATGGTTTGGAAGCATTTAAAACTGACGGAACCGTAGGAGGAACAACAATACTAAAAGACATAAATCCGGGTACAGCAAGCTCAAACGCTACAAGCTTTCGGGCAATTGGTTCAGAAATCTATTTTTCTGCAAACAATGGAATAACAGGAAAAGAGCTATGGAAGTCTGATGGCACTTCAGGTGGAACCGTTTTAGTTAAAGATCTTTACACAGGAACTGGAGATGGTAATCCGGCTTATTTTACGCAATGTGCTAATGGAAATATTGTGTTTTCAGCATTGAATGATTACGGTTATGAACTTTGGGTAACCGACGGGACTGAAAGTGGAACTAGCTTTGTACTTGACATCAACACTGCTACAGAATCTGCATATCCTTATAATTTACATGCTATTGGAAACACCTTATTTTTTGTCGCTTATAATGGAATCATTGGAGAAGAATTATACAAAACCAACGGTACTTCATCTACAACTGATCTTGTAAAAGATATTTTACCGGGATCTTCAAGTTCATATCCAAATCAATTTATTGAGTTCAACAATAAGCTTCTATTCACAAGTAATGATGGGACAAATGGAAAAGAACTATGGATTTCTGACGGTACGACATTAGGAACAAATATGTTGTTTGATTTCAATCCGGGTATTGGAAGCATATTTGTAGATGAGATAGTAATCATGAATGGGACAATTTATATGACTATATATGAAAACACATATGGTCATGAACTATGGAAAAGTGATGGAACATTAGCTGGAACGGAAATAGTAAAGGATATTAATTCTGGAGTCGCTAATGCAGATGTCCAAGAATTAACTGTAGTAGGCAATACATTATATTTTGCTGCTAATGACGGTATGAATGGACAGGAATTATGGAAAAGTGACGGAACGGCAATAGGAACAACTATCGTTCAAGATATTTATCCGGGCGCTACAGGTTCCAACCCTACGAACTTGGCCAATTTTAATGGGACACTAGTATTTTCTGCCAATGAAGGAACGGATGGATACGAATTATGGAAAAGTGACGGAACTATTGCAGGCACAACACAAGTTACTGAATTACAAATTGGTGTCGCAAGTTCTTTTCCAATTAACATGACCGTAGTTGGAAATCAATTCTTTTTTATAGCAGATGATGGAAACTATGGAGAGGAGTTATTTGTGAGTGACGGAACTGCGGCAGGTACTATCCAATTGGCAGATATCAATGTTGGAGCAGGAGGATCGTCTATTAACTTAATGACCAATGTAGGAGACTCACTTTTGGTATTTACTGCAAATGATGGAGGAACTGCTTATGGAAACGAAATTTATGTTTCAAATGGTACCTCAACAGGCACAAGTTTGTTGAAAGATGTAAATCCGGGAAGCTCTCCGAGTGAAATTTCATATATAGTTACCGCAGGGAATCATATATTTTTTAATGCCAACGACGGAAGCAATGGTAAAGAACTGTGGCAATCTGATGGGACATTGGCGGGAACAACTATAGCAGTAGATTTGTTTCCAGGCGCAACCAGCAGTGAAACAGCTTATTTGTATGGCTTCGGAAATACAGTTTATTTTACCGGAAATGATGGTGTACATGGAATCGAACTTTGGAAGTATACTGTACAATCAAGTAGTATAGAAGAAAATGAGACTGAAGATTTCAACTTCTCAGTTTATCCAAATCCAACAAGTGGATTTAGCAGTGTTGTTTCTGAAAGTAAAATAGAATCAATAAATGTATTTAGCCTTGAAGGTAGAAATGTTCTTAAGGTGAATAATTTATATACAAACAAATTCGACCTGGACTTATCCCATTTAAATGCAGGAGTATATGTAGTACAAATTCAGTCAGGAAGTACATTCTTATCTAAGCAAATCATAGTTAAGTAGGTATTATTTTTAGGAAAATATAATCAATACTTGCTACTATAAAAGTCTATCCACCATTATCACCAAGGTGATAAAGTTAAACTCCATTTGACTAAAAGAAAAGGAAGACTGGGGTGCGGTAATCAATTTTAAGTTGGGATACCATCTCAAAGTTGTACGCAAGTAAAAGGATTGTAAATGATCTGGTCTGATGTCCCATCCAAAAACAACTCCTGCAGCTAATTGTTCCTTTTTATATGTTTTAGAGTCTTGAATAGAAGATTCAGTCAGATTTAACCATTCATATGATCCACAAACACCTATAAATGGCACAAAGCCATGATAATCAAACAAAAATTTGGTTGTTTCTAATGCCAAAGATTGTCTTTTAGCTAATTGAGAAAGCCCAAATCCTTTTTGTTTAGACCTAATTCCCCTGAATGCGATATTAAAATGCATATCCGGTTTAAACCAATAATAACCTATTCCTAATTCTGCAAAAAGATTACTAAACCTGTGTTCATGTATGTATGGGCTATTTAATGTATTGTGATTTGACTCACCGATAAAAATTGATGAAGATGGACCGGCGGATAAAGTAAAACCACTTAATTTTTTCAAAACACTTAGCGTATCTGTAAGTAGTTTAGTTCTGCCACTTTTCCAATTTTCTTCTGCCCCTAGTGTTGAATCAAATATCCATTTAACTCCAACATTCACATTTAATTTGGGAGTTGAAACAGCATGAAAAGTAGAAATAGAAGTTGCGTATTGAAATTGATTATTAAAAACATATTGTCCACTTAGTTCAAATAAAAAATTCTTATGTGAAAAAGAAACGCCGCATCCAATTGGATACTCATGTTGATATTTACGAGAACCTTCAACGGTTCCAAAAGAAGATGGGGCCCAGGCTAGCTCAACAAATGGTTTCAGTTTATGATGTTCTATTCTCCATGGATAGAATTTTGCTCCCGTTTCCACGGATCTACGATACTTAGATTCTCCAATACTAAATGTGGGTATTGAGATGTAAAAATCAGCATGACCCCAAAAATGTGTGCCACCAATTACAATATTCTGTTGAAATTGCACATCCAATGATTCCTGAACCCAACCAGATTCTACCAATCGATAGGCACTGGTTCCAAGAGGCAAATAGACCTTTGATTCTAACCCCAAGTTTAATTGAGCAAATCTATGTCTGGTATTACCTCCTTCTATATAAACTTGAGCAGAAATAGAGTTGGTAAAGAGAAATACAAAAAGAGATAAAAATAGCCTCATACTTTTGCTTTGTTAGGTACATACTTTTTAGTCCAAATTTGAATTAATGGAACCATAATTACCGTAGGGGCGAACCAAACTATCCAAGCAGGTTCAACAAATCTGATATTTACAACAGCAAATGCTGTTACTGCTCCTATAAAAGACCCTATCATAAGGCCAATGTGTCTGGCTAACCATTTGTTAGCTGCAATTTTTTGCTTGTGGACACCGTAGAAAAATCTAATTTCATTTATTGCCAACAAAATAGATAATGCACCAAAACCTATTAACACCACATTTCCGGTAGTTATCATGTATGTTCCATTTACTATAAAAACTACAAGCAAGATGACTTCTAAAATGTTGATTGGTTTCATTTTCTTACGAACAGATAACCATCCGGCAGAAAGTTGATATAAGACAAAGACATTTATTAAAAACAGAAATGGAATATTCTTGGCAATTGAAAGATAAAAAGCAGAGAATGCAATCGTCAACATTGACCATGTGTAAATTTTACCAAAAACCTTATGCTTTTGATCTCCCTTTTTTCGAATAAAAATGATAATTCCCGCCAACAATGCTAAATGTCCTGCAGCAATGTGTAGAATAATAAAAGTGTAATACGCTATATTTTCCATTTGATTGATTTTGAACAAATATTTGCATTGAAATAGTGTATTTCCAAAAAGGTTTGGCGATTGTCAAGGTATTTTGGTGAAGGTCAACCTTCAGGGATCAATTACAAAGAAATAATGTGAGTGACAAATCAACAATTAGAACTCTGTAACATTTGAAAATGAAACAAAAACAAATTATTGTCTCTAGTGACTAAGAAAAGAGAAGATGAAAAATCTATCTTTAGATACCCAAAAGAATATTCAATGAACGAAACTTCTTATCAAAAATGGCTTAAGGTACTTTTCTATCTTACATTGATAGGATTAGTAATCCCCATTTGGCAAAGCAAGTTTTTCGTGACCAATGATGGACCATGTCATCTTTACAATTCAGCTGTTTTAAAAGACTTGTTTTTGGGAAATCACACTGAATTTTATGCTAATTATTACACCCTTAATCCTGAACTGGAGCCCAATTGGTTTACTCATGCCGCTTACACTTTTTTACAATTAATTTTCCCTCCATTTCTAGCTGAAAAAATACTAATGTCCGCCTATTTGTTTGGATTTGTGTTTTCTTTAAAACAGCTGTTACACACAATTGGAAAAGACAAAGCTTATTGGCTTTTAATGTTAGGGATGCCTCTTTTGTATCAAAAGATCTTTTTAATGGGATTTTTTAACTGTGCCTTCAGTTATATCTTTTTCATGATGGTGCTCAATTACTATCTCAAAAGAAAGGACAAATTAAAGTTCGGTCATGGTTTGCTAATCATGCTACTACTCGTCATAACTTATTTTACGCATCCAATGGGTCTGTTTTTAAGTATTGCTTGTATTGGTGCTATCTTTTTGTATGAATTCTTTAGTGATGATTTTAGATCAAAAAAAGCGCTTTTGGCTAAAGGTAAAAAGTCATTGATATTACTTCTTGCCATTTTGCCCTCAGTTATATTAATGCTGAGTTATATGCTTAGATCAAATCAGCCAAGTCAAGAGCTTGCTACTTCCACTAAAGTATTATTCCATCAACTAATAGAGGGTAATTTTTTGTTCAACTTTAACAATTCAGAAAAATTGATCGCCGCAATTTTTGCAGCTACATTTGGATTGGCATTTTTTACAGCAATCTACTTCAAATACAAAAAAAGGTCATTTAAAATGGGAGATGTTTTTGGGATCTTATTCCTACTGCTCGTGCTCCTTTATTTTAATCTTCCGGGGTATGTTGCAGGCGGTGCATTTTTTGTTGAAAGACTTCAGTTTATCATATTTTTCATTCTCCTTTTCTGGTTAGCAAGTATTGAAATTCCTTTAAAACTAAGATTCAGTTATGCCGCTTTGGCCTGTGCGGCAAATCTTGTATTAATGTGTATAAGAATACCTACAACTCATAAGATGTCCAAAGCTGCGGAAGAAGTGTTAGAAGCTGCTCCTTTTATTAAAGATGAGTCAACTTTATTGCCATTAAGTTACAATCACTCTGGTTGTACCACAGATGGGGAATTAATTGCAGATCACTTTTGGGTGTTTATGCATATTGGAGATTACATTGGAACAGAAAAAGCAGTAGTTACACTTGGTAATTACGAAGCGAATACTGGATACTTCCCGCTTAACTACAAAGACGAGAAAAATCCCTTTGCAAATTTGGGAAATATTGAGGGTCAACCTCCTAATCCGGATTTATTGGAATACCCCGAGAGAACCGGAGGTACTATTGACTATGTATTATTGTTTTGTTATCAAGATAATATGGCCGATATTGATGATGTTGCACGGACTTTTAATGTCTTGAATACTCATTACGAAAAGATTTTTACCTCCTCAAACGATCGTGCTATACTTTACAAGCACAACGATAAGTAATTGTCAATTTTTACTAAAATAAGATTTGACAAAATCATTGTATTTTCTAGAAACCGGAATTTCTTGACTAGCACCTTGAATATGCAGTCTAAACCCTTGCGCATTACCACTTACATTATCAACTTTAGATAGATTGACAAGATAGCTTCTATGACAATGGAACAATTGATCTTGATCAGACAAGTCTATTGCTATTGAACTCAAGGAATTTCTAATAATTTTCTTCTGAATCTGATCATTCCCATCCAAATAAAAAACCGTTACATAGTTATCTGCCGATTGTAAGTAAAGTAAATGATCAACACTCAATTCCACATCCTCGTTGGCATTTTTAGATTTAATCAAAATCATCTGCTCTTTAGGCACTAACTGTATCTCTTTGATGTGATCCATAATCACCCGTGATTCCTTTTGATACTTGCTGTTATCTCTTCTTTCTTGAAGAATAAAAACAAATCCCACAGGAAAAACACTCACCATCATTGTTGTAGCAAAAAACCAAATCAGATTTCTCCATTCAAATCCATCTAAAAATGTATATGAAAAGTAAAGACTGTTTAGCAGAGCAATTACCCCAATGTGAATCACAGTCCATAAAATAGATAATCCCACATTCCAATTTTCTTCACAAACTTTTTTTACCAGCAATGGAAGAAAAATTAAATCCAAAACAAGCATTGCTCCTGTTGTAATTCCGCCGAATGTAAGGCACACCATCAACAAATCCCCTTCTACTCCTTCAATTTGAAACGGTCTGAATAAATAAAGAAAAAGAAAAACAAACAGCCCAAAGAGCACGGCCATTTTAACCCAATACATTGGACTTGTATCTGAATAAAATGGTCTCTTTAAAATTTGGATGAGGTTCATGTTACGAATTTACATGAAATCTCATTGCAATTTTATGGGATCAAAAAGTCAATTGTAATATTTGCCGTTGCAGTACTTTCAGCATTCAAGTTTAGCGGAACATCAAAATTACTGTTCATATAATCACCACTAGAGAATGAAAAATCACCATTTTCGTCATAAATAGTATTCACGTAATAGTTTCCCGGATGCATGTAATTAAAAACAAAAGATGACGGATTATTTGCTGAAACAAATACATAACGCGATCTATAATCCAGATTTTGTGGCTGAAAAGTAACACCGCTAAAAAGTGGTTGCGTGGTAATCAAGATTAATATCTTTTTGGTTGCACTTGGTGATGCGGGATTAGTAATGTTGATATTAACAGTAGATTCACCTACATATGGCTGTTCACTTTCAGGGTAAGGATCTCCAACATTTCCATAATAAACAGCTTCTCCCGCTCCATCAAAAACAGTTGAAAAGTCCTTTACCTGTTCTTTTTTAGGGTAACCAAAACTATTAATGGCATTTTGAGCAGATGAAACATCTCTTAAATCTGCGTCCCATTTCATGTGTAAAGTGGGTTCAGAAAGTGTTTGGTATTGATTGGTGTATGTTCTCATTTTGAGGCTATCCTGCTTAAAAACCAATTCAACATATGCTCTTGTTTTTCCACCAGCCGGATCTATAAACCTGTAATAACTATCTGTTCCACTATCATCCAAACTATCTACAATCAAATAAGATGTTCTGATGCTTCCTGCGAATCCACCCCCATTTCTAAAGGCAATTTTATATGCACCATCATGTTTCACGATAAAATAGCTCATGAAAATATCGTTCAATGAATCCAACTCGTTTTTTGCTGAAACTTGTGCCGCAGAAATGGGTCTAAAATCTACTATCCACTCCGGGTAACTCCCTAATGCGGTTGTGCTAGTTACAGGACCATTCCAAATACCCGGTAATTTTGACATGATAGAATACCCCATCACAGTAGAAGAATCTGTAATAGGTGGAACAATGACAATTGTATCAAATTCACAACTACCATCATCCTTTTTTGCTTCAGAATTGTAGTTTGTTGCATCTGGATCTGTGCACCCTTTATTTTTACAAGAAATTGCAAAAATTGTCAAACAGATAACTAAAAATACTTGAGATTTCATAGAGATTTAATAAGGTCTAATATATTTAGTTTACGCAATTCGTGCAAATAAATTGTTTGATTCATCCAAACTCCTTCGTCCATTTAAAGGTATATTTGTAACATGATCTCAGTTGATGAAGCAATAAGGTTAGTAGAAGCCAATATTTTAGTGTCGGACAAGGTTAATATCCCAATACAAAAGGCTTTTAACTTAATTCTTGCAGATGACGTGCTTTCACCTATTGATATGCCTCCATTTCCGCAATCTGCAATGGATGGTTATGCTGTCAATTTTGATGATAATTATTCATCCTACAAATTGATTGGTGAAATACAGGCCGGAAGCAGCCAACAGTTTGAATTACAAAAAGGAGAGGCTGTTCGTATATTTACCGGTGCTGCTGTTCCGCTAACTGCCAACATGGTAGTGCGTCAAGAAGATGTTACTGTTAATGATAGCGAAATCAACTTTATTGTTCCGAAATTAAATGCTAACATCCGACCTCAAGGTGGACAAATAAAAAAAGGTGAACTGGCTTTACTTAAAAATACAGAGCTGAATCCTGCTTCAATTGGTTTTTTGAGTTCTTTAGGTATTGTTGAAGTACCCGTATTTTCAAACCCTAGAATTACCATTTTAACTACCGGTAATGAATTAGTAAAAGCGGGTAATGATCTAGCATACGGTCAGGTTTACGAAAGCAATTCAATCATGTTAGAAGCTGCTTTTGCACGTTTTGGTTATTCTCAAATTTCGCACAAAGAGATTCGAGATGATTATCAAGCAACTTTGCAAGCCATTGAGGATGCTTTGACCTCATCTGATTTATTGGTTTTATCCGGCGGGATATCTGTTGGAGATTATGATTTTGTAGGTAAAGCCTTAAGAGAATTGGGCGTAAAAGAAATCTTTTATAAGGTGAATCAAAAACCCGGAAAGCCATTGTTTTTTGGAACCAAGGGAAATATTCCAATTTTTGCCCTTCCTGGAAACCCTGCAGCAGCCTTAACTTCTTTTTATGTTTACATCTTGCCTTCTATTCGTAAATTGAGTGGTTTGGGGTTTAAAACACTTGTAAAAGAAAAGCTGTTTTTAGCACACGATTATCACCGAAAATCTGATCGAACAGAAATACTGAAGTCAACAATTAAAGACGGTAAAGTTGAAATATTGGATGGTCAAAGTTCTGCTATGCTCAAATCATTTTCACATTCAAATGCACTTACATTTATCCCCGATACAACTACAAGTTTAAAGGAAGGAGATGAAGTGGATGTTTTGATAATTGAATAAGTGATTTTCTAATCCGTATCTTTAACAAATGAAATTAAAACTGGTTTACTTCGCGCAAATTTCTGATATCACAGGAAAATCAAAAGAGATAATTGATCTGGTAGAGGGAAACACAACTGAGGATCTCACCAAACTATTGGAAACTATGTATCCTCAATTGATTAATTCAGTTTATAAAATTGCAGTAAATCAATTACTGATTGTAGATAAGGTTGAATTATCTGAAAATACCGAAGTTGCTTTATTACCGCCCTTTGCCGGAGGATAAAATTTATAATTATGTCAGAATCACAATACAAAAACATATTCGTAGAAGGAGCAATAAGTGCTGAAAAAATAGCAACTTCTATTGCGCATCATCAAGTTAAAACGCAGATAGGTGCCCATGACATTTTCTTAGGTCAAGTACGTGCTGATGAAATTGACGGAAAAGAGGTTCAAGCTATTGAATATACAGCATATGACGAAATGGCTTTGAAAACTATTCACGAGATTAGAGAAGCTGCATTTGAAAAATTTGACCTTACCTGTATGCATATCTATCACAGTAAAGGAGTTGTAAAATCAGGCGAAATTTGTCTTTTTGTTTTTACTTCATCCGCTCACCGCAAACCTGCAATGGACGCCTGTAGATGGATAGTAGAAGAAATAAAGGAAAAAGCACCAATATTTGGTAAAGAATTATTTGAGGATGATTCATACCAATGGAAAGTAAATCAATAAGTTAATAGTGAAGTGACATTGGAAATGTCATTTTAAAAATTGATGAAAGTCATTCATCAAGCATTTTTATGGCTGTACTTTTGAATAAAATTAGTACACCATGACGAACACTCTAATCTATTTGAATTTATCCGATTTGTGGGATGAGCTTTTAAACAGTAGAAACTCGGATAACCAAACCGTGTTTAACAAACTAATTGCAGACTCAACTCCAGAACTGAGAAAATACATAGCTAGACGTTTAAGAGTAAGCATTAAAAAAGGAAAGCTTCCAGCTAGAAAATATAAAGTTGACGATTTTGTAAATGAGCTTTATTTGGCTGCTTATGATAAAATCACAGATTTTACTTCTGCCCAACAATTTGGGAACTGGTTGTACCAAAAAACAGATCAAATTTTAGAAGATACGATTGTAGATGAAGAATTTGATGATTTCTTCTTTCAGAATATTGAGCAATATACTTCAGACGAGTGGAAGAGCATGGAAGAAAATTATTACATGGATGCAGACGGTGATTATATAATGGCAGAAGAATTGAATGATCCTTCTTATCCTGATTATGAATATCAATTGAAAGATGTTTTTGTAGATAATGATCAGGATGCACTTATTCAAAAAATAAGTGATAAATTAACTGAAGAAGAAATCAATAAACACATCAAATTGGTTGTTAGTAATCTACCTTTTGAAGAAAGAGTTGCTTACCAACTTTCAATTATCAACCGCTTAAAAGATGTAGATATTGCATCTATTACCAAATCTGTAGTAGAGGACGTTTCTTCAAAAATTAAAAATGCTAAAGACAAAATTGTGAAGAGTTTTCATAGCAGATATGTATATGAAAGTTAATCCATTTTAAAATCAAAGAACAAAGTGCTTAATGGCGTACATTGATTACTACAAAACACTGGGTGTTTCAAAAAATGCTACTCCGGATGAAATAAAAAAGGCCTACAGAAAATTGGCAAGGAAGTATCATCCAGATGTCAATCCTAATGACAAAGAAGCAGAAAAAAAATTCAAAGAAATAAATGAGGCCAACGAAGTTCTGAGCAATCCAGAAAACCGTGAGAAATATGATAAATACGGCGAAAACTGGAAACATGCGGATGAATTTGAGAAGGCCGGAAGATCTTCAGGAGGTCAACAACAAGCCGGATATGAACAATATTCAGGAGAGGATTTTTCTGATTTTTTCAGCTCTATGTTTGGGGGAGGATTTGGTGGAGGAAAAAGCAGAAGTTCAGTCAAATTTAAAGGTCAGGATTACCATGCTGAATTACAGTTAAACTTAACAGATGTGTTTGAATCACATAAACGTACCTTAACTGTAAACAACAAAAATATTCGCCTTACAATTCCTGCAGGAGTAACTAATGGTCAAGTAATTAAAATCAAAGGCAAAGGTGGTGCGGGAATGAACAACGGTCCTTCGGGAGACCTTTATATCAAGTTCAATATTGTAAACAATACCTCTTTTAAACGAGACAAATCAAATTTATATTCTCAGGTCAATCTTGATTTGTATACCGCTTTATTAGGAGGAGAAATTACGGTGAGCACTTTTAATGGAAAAGTTAAACTCAAAATAAAACCTGAAACTACAAATGGCACTAAAGTGAAGCTGGCAGGTAAAGGTTTTCCTGTTTATAAAAAAGAAGGCAAATTTGGAGACCTATTCATTACCTATAATATTGAACTCCCTACCAAATTAAGCGATAAAGAGAAGGAATTGTTTGAACAATTAAAAGCACTTAGAAAATGAAAAAGGAAGGATACATAGCCGTAGCACATTTGTGTACTGTTTACGAATTAGAATCTAGCTTTTTCAGTGCTTTGAATGATCATGATTTAATTCAAATAGACATTATTCAACAAATAGAATACATCCATGACGATCATATTGATCGATTAGAAAAGATTGTTCGTTTACATAGAGAACTGGATGTAAACCTTGCAGGAATTGATGTTATCTTGAATTTGCTTGAAAGGGTAAATGAAAAGGATGAATACATCATACAACTAGAAAATAAGCTAAACAATATTGATGACTCATCATTGTAAGTTAGTCTGTAGAAATGACTAATTTTAGCTTAAGATGGTAGATATCACAGCTAAAACAAATACTTTAAGAATTGCTGTAGCACAGGCGATTTTAAAGGTGAGTTCTCAAGATACAATTGACGCAATAAAGCAAAACAAGGTTCCTAAGGGAGATGTTTTTGAAATGTCTAAAGCCGCAGGTTTACTTGGCGTAAAAAAAACACCGGACCTACTTCCCGATTGTCATCCAATTCCAATTGAATTTACAGGAATTACGTACGAAATTGAAGGCTTATCGATTACAATCAATGTAACGGTAAAAACAATATATAAAACAGGTGTGGAAGTTGAAGCAATGCATGGTGCAAGCGTAGTGGCTTTAAACATGTACGATATGCTTAAACCTATTGACAAAGGCGTTGAAATTGGTTCAATTAAATTGCTTAGTAAGAAAGGTGGAAAATCTGATTTTAAGGACAAATTTATTGATAGCAGTCATTTAAAAGCAGCTGTAATTGTTTGTTCAGATACAATTTCTGCAGGACAAAAAGAGGATAAGGCAGGAAAGGCAATTGTAGAAAAACTGAAGTCATATAATATTGATGTAATTGCATACAATATCATTCCAGATGAGAGAGATGATATTAGAAGCAAATTTGAGTCATTTGTTCATGAAAAAACTAACCTCATCATTTATACTGGAGGAACTGGCTTATCAGTAAGAGATGTTACACCTGATTCACTGGAAGATTTGATTGACAAACGAATTCCGGGTGTGGAGGAAGCTATTCGTTCATATGGTCAAGAAAGAATGCCTTTTGCTATGTTGTCAAGAAGCTTAGTGGGAGTCAAAGACAATTCTCTACTCATGTGTTTACCGGGATCAACAAATGGAGCGAAAGAGAGTATGGATGCTGTTTTTCCTTTTATTTTACACCTTTTTGGTATATTGAAGGGTGCAAAACATTAAACCAAAGCTACTCCTGTATTTTTCCTGGCTTTTTTTATTTGCCTGTGAAAGTACCGACTCATTTGAAAATAATGTTGAAGGTAATCCTCAGCCTATAACCTCAATAAATCCTGTTAAAACTAGCAGTATTGTTATTCTGGGCACTTGTCAAGATGCCGGTTCTCCACATATTAATTGTCAAAAAAAATGCTGCGCTACTTTAAAAGCCAATAAAGACAATAGCAGGTTGGTGGTTAGTTTAGGGATAGTTGACACTGATAAAAAACAGAGATTCCTAATTGAAGCTAGTCCTAACATGAATGAGCAGATATCTGATTTACATAAACATGCAGGTTTTGGAGAGGACGACATTCCTGACGGAATATTTGTAACACATGCTCATATTGGACATTACACTGGATTAATGCAGCTAGGAAAAGAGGGCTGCAATGCGCAAGGTGTCAAAGTGATGGCTATGCCAAAAATGGTGAATTATCTGAGCAGTAATGGTCCCTGGGATCAATTGGTGAACTATCAAAATATCAAATTAATTGAACTCAACAACAGACAAGCATTTGCTGCTAACGAAAATATCTCTATAACTCCAATACAAGTTCCACACAGAGATGAGTATTCTGAAACTGTTGGATTTCAAATCACCGGTCCAAACAAATCTGCTTTATTTATTCCGGATATTGACAAATGGGACAGATGGGAAGACAATATTGTAGAGTGGGTGGCCAAAGTTGATTATCTGTTGATTGATGGTACCTTCTACGACGAAAATGAACTTGACAATAGAAATATGAATGAAATACCTCATCCATTTGTTGTAGAAAGCATGTCTTTGTTTGATCAACTTTCTGACAATGAAAAAGACAAAATATATTTCATTCATATTAATCACAGCAACCCTCTGTTAAATGAAGAAAGTGCTGAATACAAGAAAGTAATATCTTCAGGATATCACATTGCTAAAAAAGGAGATGTACTTCCTCTTTAGCCTTATTGTTTTACAATTTTGATTGTCTTTCTTCTGCCTTCCTTTGTTGTTAAAGCGGCAAAATAAATTCCCTGAACAAAATCCGCAGTGCTCATCTCGGTTAAATTGCTCTCAAAGTGAACTCTTTGTCCATTGATATTGAACACTTCAACTTGATACTCGCCAATTGGATCAATTACCTTTAAAATATCCTGGCTAAAAACCATTCTGTTGTTTAATTCAAATGATGCACCTATGCTGGCACCTGTATTTACAACAGCATCAATTTTAAGGTTGTTAAAAACAGCTTGTCCGGGTGAACCGAAAGTTCCAGCTATTTTCAATTTTAAATAAAAATTGGATACTTGTGGATCAAAAGTAGGAACGATTACTGAAGACATAGAAAACCCAGATCCCCATGTTCCACTACCAATTTGAGTGTAAGAAACTCCATCAGTACTATGTTCTATAGATACCGTAGCATTCTCACATGTAGCATTCAAGTAAATATCAATGTCATTTGAATTGATATCAAATTGACGATACATTTCAATTGTATAACTGTCACTTGTGTTTCCATTAAATGTATAAAGGTAAATACCATTTACACTAGAACTTGTCACATTAGAAGTTACAGGAGTGGACCATCCTGTCCATCCATCACCATAAGTTTGCCCGGTAGTATATTCAGTAGTCTGGGCAAAAAGAGTTGCGGAGATCAATAGAGATCCCACTAGAGCGTATAAGTTTTTCATTTCATTGTTTTTTGAGACATCCTAAATATAGGTACTCAAATGAACAAATCAACGAATGTTGATAAAAACAAATTGTTAAATGTGAATCTATCCTGCAATAATCTTAATTGTTTTTCGTTCGCCTACTTTATTTATCAAGCTAATAAAATAAATTCCTTTCATCAATTCAGAGGTGTCAAATTCCTGCAAATTTTTCTCCTGATGAACTAGTTTTCCCATTACATCATAAATACTAACTTCATATTGACCCGTAGGATTAAGTACACTTAGATTTCCTTGATAAAAAATCATTTTATTAGACACTTCGTTTTCCTCAATTCCACTTGGCGCATTTGTTACATTGATCGTAACCTCATTTGAAGTAACTATGGCTCCTCCAAAATCACTTACACAAACAATATAATATGTACCTGCAGCTACAAAATTTGGTGTATATGTTAAACCGGTTTGTGAAGGTCCAAAAGAAACGTAACCCGAACCGGAAACCGTTGAATACTTCCATTCTCTTGAAGTTGCAGCTGAAGGTGATTCAGTTGCTGTCAATGTATTACCATTAGCTCCAACTAAAATATTTTGAACTCCTCCAGGAGTGACGTTAACGTCATTCACAATCACACTTTCAATGTACATATTGTTTAATATTGTTTTTGGAGGACTTCCAACTACACCTTCCACCTTTACTCTCAAGTAAAAATCTCCTTGTGAAGGCGTATAATTCAATAGTGTCAATGTCTGAGTTGAATTTGCTCCCCATGATTTTGATGCCACTAATGTGTAATTAACGCCATCCGTACTGTATTCCATTGAAACCAATGAACTTTGGGTGGTAATATCCATGTACATGTTTAAAGGAGCATCTGTTATGCTAAATAATTTTGTCACTGTTAAGTCATAAGCACTTCCATTACCTGATAAGGGGAAGTTCCAAGAATTATTACCCATAATATTGGGTGCTGAAACATTGGGACTGCTGGATACAACTGTCCAACCGGTCCATGCATCTGTGTACGTTTGTCCCGTAGAATAAATGATGTTCTGTGCGACAAGCGGCAAGCTTGCTAATAGCAAACTAGCCATAACTAATAGTCTCTTCATGGTATAAACTGGTTAATCTGTTTCTATAAGTTACGCAAATAGCAGACCAAAAACAAAATTTTTATTTATTTTCATTTTTTATTGAAAGTTTTGAAATATTTAATACATTTGGATTATGAAACTAGAAGAAGCTAAAATGGAATTTGTTCAAAGCTGGGGCTCTATTGGCAGTTCGTGGGGCATTCCGCGCTCAATGGCACAAATTCATGCACTACTTTTGGCAAATAAGGATCCACTTTCAACTGAGGATGTAATGGAGAAAATCAGAATTTCTCGTGGAAATGCAAATACAAATTTGCGAGAATTGATTAATTGGCAGCTGGTTTCTAAACAAAACAAATTAGGGGAAAGAAGGGAATTTTTTACAGCCAATTCAGACGTTATGATGATGGCTCAAAACATTGTTCAAGAACGTAAAAAAAGAGAATTACAACCGGTAATGGAGTTATTAGTGAAACTTCAAAACGAGGAATTGGAAGGAAAGGAAGCAGATGTTGAACACTTTAGAAAATTGATGATAGAGTTAGATGACTTTATCAAACAATTGGATCAATTATCAGAAATCTGGCTAAAACTAAAGGATAACTTTTTCTTTAAAAAAATGATCAATATAATGGGCTAAAAATGGCAAGTATCCAGGAGAAAATATTACCTAAAAAAGTATTTATTTCACTTTTCTTTATACCAATGGCGGTTCCGTTTTTTGGATTGTACATTGATATTCTTCAAATTTTTGATGGATTCTTAGGAGGAGGCGGATTTGAGACTTTTTTACTGATGTCAACCCTTGGACTGGTTTACGGTGCTATCATTTGGATTCCAACAGTATTGCTTTGTTTGGCGTTTGAAGCAATTATCCTTACCAATATGCGAACTAGACAGGCCCTGTTTGGCGTTTTAGCTGCTGAGGCTCTGATAGCTACTTTTCTTATTCCTTATTTATTACTTGGAGATATGGGATTCTTTGGGTTTGGAAATGAATTAGTTATCACCTTAGGTTTGGCCGTATTTACTACTCAAGGACTTAGAACCTGGTATTTATTGCATAAGGGAAGAGTATTTACAACTGATCAAGTAAAAGCTGAAAACACTGACCTAATTGATGACTTTGACATGGATGATCAAGAGATAAACTAATATTTTTTTCACGAATACTTTCATTTTTTTCTGAAAGTTTTGAATTAATTAAAAATTAAGCTATGAAAACAACTGAAATTAAAAAATCCGTCCATTGGCATGATCTCACTAATTTGAGTAAAAAGGAAATTTTTATTGAAAACTCCATTACTGTTCCCTGGTTTGTTGGATCTCTCCTTGCTGCACATTATCAATTGTATTGGTTGGCATTGCCCTTGTCATTTTTTTTCTTCTTAACGGCTTTGCGTCAAGTACATAACGGCTTTCACAATTCATTAGGCATTAATAAAAAACTCACTGAAATCAATTTACTACTCAACAGTGTATTAATGTTAGCTTCTATGCACGCCGTAAAATTTAATCACTTACGACATCATAAATACTGTCTAGGTGAAAAAGACTATGAAGGTAAATGTGCAAGATTGAATTGGTATCAAGCAATTTTATATGGCCCGATTCACATATTTAACCTCCACTATTTCACTTTTAAATATGGTAACCATCAATATAAAAAATATGTCATCCTTGAATTAAGCTTGATCGCGATATTTATTACAGTGGTTTTTGCCTTACAGATTAAGGTTCTTATATACCACATTTTAACCATGTTCCTAGCAGAATTTTTCTCTGCATTTTTTGCAGTGTGGTCTGTTCATCATCATTCTGAAGATCAACCTCATCAAGCTAGAACCCAGCGAACCAAATGGAAGAACATGTTAAGTTTTAATATGTTTTATCACATGGAACATCATCTTTTTCCTGCGGTTCCAACAATTAAAATGCCCGAATTAGCAAGAAGAATTGATAAGGCATTTCCTTCAATGAAAACAAAACAAACATTTTAAAATAAAAGTTATGAGTACCATTCATTTAACCACCAAAATAAATGCACCTATTCAAAGGGTTTTTGATTTGGCGCGTAGTATTGACCTTCATTTAATCTCATTTGAGAGAACCGGTGAAAAAGTAATTTCCGGAAGAAAATCAGGGCTTATTAATGAAAACGAGTATGTAACATGGAAAGGAAAACACTTTGGAATTGTGCAAACCTTGACCTCAGCCATTACTCAGATGAAATTTCCGCATTCATTTGAAGACAGAATGATTAAGGGGCCTTTTGCAAAGCTAGAGCATCAACATCTTTTTGAACAAAAAGGAGAACAGACAATTATGACTGATGTTTTCAAATTTGACTCTCCACTTAAACCACTTGGTTGTTTGGTAGATCAATTGGTACTGCGAAAATATCTGTATCAACTATTGACTAAAAGAAACAACCTAATTAAAGAATACGCTGAAGACGAAGAAAAATGGATACCAATATTAAACATATACTAATTGCCGGAGGAACCGGTTTTTTAGGACAAGCGCTTGAAAATTATTTCACTGATAAAGGGAAAGAAGTCAAAATATTAAGTAGATCAGGCAAAGCAGAGAACCACATAAAATGGGACGGAAAACAACCAGGAGATTGGCTGGCTGAAATTGAATGGGCGGATGTAATAATCAACTTAAGTGGCAAAAGTGTTGATTGTAGATACACAGAGAAAAACAAGAAAGCTATTTTAGCATCTAGAATTGACAGTACCAAAGCCATTTGTAAATCAATTACTATGGCAGACAAGCCTCCACAATTGTGGATTAATGCAAGTAGTGCCACCACCTATGTTCATTCTGAATCGCAACAAATGACAGAAGACGAAGGAATTATTGGTGATGATTTTTCAATGAATGTTTGCAAGCAATGGGAAAATGAATTTTTCAATTGTCAATTGGATCACACAAGAAGAGTAGCCATAAGAACTTCCATTGTTTTAGGAAATAATGGAGGAGCTTTTCCTAAACTTAAAACAATAACGAGATGTTTAATGGGTGGTAAACAGGGAAATGGACAACAATACTTTAGCTGGATAGAAATAAATGACTTCTGCAAAGCAATTGAATTTATTATCAATCATCCAGAAATAGTTGGTCCTATAAATGTAACAGCACCAAATCCGGTAAGAAACTATTATTTAATGCAACAATTAAGGAAACATCTCAAGGTTCCATTAGGAATTCCGCAACCCAAGTGGTTATTAGAACTAGGTGCAAAGATTATTGGCACTGAAACTGAATTACTATTGAAAAGTAGAAATGTGATTCCGGAAAAATTAACAGAAGTAGGGTTTAAATTTGAACACGAGAAAATAGATGATTTCTTGTAGACTAAACCCTTACACCTACAACACAAACATCATCAATTTGTTCAAGATTTCCTCTCCAGCTTTCAAAGGCAGTATTAATTTGCTGTCTTTGAGACTCCACACTGTTTTTAGAACTTGCAACCAAGAGATCTTTGAATTGTTTATACTTAAACTTCTTCCCTTTTGGACCTCCAAATTGATCTGCCATACCGTCTGTGAACATGTATAAATGATCACCTTTAGACAGTTTGATTTCATGATTAGTGAATGGCTTAGTTGTGATATGTCTACCAACAGGCTGCTTGTCTGCTTTTATTTCATGAATCCCTTCATTTTTCAGCAAATACAATGAATTGTTGGCGCCTGCATACTGCACCATATTTGTCTTCTTGTTTATTGAACACAGACAGATATCCATTCCATCAGACACTTTTAGATTTCCTTCATCCAAAGTTTCAATAACCAACTCCCTCGTCTTTTCTAAGATTTTTGCTGGTTCGGTTAATCCAAACTCTCTTACGCTTCTATTGAGTGAATTATGACAAACTACAGAAACCATTGCGCCCGGAACACCATGACCGGTACAATCTGCCACTGCTAATAAAATGGTATCATTCAAATCAACCATCCAATAAAAATCTCCTGCTACAATGTCTTTAGGTTTGTATAAAACAAATGAATCCGGAATACAGCTATCAAACTTTTGTTTGTCAGGCAAAATAGCTGTTTGAATACGTTGTGCGTAATGAATACTGTCAATTACCTCCTTATTTCTTTGTTCCGTTTCATCTTTTGCTGCCTTTAATGCTTTTTTGTACGCATTGTTTCTCTTCACATAAGAATAGATGGTGTAAGCAGCAAATATTAGCATTCCTATTACCAAGAGACAAAATGCTAGAACTATATTTTTGGTAAAACTGCTCTCATCTTCGGCTTTAGCAATTTGCTCATTTAACTTAGCATTTTCCTTGGCCTCCATGCGATCAAATATGCCTTTAATTTGATCCATGATCTCCTTGTCTTCCTGAATAAGCTTCAACTCTTCAATTTTAATCTCTCTCTCATTAGCCAATTCACGTTCACGAATTCTACTTACTCTTTCTTCAAGATTAATTTGATTATTGTTGGATGTTTGGTTTTGATTAGTAGTATTCTCAACTTGTGTTTCGCTACTAGATTCTGCAGATTCTTCAGTATTCACTTCAGTATCATTTGTAGTAACTTCAGTTGATGACTCCTCATCTTTCCTACTCTCCCATTTATCTTTTAATCTTTTAAAGAAACCTTTTTTGTCTTCTTCCTTTTGCTCTGCCGTCTTTTCTTCAACCTTTTCTGCATTGCTATCTGTAGTATTTTCACTGCCTGAATTATTGCTGGTAGCTACATTTTCATTAATGGTTTGATTGGAAGTTTTATTATTACCGGTCTTTTCAAGGTTTTGAATCACCTGATCCAATACGCGATCTACCCCATATTGCTCTTGTAAAATCAGCAAGTCTTCAAGAATAACAAACTTATTCTTAGTTAAAACATCTAAAGAATCAACAAGTGCAAGACTTTCTTCATTTCCTTTAGATAATTCACGAAGTTTTTGAATTTTTTGGTCAACAGCAACTGAGTTCTCTTCAAACTCTTCCAGGTAAGCAGGATCTTTGGTTAAGCTATAAGACTTAACACCATTTTCCGCATCTGATAAATCATAAACCATTTCTTTCATGATAATCAGATTCTCATCCTGGCGAGCCTCTTCAGTAATTTCATTGATGATTTGACGTAAATTGAAATATACTAAAGCTGAAATGCAAGAAACCGCTAGCACCACGAGGACCAGCATACCTATTACTTTTTTCTCGAATGAGGTTTTCTTTAACATTTGCAAATTTGAAAGGCGCCACAAAGATCGTTAAAAAAAAGTCTCAATCTTTTGTAGAATCTTGAAAAAGTATCACTTAGGCTAAAAATATAAATTAATATTGTATATTTAATTGAGTGCCGCGTGGTTGGTGTGAAACTTTATAACTTAATTATTGCAATTATTTAATAATGTCATCTAAAAAAGCAATCTACTATGGAGACCATCCTCACTTCAAAGTAGGTAAATCTAATCAGTTTTATCAGCAAGGATATTTCTTTTATAATGGTGTATTTTACTTCTACGAAGAAGACAATCATGAAAACACTTATGTGGTAAGTGAAGTTGCTGAGAATCTCGACGATTTTATTGATTACGCTGAAGAAGCTGATCTGGAAGTTCCGGATAGGTTTTGGGAAAGTGTAGAATAAGATTTTAATCTTAACAAACATGTTTCGCTATCGAATAAATATTCGGTCGCTTAGGATTCCTTTGTCTGATTTTACCCTCCAAACAAACATACCTTTAAGATGATTTGGAACCTGAACAGCCGTACCATCTGCATTGACATTCATTACTTTTCTACCACTCAAATCATATAATTCAAAATCAAATTGATTAAGAGATGTAGTGAAATTTATGGTGTTTTCAATATTACTATAATAGGCTTGCAAATAATCATTTGACTGAACCGGAATAGTTGCTGTCTCATCAAAAACTATATCCATCATTATCGGTAAATGATCAGAACCATTGTAAAGTGCATTGGCAACACTATCCGGTACAGAACTGTTGCTGCCGGCGTTAACAGCATCATTAAAGTGATTTCCATCTTGTCCTAAAGGCTTATACGTATTGGATAAATAATTAATTCCGTTTTGATTGTTCATAACATCTTCTGATACAAAAATCAAATCAAATCTATCATCCAGTCCACCACCTGTCCCTCCACCAATTGAACTATTTCTAGTACTCTGAGTATGCCAATCGGCAAAATTATAATCACCAGACCAGTTACCTATTGCGTTTACAGGATCAATTAAGGGAACATCACCACTGTTTAGCATAGATTGACATCCGGATTCATAACCTGAATAGAAATTGAAATCACCTCCAACAAATACATTTTCTACATGATCTGCAATTGAATTCAAGTAATATTTTAGCGTTAATGCTTCCTGATTTCTTTGCTGATAATCATTTACTCCGGCTTTTAAATGACATGAAAAGAACCACATGTAAATTGTATCTGTTACAGCTGTTAAATTGGGAGCCTTATAATACATTTGGTACACAGATATATCTCTCAAAGAAGTAGCCAACTGCATTTGATCAACCAATCCCAATTTGTCTGAATTATAATACAGGCAATTGTCTGTATCTACACCATCAATAAACTGAGCTCTTTGATAATGAGAAGTTCCAAACACATTCAAAGATTGATTCAATATTAAATCTGCTCCGGTTTCATTATCCAATTCATTAACAACATAAACATCAGGCTTGGCATACTGTAAAACCGTTCTATAATATGAAGTTCTTGATGCATTTGTACTTGGAAAATTCAGCAAATTGTGAAACATGATCCTAAGAGAATCTTGTCCAAAAGAGATGGTGCTTAGCAATAGAAATATTAAGCTGAGTTTTTTCATTGTGCCGGACAAAGATACAGAAAGCATCTATTTAGTTCCTAATTATTTTGCGGTACAACTTTTCATTAACTTTAAATCAAACTACAATTATGAGTAAAAAAGTAACAGGTGTTGGAGGGATCTTTTTTAAGTGCAAGGATCCAAAAAAAATGAAAGATTGGTACAGCAATAACTTAGGATTAGTAACTAATGAATATGGTTCTACTTTCGAATCTCGAAATATTGATAATCCTGATGAAATTAATTATTTACAATGGAGTACTTTTCCAGATGATACCACCTATATGGAACCTTCCAAAGCAACATTCATGATTAATTATCGCGTTGAAAATTTGATTGAATTGGAAAAAGAATTGCATTTAGCAGGTGTCACAATTTGTGATGAAATAGCTGAATATCCTTATGGTAAATTCTTGCACATTTTAGATCCTGAAGGAAATAAAATTGAGTTATGGGAACCAGTAGATTCGGGTTTTGAATAAACTAATCTTTGATGTAGTAAACCTTCGTTAATATATCAGATGAATTTTCAACTGATGCAGGATCGGTTTCGTAAACCTCAATACTTACAGGACAATTGTAATGTGTGGCATTGATATATGCATCCAACCAATGATAACCATCACCAATTTCATTGTAGTCACCGTAAAATTCCATAACAACGGCTTCTGATGATTGAATGGTAAAAGGAGTTATCCCATTTTCTGCAGCAGTCAAATTACTTTTTACCTGAAAAACAGGCATTATCTCACATGTCCCTTTTTCTTCATCCCAGTTTAAAGTAATACATCCGGGCATACCAGTTACTTTAATTTGATTGGTCCCACAGAACATTCCTAAACGTGCGTATGCTTCTTCATACAAACTAGCGTTGATCTCATCAATGTCAATTTTGTAGCTTATCCCATAGTAATAAGAAGTTGGAAATTCTACCTCAGAGATTACATAAGGAGCATTCATTTCAACATCAATCACTCTGGCAACTGAATCTATATTAGCAAGGCCCTGTTCAATATCCGGCGCCATCTTTTCCTCCATATTAAAGAACAAAGCGATTGGACGCATTAAAAAGGGGATATCACCCTTATTGCTCCATGTTACTTCATTTATTTGCCCGTTTGACTTGATAGATATGTCCCCTTTGATGATCATATCTTCCATGTCTGAAAACACTAAATCATAAAGTACTTGTTGATTTTCATGGAATTCAGTAAAAGTCATACTACCTTCTCCTGATAATTGAGGGTCACCCTTCCATGTTTGTTTAGCTCCAACAGTTCCATCTTCGCCTTCAATGGCATTAGTTAAGCTAGAATCCTTAGCCACCCATGGAGACCATCTGTTCCAGTTTTCAAAAGAAGCAATACTGGTGTAAATGGCTTTTACTTCATTGTTCATAGCTCTTGTGCGCTCCACCTTAAAAGAAGCAGGTGCAACCAGGGCTACAATAAAATAAAGTGCCAGGAAAACTCCCAGCACTTTAAGTAATCCTATTGACAATTTTTTAATTGTCTTCATATCATTTATTCATTTCTATCTGTAGGTACAGATGACACTTCATTGTTGGCGTCAATAACGATTTCATACTCCCAACATTGTTCCATAGTCACTGAAAGAACGACAGGGTTATTGTTTCCAATAGAAATTGTGAAATCTACTACTCCCGGAGCAAAAGTTTTATCTTCTGAAGTTTCACCGGGTAAGATGTTGTTGATGTTAACGGTATTTCCACCCGAAGTTTGAATTTGTACACTGGTAGACTCTGTACCATTATTTACAATTCTTGAAATCGGATCTTCGTTTTTACACTTTTTACAAGAAGTAAATGTGAAGGCAACTGCTAAGAAAGCCATAAAAAGTAGTGATCTTTTCATTTTCATTTCTCTATGATTTAGGGGTTATTAAGCTTCTGTATTGGGACCTCCAAAATTCAGTGGTATTGGTTGCCCCATGTTTCCTAATTCTTTAATTGGTCCATGAGTTGACTCATATTTATGTACATTCTCTGTCAAAGCTTTCATCAATTTTTTAGCATTATCAGGAGTAAGAATTATTCTTGATTTTACCTTCCCTTTTGGCACGCCGGGCATCAATTGGATGAAATCTAATATAAACTCACTAGGAGAATGTGTTACAATTGTCAAATTTGAATAGGTACCTTCAGCTTGATCTTCAGGTAATTCGATATTAATTTGATTGGGATTCTTATTTTGTTCGTCACTCATATCTGATTCAATTTATTGAAAATTTCGCAATTTATGAAATAAAAAAAGCGCCCTTGACATTATCAAGAGCGCTTATAAATTTATGAATTATTCTTACTTGGCAGTTAACTCTTCGTATTCTTCTTGAGACCCTACAACCAGTTTCTGGAATTTTCTGAAACCAGTTCCTGCAGGAATCTTGTGACCAACGATTACGTTTTCTTTCAATCCTAATAAGAAATCTTCTTTTCCGTTCAAGGCAGCTTCGTTCAATACTTTTGTTGTCTCCTGGAAAGAAGCAGCAGAAATAAATGAACGTGTTTGCAATGATGCTTTAGTAATACCTTGAAGCATTGGCTCTGATGTAGCAGGAACTGCGTCTCTAGCTTCAATCAGTTGTTTGTCTTTACGCTTCAATGTTGAGTTCTCATCTCTTAATTTACGAGCAGAAATAATTTGACCCGCTTTAATTGACTCAGATTCTCCCGGATCAACAACTACTACTTTTCCAAATAGAGCGTCGTTTTCTTCAAAGAAGTCTGCTTTGTGAACAGCTTGTCCTTCCAAGAATTTAGTATCTCCCGGTTCTTTAATCTCAACTTTCAACATCATTTGACGAACAATTACCTCAAAGTGTTTATCGTTAATTTTTACACCTTGTAGACGGTAAACCTCTTGTACCTCATTTACAAGATATTCTTGTACTGCTGTAGGTCCTTTAATATCAAGGATGTCTTTTGGTGTAATAGCTCCATCAGAAAGTGTTTGACCTGCTTTAACAAAGTCATTTTCTTGTACCAAAATGTGTTTAGACAATGGGCACAAGTACTTTCTAATTTCACCAGTTCTTGATTCAATGATGATCTCTCTGTTACCACGTTTGATTTTACCATAAGACACGATTCCATCAATCTCTGCAACAACTGCAGGGTTTGAAGGGTTTCTTGCCTCGAATAACTCAGTTACTCTTGGTAGACCTCCTGTGATATCCCCAGATTTACCAGCAACTCTAGGAATTTTAACAAGGATTTGACCCGCTTTAATTTTATCGCCTTCATTTACCATGATGTGAGCATTTACAGGTAAGTTATATGCTTTACCTTCTTTGCTCGATCCAACGATTTCAATTGTAGGGATCTTCTTCTTATTTCTATTTTCAGTAATTACCTTTTCAGTAAATCCTGTTTGCTCATCTATTTCTTCACGATAAGTTTCCCCTTCGATAACATTTTCGAATTGAACCTTACCATCAATTTCTGAAAGGATAACCGCGTTGTAAGGGTCCCATTTACAGATTACATCACCTTTCTTAATGGCTTTGTTATTATCTGCAATTAGGTATGATCCGTAAGGAATGTTAGCTGTCATCATTACGATACCTGTTTTAGGATTCGTAATCTTAGCTTCACCTGAACGACCAATTACAACTTGCGCTTTGTTTCCATCTTTATCAGTAGTTGGGATAGTTCTTAACTCATCAATTTCTAATAAACCATCAAATTTAGCTTTGATATCTTGTTCATCAGCAATGTTTGATGCAGTACCCCCAACGTGGAATGTACGTAGTGTTAACTGTGTACCCGGCTCACCAATAGACTGAGCAGCAATTACACCTACAGTATCACCTTCAACTGCCATTTCAGAAGAAGAAAGGTTTCTACCATAACACTTAGAACAAACCCCACGCTTCATCTCACAAGTTAATACTGAACGTACTTCAACTTCTTCGATTTCCGCGTCTTCAATTTTCTTAGCTAATTTCTCACTGATTTCAATTCCTGCTTCTACAATAATATCATCAGTTCCAGGAACCTTGATATCATCTACAGCAACACGTCCAAGAATTCTGTCATAAAGTGACTCAACGATATCGTCATTCTTTTTCAATGCAGTTACAGTAATACCTCTTAAAGTACCACAGTCATCTGTATTGATAACAACGTCTTGAGCAACGTCAACCAATCTTCTTGTTAAGTAACCAGCATCCGCCGTTTTTAGGGCCGTATCCGCCAAACCTTTACGTGCACCGTGAGTTGAAATAAAGTACTCCAATACAGTTAATCCTTCTTTAAAGTTTGATAAAATCGGGTTCTCGATAATATCTTGAGAAGAAGCACCAGATTTTTGTGGTTTCGCCATCAATCCCCTCATTCCTGATAACTGACGAATTTGCTCTTTCGATCCACGGGCTCCAGAATCCATCATCATATAAATTGAGTTGAATCCTTGGTTATCTGTAGAAATACGCTCCATCAATTTAGAAGTCAAACGAGTGTTAGTATGCGTCCAAATATCAATGATTTGGTTATAACGCTCGTTGTTAGTGATAAGACCCATGTTATAGTTCATCATCACTTCATCAACTTCTTTGTTAGCACGCTCAACCATTTCGTCTTTTTCTGGTGGAATAATAACATCATCCAAGTTGAATGATAATCCTCCTTTAAAGGCCATATGGTAACCCATATCCTTGATATCATCCAAGAATTGAGCTGTTCTAGCTGTACCACAAATGGCTAATACACGTGAGATAATATCTCTCAACGCTTTCTTAGTCAATACTTCATCAATATATCCTACTTCATTAGGAACTAATTCGTTGAATAAAACTCTACCACATGTAGTTTCGATAATTCTAACTACCGGATTTCCATCTTCATCAATATCGTTAGTTCTAACTTTAATACCAGCATGGATATGTAATCTACCTTCGTTGTTGGCAATAATTACCTCTTCTGGAGAATAGAAAGTCATTCCTTCACCATTTACAACTTCTTCTTTAGTAGATTTTTTCAACTTAGTGATATAGTAAAGTCCCAATACCATATCCTGAGAAGGTACCGCAATAGGAGCACCATTCGCAGAGTTACGGATATTGTGAGAAGACAACATCAACATTTGAGCTTCCAAAATTGCAGCATTACTCAATGGTAAGTGAACTGCCATCTGGTCACCGTCAAAGTCGGCGTTAAATGCCGTACACACTAATGGGTGCAATCTAATCGCTTTACCTTCAATCAATTTAGGTTGGAAAGCCTGAATACCCAATCTGTGAAGAGTTGGGGCTCTGTTTAGAAGCACCGGATGTCCTTTAAGAACGTTTTCCAAGATGTCCCAAACTATTGGCTCTTTTTTGTCTACAATTTTCTTAGCAGATTTTACTGTTTTAACAACCCCTCTTTCAATCAATTTTCTGATGATAAACGGTTTGAATAACTCAGCTGCCATGTTTTTAGGAAGACCACACTCGTGTAATTTCAAGTTCGGTCCTACAACAATTACAGAACGTGCTGAATAGTCAACCCTTTTACCTAACAAGTTTTGACGGAAACGTCCTTGTTTACCTTTTAATGAATCAGAAAGTGATTTTAAAGGTCTGTTAGATTCAGTTTTTACCGCAGAAGATTTTCTTGAGTTGTCGAACAATGAATCAACCGATTCTTGCAACATACGTTTCTCGTTTCTCAAGATAACCTCAGGAGCTTTAATCTCCAATAGTCTCTTCAGACGGTTGTTTCTGATAATAACTCTTCTATATAAGTCATTCAAGTCAGAAGTAGCAAATCTACCTCCATCCAACGGAACTAATGGTCTTAATTCAGGTGGAATAACCGGAACAACTTTAACAATCATCCATTCAGGACGATTCTCTACTCTTGTTTGTGCTTCTCTTAAAGATTCAACAACTTGCAATCTCTTCAATGCCTCTTTCTTTCTTTGTTGAGAAGTCTCAGTGTTTGCCTTGTGTCTTAATTCAAACGACAATGCATCCAAATCCAATCTTTGCAATAAATCATGTAATGCCTCAGCACCCATTTTTGCAATAAATTTATTAGGATCTGTATCTTCTAAATATTGGTTTTCTTTTGGCAATTCATCCAAAATATCCAAGTATTCTTCTTCAGTTAAGAAATCCATGTATTCCAATGGTTCTCCATCAACTCTTTCAGCCACACCTTTTTGAATCACAACATATCTTTCGTAATAGATAATTTGATCCAATTTTTTAGTAGGCAATCCTAACAAATAACCAATTTTGTTTGGCAATGAACGGAAATACCAGATATGAGCAACAGGAACTACCAATGAGATGTGCCCCATTCTTTCTCTTCTTACCTTTTTCTCAGTAACTTCAACTCCACATCTGTCACAAACGATTCCTTTATATCTGATTCGTTTATATTTACCACAGTGACATTCGTAATCCTTAACAGGTCCGAAAATTCTTTCACAGAATAATCCGTCTCGTTCAGGCTTGTATGTACGGTAGTTAATTGTTTCAGGCTTTAAAACCTCACCATGTGATTTTTCTAGAATCATCTCTGGCGAAGCCAAACTGATCGTAATTTTATTAAAACTACTTTTTGGTTTTTGTTCTTTTTTGTAAGCCATGCTTTTATTCAGATTAAAGAGCAAAGAGCAAAGAGCAAAGACTTAAAGTGAATAAGTCTTTGTCTTTTTTCCTTGTTCTATGTTCTTTTTTCTATTAATAATTAATCCATTGTGATGTTCAATCCAAGTCCTGCCAACTCATTCAACAATACATTGAATGATTCTGGAATACCAGGCTCCTGGAAGTTTTCACCTTTAACAATCGACTCATAAGCTTTCGCTCTTCCTACAACGTCATCCGACTTGATTGTTAAAATCTCTCTCAAGATATTAGCTGCACCATAAGCTTCAAGTGCCCAAACCTCCATCTCACCAAAACGCTGACCTCCAAATTGAGCTTTACCACCCAATGGTTGTTGAGTAATCAACGAGTATGGTCCGATAGAACGTGCGTGCATCTTGTCATCAACCATGTGACCTAATTTCAACATATAGATTACACCAACAGTTGCCGGTTGATCGAAAATCTCTCCTGTATTACCATCATACAAGTAAGTTTTACCGAATTTAGGCACACCTGCTTTTTCCGTGTATTCGTTGATTTGGTCCATTGATGCTCCGTCAAAAATTGGAGTAGCAAACTTAACACCTAGTTTTTCACCTGCCCATCCTAGTACAGTTTCATAAATCTGTCCAAGGTTCATACGAGAAGGTACCCCTAGTGGGTTAAGTACGATATCAACAGGAGTTCCATCTTCAAGGAAAGGCATATCTTCTTGACGAACGATATTTGCCACGATTCCTTTATTTCCGTGACGTCCTGCCATCTTATCACCAACTTTCAACTTTCTCTTCTTAGCAACGTAAACTTTTGCCATTTTAACGATTCCTGTTGGTAACTCATCACCTACTGAAATCTGGAATTTTTTACGCTTATAAATTCCAAGAAGATCATTTGCTTTGATCGAGTAATTGTGCAATACTCTTTGGATCAATTTATTTATTTTCTCATTTCCAGTCCAATCGTATGGATTAACAATTGAGAAATCAACAGTTTGCAAGTTCTTTTGAGAGAATTTAATTCCCTTTTTCAAGATCTCTTCTTTATAGTTATTGAAAACACCAGCAGATTTTTCATCTTTCAAAATGTCTAATAACTTGTCAATCAAAACTCCTTTTAAAGCACCTGCCTCTTTTTCGTAGTCTTCATCTAACTGCGCTAAAATTGGCTTATCTTTTGCTTTAGTTTTTCTGTCTTTGATTGCTCTTGAGAACAATTTCTTGTCAACAACAACACCTCTTAAAGAAGGTCCTGCTTTCAATGATGCATCTTTTACATCACCTGCTTTGTCACCAAAGATAGCTCTCAATAGTTTTTCTTCCGGAGAAGGATCAGTTTCTCCTTTAGGAGTAATCTTACCAATCAAAATATCTCCTTCTTTGATATCAGCACCAACTCTGATAATTCCGTTTTCATCTAAGTCTTTTGTAGCCTCTTCTGAAACGTTTGGAATATCAGCAGTTAATTCTTCCAATCCACGTTTTGTATCACGAACCTCTAAAGTATATTCGTCAATGTGAACTGAAGTAAAGATGTCATCTCTAACGATTTTCTCAGAGATTACAATCGCATCCTCAAAGTTATATCCTTGCCAAGGCATGAACGCTACTTTCAAGTTTTGACCTAAGGCCAACTCTCCAGCTTGAGTTGCATATCCTTCACAAAGTACCTGTCCTTTTTCTACTGTATCTCCTTTAGCCACAATTGGTCTAAGATTGATAGTAGTAGATTGGTTAGTTTTTTGGAATTTAGTTAACTCATAAGTTTTAACCTCTCCATCAAAGCTTACCAATTTATCTTCTGCAGACAAGTTGTATTTGATTTGAATTTCATTTGCATCAACATACTCAACTACTCCGTCACCTTCAGCATTGATCAATACACGAGAGTCTCTCGCTACCAATTTCTCAATTCCGGTTCCAACAATAGGAGAAGTAGGTTTCAATAAAGGAACTGCCTGACGCTGCATGTTAGATCCCATCAAGGCACGGTTGGCATCATCATGCTCCAAGAAAGGAATTGAAGATGCTGCAATTGATGCAATCTGGTTAGTTCCAACGTCCATCATTGATATTTCATTCGGATCAACAACAGGGAAGTCACCCTCTAATCTTGCCTTAATCTTATCATTAACCAATTTACCTTTATCGTCAGTTTCAGCACTTGCCTGAGCAATTACTTTACCTTCTTCTTCTTCAGCAGATTTATAAATTGGAGTAGTATAATTTACTTTTCCATCTTTCACTTCCCAATAAGGAGTTTCAATGAATCCCAACTTATTAACTTTTGCATATACACACAATGAAGAAATCAAACCAATGTTTGGTCCCTCAGGTGTTTCAATAGTACACAATCTACCGTAGTGAGTATAGTGAACGTCACGCACCTCAAACCCTGCTCTTTCTCTAGAAAGACCTCCAGGCCCTAGTGCCGACAATCTTCTTTTGTGTGTTACCTCAGAAAGTGGATTTGTTTGATCCATGAACTGAGAAAGCTGGTTGGTTCCGAAGAATGAATTAATTACAGATGAAAGTGTCTTAGCATTAATCAAATCGATTGGCGTAAACACCTCATTATCTCTAACGTTCATTCTTTCACGGATCGTTCTAGCCATTCTAGCCAAACCAACTCCGAACTGGTTGTGTAATTGCTCTCCAACTGTTCTTACACGTCTATTAGAAAGGTGATCGATATCATCAATCTCAGCTTTAGCATTGATTAACTCAATCAAGTATTTAACGATCAAGATAATATCTTGTTTAGTCAATACTTTTTGCTCGATATCAGTGTCAATTCCTAATTTGGTATTGATACGGAAACGACCAACTTCACCTAAGTCATATCTTGTATCAGAGAAGAATAGTTTTTCAAATACAGACCTTGCTGTTTCAAAATCAGGCGGCTCTGCATTTCTCAATTGACGGTAGATGTGTTCAACCGCTTCTTTCTCTGAGTTAGAAGTATCTTTTTGTAATGTGTTGTAGATGATAGCAAAATCTGCAGTATTTACATTTTCCTTGTGAAGGATAATAGTTTTAGCTCCAGACTCAACAATTAGATCAATGTGTTCTTTTTCAAGAATAGTTTCACGATCTAATAACACTTCGTTTCTTTCAATAGAAACAACTTCTCCAGTATCCTCATCTACGAAATCTTCAACCCAAGTTTTCAAAACTCTTGCAGCAAGTTTTCTATCCAAAACCTTTTTCAAGTTGGCTTTGTTTACTTTAACTTCATCTGCAAGATCGAAGATTTCTAAAATATCTTTATCACTTTCGTATCCGATAGCACGGAACAAAGTAGTAACAGGTAATTTCTTTTTACGATCGATATAAGCATACATTACCGAGTTGATATCTGTAGCAAATTCGATCCAAGATCCTTTAAACGGAATAATTCTAGCCGAGTACAATTTAGTACCGTTAGCGTGACGCGATTGTCCAAAGAACACACCAGGTGATCTATGTAATTGTGAAACGATAACTCTTTCAGCTCCGTTAATAACGAAAGAACCTTTTGGAGTCATATAAGGGATAGTACCAAGATATACGTCTTGAACGATCGTCTCAAAATCCTCATGCTCAGGATCTGTACAATAAAGCTTTAATTTGGCTTTTAATGGAACACTGTAAGTTAATCCTCTATCTATACACTCTTGGATAGTGTAACGAGGTGGATCAATGAAATAGTCCAAAAACTCCAAAACGAATTGATTACGAGTATCCGTAATTGGGAAGTTTTCGCTGAACACTTTGAAGAGACCTTCATCACTTCTGTTTTCCGGGGTTGTTTCCAACTGAAAGAACTGCCTGAATGATTCTAACTGGATATCCAAGAAGTCGGGATATTCAAACTTGCTTGATTGACTTCTAAAGCTAATTCTTTCTGTAATATTATTTGTAGATCCCAAGGCTAAAAAATTTTAGTTATCAAAAAACTTATACAATTGATAAGCAATATAAAACAGGACTAGGCACATGCCCGAAAGCAGTGCCTATCCTGTATAAAATAAGTATGTCTTATTTAATCTCAACTTCAGCTCCTGCCTCTTCTAATGAAGATTTAAGACCTTCAGCTTCGTCTTTAGAAACACCTTCTTTCAAAGTAGCAGGTGCACCATCAACTAGTTCTTTAGCTTCTTTAAGACCAGCTCCAGTTAATTCTTTTACCAATTTAACTACAGCTAATTTAGATCCACCAGCAGATTTCAAGATAACATCAAATTCAGTTTTCTCTTCAGCTGCTCCACCGTCTCCACCACCAACAGGTCCAGCAACAGCTACTGCAGCAGCAGCAGGCTCGATTCCGTACTCTTCTTTAAGGATTTCAGCTAGTTCGTTTACCTCTTTTACTGTAAGGTTTACTAGTTGTTCTGCGAATTCTTTTAATTCAGCCATTTTATTTTGTTTTAATTTAAGTTAATTACTATGCTTCGGTTCTTTCCGAAAGCGTTTTAATAATACCAGCTAACTTGCCACCTCCAGATTGTAATCCAGAAACAACGTTTTTCGCCGGCGATTGAAGAAGTGCAATGATATCTCCGATAAGTTCTTCTTTGCTTTTGATAGAAACCAAGAAATCTAAATTCTCTTCTCCTGTGTAGATAGCTTCTTCAATAAAAGCACCTTTCAAAAGCGGTTTTGGAAACTTTTTACGGAAATCTTTGATCAACTTCGCAGGGGCATTACCTACTTCAGAGAACATGATTGCAGTAGGACCAGCAAGAACTCCGTAAAGATCTTCATAATTCTTGTCCTCAATTTTCTCCAAAGCTTTTTTCAATAAAGTGTTTTTAACCACTTTAAGTTCGATATTAGCTTTGTAGCATTTTTCTCTTAAGCTGTTAACAGATTCAACAGTTAATCCTGAAGCATCTGTTAAATAAAATACACCCGTATCAGACAATTTACTTGCTAAATCTTCAATGTACTGTGATTTTTCCTCTTTTGTCATATTAGAGTGTTTTAAATGGCAAACGCCTTAGTGTCAACATTGATGCTTGGACTCATAGTAGAGCTTAAATAAACGCTCTTGATATAAGTACCTTTAGCTGCTGCCGGTTTCAATTTGATAATAGTTTGAAGTAACTCATTCGTATTCTCCTCGATTTTCTTAGGATCGAAAGATACTTTAGCTACAGATGAGTGTACAATTCCAAACTTATCAACTCTGAAATCGATTTTACCAGCCTTAACATCTTGAACTGCTTTTCCTATATCCATAGTAACAGTACCTGTTTTAGGATTTGGCATCAAACCTCTTGGTCCTAATACTCTACCTAAAGCACCTACTTTACCCATTACGGAAGGCATTGTAATGATAACATCAATATCAGTCCATCCTCCTTTAATTTTATTGATATAGTCGTCTAATCCAACGTGTTCAGCACCTGCTTCTTTTGCTTCAGCTTCCTTATCAGGAGTACACAACACCAATACTTTGACGTCTTTTCCTGTTCCGTGAGGCAAAGCTACCGTACCACGTACCATTTCGTTAGATTTTCTTGGGTCAACTCCAAGTCTTACTGCAACATCAACTGAAGCATCAAACTTAGCGTTAGTGATTTCCTTTAACAGAGAACAAGCTTCTGTCAAGGAATAAGCTTTAGTTTTGTCAATTTTTGACAAAGCCTCTTTTCTTTTCTTACCTATTCTTGCCATAACTCGTTAATTTTAAACTGTTTCAGGGAAATTGCCGATTACAGTAATACCCATACTTCTTGCAGTACCGGCTACCATTCTCATAGCAGATTCAACTTTAAAAGCGTTCATATCCTGAATTTTATCTTCAGCGATCGCTTTTACTTGATCCCAAGTAACTTTAGCAACTTTTTGTCTATTTGGTTCAGCAGAACCACCTTTGATCTTAGCAGCATCCATCAATTGTACAGCAACCGGAGGAGTTTTAACAATAAATTCAAATGATTTATCGCTATAAACTGTAATTACAACCGGCAATACTTTTCCAGCTTTCTCTTGGGTTCTAGCATTAAACTGCTTACAGAACTCCATGATATTAACACCCTTAGCACCAAGAGCTGGTCCTACAGGAGGTGCTGGATTAGCTGCTCCACCTTTGATTTGAAGCTTGATCAATCCATCAATTTGTTTTGCCATTTTGCTTTGTTTTTAGTAGTGTTAGCGTGCGTTAATCGCGGACGGGAAGCATTGTCTTTACCGATAAATCGGGGCGTCTCACGTAGCACTCCTACTCGTTTATTATAACCTTAACTATTTTTATCGACCTGCATATAGTTCAACTCAAGTGGAGTTTTACGGCCGAATATTTTTACCATCACCTCTAACTTCTTCTTCTCTTCATTAATATTTTCAATCACTCCATTAAATCCGTTGAAAGGACCGTCAATTACTTTAACAGTTTCTCCAACAACATAAGGAATGTTCAATTCTTCTTCTTGTTCTGCTAACTCGTCAACCTTACCTAAAATTCGGTTAACTTCTTCTTTACGCATAGGCATTGGGTCGCCACCCTTTACCGCGCTCATAAATCCGATTACGTTAGGAACACTTTTAATAATGTGTTGCACCTCACCTTCAAGGGCAGCCTCAATCAAAACGTAACCTGGCAAGTAATTTCTTTCCTTGCTGATTTTTTTACCGTTTCTAATTTGATACACTTTTTCTGTAGGAATCAAAACCTGACCTACCAAGTGTTCAATTTTGTGACGCTTCACCTCAAGCTCGATATAATCACGAACTTTTTTCTCTTTACCACCAATAGCACGAACTACGTACCAACGTTTTTTAATCTCAGCCATATTAATATGCCCCTCTTAAATCATAGTAGAAACCTAAAAGACCTTTCCAGATTCCGAATTCAGTTTGTCCTTCAACGTGTTGCACGTTAATTCCAAACAAATAATCCATGATAAAGATTAATAATGCAAAAATAACCGAAGCAACTAGTACCACGATTGAACTACTTTGGAGTTGATCCCAAGTTGGCCAAGTTACCTTGTGCACTAACTCATTGTAAGACTCCTCTATGTATTTGACTATGTTTGCCACTTTCTTCTATTTTGCACGGGCGGAAGGATTCGAACCCTCATCAACGGTGTTGGAGACCGGTATTCTACCATTGAACTACGCCCGTAAAAAAGGCAACTCCGACGTGTCGGAGTTCACCTCTTTTATATGTTATTATTAGACTTAGTCTAAAATCTCAGTTACCTGACCAGCTCCTACTGTTCTACCACCTTCTCTGATCGCGAATCTCAACCCTTTGTTGATCGCAACAGGAACGATTAAGTTTACAGTAATAGTAACGTTATCACCAGGCATAACCATTTCTCTACCGTCTTCAAGAACGATTTCACCAGTTACGTCAGTAGTTCTTAAGTAGAACTGTGGTCTATATTTGTTATGGAATGGAGTGTGACGTCCACCTTCTTCTTTTTTCAAGATATAAACCTCAGCTTTAAACTTAGCGTGAGGAGTAATTGAACCAGGTTTAGCGATTACCATTCCTCTTCTGATATCAGTTTTCTCGATACCTCTCAAAAGAAGACCTACGTTATCACCAGCTTCACCTCTATCTAAGATTTTTCTAAACATCTCAACCCCAGTAATAGTTGAAGATAATTTTTCTTCACCCATACCAATGATATCAACCTCATCTCCAGTGTTAATAACACCAGTTTCAATTTTACCAGTAGCAACAGTACCACGACCAGTAATTGAGAATACATCCTCAACAGGCATCAAGAAATCTTTATCAACTTCTCTAACTGGAAGTTCGATCCAGTTATCAACTGACTCCATCAATTTCATGATAGTTTCTTCCCATTTAGGCTCTCCATTCAATCCACCTAAAGCAGATCCTTGGATAACTGGAGTATTATCTCCATCATACTCATAGAAAGACAACAAGTCTCTGATTTCCATTTCTACTAATTCAAGTAGCTCTTCATCATCAACCATGTCAACTTTGTTCATGAAAACAACCATTCTAGGAACACCAACCTGTCTTCCTAAAAGGATGTGCTCTCTAGTTTGAGGCATAGGACCATCAGTAGCAGCAACTACCAAGATCGCACCATCCATTTGAGCAGCACCAGTTACCATGTTCTTTACATAGTCGGCGTGACCTGGACAGTCAACGTGAGCATAGTGTCTAGTTTCAGTTTCGTATTCTACGTGAGATGTATTAATAGTAATACCTCTTTCTTTTTCTTCAGGAGCGTTATCAATAGTATCGAAGCTTCTTACTTCAGCACCACCAGCTTTTGCTAATACAGTAGTAATAGCAGCAGTCAAAGTAGTTTTACCATGGTCAACGTGTCCAATTGTCCCAATATTTACGTGTGGTTTGGAACGATTAAAGGTTTCCTTAGCCATAATCTACAATTGTTTACTTTGTTATTTTATTAATTATCAAATTTTTACAAACTACAAAATCCGCCTTAGGCGGATACACTAATCCCTTGAGTCAACACAATCTTTTTAAATGTTAAAAAGATGAATTTGAACTAGCCAAATTCCATTGTCTCAATTTCATAATTCCCATCACAACCTTTTGAGCCAATGACGGGATTTGAACCCGTGACCTCTTCCTTACCAAGGAAACGCTCTACCCCTGAGCTACACCGGCACGATAGTTCTTAATACCTTAACCATCTCGTTTGACGATTTATTGAGCGGGAGACGAGACTCGAACTCGCGACCCTCAGCTTGGAAGGCTGACGCTCTACCAACTGAGCTACTCCCGCTTATTATTTTTCTTTCTTTACCTAAGTGCTATAGTGGGGAGAGCAGGATTCGAACCTGCGAAGGCGTAAGCCAACGGAGTTACAGTCCGTCCCATTTGGCCACTCTGGTATCTCCCCTTTTAGTACTTAGCACTAAAAGAGCCTCTGGAGGGACTCGAACCCACGACCTGCTGATTACAAATCAGCTGCTCTAGCCAGCTGAGCTACAGAGGCGAAAAAATTTCTTATTTAAAGAACTAAAAAACTCCCGCATTTTTCAAAACGGGAGTGCAAATATATAAAACTAATTTCTTGTGACAAAACAAAAAATCAGATAAAATTTTAATTTTTTTTTCTTAGTTACCTAACATTTTCTTTTTCAGGGATTCCTGAGCTGGTTCATCACATAACCAAACGCCAAAAATTGCTTTTTTAAAGTCTAATCCTTCTACTGTAACTAGTGTTTTTTGATTCTTAATTAAAGATGTTCCTTTACCAGGTACATAAACTAAATCAAAAATGTCTCCATCTTCTACATCTTCACCAAAACCTTCTTTGATCAATTTTTCTAATCTAGCTTTATAAGGTTCCATGTTTCCTTTTGTAGATTTCTCCATTCCTTCTCTTACGGCATCTTCTAATTTTGAATTAGAAACCATTCCTGAAACTATTCTCAATTTGATCGCCATTTTTTCATCAGCACTCATAATTTTCTCAGCATCTGAAGATTTATTTTCTAGATATAATACACCTACGTATAAATCAATCCAATACTTTTCTCTGACTCCACCGCCATTCATTTTTAGATATTCCCCATCTACTTTCATAACATTGGGCATCACTATTCCTCCTATCTTGGTTTGTGCAGATCCGTTAAATCCAAAAAATAAAACCAAGCTTAACAATGCAATAAATTTTTTCATACGCTTTTAATTAAAATTGTCTTTTCTAATTCAAAGGCAAGTATTGAGCCAAAATGAACTAGTTTTCTCGTTATAGATTTATAAATTCAAAAAAAAATCCCTGAACAACAATCAGTGGATCAGGGACTAAATTAGTTAAAATATTATTATTTCCTCTTGGACTTTTGTTTTCTTACCTGCCTCCTCAGTGCTTCACAAGCCAGGTCGGCTGCCTCCTCAAAACTTTTACATTGTTTCTTTGCAAATAATTCTTTCCCGGGAATCGACAATTTAATTTCTGCAACTTTATTTTCAGCATTTGCAGAGTTGTCTAATCGAAGGTAAACTTCACCAGCAATAATATTATCAAAAAACACTTCTAATTTAGAAACCTTTCCGTTGATAAAATCTACTAGTTTTCTGTCGGCACTGAAGTGCACTGAATGAACATTTATATCCATAATACCTCTAGTTTTAATTCACGTTCGCTCACGTGATCGGCTAACCTCTTGGATGAGCCTGTTTATAAATCGATTGTATCTGTTTGAACGAATTATGAGTGTAAATCTGAGTAGCTGATAAATCTGTGTGGCCCAAAAGCTTCTTTATCGTCTCCAAAGATGCACCATTGTTTAACATGTGAGTAGCAAAAGTATGCCTTAACACATGCGGGCTTTTTTTACTCAAATTCGTTACTCTAGAAAGATAAAAATTTACCTTATTATAAACAAATTTAGGACTCAATTTTTTTTCAGCCTTGGTGCAAAGTAAATGTCTGGTTTTCAGACCTAAAACTGATTTAGATTGGCGATAACGATAAATTATTTCTGTTAATAAATGTGAAATTGGAATTATGCGTTCCTTATTTCTTTTACCCAACACTTTAATTTGGTGATCAGAGATATTTGATTCTTCTAAATTGATTAATTCGCTAAGTCGAATACCGGTTTGATATAAAAGCTCCATAATAAGCTCATCCTGACATCTAGTAAACTCGTCTTCTATGTCATTAAAAATACTGCTGTCCCAAAGCTGTTGTTCGGGCACAAACTGAGGCAATACTTTTTTTTGCTTAACACTTTTAACTTTTTGAGCCGGATTTGCATCAATGTATCCTTGTTGGCGAATAAACCTGTAAAATGTTTTAACAGAGCTCAACTTTCTATTTACAGAAGAATTTTCTAGACCTTCTTCCATCATATCCACCAAATAAGATCTCATCATTTGGTGGTTTACTTCCTTGATACTTTTATCCGAGCTTAAATTAAGGATCTCACAGAATTGTTCCAGATCTTTTAGATACGCTATCACCGTATGCTGAGAATATCGCTTCTCATGCACCAGATAATATTCGAATTCTGCGATTAAAGACATAAAAAAAGGAGTATCAGTTGATACTCCTTGTACGTATTTTTAGAGAATATGTTTTAATTACATTTCTTCTTGCTGCATTTTTTGTCTATAAGCAGCTTTCAATTTCATTTGTCTTTCAACAACAGAAGGTTTTGTAAATTGTTGTCTATCTCTCAATTCTCTTAAGACACCTGTTCTTTCAAACTTCTTTTTGTATCTTTTTAAAGCTCTCTCAATGTTTTCGCCTTCTTTCAATGGAATTATTAACATATCTTTCTTATTTCTTTTATCAAAATTGGATGGCAAAGATAATTCTTTTTTTTAGTAACGCAAAATCTATTTAAATAATTCGCGTGAAATTACCAATTTTTGAATTTCTGATGTCCCTTCTCCAATTGTACACAACTTAGAATCTCTGTAAAATTTCTCTACTGGAAAATCTTTTGTATATCCGTATCCTCCAAAGATCTGAACAGCATCTGTAGAAACTTCTACTGAAATTTCTGAAGCATAATATTTAGCCATTGCAGATTCCTTAGTCATTTTTTCTCCTCTCATTTTCATAGCAGCTGCTTGTAGCAACAATAGTTCTGCTGCTTCAATTTTAGTTGCCATATCTGCCAATTTAAAAGCGATACCTTGAAATTTAGCAATTGGTTGACCAAATTGTTCTCTTTCTTTAGAGTATTTAACCGCTGCTTTGAATGCTCCTTGAGCGATACCTAGCGCCAAAGCTCCGATAGAAATTCTTCCTCCATCCAAAACTTTCATGGCCTGAATAAATCCTTTTCCTTCTTCTCCTATTAACTGATCTTTATGTACTCTACAGTTCTCAAAAATCAATTCAGCAGTTTCAGAAGCACGCATCCCCAATTTATTCTCTTTTTTACCAGATTTAAAACCAGGAGTTCCTTTTTCAACTATGAAAGCAGACATTCCGTGAGAATCTCCTTTTTCACCAGTTCTAACAATGACAACTGCTACATCACCACTAATGGCGTGAGTGATAAAGTTTTTTGAACCGTTTAAAATATAATAATCACCGTCCTTTACAGCAGTGGTAGCCATACCTCCCGCATCAGATCCGGTTCCTGTTTCAGTTAATCCCCAAGCACCAATAAACTCAGCTGAGGCTAACTTTGGTAAATATTTTCTTTTTTGCTCTTCAGATCCATGATATAAAATGTGACCTGTACAAAGTGAATTATGAGCTGCTACCGATAATCCAATTGATCCACAAACTTGAGCAATTTCAGAAATTACAGTAATGTATTCATTATAACCAAAACCACTTCCACCATACTCTTCAGGAACAAGCACACCCATTAATCCAAGGCCACCTAATTTCTTAAAAAGGGGTACAGGGAATTCCTGGGTCTCATCCCATTCCATAAAATGCGGGCGAATTTCTTTTTCGGCAAAATCTCTAACCATTTGCCTAATCATTACCTGATTTTCGTTTTCTACAATTTCCATGTTTAAGTAATACGTTTCTCAAAAATATACCGGAACCAACCGTTCAAGCTAAATACTACACTCTAAAGGACTGTCGTAGCTTCAAGGTGTTTTATTTAGTAGCGGACTAAAGTACTAATATTTTCTGAGTATTTGGTTAATAATTCACTTCCTTCAAGGAAAGCTAACTCGATTAAAAAACTATAACCTGCAACAGTTGCCCCTTGTTTTTTCACTAGTTCTGAAACAGCTGCTGCTGTTCCTCCTGTCGCCAATAAATCATCATGAATCAGCACTTTTTGATTAGGAGAAATTGCATCAATATGCATTTCGATTTCGGCAGAACCATATTCCAAATCATATTTATACGAAACGGTTTCATATGGTAACTTCCCTTTTTTTCTTATCAAAACGAATGGCACATCTAGTTCCATTGCCAATGATAATCCAAACAAAAAACCTCTACTTTCAATTCCGGCAACAACATCAACACCAAGATTTTTTACTTCACTTACTATTGCGTTTTTAATCATTTTACACAAATTTGGATCATGTAAAATTGGTGTGATATCCTTAAATACGATTCCTTCTTTGGGGAAGTTTGGTACATCCCTGATAACTTTTTTTATTTCTTCTGACAATGCGCTCATTTAGTATGATATATAAGGAGACACTTTTTCAATCTCCGATTTAGACATTAATCCTTTTTCCTCCAAAAAATCTAAATTTTCAATTTTAGACTCCGATCTTCTTTTAATTATTTCAGCCACTGCTCCCCAATTCTCTTTGAAATAAGGATGTTTTCTAATGTCTTCTTTCTTATCCTCATTGATATTGATTTTTTTAATTTGATTCAGATCAAACTCTGCCGTTAAACTCAGAGATTCAATTGCCAATTCGGACAAACCGTAAACTTCATTGAACTGATCTTTACTCACAAATCCACCTAAAAAATCTCTGTATTTAATAATACGTTCAGCATAGAAAGGTCCAATTCCTTTGAGTGCCTCCAAATCAGTTGAATTGCAAGAATTGATCAAAATTGAATTTGGGATATCCGAAACCGGATCAGCCCCATCAAGGATCATGTAAGGTTCGATTTCCTTAAATTTATCTTCGCTTATTACGTATATTTTCTCTACGTCTTCTGCTTTAACAAAAGGACCATATTTGTCTCTATAATCAACTATTGACTTAGCTTGTTTATCAGAGAAACCAATTCCTTCCCAGCCTTTTTGGTCAAGTAAATTTGGATCAAACTTTGAAAGCTTATAAGTTGTTTTACTTTTTGATTTGTCTTTAGTAAATTCTGAATTTGCTTCAAGGGTGTCTAAGTGATTATCACCCTTAATTTGGATAAAATCAGCTTCGCTTATGGGAATTACGTCCGCATCAGGTAAACCCTGACTTTTATTGACATTTAAAACCACTATCAAAAAGACAATAATGATTGAAATACTTACTACTCCAACCTTTTGTTTCCTTGTAAAGTGGAAATAAGATTTCACATTATCTTGCTTTGAGTTCTTTGACTTTGCCCATGAATTTTTTCAATTCCTGACCAGCCACCGGAGCAAGAATAAATAATCCAATCATATTAGGAACCAACATTGCAAAGATCATAGCATCTGAGAAGCCCATTACCGAATCAAGTTGAGATGCGGCTCCAACTACTACGAATACACAAAATAAGGCTTTATAAGCATATTCTACTTTTTTATCTCTACCAAACAAAAAGGTCCATGCTTGATATCCGTAATACGACCATGAAATCATACTTGAGAATGCAAATAAAATTACAGCTATTGTTAAAATCAATGGGAAGAAACTAAATACCGAGCCGAAAGCTGCAGACGTTACCTCTACTCCTTGAGAAACTTTTGTACCGTATTCCATAATAGATCCGTCTCCATTTGTAATAATAAGCACTAATGCAGTCATAGTACAAACTAAAACAGTATCAATAAAAGGCTCTAACAAAGCAACCAATCCTTCACTAGCTGCATATTTTGTTTTTACCGCAGAGTGAGCGATAGATGCCGAACCAATTCCGGCTTCATTGGAAAAAGCCGCTCTTTGGAAACCTTGTATCAACACACCGAAAACACCTCCTGCAATCCCTAATCCGGTAAAAGCACCTTCAAATATTTGACCGAAGGCTCTTGGAATTTCACTTCCTTTCATTATTAAAATTGTCATTGCAGCTAATACATAAATTGCCACCATGAATGGAACAATTTTGTCTGTAACCTTTGCAATTTTTTTAATACCACCAATAATTACGATACCTACTAAAATAGCCATCACAATTCCGAAAATGAAACCATATCCAGTTAATGGTGTAACAACTCCTCCAGCTTTAAACTCTTCTTCTGAAACTACTTTCTTTTCGTCTTTATACACCAAAGTCACTTCTCCATTCTCAACAGATTCAACATTGTACAATAAAGATTGAGGCGAAGCGATAATTACATTTTCACCTACAAGGGTTTCAAAATCTGTATCTTTCTTAATTGTTTCATCAGTAGTTCCAATTCTAGTTGAATCACCTACCATTGTCTCATTTGAAACAGTCACTGATTCATCACCTTTTTTATAAGTAATTGAATCTTTTTTAACTGATTCAATAGTAATAGTTTCTTCTGTGTAGAAATTATATTTTACTTGTTCTCCAACAGTTTCACTAAGATTTTCATATTCTGAAGCCTTAGTTGAACCATAAGATTCAAGCATTGCAAACGCCTGATTTGATTGGAACATATTACCTCCACCAAATGATCCTCCGATACACATGATAGCAAAAATCACAGCTAAAACTCTACCAAAATTGGCCATTTTTTTGTCTCGCAAACCTTTTTTAAGGTAGTACATAGGTCCACCAAACACTTTACCGTCTTTATCAATTTCACGGTATTTTACTCCTAGTGTACATTCAGTAAACTTAGACGCCATCCCAATTAAACCTGCAACAATCATCCAAAAAGTGGCACCTGGTCCACCAACAGATAAAGCTACGGCTACTCCGGCAATGTTTCCTAAACCTACTGTCGCAGACAATGCAGCAGTTAAAGCTTGAAAGTGAGAAACCTCTCCGTGATGTTCACCTTCTTTTTGCTCAACTCTTATCGTATCAACGATATCTCCGTCAACTGTATGAACTGTATCTTCTGAAGCCTCAATATGATCTTCTCCACTTTCTAATTCATCATATTTACCTCTGACAATATTGATCGCAGTTTTAAATCCACGAACATTGATAAATCTGAAGTAAATAGTAAAACTTACCGCAGCACCAATTAGCACAATAAGCACCCAAGGAACTTGAATATCCTTACTAAATGGGATTGGCATAAAGATAAAATCAACAAACCAGGAAGTATAGCTTCCAAAGGTTTCATCAATCTTTTGATCGATACCTTTATCTCTTGCGAAGTTGAAAAATGGAATTAATAAAAATAGGAAGGCAAGTAATTTCTTCATATTAGATTTTAAGTGTTCTAGTACGGGTTCGAGCAAATATAAAAAATTAATCTTAGGGACTAATTTGTAATGTACTGAAGGCTTTCTTCTAATGTTAGTGGTCGATAGGATAAAATCTTTGCTGATTTTGTTAAATCAAAGCCGGTTTTTGGAGGTCTTTTTGCTTTTTGATTCAAGGTATTTGAAGATATCGGTTTAACGACGGTTTTATCAAATCCATAAAAATCTGCAATTCTACAAACCAAATCATAAATGGAAATAGTTTCCGGGCCAGAGATATGAAAAATTCCTTCAGCCTTTAACTTTACTGATTGAATACAAGCCCATGCCAAATCATCTGCCCATGTTGGAGCTCTAAACTGATCATTTACAATAGTCAATTCATTTCCTTGTTTTAGCGCTTCTTTTGCCCAGAGTACAATGTTAGACCTACTTAAATTATTCCCTTCACCATATACAATAATGGTTCTTAAAATAGACCAGTTGGGGTAGTTACCATTAATCAGAATATCCTCTGCATCCCTTTTAGAAGTGGCATATATACTCAAAGGGTTTCTCTCATCCTCTTCTTTGTATGGTCCATTTTCACCATCAAAAACAAAATCTGTTGAAACTTGAACAAAGTATAAACCTAAATCTTCAGAAACTTCATATAAATTTTTAACAGCAGCTACATTTACCTTTCTACATTCAGCCTCATTCTCTTCACATGCATCTACATTAGTCATGGCAGCCGTGTTGATGATTGCCGTAAACTCTTGCCCGTCACAAATAGATTCAATTTGGGCTTTATCAGTAATATCAAGAGATTGATAAAATTCCTCAGGGCAATCTGGATTTCTGTTCTTTCCTTTAGAGGTTGCCACAAAGGAGATGTTAGCATCTAATAACTGCGCTACTATTTTTTGGCCCAATAAGCCGTTAGATCCTGTAATTAAAATGTGCATTTATGATATTCCCAGAACGGTGTTTAGTTTTTTAATTTGTTCAGGATTTCCCAAAACGAACATTTTTGAATTCTTAGTAATTTTCATATCGTTTGGAGGGTTTATGATGTATTCTCCTTCTTCAGTTCGATATCCAATTACATTACAACCTGATTTAGAAAAATTTTCAAGCTCACCAATTGTAAGGTTTTGGTATGCTTCGGGTAAATCTTGAAAACTAACTTCTTCTAAATTTACCGTTGATTTTCCTGAAACTTTAATTAAATCCATGAACTCCATCATATCAGGGGTAACAACCAATGAAGCCATGTGAGCACCACCAACTGTATCAGGCATGATTACATTATCTGCACCGGCAATTCTCAATTTTCTCATTGATGAATAAGAAGATGCCCTTGAGATAATTTTCAATTTGGGATTTAATTCACGAGCAGATAGCACTACAAATAAATTATCTGCATCATTAGGTAAGGCAGTAATCAATGAAGTAGCATTAGAAATATTTGCTTTCAAAAGGGCTTGATCATCTGTGGAATCACCTTTTATAAAAGTGATCTCATTAAATTCAGGATCGTTTGTAATCTCTTGATCTCTTTCTACTACGACAAAACTCTTTTTGTAGAATTTTAAATCGTGAGCAGCTTGTTTTCCAACCCTTCCATATCCGCAAACTATTGTATGGTTCTCCATATTCTCTGCTGTTTTTAAAGTCTTATATTCTTGAAAGTACTTTTTATACTCACCTGAAACTACGTAGGAAGTTATTGCAGTCACTACATAACCAAAAGTACCAAATGATAAAATGATCAAAAATGAAGTAAATATTTTTCCTTCCGGTGACAAAGGCTTAATCTCATTAAAACCAACTGTAGATACAGTTTGTAGTGTCATATAAAAAGAGTCAAGCAAACTCCACCCTTCTACAATCATGAAACCCAAAGTACCTGTGACAATAATTCCTATTACCACAAACAAGGCATAATAAACCTTCGCAAAATATTTATAATTCAGTAACATCTATAACTCCCAAATAGTTTTGCGCTTGCGTTGTAATTTAAAGATGTGTTTGTGCTCTAATATCCAGGCCATCATCAAGTATAAAATTACCGGTGAGCCTAAACCAATAAATGAAAAATAAATAAAGAATAATCTAACTCGGGATACCTCAACTCCTATTTTTCTGGCAAACCAAGTGCTAACACCAAAGGATCTGAGCTCGAAAAAAAGGGATATTTTTTGAATGAGATTCATTTATTGAGTACAAATTTACCGATATTACAAAATAAGCACTTTTTTTGGTTGCAAAGCTCATTTTTAAGCGCTAATAATCCTTGAGAATCAAAAGCATTTTTAGGTTTTACACCTATTTTATTCCACATTTTTATAACAGCATTATTTTCAGATGGCAACTGAGATAAATTGATTTTAACTTTTTCTTGCGCATCAATATCTGCTTTAAATTTAGCCATGGCGTATTGAAAAGGCAATACTGCATTAATCATTATTAATTGCATTGCAGCATGACTGATTTGAATAGATTTTTCTTGAGTTGACTTAGCAAAAGTAAAATGGGTTTTCCAGAAAGTTGAAAGCTCAATCTTCAATGCTCTTTGCCAATAGGTAATGCCTTGCTGATAAATATCAATTTCATGATAGCGAGTTAAAATAGCGGCTAATTGTGCCAACCTGATATTCGGATGTGAAGATGGTCTCATCCCTGAAGTATGCCAGGCAGTGGATGAGAGCGGATTCAATAAAAACAATTTTTTTTGATAACTAAATTCATCAATTAAATACTGCACATATTCACTATCATGTTGCATAGGCAACATACCTGACAATCCCATTAAATAAGCTTCTATCTTAATTGGGTTATAATTGAGATGTGCGATAATTGCAGGATTGATTTTTTCTGACAAATCTTTGAAAGCCTCTTTATTTACTTTACCACCTAATGCCTGTGCTAAAAGGATGAAAAACGACTTTTTTTGATCTCCATGATTTTCTTTAAGTAATTGTAAAATCTCATTTGCTTTTTGATCTAACCTACTTTGCAGTGAAGCATTAATTTGATTTTGAAGCTCAAGGGCAGCAACCTTTTTTATTTGCTTTGAACAAACAATAACATCTTTATTACTATTAAATGAATCGTTAAGTTTTTGATTTGCTATAACTTGATTTAGTTCTACCACCGGAAGCTTGAAATTATTAATCACAACCTCCATATCATGATTTAATACAAAATGCGCAATTACATTATTATAAGACTCATCAAGGTGGTGATTGTGTTTTTTCCAATCTGAAGAATTGATATGAAACTCAATATGACCTGCCCACAACTTATTATCGTACTCAATGATAGACTCTAGAAAATCCGGACCTGAATTTTTATTTCGCACACCAAATTGAACTACCTTAAGTTTTTGATCAGTTGTAGTTTGAAAAATGTTGCCCAATTTTTTAGCATCAAAGAGGGAATGTAAGTGTGTTTCGAGCATACATTAAAGATCGTAATTTTTAATTGGATTTTAGCTAGACAATTGTATAACTTTGCAATCCTCAATCAATTAGGTTGAGGAGGCTACTTAAATCGAATGAAACGATACATTTTTATTCTTCTTATAATCATTCAAAGCTCAGTTGTACTTGCACAGGAGAACTTTACCATCTCTGGCTACATCAAAGACATGAGCTCTGGAGAAGAATTAATTGGAGCCACTGTCAAAACTTCTTTAAATGGTGAATTAGTTGGAGCTGTAGCTAATAGCTACGGATTTTATTCACTTACACTTCCCAAAGGAGAGTATACACTTACTTATTCTTTTGTTGGATTTGCGCCTATTAGTAAGGAGATTTCGTTAGACAAAAACATACAGCTGGATCTAGAATTGGAAAGCTCTAATACCTTAAAAGAAGTTACCATAACCAGTGAAGCAGGCAATGCCAACATTACCAACACCAATATGAGTGTAGAAAAACTGAGCATTAGTCAAATCAAGAAGATGCCAGCCTTAATGGGAGAGGTAGACATTATTAAGGCTATACAACTTTTACCCGGAGTATCAACTGTTGGAGAAGGTGGTTCAGGATTTTATGTACGTGGAGGTTCTGTTGATCAAAACCTGATTTTATTGGACGAGGCAAATGTCTATAACGCTTCTCATTTAATGGGATTTTTCTCTGTATTTAATCCGGATGTAATTAAAGAAGTTGAATTGTACAAAGGTGGCATCCCGGCTCAATTTGGCGGAAGATTATCTTCTGTGCTTGACATAAGAATGAGGGATGGAAATATGAAGAAATTTGAAATGGTAGGGGGAATTGGAACCATCAGTAGTCGTCTTGCGCTGGGAGGCCCAATTGTTAAAGAAAAGGGATCCATCATTGTTTCAGGACGAAGAACTTATGCTGATATGTTTTTACCACTTTCAAAAAATGAAGACATTCATGACAGCAAACTTCATTTTTATGATGTCAACTTAAAAGCCAATTACAAACTAAATGACAACAATCGCATCTTCTTGTCCGGATATTTAGGAAGAGATGTATTGGGATTATCGGAGTATTTTAGAATGGATTGGGGTAACGCTACAGTTTCTACCAGATGGAATCATGTATTTTCAGACAAACTATTTTTAAACACCACAGCCACTTTTAGTAACTATGATTACTTCCTGGGGCAACCGCAAGGTTTAGATGCATATGAATGGACCTCAAACATCAAAGATTATTACTTAAAAACAGATTTTACTTATTATTTAAACCCTAACAATACTTTGAAGTTTGGTTTATTAGGGTCATTTCATCAAATTGATCCGGGAAGAGCCAATGGAGTTGGAGAATCAATATTGGAAGAGTTTGTTGTACCCAAAACAAATGGACTAGAATATGCAGCCTACATATCTCATGAGTTGAAAATAGGAAAGCGCTTTACAACGACTTACGGTTTGAGATATTCAGTATTCCAGAACATTGGAGCAACTACTTACTATGAATATGATGCAAACTATCAGGTTTCTGATACAGTAAATGTTGCCAAAGGTGAAATTTATCATACTTATGGAGGATTAGAGCCAAGGGTTGGAATGACATATATCTTTAATGAATCATCTTCAATAAAAGCATCTTATAATAGGACAAGACAATACGTTCATCTTGCTTCAAATTCCACTGCGTCATCTCCATTAGATATTTGGTTCCCTTCTAGTCCGAATGTTAAACCTCAAATAGCAGATCAAATAGCAATGGGATACTTTCAAAATTTCAATAAAAATACTTACCAGGCGTCCGTTGAAGTGTACTACAAACAAATGCAAAATGCCATTGATTTTAAAGATCATGCAACACTGTTATTAAACCCATACCTTGAAGGTGAATTAAGATTTGGAAGAGCTTTTGCATATGGTGCAGAATTTTTATTCAAAAAGACAAAAGGGAATTTCACCGGCTGGATCAGCTATACTTTAAGTAGAACACAGAAAAAAATAGATGGAATCAATAACAATGAATTGTACTTTGCTAAATATGATAAAACACATGACCTTTCAATAGTAATGTCTTATGAACTTGGCAAAAGTTGGACGTTTAGCAGCAATTTTGTTTTCAGTACAGGTGCGGCCATAACAATGCCAATTGGAAAAATGGAATACATGGGAATGACCGTTCCAATTTATTCAAGCAGAAATGGAAAAAGAATGCCAGATTATCACCGTTGGGATTTATCTATTGCATTTAGACCACGCAAAAATGCGGACAGAAAATGGAAAAGCGAATGGGTACTGTCAACTTACAATGTATATAACAGAGCAAACCCATACAGTATAACATTTGTTGCTGATGAAGTGGATCCGACCCAAACAAAAGCAGAAATGCTGTATTTATTTGGCATAGTTCCAGCCATCACTTATAACTTCAATTTTTAATGAGAAATTACTTAATCTTCATATCGAGTTTATTTGTTGTGATGCTTAATTCATGTACCAAGGATATTGATATTGAATTAGACGAAGGTGATGAAAAATTGGTGATTGATGCCTGGTTCACTACAGAGCAAAAAGTACATGAAATTAGGTTGACAAAAACAGCTGCTTATTTTTCGAATGAATCTGTTCCTGTAGCAAGTGGCGCCACTGTAGAAATAAGTGGAGGTGGTCAAATTTTTCCTTTTATGGAAGTGTCTCCGGGAATTTATCAATCAGACGCCAATGCTAAGGCAGAGATGGGAACTGAATATACTTTAACAGTAATGCATGAAGGTGAAGTTTATACTGCAAAGGATTACTGCGATACGGTGCCAACACTAAATCAATTAGAATTGAGTCCTGTATACAATAGTCAAAATGAACTGAGGGGATATCAGTTTTTAATATGGACCACAGAGTTAAGTGGGTATGGCCATTATTATTGCTGGAGAATTTTAAACAATGGGATTTACGTAACTGATACATTAAGTGAAATTTCAATTGAGACGGATGACTATCTAGGAGACGGCTTAACTTTTGAAGCTTTTCCTATAGACTACATTAGTGTCAACGATTGCAATCCGGGTGACACACTTACGCTAGAACAGCACAATATATCTAAACAAACCTATGATGCCTTTATTGGTATACTCAGTGAAACGGCATGGAGCGGAGGAATTTTTGCGGCCCCACCGGCAAATGCTCCTACAAATGTGGATAATGGAGGATTGGGATTATTTGTTGTATCCGCTTTATCCAAACAAGTGGCAATTGTTCCCAATTAGGCTACTCAACGTCTAACAACTCTTCTGCATTTGCTTCCTTAACAGGTTTTGGAACTCTCAATGATGAAATCAAACCAATAATTAGGGCAGTTAGAATCATCACTTTCCAAATCCATCCATTCATCATGTGATCTATACTGACAGATGCCAACATCAGTTGGATAATTAACCATGTGCCTAGGCCAATTATAAAGGCAATTAAAGGTCTCCAAAATGACAAAACAAACATGACAATAAAGAAGATAACCAACATGACATCCCAAAACATCAAACTAAGTGGTACAAAAAATATAAAATGGAAAAAGAACACCACCAAAGCTTGCATAATTGCAATACCTAAAAATCCATATCTGGCAAATTTTATACTTGCCAAATCATCCTTTTTCTTACTCTTATTTAAGATTTCCTGAGCTACTTCTTTTGCTCTCGCTTTTTCTTCTTCTGTTGCCATGTGATTTAATATTACAGATCTTCTAATTCATCCAAATCATCTATCAAATCATCCTTCTTATTATTAACAGCAGGTGGAGGTAATTTTTTGGCAGCATTTAAGCCTGTAGCAATTACCGAAATAATAACAGCTTTTAGAATAATCCCTCTAAATATCTGAGTAGGATCTAGTGCTGCTAGTAACACTAAAATTCCAACATATATAAATAAGGCTATTGTAAATGCCTGAACCGGCTTTTGATTTGAATGGAAGTACAAACCTATGAAGGCACCTCCGATAGCCACATCAATTCCAAATGCAATCATTGATTGTAAAGGGCCAAATCCTTCATAAAACCCTACTCCAATTTGGAGTAATCCCAAAATTAAGAGGGCAGTTTTGGCATATTTGACACTGGTTTCACGCTCTTTTTGCTTACTGCGTTGTTGCATTTTTTTAGCAATCTCAAATGAACGTTTTAGATCTTCGTTACTTCTTCTTTCGGGCATGATGTTTGGGTTAAACTTTGATCAAAAATAGAATTTTTATGGAAGAATGAGCTATTAATTGCCTCCTCTCACAATAGTGATTGATCCTTGCCCTTCAAATTCAGTACCGTTGAATCCGACACCTCTATAGACATAAAAATATACGCCATCCGGACAATCATCTCCATTTTTATCAGTACCATCCCATGAATCGTAGATATCATAAAGTTCTTTAACCGTAACACCCCATCTATTTACAATTAAACACTCAAAAGTTTCAATTCCTTGTGATTTCAAGATAAAAGTGAACACATCATTATCTCCATCCCCATTTGGTGTGAATATGTTCACAGGATCAAGATCAACAGGATCATGTACAACTATAACTTGGCAAGTAGTATCTGAACAACCATTTTTATTCATTGCTACTAAACAAATTGTGTATGTACCGGCAGTATAGATAGTATCGAAAGTTTCATTAACATCATGAGATATCACCCATCCCGGAGGATCATTTGGATGATCAAAATGCCAAAAGAAAGTGGTATCCGCATTAGGATTATTTGGATTAGCGTAATAAGAAGACAAGTTTGAGAATTGAACTTCTAAAGGTGAATCTCCTTCCCATTCTACAGTGAATCCTGCAGATGCCATATCAAAATCAGCTTCAGGATTAAGGGAATCAACCATAACGGTATCTATTAATGTACAACCGTTATCATCTACTACTGTGATTTGATATTCACCATAATTTAATCCTCCCCATGTTGTATTGACAGTAGTATCTCCAGTAGTTAGATTAACCCATTGATAAGTATAATCAGGAGTTCCGCCTGAAGCTGCTGCATACACAACACCATTACCAGATTGATAATCAAACATTCTACAATAAGCAGGATCTGAACCTAATTCTGAAAACACCAATGGAGGTGGTTCCGTGACCGTGAAATCAATTTGATTAGAGCAACCATTGTCATCATTTATTGTCAACACATAATCTCCTGCAGTCATATTATAAGCACTGTCTGCCCATACTCCACCAACAGGAGAAGTACTAGGATTCCAGAAGAAGCTTATATTATTGTAATCGCCTTGCCAATTAAATACTGTGTCAACCATAGCGGAACCTGTTAAACCATAACACAGTGGTGGGAAAACAATGACATTAGCATCCAAGGCTCCCGGATCTACTACTTCAACAGAATCCATCAAAGTGCATCCAGGACCCAGATAAACTTCCCAATAATACCAACCTGCAGATAAATTATTGGCCGTATTTGATCCACTCGTATTCAATGTATTTCCTAAAATGTCTTCAATCAAGAATGTTTCTCCTCCTACACCATCAATTAGATCAAGGGTGACAGATCCATCTGAAAACTGATAACAAGTAGGATAATTATAGATTACATCAACAGATTGGCCATAAACAGTTACATCCTGAACAGTTGAATCTTCAAACCCACAAACAGGATCTGTAGTTAGCATAGAAACTGTATAAGTTCCATTTCCAGGATAAGTATGAAAGATTGAATCACCATTGTACAGTGTTCCATCACCCATATCCCAACTATAATCAAGTCCCGGATTTCCTGTATTGACCACCTGTACAGTTAAGGAACCGCATTGATCAAGGATGTCAAAATCGGCTACCACATTGTCAACAAAAACAAAAATGGAAGCCGTATCCGGTAAGCTCGCACAATTGGCGTCAGATTGTGTTACTAAATAAAACTGATTAGGAGTAACATTGCTGACACTCCAGTTTCCACCTGTTTGTAGATGATTAAAACCACTGTCGTACCAATCTATAGTACCAGTTCCAACTGCAGACAATACCGCATCTCCACCAGGACAGACAGTAGTGTCAGTAGCAACAGGAGCATCCGGTAAAGCGTGATAACCAATATAAATTGTATCTGAATGATCCATACAGCCGTCAACATCTGTTACACTCAAATAATAATAACCTGAATCTTGCACCAAGAAAGAATCACCACCAGGGGTTCCGTTCCAAGAATAATTGAGCATTCCGGGAGGCGCATTTAATGTCAGTACATCATAAGGACAAATCAATGTGTCAGGCGGGAAATTGAAGTTTTCTAAAGGTAGGTTGATATCTAACTCAATACTGTCAATTTTGGTAATACCACAAAAGCTTGTTTCAACATAATAATATCCTGCCGAATCAACCCATTGTTCATTAGTAGAACCAAAGAGAGGTGGTAACCAATTGATCACCGTACTATTGGGACCCAACACCTGAATTAAAGTACTGTCACCCATACAGATCACTGGATTCCAGATATACAAGGTAGGAGAAGAATAAGCTACCGTTTCAACAAATTCTGAAGGAACTATACATCCTTCTGCCGTAGTTACATAACAAAAGTATTCACCAACATCAGTTGCATATTGAATTTGATTCGTTCCTAAAGAATCTCCAGTAGGCCCAATCCATTGCCAGGCTACACCACCAATCACTTCCAACTGAACAGAATCTCCAGGACAAACGACCCCATCAGAAGGGTTCATTGTTACTTGAGGAATAGGAAGCGCTCCTAAACCATAAGTTGCAGAATTATAGCAGGTAGTTCCTTCTTGTGTTGTATCCACGGAGACTGTTATGGTTATACCGGTGAGATAATTGTATACTGCATGAACAGAATCTCCATAATTTGCAATAATGCTGCTTCCGGACCAGTTCGCCGTATTGGTATAAAAATCTGCATAAACAGTAATGGTGTCTCCAGGGCAGGCATTTGTAGGTCCAGAAATACTCACATAAGGAGTTTGTACAGTGTCTACATAAAATTGATCTACCAGAAAATAATCTACCGTATCCCCACATTCGTTTACCAGGTGAGCTTCTAAAACATGCCATCCGGTATCTAAAACACAGAAGCTAATATTTGTTGGTATAGTTACGAATGCAGTGTCATCTGAATTGTGTTGAAGTGTGTCTAAAAAATCTCCATCTAGCGTCCATACAGAATACAGATTAGGCATGGTTCCCCATATATTGGTAAAATTACTGTCTAATAAAAATGCTGATGAACAAAAAGGTAGATCACAAGTTAACACTGAATCTGTTTGTTGAATATCCGGATCACCAAAAATTATTACAGGATCTAATGTGTCGTGCAATGCAAAATTATTGATAACAATATCTATTGAGGTAGTATTAGATTGACAACCATATTGATTTACTGCATACGCAGAATATATTCCAGAAGTACTAACTGAAATGGTAGAATCATTTAACTCATTCAGATCGCCAATCCAGATTAAACTGTCTATTCCTGTTCCGTTTGGACTTGCCCAAACCAACACTGAATCTGCATCACATGTGTCAATTTCATTTGGTAATATTTCATTGTCATTAAAAAACCAGCTATCAGATATCAAAGGTGGATCCGGATCCGGATAAATTTCAATATAGACGTTATCTGTCCAGGTATAACAACCATCTACTGTTGTAGTTGTCGCAGTATAATTACCTTCTACACTTATTCCTGTGCTGGTACCACTTCCACCATTACTCCATGAAACAGAATAATTTGGACTTGGACCATCATAAAAGAAATCATTCAACCATGCTGTAACAGGGGCACATCCAGACAAAGTATCTTCACAATTAGCAAAAGGAATTTCATTTCCAATACAAGGAGGATAAGTGTTCAAATCACAACTCAATCCAGGATTTTTTTCAAAATAATCAAACGGCAATCTGTTGATATCAAAAGGACTTGTCCAAAAGATATCTTTCATGTTTGTACAATTTTCTTTGGCAAAATTTCCATAATTGGCATCTGAGCAATTGGAAGTAGAAAAATTGGTTTGTTGTCCTGGAAGAAAAGCAAATGATCCACCTGCAGGCACATAAAAAGTTCCTTCATGTGCTCCGGCAATTACCGGTAAATTTGGATTTTTAATATCTATAGTTACACCAAAATCAGGTCCATTACTTGCCATTTGTCTGGCCCATTGAAAAGCTCCGGCAAAATTATATTTGATGAAATGCACATCCTCATATCCAACAGATAAAAAAGTTGAATTACCGTAAGTAGCGTTCATTTCAGTAAATGTGCAAAGGAAATCTCCGGTCAAATAAACATCATTGTTACTATCAATGCAAAGTTGTTTTGAGTGTAATTCACTGTCAGAATAATTAGAAGACAACCAATCTAATTGTCCAGTAGAAGAGAATCTAGCTGTGAGGATATTATAATTCCCGGTACCATTGAAATTCTGAATTCCACTAACATCCTGGACTAAAACATTACTTTGATAATCACCTGTAATGAATACTTTATTATTTCTCCATTCAACATCATTCAATAAAATTTGTGCTCCCCATAAGTGATCAAACCACTGTTCATTACCAGATGCATCAAACTTAATTAAGAATCCTGCATTTAATAAAGTTGTTGAGTGAGTAACATCAAAAGTGATATTGTTTGAAAACTGTCCTATTACATAAGCATTTCCTGTATTATCCGTAGTTACTTCAAAACCTTTATCGGCAGCATTGGCTTGTCCAACTTTGGTCCACAAAAAAGTTCCGTTGTTATCTAATTTGGAAACAAAGACATCAGCTGTACCATTCATACTATTGAACACACTTGCGCCGAATGTTGCATTACCCGTAAACTCACCAACACAAAATACATTTCCGCTATTATCTACATCAATTCCGTATCCAATATCTCCGTTTGAACCACCCATAGTAGAAACCCAAACAAAGTTTCCATTAGGATCTATTTTTGCGACATAAGCTTCCCATCCCTGACCTGAAACAGTGATAGAACCAAAAGTTGCAGATGATTGAAAGTAACCCGTAATGTAGGTATTTCCTGCAGCATCAGAAGCTATTCCGTTTGCTCTATCTACACCTGAACCTCCGGCTTGAACTGCCCAAATTGGATTTCCAGCATCATTAGTTTTAATTATAAAAATGTCTGTATTACCGGATGTAGTTAGCGTACCGACTCCAGTATTTAAAGTTCCGGTAAAGAATCCGGTCATCACATAGTCGCCATTACTATCAAAGGTGGCATCCCTCACTTCTTCATTGTCATTATCACCAATGGAGCGGAGCCAGTTTCCCTGTGCGTTGGCAACAGAAGCCAACAATAGTAGGTTGAATATAAATAGTAGCCTTTTGATATCTAAATGTTTTGGGTAACACAAGCAAGACGAATCTTACTCGCAAAAAGTTGACTACAAGATATAAAATAAGTATCAACTTAATCAGCTGATTGATCGATCAATTAAACTTATTGATTAAAATGGTTTTCATCTGGTTTTGAAGTGATTGCGAAGCACTTTTTACATCTTCAGTAAAATTCTCGCCATCTCCGGCATAAATAATTCCTCTAGATGAATTTACCAGCAAGCCACAGTCGTCATTCCAGCCATATTTTGCAACATCTTCAAGAGAACCACCTTGTGCTCCAACACCCGGAACCAGGAAAAAATTGTTTGGTGCAATTTCTCTTACTTCTCCAATTCCTTCTGCTCTTGTTGCTCCAACAACATACATCAAGTTTTCAGGGCTTCCCCATTTAGCAGATTGCTTAATCACTTTTTCAAACAATCTTTCACCATTTTGGTCTGTTGTCATTTGAAAATCTAGAGCTCCTTTATTTGAAGTTAAAGCAAGTAATATCACCCATTTATCTTCAAACTCTAAGAATGGTGTTACAGAATCTTCACCCATGTAAGGAGCTACTGTAACCGAATCAAAATTTAAATATTCAAAGAAGGTTTTAGCATAATAAGAAGATGTATTACCTATATCACCTCTTTTTGCATCTGCAATTGTAAAAATGTCGCTTGGAATGTAATCAATGGTTTTTTTAAGAGAGTCCCATCCTTTACTACCATGACATTCATAAAAGGCAATGTTTGGTTTATATGCTACACACAAATCTTTAGTGGCATCAATAATTCTTTTATTGAACTCAAAAATTGGATCATCAAAATCCAGCAAAAATTTTGGGATTTTATTTAAATCTGTATCCAATCCTACACACAAGAAAGATTGTTTTATTTTGATTTGCTCTAAGAGTTGTTGCTTTGTCATTGTGCTGCTTCTCCTTCTTTCATTTTTTCGGCATTCTCTGCCATCTTCAATGCGTCAATCATTTCTTGAATATCCCCATTCATGAAATTAGAAAGGTTGTACATGGTTTTATTAATTCTGTGATCTGTAATTCTTCCTTGAGGATAGTTATAAGTTCTAATTTTAGCAGATCTATCTCCTGTTGATACCATTGATTTTCTTTTAGCAGCAACATCCCCTTGTTTTTTTGCCAGTTCGATATCATACAACTTTGAACGCAACATTTCCATTGCACGTTCACGGTTAGCTAGCTGAGATCTCTCTACCTGACAAACAACCACAATACCGGAAGGTTTATGTGTCAACTGAACTTTCGTTTCAACCTTGTTTACATTTTGTCCTCCAGCACCTCCTGAACGAGAAGTTTGCAACTCAATATCAGCAGGATTGATTTGAACATCAACTTCTTCCACTTCAGGAAGAACAGCAACTGTAGCTGCAGATGTATGAACTCTACCTTGTGTTTCTGTATCCGGAACCCTTTGAACTCGGTGCACACCAGCTTCAAATTTTAAAGTGCCATATACTTCCTCACCATTCACTTTTAAAATAACCTCTTTGTATCCGCCTTGGGTACCATCAGTAACATCCATTACCTCCGTTTTCCATCCCATTGTATCGAAGAAACGAGTATACATTCTATACAAATCTCCAGCAAAAATGGATGCTTCATCTCCACCAGTACCTGCACGAATTTCAAGTATGGCGTTTTTATCATCTTCAGGGTCTTTAGGGATCAATAAGATTTTAATTTCTTCATCCAATCGCTCTTTTTCAGGAATCAATTCATCTAATTCCATTTGAGCCATTTCTTTCATTTCAGGATCCTTAGTTTCGGCCAACATTTCCTTTGACGATTCGATATTGTCAATAACGTTCTTATACTTAATATAAGCGTTGACAATAACCTCAAGATCCTTATATTCTTTATTCAGTTTTACATAACGACTCATATCCGCAATGATTTCAGGGTCAACTATCTTTTGACCTACTTCATCAAAACGAATTTTGATCGCTTCTAACTTTGGTAAAATATCGCTCATGATTTAATTTCAATCTAAAATATTTACTGTCAATTTACAATTATCAATGTGCAATTATCAATGTGCAATTATCAATTTTTAGATGATCTGATTATTGAAAACAAAATTCTTGCAAGTTCATCTACATCTGCTATCAATTCATTTGTCAATTCTTCATCCACTAGCTCTGAGTCTCGCATCAATCTCAACCAATACTTTGATTCTCTTGCTTCCTTATAAGAAATGCCTAATTTATTAGCAAAATCCTTTTTTGAAACACCTCCTATGGCCTCTTCTGCATTTGCTCCTATAGACGTTCCTGATCTATACAATTGTTTTGATAATTGGAATTCCTTCTCTTCAATTTGAATTTTTCTACACAGTACAACAACCTTTAATGCAAAATCATAAGATTTTTTCAGGATTATATTTTCGTTTTGTTGTGCCATTCAAATTGACAATTGTTCATTATTAATTGTTAATTGTCTTATTGGTATTCAAATTTTCCGAATTCGGAACTTATTGTCAATTTCTTTTCGTCAGCAGCTTCACATCTTCCAACAATCTGTGCATCCACACCAAAAGAATTTGAAATTTCTATAATTACTTGTGCTTTATCTTCCGGTAAATAGATTTCCATTCTATGTCCCATATTGAAGACTTTATACATTTCTTTCCATGAAGTACCTGATTGCTCACTTATTAATTTAAACAAAGGTGGCACTTCAAACATATTGTCCTTAATAATGTGAAGATCTTCAACAAAATGTAAGACTTTTGTCTGTGCTCCTCCACTACAATGCACCATTCCATGAATATCTGATCTATTCAAATCCAATATTTTTTTAATAATAGGCGCGTAAGTTCTTGTAGGAGATAAAACCAATTTTCCGGCATCAATTGGACTACCTTCTACTTTATCCGTTAGCTTCATACCCCCTGAGTAAACTAATTCTTCAGGTACTGATGGGTCAAAACTTTCAGGATATTTAGTGGCAAGGTATTTTTCAAAAACATCATGTCGTGCAGATGTCAGACCATTACTACCCATTCCGCCATTGTATTCCTTTTCATATGTAGCTTGTCCATATGAAGCTAATCCAACAATTACATCCCCGGCTTTAATATTTTTATTTGTAATTACATCCTTTCGCTTCATTCTTGCCACCACTGTAGAATCAACAATAATGGTTCTCACTAAATCCCCAACATCTGCTGTTTCGCCACCTGTTGATCGGATATCTACTCCATGATTCCTTAAATCTTGTAAAAGCTCCTCTGTTCCGTTAATAATGGCAGACAACACTTCACCCGGAATCAACCCTTTATTTCTTCCTATGGTAGAGGATAAAAGGATATTATCTGTTGCACCAACACAAAGTAGATCATCAATGTTCATTATCAATGCATCTTGTGCGATACCTTTCCAAACAGATAAATCTCCAGTTTCTTTCCAATACATGTATGCCAGTGAACTTTTTGTACCTGCTCCATCTGCATGCATTACAATACAGTGATCATCTGAACCTGTTAAATAATCTGGAACGATTTTACAAAACGCTTGTGGGAAAAGACCTTTGTCTATATTCTTGATTGCGTTATGGACATCTTCTTTTGAAGCTGAAACTCCTCTTTTATTGTATCGGATATCTGACATTTGACTTTTTTGCAATTAAGGGTGGTACAAAAATAAAAAACACCTCCGTCTTTTGACGGAAGTGTTTCAACAATATTTATCTGAGCTACTTACTCATTGTTCCCATCTTCTTCTTTCTTAGGAACATAATCGTAGCTAATAATTTTACCTTCAGTACGTCTGTTAAACTGATGTAATTTTTCAAACTTGTCTTTGTCTCGCTTAAATCCATTAATGTAAGACTCGGTAAGTTTTTGTCTAAGTGTTGTATCACCCTCAGCATTTGTTTCAAAATACATTGCCGGTGTAGTTTCACCCATACCTTTAGGTACTAATCTTGCAGGATCTAATCCTTTTTCATTTACAAGATAAGCCACACATGAGTCAGCTCTTCTTTGAGACAGGTCTAAGTTTGCTGCATCTGAACCACGTGAATCTGTATGCGCCATCAACTGCACAATAATAGTTGGGTTGGCTACCATCAGATCATATAAGAAGTTCAATGAGTCTTTAGAGTTTACAGAGTCATTTACCTGTAAGGTTGCTTTACCTAAGTCATAACGCACTTCCGGAAGTCGGATAACTTCTTTTTCAGGCATCACTTTTAACTCTCTAATAATTCTTCTATTCACTTCAATACCTTCTGTTGAGAAATTATCTGAAGCAGAGAAATATTTTTTAGGCACACCTTCAACTTCAATTGTCCAAGTTCCTCCTGGCTCAATATATCTAGTTCCGTCAGGTTTTTCAGACATTGTAATTCTACCAGAAGGGTCAGTGTTCATTACATAATTTTCTCCACCTGAACCAACGATTACAACTTTAGCATCTGGAATAGCTTCACCTGTTTCAAGGTTTTTAACAATGATATCTAAGTCAACTAATACCGGAGGTAAATAGAAATCCCAAATATCTTGTGAGTTTTCACCGTTTGCTCCTTTTTTAGAACCATTTCTGTTTGAAGAGATATACCCTCTTTCAATTTTTCCTTTTTCAGTATAAATGATGTGGTAATCATCCATGCATGAATTCATAGGGTATCCTAAGTTTTTAGGTTTCTCCCATTTCAATTCTTCTCCTACTCTGTCAGCTCTGTAGATATCTAATCCACCTAGACCAACCATACCATTAGAAGCATAGTATAATTTATCATCTGGACCCCAAGTAGGGAAACAATCATTACCTGCAGTGTTAATATCCTCTCCAAGGTTTACTGGAAGACTCCACTCGTCATTTCTTTTGTCGTAAGTTGAATACCACAAATCAAGACCACCGTATCCACCGGCCATGTTAGAAGCGAAGATTAGGGTTAAACCATCAGGAGAAACACATGGGTGACCAACGTTTGTTGTATCATGATCTTTTAATTTAACCAATACCGGCTCACCCCAAGATTTACTTTTCTTTTCAACCATGTAGATTTCACATCCGATATTCGTTTTTTCAATAACAGGACATCTTGTGAACCACATTGTTTTACCTCTACCGTCAAAACACATAGTACCTTCTGAATTTCCTGAATTTACAGGTTCTCCAATTGGCTCTGGTTGACCCCAGTTATCATTTCTGTCAATATTAGTAATCCAAAGATCCATATAGTTTTGACCAGTGATGTTATCCATCTCTTCTCCTAAAGAACCAGAACGTGAAGATGAAAAATACATTTCTTTTCCTCTTCCGCCCATTACAGGAGCATAGTCATAAAACTCTGTGTTCAACTTAGTGACATTAGTAACCAAGTGCTTAGTTGCACCTGACTTAACAGTCATTTCTTTGTACTTCTCGCACGACTCAATTCTTACCTTGGTTAATTCATCACCAGGATTCAATTTTTCGTACTTCTTGTAGTTTTCTTTTGCCTCATCATGTTTACACTGAGCCATTTCCATTTCAGCTAAATAGTAAAATGTTTTTGGTTCAGCTTCTTGATACTTCAACAATACAGCTTTTTCATATTGCTGTTCTGCTGCAGAAAACTGGTGTAACAGTCTGTAACAAGTAGCAGACATGTACGCATAGTAAGCTTTCTTTAATCTAGCTTTTTGATTTTTTGGATTTAACTTCTCAGATGCTTTCTTAAAAGCTTCAGCTGCTTCAGCATAAGCTCCAGATTGCCATAAACGGTCAGCTTCTTTTCCGTAGTTTCTAGTAGCTGGTCCGCCTCCTTGAGCTAGAACCGTGTTTGTCGTTCCGATCAACACTGCAATCGCAACAAATAACTTGAATAACTTCATAAAAATATTATTTACTAAATTTTAGTAAGCTTGTTATTAAAGGCGAAAATAATTAAATATTTTGAAAAATCACGTTAGAACATACTTTTATTGGTCGTCCCCTCCTTGTACATTCGAACTGTATATACGCCACTTTTCTAATAGAGTTACCATTCCCTCCGGTAATTCTGAATCAAAATGCAGCCACTCACCTGTCACTGGATGAGTGATTCCCAGTGTTTTAGCATGCAAAGCTTGTCCCGGAATCAAACCAAAACAATTATCAATAAATTGCTTGTACTTAGTAAAAGTTGTTCCTTTTATTATTTTATCTCCTCCATATTCCAAATCATGAAAAAGAGGATGACCAATGTGCTTGAAATGCACCCTAATTTGATGAGTTCTACCTGTTTCCAGCTTACATTCTACCAAAGTAACATATCGGAAACGCTCAATTACTTTATAGTGTGTTACCGCGTGTTTTCCATATCCTTCGTCTTCTGGATAAACTTTGAACACTTTTCTGTTTTTTTGTGATCTTCCTATATTTCCGGTGATTGTTCCTTCATCCTCTTCCACATCACCCCAAACCAGGGCATAATATCTTCTTTCAGATGTACGGTCAAAAAACTGTCTTGACAAATGAGTCATAGCATATTCAGTTTTAGCCACAACTAATAAACCTGTTGTATGCTTATCAAGCCTATGCACTAATCCCGGCCTACCATAAAAATCATCTCTTTTAGGAAGATTATCAAAATGATAAACAAGCGCATTCATTAAGGTTCCAGAATAATTTCCAAATCCTGGGTGCACTACCATATTGGGTGGTTTATTTACAATGACCAAATCATCATCTTCATAAACTATGTCTATTGGAATATTTTCAGGAACAAGGGTTGTTTCTCTTACCGGAAATGGCAATACAACTGAAATCTCATCTTTTGGATGAACCTTATAATTAGACTTCACCGCTTTGCCATTCACCAATAAATTGCCGGCCTTGGCAATATTTTGAAGTTTATTTCTGGAAATGTTTGGTATGCGATCCATGAGGAATTTATCTATCCTCAAAAGCTCTTGCCCTACATCTGCAATGATGTTGTGGTGCTCATACAACTCTTCTGATTCTTCGGCATCAATGGATGATTCATCAAAATCTTCTTCGTAAAATTCGTTTTCTTCTATTGAAGACATTATTTCTTGACTAATTTATCAGTGTACAAAGATACACCATTTAAATCTCTAATATCTACCAGATAGATTCCGTCAATTAATGACGACACATCAATACCACTTACATTCTCTGTAGACATTACCAATCTACCTGTCATATCATAAAAAGAAACAATACAATCTTTATTGATACCGTTAAACGAAACTTGTTCATTTGCAGGATTTGGAAACATTACAATCTCTTCCACTTGTTCTTCAATTCTTTCCTCACCAAGAGTGTAATTAATTGAAGTGGAAAATACAGGGCGAATCATTAAACATCCGGCTGAAGAAGAACCTATCCAACTTCCTGAAACATTGTAAAACATCTTTTCATTTTTGATAATGTTTCTATCCATCCCTACATATAAATTTTGGCTTTCAATTTGTTCCCATCCAACATAAAAAGTTTCTCCTACAGGGATAACAGAAGGGAAATTTGGATTTAAAAACTCGTAATATCTAAATTCATTTTGTGATCCGCCATATTCAGGATAATGAGGCTGGAAATAATCATCCTGATACAATATATCACCAGGCTCACCATTATTATCATCCCAAACAGTGAGTAACATCACATAACCACTAACATCTAGTTCTGCAGGAACAAAATGCATTAACACGCCGGTTAAAGTATCTTCTTCATAAGCTGTAAACTGATAAGCCAACTGTGAATTTGCTCCATTAATTCCATAACCTACTTCAGCAGACCCATCATCATAGGCATAATAGTTTTTAAACTCCTGATTTAGATAAGTTGTATCATTTACTTGATAAACATTAGAAGCAGCAACAGCCGCATGTGCGTTTACTTTAACATTAAAAGTTGCCATGGTATCATTACCGGGAGCGTCAAATGAGTTATGTAAAGAAGAAGTAAAAAATGGAAATGCATTCATTCCCAATTCCCAATTGGAAGTCCATGGAGGAGTAGCACCAGGATTTGGCAAATTATAGCTACCCTGCACTGCACCGTCATAGGCAATTTCTAAATACATCTCACTTCCAACATTGGTAGGTGTATCATCTGAATTATACACTGATAAAAATGAAGTGTCCTGCATTTTTAAATTGGGTGAAATCAAAGCATTATAATGATCCCATGGTACTGCTGTATAATCTTTTAACAATGAATAAACAGGATATGACACCGCTAAATCCTTTAATGGTTGAATAGTAATTAAAGGGTTTTCATACAATTGAACATAATCAATATGCCAATGATCTAATGCACCTGATAAAGAGGCGTAATTTCTAAATCTAAATTTGAAACCATTGTCCAGAAAATTCACTGGCACGGCTATATATGCGGTATCCCATGTTTGGTCCGGATAAGGAGTTGAAGCATGCCAAATGTTATACCACTGAGCTGAATCAGGCAAGTAAAAATCAACCAATAAAGAATCAGCATCCTCCGGCATATTTCCATGACCTTTTGCCTGGTAGAGGAATTGTAAAAAGACATTAGTATTTCCAAACAAATTAATTGGTTTTGAAGTCATTGTATCAGCACCTCCATAACTATTTGGATTATTGAATTCATAAGGCCATCCTGTAGAGTCAACCCCATCTAAAGTTGCTACACCAAGTGAAAACGGATCTACCGGGAAATTATAATTGTGAAATGCTTTATTATCAACCCAAATTCGACTTGGGTCATTCATATTAGCAAAAAACAAATGAATACTATCCTGGTAATAAATAGTAGAAGCATCAGCCCAAACAGTATCTTGTGTAGGATCTGGAACACCTTCAATAACTGAATCAATTAAAGTATAACATTCATCATACAATTGCATCACAGTTCCACTAATAGGATACTGCGTTAGGTCGTTCACCCATATATCATGCGGTGTAAAATTCGAAGTAAAAGTTGTTCCAACTCCAGCAACCACAATGACAGAATCATGTTTGGCAACTGTCTCATCACAAAACTGCACAGTATCGGGTTCAGGGGTAGTATTTGTTTGATCCATTAAATGCCAATACCACTGAGATGTTACATTGGCAGCATTATAAGCGGGAGGATATTGCACAAATTTATTTACTGAAAAATCATCCCAGATATCAGTTATGGTCAAACTACTGTAAGAATATATAAATGTACTATCTAAAGAAGAGCCTGCTGCTTTAATTTTTTGATGTGAATATTTTCCAAACAAAGCGGGATTACCCAATATTGGAACAATCACTTCTTGTGCCATAGCACCAAAGCAAAAAACAAGAGATAGGAATAATAGTACTTTTTTCATTTTCAGTTCAACTAATCCTTATTCAGTAGCACCTCCAGCTCCGTAAGTAGCCCACACTGTTACTGTTGTTCCGGCTGCTACTTGTACATTAGCTCCACCAGCAGGACTTTGTCTTGTAATTACGGCATTTAGCACTTGATTTTCATCCATACAGTTTTCACACTGTGGATGCAAAGACAAGGATAAAGTAGAGAAACGTTGCTTTGCTTCATTTATTGTAAGTCCAACTACAGAAGGCAAAGGTGTAGCATCACCGCTTTTACCTTTTGCCACAACCAGTTCAATTCTACTTCCTTTAGGAATAAATGTACCAGAGTCAATTGGTTGTCCATTATATAGCTGCTCAAGAATAAAGTCTTTTCCTACAGGATCCGGTTTGAAAGAAATTTTGGTTTTAATCCCCAAGGCATTTAAAGTTGTTTCTCCCATTCTCTTTGACATATGCACTACTTTAGGCATACGTACCATTTGAGGAGAAAGAGGAACTACCGATAACTGAATTGTTCTTCCAGACTTAATACTCATTCCGGTTGAATCTGTAGGTTTTGGATATTGCCAACACACTGTTCCCTTTGGCCATTCATCTAAATAAACCGAATCTACAATCTCATATTCCAATTGTTTATCCCTAACAAATTCATCCAGGTCATCCATGTGAATTTTATAGAAAGAAGGAACTTCAATACTTTCACCATGACTGGTAGTATTTTTTAGATACATTCCTTCAATCCAAACAATGAGGATCCATACAAAAATGATTCCGGCTACATTGAGTAGAAACTGTCTGCTAATTAAAAATCTGAAGAATTTTTTCACCTATTCGTTCAATTATTTCCGACAAATATAAAGGATTCAAACTAATATGATAATTGAAGTTGTCAACAAGGCATTGCCAATTTATTATGTGACGAACTATAAATGAAATGCGAAAAGATCAATGCATTATTTAGCCTTCTTGTAATTTCCTATTATCAGTTGATCAGATTGTAGCAAATACAAATGATTGCGAGTATACTGAAACGAATTAACACCTTTTGGCAAACTGTATTTATACTGCGGTTCCAAAAGTCCTTCAAGCGGAATTACTTCCATTTGATCTGCAGTTTTTATAAATAGAAATTCTTCTGTTGCATCAAAATAATCTGCATCACAAGGGTATGTCTTTACGTAAGTTCCGAAAACATCAAACATTGCAATTCCTTTTCCGGGAATTAAAACCATTAAGTTGTCATTGCTTTCTTTCATTAAAACAGGCTCTTCCTCCGCATCAAAAATATTGGTGAGATTTTCTGTAATAATCACTTTCTCCAATTTTTGATTCAGCTTAATTAATCTGAGGTTTCCGGCATCTAAAATCCAAATAGTATTACCGCCAAAAGATTCGCAAACCAAGATAGGTTGTTGGATATCCAAGCCAACTAAATCTATCTCATCCTGAATAGGAGTTCCGGTGTTATCAAGAAACTGAATTACACTTCTCTCTTTGTCAAAAATCAAAGTTCTAAATGACTTTGAAGCTTCTACTGAAGAAGGTCTTATTGCTTTTAATGAAGATGTGAACAGTGTATCTAAATCTGCTGACAATACCAACAATACATCATTACTGGTTAAATAGATTCTTCCAAAATTGTCAACTGAAAAATGGTCGTATTTTCCTTTAATAGTGTCTGAAGCTACAAACTTAACTTCCTGTCCATAAACAATAGACCCACTCACTAACAATATTAATAGTAAACAGATCCTCATGTTTATAAAATTAACTCTAAACTACAGGCACTTGTTCAAGATACCTCTAATTAGTTTTTGATTAGATACAGTTACATCTGCGTGAGAATCAGAATATCCTACACGGATTTTTTCAATATCACGCACTTTTAAAATTGACATCTTATCTGTCAACTCAATTTTTAACATTGGATTATCTCCACAATCTTTTGGAGCCAGATTAGTAAACTTAAGTGTAGAAGCATCTGTGAACTTGATAATTGCATAAGACTCTACATCACTACATCCTAACGGTCCTGCATAGAAAAAGTTTAAGAAAGTTTTACCGTTGATATGGTGAATTTGACCCGTTAACTTATCACTTAGTTTAAATGTCTTAGTTAAAGTAGTTTTGTCACCTGTGAATTCATCTACCTCATTCATTTCATAATTGCATTCAATATCAGAAAAGTCATCTGAAGCTGTATTTGAATTATCATTTCCAAAAGACACAATAATAGTATTATCTACATAAGGATCAGGATCAGATTTTTGTGCAGTATTATAATTGATATTATCAATCCCTAAAGTATTGACTGCACACTGAAAATACTGTGTTATTTTTCTAGCTTTCTTTATAGAAACATTGTACGTTTTACCTACACAAGCTACAGTAATTTTGGTGATGTTTTCAAGATAAAACACATCTAAATCATCTCTAGAAGTAATTTGACAATCATATCTTTTGACTGTGTAAGAACCTGATCTTTCTGATTCCCATTTTGAGATATATGTGCTCACCACTTTTCCTGATTGAAAAGTAAAATCAATTTTAGACCCTACTCTCCAAGTACCGTAAGTAATTTCAAAATGCGCAAACAATCTTGAAGAATCCTTAACTGCAAAAGCCAGGTCTTTTTTATTGGTGATTGTAGGTGAATCAAATACTTGATCTTTAGTTAAAATCATTGGCCCGGTACTATAATCCTCATTTGTCACAAGATCTTTAGAACACTGGGCGTTAATGTTTAATGCTAAAATTGTCGTTAGAATTCCTAAAATTAATCTCTTCACTTTTCCTTATTTTATTTGGATCATCTACAAGAACTATGCAAAAGTTCAACTTAGACGTAATAATTATTGAAATATTTTGAAAACGAAGATACAAAAGATGTATCAATCAAAAATTGACTCAAAATAAAAACCCGACTCAAAAATGAATTGAGCCGGGTTTTAAAACAATTATCTCTCTACTAAGAGTTACTGATATTTAATCCCAACACTCTTAAGTTTTTCTTTTTTCTACCAAAGATGATCATGTCGTGATCAGAGTATTGAACAGACTGTCTTGGCATGATTGGCATTTTATATCCTTCTGAGTTATCTTTTGCCTTAAACAAAGTATTTCTCATCATTTTTCCATCCTCTGTAAAAGAAACCAACTCAGTAATTGCTGTTCTTTGACGAACTGATTTTGGTTTTTTACCATCTTCCAATCTTGCCGGATTCTTTGGATTGTCATTAAAAATAACATATATGTTACCATCAACATTCATAGTTGCAATTCCATAGTACGGCAACTCATTAACACCAGGAGTAGCTCCAATACCTAACTTTTGCATCAATGATGCTTCACCATTTTTAGCAGTACAGTATTGTCTTTTCTTTAATACACCATATGAAGTCATTTGACCTTTTTCATCCAGGTACATCACTAATACATTTCCGTATAACCAAGTTTCGCTTACAGTTGTATTTCCGTTTGCATCTGTAGATTCAGTTCTTGTATAAGTATATTCCTCTGTAACTACGGCCATTTTACCATTTTCTAGAGGATATAATTTTCTTACTTCATACTTAGGAATATCTTTTCCTTTTTGTGCTCTTCTTTCACCGATTAACTCAGCTTTTAATTCTTCGTTGAATGGTACAATACTACTTGACACTATTTCTTTTGAAGCAGCATCAACTCTGAAAGTATAGAACCCTGAATAACCTTGTCCCCAGAAAGTTCTGTCGCTATAAAAACCAGCGGCTAAAACCTGATCCTGATCATTCATTGTTAAGTGGATATTCATTACCACCTTGTCTGACAATGACTTTTCAAAATCATAATGCACTAACTTCCCATCTTTGTGATAATACGAATACATTTCTGTTTTCCACTTATCTGCAAAAATTCCAGATTTACCTTCCTCTTTCTGCTCGTCTTTGTCCATTTTGGAAGTAGCTAAAAGGTGAACATTTCCTTCCTTGTCTACTAAAGCACCATTGTAATCAAAATGTCTTGTTTCTTCAGAGAATTCAATATCCTTACTCCAAACTTCAGACATATCATTGTTCACTACTGTCAGCTTATATTTTGCCATGTCTTTTCTACCTGTTGGATATTTTGACACAAACAAAATTTTAGTAGAATCAACGCTTCTGCTAACTTCAAATGGTCTTCCAAAGATCATTTTGTCGTAATTCAAACTTACAGGATTGTGATGCTTAAGAAATTTCCCTGTTTTAGGATCTAACTCAGAAGCGTACATACTATAAGTTTTGCTTTTTCTATCCTTTAAAGTAGACATGAAAAACACATTTTTACCATACTGTCCAGCAGTAAAGTAATTCACCTTTTTGTTATCAACTTTCGGAATTTCAATTTCAAACTTAGAGTCTGCAGTTAGTTCACTGTTTAGATTTAATACTCGAAACTTGGTACCCAAAAACCCAGCTTTAAGTAATACTGTTGCAGATCCATCTGAATGTACTGCTAACACGTCTTCAACAAATTCGAACCCACCCACTTTGAAGGATTCACCATTTTTGATGCTAACGTTTTGCGCAAAAGCACCAGTGGTTGTGAATGCAACTGCTGCCACTAGCAATTGCTTCATTCTTAATTTTAATTTCATTTTTTATTAGTTTCTAGTCGAGCCAAAAATAGAAATTAAACAACCGAATTGATTGAAATATAGTTTTTTATGAAATATTTAACACTAAAAGCTAAAAGTGACTCCGCCTAAAACCTGGAAGCCCTGTACGCGGTAATTGTACCAGCGATCGTACTTTTGAGCAGCTATATTATTGAATTGCAAAAATGCTGACAACCTAGGATTGTATCTGTATTCCAAATGTAGATTACCATCTGCAATTACAGGCATATCAACTGCAATGTCATCATCTGCCGGATTAAACAAATACACAGGAGATTTTCTTCCATACTCTAAAGTAAAATCTGCCTTAGCATAAATCTTATCAAACAAATTGTAGCTCCCTCGCACCGTTGCTTTTATCTCCGGTAAATGCCATGCATAAAATTCGTTTTTAGGATTGTATTTATTCCATTGAGCAATTGCATCTATTTTTAGTTTTTCATCCTTTTGATAAGACAATCCACCTTCAACCTGGAAAACGCTCATATCTTCATATAACACATCAAATCTGTTATAACCAGACCATGTGTTTTCATTTATATAAAGTGCTTTGTTATGAATATCAAAATAATGAGCAGCTACATTAAATGACATGGTTTTAGACAATGTTCCTTTAATACCTCCATAGAAATCATATTCTGTTTCATTCAACATTTCTTGGCCTGAATAGATGTAAGGATTCTCTCTGTTTAATGTATAAAATGAGTTCTGTTTCACTCCTCCATCTATTCCCACATACGGAATAAACATATCATTGAACAGGCTGTATTTACCTTCAACTACCGGCACAACTTTAAAAACTCTTTCCAAGCCCTGTCTAGGGAAATCAAAGTTCATATCTAAACCATAAACCACTTTCCATTTATCTCCATAAGTTGATATGGTAGGACGAACTGTTACCAATGCATTGCTCACGTCAAATCTTTCATTTGCTGGTAAAGTTGCATCTTCTTCACCGTACCAATACCTGTTGTGCTGCCATTTAAAATCTACATTGTATAGATTTTTGCCGAGCTTATACTTGGTGTTACTTCCAATATAGAAATTGTTGTTTCTAGCATGTTTATCTCCCAAAATATCCCAGTTCGGTTGAAATTCATGGAAGTAGTAATTTCCGATATTAGCAGACCACAACACTTTAGCACTGTCCTTTGAAGTGAAGTTTCCAATTTTGAATTCACCACCAAATCCTTGCACTCTATTTCTTAGTGAATCTTTAGAGAAAAAATCCGTGGTATCAGTGATTCCGTAGAAATTATACCCATTGTTTAAATAACTAGCCTGTGCGCCAATTTGGAGACCAGATGTAAACCATTCGCCAAACAGTTTCGCATCAGTATTGTCGTAAGTTGATGGTGCAAGCCCTTCTAATTTACCCCAAGAAGAATAATGCTTCACATGCACTCCCATATTGGTTCTTCTGTTTCGGATGGTATTAAAATACACCTCAGCTAAAGGAGAAGTGTACATTCCCAATCCTGCTTTAACATAACCTCTGTATAACTTATCCAACTTATCTGTGATACGAATTTTAGACGCCACAATATCTTCAATACTGATTTGTGTTTCTAAGCTTTTTACCAGCAATGGATATTCAATGTCAGGAATTGGCACAACTGTGTCTAAAACCTTAGGCTGCTCAGTAATCCTATAGGCATTAGTAATTGGACGATCTGCGTCAGAAATAATAATGATTTGATCATCATCATCTTGCGCCAATAAAGTATTGGCGAAACCTACGAAAAGAAATATGTACAATAAGCTACTTTTCATCTTAACCTCCAATCTCTATTGTGTTACCATTGTCATCCGGAATCTCCTTCTCCTTATTCTTTAGTCCTTGCAACACTTGCATTACTTCATTTGCCTCATCAATAATTCCATCTGTTTGATTAGGATAATTATTGATTACAGAATTTAATGTGAACTCAGCTTGTGTATAATCTTCAATTCCGATAGAGTTTTTAGCTTGTAAAATCAAAGCTTTTCCTTTCCAGTAATCATATGAAGCATGCTCCTTCATCAATTTTCTGATTTCATCTTCAGATTTTTTATACTCTTCTTGTAGATGATAAATTTCTGCTATTCTAAACTGAGATTCTGCCCCAATTTCTCCTTTGGTGTTTTTAGCAACATATCTAAAATGTGTCTCTGCACCCAGATAATTTACATTGATTAAATCTGCATTACCTAACACATAATGAGCTTCAATTATGACATTACTTAATGATAAATCATCATCTAATACTGCCTGTGCATAAGGACGAGCTTTGATATAATTTTCTTTGAACGTATAACAACGCATCAAGCCAATATTGGCAGTTAATTTATTCTCAGGATAAGAAGCTGTTTCAAGCAATTTTTCATAATAAGAAATTGCCTTATCATAATTTTTGTTTTTATACTCATCTTGAGACGCAACTAAGGCGGCAAATTCTGTATAAATTCCGTTTGGTCTTGTCAACACTTGTTTAAAGTGAATAGCTGCTTGCTCTTTTTCACCTAATCTGTGGTGAGATGCTCCTTTATAATAATGTGCTTCTGTAAAAAAGCTTGGATTAGGGAATTCTTTCAAATACTTATCAAAGGCAGAAATTGCTTGTCTGAATGAAGAATCTGAATAAAGATCCAAGGCATTGAAATAATACAATGTATCTTTTTCATAACTACTTAAAGTCATATTTAGCTGACCTAACAACTGTTCATATTTGTCCGGTTGATTAGTGGTAGCATACAAATCTTTTAATCTTGCTAACGCCTCTTTCTTTTTGCTTTCATTGTGAAATTCATTGATAACTCTCAAGTACCCTTTTTCGGCCAGATCATAATTTTCTTGAATGAAATTCAAAGATGCTGTTTGAAATACTGCATCTACCACCTTTGGGTGATTAGGAAAGTCAATGATCAGTTTCTCGTAATGTTGAAGCGCTTTTGAATTTTCGTTGTTCAATCTGAAAGCCTCGGCAGCCTCATATAATGCCGGAACTGCAAAAGTTGACCCTTTATGATTGTTAACGATATCCAACATTCTCTTAGCTTTCTCAGCATATTTTCTTTGAAAACCAAGTGCTAATCCAACCTGAAATTTTGCATAATCAACTTGCCCTCCATTTTCAGCTATTGCGCGATTATAAAAATCAATAGCTTCCATGTCCTTCTCAGAAACAAAATAGGCATCACCAATTCTTAAGTAAGCATCTGCAATTTTTTCATGAGATGTTTCTTTAGGATCTTGTGTAAAAGTTCTAAAGTTTTGAATCGCCGGTTCGTAATCGGCTTTTTTGAAATAGCAATACGCAATATTATAATAGGCATCATTGTGTTGCTCCATACCATAACTTCCAGGTACATTTAAAAACGACTTGTAAGCATTAATAGATTTGTCAAATTCATTTAACTTATAATAAGCTTCAGCTGTCCAATAATGCGACATTGCATTCAACTCAGGATCAATAGGGTACTTTCTTACCAACTCAAAATTTTCTATACTTTTTCTGTATTGTGAATTATCAAATAATTCAACTGAGTAGTTGTAAGCCATCATTTGATAAGCATGTTTTAAGTTGTAATCTAACTTTTCAACTTTCTCAATACTTTCCATTGCTGAACGATAGTTCTTCATGGTAGTGTATACATTGATCAAATACTGATAAATATCTTGTCTTCTATGAGAATCAGGATATCTTTCCAGGTAAAGATTTAATGCTTCAACTGCCTCATCAAATGGATTGAAATCAATTTTATAAGATAAAATAGCATAATTGTATAAAGCATCCTCTTCAATTTCTTTGTCAAAATGCATGGCTGCAGCCAATTCAAAAGCATTTCTTGCATACAAATAACTTTCGCTTTTCATATAGCAATCTCCAATATGATAAAGTGCTAACTGCCCCATTTCATCACGCACTTGTGCCACCTTATCAAACATTTGAACAGCCTTCATATACTGTCCACTTTTATAGTAGGCAAAACCTAATTGATAATCTTCATCTCTGGTAGTTGCTGATTTACTATTGTACTCTTCTAAGAATGGAACCGCCTCATCATATCTTCCGGTACGATAAAATGCGTCTCCTATTAAATGAGCCATTTCAATTGAACTTTTTTCAGAAGCATTCTCTTTTGCATCCGGAGCATACGCCATCAATTCATCATATTTACCCTGTAAATAAAGAATTTGAGCAATGTATGGAGGCACTGTTTTCTTAAAGGCAGGATCTTCTTCTAATTTTCTGAAACCTTCTAAAGCCACCTGATAATTTTTCTCAGAGTAGGCAATATGCGAATAGTAGTAAAGTGCTGGGTGCTGGTATTGCGATTCTACATTGATAATTTCATAAAATGCATCTCTAGCCGCTTTAGGTTCATTTTTTCTAAAGTGAGCATAACCCAATTTAAAGTAATACTCAGGCAATTGATCTTCTTCCAAATCCAAAGGATCAACCTGCGACAACCATTCAATTACTTTATCAAACTTGTTTTTTCTGAAATAATATCTACCCAATTCAAAGTAAACTTTTTGACGGTATATACTCTCTGGATAATCTGCTAGAAACGACAGTAACAATTGCTCAGCATTGGCATGATACAAATACAATGCACACAATGCATGATAAAATCTTGCTTTTATAAAATAGGCATGATTAGGCTCATTAAAATCGTTCATGAAAGTTTTGAACTCTTCTTGAGCCGCAGAGAACTTATCTTTTTCAAAAAGCTCTTCTGCCCTATAAAAGTTTGCATAATCAGAGGTGTACTTATCTGTTAACTGTGCGGTAGCAGAAAAGCTCACGAAAAGCAATAATATAAGTATCGATCTCAACATTTAAAACAGTATGTCTTTTCTTTCAAAACGCTTGTTTGTAAAATTGCGCCTTGTTTAAATTTGTAAAATTAATGTTGCGAAGTGGGCTTTTGTTGGGGGGTGTTTGAAAGTTATAAACGCACTTCTGTTAAGTATAGTGTTGATTTAATAATTGGTAACAAATAAGATCTGTTAAAGACTTGTTAAACTTTTATACACAATACTGCAATAAAATCCCTCGAATCCCTATTTTTGACGTAGATGGAAACAACAAACCAAATATTTTCAATTAAGAATGGTGAGATTCACCAAAAAGATAAAATGATATTGAAAGACGTCAATATTCATTTAGATAAAGGTGAATTTGTTTACTTAATAGGTAGAACCGGAACCGGGAAAAGTAGTTTACTCAAAACTCTTTACGGCGAGTTGCCATTGCAAAAAGGAAGCGGTCAGGTTGCAGGATTTGATCTTACTACAATGAAACGTAAAGACATTCCTTTTTTGAGAAGAAATTTAGGTATTGTTTTTCAGGATTTTCAACTTTTATCGGATAGATCAATCATGGATAATTTAATTTTTGTGATGAAATCAACCGGATGGAAAAAGAAAGACGAAATTCAAAAACGCGCCATGGAGGTATTGAGCCTTGTTGGTTTAGATCATATTGAAAATAAAATGCCTCATCAGGTATCAGGTGGTGAACAACAACGTGTTTCTATTGCCAGAGCTTTGGTAAATAAACCGGCATTTATTTTAGCAGATGAGCCTACCGGGAACCTTGACCCTGAAACATCTAAAGAAATTGTAGCTGTATTAATGGCGATTGCAAAGGAGGGTACTTCTGTACTGATGGCAACTCACGACTTGGCTTTGATGGAACAATTTCCTTCTAGAACAATGCAAGTAAAGGATCACACAGTGATTGAGCTGAATCCAATGAATGCATTTAATCCATTTGAACAGGTTAAATACGAGTAATTATAAAAGCTGAATAATCTTTTGAGCAGCTGATTCGTTGTTGAATATTTCTTTGAATTTTACATTTCTTTCAGCCTGCTCTTTTGCTGTAAAAGGAATTTCCATTAAGTCATCAATCTTTTGAACGATTGCTTCATCTTCATTTTCTATTGTACATAAATCTTTGAAAATTCCATCATCATCCATCATTTCATTAATGATAATGTGCCTTCCTTTTTGAAGCGCATTTAGCAGCTTTAACTTAACCCCAGTTTGCTGAAAAGACATTAATAAGTTAATGTGAGCGTCTTTCATCAGTATATTCAATTGTTCATCCGTGGGCGAATTAACAACGTCAACATTACTGCACACACCCGCTAATCTCACCAACTGTTTGGAAGGATTTTTACCGGCAATTACAAATTTTTGATTGGATACTGAGGCAATATAGTTGATGATATGTCTTGCCACTTTATCATTTTCCGGAACACTCAAATTTCCGTGAAACAGCACAAATTTTTCACTTTCGTTAGACAAATCAGTTTGAACAGAATCGTCAAAAAATGGAGGAATGTGAATGGTATCAGCATACTGCTTAAAATACTCGGTATCTCTTTTGGAGATTGATAAAATTGCATTGGCATTTCTAAGTTCCCATTCGTACTTGAGCAGTTTATTGGCTTCTCTGTTTAAATAGATTTTCTTAAGCCAATTTTTTTCTGCCTTTGCAAGTCCCAAATAATATTCATGTTCAATATTATGAGCTCTGAAAATCAGTTTTAGATCCTTTAAGTCTTTATGTAAAATCCAAAAAGTGCTATGAACTCCTTCCATCAATACTGCTGCTGGATCAGATGCAATTCTGCTTAAAAGTTCAGGACTATTTCTGCTAGAAACAATATATGGCAAACGGCTAAACAGCAGCTTTAAAATGCTCTGCTTTCGTTCATAATAAAACACCTTACTGCAATATTTTTCCAATTCCTTTGTCGGTGGATTATGATCTTTATAGTGATAACAATGTAAAGTGATGTCAACGCCTAGCTCATGTAATTTTTTTAGCTTGTAAAAAACATCCACTATTCCACCATAAGTTGCCGGAAAAGGAACATCAAACGATATGATGTGAAGTTTTTTACTCATTTAAATAAATTTCAGAAAGTACCTTTTGCTCATTTTCCCAGGTCAAATCATTTGCAGCTTTTAGAGTATTGGATTTGTATTGTTCCAATTTGTTTTCATCCTCCAACATAGCATTCAACAAAGTTGCAATTTCATCTACATTGTGAGATGGACAAACCACCCCAATTTGATACTCATTTACAATTCTAGCAATCTCAGGTAAATCTGACACAAATAATGGCGTGCTGCAATGAATGTAATCGAAAATTTTATTCCCTAATGCCAACTTATAATTCAGATTGGTGGCTTTATCCATGGCTACTCCCACATCTGCCAGAGCTGTATAGTTGAGTAAAATATCGTAAGGTTGTTTACCAAAAAATAAGACTTTATCCGACCAATTATTTTGTTTCACTTCTTCTTTAAGTTGCGGAACCACATCCCCATCTCCTACTATTGCCAAAACCGCATTGTTCACTTTTTGAATAGCCTGCACCATTTCTTCTGCACCGCGTTGGATATTGATCCCAGCGCCTTGCATTATCACCACCTTTTTATCTTCAGGCAATCCTAATTCATTTCTTGTTTTGGACAAAGTGAAACCTTTTCTATCTGAAATATTGCGAACGACTTTTACATCCACATTATACTCATCTCTGTATAATTGCGCTATTGATTCATTAACAGTATACATAGCATCAACTTTTGGCAAACATTTGCGCTCAATTTTCTTCCAAAAACGTTGCACTTTTGGTCGGTTTACCAATTCAGGGGTTTCTGTATAATACTCATGCGAATCATAAATCAATTGGCATTTTGATTTAAATTTTCTTGCCCAATGATTGGCAAGTAATGTGTCTAAATCATTTGACAGTAACACATCTGCTTTGTGAAAAAGTAAAAACCAAAATAATCTCAGATTATAAGTTGCATAAAACAACGGCCCTTTTTTAAACCACAGAGGAAACCGTTTGATTTTGTATGGTAATTCAGGCATTTTATGACTGTTTGGTAGTTTTCTACCTACCAGTGTCAGCTCAAAACCATTCTCCACCAAAAATTCACAGACCTTTCTAACTCGCTGGTCTGTGTACAAATCATTGGTGACTGATACTATGATTTTCTTTGCTTTCACCCGACAAAATAACTGAAAAATACCGTGAATATTACAATCAACTGCAATCTAGTATTCACCTATCATCATTCAAATAGCTAATTCAATCATTTAATAATCCATTCACATAAATCAACCTTCCAATTAAAAGGATTGAACTATTTTTACATATTCTATTTAAACCATTAAATATTTGAGTCTTATGAATATGACTTTTTGGAAAACATTTTGGGCAAGTTTATTAGCCACAGTGTTGTCGGGATTAATTGTAGTAGGAATATTTTTCTTAATTCTAAGAGCTACAATAACAAGTTTTGAGAAAATTTTTGAAGCTAAAGAATTTGTAGTGGAAGACAATTCCATTTTGCATATGAAATTAGACGGTCAAATTGGGGATTATTCCAATGCTGAATTTGACAAAAGTACTTTCCAAATCAACCAACAATTTGGTATGATGGAAATACTAGATGGTTTAAAAATTGCCAAAGAAGATGACAGAATAAAAGGTCTTTTTATTGAATGTGACAACATCAGTACCGGGATGGCAACTGTTAAAGAAATCAGAGATGGTATTGAAGATTTCAAAAGCTCAGGGAAGTTTGTTGTCGCCTATTCAGATAACTACAGTACAAAAAGTTATTACTTGTCCTCAGCTGCAGATGAATTATATGTTTTCCCTTCAGGGATGATCAACTTTTTGGGATTAGGGGCTGAACTGATGTTTGTAAAGGGTACGTTAGAAAAATTAGACGTTGAAATGCAAATTATCAGAGGATCTAATAACAAATTTAAATCTGCTGTTGAACCTTTGATGTATACTGAAATGAGTGAAGCTAACAGAAAGCAAACTCAAAAGTATTTAGATGCACTTTGGGCTGAGATATTAAATGGTGTTAGCGAATCAAGAGGGGTTGATAAAGCTCAATTAGAAACAATTGCTGACAGTGTTTTTATTAGAAAATCTGGAGATGCTGTTAATTATAATATGGCTGACGGAAGCATGTATTATGATGAAGTTTTGGATTTATTAGAAAGTAAGCTAGACACTGCTGATGGAAACGAAATGCACTTGGTATCATTTAGTAAATACGCATCAAGATTAGTAGACAAAGAGCGTGTTTTAAAGAAATTGGATCCTAAAAATATTGCTGTGATTTTTGCGGAAGGAGACATTGTTGAAGGCTCAGTAGGACATGGATCAATTGGCGGTACTTCCACTTCAAAAATGATTAGAGAAGCAAGAGAAGATGAGGACATTAAGGCAATCGTTTTAAGAGTTAATTCTCCTGGTGGATCAGCATTGGCAAGTGACATTATTTGGAGAGAGGTTGTTTTAACCAAAGAAGCTGGAAAACCAATTGTAGTTTCAATGGGTAATTTGGCTGCCTCTGGTGGATACTACATTTCTTGTGCTGCAGATAAAATTTATGCTCAACCTAATACTATTACAGGATCAATTGGTGTATTTGGCATCATTCCTTACACAGGTAAAATGTTTGAAAACAAGTTTGGAGTAACCTTTGACAGAGTTCAAACTAACGAGCATTCAGTGTTATCATTGAATAAAAAATTAAGTGAAGCTGAATTAAAAATTGTTCAAGGAGAAGTTGATGATATTTATGATGATTTCATTACCAAAGTAGCAGAAGGAAGAGGTATGACAAAAGAAATGGTTGACAGCATTGGACAAGGAAGAGTTTGGGCTGGATCTGATGCCATTGAACTTGGACTGGTAGATGAATTTGGAGGGATTTATGATGCAATTGAGTATGCCGCAGGTGAGGCAAATATTGCAACAGATGAAATTGAAATTCAGTTTTACCCTAAAAAGGACAAAGAAGATTTATTAAACTTTCTTCACCAAATGGAAGATCTTGACAACGCGAGTATCACAGAAAAAAGTGCTTTAGAAACTCAGGTTAGAGAGATTTACTCATACTTAACTGCAATTGGTGCTAAGAAAAGTATTCAAGCTAAAATGCCTTACCTGTTATGGATAGAGTAAAATCAATCATATTTCTTTTACCTTTTTTTGTTTTCGCATGTGGAAGTGAAAGTAATGAGGATTCTACCAAAGAGACAAACACTACTGAGGAAGATACAATTGTTATAGTAGAAGATGAAGAAGAAGTGAAAATTGAAATTCCGCATTTTGGTTCAAATGATGGAATGTGCTTTGAAAAACCTAACGATAGATTCATTCAGTGGATAGAAAACGATTCCATCTATCACATTTTTCCTGTTGGAGAGAACATTATCTATTCATACCTAACTACACATTGTGATTCAATTGCTCCAAAAAAGATCATAAAAACAGATCCAGATTGGGGACCTACAGAATGGGAACAAACCTTTACTAATGGAATGACTTTTGGGCAGCAAAGCCATCCTGAAGCAGGTTCAGATTATTATCTTAAAACAAGATGCGAAGACAAATCCGCATTTCTTAAAAATTTCATGATCTTAATTGAAGACCCTGAAAATTTCTGGAACGAAGACTCAACAACCTACGGACCGGATGGAGCAGGTTGTGGTTATAACTTTAAATGGAGCGAAGACAGTACAATTATTGTTGACTGGTATTGCGGTTGCTAATGTTTTCTGAGCTATTTCAATTTTTATATCTTAGCAAAAGTTAAATCGATCAAAATGAAAAAAATTAATTTATTGTTGGCTTTGTTCATGGCCTTATTCTTTGTGGCATGTTCTGGAGAAGAAACGGATGAGCAAAATGGTGATGCTGTGACTAAAGAAGTAGCAGATCATGAGTGTTGTTCAGAAGAATGTGGTGATGATTGCGAAATCCATGCAGAAGAAAAGAAAAACTGCAAGAAAGATTGCAAGAAAGAATGCAAAAAAGAGTGTGACAAATCTAGCTGCGAAGACAAAGGAGCAAAATGTGATGAATGTTGTGATAAGTGCATCACTGCTTGTAAAGAAGGTAAACAATGTTGTACCGAAGAGGAAAAATGTTGTGATAAATGCGAAGAAAAATGTTGTACTCCTGAAAGTGGAGACGAAACAGAAGAAGAGGACAATTCTACTGACGCATAATCAGCATTTAATTATAGATATTAGAATGACCTGAAATTAATTTTCAGGTCATTTTTTTTATCTCTTATTGATCTACTTCAGTAGAATACTGTTTAATTTTTTGCTCATCCTCTTTTCTGATGATCATCAAAGTGTCATTTGCTTCCACTACGATATAGTCATCCAACCCTTGAATTAAGGCTTTTTTGCCATTCGGAAGGTTAACAATACAATTACTGCTTTCAAACATTTTTACTTTGTTTCCTATAACCGCATTGCCATTCTCATCCTGCTTTAAATGAGTGTATAAAGATCCCCAGGTTCCTAAATCAGACCATCCAAAATCGGCCAAAACAACACTTACATTGTCCGCTGGTTCTAAAACTGCGTAATCAATCGAAACACTCTCACATTTTTCAAAAGCGTTGTTGACATGGGCTTGCTCTTTATCTGTGTTGTAATCCGTTCCACTTGTAGAGAATAAATTATTCATGTCGGGTTTAAACATAGAAAGTGCTTCTATAACTGTAGCTGATTTCCAAATAAAAATTCCAGAGTTCCAATAGTAATCACCACTTGCTACAAACTGTTTTGCTTTATCGTGATCCGGCTTTTCTGTGAATTGAATCACCTCTTTTACAGTACCTAGCTCTGTTCCGCTAGATGAATCAAAATGAATGTAGCCATATCCTGTATCAGGTCTTGAAGGCTTGATTCCTAAAGTAACTATTCGGTTATTTTGAGCTGTATCAATGGCTGTATTGATAATTCTAACAAATTCATCTTCATTGACAATTAAGTGATCAGAAGGTGCTACCACCAAATTCCCATTTGGATTTAAACTGTGAATTTTATGTGCCGCATAGGCAATACACGGAGCCGTATTTTTTCTCATTGGCTCTGTCAAAATCTGCTCATAAGGCAAACCTGTTTGCTGATGCACTAAATCTGCATAATCTTCATTTGTCATCACAAAAATCTGATCAGCAGGAGCAATTTTTTTAAGTCGATCAACTGTCATTTGAATCAATGTTTTACCAATCCCCAAAACATCCAAAAACTGCTTAGGCATGTGTTCCTGACTCATTGGCCAAAATCTACTTCCTATTCCACCGGCCATGATTACTCCGTAATTATCTTTCATTCAATTTTTTCTTTAAAATTCTTTACCTCTTTCTACTAATCCATCTATTTCTGCTAAGCCCAATACACGATACAATCTTCCGCTAGACACTTCTCTGCATTCAAACCTTTTTCTCAGTCTTTTTCCTAAAACAAAAGTCTTGTCTTTAATGACAAAAACATCTCCATAAGCCAAATGCTCGACTAAAATACCTCGTTTTTTATCATATCGTCTTAAGACTCTGTAAAGTTTTTCATCACTACATGAGGCCGCTTTTGCACTTCGCAGATAGTTATTTACCGCCAAACCAACATCTTCTGGTAATATTTCCTTGGTAAAAATTGGATTGAACAACTCTTTAAATTCCATTTTCCACTCATCACCATGTGATTTTACCCGGTTTCCAAACTTCTCGTAGGTAGTTAGATGCGCCATCTCATGTATAGTAGTCACTAAAAAAGCATAGGGATTCAAATTACCATTAACAGATATTCTATGCGGTTTGCCATCCCAGGGATGTCTATAATCTCCAAGCTTTGATTTTCGCGGCTTACTAACAGTAAACTGTACTTTTCTTTCAAAAATGAAGTGGGCAATGTAATATTCAGATCCTGAGGGTAAAAACGGACGCAATTGCTCACTAAACCGTACTATTTTCTCCTCTCTACTCAATTTTAAAAATCCTTACTTTTTATTAGTTTTTGAATTCCTCTATTCTTATCCATTGCTCCCAGATAGTATCTCTTTTCTTTTTTAGCATGAATACTTGCCAAAGTTAACTGTTGTATCAATTCATTGTTCTGCTCATTGTTTAATAAATACAAAAATTGAAACAAATCTATTTTACCAAATGAGTAACGCAACTCATTAAATTTGGGATAATGACTATCTCTGTAATAGTTTTCAAGCCAATTGAGATAATTTCCGAAATAATAGTAATCTGACAATTCACTTTCAATTTGCGTGGTACTTAAAAAGGCGGAGGTATTTTGAGAAATTAAACCGTCATAGCCAGTTTTGTGCTGAAATACAGATTTAGTCTCATCAACATAAAAGGCATAGAATTCTATTTTTTTCTTTACTGAATCGCCAATCTCCTGCGAAAACCAATTGAATTGATTGTCAACACTTGATACTATTTGTCTGTTGATCCAAAAACCGGATGTATCCAAAAACCAACCTTTTTTCTCTGCTACAATCTGAATTGTATCTCCTGATTTAAATTCCCCACCTTCATCAAAGTCAAAACCGGGTCCTATTCTACCGGCGGTATTATGTCTTAAAGTTCCGTACGAATGAAATTCAGAGTTTTGTCTCTTGATTAAAAATTGCAAAATATAATCACACCCTTCTGCCCTCAATGAATCATGCTCATAAGCGCGTTGATAATTGATCAAGTCATGGTCTAAATCCTTTTTTACAATGGCCATGTGATGTTCTTTTAATTGCTTTACACTTCGTGAATCTCTCACATCATCTATGTACATGGCAATTAAAAACCCAAGAATAAAAATGGTTAATTCAATTCCTTTATCTAGAAACCAAACCTTATCAACTTTAAACCATTTTTCCTTTTTATTTTCTTTTTTATCAGTCACGGATTAAAAATAAGAATACTTTTTAATAAGTATTAATCAGTGCAATAGTATCTTAGGTAGTGATATTTGCGGTATGAATTAGAATATCTCTCCCTCAAATACATTAACTTTGATATGTGATTCCAAAGCAAACCATAGATGAGATTTTTCAAACAGCTCGTGTAGAAGAGGTGATTGGAGATTTCGTGCATCTAAAAAAGTCTGGCTCTAACTTTAAAGCAAAGAGCCCTTTTGTAGATGAAAAGACACCGTCTTTTATGGTTTCACCTGCTAAACAAATCTGGAAATGTTTTAGTTCAGGTAAAGGAGGAAATGTTGTTTCCTTTTTAATGGAGCACGAACACTTTTCATATGTTGAAGCATTAAAGTGGTTAGCTGCCAAGTACAACATTGTAATTAAGGAAGAAAAAGAGCGAACTCCCGAGGAGCAAGCCGCTTATTCCTTGAGAGAAAACCTCAGTATTATAAACGAATTTGCCAGAGATCACTTTGTTTATAATCTGCACAACAATGAGCAAGGAAAAGCCATTGGACTTTCTTATTTTGTTGAAAGAGGTTTTAGAGAAGACATCATTGAAAAGTTCCAATTAGGATATTGTTTGGACGAGTTTGATGCTTTTACCAAAGCTGCTTTAGCCAAAAACTACAAGCTAGAATACCTGGAAAAAGCCGGCTTAACAAAAACAACCAACGACAAATCATTTGACTTTTTTAAAGGAAGAGTGATGTTTCCGATACATTCTGTAGCCGGAAAAGTATTGGGTTTTGGAGGTCGAACTTTACGTGCTGATAAAAAGGTTGCAAAGTACTTTAACTCACCTGAAAGTGAGTTGTACAATAAATCCAAAATATTATACGGATTATACTTTGCCAAAAATTCAATCATCAAGTATGACAGATGCTTTTTGGTTGAAGGGTACACAGACGTAATTTCTCTTCATCAATCAGGCGTAGAAAATGTGGTTGCCAGTTCAGGAACTGCGCTTACTGAAGGGCAAATCAAATTGATTAAAAGATATTCTGAAAACATCACCATCCTATATGATGGAGATGCGGCCGGAATAAAAGCTTCATTTAGGGGAATTGACATGATCCTGGAGCAAGGAATGAACGTAAAGGTTGTTCTTTTTCCAGAAGGTGAAGACCCGGATTCATTTGCCAAAAAATCTACTGCAGATGAATTGATTAATTACATTGAAGAAAATTCAAAAGACTTTATTGTCTTTAAAGCTGATGTTTTATTGAAAGATGCAGGTAACGATCCTATTCAAAAAGCATCTTTGATAAAAGATATTGTGCATTCAATCTCAAAAATTCCTGATGCCATTAAACGTCAGGTTTATACAAGAGAAACAGCTTCCATGTTTGGAATGGATGAGCAGGTTCTTATCAATGAATTAAGTAAACTCAGAAAAGATGTAGTTGCTAAAAAATTCAATGCTCCTGAGATACATGATATCCCGGAAGATTTCATTCCGGTTGAGCAAAGCACAGAATCTACAACCAAAAACATTGCTGACGATCGTATCTATTCACATGAGCTAGATTTAATGCGCATCTTGTTGAATTATGGAATTTTCATGATTAAAACAGAGCATGTTGAATTGGATGAAAATGATGAGGAGATATATACTGATGTTGAAGTATCTGTAATGGAACTGATCATTCATGAAATGGAACGTGATGAGATTGTGTTAACTGATCCAACATTGCGAAAACTTTACAATGAAATAAAAGCGGGATTAGAATTAGAAGAGCTGCGAGGAGAGAAATATTTCACACAGCATGAAGACCCTGAAATTGCCAATATGGCCGTAAATATTTTGACTAACCGATATGAACTTTCTCCAAACTGGACAAGTAAAAAAGTTTATACAACTACAGAAATAGACAATTTAGAAATGGCCGTGAAACAAGTTGTTTATTCATACAAAACTGCTCGTATAAGAAAAGAAAAAGACGACCTTCAAAATCTTGTAAATAAACTAAACTCAGAAGATCCTGAAGGAAACATTGATGAAATTTTAACCCTCTTAGCGAAACAAAAAAAGCTAGATGAAGTAATTACATTATTGACCAACAATGATAGTTTAGGGAGAGTAATTCATTAATGGAGTATTTATCAAACATATTATTTTACCCAATTTTTGAGTTTGAAGGATTTGAATTTGCATTCATCAACATCCTAATATTCTTTGGATTATTTCTGATTGGTAAATTTTTGGTGATTTACCTAAAAAGATTTTTCAAGGAGCAGGATTTAAAGGATAAAAAATTCACTGTAGAGGGTAAAGAAATTCCTATTTGGAAACTGACAAAACAGGTAATATGGTTGCTAATTCTTGTAGTTGGATTTAACACATTATCGGTTAACAATCCACATCTTGAATACCTTAAGTTATTGGAATACGAATTCTTTAGATTCGATAAATTTCACCTGGCAGTTTACCATTTTTTCATAGTTGGATTACTTTATTTTGGAGGGCGAATTACATTCAGTTTAATTAGGCTTTACCTTCTTAGAAGAATAAAAAGATCTAACCGTCTTGATCAGGGTACTGAATATGTTTATTTCCAGTTGATCAAGTACCTGGTAATTTCTGTAGGAATTATTATGATGCTGAGAAGCATGGGAGTTGACTTACACACCTTTGTTCAGGCAATGATTCCTTTGTCTGTTGCTGTGGCATTAGGTTTACAGGAAATTTTTAAAGAATTCTTTGGTGGATTTTTATTGTTGTTTGAAGGAACAGTTAAAGTTGGAGATGTAGTAGAAATTGATCGACCAAATGGACAAGAGAACTTTGTAGCGCGCATTTTAGAAATCAATATAAGAACCTCTAAAGTTGAAACCAGGGATGGTAAAACATTGATAGTTCCCAACTCACAGCTCACACATCTACAGGTTAATAATTGGAGTACAGGAAATGATGCCAATCGATTTATGATTCCGGTTACGGTGAGCTATGGTTCAGATTTAGATGTTGTCCAAGATTGTATGATTAGAGCAGCCGTAAATCATCCAAAAGTCTTAAAAACCAGAGATGTATTAGTAAGGTTAAGAAACTTTGGAGACAACGGGTATGAGCTGGATTTAGTTTTTTGGGCACATCAAAACTTCTTTATAGAAATCCACAAAAGTGAAATCAGATTTGCCATAGACAAGGCCTTTAAGGAACATAACATCTCTTACCCTTATCCGCAAATGGATGTTCACATGATCAAGTCGCAACCCGGAGCGGCCAATGCCGAAGAAGATCTTCCTTCGTAGTATTATCAATTGATTAAGAAGGAGTTCAATCTCCCCTATTTGAAATAACTTCTTATATTAGAAGGTGTTTAATTAAACCCTACTAACTCATGGTAAGAACTATTTTTATTGTTTCTGCTTTAGCAATTTCAGCAGGAATAGCAGCCTTGGCCTATTTTGTAAACATCAATTGGCTATATCTATTTATCTTATTTGGACCACTCATTTTGGTTGGATTACGAGACATGTTGCAGACCAAACATGCCATCAGAAAGAACTTTCCTGTAATTGGAAACTTACGTTATATTCTTGAAGGTATTTCACCAGAAATTCAGCAGTATTTTGTTGAAAGAAGAACTGACGGAGCTCCGATTAACAAAAACAGTAGGGCTATTATTTATCAAAGATCAAAGAACTTAGGATCTACCCACCCGTTTGGAACGGAGATGAATGTATATGAAGAGGGTTATGAGTTTGTGACACATTCATTGTATCCTGTTCATGTAACAGAAGAACCAAGAGTTACAATTGGAGAAGGACAATGTTCACAACCTTATTCTGCCTCACTTTATAATATTTCAGCCATGTCTTTTGGATCATTATCAAAGAATGCGGTAATGTCACTCAATAAAGGAGCACAAAAAGGAGGATTTTATCACAATACCGGAGAGGGAGGTGTTTCACCTTATCACCTACAAGGAGGAGATTTAAGCTGGCAAATAGGAACGGGATACTTTGGATGCAGAAAGGAAGATGGAAACTTTAGTGATGAAATGTTCAAAGAAAATGCTACCCGCCCTGAAGTTAAAATGATCGAAGTAAAACTATCTCAAGGTGCAAAACCTGGTCATGGTGGAGTTTTACCCGGGAAAAAGAACACTCCTGAAATTGCAAAAATTAGAGGAGTAAAAGCAGGAACTACTGTTTTATCACCTCCAAGTCACTCGGCTTTTAATTCACCTGAGGGATTATTAGAATTTTGTAATAAACTGAGAGATTTATCGGGAGGGAAACCAGTTGGGTTCAAACTTTGTATTGGTAAACCTCAAGAATTTGAAGACATCTGTATTGCCATGGAAAAAACCGGCTATTATCCAGATTTCATCTCAGTTGATGGAGGTGAAGGAGGAACAGGAGCCGCACCACTTGAATTTGCAAACCACGTTGGTTTACCTCTTTATGTCGGATTAGTTATGGCTGATACATTATTAAAGAAATATAATCAAAGAGATAAAATTAAAATAATTGCTTCAGGTAAGGTCTTTACCGGATTTGATATGCTTAAAGCACTTTCAATGGGGGCTGATTTGACACAATCTGCAAGAGCATATATGTTATCAATAGGATGTATTCATGCACAACTGTGTAATACAAATACTTGCCCGGTTGGAGTTGCCACTCAAGACAAGCGATTAATGAAAGGTTTAAATGTAAATGACAAGTATGTAAGATGTTATAACTATCATCACAATACTGTTCATGCATTTTTGGAATTAATGGGAGCCACAGGTGCCTCACATCCAAGTGAATTGAATACTGACAATCTTAAGCGTATGGCTGAAGACGGTGATGTGTGGACTTACACAGAAATTATCGATTCTTGGCACATGATCTCTAAATTAAGAGGGACTACAGCAACTAAAAAAGCTGGAGTAGCACAGTAAATTAAATATTAATATAAAATGAAAGGCAGCTCAAAATTGAGCTGCCTTTCTACTTTAGGTGGTATAATAAACCTGACTTTTACATCAGGGTATTCATAATTAAAATAACCTTACTTTACTTATGAATCTTTTGTCTTGATTGATAATTTGAATAGTATAAATTCCGCTATTCAAATTGCTTAAATCAATCATTGAATTATTTGAATTAAGTACATCTCTTTGAACTAATTTTCCATCCAAACTGAAGATATTTACTTCAAATGCACCGTCAACTTGTGGTAATTGAATATATACTTCACCATTTGTAGGGTTAGGATAAATAACCAATTTCTCTGATGTATATGAGTCAAATCCTACTGTAGCAATTGTCTCACAAGCCGAAGTGTCTACACATCCTCCAAATGAAACTTCAACTGCATAATTTCCGTTTGCAGCAGCTGTAAATGATTGAGAAGTTTCTCCTGTTAAAACAGCATAGCTATCATCACAATCCAACCATTGGTATTGAGCTCCTGTCATCACCGCAGTAAGAGTCGGATCTGTATTTGTTACACTATTATCTAGAGTAACCATTGTAAGATCTAATGTTACAACTGAATCACATCCTGCCACATTGGTAATTGTATCATTATACATTCCTGATACAGTATACGTTTGTGAATTTTGTGCCCATGTATACGAGCTTGCGCAAGTATCAACAACTACAGTGTTAGATGTTGCATTATTTACTGTGACACTAACAATCTGGCTCATTTCTGCTGTACAGTTTTGTTCACAAGTTCCGGCACCATTAATCCAAGCTGTTCCTGCACTCATACCAGATGAAAAACTTGCGTTAGTACCAATATTAGCGGTAGCAATAGTTCCAGTGTTATCACTAATCTTATTGTAATACACAAGTCCTGCTTCATTTCCTGCTAAACAAGTATTCATGTTACTAGAAATCTCAGATTGAGATCTTGCAACATCCCAAACACGAACTTCAGATAAACCATATGAACCATGACGATTCGGGTCTGTTGGAAATCTCGGGTCACCTCCAAAATGGAAAACAGAATTTGTATTATTTACTACACCTGTTGTAATTGACGAACCAAAAGCATCAGAAACTCCATCAACAAAAATCTCAAGACCAGTACTACTTGCTACAGTAGCAACGTGATGCCAACCTGTCAATCCTGCTAAAGAAGAACTTGCAACACTTTTCCAAGCTCCATTATCATTAACAAACCACTCAATTTCTCCATTTGATCCACTGTTATGCCATAACCATACGTTTGTTGACATATTATCAGCACCTAATGAAGATTGACCCATCCAAGGAACATCATTAGCAGTTCCGTCAAAATAAATCCATGCTTCTACAGTAATCTCTGTTCCATATTCTCCAAAAGGAGCTGTTACTGATAATCTATCTGTGTTAGTTTTATCAAGCTGAACACCAAAATCGATAGCCTGCTCAGCATAAACATTGTAATCCATAGATTGGAAAATAGTACCTGCATTAAACTGTAACGCAGATCCTGTACCGTCAAACGGTCCGTCAACAACTGTATCATTAGCGTCATCTCTTAGCCAATAGGTAACACCATTTTCACTTGATGCCAAATCTATAGTGACATTGTTTACTGAATCACAACCTGTAGTTGAAGTAGTAGATGCTGTTTGATCAGCAATACCATATACTGTTAAATGTAATGTTACTACACTGTCGCAACCTCCCATATTGGTCAATGTATGAGTCGCAGCATACTCATTAGAAGAATAAGTATTTCCATCAATCCAGGTAATCGGACCACAAGAATTAATTACATCTGTAGTAGCGTCAGGGAAACATTGTTTCAAACTCAAAACAAAAATATCCAACCCTCCAACTGATGACAAATTCTGAGTTCCTGCTCCCGGATCAAAATCAACCGGTACTGAAGTGAAAAACCCTGATGTCAACAAAGCTCCAGTGGTTATGTCATATTTAATTGACATTGCATGCTCATCTGCAGTTCCTCCTATACTTTTTGCCCAAATAAAATTTCCTGATGCATCTAATTTTTGAATGTAAGCATCAGCAGCACCTGCAGATGTAATATTGTGTGTCCCTACACCCGGATCAAAGTCAACTGTACCTCTAAAAAATCCTACACTGTAAATATTATCCTCTTCATCAAGTGTTACGTTCCATCCTTCTTCATTTTGAGTACTTCCCATTGAAACAGCCCAAAGATATCCACCATTGGCATCATACTTTGCTACAAATGGATCATAACCTCCAACTGAAACTAGATTTTGTACCCCAACACCAGGATCAAGATCAGCAGTACCACTAATAATTCCGGTCATTACAATATCTCCGTTACTATCAATTTGCACATCAAGACCGTTATCTGCAGCTGAACTTCCCATTTGGTCTGCCCATACAAAAGCCCCACTAGCATCCAACTTAATTAAGAAAATATCTCCTCCTACAGCCGTAAAATTCTGTACTCCAGCTCCTGGATCCAAGTCTGCTGTTCCGTTAAAATATCCTGTCCAATACGCATTTCCGCTTCCATCAACAACAACAGAATGTCCATCATCATTTGTAGAACCCCCAATGGATTTAGCCCAAAGATAATTTCCATTTGAGTCATATTTAGCAACAAATGCATCTGCCTGACCAGTTGAGGTAACATTAGCAACGTTCACACTCGGATCAAAGTCAACTGTACCGTAGAAAAATCCACTTACCAATACGTTACCACTAGCATCAATTGCTAAGTCTCTTCCAAGATCAGCACCTGAACCACCAGGAAAACTAATTGCCCAAAGATAATTTCCGTCTGCATCTAATTTCACAAGAAAAGCATCCCCGCCTCCACCAGGAGTTAAATTTTGAACCCCTGCTCCCGGATCAAAATCTACAGTCCCTCTAAATACTCCAGTTAAATATACATTACCGGAACCATCAACTTGCACGTCTAATCCTTCATCATCTCCAGTACTTCCAAATTGAACAGCCCACAAATAATTACCATCTGCATCTGTTTTTTGAATGTAAGCATCAGCTCCACCTACGGCGGTTAAATTTGCCGTTCCAACTCCAGGATCAAAATCAGTAGTGTTTCTAAAATATCCAGAAGAGTAAACATTTCCACTTGCGTCAGAAGAAACAGTGTAGCCAGATTCATGTTGAACCGTACCCTTTTGTTGTACCCAATTTAACAAGACATCTTGTGCCTGAACATTTTTATTTGTGACACCTAACAAAAGAACAGATGCCACCAAAAGTTTAAGTTTTATCATAATAAGGTTATTAAAATTTGGGACCAAAAATATATCCGTCGTGAGATGGGTCAGAGAATTTGTTTTCAATGACCAATTTTTGTTCTGAATGACAATTTTGATTATTTCAGCACTGATTTATAAGATCTTGAAACAGGAAATTCCATGTCATCAATAAACACCTTATTTGCTTTCTTAGCAGTGATTTTGTCTTCGTTAACTACAAATGATCTGTGAATTCGAATAAATTGATCTGATAGTTTTTCCTCTAGATCCTTTAGGTTAATTCGTTGTGTAACTACTCCTCTATTTGATGTAAAAATATTCGTATAAACCCCATCTGCCTGACAATACAGAATGTCAGATTCCATCAATTTTTCAGTTCCTTTGCTGGTGATGATCTCAATAAAATGGTTCTTTTCTATTTTGAGTTTTACAAATTCCAGACCTGCCAAAACATCTGCTTTTCTAAATGGTTTTGTGATATAGTTTTCTGGATTTGTTTTGATTGCTTCCTTCATTACTTCCACTTCATTGTTGGCGGTAATGTATACAAATGGAATTCCCAATTGCTTCAGTTTCATTCCAAAATCTATCCCATTATGTCCATGAGACAATCTAATATCCAAGAGGTAAAAATCAGGTTTTTGAAGCAAGGAATTTTCTGCTTCTTCCAAATTTTCACACATACCGACAACATCAATTTTATTTGATTCTAAAATTGTTTTAAGATGATCGGCAACAATAATTTCATCTTCAACTATTACTGCCTTCATTAAACTAATAGTGACATAGAAAAATTAAACCCATTATTTGTAGTAACCTTATATTTTGCCTTAATCTGTCGGCACAACATGTCTACTAATTTAGGCTTTTCATTTTCATTAATCCCTATTCCATTATCAGAAAATTTTAAGCTAATTTCACTTTTATCAGAGATGGATAAATCAAGTTGAATTTCAGCATTATTGACATCTAGATTGAAGGCATGTTTTACTGAATTAATAACCAGTTCATTAACCAATAATCCAATATAAATGGACTTACTTGCATTGATTAGCAATGGCTGCTGAACCTTGTAATTAAAATTGATATTTTTTTCAGTACAAAAAGCATTTAAATTTTTGCAGAGTGAGTTAATGTATTCTCCTAAATCTATCTGGCTCTTTTCCTCAGCAAGATATAATTGTTGATGCATTGTTGCAATTGACTCAATTTTAGATGCAAGACTTGTTAAAGCATCTATTTCATTTTTATCACTTTTATCAATCTCTCTAGCAACTAACGAAACAATTAATTGCAGATTATTTTTAATCCTGTGATTTGCTTCACCTACTAAAAATTCATTCTCTCTTAATAGAAGATTTAAACGTTTATTCTTTCTACGGATAACAAAATAAAAACCGAAAATAATTACAATAGAAAAGGACATCAAAACAATGAACCAGCTCAGTATTTCTTTCTCTTTCAATTCCTTGACAATGGTTTCCTCTTGTTGTTTTATGCGCAGGTTTTTTTGCTCTGTTTCAAACTCGGCCTCAATGCGCGCTATGTCTTTACCGTGTTGTTTTATTTGAATTTCAATTTCCTCCCTTGCACCCAAAACCACATATTTACTTGCTTCAATAGAATCCTCCATTTCAAAATAACAAACCGCGATATAATGATAAACCGGAGCCTTAATTCTTGACCAGGTTGAATCTTTAATTTGTTCCTCTAGAATTTTCAATTTATAAACGCAAGAATCTAATTCCTTCTTCAAGTAATGTATTCTTGATTTATTGAAATAAGTATTAGCATAGTCTATTGAATTCTTGGGGAAAAATGACTCTGCTTTGGAATAAAAATAAATTGAACTATCATAATCAAACATCCGTTCGTAAATATTTCCCAGCTCATTATAAATCACTCCTTTTTCTGAATCCAGACCATATTTGTTGGCAATCCTCAAAGCATTAAAACTGCATTCTGCGGCAGAATCAAGTATGTGCTGTTGATTATAATAAAAGGCCTTTCGGTGATAGTATTTGCAATTACTCAAGGGTGTATAAACAGATGATGGCTCAATCAAATCTAAAACTTCACCAGCCTTGACAATTTCACTTTTCATCATGTAAAAATTGACCATCTCTACATTTGATTCAAAATACAACTGCTTATTTCCAATAGCTTTACTGTATTGCTGGGCCAATCTTAAATTCTTAAATGCAGAAGTTAAATCTCCCTCACGAACTTGTTCAACACCTTTATTCTTTAATTTCCTAATCTCCTCCACTTCCCAACTTTGTTCAGACTGGGAGAAAGAAAAATAGCTCACAAACAGAGTAAACAGCAGTAAATTCCAGTATTTAAATAGTGTATTCAGCAGATTCAATTTAAAAGAAACGGCAAGATTACAATAAATGCACAAATTGTGATTAAAAACATTATTCCTTTTATATCTTTAATGCCCCAATTAATCTGGAATTATGACCGAAGAACATCCAAAAAAATTATTTCTACTAGACGCTTTTGCATTGATTTACAGAGCATATTATGCTTTTATAAAAAATCCGCGTATCAATAGCAAAGGTCAAAACACTTCTGCAGCTTATGGATTTACAACTGCTATGTTGGATGTAATTAAGAGAGAAAATCCTACACACATTGCTGTAGTTTTTGATGCGCCTGAAGCTACAAATCGTCAAATTGAATTTTCAGATTACAAGGCCAATCGTGAAGCAATGCCAGAAGATATTGCTGCTATGATTGAACCGATCAAACAAATTGTTGATGCATTTAAAATTCCGCTTTTAATTTATCCAGGTTACGAAGCAGATGATATCATTGGAACAATAGCTAAAAAGGCCGAAAAACATGGTTTTTTAACTTATATGATGACGCCGGATAAGGATTATGCTCAGTTGGTGTCTGAAAACATATACATGTATAAACCCGCCAGAGGAGGTAAACCGGCTGAAATTTGGGGAATTCCACAAGTTCAGGAAAAATTTGAAGTACAAACACCTGATCAGGTAATAGATATTTTAGGGCTATGGGGAGATGCTGTAGATAACATCCCCGGAATTCCAGGAATTGGTGAAAAAACTGCTAAGAAATTAATTAAAGAATACGGATCAGTTGAAGCATTAATAGAACACAGCCACGAATTAAAGGGCAAGCAAAAAGAAAATGTAGAAGCTTTTGCAGAACAAGGTTTGCAATCAAAAATGCTGGCTACAATTATTACAGATGTTCCTATTGACCTGGACGAAGAGAGCCTTGTATTAGAGGAGCCTGATAAAGATAAAATTAGAGACGTATTTACTCAACTTGAGTTTAAGTCATTGGCAAAAAGAGTTCTTGGAGAAGAAATAATAGTTGGGCAAGGTCAGCCGGCCGAAGGACAACTTGATTTATTTGGAGGACCTGCCATTGAGTCATTGGCTGAAGAAGTTGCAATTGGAGCTGATGTAAAAACCATTGAGGACATCAAACCATCATATGAACTGATCAATACAAAAGAAAAACGCAAGGAATTGCTTGAAGCTCTTTTACTTCAAAAATCAGTTTGCTTTGACACAGAAACTACAGGTGTTGACCCAATTGAAGCAGAAATTGTAGGATTATCTTTTAGTTTCAATAAAGGAACCGGATATTATGTTTCAGCTCTTCCTGATGAAAGAGAAGAAGTAGTAAAGGATTTCAAAGACTTTTTTGAAAATGAGTCCATTGAAAAAATTGCACATAACATCAAATACGATTTAAAGATTGTAGAAAAATATGGCGTTAAAGTAAAGGGACCTTTATTTGATACCATGATTGCCCATTACCTCATCACACCTGAAGGTAAACACGGAATGGATTTTCTGGCAGAATTGTATTTGCAATATCAGCCAATTTCAATTGAAACTTTAATTGGGAAAAAAGGGAAAAACCAGGGCAATATGGCCGATCTGGAGCCTGAAAAAATTGTTGATTATGCTTGTGAAGACGCAGACATCACTTTCCAATTAAAACAGCTATTTGAACCTGAAATTCAAAAAGAACATCTTAAACATCTATTCTATGATATTGAAATGCCTTTGGTTCGTGTTTTAAAAGACATGGAAGTTACAGGGATTAATTTAGATGTTGAAGCACTGAACAAATTCTCAGAAGAACTAGAAGTTGATATCCAGAAATTAGAAAAAGACATCAAAGATCTAGCTGGTGTTCAAGATTTCAATTTAGACTCTCCAAAACAATTAGGAGAAGTACTTTTTGAGCACCTACAAATTGATCCAAAAGCTAAAAAAACAGCTACCGGTCAGTACAAAACATCTGAAGATGTTTTATCTAAACTTGAAAGTAAACATGAAATAATTCCTCTGATTTTGAATTATCGTTCACTACGCAAATTGAAAAGCACATATGTAGATACATTACCAAGCATGGTGAGTGAACATGATGGAAGAATTCATACCAGCTATATGCAAACTGTGGCTGCTACAGGAAGATTAGCGTCAAACAATCCAAATCTGCAAAACATCCCTATCAGAACCGAAAAAGGTAGAGAGATCAGAAAGGCATTTATTGCAGGAGATAATCAGCATACTTTACTAGCGGCCGATTACTCTCAAATTGAACTTAGAATTATTGCTGCTTTGAGTGAAGACGAAAATATGATCGCTGCATTTAAAGCCGGACATGACATTCATGCTGCAACTGCCGCACGCGTTTTTGGAGTAGATAAAATAGAAGATGTAAGTAGAGATCAACGTTCATCTGCAAAAGCTGTAAACTTTGGAATAATCTACGGTCAATCTGCATTTGGTTTATCTCAAAATTTAGGAATTAGTAGAAAAGAAGCCAAAGAGATTATTGACAGTTATTGGGAACAGTATCCAAAAATCAAACAATATATGGCAGATGCTGTTGAATTTGCCAGACAACATGGATACGTTGAAACTATTATGAAACGCCGCAGATATTTAAAAGATATCAATTCAGCCAACGCCATAGTAAGAGGTTTTGCAGAAAGAAATGCTGTAAATGCTCCCATTCAAGGATCTGCTGCGGATATCATTAAAATTGCCATGATCAAAATTCACGAAGAGATGAATTCAAAACAACTGCAGTCAAAAATGTTGTTGCAGGTACATGATGAATTGGTTTTTGATGTAGTAGAAAATGAAAAAGAAGTAATGCAACAGCTGGTGAAAGACGGAATGGAAAAAGCAGTAGAAATGGCTGTACCTTTAGACGTTGAAGCAAACTTTGGAAGCAATTGGTTAGAAGCTCATTAATTGGTTACAAAAGTTTACTTTCAACATTCATAAAAAAACCATTAGTTATGAAGCAGTTAGGACTTTTGTTTGTTGTTATTATTTCAACTTCTTGTGTCAAGCAAAGTATCAAACAAAATGGTTGTCAGGATCAGGCAAAACAGTGGACTGATGGCAGTTGCTCCTATACCATAGGCAATATTTTCACACCAAATGGGGACGGTGCAAATGATGTGTTTTTTGTTTACTCTAGTTGTGAAATCACCAATTACAGTATGAAGGTTTACAAAAAAGATGAGCTCATCTATAGCTCTAATAATCCTCAAATGGGTTGGGATGGGCAAAGTGATGGCAAGAATGTAAAGGAGGGTGTTTATGAATATCAAACTTCCGGAATAATCAATGGAACAGGTTTTAGTGAATCTGGAGAAGTGACGTTGATAAGAGATTTATCCTATCCTATTGATGCTTGCCTGCAATGTATCCCGGCACAAAGTATTCCGGACGAACCTTTAAGTTGTAATTAGCGGATCTTAATAAGTTTAATTTCAAAGATTAAATGGGTTTTTTATATTTAGACAAGTTAAAACCCAAAACTTATGGATTTTTCAGGCAGTCTTAATAAGAGAATTCAGCAATTTGCTTTGTTTATTTTAATAATAGCAGTTGTTTGGCAAATTGCGAGTGAATTTGATCTTACAAGTGCATATGATTTTGAAACCCAAAAAACGAATTACTTCAAATTAGTTTTTTTCAGGCTTTTTTGGTCCTTGCCACCACTTGCTATTTTATTCTTCGCTAATACAAAAGGTGACTCAAAAAAACCCATGCAAATTGCCGGATTGATTTATTTATCATTTACCGCAATATTAATAACAATAAGTGCTTTGGGAAACAATAGTGAATTCTCTATGGAAGTATATTCACTTATGGAAATCATTACCTACGTTCTAACTTTTGGCTCATTTGGATATTTAAAACTGGGACAAAAGGGACTTTGGCTGGCCTTATTTGCTTTAGTATTTTCAGGCACATTTATATCCTCTCAGTCATATGAATATGTCAGTAAACTAGATGATTTACTTGGAGAAATTGGTTTGAATAACAGAAATATGTTTTCAGATAGGACCATGTTCTTTTATGTACTGGCCATCTTCAACGCAACCAAATACATTTTGATGTTCTATGTGTTCATAGTGCTAATGGACTACTTAAAAAATTCAAAACTACAAAGCCTACATTTTACGTCATTGATTCTAAACAATGAAAGACTGGATAAATTATCATTTTCACTCATTTTTTGGGCTTTCAGAATCTACATCATGAGTGCACTTTTCCAGGATCAACCTTATTACACATATCAATTCGACATTCACCAATCTATTCTTATCGAACTTCATAGGATATTGAGTATCGCCCTTACTTATTACATAGTTATTGCTGTTTACAGAAACTTATTGTTAAAAGAATTTGTTTTGGAGGGCAAACAAACAGGTTGGAATTTTATAGGTCTCAATTTCCCAGTTGTAAACCTTGTTGCCTGGATTATCAAGATCACAAAAACTGAACAAAAAGTTGAACCAAAAGACACTGAGATTTTGGACGAAAATATTCAAGGGTTTGATGCCAATGATTATCAATCCAAACTAGCTAGTGGAATAAAAGAATTTTATAAAAGCAGTAAAAATCAGGGTGTAAAAATAACCATGGTGATTCTGGTAATACTTACACTAATATACCCTTTATTTATTGCAATGGAATATGGGAATTCAACTGCCATAGCAATCATTCTTTTAATTTATGCTATTTACTTTGCATTGCTGGCTTATTTATTTGCCGATCACCGAGCGGCATTAGTACTGAGTATAGTTATCACATTTATCGGAATTCTTGTATTTTACTTTGCTCCAAGAGAATTATCAGAAAGAGGCATCCTTACAATCATCATCAATATGGTACTTTATCTATCTGTTTTTCACTTTGATAAATTCAAATTCTTTATTGAAAAAGATGGAGAATTAACAGAAATTGAAACCCAGGATGAAACTGTAAACAGAGAAAATGCAGGAAGGTTAAAAGATGTCTAGATCAGATGCTATTTCCATATCACTTCACTCTATCCAGGATTTAATTACCAGTATAGAAGATAATAAATCTGAATCCAAAAGTATTGAGAAGCTCAATGACCTTTTAGAAAACACCGTTGAAATCATCAAAAATACTGCTGAATACAGAGATGATCATGATTTTAGGATGCTTGTTCAAAAACTAGATGATAGCAGAAATATCCATCCATATTTTGATAGTGGACGAGCATTAATTAGTTGGTTACAATTCACGCTTGCCATTCCGGTATTGTACGTAATTCTCAATTATGTATACACCTTTCATGATCATGTTTGGTCATTTATTATCATAGGTGTTTATCTAATGGCAACAGCCCTTGTGATAAGAAAAGAGATATTGAATAATAAATTCAAAAGAAAAGGGAGAGAACAACTTATTGAAGTTAAAAATGCAATCCAATATATCCTTATGTACTATAGGCGATAACTAAACTATTGCCACGGTCACACTTATATTTGAACTACAGAATTTTGAACCTAAACTTATGCATAAAATATTTTTCCTGATTACGATTTCAATTACAGTAACCCTTACTGCTTTTAATCAAAACTTAACCTCTTACCACAAAATAAAGGATACCAGTTTCTACTCAAATAAACTTGGTTATAATAAAGACATCTCAATAACAGTTCCATTTGAATGGCAAGATGACGTTAATAAGGATTTTCCAGTGATTGTGATATTTGACAAACAAAATCAGAGAAGTCATCAATATATCATCAATACAATTGACTACTTAACGGTAAATGATCAAATGCCTTCATCTATAATTGTAAGTATTGCGTCAGACCAAGAACACAGATATATAGAAACCCTACATAAAGAGACGAGCGAGAAAGGAAAAGCGCATCTCAATGAAGCTTTCTTGTTTGAAGAGTTATTTCCTTTTGTGGAAAGCAAATATAAAGCAGGGAAATTCAGAACCTTTATTGGCCATTCCAGATATGGTTATTTTACAACATCTTTACTTTTTTCAAGACTAAATGAAATAAATGCTGTAGTTTCTTTGAGCCCATTTTTTACTCAAAAAAATGTAAATCTCACCGATTCAATTTCAACTTTAAATGACAAAAAAACTACTTCAAATATTTATTATCGATTTGGAATTGGAGGAGATTATCCTGATCAATATGAATTAATGGATAGTGCATTAAAAAAATTGCAAAACCCTAACATTAATGCAAGTGGCGTTTTGTTTAAAGAAGCATCCCATAATGCCACTCCGGGATTAACCATTTCATCTGCACTATATGACATTTTCGAATATTGGAATAATCAACAAAATCAGTTCTTTTTTCCAGCACCCAGAGATTTAGATTTGATTGAAGAAGGAAGTCAAAAAATAATAAATCATTATGGCTACGATTTCCCCTATACTATTGGGATTTTAAATGGAGCCGGTTGGCATTTTTACAACGAAAAAGAGTATGAAAAAGCAATCAAGGCCTGGGAAATATTGATGAAAGTATATCCAAATTTTTCCGAGGGCTATTTATATATAATCTATGCAGAAAAAGAACTGGGAAGGGATTCTAAAACCACAATTGATTTATTTAAAAAATCAATGACATTGACAAAAATATACAGCAAACCGGATTATTATGAATTAGAAAATGAGTTCAACGAGCTCATTAAAAAGTAAGTACCTTTGAACCAAATTGTATAAAATGAAAAGCATTGTTTCTGCTGTTGTAGGTGAATTAAATCAAGACGAGCGCATTCAAAACTGGTACAGAGGACAGTCAATCCAGATTCCTTTAGTGGAAAAAGAATTGCCGGTTACTTTTATGGAAGTTAATGAGGATGATACAACTTTTGTTGAAGAAGCAGATGAGGCCTTGAAAAACTTTTTGGCTCTTGAAAGTGGTTATAAAATCATGACAGCCCAAGCGGTATTTGGAAACTTTGTTGACTATTGTTCATACATCAGTGAAAATGATATTCCTGAAAAAATGAAGGGAACACAACCTTTGAATGTGTGGAATTTTGTTTATCCTACCGAAGTTTTTGTAAGTAGAAGAGCGGTAAACGACAAGGACATTTATGTGATTTTAGCATGTGAATGTGAATGGGAAAAAGAACATGGATTACAACTAGTTTTTAGACAAGGAAAAAAATTAACCCGCGTAAGTGATCAAGATGGACATTTAACAAGCGCAGATGCATTTGATATTCCGGATGAGGAGGATGAAATGTTAGCCAGTTTTTAAGATGAATAAGCACAGTACTTTTATATTTTTATTTTCATTCATGTTATTGGCATGTAACAAAGGCAAAAACAATGATGATTCTTGTAATGGTTCCAGTACAAGAAGAGACATTAAAATCGGAATTGATACAGCAGCCCATTTGATTGACACTATTCCAATTGTTACCACAGTGGATTCTATCGGAAGTATTGATGTTCCTGAAGCAGATAAAGAAAGTGTGCGAATGGAGATTGAAAAAAGAACTTTTACAATAACCGCCAAAGTTCATAAACTAAGCAAGCACAGAGACGGAGACTGGAAAGTGAAATTAACCGACGGCAATGACAAATATGTAAACTGTGAATCTCCTAACATGGGTTGTGAATACATTTCAAATTCAATTTTTTACGACAAAATGGAAAAGGTACGTCTGTGGATTGAAACCAATAAGGACAGCTTAGAAGGAACCACTGTTACGATAACCGGAGTGGCGTTTATAGATATTGATCACAAGTACCCGAGAAATGCAGCTGAAAATGAAATTGAGTTGCATCCAATTTTGGATATCCATTACGAGTAATAAGCTCAATCTCCCAATTTTATTGACTTAGTGACTAAAAAGTTACTTTTTTATCACATCTACATTTCATAATAAACGCAAACAAACTATTATGAAATCACTAACTTATATCATTGCGCTCATCATTACAGCTCATACATATGCGCATACTACAATTGAATTTGTAGATAAATACAGACCAAAAACAGGAAGCTTTAAAGCTTTAAGGGTTCCTATGTCATTTGACTCGGATAGCATCACAAGAGTAAAACCAAGAACATTAGATATTGGTACAATTTACCGAGTGGATTACGTGGCAACTTCTGATAATTCTACTATCACTTCTTATCAGCATTATCTCAATAGAAAAAGATGGGAAAGCTTAAGATCTTTCTTAAACATTGATAAAGATGTTGAATATGACAAACGCATTATCTATCAAACAAATCAAACTGAAGCAAAGGAATTGTTTCATGGATTTGTAGTCTACTTTAGACCATCTGCTTCAAAAATGCATGAAGAAAGTATGACTCAATTAGTACCTGTAATCAATAGATTGGCAGGAACCACTGTTGATGATAAAACAACATCAATTGAAATTAAGCCGGCAACTGAGATTGACACTGTTTATCTAGGAGATATTTCCAGCTACAAAAAAAGTGAAATAGAAAGAGATCTTTTTAAACGAAAATATATTGTAGAATGGGGATATGACTCAATAGGCAGAAAAGGTAAATACCACAACACATTTTACATTATGACCAAGGCTGCACCTGCTTTGTTTGGAGCTTTTTCAATGTTGGCAGATCGTAGTGTTTTTAATATGCTTTCAAGAACCAAAGTAACTGACAAAACCCTTGTAGTTACAGATATGACCGGAAGCATGTATCCATATTACTCACAAATAATTGTATTGCACGCTTTAAAAATGGCACAGGGCAAAAAAGTAAAACACGTCTTTTTTAATGACGGAGATGCTACTCCTGATCACGAAAAAGAAATAGGAAAAACAGGTGGACTATACAGTGTTAAAACCTCTGCTTTTTTACCTGTATACCGCAAAATGGAAGAATGCATGAAAGGCGGATATGGAGGTGATGGACCCGAGAATAATTTTGAAGCTGTGAAACACGGTATCAAAAGATATGAAGACGTAGATAACGTATTACTCATTTGCGACAACTGGGCCGTTCCAAGAGACAATCCATTGTTGCATACCATTAATCATAAAATTGATTTTATCATGTGTGGCACCGAGTTGGGAATCAACCCTAGATATATTGATTTGGCAAGAGAAAATCAGGGAAGAATCATGACGATTGAACACAGTATAAAACAACTTGAGTGCTTTGACGAAGGGGATGAAATCAATATTAAAGGAGAAATTTTTAAACTGAAAAATGGCAGGTTTTTCAAAAAGGAAATCACTAAGAAAGCTGCCTAAATAAAATTCGCTTATAGGACTACAATTGGTGAGATAGTTATGACGATAATTGAGGTTTAGGTTCGAATAATAATTGGTTTAGTTTATTTCGCCTTCTTTGATTTTTACTTCGATTCATCTATCTACATTAGCCAAAATGAAGTATTTATCATTGGTCATATCAATTTTACTGATTGTAGCTTGTAAGCATGATTCCAAAAATTCAAATGAAAAATTTGAAGCGATTGAAAAAGTTGACACCGTTTTTGTACACGACACAACATTGGTGAGAGATAGCGTGGCTACTTTGACTTCAGTATTTAATCAACTTTCTTATAAATACAATTACAAAATTTCATTTACTGAATACTATGAAAATAGTGAGGCATACAAACACTTTTGGACAGTAGAAATTTTTGATAAGAAAATGAATTTAGTTGATACCATCATCTTAGATTCTTACCTGTATTACTTCCCTCAAGATATGCAGTTTGTAACAACTTCATACATTACAGATTTCAATACAGATATGAAAATTATGGATGAATATTATGGAGATGTCGTAATTGCAGACGTAAATTTTGATAATCTGGAAGATCTGGCAATAGCCTATGATACGGGTGCTTCAAACGGACCGTTTTACACCTTCTACATACAAAACAACGGTCATTTTGAAAGAGATGGGTTTTTAACAGATTCAGTCTACAAATTTCCGGGTAAAATTGATAGAAGGCACAAGCAAATTACCACCTACTGGCATGCGACTGCCTCATGCAGTAGTGAAAACTTATTCCACTACAATTCAAAAACTAAGAGCTGGAAAAGAGGAGAACGCATCCTCCACTGCTTTGACTAATGTGATTTCGAAAATCTGTACATTAGCAAAAATCCTAAAGCATGCCCAAAACACATTTAATAGTTTATTTATTTACTTTTTATTTATTTCTTTCCACTTCTAGTGTGACAGCCCAGGATAGCACCACAGTATTTCTTGGACCATCTACTCACAAAAACCAAATTGATTTTGAATTTGAGGCAAAAATCAATGATTCCCATTTGAAGCGAGCTCAATATTATAACCGTTTGGCAGTGGAGATGATTTCTGATACTTCTATTTTCGCGATTAAGAATTATCGTAATCGAATGATTTTAACAGTGTTTAATCAAACATCTAATAAGGTTTACAGCTACAGTGATTTTGATATTCCAAATATCCAGGAGGAAGAATTATTAGGATTTACAAGATTGAAAGAAGAAATCATTTTCTTTTTTCGAGGTAAAAATGATGAACTTGAAAAAAACGAAACTGGATTATTTTCTATGATTTATAATATGAAAAATGATTCAATAAAGAATCCTCAACTCATTAAATCATTTAATAAAAAAGAGGTTAAACTTGACGATATTGAAATTCGCACCTCTCCCAATAAAAAACACTTAGGCATTATCATTGACCCTAAAGTAAATTGTTCTGCTGTCTCATTAAATACAGTTTGCTTGGATGAAAATGCTGTATTAGAATATGAACAAACAGTTAAGAACAAAATCGAAACGTGTGGAACTTATCGGAATGCTGCAATAACAGACAGTGGCGAGATTATCATATTAATTACAGATGACAGACAATACACTGCCAATAATAACTTGTTGCCTTTTGATTGGGCAACAGTATACCAACTTACTGAAAATCAAAGTCCAAAAACCCATCAAATTGAATTGGTAAATAAAAAAATATTAGACATTAAAATCCCTGAAAATTTCTCCGAAAATGAAAAAATATTGATTAGTTGGGTTGACGAAGAAGAAGATTCACTAACAGGAATATCGTGGTTTTTACCATCCACTAAAAAATACAATGACCTCGTAAATTTTGATGCGAGTTTTATTGAACCATATCTTAATGAGGGCTTTAAATCGTATAATGATCAAGCCAAAAAAGCCGGAGCCAACTCAAGAAATTCAAATCTTATTTACCAGATAAACGAAGAATTTCAAATTGATGAATTTCAATATCTGGTAATTGAAAAAAATGTACCTGTAGAATTAAGCCTAGGTTCAATAACCGGGGGTGGTTTATATTTTTCCAGTGGGGGAAGCAATATCAAAACAAAATTCAGTAGTGATTTAATTATTTTAAAAATTAAGAATGGTATTTTGATTGATCAATACAAAGTGGAAAGAACAATGATAGGTGAAAGATACAGTGGCACTTACTCTTCATTTAAAATTGATGACGAAATTCATCTATTTTATTATAGCAAATTTCAAGAATCATTAAGTGAGCATATCTCATGTATAAAAGATAATGACATTGCTTTGTATCATAGTGTTTTGAATACAAAATCCAATACACTGGCAACTGAAAAAGTACTAGATTACCCAAAAAAATATCTTGATTATAATGTGCGTGTTGAACTTGGAAATCTACCTGTATTAAATGATACACTTTACACAATTGGCAAATTGAACAGAGAATTTCATTTGGTTAAAATTCCATTGTTCTATTAATTAAAAATCATCTGATGAAAATTAAAACGTTCCAAATTCCATTGACTTTACTTTTTAGTCTATTTATTGCTGCTTGCGACAACAACACTCAAAACACAGAAGAAACTTCATCCCAAGAAAGTACTGTGGAGAATGACGAAACAGATGAGATTGCAATTGAAGAATATGTTCGAGAGTACCCTGAAAATTTAAAAGCATTACATGATGCTTTTGAAACAGAATCAATGCTGGGAGAAGAATATTATGAAATACTGGGATTAACTGCAGATGATGATCCGCAGCAAGCCATGAGTCCTATGAAAGAAATGGAGGTGCTTGATGGTTATGTATTTGCTACCCTTATTCCGCTTATCGCTTCAGATTTATACATGCACTATACTGTTCATTTGGCATACTATGACTGGTCGGGTAAATTATGTGATAAGCAAGATTATCCAGTAAATGATACCAAAGTTGATATTTACCTCATCCAGGATCGATTTATCTGCATTGAAAACACTTATGCAGAATATATTGAAGGCGAAGAAGGTCTTGCCATGGAAGCAACAGGAAAAGATATAACTGATTACGGTTATTATGTAAACTATCCTATCAGAATCCCTAAACTGGAAAGAGTTGATCCTTCAGAATGGCCATTTTTGAGAAACCGCATTTTTGCTAAACATGGTTACAAATTTACCACTCCAAAATACCAGGAATACTTTGCAGACTTTGATTGGTATGAACCAAAGCATGACAATGTAGACGATTTAATGACGCCTCGTGAAAAACGATTAGCAGATTATATTAAGTCCTTAGAAGATAATCTCTAATTACTCCTTCACAAATCTACTGCGACTAACTTCATCTCCATTCACTAACTCAATGATGTAAATTCCGGATTTCAAATCCTGAACATCAATTGCAGTTCCTTGCAAAGTCATGTTTTTTACCAACTGACCAGAAGTGTTATATATACGTGCATTTGTGAACTTATTGGCCGCTTGAATATTCAAAACATCTTTTGTTGGATTTGGATATAATTTCAAATCTTCTGTCTTTAAATCTGAAACAGTAGCAAAAGGATTTTGCGTGTATTCCAAATCCATTAAAATGTCATCTCCAATATTTTCAAATCCTAATATTCTTGTAGAATCACTAATGGTGTATGCCAATTTAAATTCTGTAGTTCCTGTTGTATTGAAATATTGGAACATATCAGTAGGAACATCAATACGTAGGTAATTTCCATCTGCATTTAAGGATCCGTATGTACAAGCCACCGCTTGAAAATCTCCATTATCTGAGTAATCATCAACTTCAGGGCTATCGGTAGCACCAAAGTTGCCAGATTTAATAGCCAATGTTAAGTCTTCAGCAGTTAAATTAGATCCGTTTAAACTATCACGTTTAATAAAAATACTTGCTCTAACTAATTGATAAGTGTCATCCATTGGAGCGGTGTTAAAATGTAATATAGCTGATTGCTGTTCAAAATTATCATTCCCAACTTTCACCATATCACTGCCTGCAGCCGCACTTGATGTGTATCCATTTTTAGTTGATTCGCTTGCATAAATAGTTTGATGAGGAGCTCTCAATTGATACCAGTAAAACTCAGAAAAATGTCTACTTACAAATACTTCGTAGGCGTCATCATTTAAATGAAATGAATCTTGTCCACCAAAATTTAATGCATCAAGCGGACTTGGATAGTTAATTAAACCGCCAGGAACAGTCACTGATTGAGGGGGATAAGTTCCATAAGGTGGTGTCTGTAATGCCGTATTTTGGCCATAATGAAACTGCATTAAACCTAAATTATCTACGAAATAAACATTGTTCCAAATGGCAGCATATTGTTCAAATTTCATGGTAGCATCTTCCAATACTCCATTCAACTGCTCAGCATTTGGTTGTCCCATTGCATCCCACATATTGTAGTAAGGATGAAAAGGCTGTAAAACCGAATTCAAAGTACTTATTGTTTCATCAAAATTTGGATAATCATATCCGGATATCAAAACCTTCAAATTTGGATTAACGGCATGGATTAAGTCAACACCATTTTTAATATCCAACATTATAACTTCTAGCAAACTATCTGTTTGCGCGGCAGTATAATTAATGTTCCAGGTTCCTAGTGCATCATTTCCTCCCAAACTCATATGAACATATTCCAGATCAGGATTTCCATTAATGTAATCTGTTAGCGCCTGTACTCTCGCTGCATCATCAAAATAATTACTAGCTTCAGATCCGTTCACCGCAAATGTGGTATTGGAAAAACAGTCAATATCAGACAATCCAAAATTGTCTAAATTTTCATTGTAAGAATCGCCTGTCCAGGAAAAAAATGCCCAGCTATCCCCAATCACCATCATCTTGGTTTTGGTGGGATTGCATTGACTGTGACCCATGTTTAAAGCGAACGATAAAATCGATAGTAGTAGTAGATTTTTATTCATGAATTTTAGTTTAACGACTTCTTAAGGTACAAATAAAAAACTAGGTGCGCATAATATTAACTCAATGTTTTTCTTTTAACACAATGTAACTTTTTCAGTATCAGTTGAATTCATATCAACAAATAATTGAATTTTATAGGCAATCTGTTAATGTAACTTTTGCATCATGAAATTGTAATACTGTAAAACCCAAATCAGATGAAATTGCTGACAATATTTTTATTTACGCTTATGCTTTTTTGTCCAATATTCAGCACAGGGCAAAAAACACAACTCACCTCTAAAACATTAAGAATTGTAAAAGCAATCAAAAAGGAAAACACCTTTGAAACAACAATTTTTGCCAGTGAAGCAACATCCAGGCAATTAAAAAATGCGGCAATACTGAAAAAATCTGCCTCAGTACCAGAGCTAATAATATTAACTCAAAACAATAACCCGGTAGTAGCGGCTTATGCTTTTGAAATTTTATCCGACACAGCAGACACCATTCTTTATCAACTTATTTTACAACACCGAAATGACAATAGGACTTTTAAATACAGACGTTATGGTAACGAATGGATACACGGTAGTTATGGCACAATGAACTTAAACAACCATCTTTTTCATTTAGATGGTTTGAGTGAAAACGAAAGAACAGCATTGGACAGCTTCATAATATGTGAAAAAATAAAAAGTAGGTACACCGCCTATCTACTCGAGGAAATTGCTCCAAACACTTCACTTTATAAAGGAATTAAAGATTTGGCAAAGGATAAATTTCCAGGATCAACAATTGCATTAGCCAAGTTTCAAAAAGAAGAAGATATTGATTTAATCATCAAAAATATTGAAGCATATTGGAAGCAAAAAACTCATTCTTATGTCATTAGCACCACGGATGCCCTAATATATTTTAAGCATGAAAGATTTAGAAATTTCATTGAAGAAAATACAGAAACTGAACCCTCTTTAGCGCAAGTTGTGGCAGTATATCAAGACAGTTTTGCATACAATATTATCAATTCAAATCTAGATCAATTTGATGGCAACATGTACTTAAAGAAGAGCAGTGTAAAAAGTATCTATAAATCCATCTGGCAAAATCACACGCCAATTTATGATAGCTTACTGCTTAAAATGTGGGACCGATATGCCATCATCAATGATTCCCTTTTTGCTTATCTGTCATCAAATTATCCTGAAAAATCATTGGCATTAAGCCAAAAATCCATCAACAATATCAAAGAGATTGATGATAGAACTTTAGTTTCTATTGATATGCTCAATTTTATTCTAGATCAAGACTCCACTTTAGCAGAAGAAATACTTATTGACAACATACTAAATGTGAAAGTTTCATACTTTCAAAAATTCACTGAATTCGGTAAAAAAATTGATTCACCTCAGGTAGTAAATGCCTTATTAAAAAGATTTGATAACGAGTCAAATGGTCATATAACAGTGTCTGTAGCAAAGTGCATTTTATCCTACCAAAATGAAGAATACAATCAACTGTTATTACAAGCAATTGAAAAAAATACAGCCTTGAATGATTGGGCATTAAAAGACATCAATCATCTATTGACTTCTTATAATATAGCACATTGAAAAATCTCTAGTCGCTATTCGTAACACCTTACTTCAACATCTATTAGTACTTTGCCAGCTTACTGTCTTTTCTGCGATACATGCACACTTTACCTAGATATCCTTCATCCACTGGTTCATCCAAATGCATAGCCGCTTCATCTATATGTGTAATCAACTGAGCGTCAGCTTCTATTCTTTTACCTTTATTATTTAAGGTGTATAAATAGATGGTACTGTCCTTTACTTCCCATTCAAATTTGATAGCTACTGTATCACTTTCTGACAATCTTGTGCACAAGCCTGTGCCATCTTCATACAGATCAAATTCGCGTGTGTACGTCATTATTTCACCTGTTGGATAAACTGATCTTAGATGCTGCCAGCTTCCAACCAAATTAGAAGAAAGATCTTTTTTCTGAACAACAGATTGATCTTGAGCTAAACTGAAAGTAGCCAACATTAAGGCTACCAGGGTTAATTTGATAGTTTTCATGATTAATAGTTTGAGGTTCCGTAGAATTGTTTATTATGTATGCACAGTAAATTACAACAATTATCTAACAAAGTCAAGCACAACTTTAGTTCAATAGCATATTTTTTGACCCCATTCGTTCTTAAGTCTTGAATATTACCGACTTTTGCTCTCACCTTATGCGATTTATAGTTTTATTAATCACTTTTTTGGCTATTGGCAGCCTTTTAGAATGGTACACTTATAGTGCTTTAAGTAGCAGGTGGGATCATTGGAGCCCCTGGTTAAAACACACTACTAAAATCACCTTTTTTGTACTGCTAGGTTTAGGATTTATCTCTTTAATAATGTTGTTTGTATTCGGTCCCTATTTTTCAAGAGCTGTCTTGAATTTTTGGTTCTCATTTTTGCTGATTAACTTCTTTACCAAATTCTTTTTCGCCTTTATTCTATTAATTGATGACATCAGAAGATTGAGCATTTTTACCCAACGAAAAATTAGTGGAGTACCTATTGAAAACGGAATTTCACGTTCAGATTTTTTGGTTAAAACCGGATTATCGTTAGCCTCAGTTCCATTGGTGGGTCTTTCATACGGAATGCTTGCAGGACCGTACAGATATAAGGTTCGCAATCAAAAAGTAAAACTAGACAAACTACCAAAGGCCTTTGATGGACTTAAAATAGTTCAGATTTCAGACATCCACTCAGGTAGTTTTTATAATTCAGAAGCTGTTGAAAGAGGTGTTGATTTAATTATGGCCCAAAATGCTGACGTTATATTTTTTACGGGAGATATAGTAAATGACCGAGCAGAAGAAATGGAACCATACATGGAAATTTTTTCAAGGCTCAATGCGCCATTAGGTGTTTATTCCATTTTGGGAAATCATGATTATGGTGATTATGTGCGGTGGGAAAGTGATGAAGCCAAAGAAAATAACAACAAAAAAATTCGTGAGCTTCATGGAGAATTGGGTTGGCGTTTATTGCTAAATGAACACTTATACCTGGAAAAAGAGGGAGATAAAATTGGATTGATTGGAGTTGAAAACTGGGGGAAAGGCTTTCATCAAGTAGGAGATTTAGCAAAAGCATATGAAGGTTGTGAAGCAGATGTAAAACTCCTACTATCCCATGACCCTACACATTTTGATGAAGTAGTGAAAAAAGAATATCCAGATATTGATATCATGTTTGCAGGTCATACTCATGGCGCTCAAATTGGTATTGAAACAGGTGGATTTAAATGGAGTCCTATTCAATTGCGTTATAAAAAATGGGCTGGATTGTATGAAGAAAATGGTCAATACCTTTACGTAAACAGAGGATTTGGCTTTTTAGGATACGCCGGTCGACTTGGGATCATGCCGGAAATTACAGTGATGGAACTTACCACTTAAACAGTCAAAAGTACATTGAACCCTGCAATTTTGATTTTCATGTGTTTTTCAAGTGATCATCTTGATTGTTTCTGATATTTGTATCGATCAATTGTGTCAATATGAAAACCTTACTACTCCTTTTTACCCTTTTATTAAGCACTTCTTTGTTCAGTCAAACATACAAAGTAAAGGGATATGTGTCATCAGATGGCTTATCTGTGCCTTCTGCAACTGTTTACATTAAATCTGTAGCTGATTCATCTGTAGCCAAGGTAGGATTAGCAGATACTGTGGGGATTTTCAATATTACAGGAATTCCAAATGGAGAGTACTTTGCTGAAGTTTCAATGGTTGGATTAAAAAGACATTTAACTGAAGGTTTTAAAGTGTCTGATGCAAATGTTGATCTTGGAGAAATTGAAATGTCCACTAACACTGAATTACAAACAGTAGAGGTTGTTCAGCTACGTCCAGTTATTGAAATTCATCCTGATAAAACAGTTTTCAACGTAGATAAAACCATTAATGCTACAGGAGAAAATGGATTTGATTTATTGCGAAAAGCTCCGGGTGTAATTATTGACAACAGCAATAATATCATGTTAGAAGGTAAATCAGGAGTAATGGTATTTATTGATAACAAAGCTACTGTTTTAGCCGGAGACGATTTGGTGAACTTTCTTAAAACTCTTCAGGCATCTGACATTGACAATATTGAAATTATTACCCAACCCTCATCTAAATATGATGCTGCCGGAAATGCCGGAATCATAAACATTATCCTAAAAAAAGATAAGCGCTTAGGAACCAATGGAACCATACAAGGTGGATATGAATATGGTGTTAATCACAGATATAATGGTTCAATCAATCTAAACCATAGAACAAAAAAAACCAACCTTTATGGTACGTACAGTACTAATCAAGGGAAACACAGAACATTTTTATTTTTTGACCGAACTCAAAATGGTTTTCAATATGATTCAGAAACATACATTACTTCGCTTTTAAATTCGCACAATGGTAAAGTTGGATTTGACTGGTTTTTGAATGATAAGCATACTGTTGGAGTTTTGGCCAATGGAAATTTTTTCAATGCCGGATCAGAGAGTGTCGCAACAACAGACATTGGTCCTTCAGGAGTTGCACCAATCCAATTTTTAGATGCCAATAATATCACAAGCGGAAGAAATTATCAAGCAACTGGAAATATCAATTACAGATTTGCTGATACTTTAGGTCATGAACTAACTGTGGATGTTGATTACGGAATCTACAACAGAGAAGCCAATTCATATCAGCCAAACATTTACACTGATACAGCCGGAAACATTCTTACTGAAAGTAATTACAGAATGTTAACTCCAACCAATATTAGCATACTTTCAGGTAAAGCTGACTATTCACAAAATGCCTGGGGTGGTAAATTAGGATTTGGAGCTAAATTTTCAATGGTGAAAACAGCAAATTATTTTGACATCTTTTATGTAGAAGACAACAGCGACTCATTAATTGAGAACAGATCAAATGACTTTTTCTATGATGAAATAATTGGTGCTGCATATCTAAATTACAGCAGAAAATTGGGAAAAAAACTCAGCATGCAGTTAGGTTTAAGATATGAACACACCATTGCCAAAGGAGATTTAGTTACAGCCACCGGAACTTATAACGACACAGTTAACAGAAATAATCCGCAGTTATTTCCGAGTGGAGGATTAACCTGGACACCAAATATGAAACACATTTGGTCATTGACTTTCAGTCGAAGAATTACCAGACCTAATTATCAAACTTTGAATCCATTTCAAACACAATTAGATGAGCTTTCATATCGTCAGGGAAATCCAACTTTAAAGCCATCTTATGCTAATAATGCCAGATTATCACATACTTTCAAGTACAGATTTAACACTTCATTAAGCTATAGCTATGTGCAAAATTACTTTGCACAGGTAACAGATACTTTAGGATACGCTCAAAACTTCATTTCAACTAAAAATGTGGCAGATGAGCAAACCATAAATTTAGGTGTTAGTTTGCCTTTTCAAATTAAAAAATGGTGGAGTTTGTTCTTCAATTTAAATGCATTCCACACCTCTTACATTGCAAAAGACGAAAAATTTGTTCCTATTAACAGAGCCACTGCGAATGTATTTTTATCTAACACTTTCTTAGTAAAAGGAGGATGGAAATTTGAATTGTCCGGCTGGTATTCATCACCATCAATATGGGGAGGAACTTATCTGGTTAGTAGTATGGGATCTTTAAACATTGCCGTAGAAAAGAAATTTTTCAAAGACAGATTATCTGTAAGACTTGCCGGAAATGACATCTTATTTACTTCATACTGGAGAGCAGATTTACAATACGGAGATCTTTATATTGATGGATCAGGTGGATGGGAAAGCCGAAAAGTAGCGGTTAATGTCATCTACAACTTTGGTAACAAAGAAGTGAAAAAAGCACGTCAACGTAAAACCAGTTTGGAAGATGTTGAAGAAAGAACCGGTGGCGGTGGTGGCCAGGGAGGACAATAATTAGGGTAATTCAGGAACTTCTGAAGAAACCTTGAATATGTTGGCCGCAGCAAAGTCATCTTTCATGATCAGCCATTGCTTGTCAATTTCAAAAAAGTTGTTGTAAGCGGATACATACTCATCATAAAAAGCTTGCTCTTCTGCGTTCCAACTATTATCCGGACGTGACATTGGTTCTGCCATCTTGTAGTAATAATCATTAGTGATTTCAGACAAAGTATTGTACCAATTCATAGTAATTTCATAGAATTCACTTTGCTTTTCCCATTCAGCATTCTCATATTTTGCAAGTGTATTTCTCCCCGAATCAATATTGATAATCAAGGTATCCAAAGCTGAGATAATTGAATCTTCAGAAACATCTTGTAAATCATATTCCTGCACATTATTTAACCAAAAATCAGTTGCTTCAACCTGTGCATTTATTCCTTTAAAAAACTCTTCAGCCGTTTTGGCACCACCTTCCTCAAATGACAGTTCCACCTTTACTGAATCTTTTTCTTCTCCTGAATTATCATCCTCTGAACTTGCTCCGCAAGAAGTAAGAAGTACAAAATTGATTACTAAAATAGATGAAGTTAATGCGGTAAGTTTCATGTGTACAGGTTTAAATTCAAGAGCTAATATATAAAATTATGTAAAGGTGATTTTGAACACAAATTGTAGCAAATAATCACAATTACCATAAAATTAACAACTGTCCAACTAGAAATGTATAACTTACGTCAATAGAGTTACTTAAATCTCATCTATGAAAACTATAAACTTGCTACTACTGTTATTTGTATTTGGTTCAACTACTCACGCCCAACTCACTCCTACTTTGAACGATATCTGGATTCCAATGAGTGATGGTGACTCATTATCTGCGGATGTTTACATTCCTTCAACTGTAACTACCGGAGAAGTGATTTTAGTTCAAACGCCTTACAATAAAAATGGTTTTCAGCTTGGATTGCCATTAGGAATAGGGTCAAATCTGGATAATCAGGCATACATATGGGTAATTGTAGATTGGCGCGGATTTTACGGGTCAAGTGGTGCAGATTTATCTAATGTAGACCGAGCACAAGATGCCTATGATATTTGTGATTGGATAGTTGCCCAAACATGGCACGGAGATAGGATTGGAACCTGGGGACCTTCTGCCTTAGGTGGTGTTCAATATCAATTATGTACTACTCATCATCCAAATCATACTTGTGCCGTACCTATGGTTGCTACAGGCACTCAATCTTACGAATCATATTTCTACGGAGGAGTTTTAGAAGAAGCCAGATTAAACCAATTGGACGCTTTGGGTTATGGAGTTTCAACAGTTGTTATGGCTAATGTTTATGACAGTTTTGCCTGGGACATTGCAGATAATAATAGTTGGTATGCTGATGACATTTCAATTCCTACACTTCAAATTGGTGGATGGTATGATCACAATATTGACATGATGATGACATTTTACAAAGATGCCAGAAGTATGGCGGATGTTGCAGTTCAGGATGAACAGTGGTTGTTGGTGGGTCCCTGGGTACATGGAGGTGATGGAGCCGCTTATGTTGGTTCACCTAATCAGGGACAGTTAACTTATACCAATGCCGCTTATAAGTCAGATTCAATGGCCTGGGATTTCTTTAACTACTATCTTTTAGATTCGGTTAATAACTGGCAAAACACAGATTTGATTACCTATTTTGATATGGGAGGAACAGATACCTGGTTAACTTCAAATGCAGATGACATTGCCATACCTAATTACGACATTTTATACCTGGATCAAAATGGAGGATTAATTTCCTCAACTGGTATTGATTCAAGTACATTCATTTCTGATCCTTCAAACCCTTCTCCTACGATCGGAGGTGCTACACTTTCTCAATTCTTAGATCAAGGACCCTATGATCAATCAAGTTTAGATGCCAGAACAGACATTGTTACTTTTACTTCTGCAGCTTTAAACCAGGATGTTTCCATTACCGGGCGAATTCAATTAGATCTATGGATAAGTGCGGATCAAGCTGATTGTGACATCTCAGTTAGATTAGTTGATCAGTATCCGGGTGGAGAAAATATGTTAATTACAGATGGTATTAAACGAATGCGCTTTAGAAACAACGATTACACACAAAGTGGCGAAGTATTTATGGTGCCGGGTGAGGTTTACAATGTACAGGTTGATTTACCTTTTACACAATACACCTGGAAAGCAGGACACAAAATTAAGATTTATGTAGGCGGAAATCATGCGATAAGATTCAATGTAAATCTGCAAGATGGTGGAACAATGTATCAAGCCGGTAGTGGTAATATTGCCAATATTTCAGTACATCACAACAGCACGTACCCGAGTCAAATTAAACTACCTGGAAACAATACAACTTTAGATTTGGCAAATGAAAGTTCAACAACATTTAAATTATATCCGAATCCGGCAACAGACAAATTATTTATCCAAACTAACAAAGCAATAAATAGAATTAAGATATATAACACAAACGGCAAAGAGGTATTAAAGGAAAATAATGTGTCATCAGCGATTATTGACATTGCATCATTTCAAAGCGGTATGTATTTCATACAATTAACTTTTGCAGATCAAACTACTTTGGTAGATAAGTTCATTGTAAAATAGCCTATTTATTCTACTGATTTAAGGGATTTTAAGTGTTTTCAACATATTAATTGTGAACATTTAATCCTGTGATATCCATTGTTTTTAACTCTTAATTTTTTAGTTTCAAGAAAATTAAAATCTTATGAAACAACTTAAACTTTTAGGTGTTTCATTGCTTTTGGCTAATCAACTTAGTGCTCAAGAGGTAATTGCCAATCAAGGTGATACCTACGTGAGCAGCAATGGTACATTTGACTTCACTATTGGCGAAGTCGTCATTAACACTTATGAAAGTACATCCAATGCACTAACTCAAGGATTTCAGCAACACTACTACGATTTTACAGGTGTTAGTGAATTGAATAGCGCTTTCAATGCCTATCCGAATCCGGCAAAAGACAATTTTGTGATTGAAATGGAAAATTTTCAAGGCGCAGAATATGCTTTGTATGATGTCGCCGGAAAATTGGTATTAGAAGGATTGTTAATCGAACCAAAAAGTTCGATTAATATTTCAACTATTGCCAAAGGTAGTTACACTCTTCGTGTAACCAACCCAAACAAAAATCAAGTCAATTCAATTAAAATTATTAAACAATGAAAAAATTTCTATTCTTAATATCTGCTGTACTTATTTCAGCAACAAATATATTTGCACAATCTCCTGAGAGTTTTAAATACCAAGCCGTAGTAAGAGACGGAAACGGGGCTACTATTAATAACTCTTCAATCGGAATTCAAATGACAATCCTCCAAGGAAGTATGACTGGAACTGCGGTTTATACAGAAACATTTGCACCTACTACAAATGGATTTGGATTAGTTAATCTGGAAATTGGTACAGGAACTACTACAGATAACTTCAGTGCTATTGATTGGGCCAATGGACCATACTACATCAAAACTGCTGTTGATTATTCCGGTGGAACAACTTACACTGATTTAGGGACTTCACAACTTGTAAGTGTACCTTACGCACTTTATGCAACGTCTGCTGGAAATGTACCTCAAAACACTTCTGATTTAAACAATGACAGTGGTTTTATTACAGATCCTAATGACGCCGATTCAGATCCATCAAATGAAATTCAAATCATTGTAAGCGCGGACGCAGGTAACTACATCACAGCAGGTACAGATGGTGGAGCATTAATTACTAATTTGGATGATGGTGATTGGACAGTTTCAGGGTCAGATCAATATTCTACCGTAACCGGTAATGTTGGTATTGGAACTACAACACCCTCAGAAAAACTTGAGGTTGTAGGAATTGTAGAATTAAGTCTTTCTCCTGGAGATGAAATGGTAATCCTAAATGATGATGTATGGACACATGGGTCAGGTGATCAGGATTTTGGAGATGGTGGTGATCATTTTATGGTTGCTTCAAGACAATCTTCTTTTGAATCTGCCGGAATTTATGGTGATGGAGATCACGTAACAATCTGGTCACCGGGTGATGGCGCTCCTGGACAACCGGCTGCTTTGTTGTATGTAAATGATGAAGACAGCTATGACGGTGGTACAGATTCGGACCCTTTTAACAATACTGCTCTAAAAGCTTATCTTAACACTGCTGGTAACTGGGTTGCAGCTAGTGATAGAAATAGAAAAGAGAATATTGTTCAACTTGAAGGTAGCTTGGACAAACTAGTTGAATTAAATGGATATAGCTACAACTTTAAATTAGCTCCAGAAGAACTAGAAAAAGGAGACCAACCGGTAACTTCATATGGTGTTATTGCACAAGAAGTATATGAGGTATTCCCTGAGCTTGTTGATGTAGCAGAAGATGGTTCTCATTATGTTTGCTACACTGAGTTTATTCCAATCATAATTGAGTCTGTTAAAGAGCAACAAAGTGAAATGGAAGAAGTAAAAACAGAACTAGAAGAAGTAAAACAAGAAAATGAAATTTTGAAAGCTCAATTAAAAGCATTTGAAGAAAGATTAAAAGCACTAGAAGCTGAAAAATAATAGAATTAAGCCGGTGTTAATAACCGGCTTTTTTTTCGCTTTCTAACACCTTATTAAGTGAATTATTTCCATCAGCATAGTTGAAAATATTAACTCAAAAAAAATGCGCCCATTCAATGAATCGGCGCATCTTATTTAATTTATCGTTTCAGTTATTGTTTAATAACTTTTACGTCTTGTACATTTTTGTTGTTGATTACTCTAATAAAGTAAACACCATCAGCTAATTCACTCATATCAACTTGCATCAAATCTTGAGTGATATTTGAAATCTGAGTAATTAATTTCCCATTAACATCTACCAACTGAACTTGCGTATCTGTTCCTGGGTTCACTAATTGAATTTTCACAATATCAACAACCGGATTTGGATATACAAAAAGAAGTACTTCATTTTCATCCAAACCTGCGCAATCTTCAACAATGATATCCATGTTATCAGTAGTTACACAACCATTATTGTCAACACAAGAAACTGTAACTGTATTGTTACCAATTGATAATGTATCAGTTCCAATATAAATTAATTGACTTGTTTCACCGTTATACCAAGTGTAAGAATTGTATCCACCACCGGCATTTAAAACAACCAACTGATAGTTACAAACAGTTACATCTGAACCAAGGTTAACCTCTGTTACAACATTTACGTCAATATTGATTGTATCGAAACCAGGACATCCCAATGAATCTGTTACAACAACATCATAAGTACCAACAGCAGCTACATCAATTGTTTGAGTAGTTTCTGAAGTTGACCAAGTGTATGTATCCCATGTTCCAGGATCTAAAGTTAAAGGGCTGTTAGAACAGATAGTTGAATCTAATCCTAAATCAAAAGCCGGTTTTGAAACAACCAATGGAACTGCTGTTCTACAAGCAGTAGAACCTCCAGCTGAAGTAAACCAAACTGCATCACAAAATCCAGCAGTTTCAGTTGATCCTCCAAAAGAAGAACTAAATCCTTCATGGTGGAAGTACATTCTGTCATTTGCCGGATTGATTGTGAAACAACCTAGATCACTTAAACCAGAAAAATCTGCAACAGTCATTGTATTTCCAGAGTTAATTGAGTAACGCTCAATGTAATCTCCAAAATCTGATCTATATGATACTGAAATTTCTCCATTGTAAATTTCTGCAACACCCCAGAAAGCAATATTCTCAGTTGAAAATGCATTGATAGTTCCAGTTCCAAGATCAGTTACAAATCCAGTTCCTAAATCTATTTGATAGAAATTTTCATCTTGTGAAGTCCAGATAACAACTATTCCGTCTCCTGCAAAAATTCCAAAATCACCACTATTGTTATTTACTACAATCGGTGTAGAAAGCGCGATTGCTGAACCACTGTTAATAACCAAATCTTCATCCATTGGAGCAATATGCGAAATTGTATAATCTGTTCCCAAGTAAGTTCCACTAGGACCAGCTGTTCCGTTCCAAAGAGTATAAAGATCCCCATTTGAAATATCAGAGAAAATACCGTCTCTAATTGGTAGCGCAGTCCAAGCTCCTGCAAAATCTAAATCAATTCTTCCTGTTGCACCGTCTCCAACTACATAGAAATAATTTGGTGAGAACGCCACACCACTTCTGTCATCACCTGTAGTAGCATCATGATCAGAAATAACAAAATTCGTTGCCGTGATAGTATCAATAAATTCTGAAGGCGGAAGATCACCATAAAACAAGATGATATCTTGAGTAAGTGTATAGTTAATAACTGCACCTGTGTCTACAAATGCATTTGTTAATTGTGATTCAAACCAACCAATTCCAGGTCCTGATCCAGTAACAGTAACTGAACTGTCTTCACAAGCATAAATAGTAGCATCTGAAGGGGCAGATTCAACTACAAATTCTTGTGTTCCGGTTGAAGCACAAGCGTCACCTAAATTATAAGTAATTAAGTGTGTTCCTACACCAGCAGCAATAGGATCAAATGTTGATCCACTAGCTCCTGTTCCTGAAACTGTACCTCCAGCAGGAAGGAAATTTGGTGTAAATGAATCTCCGTTTGAACAGAAAGAAGTGTCACCAACAAATGAAATTGTTTGAGGAAAATGAACCTCTGCAACTACTTCTGAAGGAGCACCGTAACAGCTATTTGTAGCATCCCAAGCAGCTACCCAATAAGAAGTAGTAGTTGAAATAGTACCTGTAGTGTAAGTTGGACCACCATCTAAAGGAGCAACTGATGTATTTGCTGACGAGAACCAAGACAATGAATCAGTAGAAGTTGCCATCAATGTAAAATCACCTGAGTTACAAACTGGTGCAGGATCAATCACAGTAACTGGAGCAGCTCCTGTACATGACTCACAAGTAGACCAATAAGCTAAAACTCTAGTTGGGCCACCACCACAAGTTCCGGTACCTCCGCAACATGTTCCTAAATGAATTCTGGCAATTCCTGAAAAACCTGCTGTCCAAGTTAATTCAGACCCTAATCCACACCAATCATCATTAGATGTAATAGTATTATTTTGATCATCTGTTACAGTAAGATATGTATCCCCTGTGTATGATCCACCATTTTGACAATGGCTGAAAGTATAAGAACATCCAGAAGAAGCTTGAAATTCGTAGTATCCTCCTGTGGATGTAAATGTTTGCACTGAAATTCCCGGAGTTAAAAATCCTTGGGGATCAGTACATGTGCTTTGAGCTAAAACCCCAACATTGATAAGGGTAAGCGCACCAAAAAGTAACTTTTTAATCATAAATATTAGTTTATATTTTGGCGAATATAATCTGATTATTAATTAAAAATTAAGTCAACCGATAAATTAATTCGAGCAGTCGATATATGGTTGTAAAAATCAGATTGAATACTTAATTTATTTGTGTCAAATAGATTCTAAATTATTTCCATTAGCTTAGTTGAAAATTTTGAACACTATGCATTTAAGCAGAACAATCATTGCCATTTTAAGTGGAATTGGAATTATCTCAACTTTGATGCCTTGGTACTCAATTGATCAGGGAGCAATATTTGGTTTTGGAGGAATCGACGCAGCTATGTCTTTTGAAACCGGAATCACCGCTGGTGTAGGATATGTATCAATAATTCTTTATCTGGCATCTGCTTTTATTGTTGTTGTAGGAGACCGGAAACAACCGCTTCAACCCGGATTTCAAAAAATGGGTGTATTGGTGACAGCTGGTATATTAGTATTGTACCAAATTATTTTAATCAGCATTTATAAAATCCAAAATCATGTTGAACCGTCATATGGTTTATACATTTCATTTGCTGTATCGATATTATTAGTTCCTGTTCAGTTTTTCTTTAAAAAAGATGGTTCTGTAGGCATGCCTACCAAAGATGAAATTGAAGACAGCCTTGAAGAAAGTGCTGATATTATTGAAGATGTAGTGGAAGATATCTCGGATAGATTTGATAAGGATGACGAAGATAAAAAGGAAAAAGCTGAAGAAACTTCGACAGAATCAGATGCAGCTGAAGATCAGGAAAACTCATCCGAAGAAACAGAAAAACCTACCGAATAATCACATATATGGCTGCATTGCCACCGAGGAAGGCTGATTAACGTATTTATCAAAAAGGTTATAAAACAATTTATCACCTACTATTTCATCCAGGGATTTTACCATCATGTGAACGTTCTTGTCTTTCAACCTGCAACAATCTTGATACTTGGTGATTACAGAAGAAAGTGAAATGCTGAACTTTTTCTCCAATTCTTTGTCTGCTGTATAAAAATAACTTGCAGATCCCCAATACATATCTCCATAAATATGTTGTGATAACAAGCTATCTGAAATTTCAGCATGTGTTTTAGTAGAACTGTCATAAAACTTAAGTGATGCCACTATTCGCTTAGTATACATTTCATCAAACTCTTCTTGCGTGAATTGATTCATTGTAATCATAATTTTCCTACTTAAATAAGTCGCATATCCTTCGGCAAACCACTTGAATTTTTTCCCTACAAATGGAGCTGATAAATGAGATATTTCATGCGGTGCTGTCCAGTCTTCTATGAATTCATTATAAGGTCTATCAGGGTTCACATAAAAATGTACTCCTTGCACTTTGCCTCTGTCTGTATGCCCAAAAGTAACTGCCTTATTTCCACCCCTTGATGATTTGTGGAATACAATTTCAACATCAAATGGATATTGTCCTATTGTTTGGATGGTAGCTTCTCCTACTTCAATGATCCAATTTTTCAATTTCTCTTTCTGCTTTGCAGTAAAATCATCTTGAAAAACCCACATAAATTTTTGAGATCCAAATGGAGAAGTTGATAAATCATCCATCTCGGAAAGTACTTCCTGTTCTGTTACAACCTCTTCATCCTCTTGGTTAGATTGACAAGAACACAGAAAAATAATTGCCAAGAAAAAATAGAAACTCCCTAGAGAGACAAGGCTTGAAGGGTAACACCCAACATGTACGGAATTACTAAAAAAGGAAATGCTCTTCCCCAAAAATCCCATTTTTCTTGTTTCGATATTTTGCGAACTATCCATATATGAAGTGGCAAGACAACAACAATTGTAGAAAACAAAGTTATCATGACACCTTTACCAATCCAATAATTATCAATGATTTCTTCAGTTCCGACAAGAAACACAAGTGCCGAATTCAAATACAAATACGAGTATCCAACAATAAATGCACTAATTAAAACTAATACTCCTTTCATTCTGTAATTTTCAAATAATCGTCATATTGTTCAAGACAAATCTTAAAAACAAAAGACTCCCATTCTTCTTTTGAGGGCGTTAAGATAAAAGTTTTTAACCCTTTATCAGTTTGTTCTTTTCGCTTTTCAATTTTCTCAATGCTTTTTTCATCTTTTAGTGTAAAGCTTATATCATTCAAACTCAACCCACCGGCTTTCATTTTTATCACAACAACAGAAAAATACCCGTTATCTTCTACACTGAACATGGCATAAGTTTCTTTATTTACCATTATCAATTTGTTAGATGACACAATTTTGTCAAATAAGAATGTCTTTGCAGGTACCAGGAAAAAATAGTTATCTCCATCCAAGGCACAGGGTACTGAATCATTTTCAACAACTCCGTGTAACCAACCTTTATTCACCCTGTATTTTGAGTTTTCCCTTACCTCATCTCTGCTGATTGAAATAAGTCTGTTTTTTTCAATATAGATACCGGATTCATCTATTTTCAGATATTCACCAGCAGCTCTGCGCACTTCATGTTTAGGAATATCTGACAATTCATATTTACCATAAAACTGCGTTGGAATTGATTGAACTGAATTCAAATTCAAAATTCCTTGCTTATCAAAATAAAATGAAAAAACTTCTCCCTGGGTCATCCCCCAAAAAGCAGACGTCACTATTCCTAAAACCAATAATATCTTCATATCCTAAATTTAGCTATTTCATTTGGCGTACGACTCAATCGTCCAATGAAAATCATCCTTTAATGCGGGTAATCCTCTATACTCAATTTTCCTGCCACGAATAATATGACCGGTTTTCATATCCCTCAACTCTACAAACGTTTGTTCATCTTGTTGGTACAACTTAAATGCATAAACGATCAAATGATCTTTAGATTCGTTTTCTGCAGTAAAGATCTTATCAGATTTGTCAAACTTTATTTCATAACTCTCAAAATGATATCCGGAAAATTCAAAAATCAGAAAATTGCGGCGGTGAAAATAAAATCGTTCTAACCCCACATGCGAAGGCTCTTCATATTCATAAGCGCCATGTAACTCATGCCTGGGAAGATTATCATCTGAAAAATACCCTGTAGTAAGTGGAAATTTGATCGCCTCAATTAAAATCATTCCAATCACCAAAAATTTTAAAGACTTTCTAATAGGTGATTTGATGGATAATCTTTCTTCCTCCGCTAAAGCAACATTTTCTCTTTTAATAAGAAGGCAATACAAAGGTTTTAGCTGTGGAGACAAAGCCAATAAGGAGATAAAAAGCAAAAGAAAACTGTATAGCTTAACTGAAATGTCAAAGCCCAAATTAATGAGTAAAACATGAGTTAAAATTCCAACCGAAATCAATAAACCCAACACCCTTGTTTTTTTGAATAGTAACAGTGAGGCAGCTATCACTTCAATAACACCGGTAGCAATGCAGTATAATTTTGAAGTTCCCATAACACTCCAAAACAAAATATCCTTTTCCATCAAACCAAAAGGAGTATATGCAATGTTGGGCTCTGGTAGGTAGAATTGTGTTTTAAAAATTTTATCAAAACCGTAAACCATTAACCTGCTTGCCAAATAATAAACAATGATGATGCGTACCAGGCTTAGAAATTCTGGTTTTCTGCTTTCCCAACCGCTCCAAAAGTGATGAGCTACAACAATTAAAACACTTATCAGCATTAGGAAAAGTACGAGCGTATAAAGCGATTCTGTATCTGAAGAAAAATCAGTGATTTTTAAGTCAAACAAAGCAGGAATCCAACTAAAAATGAATTGAGAAATATCTTGCTGAAAGGGGAAAAAATGAAAAGATGCAGGTATAAAAACAATGGTCAGCAAGGCAAACCAATGCAGTATCTCATTGATTTTGTTTTTAAGCATATTGCTCAAAAGTACTGTTTTTAAAATGCGCTCTTCTCCAATTAATCAAGTAAATAATCACTGAAAGCATAACGACAAATACAATGGCAATTGGAATTCCGTAATTATTATTTTGTTTGGTTCCGTCTTCATTTAAAACTGGAGGAACGCTATCCTGATCATTCTTTTTTTGTTCTTCAATTTGATCAAAACCTATAAAAACAGTGCTATCAATGTTATTAGAAAAATGAAAATCTCTTTTTACCACATCTTTAATACTGTCCTTGTTTCCGCATGTCCACAGTGGGTGATTATAAACAGTATCTGTTCCTTCTTTCCAAATTGAAGGATCAATATGTGGACGATACTCATCTTTACATTTATCTGTAGTTACCAAAATAGCCGTTGAATCATTTACCTTCACCACAGTATCCAATTGGGCAAATTGAACAATTTTTCTGGGTGCCATTCCCAGGTTGTGCGGTTCCATATCAAATGAATTACTTTCTATGGCAGAAATAAAATAATTCATGTTGCCACTATGGCTTTTAAATGCAATCAATTTTGTTTGGGCATTTCCGTAAAAAGCAAAGAATAAAAACGAGGTAGCAAGTAAACATTTCATAGTGGCGGTATAACGGCAATTAAAAGTTAAGTTACTTAAAAACTAACGATTAAAATTTCATTATCTTGCAGCCGTCTAACATTATTTGGTAGGCAAACTCGCGCAGGTGGATTTACATCCATCAAAAAACATAAAATTTCTTATACAGTATGAATAAAAGATGGGTATTCAAAGCAGCACCCGAGCGGGAGTCAGTTGCCAAATTAATTGAAGAAGTAGGAGTTTCAAGACCCTTAGCCGTGATCATGGCGCAAAGGGGAATTCAAAATTTTGACGAGGCAAAAGCCTTTTTTAGGCCCGAAATTTCAGATCTGCATGACCCATTTTTAATGGAGGGTATGGAAGCTGCAGTCAATAGAATTGAACAGGCTATTGCAGCCAATGAAAATATTTTGATTTATGGTGATTATGATGTAGACGGAACCTCTTCTGTAGCACTTGTGTACAGTTATTTAACCAGAACCTATGAACAGGTTGGATATTATATTCCGGATAGATATGCAGAGGGATATGGGGTTTCTGAACAGGGAATTGAATTTGCATCTGACAACAGTTTCTCCTTAATTATCGCATTGGATTGTGGGACTAAAGCTGTTGATCTCATTGCCAAAGCCAAAGAAGAAGGAATAGATTTTATAGTATGTGATCATCACACCCCGGGAAGAGAATTACCTGATGCCATTTTACTCAATCCTAAACAAGAAGCTTGCAATTATCCATACAAAGAACTTTGTGGATGTGGAATAGGATTTAAACTAGTGCAGGGAATTCAGCAATCCAGAGGAGAGGATTTTGATGAAATATATGATTTGTTGGATTTAGTGATGGTAGCCATTGGAGCCGACATTGTTCCCATTACCGGCGAAAACAGAATTTTGGCTTATTACGGTTTGCATGTTCTCAATAATAATCCCCGAATTGGTTTTAAGCAACTTTTAATGTTGGCCAACAAAACAGGAGAGTTATCTGTGACGGATGTGGTATTTACCATTGCTCCCAGAATAAATGCAGCAGGTAGAATTGATTCAGGTAATAAAGCTGTTGAATTGTTATTGGCGGATACAGTTGATGAAGTTGAAGAAATTAGTCTTCTAATAAATCAACACAACGAGGTAAGAAAAGGACTTGACAAGGATATTACCAATCAGGCACTTGAAATGATTGCCAATGATCCGGCATTATTAAATGCCAAATCAACAGTTGTTTTTAATGAAGGATGGCACAAAGGAGTTGTTGGAATTGTTGCTTCCAGATTGACGGAAAATTACTACAGACCAACAATTGTCTTAACCGAGTCTAATGGAATGGCAGTAGGCTCTGCAAGATCTGTTAAAGGTTTTAATGTGTATGACGCAATAGATGAATGTTCAGATTTATTGGAACAATTTGGCGGACATTTTTACGCAGCAGGATTAACACTTCCTTTAGAAAATATTGAAGCTTTTAGAAATAAGTTTGAATCTGTAGTAAGCAATTATATTACAAAAAAACAATTGACACCTGAAATTGAAATTGACTGTGAAATTGATTTTAGAGATATTTTTCTTGAGCAAAGAGGAGGAATTCCAAGATTTTATCGGGTGATGAAACAACTGGCTCCCTTTGGACCCGGCAATATGCGACCTGTTTTTGTTACAAGAAATGTGAAGGATGCAGGTGGATCACGTGTATTAAAAGATGAACATCTAAAATTATCTTTAAAGCAAGATGAATACTCAGATATTACTGTAAATGCAATAGCCTTTGGAATGGCCGAATGGTATAATGCACTTCAGTATGGCGCTATTGACATTGTCTACACAATTGAAGAAAACAACTGGAATGGTAATGTCAGCTTACAGTTGGTAATAAAGGACATTAAAGAAAGTAAACCTCCTTTGTAAACTAAATGACAATGTGGCAATACTCCAGCTATTTCGATAGTAATGAAAACCGCTATAGTCGTTTCGTCCCAATAGCTATAGGGAGCAGAGAAGAAACCTAATACAAATAAACCGTCCACCCTATTGTTACGGCTGCAAATGCCAAAAACAATAAAAGATAAACCAGAGTAATGAATATCGTTTTAAGAACTGAAACGGAATAAGGGATATTATAGAATCGTTTTAAACCAAACACCAAATAAACCACAATACCCAGGTATCCAATTAGCAATGGTAATCCGTTAGCGGTAAGCTTCATTCCTACAAATGAAAGCAGCTGAATCAGAAATATAAAAGAATGAAAATATAATCCGTAAATGATATGCTCAATGTAGTACATATCTTTCTTTCTGAAAAACAGCTTTAACACCAATCCAAATACAGGTATGAATAAGAAAAACATAAATGAAATGTTGTTTCTCAAATAAGCCATAAACGAACCTGATTCTACATTAATTCGAATAGATTGTTTGGTCATATGTCTCCAAAAATCGTTCTCAACATTAGCAACAGAAGGAATTTGCTCTAATTCATCATTTTCAATCATCAAAATCAGTTCATCTTTTGAATAAGCCTCAATTTCTTCACCCATTTGAATTTGGAACATGCTGTCTTCATTGTTTTGTCCACCAAAAAAAGAAAGGGTTAAAAAGAATAAAACAGAACAGAAAATGTACATTCTCAATGGAGCAACATACGATTTACGCTTTCCATCAATGTACTTTAAAGAGACAAATCCAGGCTTGGTAAATAACGGTCCTAATGTTCTAAAAAGCTTAGAATCCCAAGACAAATAAGCATTGGCCAACTCACCTAAAAGTACCTTCAGAGATAAATTCTCCAGGTTTTTTTGACCACAGTTTGCACAAAACTTGTCTTCTACATTATTGCTATATCCACAATTCTTACAGTCCATTATTCAAATTCACTGATTACAACAAAGATTAAAATAATTCGCAATTTTGTAGCATGAGCAAACTTCTTATCAAAAACATCAAGGGATTAGTTGGGATTTTAGAAAACAATTCAGCACCTCTTAAAGGCAAAGAATTAGGGAAACTAGAGACAATTGAAGATGCATTTTTAGCTGTAGAAGATGGCAGAATCTCAATGTATGGAAAAATGCAAGATTTAGCCGGAATTACAGATTGGAGTGATTTAGAAGTAATTGATGCAGAAGGAAAATACGTGTTACCGGCATTTTGTGATTCGCATTCTCATCTCGTATTTGCGAAAACTCGAGAAGAAGAATTTGTAGATAGAATCAAAGGACTTTCATACGAAGAGATAGGTAAAAAAGGAGGAGGAATATTGAATTCGGCTAGAAAATTGGCCGATATGTCTGAAGTACAATTGGTAGAAGATGCTTTAAAAAGATTAGAACTAATTAAAAGTACCGGAACAGGTGCCATTGAAATAAAAAGTGGATATGGTTTATCTACCGAAGCTGAGTTGAAAATGTTGAGAGTGATTAAAACCCTCAAAGAGAAATCTGATGTAAGTATCAAGGCAACTTTTTTAGGAGCTCATGCTTTTCCTACTGAGTACAAAGACAATCAGGACGGATATGTAGACTTGCTGATCAATGAAATGCTACCAAAAATTGCTGCAGAAAATTTAGCGGAATACATTGATGTTTTTTGCGAACGAAATTACTTCACAGCTGAACAAACAGATCGCATTTTAGAAGCCGGAGTGAAAGCAGGATTAAAACCAAAAATCCACGTTAATCAGTTTTCTGTAATGGGAGGAATTAGCGTTGGAGTTAAACACAATGCAGTTTCAGTTGATCATTTGGAGGAATTATCAGATGAAGATGTAGCCGTTTTAAAAAACGCTAAAACAATTGCAACAGCATTACCAAGTTGCTCATTCTTTTTATCTATTCCGTATACTCCAATAAGAAAGTTAATTGACAACAATGTTGCCTGTGCTTTAGCTACAGATTACAATCCGGGATCTACTCCGAGTGGAAATATGCTTTTTGTTAATTCCTTGGCTTGTATAAAAATGAAAATGACGCCTGAAGAGGCAATCAATGCAACGACAATTAATGGAGCTTATGCCATGGAATTGGGAGATGAACTAGGATCGATAACCGTAGGTAAAAAAGCCAACTTAATTATCACCAAAACAATGCCGTCTTTGGATTATTTGGCCTACTCTTTTGGAGAAAATGTTGTTGAGCGCACTATCTTGTCGTAGTGAAAAGATTTGTTGAAATACTCATTGCAGCTTTTGGAGGTTATCTTCTTTTACAGGTCTACATTTGGTCAGGATTGGGAGACAACAGCATGAGTTGGAGAGCTATAGCCGGAATCGGGGTTTCTGCCTTTGGACTATTTATTTCTGCAACGTACTATATCAAAAAGTGGATCTATAAAAAAGGTGACAAACCAAAAGAGAAGAAAAATGATCAAGGTTTCTAGCCTAAAAAGAACATCTGTCTACTCTATTGTAGGGATGAACGTAATCATTATTCTTTTGGCCATTATAATGAAATGGACCCTCTTTGATTTGCTTTTTGCTTATTGGGTGGAAAACTTATCTGTTGGGATCTTTAACATCATGAAAATGATAAAATCTCAAGGCGGAATTGATGATAGTTCAGAAGGCTCTGCTGTTCCGGCAGGATGTTTGAAAATTTTCATGGTTCCATTTTTCCTGGTGCATTTTTTTGGATTTTGTTTCGGACATTTATTGGCTATTTTGTCCTTGTATTCGGGACAATTAAATGGATGGGACGGTCATATTCCGGACATTATCAACTACATTGATCCATCTACTTTTTTAATAGCTTTTGTTATGACCATGATCTCTCATGGTGTGAGTTTTGCCACCAACTTTATTGGTAAAAAGGAATATGAAAAAGCTACAATTGTAAAACTTATGTTTGCTCCTTACAAGAGAATTGTTTTGGTGCATTTGGTAATCATTGCAGGCGCCTTTTTATTGGTAGCCAAGGGAGATATTCAATCAGTGTTATTATTAATTCCATTTTTCGCAGCAAAATTGATCCTAGACATCATTCTTCATTTGCGCGAGCATAGAGAAACAGCGATATGAGAAATTTCCTTTTAGTTCCAATAATATTATTGATTACTTCTTGTACATCTCAAGATAAGAATGGACAAGAAATTTCAAAAAATGAAACAGAAATTGATTCTACCATTACTGAGCAAAAAGTGGGACCACTAGATCAAATCGATTGCATTTTTAACTTGAAAATGGAAGAAGCAGAACAATTAATCCCATCTAGCTTTGACATTAATGAAATTGAAGTTTATGAGGGTCAATGGCCAGCTTTTGTAGTTCAGCAAAACGAGGAGGATATATTGCGATTTGAAGCTTCTGGATTACAACAAATACCAGTAAGAATAATATTTTTCCAAGGTAAGGTTGTCATCAAAGGAGATACCTTGAGACCAGGTGATAACATCTTGCTTTCAGACCATCCAAACATTCAATTAAAAGTTGAAACCGGTGATTTTTATTATTTATTAGATGAGAGCTTTACAATTGAATGTGAGCAGTATTTTGATGAAAATGATATTGACGAAGTATCAGCAGCTGATAGTACATATAGCATTGGAATTGATGAAGTTTTTAGTAGATACGCAATCAAAAACCCGGTAATTAAGTCTATCTCAGTAAACCGCAAGATTTTCGACCAAGAAAATAGTTGTGATGATTGGGAGTATATGTATTGATTTAAATAACAATAATCAACGCTATTCACTTTATTGTTTTGACATTTTAAGAAATGAAACGTAATTTTTGCTTTTAAATCCGTTACTTTCGTATAAGTATCATTAAAACACCACTATTTGTGTCAATTGAGGTAAAAAATACATTTAAGTACTACGGAGAACAAGCTGCGTTAAATGACGTTAGTTTTAGTATCAAATCAGGAGAAATTGTTGGGTTTTTAGGACCCAATGGTGCAGGAAAATCTACTATGATGAAAATCATCACTTGCTTTATTCCTAAATCTGCAGGAGAAGTTAAAGTTTGTGGTTTAGATGTAGAAGAAGATGGAATTGAAGTGAGAAAAAAAGTAGGATATCTGCCTGAACACAATCCACTTTACCTTGACATGTATGTTAAAGAATATCTTCATTTTGTTGCAGGAATCTATAAGGTAAGCAACAAAAAAGAGAAGGTTGAGGAGATGATTAAAATGGTGGGGTTAGTCAAAGAACAAAACAAAAAAATAGGCGCTTTGTCCAAAGGATATCGTCAAAGAGTTGGATTAGCTGCTGCTATTATTCATGATCCTGAAGTGTTGATTTTAGATGAACCAACTACCGGATTAGATCCAAACCAATTGGCAGAGATTAGACAATTAATTTCAGATATCGGAAAAACAAAAACGGTAATGCTGTCTACGCATATCATGCAAGAAGTAGAAGCCATTTGTGATAGAGTAATTATCATTAATGAAGGTAAAATTGTTGCTGATAATAAAACAGCTGATATCCAAAAACCGGAAGCTGAAAAGCAAACCATTTTCGTTGAATTTAACGAAGCTACATCTAAAAATGCACTAAAGAAAATCAATGGTGTTATCACCGTTCAAAATGTAGCAGAAAATCAATGGTTAATTGAAGCTAGTGGAGATATAAGAACTGATATTGCCAAGTTTGCACAACAAAATAACCTACTTACACTTACCATGAGATTAGAAGCTAAACGCATGGAAGAGGTATTTAAAGAATTGACAAAAGGCTAATCATGATTCGTTCCCTGCTCTTTTCATCTTTACTGTTACTTGCATTTTCTTGCTCTACTGAAAAAGAGGAAGAAGGCGGACAGATAATGACTTATGAAAGTGAGGATATTGAAGTTGAAAACCCTGAGGAAACTGAACAACCAACTGTAACAGAAGGTGAACATTACACCCAGGTAATTTCAGCCAATATTGGACTTTATCAGGAGTTGGCTATCATGATTCTTGAAATCAGTCCGGTTGAAGAAAACGGCACACATCCGGTGAATGGCTATTACTACTATATCGCTCACCAAAAACCACTTGATCTCAAAGGACACTATAACCCTGCCTCAGAAATGTACATTCTGGATGAAACTTATAAGGGTAAAAAATCTGGTCACATGGAGTTTAAAGTCAATGATGATTCAGACCAGTCATTTTGGTGCGTAAATCTAGATTCAGAACATCAAGATTTCAATTCTAAAGAGTTATACTATGAAGAGTCAGCCAATTTTGTTTTAGAAATTGAGAAGGATAAATACGAATGGATTCATCCCATTGATATGTACATGGGCGAAGAGGAAGGTTTTGTTGAAGAGGAAGTTGAAGATGAATTTAATTTCGCCATTGTCAATAATGAGTATATCCTATTTGATATTAATAAAACGGGTAGAAATGGACATCTGGCAATTGCAAACGGATTTGCAAAAATAAATGACGGTATTGCCATTTGGGATGCACCGGACGATTATACTACTTGCCAAATTAAAATGAACTTGACCAAATCAGGTGAAGTTACAGTTACCGAAGAAAAACTTTGTGAGGGATTCAGAGGGTTCAATGCATCATTTGACGGTACTTTTACTAAGAACTAATTCCTTTTTGTACTTTTGAATCCCATGATTAAAAAGCTCATATTTAGCCTTTTGTTTTTTCCTGCGCTTTGTTTTGGACAAGAATTCTCTGCTTCCAAACAAGCAAGGTTAGATTCATTGACAGATTTAACGGTTAACGGAGCTCATGACACCATTAAAATTCAGGGATGGTTAGGCCTGGTAGATCAACTTTACATTTACAATGTAGATACCATTATTGGTTTTTCGCAAAAAGCCCTTGAACTTGCTGAAAGTAATCTCAAAAAACCTAACCTCAGCGAAACAGAAACCTTCTTTTTTAAAAGTGCCAAGGCAGATGCCATCTCTAATACCGGATATGTCTATGTTCAAAAAGGTGATTACAGACAAGGACTAGAATTATATCTTGAATCCCTGAAATTAAGAGAGGAAATCAACGACCAAAAAGGAATTTCAAGTGCTTATAACAACATTGCATCTGTACACAACGCAATGAAAGACCCTGAAACAGCTTTGAAGTATTACAAAAAGTCTTTAGCACTTAGAATTGAATTTGGAAATCTGGGTGAGCAAGCTTTGGCATATAACAATGTAGGCTATACTTTCCAGCACATGGGCGAATTAGATTCAGCTTTGTGGTATTATCAAAAGAGCCATGACTTGTATGAAGAAGATGGTCAAAAACTCAGACGTGCAATGACCATTGCCAATATGGGTACTATTTATCGCGATATGGGAGAATATGATACAGCAATGGTTTATCTTCAAAACTCCCTTGAAATTCGAAAAAAGTACAGTTCTAAATCAGGCTTATTTTACTCTATGTACAACATAGCAGATTTGTATATGTTGATGGGGGACTACAAGAAGGCAAAACCTTATGCTTTTGAAAGTGCAGAGATTGCTTCTAGCTCAAGTAATCCCAGACAACAAATGAGAGCTGCCAGAATGTTATATCTCACCTATAAACACATGGGAGAATATAAGAAAAGCTTGAATGAACTTGAAAAATACAATACCCTGAAGGATAGCATCAATAATGAAGAATTACGCAATGATTTAATTCGTCAGGAATATGAATACGAATACGATAAAAAAACGCTTCAAGATTCTTTGAAAGCTGCAGAACAACAAAAAGTGGATGACGCTTTATTGGAGGCAGAAAAGGCAGAAAATGAAAGAAGAAAAACACAAGCCTACTTTTTATATGTGGTGCTCGCTTTGGTTTTAATAAGTGGATTTTTTATTCTCAATCGTTTTCTATTGACAAAAAAACAAAAGAATCAAATTGAAGAACAAAAGCTTGTGGTAGAGGAAAAAAACAGAGAAATCCTCGATTCAATCACATACGCAAAAGGAATTCAGGAAGCTATATTAACTGCTGAAGATCGACTTCAATCACTATTAAAAGACCATTTTGTTTTTTACCAACCAAAAGACATTGTTGCAGGGGATTTTTATTGGGCGGATGAAATTGATGGAAAAGTAGTTTTTGCTGCTGCAGATTGCACAGGACACGGAGTTCCGGGTGCAATGGTATCAGTAGTTTGTCACAATGCGTTACACAGATCTATTCACGAATTTGGCTTGAAAGAACCTGGTGCCATTCTTGATAAAACAAGAGAAATGGTTATAGAAACTTTACAGGGAACCCAAAGAAATGTGAAAGACGGAATGGACATTGCGCTTTGTCTATTGGACAGAGAAAATATGCAATTAGCATTTTCAGGGGCCAACAACAACCTTTATTTGCTTCGCAAAGGAAATCATCAAAGTGATTCAGATTTTGAAAATGTAATGATAGATGCAACGGAGTCTTATAGCTTAATTGAAGTGAAAGCTGATAAACAACCGGTGGGTATCTTTGATGGTGCTCAACCTTTCAATTCGGTAAATATTTCTTTGCAAAACGGAGATCAAATTTTTGTTTTTACGGATGGATATCCCGATCAGTTTGGAGGGCCAAAGGGGAAAAAATTCAAATACAAACCGCTAAAAGAACTGATTCTTTCATCTGCCACGGACTCGACTAATGATCAAAAATCATTGTTAATTACCAAATTAAACCACTGGATGAAAGACTACGAGCAAGTGGATGACATCTGCATTATTGGCGTAAAAGTGTAATTTATTTGTCCTTTTTGATCTAAAATCAAGCAAATTAGTCGACAATTTTACTATGCTTGCCTAAAAAATACACTCCTTTTTAAATCGTTTAAGTTATTATTCAAAAAAAGGCTCAATCCCTTTATTTATAAGCCTTAAACAAGTTTGCATCCTCCCTATTTTCAAGCGAAATTTATTTTGATCCATCATATAGTTTTTGTAAATTATATATGAACCAATTAATCCATACCCTATGAAAACCTCAAATTTTCTATTAGCATTTTTTTCATTCTTTGGTATATGGACAAACGCACAATCTGCAGATATGAAACTGCATCCTTCAATCGTATCCCCTCAAAGTGGATGCGGATTGAGTACCAATGAATCTATTACCGTCTTTATTGTCAATGTATCAACAGTTCCTTTTACAGATACTGTTGTATTTGGCTATTCTTTAGACGGTGGATCTGCCCACTACGAATCGGTAAATATTACCTATATGGGACCGAACACCAATTACTTTCATTCATTTATGGGAGGAATTGATCTGTCAGCATGTCAAGAGCATGACCTAAAAATATGGGCTAAAGCTCAATATGACCCCAATGCGACAAATGATACAGTAAACGTAATAATTCAATCTGACTGCCCTCCGATTGCAGGTGCTATTGTTGGACCTTCTGACTTATGCATTGAAAATCAAGACAGTTTATTTGTCTCTAACTACAACGGAAGTATTTCACATTGGGAAACTTCCGTTGATGGCGGAAACAACTGGAATACTGTTGCATCAACTAACAGTTATTTTGAATTGTCAGGAATTATAAATCCTACACTCATTCACGCAGTCACCATTTCACAGTACGGCTATTGTCCTGGTGTGAACTCAAATGATCATAGTATCAACACAGTTCATATCCCAATAAGCAGTATTGCTCCGGATGCACAGATATATGAAGGAGACACCATACAATTGGATGTCACGGGCGGAGTATCACAAGTATGGTCTCCCAACTACAATATTGACAACATTGCCATTGCAGATCCTTTGGTTTGGCCCGCAATTGACACCACTTATGTAGTAACTGTGACGGATGCATACGGATGCGTACAATCAGCTGATGTGCATGTAGATGTGTTTCCTGCAACTTCCGTTACTGCTCCTGAAAATGAAGTGAGTATTGTCATACCTACACTCATAGACAAAAATGTATTTTGGCAAATTCAACATTTAGGAGACTTCCCACAACATTTGTTAAACATATATGACATCAATGGAAAACTCTTATACACAAGCACCTCTTACAAGCAAAATTGGTCGTTCAATAATGCAGGATTGTACCTGTACACCCTTGAACTAAATGACGGTAATTTCAGAGAACCTTTAACTGGCAAAATTGTCGTGCGTTAAGCTTAAAGGGGCGCATACAAAAAGAGAGATGAATTATCATCTCTCTTTCTTTTTTAAAATATCTATAAGCTATTTAGGTACATGCTTATCAAGGAAATTCTCTACAGCATTATTCCAATCCTGTATTTTGGCTTGACGAAACTGAAACATGTACTGATTTGCTTCATTGTACTTTGTTCCGGCTGCATTAGATTCCTTCACCGCATTATTGTACTGGTCAATATCTTCTTGAGTACGATCCTTTTCTTTTTTCTGCTCAAAAGATTTTCTAATCGTCTCAAAATTCTCGGTTTTAATAAAGTAGTCCGTAATATGAGGAATCTGATTTGCAGTTATATCTTGATAGAATTCAAGCAAATTAGATCCGGCTTTGATCAATGAATTATCACCTTTAAACGGGCTTAAGGTTTTGATTTTTTCTAATCCTTCAGCTGCATTTGCTTCTAAGGCACTTTTATTTTGCTCAATTGCACTAACATCACCTTTAGCAATGGCATCTGCCAAATACAAATCCTGTACATAACTCTTAAAAAAGATCAAGTAAAGCACATTATAGTAATCGTACACTTCATTGGCCACTTCCATCTTTTGCGTAAGTTCATCAGATGCTTTTGACAACTCAACATTGAATTCTTTTGCAAAGGCATCTTGAACTTCCCCTAACATTTTAGAAGCATCTCCCAATTTATTATTGGCTTCTTCTTTGGCCATCATGTAGGCTTCCATTGCATCATATGACTTTTCTGCAATTTCTTCCATGTTAACAATTTTGGCGTAATCCTCTTTTAGTACCAGGTAATATATATTCAAAAATGAAACAACTGAATCACGATAAGCTGTATTGCCTTCCCATGATTTCATCATTTTTACATTCCCTTTTGCTTTATAAGTAGTTTCAATCAAAGCCATTCTCAGCTTTTCTACCTTATTTGCATTTTTACCATGAGATGCTGCAGAAGTGTATTCCCACATCTCTTTTTGAATGTTTTTGTATTGCTCTCCAATGAGATCCATATACTCACCTGCATGTGCCTGACCAAAAGTCAGCTGAGTTGAAAACAAAAACAAGCATAAAATTCCCAGATATTTCATAAGTCTATTTTGAGTTAATATAATCCACTAATATATGATAAGCTTCTGCAATATACATGTCCTCCGATACATTTTGTAGATACTTTTTATTCAGTTCGGATCTGTATTCATTTATCTTCATTATCTCCGCATCAAATTGATTATTTTGAACTTGAAAATCATTTGAAGGAGTAAATTCTTCAGAAAACAACTGATCATAAAGCAATGTAATGGCCTTTTCATTTTGCTGATAAGAGGCCAGGTCAAGAGGTGTAATTTCTTTGTAGGATGTAAAATTTTGAATGGAATCAATTACATCACATAACTCCTGGTAAAACACATTTTGATCTAACCTAAACTTACTGTTTGATTGCAATTGTGATAAAGGAAATTCAGCTAATGGAGTATAGTACATCTTTTTCTCGATCTTATCCTTTTCTAATGCCATTTCATTTATCGCCTCTCTATACTCATACAATTCATAATAATCTCTCATTACTACATCCGGTACCACTCCTTCTTTTTGATGTGTTTCATTCGTTATTCGATAGAATTTAGAACGCGTAATTTTTAAAAATCCAAATTCAGTATTAACTGATGATGGATCATCCAAAAGCATGCTAAAAGTTGGATCTAAAGGCATAATTACCTGTCCGGTAGATTTACCGTAAGTTTGAGATCCCACAATAATTGCGCGATTATAATCTTGCATTGTAGCAGAAAATATCTCTGATGCTGATGCCGACAAACCATTTACCAAAATCACTAAAGGTCCCAGATAAATAGCACCTTTATTCATGTCTTTTAAGGTCGTTTCTTCTCCATACTTGTTGCGCTCTACAGCAATTGGCCCATAATTGATAAAGATTCCGGCCAAGTCAACCGCCTCTTTAAGTGATCCACCTCCATTGTTTCGCAAGTCCAATATTAATCCATCAATACTTTCTTTCTTGAGTTTTACGATATTCTTTGCCACATCATTTGCACAACCTAAGCCTTGATTTTCAGCATCCCAATCAGTATAAAAGTCGGGTAAAGTGATGTATCCAATCTTTTTGTCGCCATTTAAAATCACGCTTTTGATCACATCATTATCATCATAAATCTGAGTTTTAGTCAAGGTCACAGTTTCAATTAAGCCACTGGCCTTTTTCAATTTTAATTCAATTGTTTCTGCATTAGAAGCATTGAACAGCAACATCAATTCATTTAAGGTCAAGACCGTAGCATCTATCAACTTTTCCTTTCCAAACCTTACAGATAAAATCTGATCGTCTTTATTAATGGCATTTGACATCCATGCAGCTCCTCCCGGGGTTAATCCTGCAATCAATATTTTTCCAGAACCATCTTCTTTCAATGAAAAACCAAATGCATAATTGTCTTTGGATAACTCAGCCTCAAACTGTTCTTTTTCTATATCTGAAAAATAGGAAGTATGCGGATCATAATATCCTGCCAAATCATCCAGGTAAAAAGTAGCTAAATACTCTTTATAACCTGCCGGATGTTTAGTGATTGATGAAATTTCAAATAGCTCATGCTTCTTTACTTCTTCTGCCGCTTCGGGCAAATACATTTTTAAAGAATCAAGCGTTGTAGTAGTTGGATTACTCAGATAATAACCATCAAACAACTCTTCTAAAACGGAAGATTTAAGCCATTTGCGCCATCTATCTTTTAGTTGCGATAAATCACTTAAATAAACAGTGGTGTCAATGCTAACATCAATGACCTCCTTTTTATTAAAATCAAATCCTTTTTCAAACTGTCCATTGATAATTTTCTCTACTTCCAACAGTCTGTTGTGATAGATTTCTACCGCTTCATCAAAAAACTGTGATGTTTTATTTTGAATTTGATCATCTATTTCAAGCTCAAATCGCTTTAATTGATCAATGTCTTCTTTCAAATAGTAAAAACCAGTTGGATCTATTGATTCAATAAATTCCCAAAAAAGCCACTTAGATAAGGCATCATCCAAAGGTTTAGCTTCATAGTGATACTTTGAAATTAATCTATCAATTGCATTAGCAGTTTCACCTACTTTTGAAGTTTGACCAAATGCTGAAAAAGTCAGCAAAAACAAGAAGTATACTACTATTTTGTTTATCATGTCAAACTACCGTTTTTAGTTAATTGCTCTTGACAAAGACATTTTTAGGTTCAGTAAAGAATCTCAAGGCTTCAAAGCCTCCTTCTCTTCCAACACCTGAATTTTTCATTCCACCAAAAGGCGTTCTCAAATCACGTACCAACCATGAATTGATCCAAACAATTCCTGAATCTAATTTATCTGCCATGCGGTGTGCTTTGTTCAAATTTTCAGTCCAAACAGTAGCAGCTAATCCATATTGAGTTGAATTGGCCATCATTAAAACTTCTTCTTCAGAATCAAATGGTGTGATAGTCACAACCGGGCCAAAAATCTCTTCTTGATTAGTTCTACAATCAAAAGTTAATCCTTCAATTATTGTTGGCCTGATGTAGTAACCATCTTTATATTCACCGTCCATCATTACTCTCTCACCTCCTGTTAAAACAGTTCCTCCTTCTTCTTTTGCCAACTCAATGTATGACAAGATTTTTTCCATGTGTGACTTAGAAACAACTGCTCCTAATTTGGCTTCAGGATCTTGAGGGAAAGATACTTTTGACGCGGCTGTTTTAGCTACAAAAGCTTCTTTAAACTTTTCGTAAATCGGTCTTTCAATAAATATTCTTGAACCGCAAAGACAAATTTGTCCCTGATTAGCAAAACTTGATCGCATAGTAGTGCTCAGAGCTTTATCAAAGTCACAATCAGCAAAAATTATGTTGGGGTTTTTACCTCCTAATTCAAGAGATAATTTTTTAAACATAGGTGCTGCAATAGATGCAATTGTTTGTCCTGTAGCAGTTCCACCTGTAAATGAGATTGCTTTGATTTTTGGATGTCTTGTAATGGCATCTCCCACTTTTGGTCCTAAACCATGAACAATGTTTAATACACCTTTTGGTAATCCTGCCTCTTTACAAACCTCTGATAACAAATAAGCTGTCATTGGCGTAATTTCAGATGGTTTTGCCACTACGCAATTTCCTGCAGCCAAAGCCGGAGCTATTTTCCATGTAAATAAGTATAAAGGCAAATTCCATGGTGATATACACCCAACGACTCCTATAGGCTTTCTTAATGTATAGTTGAATCCAATACCCTCCATATAATGAGATTCGGCTGCAAAATGTTGAATGGCTGTAGCAAAAAACTTCAGGTTGCTAACCGCTCTTGGAATATCAACCTCAGCAGCCAATTTTACTGGCTTACCATTATCAGTTGATTCTGCCAAAGCAAAAGCGTCTAACCTTGATTCAATTATATCCGCAATTTTAATCATGATGGCTCCTCTGGCCTCTTTTGGTGTGTTTGACCAACCCTCAAAAGCTGCTTCGGCTGCTTCTACTGCCTTTGCAATGTCCTCATGCGCAGAGTCAGGAATTGTTGAATAAACAACCCCTCTTGATGGATCATAATTGTCAATTGTTCCTCCTGAACTAGCCGCTACTAATTCCCCATTGATATAATTTTGTATTGCTTTCATTTACGATTTGTATCTGATGAATTTGTTGGGTTAGATTTTTTACGCTTTAAAAATAAGTATTCCGCTTGAATTAACTTGTTCAATGAATGGTAAAGTGAGTAATTGATTCAACAATTTTTAACACTTGATATCTTTGTATTTTACTATCTTCAATTTTGATATTGCAAAGCTGCATGGAAAAGATAGACTTCGATCAATTATGTAAAAATGCCTATTCACCTCAGGCCGGACTTATAGAAAAAGATAAGTTATGGATAGAAATATTCAAGATGAAGGAATGGTATTTTATTCCAAGAGGCAGTAGAGACAATATTCATCCTTACATAGCTGAAGCCAAAGAAATTTCTACAGGCAAACAGTGGGTTCATGCATTTACAGATATGGACAGAGCCACATTTTTCGTAAAAAGGAACGGACTGTTTATGGAAGATAACACCTCACCTATCATGGTAGTTCCCAACAACCAAGAGCTTTTAGAGTGGTTAAATGAAATGCAAGATGAAGGTGTTTTTGGCATTTACTTCAATGCAGATGGCGGTGGTTTCTATTCGCCTATTGACAAGTTAGATGCTATCAAGTCACACTTACAAAAAACTTATCCCAAAGACTTGAAATAGTTTATCTCTGCTTTTAACAAACAAATATAAACTGCTGAGATACTTCTTTGTTCTTATTTTTAGTAACTTTGCGTTCACATTTACAATTTATACGTAAAAACATGGAAAACGTAGTTCTTGCAGGATGGATCGGTGGACCACAAATTATCTTAATTATTGTGGCAATCTTGCTGTTGTTTGGAGGAAGAAAAATTCCTGAACTAATGAGAGGGATGGGAAAAGGAATCAAAGGATTCAAAGATGAGATGAACGGAACGGCTGATTCAGATAATACACCTGCAAAAGGGGATAATTCTGAAGATTCAAAGTCAGAAGCTTAATCTCTAAATAGCTGCTATGTACAATACATTTGCTGAAATAAAAAAGGCAATTGCAGAAGGTAAAACGGTTGTTGAAATCACAACTTATTATCTGAACAACATCAAGCAGCAATCACATCTCAATGCATTTCTAGAAGTTTTTGAAGAAAGTGCGCTTGCACAAGCTGCATTGGTTGATGAAAAATTAAAATCAGGAAAAGCAGGGAAATTAGCCGGAATGGTTATCGGAATAAAAGATAACATGGCTTATAAAGATCATAAAGTATCTGCTGCTTCTAAAATTCTTGAAAATTTCGAATCGCTTTACAACGCAACTTCAATTCAACGTTTAATTGATGAAGATGCCGTAATTATTGGACGCACCAATTGTGATGAATTTGCAATGGGAAGCTCTAATGAGAATTCGGCATTTGGTAACGTATTGAATCCTCTTAATGAGAAAATGGTTCCAGGTGGATCTTCTGGAGGATCAGCTGTTGCAGTTGCTGCTAATTTGTGCACAACTACATTAGGAAGTGATACGGGTGGATCTATTAGACAACCTGCTTCATTTACCGGAACAGTGGGATATAAACCTACTTATGGTTGTGTTTCAAGATTCGGACTTTTGGCTTATGCTTCTTCATTTGATCAAATTGGACCTTTTGCAAACAATGTAGAAGATGCGGCTTTGGTTACTGAAGTAATTGCAGGTAAAGACGAATATGACAGTACGGTTTATCAAGCTGAAGAAAGAAATTTCAAAGTTGATTTTCCAAGCGATAAAAAAATCAAAGTTGCCTATATTAAAGACTGTATTGAAAGTGAAGGTTTAGACCCTGAAATCAAAGCAAGATCTTTAGAAATTATTGAAGCATTAAAAGCAAATGGGCACGTAGTTGAAGCTGTTGACTTCCCTTATCTGGATGCAATGGTTCCTACTTACTATGTGTTAACTACTGCTGAAGCTTCTTCTAATTTGGCAAGATATGACGGTGTTCATTATGGATACCAATCACCTAATGTAGAAGGTGTTGAAAATACCTACAAAAAATCTCGTTCGGAGGGCTTTGGTGAAGAAGTTCAAAGACGTATTATGCTAGGAACATTTGTTCTCTCTCACGGTTACTATGACGCTTATTACACAAAAGGTCAAAGAGTGAGAAGAGTCATTCAAAATAAAACAAAGGCAATTTTGGATAATTATGATTTTATCCTACTTCCAACTACTCCCTCAACTGCCTTTGAAATTGGTAAAAACATTGATGATCCAATTACAATGTATCTTCAGGACATTTTTACCGTACAAGCTAATTTAGCGGGTAACCCTGCTATTTCACTTCCAATGGGTAATCATACAAATGGAATGCCTTTTGGAGTACAGTTAATCGGAAAACACCATGAAGAAGCTGATCTTCTTTCGTTTTCTGATTATTTAATGAAGAATTACAATTAATTAGTTGTGAGATATTTACTAGGATTAACGGGAATACTGTTTGTATGCCTTATAGGAAGGGCACAGGAAGAAGAGACTGAATTATTAATTGCTGATGATTCAATTCCATTTATGGGAGATGTAGACACCTTTGAATATGAAAGGTTTCTGGAGATTGTTGAATTTTCGCTTTTTGAACACTATAAGGAAGTTTGGGGCAAAGAACGCGCCTATGAAGTAATTGATTCTATGGGTTATGAAGAATCAGATCGCCCTACTTATCCCGACTCTGTATATGTTGCCAGATTAAATAAATTAAATGAATCTACCATCATTGATATTCAAGCCAATGATGACATGATTACGGTAATCAAATATTTTGTTAGAAACAGAAGAAAATTTACCGCCTTGTGTATTGGGAGATCAAAACTTTTCTTCCCTATGTATGAAGAGTATTTGGATAAATACCAAATACCTATCGAACTAAAATATCTCTCAGTTATTGAAAGTGGATTAAGACCAACTGCCAAATCTCGAGTTGGTGCATCTGGTTTATGGCAATTTATGTACCGTACAGGTAGAATGTATGGTTTAGAAACCGACTCATACGTGGATGAAAGAAATGATCCTGAAAAAGCTACTGATGCTGCTTGCAGATATTTAAAATACCTATACGGCATGTATGGAGATTGGAGTATTGCTTTAGCCGCATATAATGCCGGTCCCGGAAATGTTAACAAGGCAATAAGAAGATCTGGTGGCCAAATGAACTATTGGAGCTTAAGACCATTTTTACCAAAAGAAACTCAGATGTATGTTCCCAACTTTATCGCAATGGTGTACATGATGAATTATTATCCTGAACATAACATTGTTCCGGTTGAACCAAAAATTTACGATCATGAAGTTGACACAGTTTGTCTAAAGGATGTAGTTAGGATTCATTATTTAGATTCTTTGATTGGATTATCAGATGAAGATTTTGAATATTTAAATCCTACCTATAAAACCAATATTATTCCTAAAACTGAACATCCACAATGTATTACTTTACCAGTTGAACTTATTCCTGTATTTCTTGAAAAAGAAGCGGAAATTTATGCCTACGAAAAGAATTTGGACAGTTTACAAATGTCTTTTGTTACGTTAGAAAAAAAGAAATACCACTATGTTGAAGCTGGCGAATCAATGGCAATGGTGGCAGAAAAATATGATGTGATGGTATCTGATATCAAAAACTGGAACGGATTAAAATATACCAAAGTTTATCCGGGTCAAAGATTGACCATCATGATTCAAGAGAAAAAATACGTTCCTAAAACTGAAGTTTCGAGTGTAAAAACAACTTCAAGTAGTAGTTCTAGCAGTTCAAGTAGTAGCAGTAAAGTAAATTATTCATACGACGGAAAATATAAATACTACACTTTACAAAATGGTGAGAGTCTTTGGACCGTTAGCCAGAAACTTGGCATACCATTTGGACGAATTCAGGAGTTGAACAGAGATCTTGATCCTAAAAGAATGCAACCCGGCGACAAGATCAGAATTGAAAAAATCTGATAGCCCAATTTGCATCTTTTTATCAATATTTGCTGAGCACAAAACAAATGGTGTATTTACACCTGCATAAACCTAACACGAATTAAAATGAAGCATTTATTGATCGCATTTATTCCCGCATTCTTATTAACTGCATGTTTCAGTTCAAGCTCTCAAAAAGAGGACTTTCTTCCTGACTCTGCTGGTAATAGAGGTGAGATAGTAGTAATAATGGAAAATCAACTTTGGAATGGACCATTAGGAGATACTATTCAATCTTTCTTATCTCAAAACGCAAAAGGTCCGTATTTAAGACCTGAACCTATGTTTGACTATCATCATTCTGACCCAAAAAACTTAACACATGGTAATAAATTGGGCAGGCTATTATTAAAAGTTCATGTTGATTATGATTCAACTTATGGTGAAACTGCGGTTATTGAAAAAGAAAATTACTTTGCAAAAGATCAATTGTTCATCATTATAAAAGATTCTGATCCTAACCGTTTAAAAAGATACGTTGAAACTCAATTTACGGATGTAATGGATCGTTTGAATGAGTTTACTACTCTATCTCTTGAAAAATATTACCGTGCTCATAAAAATAACGGTATAGCATTGAGATCAAAAGAATTGTTTGGAATTGATATTGCTCTTCCATCAAAAAGTGCATTAAAAGTAGAAACCGAAGACTTTATGTGGGTAAAATATGACAGGTCTCACAGCATAATCGGAAACCAATCAACCGGAGCAAAAGGTGGGGTATTTTGGATTCAAGAAGGTATTGTATTTTGGTCTGAACCTTACTCTGATTCAGCAATGGATCCTTCCAACATAATGTCAAACAGAGATACAGTTTTAAAACACAATGTGCCTGGAAAACTTGAAGGTTCATACATGGCAACAGAATATGATCCTGCTTATGCACCTACCGGTGAAGTAACAACCTTTAATGGCAATGATTGTGTTAAAATCAAAGGTCTATGGAAACATGCCGGAAATCCTGCTGCAGCAGGTGGAGGACCTTTTGTGCAATACAGTATTCACCATCCAAAAACAAACCAAATTGTGACGGTTTGCGGATATGTTTACGCACCGAAATTTGACAAAAGAGAGCACATTCGTGAGTTAGAGGCAATGTTAAACACCATTGATATTGACTAATGCATTTTGAAAGCGAAGATCAGGCAATCAATTATTACTCCGATAAAAAAACTTCGGGAGAAATGGATCTGAGCCAAATTCGAACTGAATTAAAAGATACTGCTCAATTTTCAGAGGAAGATATTAAAGTGATTTGTCAGAAAATATCTGACAGAGAATTCCATAAACTAACTTCTGAAAAGAAACCACTTTTTCACTTTTTTGATCACATCATATTCACCTGGTTGTTTCTAGGAATGAATATCAGCATTATTGCCTTTTCGATTATTTACCTAATTCGTGTTTATGATAAGGATCCTAATTTAGACACCGGTAGTGCTATTCATGTTTATCCTTATTTGTTTATTGGTGGGGCCACAGTGTTAATGAGTAAACACATCAAGGGTTTAAGAAAACATTACAGGAAAAAGAATTAACCTTCAACCAGATTCATTGCCAATAATTCGTCTATTAAAATGCGGTCATTGTTAAGTCTTGGGATTTTATGTTGTCCACCCAGCTTATCTGATTTTTTTAACCAGGCTTCAAACAAGCCTTTTGACGCTATTTGAATTCTAGGCATTTGCAATGATAAGTTACCGGCTCTTTTGGCTTCATAATCTGAATTGACTGATTTTAATTCACCGTCTAAAATGTGAGTGAAAGCTTCTAAATCATCCGGCAGTGTAATAAACTCAATCAACCATTCATGTCCACCACCTTCACCGTTTTCCATAAAAATTGGAGCTGCAGTATAATTACTGATATGGGCATTTGTTTTTTGACAAGCAGCCGCCATTGCAACTTCTGCATTTTCTACAACCAATTCTTCTCCAAAAGCATTGATGAAACTTTTGGTTCTACCCGTAATTTTAAACCGATACGGAGATTTTGACGTGAACCTTATAGTATCTCCAATTATATATCTCCACAATCCACCATTTGATGAAATTACCAGTGCATAATTTTTTCCTAATTCCACTTCTTCTAATGGAACAACTGTCTTTGAATCAACCCCATTAAAATCAGACATTGGAATAAATTCAAAAAATATTCCGTAATCCAACATCAACAATAACTCATCTATTTTAAAATCATCTTGAATTCCGAAAAAACCTTCTGAAGCATTGTAGGTTTCAACGTAATTCATATCGTCAAACGGAATCAATTTTCTGAACTGCTCCTTATAAGGATCAAAGCTTACGCCTCCATGCATGAACAATTCTAAATTAGGCCACACTTCTCTGAGGTGCTTTTTACCTGTTATTTCCAAAACCCTGTTACATAAAACAAGTGTCCAGCTTGGAACACCCGCTAATATGTATATGTCTTCATCCTTCGTAGTTTGCGCCAACTTTTCTATTTTCTCCTCCCAGTTGCTCATTAAAGCAATTTCTTTACTTGGCGTTCTTCTTATCTCAGCCCACCAAGGCATATTTTTAAGGATAATGGCAGATAAATCACCAAAGTAAGAATCACCATCAAGGTTGGTAATCTCCGCAGACCCTCCAATTATCAAGTGTTTTCCCTTGTACAATTTTCTATCCGGCAATTGATTGTAATATAAGCTCAAAAGGTCTTTTCCTCCTTTGTAATGACAATCTTCCAGAGCTGATTTTGAAACTGGTAAAAACTTAGACTTCCCTGTAGTAGTTCCAGAAGACTTTGCAAACCACAAAATATCCTCATTCCACAGTAAATTTTGCTCGTTTTTGAGCATTCTTTCAATGTAAGGCTGCAAAAGAGGATAATCTGAAAGTGGAACTTGCTTACTAAAATCTTTATAAGACTTAATTTTATTATATCCATATTTAACACCCCATTCGGTATCCTTTGCGTTCTGAATCAAATAATTGAATACATCTCTTTGTACTTCAAAAGGATATTTTTTGAAAAGTTCAATTTGATGGATACGTTTTTTAATTATCCAGGAAAAGATCGAGTTAAAGGGCATTTATCTTTAAAATTTGTCCTTTAAAGATAACAATAGCATCTGTTATGAAGGAGAAAAAATAAATGAAAAGTCAGCTATGAGAATAAAAAAGGTCTTCCACAAAAAGTAGAAGACCTATCAATATTTTTGACAGACACTTAGCCTAAAAACAAGGTCAAGAAAATTACTGCAAGCGCAATAACAATGTAAACCGGAGCTAAGATTGCTGTTGAATCATCAAAGTAATTTCTATCTGAATTATGTTCTGACATTTCTTTGGATTTTTGGTAAAGATAAAAATTCTGAAAAAAATCGCCATATAAATGACTTTTTTTTAATCAATAAGTAATACCTCCTGATAAATAAAAGTTGGGAGTGTCCGATATATGTGATATCTTTAACATCTCGAAAAACAAATAGTCTCATGAAAAAGATCAGCTTGCTACTACTAATGCTATTGGCAATTGCCCCAGTATTTTCTCAATTAAAATGGAGCCGTGTAAAAGTATTTGGCACCAATGAAGAACTCAGAAAGTTGGGTGATTTGGGTTTACCTGTTGATCATGGTGAATTGAAACAAAACACCTGGTTCATGACAGACTTTTCAGAACTGGAAATTGCCGAATTAGACGCACATAATTTCGTTTATGAAATTGTAATTGATGATGTTAAGGCATATTACCAATCTGACAGATCAGAAATTGCTACAAAAGGTGCTGATAGGGCAGCTTGCCCTTCTTCAACAGGAGGAAGCAGTTATAATCCTACAACACCTTCAAATTTTAACCTTGGTACAATGGCAGGGTTCTATAAATATCAAGAGTTTATTGATGAGTTGGACGACATGAGAACCCAATATCCTAATTTGATCTCTGCAAAATCACCAATTGGATCATATACTACTGTTGATGGTAATTCTATTTATTGGGTTAGAATTTCTGATAACCCGGATACAGATGAAGCTGAAGAAGAAGTACTTTATTCAGCTCTTCACCATGCGAGAGAACCGGCAAGTTTGTCTCAGTTGATTTACTATATGTGGTATATGTTAGAAAATTACGGTACTGATCCTGAAGTAACTTATTTGATTGACAATACTGAAATGTACTTTGTTCCTATGTTAAATCCTGATGGATACAAATACAATGAACTCAATTCTCCAAATGGTGGCGGAATGCACCGAAAAAACAGAAACTTAGTAAGTGGCGGGAGTTCTAATCAAGGAGTTGACCTCAACAGAAATTATGGTTATCACTGGAATACCACAGGAGTTTCTGCAAATCCGGGTTTTGATACATGGCCAGGGACCGGTTCTTTTTCAGAAATTGAAACTCAGGCAATGAAGTGGTTTGTTGAGCAAAGAGAATTCAAATTTGCATTCAATGCTCACACACATGGAAATCAACTTTTATATCCTATAGGTTGGTCTGACAATGAGTTTGCACCACATCACAATTATTTTGATGCTTTTACCACGCACATGGTAAAATTTAATGGATATGAGAACATTAAAAGTTCAGGATTATACCCTGCTTCTGGAGATTCTGATGATTGGATGTACACGGATGATATAGGGGTAAACCATGATACGATTTTTGCCATGACTCCTGAATGCTCAAGTGAAGGAACCAACAATGACTTTTGGCCTCCTCAATCTTCAATAGAAGCAATTTGCAAGGCCAATGTTCACATGAATATGACATTGGCTCATATGCCTCATGTTTTTGGAGTAACAACTCCACTTGGCACATCAAAAGTTCAGGATCCTAACGGTTATTTTTCGTACAATTTAGAAAGATTGGGATTGACTGATGGACCTATTACAATTAGCATGACTGCAATTACTGGGATCACAAGTTTTGGAAGTAGTAATGTGCACAATTTAAATTTGATGGAAATTGTTGAAGATTCTATTCAATACACTTTGGATGCCGGACTTAATTTTGGTGATGACATCATCTACGTATTAGAAACGGATAATGGTACTTGGACCAGAAAAGATACCATTTACAAAACTTTTGGAGCAGGAACAGCTCTATTTACTGATGATTGCTCAGACTTGTCAAACTGGACGGGAAGTTGGAGCACCACTACAGAAGATTTTGTATCTCCTAGCACTTGTATTACAGATAGTCCAAACAATGACTACTCCAACAATCAAGACAAGAACATTACTTTAAATCAATCTTTTGATTTTGGAAATGCAACCTACGCATACATCACTTTCAATGCAAAATGGCAAATTGAAGACAATTGGGATTATGTAGAATTCTTGGCTTCTACAAATGGCGGTTCTACATGGACTCCTTTATGCGGATTATATACTAATCAAGGTGGTTCAAATCAAGATGTAGATGAACCTTTATATGATGGATTTCAAACTAGTTGGGTATTGGAAGAAATAGATTTGACAGATTATATTGGACAGACAAATGTTAAATTCCGATTTTACTTAAATACTGATCAAGGTGTTGTTGAAGATGGATATTATTTTGACGATTTCACAGTTTATACAGATGCTACCAGTGATATGGGAAATCATGAACTAACATTAGATGACATCTCTATTTACCCTAACCCTGCAAACAACAATGTATTTGTGAAATTTGATGCAGGATTAAACATCCAAAATGTTCAAATTACAAATAGCATTGGACAGTTGATTGTAAAAGAAAAAGTGAATTCTAATTACGTTGAAATCAACACAACTGATTTTGCTGAGGGAATCTACTTTGTAACTGTAATTGATGACCAAAATCGCAGTATTACTAAGCGATTAAGTATCATTAAATAATTACTTATACACTTCTATTTTACCGTCGCGCTTGATGATAAAATCTTTGTAAGTAGTATCTCTTTCATCAAAGAATTCATCCTCACTTAAATCTTCTTCAAAGAGGTTGGTGTGAATGTTTTCTGTTACCACATTGATTTCTCCTTCTGTTGCTATTGAAATTTTAACATTGCTGTAGTAAATTTCATTTGCTCCCATATTAGAATCTCTGCAATTACAGCTCAGTATCTGCTCGTCAATTTTATTTCCGTCTTGATCAAAGGAATAAAGTACATAATGGTCATTATCTATTCCCATCATTCCTGGGGTAGAATTGTAAACTGCCAATAGTATCCAATTATTGAAATACTCGAATTTACATCCAGGATATAAAGAGGTCCAATCAAATTCTTCTAATTCATCTATGGTTCCGAAATATTGGTGTCTTGTTGCTGAATCCAGTCCTTCTGATTCGTAATCTGGAATCAAATCACTAATTGGAATTTCTTCATTATTAAACATGGCTAAAACCTCATCCCAGCTTTTGGCTTCAATTGCTTCTTCCATGCCAAGCTGGTATTCACCTACCGTGATAGCATTTGCTTTAAAATCAAGTGATTTATTGTCTTTATTAGTCCATTTACCGGTATAAAGTGGATCCTTTCCTTCATTTAGATCAATAACAAATGTCCCATTAACCTCTCCTTTGCTAAATTCTTGAATCTCCATGTGAGTTCCGGTTTTCTCACCTTTAAGTTCAATTGGTTTTCTTTGGCTTAAGTAATAATACTCACCTTCCACATCTCCATCACCAGAAGGCATACTCAAATACATTTTAATTGGATAAGTATCAATAAATCCGCTTAGGAACAATTCCTCTATTATTTGATCTTCTGAAGATTCGTTATTACTGTCTTCATTATGTGTTTCCTGATTTGACCCACCACATCCAAGCAATAAGAATGTCAATACACCAATTGTCCAAAAATTTTTCATCTGCCCAAAATAAAAAAAGACTCGGTTCAATAAACAAACCGAGTCTTCAAAAAATTAATTTATTACCAGTTAACCTGCAAATTTGTAACCTACCCCTTTTATAGTTTGGATAACTTCATCTCCAAATTTTTCACGCAATTTTCTAACATGAACATCTATTGTTCTATCACCTATTACTGTGTCACCCCAAACATCTCTTAAAATTTCCTCTCTTCTAAACACTTTTTCCGGAGTACTCATCAATAGAGCAAGTAGTTCGAATTCCTTTTTAGGAATCACGTGATCAACTCCTTCTTTGGAAACAACAAATTTTTCTTTGTCAATTGAAATATCAGAATCAAAGAAGATATCTCCAACTTTAAATCTATTAGCAAAAGCTGCCACTTTATGTTTTAAGATTTTTATACGTACCGGTTTTACAACATAATCATCTCCTCCGGCTTTGTATCCTGCAACTTGAGAATAGTCTTCCCCTCTTGCAGACAAGAAAATTACATATGAATCTTTAAGGCCTTCAATATTTCTGATTCGTTCACAAACTTCAATTCCATCAATATCCGGAAGCATAACATCCAATAAAATCACATCCGGTTTAAAAGTTTCTGCTTTTTCAAGCGCTTCTCTACCGTTTAGTGCTTTTTGAACTAACATTTTTTCATTTTCAAAGTTGTAAGACAACATCTCTACGATATCTGGTTCGTCGTCTACTATCAGAATTTTTAGGCCTTCCATATTGTAACAAATTTCCATGGTACAAATTTAACCCCACCCTTATCAACAGATCATTTACCCTTTATTATGCAATCATTAAGATTCAATATTTATTGTTAACTAAATGTTAAGCATTATTAACTCATTGATAACAGGCAAATGAATTTTTGAGGCCTTTTCTCGCCGTAACTTTGCATCAAATTATACACGCGAGATAAAATGAGATCATTAATACTGTTGATATTTGTTGTTTTAACAAACAACCTAATGGCCCAAGAAGGGACAATATCAGGTAATCTTTTCAAAACTGAGAATGGTGAGGTTATTCCGCTTGCTATGGCAAAGTTGGTCGAGTTAGAAGATGGGAAATTTCAGAGAACAGATTTTGATGGTAATTTTAGTATGACCCTAACTGCAGGTGTTCATCACATTGTTGTAATGTATACCGGAATTAAGGATACGTTAGAAATCACCGTAAAAGAAGGTGAAAATCCTCCTTTTACAAAAGATCTTTCAATGAGCAATGAGCTTCAAATTTTTGTAGTTCAAGGAGCTATTTCAAATGGAGGGTCTGAGATTAAAGCTGCAAAAGACATCAAAGAAGATGATAAAGTAGTTGCTGTTCAAACAGCAGAAATGATGGAGCAAAAAGGTGAAGGAGATGTTGGAGGTTCAGTGAAAAAAATCACTGGTCTTTCTACAGTAGGTTCTGTACTTTATGTAAGAGGTTTAGGTGACAGATATAATGTTGCATATTTAAATGGTTTACCATTACCTTCTCCAGATCCAGATTTTAGAGTTGTTCCTTTGGATTTATTTCCGACAGATGTTGTAAGCTCAGTTCAAGTTTCAAAAGTTATGTCATCAGAATTCTACGGAGACTTTGCAGGTGGTGCTTTTAACATTACTACTAAGAGTTTTTACAATAAACCAACTTTGAAGGTATCATTGAGCACAGGAGGAAATTCTCAAACTGTTTTCAGACCATTCAACTCTTACAGAGGTGGTAAATTTGATTACTTTGGATTTGATGATGGAACAAGAAATATTCCAACTGAAGTATTTACAAATTCAAAACCATTGACTTCTTTTCCTGGAGTTAACACTTTGTTCCCAGACTTGTTGTACAATACTCAGTATGATAAATCAGCAGATTTCTCTAACAACTTTGATATCGTTTCCAAAATTGCAAGACCAAACATCAATTTCTCTATTACTGGAGGAAACTTCTTTGATATGTCTGACAAAAAAGATAAGTCAAAAGGATTTGGATTCTTGGCCTTGTTGAAAAATGAAAACTCATTAAAATATCAAGAAGGTGTTGTAAAAATTATCAACGCTCAAAGTGAAGAAAGATTAAACTATGATGTCTATCAGTATAATTACGAAACTGCATCAACAGGATTATTGAATCTCTACTACAGAATTAATCCTGACCATGCTATTAGCGTAAATTCATTATTCGTAAACAAATCAAATGATGAAACAAGAGAAACTTGGGGATATCACTTTGATTACGATCCGTACTACGTTTATTCAAGAAGATTTACGTACAAACAAAATTTCTTGAATGTTAATCAGTTGATTGGAACACACAAATTCTTTACTCATAAAGATGATAAAGACTTTGCAAGATTGATAGTTGACTGGAGAGGTGCATATAACATCACCGGAAGTAAAGAACCAGACAGAAGACAGTTGGTTGCTTTATATACAGGTGATCCTGCTCAAACAGATTCTTACGATTTATGGAATGCACTTGATGTAAACGAAAATCACAGATTCTTTAGTATTTTGAAAGAAAATGAGATCAGTGCAAAAGCTAATGCTAGATACGTATTGAAATTTAAAGAAGTAAAAACTGAAAGAGGAAATACCGAAGTTGAAGAGTTGATTACTTTTAACGTAGGTGCTGATTACAAAGCAAAAAGAAGAAATTTTGATTACAAACAGTTTAACTACAATATCAAAAATTTAGCTGACAGTATTCAACCTGTAGATATTTACAACACTGCTCAATATTTTACAGATGAAAATCACGAAAATGGTTTGTTCTATATTGATGAGTTAGCCAATTTCGGATCTTCATATGTTGCTTCTCAAAATGTAATTGGAGCATACATTGATGCCAAATTCAAATTCAATAAGTTGGAGATGATTCCTGGTATTAGAAAAGAATTTTCTGAGCAAAGAGTGTATAACAGAGATCAAACAACTCCTTCAAAATACAACAACACTATCGTTCCTACAGATTTTGTTCAAGGTTTGTTACCAAGTTTGATTTTCAAATATGAAGCTTCTGAAAAAGACGTTTTAAGATTGGCTTTCAGCAAAACATTGACAAGACCTAAGTTTAATGAAGTAGCTCCTTTCCAATATACTTTGTTCTTCTCAGGAACTAAAGCTCAAGGAAATGATACTTTGAAAAATGGTGTTAACTACAATGCAGATTTCCGTTATGAGCGTTACCCTAGCCCGGGTGAAATGATCACAATCGGAGGTTTCTACAAATTCTTGCAAAATCCAATTGAGCAAACAATGCGTGGAACCGCATCTGGACAGTTAGCTAGTTTCTCAAATGCAAAACAAGGACAAGTTGCCGGAGTTGAAGTAGAATATATGAGAAGTTTAGATTGTTTCGTAAAAGCAGAAAAAAGAGATTCATCATTTTTGAAATATTTCGGAATTGGAATGAACGCTTCATTTATGTGGACACAAGTTACTATTGATACACTTGACGCAGGAAACATTAGTACAAATTATAGAAGACCATTAGAAGGAGCTTCACCATTCTTACTTAATGTTGACTTGAGATACCAAAGAGATTTCAAAGAGGCTAAAAAATCTGTCCTAGTTGCATTGGCTTACAATGTATTTGGAAGAAGATTGGTAGCTGTAGGTGGAAACGGAATTGGAGATCAATATGCTTTACCTGTTAACACATTGAACTTTATTTCTAAAGTTACTTTTGATGATAGATTCTCTGTAGGAGTTAAAGCTAGAAACTTATTGAATCCTTATATCAAAGTTGTACAAGAAAATACACAACCTGTAGGTGGAGACTTAAGTGTTTCTGAATTCAGAAGAGGAATTGATTTCAGTTTATCTGTATCATACAACTTTACTCAAAAGAAGAAAGACAAGAAATAATTCTGATAACTAATTGAATAACAAAAACCTTGCACGAAATACTGCAAGGTTTTTTTTGTTAACTAAACATTAATTACTGGTCACTATTAATTAACACAAGTATAACTTGAGCATAAATAGTTGGTCGTTTAATTGTCCGAAATTTGTATCAAGTTAATTCGAAAAAAGTATTGAAATGAAATTAAACAGAACAGCCATAGTTGGTGCACTATTAATAGGAGGAATCGCATTCGTTACTCCTTCATGTAAAAAGAAAGGATGTACAGATGTTAATGCAACAAACTACAATCCAGAAGCTAAAAAAGATGATCCGGACAATCCTTGTGTTTACCCTTCATGGTACACTGAGGTTGAGTACAGTGGAACAGTTTACAAGCAAATCACTGGGACTTTAACTGAGGACTACACTTTAGATGCAAACTCAAACTGGTTATTATCAGGAGGTGTTTTCGTTGGTGATGGTGCTACATTAACAATTGATGCAGGTACTACAGTTTACACTGCTGATGACGGAACAGTACCATTTTTAGCTATCTCTCAAGGAGGTAAAATTAACGCTTGTGGAACAGCTACTGATCCAATCGTATTTACTCCTGTTTCTTCTACTCCAGCTGCTGGAGACTGGGGAGGAATTATCTTAAATGGATATGCTCCAATCAACACTGGTGCTACTGCTGAAGGTGAAGGTGGAACTGGAACTTATGGTGGTACTGATGCTGCTGATAATTCAGGAACAATGTGTTATGTAAGAGTTGAATATGCAGGTAAATTATTGTCTGTAAACAACGAATTGAACGGTTTCTCTTTTAACGGAGTTGGTTCAGGAACTACATTACACCACTTACAAGCATATAGAGGAAATGATGATGGATTTGAATTCTTTGGTGGAACAGTTAGCTTAACTTATGCTTTGTCTACTGGAAACGGAGATGATTCATTTGACTGGACTCACGGATGGTCAGGAACTGGTGAAAACTGGATCGTAGAACAAGATCCTACAACTGGTGATAGAGGTATCGAAGCTGATAACAACGGAGATAATAACTCTGCTTCACCAATGTCTTCTCCAACTCTTTCTAAAATTACAATCATGGGAAGAGGAGTTTCAGCTGGAAAAGTTGGAATTAAATTAAGAGAAGGAACTGCTGGTATCCTTTCAAACATCTTAATTGAGGATTGCGCTACAGGAATTGATATTCAACATGATGTAACTGTTGCAAATGTAACAGCTGGAACGTTAGATATTTCTGGTGTAACTACAACAAACGTTACTACTGATATTGTTGTTTCTGCAACTACTGGTACTGATTCTACAAATGCTGCTACTATGGGAGCTGCTGCAGTTGACGGAACTGGAACTGGAGCTGATTCAGGATGGACTACTGGATGGACTAAAGCTCTTTAGTAGTTAGATTAAAATAATAAACCCAAAGAAAAAAGGCCTTCAGTGATGAAGGCCTTTTTTTATTTATACATTAACAAATTTATATCCAACTCCTTTGATGGTTTCTATAAACTCATCTCCAATTTTCTTCCTTAGTTTTCTCACGTGAACATCAATTGTACGATCACCCACAATGACATCTGTTCCCCAAACGCGATTCATTATTTCATCTCGTTTAAATACTTTTCCGGGTTTTGACATTAATAATGACAGCAACTCAAACTCCTTTCTAGGCAAAGTCAAAGCTTCATCATTTTTAATAACTACATACTTTTCCCTATCCAAAGTCAAAGAGCCTATTACGTCATCTTGCTGCAAACTTGCAGTTGAAGAATCCACTCTTCTGAACAGAGCAACAATTTTACTGATTAGAATTTTAGGCTTGATTGGCTTAACAATGTAATCATCTGCTCCAGCTTCAAAACCTGCTAATTGTGAGTAATCTTCTCCTCTAGCAGTTAAAAAGCATATAATGGTATTTTCCAAAGCAGGAATACTTTTGATTTTCTCACACGTTTCAATTCCGTCCATCCCAGGCATCATCACATCTAATAAAATAAGATCAGGTGAAACCTTTTGTGCAACTTCTATTCCTTCCGGTCCGTTTGACGCCTCCACAACAACAAATCCTTCCTTTTCAATATTGTACTTTAGCAATACTCTGATATCAGGTTCGTCATCTATAATCAGGACGGTTTTTTTCATTTATTATCAATTGTTTTCTTGAATCCTAAGTTAAATATTATTGACGAATTCTAAAACACATCACTTTAATCACCTATGGGCCAAGGGGTAAAACTTTATTTTCTTCTAAATAATTCGTCTTATTGTACATAGTTAAACTTTTTATCCATCTTTAATACAGTAATTAGAGGTAGCTGTTTTATCTTTGCCTGACTTAAGTTAACACAAGCTTAATGTACGTTATCAAATACTGAGCAGTACTTACATTAAATTTGTGCAAATATCAAATGACTAATAAATGAGAAAGCCATTAATAATTCTTGCAATTATTGCCTTTTTAATACCTTTTATAGGGGCATCTCAAATTAATCCTGCAGACTCACTACAACAGACAATTCAAACTCAACCTTTATTAAAATTAAAGCACCTTGATTTTAATTTTGTCAATGCAGAGGATAATCGAACACTTAAATTATTAGAAACCGGGAATCTTACTTTTACCTGGAAAACTGATAATACAGAAGATTCATTTATTGGTATTAAGTTAAAGTCCAAAAATCAAGAAAATTGGATTGAAAAGGTTGTTCCGGCAGCTGATACGGCTATTGTATTTGAAAGTCTTACAGAAAATCTGTTTTTTGATTATCAAATTGGAAGTGGATCTAGCGAAGATGAAATAGTTTATAACAACGAAATTGAACTTTGTCATACCCTTTCACAAAACATATTTAAAAATAATGGTGCCAAAGGAAAAGAAGAAAGCGTAGAGATTTTTTGGGCAATTGAATATGGAGCACTAAGTGAAATTTTAAGCTATTTTCCTGATGCCTATTACATAGTACAATGGAATACCAAAATTGGAAAAAAACAAAATGAACTTAATCCTGAAAAAGGTAAATGGCAGGTAAAAGATAAAATAGACATCAACAAAGTAAAAATCAAAGAAAAAGATCTTGTTGGTGGTGAAAAATACATTTACAAAATAGGATTAGTTGTAGATGGCAAACACATCTGGTCAAAAGAAAGCAAGTTTGAAACTAAACGTAGCTGGGGAATATTCAAATTATTAGTGCTTTTAGGTTCTTTAGGGATGTTCATTTATGGTATGAAAATCATGTCTGAAGGATTGCAGAAAGCAGCTGGTTCAAGATTAAGAAACATGCTTGGATCAATTACTTCAAACAGAATTTCAGGAATTTTTACCGGATTAGGGATTACTTCAATTGTGCAGTCTTCTTCAGTTACTACTGTGATGACAGTGAGTTTTGTAAACGCCGGATTAATGAATCTTAAACAGGCTACCGGGGTTATTATGGGTGCTAACATTGGTACCACCATGACGGCCTGGTTGATTTTATTGTTTGGATTCAAAGTAGATATTGGTGCTTACGCTTTAATTTTAATAGCATTTGGTGCTCCATTGTTGTTCTTTGGTAAAAGTTCGGTAAGGAATTGGGCTTCAGTAATTATTGGTTTCTCATTGCTTTTTATGGGACTTGGATTCTTAAAAGACAATGTGCCGGATATTGGAGCGGATTCTCCTTTGATCCAATTCTTTGTTGACTATAAAGATTCTGGCTTATTAGGTACTTTAATGTTTATTGGATTAGGTACCCTTGCCACTGTATTAATTCAATCCTCTTCCGCTACCATGGCATTGACAATGACACTTGTTGGTGGAGGTGTTCTTCCGTTTGAAGTAGCAGCTGCTATGATTTTAGGTGAAAACATTGGAACTACTATTACTGCACAATTGGCTGCATTAATTGGAAACGTACATGCCAAACGTGCAGCAAGAATCCATGCTTTATTCAATATTATTGGAGTTATTTGGTGCGTTCTGGTTTTCCAATTATTCCTCAAGGGAGTAGCTTATTTTGTTGATGGTGATCCTTTCTCAAACCCGGAAGATGCTAATGAAGGACTTGCTATTTTCCACTCTGCATTTAACATTGCCAACGTATTAGTATTAGTTTGGTTTGTACCTAAATTGGTAAAACTGGCTGAAAAAACTGTACGTTCTAGAGGTGCAATTGATGAAGAATTCCACCTGGATTATATTGGTACCGGAATGATGGGAACGCCTGACCTTTCAATTTTAGAAGCTAAAAAAGAAGTTGCGAAATTTGGTGAAATTACTTCTAGAATGGCAGGTTTCATGAAAAAACTATTGGTTGAACAAAACAAAAAAGCTAAAGGGAAGCTTCATGAGAAAATTGCTAAGTATGAAGAGATTACTGACCGCGTAGAAATTGAGGTTGCCAATTACCTTTCAAAAGTTTCTCAAGGTGAAATGACTGCAGAAACAGCTCAGAGAGTTCGTTCAATGAATGCTATAGTTAATGATTTGGAAAGAATTGGAGATATTTTCTATCAAATTTCAAAAACATTGGAGCGTAAGGACGAACAAAAATTATACTTCTTACCAGAACAAAGAGCTAACATTTTTGAGATGTTGAAATTGGTTGATGGCGCCTTTGAAATAATGATTGATAACTTAAATGCTGAATGGGAAGCAGTTTCTATTGAACCTGCTCAATTAGCTGAGCATCAAATCAATAAAAAGCGAAATGAATTGAGAAAAGAGCATTTAGAAAACATGCAAAATCCTGACTTTAATATGGAAAGCGGAATGGTGTTTAGTAACATCTTCTCTTCACTTGAAAAAGTTGGTGATCACATTATAAATGTTTCAGAAGCAATTACAGGAAAGATTAACTAATCAATAAAGACTTAAACTATATATCCTGCTCAATTTTGGGCAGGATTTTTTTTGCTCTTTTTAATCAACATATAAATAATAGCGCCGACAATTGCGCCTAAAATTGGAGCCAAGATATAAACTGTCAACCAGGCTAAATTGTTGTAATCAAAAGCAAAATCACATCCTTGTAAATAACTTACTAATCGAGGAATAAAATCTCTTGCAGGATTAAAACCAGCTTGCGAATAAGGCGCGAAAACAATTATCAATACCGTTAAAAGCACTCCTATCAAAAAAGCTACGCTTGGCAACTCAGATTTGTACTTAAATGAAGTGATGATTAAAATTCCCAACATCAATAAAAAAGTACCTCCAAACTCAGCCATAAATGGAAAAATTTCAAAGTCAGTACTAGGCTCTGAGCCATAATACTCGCCAAACATCCTGGCACTTTCAAATGTCCATGCATCTGAAATATTAGACTGTATGAGTATAAAGAGCAGAATTGCTGCTAAAAATGATCCCAAAATCTGCCCTAAAAAATACAATGGAATCTCTTTAGTACCGGTTTTTTTAAGACCAACAAAAGCCAAAGTAACTGCAGGATTGAGATGAGCGGAAGAAAGTTTAGCACTTGACATTATTCCGGTAAAAACCGCCAATCCCCAAATTGATGCAATTACGGGTAATGAAATTGGGTAAACATACGTGGCAAAAGCTATTGAGCCGCATCCAATAAATACCAGGATAAATGTCCCGATAAACTCCCCTAATATTATTCTCATTCTATTAGCATTGACACCAGTGATTTACCTGATCTGAACTTTTTAAGCGCTTCTTGTACGTCCATGTCATTTTGAACATAGATCATATAGTAACCGTTGTCTTGCCAAATGTGTCTGGCAATCTCTGCTTTGATTCGGTTTTTAATAGTTGATCTGGAAGTAACAATATCTATTGGATTTTCTTCAACACCCAATTTGCTTGCATATTTAATAAAGTCATTAAACATGTTGTTGTCTACATTAAACGAACTATTGAACTTGTCAAAATCCTTTAAATTCTCTCGTTCTTTATCCAAGTATTTGATGGCAAAATGATTGAAAGCATTTTTGTAATACAATGATGTTAGGTAATAAGATGCTCCGGCTGTATCGTTTGGAATAAAATCATCCGGATAAATTCCACCTCCACCATAAACAGTTCTGCCACCAATAGTTTTGAACTTCAAATTCTCATCAAGTTTTATACTGTCTTCGTTCAGTAACTCTCCGCTTTCAATTCTGTTCCAGTAATCATTTTCGTAATCTATATCGTCACCATATGGCTTTTGAATACTTCTTCCACTTGGAGTATAGTATCTTGAAATAGTCAATCGCAAAGCACTTCCATCTGTAAATTCACTTTGATCCTGCACTAATCCTTTACCAAATGATCTTCTCCCCATTATTAAACCTCTGTCATTATCCTGAATAGCTCCTGCTACAATTTCACTGGCAGATGCCGAAAGCGAATTGATTAAAACAATCACCTCAATATCCTCCAAAATTCCTTTTGAACTTGAGTGATACTCTGTTTTACCAGATGTTCTTCCTTCTGTATAAACAATTAATTTCCCCGACTTTAAAAACTCATCACAAATATCTGTAGCGGCACTCATCAACCCACCGCCATTGTTTCTAAGGTCAAAGATCATTTTCTTCATCCCTTTTTGTTTCAATGCAGCAGCAGCATCATGAAATTCATTATAAGATTGACTTGTAAAGCCGTTTAACTTGATAAATCCAACTTCACTATCCAACATTATTGCAGCATCAATACTGCTCAAAGGAATAGTTCCTCTTGTAATCGATAAATCCTTAGTGATCCCTTTTCTGTACACTTTTACTTTAACAGCTGAGCCTGCTCTTCCTTTTAACTTTTCTGTTACATCCAGGTTAGTCAATGTCCCATCAGTTACGTCTTCCCCATCAATTTCAATTATTCTGTCTCCCGGTAAAAGTCCGGCTCTTTCTGACGGTGCACCCGGTAAAATGTGTGTTGCCACCAATGAATCTTCATGAATTAAAAAACGAATTCCAACACCTCCAAAACTTCCATACAATTGTTCATTTACTGACTCTAAATCTGAAGCAGGTATATATGAAGAATGAGGATCAAGTTTTTTAATCATACCCTCAATTGAGCTTTCAATTAATAAATCATGATCAACAGAATCAACATATTTATCCTCAATCAACTCAAGAATGGTATTGAATTTTGTTGTATTCTCAACAACTGGGTTAGACATTACGCTTACAGGAGTAAACATACTTCCTAACCAAATACCCAGCGCCAAAAATCCTCCCATCAAAATTGGAACAATAAACAATAAGCTTCTTTTATTTTCCTCCATTATATTTCTTTTATGTGTTTCACGTCGATTCCGTACTCTTCAAGAAAATTAATCCCCGAATCATCTTTGTATTTAACGTGATATACCACTCTTTTAATTCCAGCTTGAATAATCAATTTACTACATTCCTTACAAGGAGACAAGGTAATATACAGGGTCGCTCCATCTGCACTTTGAGTGGACTTAGCGACCTTAAGAATGGCATTTGCCTCTGCGTGTAAAACATACCAGTGAGTATCTCCTTCATCATCTTCACAACAATTTGTATAACCAGAAGGGGTTCCATTATATCCATCAGAGATGATGGCTTTATCTTTCACAATTAAGGATCCTACTTGTTTTCTTTTGCAATAAGACAGTTTTGCCCACTCTTGTGCCATGCGCAAATAAGCCTCATCATATTTTTGTTGTTTGCTGTCCACCCTTGTTTCCATTAGTAACTCACAAAGTTACGAATGTAACAATGTGATATTGCTAAAAAATGTAAAAATGTTATCGAACTACTGCTTTCTCGATAAGCCGTATTTGAGAATACACCAAATTGCTCTAAAACCATCTTTCCATCCAATTTTCTTCCCCTGCTCTTCGGTTCTGGGATTATAAGTAATAGGAACTTCAGCCCATTTAAGCTCTTTAGATTTGGCCAATTTAGCAGTGATTTCAGGTTCAAAACCAAACCTTTTTTCTACAAGATTTAATGATTGAAACAATTCAGTAGGTACCAATTTATAACATGTCTCCATATCCGTAATGCGAATTCCAAAAGTTACATTTGACAATCGGGTTAAAAAACCATTTGCCATATTGCTTAATTTGGTACCTCCTTTTTGGTTTTCTTTTAAGAATCTTGAACCATAAACGATATTTGCTTTCTTGTCCAAAACAACCTGCAATAAGTCATTGATCTCATTAGGATCCAATTCTAAATCCGCATCCTGAATAATAGTATAGTCACCACTGGCTTCTTTAATTCCGGTATGAATTGCTCCACCTTTTCCGGTATTCTCTGCGTGATCAATATGCTTGATATTCACAGTAACCGATTTGATAGCCTCTTCAATGATCCCTTTACTACTGTCTGTTGATGCATCATTCACCAATATCACTTCTTTTTCAATTCCGCCTACCAATTGCAATTTATCCATAGCATGAATTACATCTCCAATAGTGGCAGCCTCATTAAACACAGGGATTATGATACTTAGTTTTTGCACGGCCGCTAAGATAGTATATAAATAGAAGTCAGACACCAGAATATAGGATATAGAAAATAGATATGACCATTTCTCAACTACCTATGTTTTTGACAGCACACACTTCTAATTAAATGCTATTTTTACGTCTGATTGAAAAAGGGAATTGTCATAAAGTCCACAGGAAGTTGGTACCGTGTAATGGAAGAAGACGGTAAAGAAAGAGACTGTCGTATTAGAGGTAAACTGAGACTTGAAGGAATTAAATCTACCAATCCCGTAGCTGTTGGAGATGAAGTAATGTTTGAAATTGAAGAAAATGACAATGGTGTCATTAAAGAAATTCTTCCTCGCAAAAACTACATCATCAGAAAATCAATCAACCTCAGCAAAAGATCACACATTTTAGCAGCCAATATTGACCACGTTTATTTACTGGTAACATTGGTGGCACCACAAACTCATACCGCATTCATTGACAGATTTTTGGTAACAGCTGAAGCCTATCACATACCTGTCACTATTTTGTTTAATAAAGTAGATTTGTATGAAGAAGAAGACCTGGTTGTGTTAGAGAACTTTATGCAGATATACAAAGATGTTGGATATCGTTGTCTCACTATCTCAGCACAAAACGAACAATCAGTTGCATTTTTAAGAGAAGAAATCAAAGGTAAAAAAGTAATGTTTGGTGGGCATTCAGGAGTAGGAAAATCTACACTGATCAATACCTTAGACAGTACTTTAGATCTTAAAACCGGTAAAATCAGTATGTCTCATCTTGCCGGGCAACACACCACCACTTTTGCAGAGATGTACCCTTTAAAAACCGGTGGATTTATCATTGACACACCCGGAATTAAAGCTTTTGGTTTGATTGATTTTGATAAAAGTGAATTGTCACATTACTTTCCTGAAATGAGAGCCGTGATACATGATTGCAAATTCAATAATTGCCAGCATTTGCAAGAACCTCAATGTGCAGTAAAAGAAGGTGTAGAAAGTGGTGAAATATCTGCAGAGCGTTACTACAATTACGTCACAATGATGGAAGCGGATGAGGATGAAACCTATCGCAAAGATATTTACAAATAATGAAAGCTGTTATTCAAAGAGCGTCATCTGCTTCTGTAAGCATCAACAGCAAAGTGATGGGAAAAATTGATGTCGGATATGTTATTCTGTTAGGAATAGCTGAAGATGACACACAAGAAGACATTGATTGGTTGGCAAACAAAATTTACAACTTGCGTATATTCTCAGATCATGATGGATTGATGAATTTATCCATCTCTGATGTGGATGGAGGCATTTTATTGATTTCACAATTCACTTTATACGCCAAAACAAAAAAAGGCAATCGCCCTTCATACATTAAAGCTGCCAAGCCAGAAGTTGCCATCCCATTGTACGAAAAATTCATTTCAAAAATGAGTGAGATACTAGGTAAAGAAGTACAAACCGGAGAATTTGGTGCTAATATGCAAGTGAGCTTAGTTAATGACGGTCCTGTCACAATTATCATAGACACAAAAAACAAAGAGTAAGCAAGGGTTTCTTACATTTGTTATCGGTGAAGAAAATTTTGATCATACGGTTCTCATCTATAGGTGATATAGTTTTAACTACACCTGTAATTCGCTGTATTAAAAAACAGCTGGATGCAGAAGTACATTTTATCACTAAGAAAAGTTATTCTTCATTGTTTGAAGTAAATCCATACGTTGATAAATTATGGACCATAGATAAAGAGGTTACTGAAGTCACCAAAGCCTTAAAAGAAGAGAAATTTGATTTTATTGTTGATTTACATCACAACTTGAGAAGTTTTAGGTTGAAAAGCAAGTTGAGAAGACCATCTGCCAGCTTTCCTAAATTAAATAAGCACAAGTGGATGTTGACGAAACTAAAAATAAATAAAATGCCATCTAAACACATTGTTGACAGGTATTTTGAAGCAGTAAAACCATTGGGAGTAAAAAATGATCATGCAGGCTTAGATTACTTCATTCCTGAAAAATGGATGGTCAGTTTGGCTGACTACAACATCCCCAGAAAGTATTATTCATTTGTTATTGGAGCCAAATTTGGAACCAAGCGACTTCCAAATGAAAAGATCATTGAAATCATTCAGCATTTGGACAAAACTGTTGTTATACTTGGAGGGCCAGAAGATGTTGAAAATGCAGGTAAAATTGAAGCTGTTTGTGAAAATGTCGTCAATGTGGTTGGAAAAATAAATCTACATCAATCCGCTTCTATTTTGGATAGATCAGAAAAAGTAATCACACATGACACCGGTTTAATGCACATAGCTGCGGCGTTTAAAAAAGAAATTGTTTCAATATGGGGAAACACAAGTCCGGCATTTGGCATGTTTCCATATATCCCCAACGAAGAAGCCAATTTTAGTATTCATGAAGTGGAATTAAAATGCAGACCTTGTTCTAAAATAGGCTATGATAGATGCCCTAAAGGACATTTCAATTGTATGATGCTACAAGACACCAAAGCTATTGTGAAAGATATACAGGGATAAAAAAAACGCCCTTTAATAAAGGACGCTTTTCCATTGTATTTCAATTTTTTTCTAGTATTCCTTTACGAAATAGCTCATATAACCAACCACAATTGGAGCTTCTTTAGCCAATTCATCTGAAGAGTTAATTTTTGTATCTCCATAAATTGAATTGAATTTGTCATCTAACAGTTCAGTAACATTCAATGTTAAACTAACCATTACTTTAGATTGTCCTAATTTTGAATCAGGATCATAACTGATTCCTCCTTCATAATCCCATCCAAATCCAGAGAAATCGAAATCGTTGCCTTGCCACTCTACTAATTCTGCTAAAGGCATTCCTGTATACAATCCATTCTCTGCTTCAACCTTTTGAGTTCCTAAATCATTGTAATCGCTATCAAAATTGTGGAACCTTGTTTCAATAAAGCTAACGGAGTCTATTTGCAATTCATCAAATACATATCTGATCAACCATCCATTATCAGGGTTCGTTAAATCTGTACACATAAACATGGTTGTACCTTCACCAAACCAGGCCGTATCATCATCCAAATTGTCTTCTCCAAAAATTTCATACAACTGTTGTCTTGTTTGGATTTTTGTGTAGTCTTCAAAGTACTTGAAATCCGCAATTTCCATATCAAGACTTTCATCCTGAACTTCAGTTTGCTCTTGATCATTAGTTGTTTCGTTGTGCTCATTTTCTGTTGTTTCTTCTCCTCCACAAGAGAAAAGAGAAACAGCCATAATTGCAATAAAAATTCGTTTCATAGCAGGGTTTTATTTATATAAAAATTGATTTTAATTCTGTAGCATCATGCGGATCTAGTTTGCCGGCTAAAACTAAACTTAGTTGACGTCTTCTCAATGCCGCATCAAACCTTTCTTTTTCCAATTCGGTTTCAGGAACCAATTCAGGCACGCTAATAGGTCCGCCGTTTTGATCAACAGCAACAAAGGTATAAATCGCCTCATTGCATTTACGCATCTCACCAGTTAATCTATCTTCCACAAATACATCAATAAACACTTCCATTGAAGATGAAAAAGCACGCGACACCTTTGCTTCCAGTGTTACAATTGCACCTAAATCAATGGGTTCACCAAATGAAACATTATTAATTGATGCAGTAACAACTACCCTTTTTGAATGTCTATGAGCTGAAACAGCTGCAATTTCATCCATCCAGGCTAACAATGCTCCACCGAACAATTTTCCCAACGAATTTGTTTCGTGAGGCAACACAACTTTTGTTTGGATTGCCAGGGTTTCTTTTGGCGTTTTTGTTTTCATTCTGATTTTAAATTTAATAAAATTGAAATTGACCCAAAGTTGACTTAAAAAAAATCCCCTTCCATATCAATGGAAAGGGATTCTCAAATGATATAAATCAACTGTTATTGATATTCTCTTTTTCTTCTGTTATCCTGTACATCAGCAGCTTCTCTTAAAGCTCTGATAACAAGGTTATCTGCAGTTTGTCTTCTGCTACTTGTTAAATAAGCAGTTTGCTCTGAGTAATCAGAAGTTTCAGCAGGAGGAGAAATTCTGTCTAAAATACAAACGTAAACTCCAGTTCTTCCTTTTAATGGAACAGTCATGTATCCTTCTTGTAATTCACTTCTAAATAAAGAACCAATTACTTCAGGCTCATTTCCTCCACCACCGGCAATAACATTTGCACCGAAAGTTAACTGAGCATTCAAAATTTGACCTTTATTCATTACTTGAACAACTTGCTCAAGATTCTCTTTTCCGGCCATTTTATCCATATACATTGCAGCTTTTTTGTCTTTCAATGCAGGGAATCTCATTTGCTCTTTTACATCTTCAAATTCAGGTGTACCTTCTTCAATGATGTTAGTTAAATAAGCAACAACATATTTATCTCCGTCAAACAATGGATCTGAGATATCTCCTTCTAATCTATTTCTATTGAAAAGGAATCCCATCATTTTTTTGTTGTCGTTCATTCCATTAATGTAGTTTTGGTTAATCCAAACTCTAGAATGTAAAACAGTTAAACCACTGTCACTTGAAATGTTAAAGAAAGCTGAATCTTTATCTGAATTATTTACATTGTAGATAAAGTCAAAAACCATTTGCTCTCTATCTAAGATTGTATTTTCAGATGGTTCTACTTTCTTAGTTACAACTGCCAAAGAAGGAATTACTCTTTCCGCTCTTCCCAGAACTTCAACAATATGATAACCATAAGTAGTTTTAACTAATTGTAATTGACCAATAGCTCCGTTAAATGAGGCATCATTAAACTCAGGAACCATTCTTCCTTCAGCAAACCATTTGTATTCACCACCAGTTTCTTTTGATCCTGGATCTTCTGATACTTTTTGTACCATTTCAACGAAGTTGCTGTTAGTTTTGATTTCAGCAATAACACTGTCAGCCATTGCTTTTGCTTCTTCTTCAGATCTAGTAGCATCTATTTGGATAAGGATGTGTCTTACCCAAGCTTGTTTTTCAGTTCTGGTCTTAGTTACTTTAGCAATATATACGATATCATCTCCAGTTCCTTGATCAACTGCACTAAATGGTCCAATAACATCACCTACTTTTGATTCTTGTACTGCGTCATCAGCCTCTTCTGTAATTGTTCCAGGGATACCAAATTGTGGATTAGCAAGACCAAATGCAGTTGTTCCTCTATTGTATTCAATAGTATCCCAACCAGTTTGGATTGAAGAGTTTTTCATCATAAAACTAAGGTTCTCATCAGTTTTAGCGAATTTCTCTTTCATAGAGGTCATTTCCTCTTTAATATCTTGAACGTCATCCTCAGTTGGTTTTACTTCAAAAGTTACGTAATCAACATCTCTAGACTCTTGCATTTCAAATTGCTTTTCGTCTTTGTGCTCATCATAATATGCTTTAATATCTTCGTCTGTAAGGTTAACAGTTGAATCAGGGATATCAGTATATTTTTGAACTACAAATCTGATTGATCTTGTTTCACTTTTTGAGTAATAGTCATGTTCAGCTTCTAAAGAGTTAACGAATAAACCATTTTTAATCAAAGTCACATATTTATCTGCTTTTCTGGTATCCATTAATTCTCTTTCGAATTCTTGCCATTGCTTAACGCTTTGCAACCATGCTTCTCTAAAATCAGGATTATCCAATGGCTCATTTTCAGGACCTAAAAATCTCATATAGTTTCTTACAGAGTCACGTGAAAATTGACCGGTTCTGTCTCTAAACATAGGAATTGCTTCTACCCAAGGGTGAATGTGATTACCATGTAACATGTCAGTTAACTCAGTAGTAGTACACACAATACCTAATTTATCAAACTCACGATTCATCAAGTTTCTTCTGATTACTTCATTGAATGCTTGATCTTCCGCTTGTTGTTCTTTTTGTCTTCTTTGATCATCAGATATCGCATTTCCGCCATTTTGCTCCATTGCGCTACTGATTTCTCTGTCAACATAAACTGTTCTTAACTGCTCGTACTCTTCTTCGTCAATTCCTTCGTCATAAACAGTTCCTAAAGGAAGAATCTCACCTGATCCTCCTCCTCCAGAGAAATTATCTGAAAAGATAAATGCCAACATAGCACCTCCGATAACAACTAGCAGAAGCACTGAATTCTTTTGAATTTTACCAATTATAGCCATCTCTAAAAATGTAATTTAACCCATACACATTTATACGGGGGTGCGAATATAACCCTAATCCCTGAAAAATAAAAGATAGGAGAAGCGAAAATTTACCGGAAAATTTATTGACGTTAAAAAGTATGAATGAAATCGCGCATTAAATGCAATATTTCGTAGTTTTGGCGCAAACTTTTTTTTGCAAATGAAAACTGTACAATTTCGTGAAGCCTTAAGAGAGGCAATGTCTGAAGAGATGCGCGCCAATGAGAACGTATTCTTAATGGGTGAAGAAGTAGCCGAGTATAACGGAGCTTATAAAGTATCTCAAGGAATGTTAGATGAGTTTGGACCTAAACGAGTAATTGACACACCAATTGCCGAGCTAGGTTTCGCAGGAATTGGAGTTGGTGCAGCCATGAATGGTTTGAGACCAATCGTTGAGTTTATGACTTGGAACTTTGCCATTTTAGCTGCAGACCAGATTATTAATTCAGCAGCAAAGATGTTGCAAATGTCTGGAGGACAAGTTGGTTGTCCAATTGTATTTAGAGGTGGGAACGGAACTGCAGGTCAGCTAGCTGCAACACACTCACAAAGTTTTGAAGCTTTTTATGCTCATGTTCCGGGATTAAAAGTTATCACACCTTCAACTCCTTATGACGCTAAAGGTTTATTAAAATCTGCTATTAGAGATGAGGATCCGGTAGTTTTCTTAGAGTCTGAAAAAATGTATGGTGATAAAGGAGAAATTCCTGAAGGCGAATACATCATTCCTATTGGAGTGGCAGATGTAAAAAGAGAAGGAACTGATGTTACAATTGTAAGTTTTGGTAAAATCATCAAAGAAGCACATAAAGCTGCTGATGAATTAGCAAAAGAAGGAATCTCTTGTGAAATTATTGATTTGAGAACTATCAGACCAATTGATTATGCAGCTGTTGTTGAATCAGTGAAAAAGACTAATCGTTGTGTTGTTGTTGAAGAATCATGGCCTTTGGCTTCAATTTCTTCTGAGATTGCATATCACTTACAAAATTATGCATTTGATTATCTTGATGCTCCTGTAAAAAGAGTAACTCAAACTGATACTCCTTTTGCATTTAGCCCAAGCTTGATTGATGCAGCTTTACCAAACGTTCCTAGAATCGTTGCTGCTATCAAATCAGTAATGTATAAGTAATTATCATTTGGGAATGTGAAATTCCCATTTTTCCATATTGATATTGCGTTTGTATAGGATGGCCATTGCTCCTACACTAATTCCTATACCTGAAAGTTCCAGGTAGTTGGCCAAATCCCATGATGAACCTACTTTTTGTGATCTGCTAATTAGTAAGGCCGTTGCACTTGCCATAACACCCAATGATGCAACCAAAATTCCAATTTCCCTGCTAAGGTTATCGCTTCCTGACAAAACTGAAATTTTTAGGATTTTCTCGTGTGGGATTTTTTGTATGACTTTGCTATGTTCAATCAAAGAATCAACCAAATCATACTTTTCTTTTCTACCAAGTGAGTCTATTTTTAGAATCTCACTCACATGTGATGTGTCATAATCTTTATACTCAAAATGAATTATACTGTCATTGTAATCGACAATCTTACCAAATCTTTTGTCTTCATCTGATGGATAAATACGACATTTTAAAGGGAGCTTTAATTTGAATGTTCTTTCTGATTGTTTTTTCTTAAAATAAATGTAATTGACCTCTTTAGCCAAAAGGGTTTGAGAACAACAAAAAAAGATCAATATGGAGATGTATCTAACCAAATCAAAAATCAATCTAACTAATTTACTTAAATAGCTGTATTTTCGTACAAGATGAATGGGATTAGGTTCATACTTTTTTTAATCATATTCAGCTTCAACGCATCAAAGTTGAATGCTCAATTTTTAGTACCATCTGACTCCCTAAATAAAAAACGACTAATTGCTGTAAGTGCAATTGGAGCTGCTTCTTGGACAGGATCTATTGGTGGTTTGTATTTTGTTTGGTACAAAGATTTTCCTAAAACAGGATTTCATGTTTTTAACGATAATCAACAATGGCAGCACATGGACAAAATGGGTCATCTGTACATCTCACATCATGTTGGGAGATTCGTTGGTGATTTATATGAATGGTCCGGACTTAATCATAAAAAGGCATCTATTATAGGAGCAGGAGTAAGTTTAGGATATATGTCAACTTTTGAATTGTTGGACGCAACGAATGAACAATGGGGGTTTTCATGGGGAGATATGGGTTATAATACATTAGGAGCTGTCACATATTGGGGACAAGAGTATTTTTTTAATAAACAATATGTCCAATTCAAATTCTCTGCGCATCATTCCGGTTTAGCTGAATATAGACCTGAAGTTCTGGGAAGCAATGCCACAAGCAGAATGTTAAAAGACTACAATGGTCAAACCTATTGGATGAGTTTCAACCCCATTTATTGGTTTAAAAAGGAATCTAAATTTCCTGAATGGATTAATTTATCACTTGGATACAGCATCAATAATCAGCTGATTGGTGATGGCGGTACTTTCGTTTATACGGATGGTATTACTTCTCAAAGCTTTACGCCGTATAAGCAGTATTTTTTATCTTTTGATGTAAATTTTGAGGCCATTCCTACAGATAGAAGATGGCTAAAACTGATTTTTAGAGGATTGAATTATTTTAAAGTTCCTTTTCCTGCACTAGAATTTTCACAAGGTAAAGTAGGTTTCAGGCCATTTTATTTCTAGATTTCAACAGCACCAAATTCAGATTCAATCTTTGCAAGCGTATCATACACTTCTTGCAAATCCATTGAGGTAACCAATTTCATTCGGTATTCTTTAAAGTTTGGAATTCCTTTAAAGTAATTGGCATAATGCCTTTTCATTTCGTTGATTCCAAGTATCTCCCCTTTCCATTCAATTGACATGTCAAGATGTTCCTTTGTTACTTGCACTCTCTCTTTAATACTTGCAGATGGTCTGATTGTTTCATCCTTCATGTATTGTTTGATATCATTAAAGACCCATGGATTACCTATTGCAGCACGTCCTATCATAATTCCATCAACTCCATATCTATCTCTGTATTCAACCGCTTTTTCACCTGAATTAATGTCCCCATTTCCAAACACAGGTATTTTCATTCTGGGATTATTCTTTACCTCTGCAATTAAAGACCAATCTGCATCACCTTTATACATCTGTTTTCTGGTTCTTCCGTGTATAGATATGGCTTCAATCCCTACATCTTGTAATCTCTCTGCGACCTCAACAATGTATTTGGTACTATCATCCCATCCTAAACGCGTTTTAACTGTAACTGGTAAATGGGTAGTATTCACTATTTCTTTGGTCATTTCAACCATCTTTGGGATATCTTGTAAGATCCCCGCTCCTGCTCCTTTACATGCCACTTTTTTAACCGGACATCCATAATTGATATCAATCACATCCGGATTAGTTTTCTCCACAATTTCTGTGGTTTTTTTCATGCTTTCAATGTCTGAGCCAAAAATTTGAATTCCAATTGGACGCTCATATTCATAGATATCTAACTTTTGAACAGATTTTGCTGCATCTCTAATTAAACCTTCAGATGAAATAAACTCGGTATACATCATATCTGCACCATACCTTTTGCATAAAGCTCTAAAAGGCGGATCAGAAACATCTTCCATTGGCGCCAACAATAATGGAAAGTCACCTAAATCTATATCGCGAATTTTTATTCCCACGGTGCAAAGGTACGAACAAAAAAATCCCACTCGCATGAGTGGGATTCATATTTTTTATTCGAAGAGTTTAGTGGATCGAAGGATTTCCTAAACCTTTCTTGGCGAATTTCATTCTATATCTAATAAAAACTTCAAAACCACCAACTGAGTTTGTGGCTTTAGACATGCCAGAAATATTGATGTCATAACCTGCACCAATAGAAAGTCCTGACAAATCCAATATGGCATTTACCAAAACTGCATCACCAAATCTATAATATGCTCCTAACGATAATGCCGTCTCACTAAAATAACCTGTTGTTCTTGAAGCGTCTCTTAACAAGAATCTAAAATTAGACCCCATTGTGAACTCCATATTGGGTCCTTGTAAAAATCCATAAAAAGCAGGATAAACTGTAAGTGTTGTTCCTATTTGTTTGATTTCTGCCTGTCCATGGATGGTCAACTTTCTAAACAACTTATCGTCATCAGAATAGAAATTGATTTTTTGCTTCGTTAAATGATGTCCGGCAACTCCTAAACTAATTCTTACATTTTCTTTAACATGTCCGTAATAGTGGAATCCAGTAGACAAGTCAAACTTGCTTGAGCTAAAATTTTGTCCAAAAATGGCCTCATTACTTGGCAAATCTGTATTAAAACTTGCACCTGTCCATTGGTTATCCCAGGTGAAAGCAGCACTTTGTAGTGTTCTAGAATACCACCCAAATTGTAAACCTAGCGCAACATGGCTATTCTTACCAACTTCTAATGCATAATTAATCGGAACGGTAACTTCATTAATCATATATTGACCATCACCTGCAACATCATTGTAAAAGGTTAAACCCAATCCCATAAAGTTTCCGTTGTCCAAAACTCTAGTATCTGCGGCCGCAGAAATTGTTCGGTATGGATTATCCGATACAGTTAACCACTGCATTCTGAAATTGGTAAATAATTGCAATTTACCGGGCATAAATCCGGCTGTAGCAGGATTCATGTACACAGGAGATTCTGCGAACATTGAAAAATGCTTGTCTTGTTGAGCATTTGCTTTTAACACCGACAAAACACAAACTAAAACGATTCCTAACTTTTTCATCACTTTTGAATTTTGGGTGTTATTACCTTATCAGGGTTGTATTTCCCTTGAGCACTCCCGTGGTGCCATTAAACAACTTATACTCGAGGACCCATGCAAATACGCCGGAATTTTCTTCTCTTCCCAAGAATGTTCCATCCCAACCAATACCCTGATTGTCGCATTCAAATATTTTTTGACCGTATCTATTATAAATGGTCAATGTCATCCTCTCAATTCCGTAACCTTTCACATAAAGCACATCATTGGTTCCATCACCGTTAGGTGAGAAAGCAGAAGGTACATTTATAGCCTCAATAAAGTTTACCAATACCAATACAGTGTCAGTAACAGAACATCCGTTTGTATCTGTAAATGTTACAATAAAATCAGTATCTAAAATTGGATTAGCTTCTGTACTTGAACAAGTATCACATAACACCACATCAGATGGTTCCCAATGATAAGTTCCTTGTCCAAAACCGTAAGAATATAATCCTGCAGTACCACCTAGATCAATTACCGTATCAAGTTGAGCAGTAATACTAGGGCTACCTAAAACCGTTATTACATCTGTAAATACTGAAGTATCTCCACCACCAATAGCAGTTAATTCAACTGTGTAGTTACCAACTCCAGGGAAACAAACCGTTGGATTAGAACTATTTGATGTATTAGGTATTCCTCCTCCACCAAAATCCCATTCATAATAAGATACAGTTCCGGTGGTTTCATTCGTAAATGTTATACAATCTCCAGAACAAATAGTGTTGCTTGAAACAGACCATCCGGCAGTGAGTGTATCACAAGCTTCAACTGTAATTGTAATAACAGCATCTCTTGTACATCCATTGGCATCTGTTCCTGTTACCGTATAAGTAGTAGTTGCTGTTGGAGTAAATGCCGTTCCATCTGTTACTCCATTATCCCATGTGTAGGTTTGTGCACCACTTCCTGTTAATGTTACTTGCTCACCGGTACAAATAGTAGTAGCCGGGCTAGCACTAGCAGTAACACTTGGCGAAGGATTTACTGTAATATATGTAGTCATGGTTTGCGTATCACTTCCTCCATCATCTGTAACGGTCAATGACACGTCATAAGTCCCTGGATTTATATAACAAATTCCTGTTGGATTTTGAGATGTAGAAGAAGTTGTTTGAGCTCCAGTAAATGTCCATGACCATGTAGGATTGGTTCCAACTGTACTCAAATCTGAAAAATCTATACAATCTCCCGCACAAATAGTAGTATTTGTAGTTGAAAAGTCAGCTGTAGGAGGAGTTCCTGTACAACTTGTCATTGTAATAGTAACAGTGGCAGTTGCATCAGGACAAGGAGATGTACCAGTAACGGTATACTCAAAAGTATAAACGTTTCCAGCCGTTAGTCCATTTCCATCCAACACACCCGTTCCAGCTGTAAATTGACCAGAAGGAGTTCCTGATGTTTCTGTCCAAGTTCCACCAGCGTCTTGACCAGATAATACTGTATTTAAATCAAGTGTTGTGTTATTACATAAATTTTGAGCCACGTTAGATCCTGCATTTGCTGAAGCTGTTACAGTTATATAACTCACTTTTGTTTCAGTATCTGTACCATTATCATCTGTAACCGTTAACGAAACCTGATATGAACCAGGTGCCGGATAACATATCGCAGTTGGATTTTGACTGGTTGAATTAGCCGTTGTTGATCCGTTGAAAGTCCATGACCAAGTAGGATTGGTTCCCAACGTACTTGCATCTGTAAAATCAATACAGTTGCCTGCACAAATTGAAACAGAAGAAGCTGTAAAATCAGCTGCCGGCGCTCCTGTAGCCGGAGTAGTAATTTGAATATCATCTACGGCAAAAGATGGGTCAGTTGCAATTCCATCATCTAAATTTTTCCAAACAAAACCTATTCTTAGGTTAGCAATATTTTCACAAGCGGCTGGTAAAGCATAAGTGTTGTTTTGCCATAATCCCTGAGTAAAACCATCACATGCAATACCACCACAACACAAAGAAGTAAGCGGTGTAGCCAATGAAGTCCATGTACCTCCACCATCTGTACTATACATTAACTCACAATAATCATTGGCATTTCCTCCATTACCTATCATATCAAAACTTAAGGTAAGGTTGGTAAATCCTACTGTGCTTATGTTTCCTGATTCGGCTCTACGATCTGTATTGGTTATACCTGCTCCAGTTTCGAAATAAGCAGCCCCTAAATCTCCTCCTGCAAGTGCATCTGCACCCACGTGAAGTGAATTATCAGTGATTACGCAAGCAGTTCCACAAGAACCAGCCGTTTGACCATCCTCCTGACAAGAGATATACCAAACATTTGGATTTGAACCTTCAGCACCAGTAACAGTATTCAAGGCCCAAGTTGCTCCAGAAGTGAAATCTTCACTGTATACAACAGTTTGAGACCAGGAAAAGGCGGCACTTAAGGTTGCCATTACACCTAGTAGTAGATGTTTCATCATGTAATAGTTTTTAGACGCGTTAAAATTAACAATATATTAAAGTAATAGGCCTTTTAAGCTGCAAACTTATCCATGTAGACGCGTTAAAATTACTAAAAGTTGATTTTTATTAGTAATCGGGTGATTAAATTGATTATTTGGTAAAGTAGATTTATGCTTTTTATAACACCGCACAATCATTATCCTATCATATTATAATACCAAATTTGCACAATCTAAATTAATGAACTACTTTTGCCCCTCTAAAATTTGAAATGAATATCTTATGGAAAATAACTTAATTCTGATTCCCATAATAATTTCGGTACTTGGACTACTTTTCATGTTCTTTAAAATGAGCTGGGTAAAAAAGCAAAGCCCTGGTAATGAAAAGATGCAAGAAATCTCACGTAACATTAAAGAGGGAGCTCTAGCGTTTTTAAGTGCAGAATATAAAAAATTATTGATTTTCGTTGTTGTTGCTTCGGCAGCATTGTTCGGAATCTCCGTTTCTGTTGAAACAACACACTGGATGATTGTTCCAGCTTTCATTATTGGTGCAGTTTTCTCTGCTTTAGCGGGAAACATAGGAATGCGTGTAGCTACTGAAGCTAACGCAAGAACTACTGAAGCTGCAAGAACTTCTTTACCACAAGCACTTAAGGTGTCTTTTGGTGGTGGAACAGTAATGGGATTAGGTGTTGCAGGATTAGCAGTACTTGGATTAAGTTTATTCTTCATGGTTTTTGTAAAAATGTTCTTCGTTGGTGAAGGAACTTTTTACAATGAAATGACAATGGTATTAGAGGCGTTGGCCGGTTTCTCTTTAGGAGCTGAATCAATTGCTTTATTTGCAAGAGTTGGTGGAGGTATTTATACTAAAGCGGCTGACGTAGGAGCTGACTTGGTAGGAAAAGTTGAGGCTGGAATTCCAGAAGATGATCCTAGAAACCCTGCAACTATTGCTGATAACGTAGGTGATAACGTAGGTGACGTAGCCGGAATGGGTGCTGACCTTTTTGGATCTTATGTTGCAACCGTACTTGCTTCAATGGTATTAGGAAACTATATCATTAGAGACATGTATGAGGCAGGACAAGTAAATGACGCTTTCTCAGGAATGGGGCCAATTTTATTACCTGTAATGATTGCAGGAGTTGGTATCATTGCTTCAATCATTGGAACTTTCTTAATTAAGATTAAAGATAATAACGCTAAAGAGGCTCAAGTACAAAGAGCTTTAAATGTTGGTAATATTTCATCAATCATCCTTACGGCTATTGCTGTTTTCTTCTTGATTGACTGGATGCTTCCTGAAACTATTAAAGGAATGAAATTCTTTGGTGAAGGAACTAAAGATATTCCAAGCTTAAATGTATTCTTCGCTACTTTAGTAGGATTAGGGGTGGGATACTTGATTTCATACTTCACAGAATATTATACTGCTTTAGGTAAAAAACCAGTTTTAGATATTGTAAAAAACTCATCTACTGGAGCTGCGACTAATATCATTGCCGGTTTAGCTACTGGAATGATTTCTACTTTCTCATCAGTATTATTATTTGCTGCCGCTATTTGGGGATCATATGCATTAGCTGGTTTCTATGGTGTAGCAATCGCGGCTTCTGCAATGATGGCAACAACGGCAATGCAATTAGCTATTGATGCTTTTGGACCAATTGCAGATAATGCAGGTGGTGTTGCTGAAATGTCTGAATTACCTGATGAAGTTAGAGAAAGAACAGATATCCTGGATTCAGTAGGAAACACAACAGCTGCTGTTGGAAAAGGATTTGCTATTGCTTCTGCTGCATTGACAGCTTTGGCTTTATTTGCTGCTTATGTAACATTTACAGGGATTGATGGAATTAATATCTTTAAAGCTCCTGTTTTAGCCGCATTATTTATTGGTGGAATGGTACCTGTAGTATTCTCTGCATTAGCTATGAAATCTGTAGGTAAAGCTGCAATGGCTATGGTAATGGAAGTTAGACGTCAGTTTAAAGAAATTCCAGGCATCATGGAAGGAGAAGCTAAACCTGAATACGGAAAATGCGTTGAGATTTCTACAAGAGCCGCATTAAAAGAAATGATGTTACCAGGTGCTATCACAATTTTATTCCCATTGTTAATTGGTTTAGGAACCGCTCTTATCATGGGTGGTGAAGAAGGTGGAAAATTAGCTGCTGAAGTATTAGGAGGATATATGGCCGGTGTAGCTGTTTCTGGTGTTCTTTGGGCTATTTTCCAAAACAATGCTGGTGGAGCTTGGGATAACGCTAAAAAATCATTTGAAGCAGGTGTTGAAATCAACGGTGAAATGACGTACAAAGGTTCAGAAGCTCACAAAGCTGCAGTAACTGGAGATACTGTTGGTGATCCATTTAAAGATACTTCTGGTCCTTCAATGAACATTCTAATCAAACTTACTTGTTTAGTTGGATTAGTAATTGCTCCAATTTTGGGTGAATTAAGTGGAAATGATCATGGAGGTCACGGACAAAACGAAGATGAAACAGTTGTTGAAGAAACTGAAATTCACACTTCGCAAGCAGATGTGTTTGATGCAACTGAGTTGTTTGAAACTACTGCCGAGTAAGTAAAATATATTGAATTAAAAAGGCGATCTAAATTAGATCGCCTTTTTTAATGTCTTTATGTTCGGAGTTTTAATTAATAGACCAACTAGTTCCTTCTGCTCCATCTTTAACAGAAATACCTGCTTCATTTAATTTATCTCTAATCAAATCAGAAGTATTCCAATCTTTTTGTTCTCTTGCATTCTTTCTTACTTCCAAAATAATCTCCATGGCAACGTCTAATTTATCATTGGCTCCTTCTTGAATTGCATTAACTCCTAAAACATCAAATACAAAACCATGCATTTTTGTTTTTAAGGTTTCCAGATCTTCTTTGGTAATTGTTCCTTGGCCAGACTTAACTTTATTAATATAAGTTGCTGCTTCAAACAAATTAGCAATGAGTATTGAAGTGTTAAAATCATCATCCATTGCATTGTAAAATGAATTTACCAAAGCTTGAACATCTTCAGAACTATTTTCAGCAGTATTTAAAGACTCTAAATCCGCTACAGCAGTCATTAATCTATTATAACCTTTTTCTGCAGCAGATAAGGCTTGAGATGAAAAATCCAAAACACTTCTATAATGTGCTTGCATCATAAAAAACCTAACTACCATAGGATGATAAGCTTTATCCATGAAATTATTATCACCCGTAAATAATTCATACGGCAAAATTGTATTCCCTGTAGATTTACTCATCTTTTGACCATTTAAGGTCAACATGTTTGTATGCAACCAATAATTTACTGGCTTTTTACCATTTGCAGCTGTTCCTTGAGCAACCTCACATTCGTGATGCGGAAACTTAAGATCCATTCCTCCACCGTGTATATCAAAGTTTTCACCAAGATATTTAGTAGACATAGCGGTACACTCAAGGTGCCATCCAGGGAAACCATCACCCCATGGTGAAGGCCAACGCATTATATGTTGAGGAGAAGCTTTCTTCCATAAAGCAAAATCCAAAGGACTTTTTTTCTCGTCTTGCCCATCCAAATCACGGGTACCGGAAATCAAATCTTCAATTTTTCTTCCTGATAACTCGCCGTAATTTTCCTGCTCATTGTATTTCTCAACATCAAAATATACAGAGCCATTACTTTCATAAGCTAATCCTTTTGAAAGTATGTTTTTGGTAATTTCAATTTGCTCTATGATGTGACCTGTTGCGGTAGGTTCAATTGTTGGAGGATGGGCATTAAACAATCCCATAATATCATGAAATCCAACAGTGTACTTCTGCACTATCTCCATTGGTTCCAATTGATCCAACTTTCCTTTACCGCTTAGACTCTCTTCAAGATGTCCTGCATCAGTAATGTTTCGCACATATCTTACCTTGTAACCAGAGTATAGTAGATATCTATAAATCATATCAAAGGAGATAAATGTTCGGCAATTACCTAAATGTACATCACTGTAAACAGTAGGACCACAAACATACATGCCTATTCTTCCTTCTGCAATTGGTTTAAAAACTTCTTTATTACCTGACAGTGTGTTGTATACCTGTAATTTGCTTTCCATAAATCTTATTTGATTCAGATTAATAAATAAAAAAACCCCTGACGAATCCGTCAGGGGTGTAAAATTATTCTTTTTCTATCAATTAAAGTTGTCCGTCTGAGTGATATTTACCATTCTTCCAGATTTCGATTTTCAATAGAATTCCGTCTGAATCGTATTTGTATAACTTACCTTCCCAAAGTTTACCACTTTTGAATTGTCCGTCCATCCACAACTCATCATCAGAATTGTACAATTTGTTGTATCCGTCACGGTTAAATTTCTCTCCGTTTTTAGTTTTTCCAGCAGTTCCGCTTGGTCCACCACCACCGGCAGTTTCATCAGCTACTTGTCCTTTAGGAGGATTCACTCTGTCTTTTTGCTCAGTTTTAGCAACTGATCCATCATCATTGTAAGTGATAATCTCTTTAACATCTCCATTAGGGTAGTATCTTGTACCAGTCCCTACTGTTACTCCATCTTTCTTAGTGAAAACAAACTCAGGTGTACCATCTTCAAAGTAGTAAGCTACCTTTCCGTCTTCTTTACCATCTGCATTGAAAGTTTTTTCCTGAGCAACATTTCCATTCTCATGGTATCTCTTGAAAACTTCTTTTTGTTTTCCTCCAGAGAAAGTACCTTCTTCCATGATACCACCATTCTCGTAGTACTTTTTGTAGGCACCATTTGGTCTGTTATTTTCATACACACCAATTAATCTAGGAGTTTTACCGTCTTTGTGATATTTGATCCATTCTCCGTTCTTTCTGTTGTCTTTGTATGGACCTTCTTCGATTTTCCCTTTTTCAGGGTATCCTTTTTCTGGTTTCATGTGACCCCAAATGGTCCACATGCCTTGTTTCATTCCTTGTTCGTCTGTTTTGTTCGGATATCCTTGAGGGTCTTCTCCTTCTTGTTCAATCATTAACTTGAACGATAAAGGCTTAACCTCAACAACTTCGTTGAAGGATAATCCAGCAATTGGAATTACGAAAGTAAATAGGGCGACAATTCTTTTCATAATAATGCGGGTTGTTTCTTTTCTGTTAGGCAATTTACGAATTATATCATGGGTTTCAATATCAATTCGACAAATCGGTAAAATTTAAAGATAAAAAAAACTTTAAAATAGATTAGGCAATTTTCGAATAAAATATTTCAACTACACACTTACGTTATCAAACATAATCTGTGCCAAGTCGTTAATATCAAATTTAGCTTTCCAGCCCCAATCCTCTGCAGCCTTAGAATCATCAATACTTCCAGGCCATGAGTCTGCAATTTTTTGTCTAAAATCCGGTTGATATTCTATTTCAAAATCAGGTCTCAATCGTTTTACCGCATTAAAAATTTCTTCAGGGGTAAAAGACATACCCGCAATATTGTACGACGAACGCACTTTGACCTTTTCAGCTGGCGCTTCCATCAAATCAATAGTAGCCCTAATAGCATCTTCCATATACATCATTGGAAGTGGAGTGTCTGCCTTTAAAAAACATGAAAATTTCTCTCCTTTTTTTGCAGAATAAAAAATGTCTACTGCATAATCGGTAGTTCCTCCTCCAGGTAAACTTGCATAACTGATTAAACCGGGATATCTAATACTCCTTACGTCTACATTATAGTTCTTTGCGTAATACTCACACCAACGTTCACCTGCCAGTTTTGAAATGCCATAAACTGTAGTTGGTTCCATGATGGTAAATTGTGGCGTATTGTGCTTTGGTGTTGACGGGCCAAATACGGCTATTGAACTAGGCCAAAATACCTTATTTATTTTACCTTCTTTTGCTAAATTCAAGACATTGAATAATCCTATCATATTCAAATCCCAGGCGAACTTTGGATTTTTTTCAGCTGTAGCAGATAATAATGCCGCCAACAGATAAATTTCGTTGATCCCGTGTTTATCTACAATGGCCGTTAATTTCTCCATATCCATGACATCAAGCACCTCAAATGGACCCGAATCATCATTACTTACTTCTTTTATATCAGAAGCTACAACGGCATCATTTCCAAACTTTTCTCTTAGTGCAGTAACCAATTCGGTACCGATTTGTCCAGATGAACCTATCACTAAAATTTTCTTCATGAATTATATTTTTTGAGCAGAGGGTAAATTTAGGTATAGTTCCTACCACAAAGGAGGAGGGACAAAAATAATTTTTATTTAATAGGATCACTGACAAATATCATATAAATAATGCCCAGTTTTTAAGTATCTTTGTTAGAATAGCAGATAAAAGTGATATAAATGATATCAGGAACTTTTGAACATTTATTGGAATTATTGAAGTTCTTAATCAAGAGAAACCCGGAATGACTACTCTGTCGTTTGCGAAGAAATTTCTATTATTCATTTTAACACAATATTATGCCGATATATCATAAACTGGGGAAAATCCCTCATAAAAGACATACAGTTTACAGAAAAGAAGATGGTTCACTTTTTCATGAACAGCTTTTCGGAACAATTGGTTTTGATGGAATGTCATCCTTAATGTACCATCACTATCCTCCTACTCTTGTAAAAGAGATTTTGGGGCAAAAAGATGTTACACCTAAGGTAGCAGTAGCTAAAAACATGAAGATGACTAGTCTTCAAGGTTATAATGTTCCTCAAATTGACGACTACATTGAAAGTCGTAAAACTGTTTTAATGAACAGTGACTGCAAAATTGTTTTGTCTGCACCTAAAAAATCAACAACCGGATACTTCTATAAAAATGCTGATGCTGATGAAGTAATTTTCATTCATAAGGGATCAGGTAAGCTTAAAACACAATTGGGAAACATTCCTTTTTCTTATGGAGATTACCTGGTAGTACCAAGGGGGATGATTTACCAACTGCATTTTGATGATGAAGACAACAGGTTATTTATAGTTGAATCAACCTCTCCTATTTATACTCCTAAACGATACAGAAACTGGTTTGGACAATTATTGGAACACTCTCCATTTTGCGAAAGAGATATCCGTCCTCCGGTAGAATTGGAAACATTTGATGAAAAAGGTGAATTCCTTGTAAAAATTAAAAAGGAAGACATTTTGTACGATTACGTATATGAGTCGCATCCTTTTGACATTGTTGGATGGGATGGATATAATTATCCTTACGCGTTTTCAATTCATGATTTCGAGCCAATAACCGGAAGAGTGCATTTGCCACCACCTATTCATCAAACATTTGAATGTGCAGGTTTTGTAATTTGCTCTTTTGTGCCAAGGTTATATGATTATCATCCGGATGCTATACCGGCACCATATAATCACAGTAATATAGACTCTGATGAAGTTTTATATTATGTAGATGGAGATTTCATGAGTAGAAATAACATCCAAAAAGGTCAAATCACATTGCACCCGGCGGGAATTCCACATGGACCACATCCTGGAACTTACGAAGGATCTATTGGAAAAAAAGAAACCTTGGAACTGGCAGTAATGGTTGATACATTTAAACCATTAATGATCTGTGAGGATGCAATAAATATTGAAGTAAAAGATTACTATAAATCATGGCTACACTAAGCCAAATCAATTAACAATTAACAAATGGCAATATTCAATGAACATAACAGAAATATTGAAATTGCTATAAATTGTTTATTGATAATTGACAATTATAAAATTGAAAATTATGAGTGATAATAAAGGATTAAAATCTGTTGATTACGGATTAGAGAAAATATTTGAAGGAGCACAAGATTTTTTACCATTGTTGGGTACTGATTACGTTGAATTATATGTAGGAAATGCCAAACAAGCAGCACATTTTTACAAAACTGCATTTGGATTTCAATCTTATGCATACAAAGGATTAGAAACTGGAAGTAAAGACCAGGTTTCTTATGTTGTTAAGCAAGATAAAATTAGACTTGTATTAACTACACCATTAAATTCTAAAAACCCAATCAATGAGCATATTGTTAAACACGGAGATGGTGTTAAGGTAATTGCTTTATGGGTGGATGATGCAACTAGTGCCTGGAAAGAAACTACCTCTAGAGGTGCTAAATCTTTCATGGAACCTACTGTTGAAAAAGATGAAAATGGTGAGATTGTAAGAGCTGGAATCTATACTTATGGTGAAACAGTACACATGTTTGTAGAAAGAAAAAACTACAACGGAATATTTATGCCTGGCTTTGTTTCATGGGAATCTGAGTATAATCCTGAACCTCTTGGATTAAAATATATCGACCATATGGTTGGTAATGTAGGTTGGGGAGAAATGAACCAATGGGTTAAATGGTACGAAGATGTAATGGGATTTGAAAATTTCCTTTCTTTTGATGACAAACAAATACATACTGAATACTCTGCTCTTATGAGTAAAGTAATGAGTAATGGTAATGGTAGAATTAAATTCCCTATCAACGAACCTGCAGAAGGAAAGAAAAAATCTCAGATTGAAGAATATCTTGATTTTTATGAAGGACCCGGATGCCAACATATAGCTGTTGCTACAGATGATATAATTTCAACTGTAAAAGGAATGAGAGCAAGAGGTGTAGAATTCCTTTCCACTCCGCCTGATACTTATTATGAAGAAGTACCCGGAAGATTAGGGGCACACAATCATGAACTTGCTGAAGATATTGAAATATTAAAAAGCCTTGGTATTATGATTGATGCAGATGAAGAAGGCTATTTGTTACAAATCTTTACAAAACCTGTTGAAGATAGACCAACCATGTTCTTTGAAATTATCCAAAGAATGGGAGCTAGAGGTTTTGGTGCAGGTAACTTTAAGGCGTTATTCGAATCTATCGAACGTGAACAAGAAAAAAGAGGTACACTCTAAGAATAATAAAGAATAAAAAAAGGGGAGCAATTAAATTGCTCCCCTTTTTGTTTAATCAATTGTTATCTAAATTACTTTGCAACAATGTTTGCATTGAACCAGATGTTTGTGTTATGCCACTCAGCTTCTGGTTTTTCAGCTCTCTCTGTTTGGAAAAATGGTAACTGTACCATGTCTACAGAAAAATCTGATACTGCAACAGCTCCTTCGCTAACAGTAACTGGAGCTTCAACAGCCATTTCCATTCCAACAACACTTAAAGTACCGTAAACGACACCATCTTCATGCTTGTTAAATGTAAAAGTTGTAGATCCATAATTTTCAATATCAAAGAAATCAGCAGTCTGTAAATGTCCTGTTAATTTCTCGCTATCAGAAGTCATTGATCCCATATCAACTGACATAGCAGCAGCAGTAACTTTATCACCTTCTACAGTATAAGTTCCTTCTTTGATAGCAATAGTTCCTGTATGACCTTTTTCTTCGCCATCCATTGCCCACCAATTAATTGTTGAAGCTTCTGCATCAATTGTGTTTTCTACAGCAACTACTTCCTCAGTAGTTTCAGTATTTTCAGTTCCTTCTTCAGTGTTTTCTTCTGATTCACCACCGCAAGCTACTAAACTGAAAGCCATTGCAAATGCAGCAAATCCATAAATAAATCTTTTTTTCATTACTTAACTTTTTATTTGTGAGGGACAAATCTAAAAAATACCTAAATAATTCTATATATGTTTAAACAAATATTTTTAAAAAAACTTTTATTCCTACTTTTAACCCATGGCTAAAAGTCGCGAGAATAAAAGAGGAGTTCAGACAGCATATGTCTCCACTATTGTTGGAATCGTATTGGTATTATTCTTTATGGGAATAGCCGCATGGCTCGCCTTAGGATTCAATCATTTAAAGAACTCTAAGATTGAGAGCTACGAAGTATCGCTTTACTTCAATGAAACAGTTAATGATTTGGAATTAAAGATGATCGAAACTGAAATAGCCGCCAAAGATTACACTTCAAAAGCTTTTTATCGATCTGCAGATGACGCTTTAGCTATTTATAGAGAAGAAGTGGATGAAGATATAGACCTAAGCATTATAGATGGAGAAAATCCATTAGATCAGCATATTGTAATGTCTTTGAAAAAAGATTTTTTCTCAATTGAGCAAATGCAACAGATTGAAAAAGAGTTGATGACTGAATACAATGGACGCATCAAAGAAGTTATCTATCAAGAGGAAATATTTGAGAATTATGGCAAAAATCTTCAAAAGCCTATCTATTTCATCTCTGTTATTGGAATTTTACTATTAATTATCTCAATTGGATTAATCAACAACACCATTAGACTTGCCTTATTCTCCAAAAGATTCTTAATTAAAACAATGCAATTGGTTGGTGCCACTCCTAGATTTATTCAAAGACCATTTTTTATGGCTGCAATAGGTCAAGGATTGTTATCAGGATTAATTGCCGGATGTTTACTATTGGGATTGATCTATGTAATTGAAAAAAATTACCCGATTATTCTTGAAATGACTAATGTAGGTCACTTTTATATTGTATTTGCCATCTTGATTTTATTTGGTGTATTAATAACAGTTGTTAGTACTCAATTGGCATTGAGAAAGTACTTAAGACTTGACCTTGATAACTTATATTAATTAAATTTGCCCTCATGAGCACAGAAAACAATTTCGTATTTGGAAAACAAAACATCATGCTTCTTATCATTGGTGTAATTGTAGCATTCCTTGGTTTCATCTTAATGATGGGTGGAGGATCTGAAGATCCTAATGTCTTTAATGAAGATGAAATGTTTAGCTGGACTAGAATCACTCTTGCTCCTATTTTAGTTATTGGAGGATATGTTGTTGTGATCGTTGGGATCATGAAGAAAAACAAATCTTAACATCTTTCAATGAGCATATTAGAAGCCATTGTTCTTGGTGTAATTCAAGGGCTTACTGAATTTTTACCAGTAAGTAGCAGTGGTCATCTAGTTTTGGCCAATTCAGTTTTAGATAATGACCTGGATCCGGACAAAAGCATGTTGATGACAGTGGTACTTCATTTTGCCACAGCTTGCAGTACCGTTGTAATATTCAGAAAAGAATTACTCATCATCTTTAAAGGATTGTTTCAGTTTAAATGGAATGATGAAGCAAAGTTTTCTGTTAAAATCATTCTTTCAATGATTCCAGCTGTTTTAGTTGGTTTATTTCTTGAAGATCAAATCGAATCTTTTTTTAATGGTAATGTTTTATTAGTGGGATGTATGCTTCTGGTAACAGGTTTACTTCTGTTTTTGGCAGATAAGGCAAAAAACACAGAAAAACAAGTAGGTTTTTCAGCAGCACTGATAATCGGATTATCTCAAGCTATTGCAATTTTACCGGGTATTTCAAGATCTGGCGCCACAATTTCAACTGCGGTTTTACTGGGTATTGACAGAGATAAATCGGCAAGATTTTCATTCTTAATGGTAGTGCCTTTGATATTTGGATTGATGGCCAAAGACATGATGAGTGATAAAATCGCATTTGACACTGCAGATTTTGCTCCACTTGCGGTAGGATTTATCGTAGCATTTGTAACCGGTCTTTTAGCATGTAATTGGATGATTGCATTGGTTAAAAAAGCACAACTAAAATATTTTTCTTTTTACTGTTTTCTAGTTGGAATTGGAGCAATGGTATATGCCGTTATCAATGGATAATCAAGCAAGTAAATACAATTTTATTGAAGGTGAAGTACTGTTGGTTAACAAACCTTTAGAATGGACTTCATTTGATGTTGTCAATAAACTAAGGTACACCATCAAACACAAAATTGGAGTTAAAAAAATTAAAGTTGGTCATGCAGGTACACTTGATCCATTAGCAGATGGATTATTAATTATTTGCACTGGTAAAAAAACCAAAACCATTGAATCACTTATGGGGATGGAAAAAGTGTATTCCGGAATTATCAGACTTGGCTCAACCACACCATCATATGACCTGGAAACAGAAATAAATGAACATTTTGACACAGCTCACATTACTGAAGAAATAATTCGTCAAACAGCAAAGTCAATGGAAGGATTTCAAGACCAATATCCTCCTATTTTTTCAGCAAAAAAAGTGCAGGGCAAAAAAGCATATGATTTTGCTAGAAAAGGACAAGATGTTGAACTAAAACCTAAGGAAATAGAAATCTCAAAGTTTGACATTGTTAAGGTTGATGGTAATGACGTTCATTTTATGATCACCTGTTCTAAAGGAACATATATCAGATCAATCGCTCACGATTTTGGAAAAAAATTAGATTCCGGGGGACATCTAGCTGCCTTAAGAAGAGAAGCCATTGGAGAATACAAATTAGATGGAGCCATGAACGTTGAAGAATGGTTAGAGGTCATCAAAGAGAATTAGAGAATCAAACCGTTATCCATCAAATTATCTTTAGAATAAAATCTTTGCTATTTGTTTAGCCTTATCTTTGTACTAATGGTAACCGTACGTGAAATAAAAGCCAATGTCGCTTCAGAAATGGAAATCTTTGAGCAAAAGTTCAAAGCTTCTATGAAGTCTGAAGTTGCATTATTGGACAAAATAACGCACTACATCATTAAAAGAAAAGGTAAACAAATGCGACCTATGTTCGTGTTTTTAACTGCCAAAACAATCAACGGAAAAGTTGAAGAATCTACCTACACAGCAGCATCCTTAATTGAATTATTACATACCGCAACGCTTGTACATGATGATGTAGTTGATGATGCAAATGAAAGAAGAGGATTTTTCTCTGTCAATGCACTTTGGAAAAATAAAATTGCGGTTTTAGTTGGTGATTATCTATTAGCAAGAGGACTATTAATGTCAGTAGACAACAAAGAATTCCAAATTTTAAAAATCGTTTCTACGGCAGTTAGAGAAATGAGTGAAGGGGAATTATTGCAAATAGAAAAAGCTAGAAGATTAGACATTACAGAAGAAGTATATTTTGATATAATTAGACAAAAAACGGCTTCATTAATCGCGAGTTGTTGTGCAGCTGGTGCAGCATCTGTTTCTGATGACCCGGCAATGGTAAGCAAATGGAAAAAATTTGGTGAATTGGTAGGAATCGCCTTTCAAATTAAGGACGATATTTTTGACTACGGTGATGCTGAAAAGATTGGAAAACCAACAGGAAATGACATTAGAGAGCGTAAAATGACTTTACCGCTAATTTATACTTTAAATAATGCCAGTCCTACAGATCGTAAAAAGCTCATCAACATTGTAAAAAAACACAATGAGAAGCGTAAATATGTGAAAGAAGCAATACAAATGGTTATTGCATCCGGAGGAGTAAAATACGCTCATGAAAGAATGATGGAAATTAAAAAACAAGCGCTTGATGTAATTGCTGACGTTGAAGATAATGACGCAAAAAGGGCACTTGTTGGACTTGTAGAATATACAGTAAACAGAGATAAATAATAAAAATGAGAACATTTAGCTGGCTATTAATTTCATTACTTTTTGTTGCTTGCTCTGGTAATGAAGAAAATCACGAAGAGAATAACGACCAGAATAATTCTGAAGAAATCAATCAAACAACTGAAAATTCAGAAATTCAATCAGAAGTACCTAAAGATGTTTACCAAGAGTTTCATCCTAATGGTCAACTTTCAATAGAAGGAAAACTCAATGAAAATGGTAATCGCGAAGGACTTTGGGTATCTTACTATGACAATGGAACCAAATGGAGCGAATCATATTATTCTGATGGAATCAAAGAAGGACATTCATTAACTTTCTTCCCAAATGGAAAGGTTAGATATGTTGGTGAATACAAAGCCGACAAAAAAACCGGTTTGTGGAAATTCTATGATGAAGAAGGAAATCTTTCAAAAGAGGAAAACTTCTAGCCTTTTAGCAAACTTTCCACCTTTCATAATCGTCTTGTTTATACCAAACAATAATTGGCTACTACCGTACAAAGAATTATTAGGCTCAATGCACTGATAATTAGTATCTTTAATTCCAATTGCTGTTTGGTAAGATATTTGTAATAGAAACTTAACCCAACTTCAGTTTTTGAAAGTTTTAGGTGGCAGTTTAGCTATCGGGATCAAGAATTGAAAAATGAAACGAATTGTATTACTTCTCATAGTATTGTTAGCTGGGCAACAAATGTTTGCTCAGGATGACATCTGGATACATCCTAATAGAGGACAATGGGATAATCATGTTTCATACAAAATCAATTTACCGTCCGGATTTATGTATCTGGAAAAAAATGGATTTACTTACGACCTCAACAATTCTGGGGAAATTTACGATCATAGCCATGAGAATCACCCTGCCGAACCTTTTAAAGGACACGTGGTTAAGACAACATTCATAGGAGCTAATCCTCAGCCAATTTTTGAGGAATCCAAACAGGCTACTTTTTATGAAAATTACTTCTTGGGCAATGATAGCACTAAGTGGAAGTCAAACATCTATCCTTGTGGTAAAGTTGACTACATAAGTCTTTACAACGGGATCAATCTCTCTTTATACGAGAAAAATTCAACCTTAAAATATGATTTTACTATTCAACCAAACGTTGATCCTTCAGTCATTCAGGTTGCATATCAAGGTCAAGATAATTTATCTATCAATGAAGATGGAGAGTTAGTAATTGCAACTTCCATGGGAACCATTACTGAAAGTAAACCATTTGCCTTTCAGATAGTCAATGGGTTAAGACAAAAAGTAAGTTGTGAATATCAATTGCATGGCAATCAAATGCAATTTATTTTTCCTGAAGGATACGATACAAGTGAAGTACTAGTAATTGATCCACAACTTGCCTTTTCTACTTTTACAGGTTCACAAGCAGATAACTGGGGAATGACAGCTTGCCCGGATGCAAACAAAAATCTAGTAGCCGGTGGAATCGTTTTTGGGTCTTTGTATCCGACAACTGCCGGAGCTTATGACACCGGTTGGAATTCAGGACAACAAGATGTTGTTTTAACCAAGTTCAATGCCAGCGGAACAGGCTTAATATTCTCAACTTTTTTAGGTGGTAACGGAAGTGAAACTCCTCACAGTATCATTTCAAATGCAAATAACGACCTATTGGTAATGGGAGCCACTTCGTCAACCAACTTTCCTGTATCAGGATCTGCTTTTCAATCGTCTCATGATGGAGGTGCAAGTATGGTAATTGATGGTATTCAGTTTACTGGTGGATCAGATATTTACATTACCAGACTTTCAGGAAACGGAGCCAATCTATTGGGTAGCACTTATTATGGTGGATCAGGTACTGATGGAATCTCCAATTCAGGGTCATCAATAGCTTTTAATTATGGAGATCAATTAAGAGGTGAAATCATGGTGGATGACGCTTTGAACGTTTATATCTGCTCAAGTACAACCTCAACAAATATTGAAATACAAGGAGGAAATCAAACTTCTTTATCCGGAACTCAAGACGCGATAATTGCGAAATTCAACCCTACCCTAAGTTCATTGATATGGAGTACATATCTTGGAGGTTCTTCACTTGAATCAGGGAACAGTATCCAATTAAGTTCAACAGGCGATATTTATGTGGCAGGAGGAACTACAAGTAGCAACTTCCCCTACACATCAGGACAGGCATGGCCAAGTTTTCAAGGTGGATCAACAGATGGATATGTCGCAAAATTTAATGCGCCTAACTACAACAATCCTAAGTCATCTTATGTTGGAACCGGGGATTATGATCAAGCATACTTTGTGCAGTTGGACCCTGATGACAATGTCTACTTATATGGTCAAACCAAAGGAAGTTATGCTATTTCATCAGGAGTTTATGGTAACGCCAATAGCGGTCAATTTATTCAAAAACTCAACAACACATTAACCACTTCTATGTGGACAAGTACATTTGGTGCAAGTTCAGGTGATGAAGAATTATCACCTACGGCCTTTCTTGTTTCTGACTGTTATGAAATATACATTGCAGGTTGGGGTGGAGTAACCAATTCTTCTAATTCTTCTGCAATCAACAGTTCAAGTAGCGGTATGCCGATTACAAGTGATGCATACCAGGCAACAACTTCAGGGAGTAATTTTTATTTAGCTCTATTTGAACAAGATATGGCCAGTCTTAAGTATTCAACTTATATGGGGAGTCAAAATGGTTCTAATGATCACGTAGATGGCGGAACTTCAAGATTTGATAAAGAAGGAGGAGTCTATCATGCTGTATGTGCTGCATGTGGGGGAAATTCAAGTGGATTTCCTACTACGCCCGGAGTATATTCTCAAACAAACAACTCCAGCAACTGTAATATGGCTGCATTTTTATTTGAATTATCAAAAATTGAGGCCACTTTAAGTGCGGCTAATCCCGTAGTATGTATACCTGACCCGGTTAATTTTATAAATGATTCTCAAAACGGTAATCAATATTTCTGGGATTTTGGAGACGGAAGTATTTCTACAGATTTTCAACCTACTCACTTTTATCAAAACCCGGGAGATTATACAGTAATGCTAATTGTTTCAGATGCATCCGGTTGTTATGAGCCAGACACGGCATATTTGGATGTAACTATTCAATTATTACAAGCTCAGGCCGGCACATTACAGGATACTATTTGTCCCGGAACTTCTGTTCAGTTATTTGCTAATGGTGGTGACACATACAGCTGGGGACCACCGGATGTTTTAGACAACCCAAATAGTGCAAATCCAGTTGCTACAATTTATGAGGAAACCACATTTATAGTTGATGTAACAAGTGTTTGTGGAAGCAGTCAGGTTGAAGTAATCGTTTCAGTGTATGATACACATGCTGAAGCATCTCCTGATACGGCAATTTGTATTGGAGAAACAGCTCCTTTATGGGCTAGCGGAGGTATTTCATATAGTTGGACGCCATCAGGAAGTTTGGATAATGCATCTAGCGCAACACCAATAGCCTCACCAAACTCAACAACAGACTATATTGTAACAGTCACCACACAAGAAGGCTGTATTTTAAAGGATACTACGCAAGTATGGGTTGATCTTGATTTACCTTTTCCTATCCTGGATGATCAAATATACTTATGTAAAGGAGCTAGCGAGCAGCTTTTAATAACAGGAGGAACTTCATACATATGGTCTCCTAATTATAATATTAGTAGCACTACTGTCGATAATCCAATTGTTAATCCATTGGTGGATACAACATACTATGTAGATGCTATTAATGCATGTGGTATAACTCCAGATTCGATTTTTGTAGATGTAATTGAAGTAATAGCTGAAGCCAATCCTGACACAACTGTTTGTCCAGGTGAATCTGCTATTTTATCAGCAAGTGGTGGTGTTAGTTACTCATGGTCCCCTTCTGCTAATTTAACTGGGTCACAAAGTGCTACAACTGTTGCTACTCCACCTGTAAGTACACAATACCGAGTAATTGTTACGGATCAATATGGATGTAAGGATACTGCTTTTACAAACGTATTTCTGTTCCCTACTCCTTCAATACAAGTTTCTCCTCCTGTTTATGCTGTATTACAAGATACCATACATATATGGGCACAAGGAAATGGAGATATTGTCTGGTCTCCTGATTACAATATTTCTTGCTTAGATTGTGTGGATCCATATGTATGGCCAGAAACTCATTACGTTTATACTGCAACAATCACAGATGCAAATGGCTGTACAAATTGGGCAAATGTTCCTATCTACTTTGATCCATTAATTTACATTCCAAATGCATTTACACCTAACGGGGATGGCATTAACCCATACTTTAAAGCAGAAGTATTGAATGTAATAGATTTTGAAATGTTGATTTTCAACAGATGGGGTGAATTAATTAAAACTTTGAACTCAGCTGATGAATACTGGGATGGAACCTATCATGGTGTATTGGTAAAAGATGATGTATATATCTGGCAGGTTAGATATATTGATATCAATAACGACCCTCATACATTAAGAGGGCACGTTACCGTATTAAAATAGTTTAGTCAACAAATCTTGGATCTACTTCCATAACATGACCGCACTTATCACAAGTACGAAGATCCTCAGAAGTATAGAATTCTTTAAATCTAGGTTGAAAATCCTTCTCTACATTATTTAATTCAAAATACGTAGCGTGTAATTGATTATTACATTCATCACAAAACCACATCAAACCGTCTTTAAAGTCTGTACCTTTTCTTACTCTCTCAACTACCAAGCCAACAGAGTTTGCAGGACGTACAGGATTATGAGGGATTTTTGCCGGCAATAAGAACATATCACCTGCCTTTATCTCCACCTTTTTGGCTTCACCATTTTCTTGAATTGTTACAACGATATCACCTTCTAATTGATAGAACAATTCTTCAGTTTCATTATAATGATAATCTTTTCTAGCATTTGGTCCACCAACTATCATCACAATGTAATCATCTGCTTCAGTATATAGATTTTTATTAGATACAGGAGGTTTTAATAAATCTCTGTTATCATCAATCCATTTCTTCAAATTAAAAGGGGGTGCTATAGCCATGATTTAAAATTTTGGTTCAATTTACTAAAAATACTTATTCCTTATTCTGACAAAAGTCAGCATAAAAAAACCGCACCCCAAAAGAGGTGCGGTCCTTCAATTATTGTAATTCAGTTATTGCTTAACAACTTTAATTTCTTTAGTAGCACCATTTGCGGTAACTCTAATGAAATAAACACCATCAGCATAATCTGACATATCAATTTTTACGATATCTGAATTAACAGCCATTGGTTGAGCAACAGCTTGTCCGTTAATACCAATCAACTGAACAGTTGTACCTGCGTCAGCATTTGGTAAGTTAACAAACAAGATACCTGAAACCGGGTTAGGATAAACAGAAGCTGTAATATCTTCTTCTCCAATTCCAGTACAATCAATGATATCAACTTGAACTGTTGATGAATCAGCAGGACAAACTCCATTATCAACTACATAGTTGTAAGTGTAAGTTCCAGCAGCTTCTCCATCAAAATTAACTAATGAACCACCAACAGGCGTTCCGTCAGAATCATACCAAGTACCTCCTAAGTCAACATTTCCAGATAAACCATCAAATAAACTTACTGCACCGTAGTTACATCCAGCATTGATAGTTGAACCAACACCAACGTTTGGAAGTGCTACAACATTTACAGTAGTTTCAACTGTATCAGTTCCGCAAACTTCTTGATCAACATAGAAGAATGTGTTAGTTCCTACAGGGTAGTTCAACATACTTACTGAGTTGTTGATCTCGTTTCCAGCCGTAGCAGCATTTTCATACCACTGACCATTTTGAGTTAAGTTTCCAGTAATTGCATTGAATAATTCAACAGCAGTGTCATCCTCACAAGCATCAACCGGCATTGCAGTACCTGCTTCAACAGCTGGCAATTCAGTTAATTGTAATGGGAAGATTCCAGTATTACCAGAAGTTTCTGAACCTACTACTAAGTAATAAGTATTACCTGGTGTTAATCCACATAAGTTCATACCTGCAGGATCAACTCCAGAACAAACTGCGAATGGATTAAATGTAGCTTCATCAACTAATGTAAAAGTACCAAAGTTGTTACAATCTGTAGCTTCATAAACTGCAATCATGTTATCAAAATCGTTTCCACAAGTTCTGATTTCAACATGTCCAGTAGTTGGAGCGTCAAATGTAAACCAAACAGTATTGAATCCGTTTGTAGGCTCACTACCACCTTCAGTAGCAGTTAAGTTGTGATAAGTAGTTGAAGAACCATCTACCGGCACATCAATTGCAGTACAAGGGATGTCGTTAGTCAATGGTACAGTATAAGTAATTGGACCAGTCCAAGGGTTATTTAAACCTGAACCACAATCAGCTTGTACATAGAAATCCCAAACACCAGCACCTAAACCAGTTACTGAATCAGGGAAGTTACTTGTACTGAATTGAGTTCCTGAACCAGGAGTAAAACCTGCAGTTCCATAAGAAACATTCCACATAGACTCTAAAAATCCTGGAGTCCAATCAAACGCTACTGTATCATTACCTGTATAAGTAAACGCTAAGTTAGTTACCGGAGCACAAACTGTATCTGTCCATGCACTTACAGGACCAGTGTACATACTTGTATCTCCTCCACCACAATCAGCATACACATAAAAATCATAATCTGTATTGTCAATCAATCCAGTTACAGTATGAGGATTTGAAGTTGTTCCAACAGTTGTACCTGTTCCAGGTGTAAATCCATCAGGACCGTACTCAATTACCCAAGCAGTTTCTGTATTACCTGCAGTCCAGTTCAAGTCTACAGTTGTTTCTGTAACATTTGAAGTATCAAGAGCAGTAGGTTGTGGACAAGTTAAACAAGCTTCAACTCTCCAAAAATCAATCGCCATATCACCAGTAAAGCTTGATCCTCTGTGTCCAATCACTCTTAAACTAACAACGTTTCCTACATATGGAGTTAAATCAGCCTGAGTTGCCAACCATGGATCTGTTTGAAGTGCTTGAACCTGACCTGAATCTGACCAAATCTCTGTCCAAGTAATTCCATCACCTGAAGCTTCTACAGCCAATTTACTCATTGTTGCACCAAACATATGGTAATAGAAAGTTACTCTAGCCTCACCAGAACCAGTTGTTAAATCTACGTCTGGAGCAAATAATGTATCAGTTTGACCTGTTGTTCCTGAAGATGTTTCAAGATACATGTATCCAGTTCCTGAATGAGCTTGCGTTGGACCAGTTCCTGTTGAAGTTGTTCCTCCTGTTGTTTGAGTCCAGTCAGGACCAGTAACCGGAGAAGACCAGTCTCCAGGGAATCCGCCTTCAAAGTCTGCTTCATACATAATATAAGGATCACCTAATGAACAATTCAAAGATGCAAGAGGTGTTACAATACTAAGAGGCCCAACATAGATACTAGTATCTCCAGCTCCACAAACAGCTCTTAAATAAAAATCATAAGGTGTTTCTGAAGTTAAACCTGAAACTGTTTCAGGGTTGTTTGCTGTGATCATACTTGTTCCCGTTCCAGGTGTAAATCCAGGAGCTCCATACTCAATTTCCCATGCCGTTGCACCTCCATTTTCAGTCCAAGACAAATCTACTGAAGTATCCGTAAGATTAGAAGAGGCAAAGTTAGATGGCGAAGGACAAGACGGACATGCAACTAAACCGGTTGGTATTGTGTAGTCTCCAATATCATTAGGAGTAGCACCACTTAAACCTTCAGTAGCCACAACAGTTCCGATTTGGTCATAAACTGTAATTTCATTTTCAGATGAAAAACCACCTGCGGTATAATCAAGTGAAACTATATCTCCATTATTCACTGGAATTTGGTAAACTACCGGTCCGTTACCAGAAGCAACTGTTAAACCACTTTGGTATAATACGCCATTAATGTATACATCAACAGTTCCTCCGTTCCATCCATCTCCCCACGTATCAAATAATGAGATATCAAAGAAACCACATGTTCCCGAAGTTGAGAATGAATAAGGCCCTGCCCATGCACTTTGAGTACCACCACAATCAGTTTGCACATAATACTCGTAATTTGTAGCAGACAACAAACCAGTTGCACTAGTTGTTCCACCACTTACTCCTGTTGCTGAACCTTGCTCTGCTCCAGTACCTGGTGTAAAACCAGGAAATCCCCACTCAACATTATCTGTGACAGAACCACCATCTTGAGTCCAAGATAGATCAGCAGAAGTTGACTGAACATTTGAAACACTCAATGCTGTAGCTGGTCCACATGAAGAACCACCAGTAATTGTGATGGAAAAGTCTGTAACAGACCCCCAATCATATGCCCCGCAAGGATCAAGAGGTAAAGCTCCACTTTCTCTTGACATTACACGCATTCTATGTGTTCCATTTAATGCCAAAACGGGAACTGTGAAACCATAAGATTGAAGGTTACCTGTTCCTCCCGCCCATGTAAGCGTACCTACACTTTCACTCGGTTCAAATGATTGTGAACCATCAAAATCGATCCAAACTTCACAAGCATTGGAATAGCTACCCCCACATGTCCCCCAAGTAACATCAACGGTATAGGAGTTTCCTGCAATCACATCTGCCACCTGGCTCGTTTGATCTTCCACTCCTGCAACACCAGGACACCCGGTGTAATTAATATTCATTGTTTCACCGTTGAGGGCAACTCCTTCTACATTTGTATCGCCTGTAAAGGAAGGACCTACACCGGTTACACAGTATTGAGCCAAGGCTGAGGAACTCAGCACCAAGCCTAACACTAAAGCGTAAATTTTCTTCATAACTCTAATTTAATTTAAACATAACTTACTTTCGGCGCTAAATTTCGGAATAAAACTTTATTAAATCGTCTCTCCCTATATGTTCGCACCATTTGCGTGAAAAGTCGTACTTTTGTATTTTGCGTTAATTATATCGATTTAGATAGGATTTAGTATCAATTAGACCCAACCACCAATATGGTTCACTACGTATATTAACTTAGGCACTACTAATCCTCTCCATTTTGAACCAATGAGAAGAGAAAACTCTATAGCGGTTTTACCAATTATTCCTCTTTCGTCCATAAAGGAAGATCATTTTTTCTGTGATGGTTTATCAGAAGAAATAATTAACGCCATTTCTCATCTCAAAGAATTGTTTGTCACTTCCAGAACTTCTTCATTTCATTTTAAAAACACCTCTTTAGAAGTTTCTGAAATTGCAGCTGATCTGGGTGTTAAATACATAATTGAAGGTTCATTAAGAAGATTTGAAGATCAATTTAAAATCACTATTCAAATTGTAAATGCGGTTGGAGATTTTCACATTTGGTCTGAAGTTTTTGATTTTGAAAATGAAAACATATTCAAAATTCAAGAAAGTGTAGCTACATCTGTAAAAGATGCACTTAAAAAACTTCTCAACACCAATGATAAAGCAGAAAACCTTATAAGTTCACCTCATACTTCTATTGAGGCTTTTGAATTAAATTTAAAAGCAAAAGACTTATCTACTGATCTATCTGGTTCCAGTGTCAAATTAGCATTAGAATTAATAGAAAAAGCTTTAGAAATTGATCCTGAAAATGACGCTTTCATTAGTACAAAGGCTTTACTTGTAACCACATTAGGGATAAATGGGTCATGGCCACTGCATTTAGCAGGAAGACAAGCGCTAGACTTATGTGAAGAAGCACTTAGATTCAACAATAAAAATATGGACGCCCTGGCTGTTAAAGGGTACCTAATTTTTGTAATTACCGGTGATGTTGATTTATTTTATGAAAATATCAATACCGTACTCAGGGAAAAACCTAGAGATGTTTTGGCGCTACATTTTGTTTCAATAATTGAATCTGCTCTAGGCAATTATAACAAATCAATGGAGGCTAATGAACTAGCATATGAAATTGATCCAATGTCTCCTTTACCTAAATACTTGCGTTTTTTGAATTTAATGAGATTGAGAAAGTATGAAGAGGCATTGGAAGAGGCTAATAATTTTGTCAAAGATCATCCTAACCACCTTAACGCGCATAATATAAGAGGCCATATTTTATTGAGGTTAAAAAAACCAAAAGAGGCCCTAAAACAATGGAGTAATTTGCCGGGACCTAATGGTGAAACAATTAAATTTTATGGGGGGATTTCTATGGCATATGCCATAATGGGATTGATATCAAAAGCAGAGGAAAATCTAGCATTATCTAAACAACACGATAAAAATTTAAATCTAAGCTATTGTGAGAACCCATCTGTTTTTGTGAATTTATTTTTAGGTCGATTTGAAGAAGCTTTTAGTGTATTAGAAGAGGACGTTAAAATTGGGAAATGGTATACAAGATTTTATAGAGCGAATCCATACATTGACCCTATATTGAACAACCCAAGATCAGCTATTCTTGAAAATGCCCTTGTTGGAACTTATACCTATGGTGAAGTTGAAAAAGTAAAATATGCCAAGTCAGGATTAACAGAAGATGATTTATTGGCAATAGAAATTCAACTCAATGATTATATTGAAGAGCACAAGCCATTTTTGGATCCTAAGATTAATCTTAAAAAACTGGCTAAAAAATTAAATGTCAGTCCAAACAACCTTTCACAGGTTATCAATACTCAAAATAATAAGAACTTTTTTGACTACATAAATTCGTTGAGAATTAAACATTTACTTGAAATGCTCAATGATAGACAAAATGAAAAATTCACCATTTTGTCATTGGCCTATGAAGCTGGATTTAATTCGAAATCAACATTCAATGCTTCTTTTAAAAAACTTACCGGTCTAACTCCTACAGAATACATTAAGTCTATTGAAGTTGAAGTATAAATTCACCTCATTCAAGCTATTCTGCTTAAATTCGTGTCGAAATAAACGTCATTATGAATTTAGATTTAAGTGGGAAAACTGCTATTGTCTGCGGATCAACTCAAGGAATAGGTAAAGCTTCAGCTGAAGAATTGGCCAATATGGGAGCCAATATTATTTTAATAGCAAGAAATGAAGACAAGTTAAGAATTGTTCAATCAGAACTTGATCAATCAAAAGGACAAAAGCACGAGTATCTTGTAGCCGATTTTTCAAAGGCGGATGAACTTCAACAAAAACTTGATGCTTTTCTTCCGGGTAAATCAGTTCATATATTAATCAATAATACAGGTGGACCTGCAGGTGGACCTGCTCATACTGCTTCAATAGAAGAATATAGAATTGCCTTTAATATGCACCTAATCTGTAATCAAATTTTGGCGCAAGCTGTAATTGACAAAATGAAAGATGCAGGCTATGGTAGAATTATCAATATAATTAGTACTTCTGTTAAACAGCCATTACCAAATCTCGGTGTTTCAAATACAATTAGGGGTGCTGTAGCCAATTGGAGTAAAACTTTAGCAAATGAACTTGGACAGTTCAATATTACTGTAAACAATGTATTGCCGGGAGCTACAAGTACTGCCAGATTGGATCAGATTATTGGAAATAAAGCGGATAAGACAGGAAAATCAAAAGAAGATATTTTAGCTGAAATGAGTGCTGCTTCACCAATGAACAGAGTTGCCAGACCAGAGGAAGTTGCCAATGCGGTGGCATTTTTAGCATCACCTGCGGCAAGCTATATCAACGGAATAAATGTTCCTGTTGATGGTGGTAGAACTAAAAGTCTTTAATAATTCAACCTAGCCGCGTAAGCAGTGTTGTGAATTCTCTTTCTGATTCCGTATTGATAAATACGGTTATTTACTTTAGGGTGCACTCTATTTGATAGGAAAATATAAATCAAATCTTCTTGTGGATCAATCCAAAAACAAGTACCGGTAAATCCAGTATGCCCATATGTGTCAATAGAGGAAGAATCTGCCATTCCAAATCCGGTGGTTGAAATTGTTCTCTTGTTAAATCCAAGTCCACGGTGCGAATCTTCTGCAACTGAAGTAAATTTTTGTACAGTTTCTGTTTTTAGGTAGCGTTTTCCTCCATACGTCCCTTTGTTCAAAAGCATTTGACAAAGTTTGGCCATATCATTCGTAGTTGAAAACAAACCAGCATTTCCTGCTATTCCTCCCATTAGAGCAGCATTTGGATCGTGAACATATCCCTGCAACAATTGTTTTCGCCAAAATGATTCATTTTCTGTTGGCACAATTCCATTTTTATTAAAATGAAGCAATGGCTTATACCTTGAACGATCCATTCCCAAGGGTTTATAATAAGTGTTATAAAGAAATTCTACAAAAAGATCTTTGTCCTTTAATTTCTTAGCCGGTTCAGTGAAACCAAAGTCCCTTGGTGAATTTTGAATAATGCTTTTAAACATATAATAAAGTGTATTCATATTGACATCACTGTATTTATATGGTTTGTTTTTATCCAACCAAATCTGGTTCAACTTCAACCACATTGAATCCTCATATTCCTTTTCCATATAAAAATTCTCGGCCACTTCAATACAGTAGGCAGTATCTGAAATATCGCAATAATACTTGTCAAACCTACCAACGTTTTCTGAGGTATAATCTAGAAATCTTATGAGTGGAAAACCGGCCGGCAATCCACTTTTATGAATAAACAACTCATGAAAAGTGATATTTCTAATTGTACTTGGATATGGCAAATGTTTACGAAGCGTATCAGGTAGATAATCTTCTAAGCTGTCTTGTAGATTATACTTACCCATTTCGTAAAGTTTCATTCCAACCATGGTTGTGGCCAACACTTTAGTAATAGACGCTAGGTCATAAATTGATTCTTCTGTTACTTGTTTTTGTCTATCATAGGAATGAAATCCAAATTGCTGGTCATAAATAATACATCCATTTTTAGCCAATAAAACTTGACAACCCGGAAAAGCTCTTCCGTTCATTGCATTTTTAACCGCCCAGTTAATTCCATATAATGTATCCTGATCATATCCGACAAACTCAGGAACTGTTCTGGCTAATAGTGTTTTTTCAACTTCTTTCCCTTTTAGGACAGAATCTTTTGAAACAAAGTTTCCATCTAGGTTTATTCTACTGCTCAATTGTTGAACAAAAACGTCAGGAGAACAAAAATTTATTGAAGGAATAAAACACAGATTAGGTGATGCAGATAATTTACTATACTGCTCAATACTCGAAAAACACACAAGCGTATTCGCTTCTTTACTAATTCCGTTCAAATAATCCAGCACTTCTAATTGAACAGTATCACTTAACACAATTACTTTGCTCCCTTTTGCATCAACTATTTTTTCTACAGACTTCAAGGTTAAATCAGATTCATAATTACTGACATTACATTCTCTTCTTACTTTTAAACTAATATTTAATTTGTCAGGCGCATATAAATTGAAACGACCTTTAAAGGGAACTAATTTGCTTTTATCAGCTATTAAGGTCACACCGTTGTGGAGATAATTTAATCGGCTAAAAGTGGCTTCAGATTCAAGATGTTGTTCTTTGATGTCATTGTTAATCTGGCTTTTTAAATCTAAAATTCTCTTGGTACTTTGTTCGTATTCTTCAGAAGCTTCATTCCACTTATCAAATTGATCCGGTAATTCAATATTCTTTACCAATAAATCAGCTCCTTTTGAAAGCATGCCGTTTATTGCTCCTTCTTTGGATTCCACTATGAATAGTCCTTTAAATCCGGCATTATTCCTGAAATTATTAAAGTCAACAGTATCCATTTGAAAAATACTTAAATGCAGATGATTGTCCTGACTTAAGCTTTTCATGAAATCTTCAAATTCCTCTTTTACATTTTTGTCTTTGTATCCGCCGGTAACAGGAAAAACTGACTGTTCATTTTTTAATTTCGCAATCCACTCTTGATGTTCTTTTTGTGGATTTAACTCTCCTTGAAAATCGAGCAAATTCATTCTTCCTTTTTGAAAGATTCTTGTCAATTTTAAAGATTGATTTTTGACATTGGCATCCCAATATGGATACTTAGGTAAATTCAAAAATTCGAAGAAATTGGTATAATAAATTGGTTGGATGATATCTAATGTATCAACGGCTTGTTTGACATATTGAATACTGTCATAATTCCATGATTGAAACTTTATAGCACCCGGTTGGTTTATTCCTATCCAGGTAATAAGTGAATCTGCGTTGGTTTGATAAGTAGCAGGAATTTCAAATATAAGATGCTGATAATATTGTTCCTTGGCAGATAAGTCTCCAAAAATTGAGTCAATCCAAGCTGTGTTGCTATCATCAAACTCAACATCAGATGTCTCTTTAATTTCATCACCTCCACAAGATGATAAGACAACAATAAGCAGTGAAAATACAAGGAGTGATAATCTACTCAGCAACATTTAATTACATCAATTTGAGCAAATGTAATTATTTACCTTAAAATGGTAATATGACCTTGAAAAGTATGAACGTTTTCTTCTCTATCTACAACTTTTGCACGCCAAACTAGAACACCATCCTGAACAGGGGCACCGTCATAGTTTCCATCCCATTTAAAATATTGATCCGTTGTAGCATAAATCAATTCTCCCCATCTGTTGAAAATCTGAAATTCAAATCCTGTTGCTCCGATTACAGAAACTTCATAATTATTATTTAACCTGTTTCCATCAGGTGTAAATGCGTTTGGTGCATAAAAATAAAACTCAGGCTTAATATAGATTGGCTTGGTAACAGTATCAGAACATCCAATAATATTGTAGGCAATTAATGTAACATCATACCAACCGGCTGCATCATAAGTAGTGTTTGGAGAATTAGCAGTTGAATTATCACCATTTCCAAAATCCCAATACCAGGTCACACCTCCATTAGTAGTGTTTTGGAATGACACTAATAAATCCTCCATTGGTTCATCAGTTAGGATATTGAAATTAGCTTCAGGTCTAACTACTTCTACAACAGTTTGACCATCTATATGATAAGTATGACATTCATCTTCAACAGAAACTGTATATGTAGTGGTATGATTTGGCCAAACAGTTACCTCTGGTGTTGTTTCACCTGAATGATGCCAGTAATATGTATAGTTACCTAATCCTTCTGAAGCCTCTACCCAAATTACGGCAGAATCTCCAGGACAAACTAATTGATCAGGACTCATTTCAAGCTCTAATACTGAAGCTTCCACTGTTACAATAATGTCACTAAATATCTCCACTCCACATCCATCTAAAACTCCTACCGTGTAAGTAGTTGTAACCATTGGTGATACCCCTTGAGAAGTACCACTTCCTATAACCGAAGTTCCTTGATACCATGTGTAAACAAAATTCCCATCACCTCCGGTAGCCTCTGCTAGAAGTGTTTGAGGAGTATTTGGACAAAGCACAGAAGTGTCAGGTGAAGTAACCATAATTACAGGTGGATAATTGGGCACATTAACTGTTCCAGAAACTGTTACCGGAGATTGTAAACATGCATCATTTACTGTAACATCATATGAAGTTGTAGTTGTTGGATTGACGGTAATATTATCATCTGAACCTCCAACACCCCAGCTGTATGTATATGGTTCCAAACCTCCGGTTACCTGTACTTCAAGTACAGCATCTTCCCCGGGACAATGAACATCCACATCCGGAATGGTTGCTTGTAGCGGATTTACATCCTGTATCGCCAATTCAATTGTAATAAAGTTGTTATTTCCGCAAGGGTCCGGTTGATTTAATTGAATAATAACACTTTCTGTTCCTTCTGATATCCCATCTGAAAAAACATCTAAATCAAAAGAAACAGAAGTTTGTCCTGAAGCGAAATTGATGCTTGCCGGCACATTACTATAATCAACACCTTCTGTTGCTGTACCTGAAACCATTACTGGAATAGTTATAGCATCTTGTGCGTTATTTGAAGGTCTTGAAACGGTTACAGTTGCTGTCTCACAACCTTCTGCCATTGTATAATTATCTCCATAACCATCTAATGCTAAACTATATGACATATCAATTGGAGCAAAACTCTCTAAGCTATTTGCTTCTAAAAATATTCCCGAATCATATGCACCATCTCCTGCATCAGCAATAGCGATAACCAAATGATAAGTTTGTCCGCATTGCACTTTAGAAATTGCTTCCATTACTACAGTGAACCCATCATATTGAATATAGAAATCACTTCCATTTTGTGGAGCTGTAGAACCTGTTCCATTATTAATGTAATAAGCACAATTTTGACATGGACCAGAATTAGTATTACCATTATTGATATTATCAATAGAAACGATACCTCCACCTCCCGGAATTGTTGCCATGTTTTGGGTTCCTAAAATACCGGGACCTGAAATAAAGAAGGCAAAAGCATCATTGAATCCTCCGTCAACATATTCAGGGTACTCTTCTGAGCCAAAAACATATCTGAATTTTACTGTATCAGATTGAGGAACAAAGTCGAATTCTAAAACCGCCGCATTATAAGTGTCTGCACCCGCCAAAGACGTTAAAGGAGAGTAGCCCGGATTTCCATTATCAACACCTGCACTACCAGAATCATTAGGACCATGAGGACCTTGTGAACCTCCTAAGATTCCACCTGTATTTAAAACTGTTCCTGTAGTAAGTATTACTCCTGAAGCCAATCCAAGATTAGTATTTGCACCATTAAAAGACCCAATTGCTTCAGCATTTCCGGTGTAAACAACATTTGAAACTGCAACTCCATTTCCAACCAAAGTGTTTTCAACAAGTTGCGTTGGTGTTGCTGCATTAGAGGTAGTTAATTGAGCATAAGTGTTGCCAACTATAAAAGTCGCCATCAAACTCAACAATATGTAAACTAATTTCTTCAATGTAGTAGTACCCCTTTTAATCCTTAGACGAATGGGACAATAAATTTACGAATTTATTAATGAATCCCCTCGTATTTATATAACGAACTTTAAACGCTAAAGTTGTTTTTTAAACATCAAAAAATGAGCCAAATAGGTCACTTATTTATTTAAATCCATTTTAAACCGATTAAGAGGTATGAAATTGTGACAGATAATGTACCTTTGTAGCCACATTTATGGGGTTTTCTGACAAAATAAAGTCCTTTTTTGAAAAAAGTCGTGAAAAACACAAGTTGAGTTTCACTAATGATTCTACTTATGATGAAAAGTGGAGTTTTAGGTTGTCTATGATGAACCTCTATACTTTGTTGGGTTTATATACTCTTATCATTGTTATAGGTTTATCAATACTAATCAGATTTACCCCAATGAAATATCTATTCATGGATCCGGCTCCAACTGCTTCTGTTGAACAAATAAATGACAATAGCAGAGTTATAGACTCTTTAAAAACCGAGATTGAATCTCGACAAAAATATTTTAATGACCTTCAGATGATTCTTACGGATCAACCTTTTGAGGATAGTTTGAAAGCAATAGAAAACGATACGCTTTTAACCAACTACGAGCCTCACTTTGATATATCAGAAGAAGATTCACTTTTGAGAGAAAAATTTGAAAACCAATCATCTCTTGACGAAAAAAACCAGGTTTCTATTGACTTTTATTCCGCGCCGGTAAAAGGTACTGTATCTAAATCTTTTGACAGATCTCAAGGACATTATGGGGTTGACGTAGTAACTGAAAAAGGCGCTCCGATAAAAAGTTGTTTAGACGGAACGGTAATTTTTTCTGCCTGGAGTCAGGATGACGGAATGGTAGTAATAGTACAACATTCAGGGGAGTTAATTTCAGTGTATAAACATTGTTCTTCTCTTCTTAAAAAAATAGGTGACAAAATACAAACAACTGATCCAATTGCCATTGTAGGCAGTACAGGAGCACATTCATCAGGTCCTCATTTGCACTTTGAACTTTGGAAAAGAGGCATCCCTTTGAACCCTCAAGAATTTATCAATTTTTCGAAATAATTTAAATTTGGTACAATTCTTTCTGAATCTCCTGTAAATACAAATCGATTGTGTACTTTTGGACTCCTTAAAATTGATTTTGATTATTAATGTGGTTTAGACTCGCACAGTTCATACTGCGAAATAGGATTTTGATTAGCGCTTTAATTATCGCTATATCAGTTGTTTTTGGATACTTTGCTGTTACCAACATCAAGATCGATAACACCTATGGTACAATGTTGCCTAAGGATTCTCAACCGAAAAAAGATTATCAGCTTTTAAAAAATTCATTCGGCGGAAGTGAATCATTGTTGATTTTTGCTATTCAATGTGAAGATCTTTACACAGTAGAGAAATTTGATGCATATTATGATCTTGGTGTAAAAATTTCTGAATTTGAAGCGGTAGATTCAATTGTATCTGAGGCACACTTATTCCAGTTACAAAAAGATACCGTTAAACAATCTTTTGCTCTTCATAAAATTGTAAATGAAAAACCAACTACTCAAGCCGAAGTAGATAGTTTAAAAAATATTATCAGGGGAAATCCACTTTACGAAGGTTTAATTTATAACCCTGAAACCAATACATCATTGATGATGGCCTTTATATCTGAAGACATCATGAAGGATATGAAAACGGCTAACATCCTGTTTGAAGTAGAAAGTGTAGCACGTTCATTTGAAAAAGATTTAGGTCCTGTTAGAATTTCAGGTTTACCTCATATCCGTGTTACAGTTGGAGCAAAACTGAAAAAGGAACTTGGGTTGTTTATTGGTTTATCAATAGGTATGACCTCTTTATTACTTCTATTGTTTTTTAGAAGTATAAAGATTGTATTGATATGTAATATTGTTGTGTTGTTCGGTGTAGTTTGGTCGTTGGGATCAATAGGAGCGTTCGATTTTCAATTGTCCATCTTAATGGTGTTAATTCCGCCATTGATAATTGTAATTTCTATTCCTAACTGTATTTTCTTGATCAACAAATTCCACCAGGAAATAATATCTCATGGTAACAAAGCAAAAGCACTTTCAAGAGTAATACAAAGAATTGGAAACGCTACATTCTTAACCAACCTTACTACTGCTTTAGGATTTTCAACTTTTATTGGTACCAATTCAGAGAGATTAATAGAATTTGGAATTATTGCCTCAATTAACATTTTGGCGGTTTTTGTTTTATCTATTACCATTCTTCCAATCATTTTAAGTTACTCGGCTATTCCAAAATCAAAACACCTAAAACACCTTGAGAAACAATGGTTGCATTTAGCGGTTGAGAAACTAGAATACTTAAGTTTATATAGAAGAAAATTGGTATTTGGTGGGACGGTTGTATTAGTGATGGTTGCGGGTATCGGAATCTCTATGATGAAAGTTACTGGTAACATTACAGGTGACCTTCCGAAAGACGATCAAATTACTACCGATCTTAAATTCATTGAAAACAATTTTAATGGATCTATTCCTTTTGACATTATTCTAAACACTAAAGAAGAAGGATCATTTTATAAGCGTCTAAAAGAAATAGAAGATGTTCAGAAAATGCTTAGAGAAAAAGAATATTTTTCTAAATCTCTTTCATTGGCTGATGGTGCCAAAATGCTAAACATGGCCTATAATGACGGCAAACCAGAAAAGTATGTTATCCCTTCTGTATTAGAACTAAAAGAGATCAATGATTTCATGAAGGAATCTGGTACTCAAACACAAAACACCTCATTAATTGACACAACTAGAACCCTAGTCAGAATTGCTTTACAAATCAGAGATACCGGAGCCTATGAAATTCAAGGGATTGTTGATTCTATCTACCCACAAATCTACAATACAATTAATCCGGATGCTAAATATCTTGAGGAGAGTTATCAAACCATCTCAAAACAAAGTGGTGAAGAAAAAACAGCTTCATTAGCGGAAATGTACTTACAAGTTCCTGCAGTTAAAGTTAATCTGACTAAAATGTATGACGTTTTTGACGGTGATGAATTAATTGAAAAAGAAAGTGAAGCCGGCTTTAACGATAGTTTAAGAAAAGTAATTGACAAGCAAGAATGGGAAGTTACTATTACAGGAACCTCAGTTGTTGCGTCAAACGGAACTCAATATCTAGTAACAAATCTTTTCATCTCTTTAGGAATAGCCATTGTAGTGATTGGAATTTTAATGGCATTGTTATTTGGTTCATGGAGAATGGTATTAGCCTCATTGGTTCCTAACTTTGTTCCTCTATTGTTTACTGCCGGTATAATGGGATTTGCAGGAATTCCAATTAAGCCTTCTACATTATTAGTATTCAGTATTGCCTTTGGTATTTCAGTGGATGATACAATTCACTTCTTAGCTAAATTCAGACAAGAGATGATTGTCTATCGTCATGATTTAAGACGTTGTATTCTGGTTGCATTAAGAGAAACCGGAATCTCTATGATATATACATCTATCGTTCTTTTCTTCGGATTCTTGATGTTTACATTCTCTGAATTTGGAGGTACTAAAGCCTTAGGATTATTGGTGTCATTGACACTTTTAATTGCCATGTTTGCCAATTTGATGATTCTTCCAAGCTTGTTATTAGGAATGGAGAAAAAGCTTTCAAACAAAGCTTTGAGAGAACCATTGTTACAGTTGTATAACGAGGAAGAAGATATTGAACTAGATCATTTAGAAATAGAGCAAACACTAGAGAAATACAAAGAAGAAGATTCAAAACTTTCAGTTGAAAACGAAGCGACATCAGAACAAAATGATGATTCAGATGTTAATAAAGGAAACAATGAAGGAAGTGAGGAAACTGTTAATACAGCAGCCACTTCTGAAGCTTCAAATTCTTCAGAGAAACAGGATTAAGTAATCTGCACTTTTTGAGGATGAAAAGCGAAGACAAAAAACTAAACGAAATGTTAAGTCAAATTGAATCCTATCGTTCGCACATTACGAATGAAATTGCGGCAACCCAGTTTCCTGAGGCTCCACTGAACTTATACGAACCTGTAAAATACATCTTAGACTTAGGAGGTAAAAGAATGCGTCCTATCTTATCTATGATGGCCTGTGAAATGTTTTCAGGTGAATATCAAAAAGCTTTAAATGCCGCTATGGGTGTTGAGATTTTTCACAACTTCACCCTCATTCATGATGACATAATGGATGAAGCGCCGTTGAGAAGAGGTAAAGAAACAGTTCACAAAAAATGGAATGAGCGCGTTGGTTTGTTAAGTGGAGATGCACTTATGATAGAAAGCTACAAGCGCTTATCACAATACACCCCAGAATTACTACCTAGGATATTAAAACTGTATAACATCACTGCAATTGAAGTTTGCGAAGGTCAGCAAATGGATATGGACTTTGAAAGCAGAGAAGATGTAACTATTGACGAATACATTGTTATGATTCGTAAGAAGACTGCAGTTTTATTAGGATGTAGTTTACAATTAGGTGCATTGGTTGGTGGATCTTCAGATAAAGATGCTCAGGATCTTTATGAATTTGGTACCAACCTGGGAATAGCATTTCAATTACAAGATGACATTTTAGATGTATTTGCAGATCAAAGCAAGTTTGGAAAACAGGTTGGTGGAGATATTATCGCCAATAAAAAGACTTACTTGTTATTGAAGGCACTGGAAACAGCTAATTCAAGCCAATTAAGCAGATTAAAAACTTTGTTTAACGAAACAGACCTGAATAAAAAGGTAGAGGGAGTTAAAGAAATTTATGCTGAGTTAGACATCCAAAATAAGTCAATTGAAAAGATGGAGTTATTTTACAAGACAGCCATGAAAAATTTGGATGATGTTAACGTAGATGAATCCAAAAAAATGCCTTTAAGAACGCTTGCAAATTTTCTATTATCAAGAGAATCGTAAGTCAATTTCAACCGCTCAGTAAACGAAAGCTACATTTTATCCAATTCACCCAACTTCTCCTGAAATAACTGCGTGAGTTATAGTATGAGGGAAGGATTATTGTGGATATTGTCATTATTAATGTTAGGAGCTTGTTCCAAAACAAATTCAGAAAACATTTTACCGGATGCTACCAGTAATGGATTACACACCATGGGATTTTATTTAAATGGTGAAACCTGGTTACCATATGATAAAGGAAACTACAAAGATCACGAATTACCTCATCCAACTATTACTAATGACGGAGGTTTAAGAATCTCCGCTACACGAATAGATGATCAACAGTCTGCTAGAAACTGGTTCTGCATTGAAGTTCCTCAAGGTTGTTTTGAAGTTGGAAGATATGATTTAGCCAGTGAATACTGCACAGCTCCTTACCAAACTTTTTATTACGGTTCAAACAGTCATAAATCTGCAGAGTATTATGAGATAGACACCTTATCTCCGCACTTTATAGACATTACCAATTACAATAAAGAAGATCAAATAATATCCGGCACTTTTGAATTTGATGCTATTTCAGCACAAAAAGACACTTTACAATTCAGATCAGGAAGATTTGACCTTCATTACAAGACACTATAAAAAGATCTTACCATTGATCCATTCCGGATCCAAATCTGCATTGTACTTCTTATAAAAAGAGATGGCCGGTTCATTCCAATCTAAAACCTGCCACTCAAATCTCTTTGCACCTCTTTCCTTAGCAGTTTCAAGCACTTTATCAAAAAGTAATTTACCTATACCACTCCTTCTTTTTGATTCAGTAACTAATAAATCCTCCAGATATAAACAAGTTCCTTTCCAGGTAGAATATGAAGTATAAAATAAGGCAAAACCGATTACCTCATTTTCTTCATCTGCAACAAAACACTCAAATCTGGGATGCTCTCCAAATCCATCTTTACGCAATTGATCTGCTGTATTACTGACCTGTTCTTCAGCATTTTCGTAAATCGCTAATTCTCGGATTAATTCCAACACCTTGTCCATGTCATTTGGTGTTGCTTTTCTAATTTGGATATTGCTCATATCCCAAATCTACTGATTATTGAGCCAAGTTGAATCTTAAAGAAATACCTGTTGATGTATTCGCCGTAGGATAAGCGTTTGACAATACCGGCGTATTCACAACCCTGTCAAAGTAATATGCCACGTTTAAGTTTGGTCCAATATTGTAATCTACTCTAAACTTAACTGAATACATTCTTTGCCCTGAAGTAGGTTGATTAGTATCCTCAATGATGTTTCTACTAACAGTGATATTATTTCTTATACTCAAGTCAAATCTTAAGTTCAAATCACTTTCAACAGTTTCACCCATAAACTTGAATGGCAATTTAACCTTAGAGAATTTATATCCTGAACCTATCACCCATTCTGCTCCTCTCATTTCAGTTATCTGCATATTTGGAACATTTAGTGCTAATGAACGATCTCTTTTAAATTCAAAAGATGTTATCAATCCATTTTTACCAATTATCCATGTTGCATCTAATCCTAAGAACGGAGCGAATTGTTCAGTAATGGTGATACCTGTTATCTGTTCTTTTGCAATAAAGTTGTTTGATGCGTCTCTCACCCAACCTCCATTTTCATCTATGGCTCCTAAGTTGGTTTGGAAATTTGTAAGCGATACCGTTGATCGATATGCGTGTTTTAAAGTGAAATTCCTCACCAGTTTTTTCATAAAGTCAATCTTGGACAGCCCATCATACCTAATATCCCAGTTAGGTAAAGGAATTGCTTTAAATATGTCAAAGAATTTATTACCTGTTCCTCGTCCTGTATATGCCGCCAAGAATGATCCAACTAATACATCCTGTTGGTTAGCTCCAAAACCGTCATAATATCCACCACTGTCTAAACTGGTTCCGTGTAATTGACCCAATTGAGATGACACAACCGTTCTGTAATTTCTCATGTCTGCAAACACCTGATCCATGTATAAAGAATCCAATTTAGAAAAGGCCGTTTTCCAGGTAATAGTTGTAAAATTCAACGAACCGGAATTAACAGGATTGAAATGAGAATGACCTTCACCCGCTTCCCAAATTCCAAGTGTCGAATTGAATACTGAATCTGGATTATATCTGTAGAAACTGTTTTGATTTTCATTGTATTTTCTATCAATAGTCAAAGAAATAGAAAGGTCTTTGAAAGGTTCTAATTGCAATCTTCCGTTAATATTTTGGGTATGTGTAACTGTGTGCTGAATATTTAAAGCTGCGTATTTTGTCAACCACTCATTTGAAGCTGCAAATGATGCAAAATCACTACCACCCCAGGCATTAGTTTGTCTTCCCCAAATGTCTTTATTCTGAGCTCCGGCCACAAACATAAAGCTAGGTTGGCCCCATGTGTTGTTTGAATGATTTGGATGCGCACCCATACCGAGTACGGAACTTTCTCCGGCAAATCCGGGTAAAAGCATCCCATCATTTTCAGTGTAAGTGAAAGATAAATTTCTAACTGACATGATAGCCTGACCAATAATTTTCTCAGGAGTACTTACCTCTCTTTTCTCGCGTTTCTTTTTCTTGCGCTCTCTTTCTTTCTTCTTGAAATACTTTTTACGTGCCTTTTTGTATTCTTTCATGGTCATTTTCTTCTTTGCCAGGAAAGTTGAGTCTGGTTCTTCAGGCCAATTTTTTAGATCATTTTCTAATTCCTTTTTGAGTTTTTGTTGCTCTTTTTCAGGATCTTCTTTTTTAGAATTTCTACCTCCACGGCCACCTCTACCACCACCGCGGTTGGCATCATTAATTTTCTTTAAATAAGGAACATGGTTATACAAAGTCAAGAAGTTTATTTGACCATTTACACTGAAATTTCTTGAGTTTTGAATAGTATTTCCATATTGTGGTTGAGCCAGTGGTGCTCTTTGCCAATCATAACTTCCTCTCAATTTCAAGTTGGCGTTGATCCAATCTGTTAAAGGGATTTTATTGAATGGTAATTTGTAAGTGATATTGTATGAATGACCATACTGCATATTATATCCTCCTACTCCTAGAGAGTCTGACCAAGTTGAATCTGCGCCATTCCAAACACGCTTATCAAAAGCACTTTGAATACTTCTAATAAATTGAGAATATCTTTCCTGAACTAGTGGATCTGAGTGATCTCGATCAATAATTCCCTCTGGTTCTGAAATAATAGATGAATTATTTGCAGAGAAAGTAAACTTTAATTGTTTGGTTAAATCATACTTCAAATCATACCCTCTTACCCAAGTAAAATTCTTTAATACTGTAGGATCAAATATTGGCGCTAAGGTATCGGCAAAATTTCTGTTTTGTCTTTGGTTATACATCCTGGTTACATCATTCGTAAAACTGAATGACTTAGGACCCAGATCAACATTGATATCTCTAATAATTCTCAACCAAGGCGATTTTCTGAATGCTTTAACATTTTTGAATGGTTCCCAGGTAATTGGTTTTTTGGAATACAAATAACTTAAATTACCCCTCCAGGTTCTCGTTCTATCATATTCTGTATTTAAGTCACGTCTATACAACTCATTATATGAATAGGTAGCTGTCCAGTTTTCAGGATCCCAAATATGTACTTCTTTACCGGATGGCCTTTCTCTTCTAACATTGGTGAAATTGTATGATTTCCTCAAAGTGAGATCTCGTGAAATCTTGAGTCGTTCGGCCTTTTGATTAGGATCCAGATCTTCCAATCTTATATCAGGTGCCAGGAGGTCAAACTGCGGATCTATGGCTGCAGCTGAATATCCATAATAGAATGGTAACCTAATATTTGCTTTACGACCAAAAAACTGACCTAAATTGACATTGGTAGAAAAGTCAAATGATTTTTGCGTATCTCTTTGACGCTCACTTACTTTCTTTTCAATACTTCCCCAGTTAGGCGTTGAATAGTTTCCTGCTACGTTAACTGTTGCAAAGTCAGCTAACTGCATACTTACACGAGCAGTAGAAGCCCATCCACCTTGTTGATCAAAATCTGTTAACCTCAACTCATTTACCCATACCTCTGCACATTTGTCCAAACCGTCTTCAGCATACATCCAAGGGTGATCTGTATCTTTTCCAGGGTTTCTTACCCCAATCATTATTGTTTTTAATCCCTGTAGATTTGGGTTACCTCTAACTTTAATTCTTGTGATTACTTGTGGATCATTAGGATCTGATGCATCCGGAAGTCTCACCTTTATGTATTCTTGTCCATAAGGAACATTACTGGAATTTCTTTCCAACTTAAGGTTTGTCAACTCATTAAAGATGATATATGCATTGTTTTCATCCGGCCAGATTTCATCTGCATTGGCTTCAGTTCCTAAAGTACCCCAAGGCGTTAACTTTAAAGGAATTTCATACTCGTAGTAGTTTTGTTCAAAATCTGTTCCTAATCTGATAAAAACAGTCAATTGATCATCTTGTAAATCCGTTTCAACGTTACGTGCTTCACCATGGATGAACATCTTTAATTTCTGGTATGATCTGATATCAAAGTTTACGTTTTTATAGGCCGCTCTTGCATCACCATCTTTCAAACCACAAACCTCAAAAGAAAGAGATTGCTCATTTAATTGTCTTAAGTTGATTGATCCTTGATCCTGCTCTCTTAATATTCCAGGAGGAATAGCATATCCCACAGGTTCTTTACCTTCGTTTTCTTCAAGGTTTACTGCCGCAATGTTAAATTCTGTAGCATTTGGATCATCATTGATACTTTCACCCGGCTCATTAATGTTTTCCAAGTATTTACGCCATTCACCTCTGATCAACTCTAATCTTGCAAAACGCAATACAACCGGATGATCAAATTCTTTCATGAACATTCTAATAAAACGAATTGATCTGAAATCATTGATTCCGTTTATTCGCGTCTCATAATTTTCAATTGGAATTTTAAACTGATACCAAGTTTCAATTTTCCCTGAACCTTCACACACCTCAACTTCTTGAGAGTTCGTAATAAAGTTTTGTCCAACCACTAAATCCTGAGGTCTTAAACTTACTCGGTATTGGAAATAACTTTCAGATTCACTTAAGTTGTTGTCTTGATTTAAATCCTCAATATCCGGAATTGTTGTTGCTTGAATTGTATAACCTGCTCCTCCGGTAATTGAATCTGACATTTCTGATGAAGGGGAGTTACCATCCATCCCGTTAAAATTCTTATATCGACGCACTATGTCGTTAGTATCAATGTCGTGTTGAGGATCTAAATAATATTGATAGTTATCTGAAGATGGGTCGTCCAATAACTGTGCTTTTGCAGCAGCTGATAAATTCGAATTATTTACCCAGCTAATAAATTGATTAAAATGACCAGCTTCTCCGGCATCTGACAAACCATCTAATCCAACATCCTGATAAACTCTTGACTCTGGGTTATTATCAAATGCATTAACAATTACTTGCTGATTATAAACCACCGCCCATTCTGTTGTATCGTAATCATCCGGATCAAAAGTTGTACTGGCAGGTAATCCATTTTCAAAACTCTTTCTTGAATCCGGTAGAATATCCTCTGAAATGTTTCCTAAGTTGAAATACAAATCACCACCCGAAGTATTAACTGTGCCACTTTGTGTTGCATCATCATTAAAAGGATCCAATAACCAGAATTGGATAAACTGGATGTTTGCTGTTTCAAAATTTGTGGTGGTAAGTGCTCGCATAACTCCCGACCAACGATCTTCTGGATTAGTGAATTTACCATCTGCATCAATGTAAGCTGAAGTTGTATCGTAGTTGTACTGTCCTCTTTCTGTTGGATAGTAAGCCAAATCAAGAACAGGAATATTGTTTAAAGTACCCTGAACCGGATTAAACTGCGGGAATAAAGCAGTTTGTGAAAGGATGTGCATGTTAGAATTACACAAAATATTATCATTTCCTTGAATATGATCAGGTGTTACACTTGAGTTTTGGTAGAATGTTGTTGGATCAATAACATACCAGGCCAATTTAGATCTGTTAAACCCTTGTCCCAATCCAAGTGAAGGATTTGCCTCAGGAAATAAAGTACTTTGACCTTGCGGAACTGAAGCTAATCTCCAGGTTCCAAATGTTTTAATATCAATTGCAGATTGTGATCCTTCAAAACCATCTATATATGAAATACCTTCTTTAGAAATTGCTCTTTGTGTTCCCGGAATCAAATAGGCAAACTCTCCATATGCATTGATACTTGACTTTTCTTTTGTACTAATAATTGGTAACACATCTACCATTTTGGTCAAGAAAGGAACTTCTTTACGATAGGAAATATCTGTTCCCAATACAGTATTACTAATTGGTTCATCCCCAATATTTACCTTTTGAGTCAATGGTTTCTCAGTCAGATTCATTACTGTTGCACCCCAGTTAAAATCCTTGTTAAACTCATAATTGAAATGTGCCCCTACCAATGATTTTTGTTGGAATCCAAAGAGTGAATTACTTTCTAACTGAACTTTGATAGGTGTCCCAGACTCAAGAATACCTTCGTTCAAAATCTTCACTCTTCCCAGGTTATAATCAACTGTGTAATCTACACCTTCCACCAATTTTACTCCACCAGCTGTTACTGTAACACTACCTTCAGGTACATTCAAAGTGTTTAGTGAAATATCAGAGCTTACAGAAGATTTGTATTCTCCTTTGATCTTGAATCTATTTTTACTTGGGATTTGTTGAGCCGCAGTTTTAGTTGAATCATACAACTCTTCAAAGACAATACCTTCTACTTGTAAAGGTGCTAATGATGAAGCCTCTAATTTCTTTCTAAGCGTTTTTCCAAAAGGTTCAATGGTTGTGAAATATACTCTACCCGTACGAGGATCAATAGTACCACCATTAGTTGCCTTATTACCTTCATATTGAATTGCAACGTAATCAAATCTTCCATCAGGTTGGCCATTATTTTGAAGATTTAGACGGTCTAAATCTAACTGCTGCATCAATAATTTATCATTTACTCCATCATAAGGTAGGTAGTTAACATCCACAGAAGATTGCGGATTGTTATAATACAAGTCCATGATAAAATCTGCCTGACTTACTTGATATGCACCTATTGAGTACACATTCTTCATCATCAAATCCCAGGTAATGTTTTGCGGATTTACAATTGTTGGTTTCAATAATCTTAGGATCAAAGCACTTTTAGACCCTTCTTCAACCGGTACATCATTTGAAAATTCCCCTACTTGATAAGTTCTACCATTTACAGTGTACTGATAAGCAACACCCAAAACTTCATCTTGATTCAAAGGAGACTTTAATGAGATGTACCCCAATTGGGCGTTGTAAGTAAATTCTTGTTCAGATAATTGTCTTGCATTCTCCACTTTTTCATAATGGATTGATTGCTCAAAAGGACCCGGTTGACCCGTGTAAGCCGCCAAATAAGGAACTGCACTTGAAAAACCTCTAATTTGAGGCGCAGCCGCAAGAATTCCATAAAGTTCGTTGGCATCATTATCCGGATACTCAGAATTAAATTGATTTACATTTCCTTCTACATAACTTGGTCTTGTTTCTCCCAAATCGGAGAATGCAATGATGTTTCTGGTATTTTCAACCTTATTTACCCTATTGGTCACCCAAACTTCAATTTTGGTAATTTGGACACCTGATTGAACCAAAGGCATGGTTTGCATTGAAGAATCATAGTGATCCCTGTGGTAATAATTCAAAAAGTAGTGTTTATTGGCTTCGTAATTATCTGCCTTCACTTCATAATCCTGAACTTGTGCACCTCCCGATACATTAATTTCTTGACGCTTACCCTTTTCTTGAGCAAGAATGGTATTAACGGTTAATCTACCCCATCTCAAATCAGTTCTGATACCAAATAATGATTGAGACCCTTGAATCAAGGTTGTATTCAAAGGTAAACTAACATTACCGGCTTCTATTTTTTGAATGATTTCATCTTCGTAACCGGTATATTCAATTTTTACTTGATTTTGGAAATTAAAAGTTGCTTCAGTATTCTGAGCAATAGTCAACTTTAATTTATCTCCAATTTGACCTACAAGGTTCAAGTTAATTCTCTGTTGAAAATCAAAGGTAGTTACCCTTCTTTGCTTAATTGGCAATACCGGATTGTCATATCTTGAAATATTAACTCCAAAAGAAAGTTCAGCCGATCCTTGTGGACGAATATTAATTTCATCACCCCCAAAAATCACATCAAAAGCTTCATTTTCAATCTTTAATGCGGGGATTGGATTCTTACCTTGTTGTTGTTCGTTATCCTCTTTAATTTTTTCCATGAACAACTCTTTGGTAGCTTGTTGCCTTTTCCAGGCTAAGTATTCCTCAAGTGTCATAGAAGTTGGATGACGATAATTGATTCCTCCTATTGTTTGATAAAATTCATACATCCCGGTTTCAGGATTGTATTTTACTTCTGTGTTAACACCAGAAGGCATCAAATTAATTGGGGAGTCTTTTTTATCAGTATAATCGTAATGATCGTACAATGGAAAATGCAAAGTTGAATCATTCTGGGTAAATGCCACAGAACAAAACAACGTCAAAACAAATATTCCAAGTAGTTTCTTCACAATTGGGTTATTACAATACTTTAAGTGCTTCTTTAATTATTTCTTCAACACTTTGCTCATCAGTCAGCACTTTGTTGATTGCTTTTTCAGCTCTTTTCTTGTCAAAACCTAAAGCCAACAGAGCAGTTAACGCATCATTTTGATTCGTATTGTTTGAGAACAAAATATTTTCTGCAGCCAAATCTGATTTAGCCACCTTGTCTTTTAGGTCAATGATAACCCTTTGTGCAGTTTTTGCTCCTATCCCTTTTATTCCCTGAATAGTGGCAACATCACCTCCAACTATTGCAGAAGCAATTTCATCAGAAGTCATTGCCGACAACATTAAAATTGCAGTATTGGCACCAATACCTGAAACAGAAATCAAATGATTAAACATTTCTCTTTCTGATAAATGAGCAAAACCATAAAGCGTGTGTGCATCTTCGCGCACCATCAATTGCGTATGAATCTTTATGTTTTCATCACTACCCAAAAGCGAAAATGTATTCAAACTGATTTTCACCAGGTATCCTACTCCCCCACATTCAACAACAATATAAGTTGGCGTTTTCTCTACTAACCTTCCGTTTAAATGGGCTATCATAATTACTTGTTTTGAGCGTCAACTACTGCCACTTTCACCATATTTTGAATTTCACGTCCTGAACTTCCCAATTGCAATACGTGAATTGATTTTTTTATTCCCAACAAAATTGGTCCAATTGCATCTACATCATCTCCCATTTCCTGCATTAACTTGTAAGCAATATTTCCTGCAGCAAGATTAGGGAAAATCAATGTATTTACATTTTTGTTTGCCAAAGATGAAAAACTGAATTTATCCATTAGTAAATCATTATTCAAAGCAAAGTTTGCTTGAATCTCACCATCTACAATCAAATTTGGATATCTCTGGTGAATAATTTTCACCGCTTCAGCCATCTTGGTGGCATCTTTTCCTTTTGCTGAACCAAAGTTAGAATAAGACAGTAAAGCAATTCTTGGATGAATATTTAGTTTTCTTGCTTTTTTAGCTACCAGATTCGTAATTTCTGCAATTTCTTCTGCAGTTGGATCAATGTTTACCGTTGTATCTGCCAAAATTAATGGACCCTTTTTGGTATTCATTACATACATTCCGGCCACTTTCTCTACTCCCTCTTGCGTCCCTACAACATTTAAGGCAGGCTTAATAACGTCACGGTAATTACGTGTAATTCCAGAAATCATGGCGTCGGCTTCACCCTGATCAACCATCATTGCTCCGAAGTAATTACGCTCTCTCATTACTTTTTCTGATTCAAATAATGTCCAACCCTTTCTTTGTCTCTTTTTGAAGAAGATCTCTCCAAATTTTTGACATTTTGCTTTTTGAGAAAGGTCTTTAGGATCAATAATTTCAACTCCTTCAAGTTCTATCTCATGCTCCTCAATAAGCGCTTCTATTTTATCTTTTCTTCCCAATAAAATAGGAATTGCATAGCCTTCTTCAAACGCTGCAGCCGCAGCTTTCAGGATATTAAAATTGTCAGCTTCGGCAAAAACTACTCTTTGCGGAGCTTTCATTGCTTTATCAGTAAGGGTTGCAACAACTTTATTATCCAAACCTAATCTTTGCTTAAGTTTAAGTTCATAGGCATCCCAATCCTTTATTTTGTTTCTGGCTACACCTGATTCAATCGCAGCTTTTGCTACTGCAGGCGCTACAGTTGTAATCAACCTTGCATCAAGCGGTTTAGGAATAATAGATTCTGTACCAAAACTAATGTTCTTTTCACCGTAGGCTTCATTTACTTCTTCTGGCACTTGTTCTTTCGCCAATTCTGCAATGGCATGTACAGCTGCCAATTTCATTTCCTCATTGATACAAGTTGCATGTACATCCAATGCTCCTCTAAAAATGTATGGGAATCCTAAAACGTTATTTACTTGATTTGGATTATCTGATCTACCGGTTGCCATGATGATGTCTTTTCTTACAGAAGTTGCTTCATCATAAGCTATTTCAGGAACAGGGTTTGCCAAGGCAAATACAATTGGATTTTTTGGCATTGATTTGATCATTTCTTTAGTAACCAATCCACCTTTTGACAATCCTAAAAACACATCTGTCGTCTTCATTGAAGTCGCCAAATCCATGTCTTTGTCATGAACAGCAAAAAATCTTTTGTGCTCATCAATATCTTCTCTGTTTTTATGTAATAAGCCTTTTGAGTCATACATATAAACATTTTCAAGTTTAGCACCAAGTGCTAAATAAAGCTTACAGCAAGAAAATGCGGCAGCACCTGCTCCAACAACTGTAATTTTTACATTCTCAATTTTCTTTTTGGCAAGTTCTAATGCATTGATCAAAGCAGCAGAAGAAATGATTGCAGTACCATGCTGATCGTCATGCATGATAGGCATATCTAATTCTTCCTTTAACCGTTGCTCAATCAAAAATGCTTCAGGAGCTTTAATATCTTCTAAATTAATTCCACCGAATGTGGGTGCTATTGCTTTTACGGTTTCAATAAATTTTTCAGGATCTTCTGCATCTACTTCAATGTCAAAAACATCTATATCAGCAAAAATCTTAAAAAGTAAACCTTTACCCTCCATTACTGGTTTTGAGGCAAGAGGACCAATATTTCCTAACCCCAACACTGCAGTACCATTTGTAATTACAGCAACAAGGTTTCCTTTTGCAGTATATTTATAAGCATCTGCTTCATTCTTCTCAATTTCCAAACAAGGTTCTGCAACTCCGGGAGAATAGGCCAATGACAGATCTCTTTGTGAACTGTACGGTTTAGTTGGAACTACTGCAATTTTACCCGGTCTTCCGTTTGAGTGATAATCTAATGCTGATTGTTTTCTAATTTTTGCCATCTCGAAGCCTTTATTTTGGGCGCGTAAAGATAAAAATTAAAGCCGAACTGAGCCGAACAAATTATATTCATTATTTTTAGACAACCTTAATTACTCCATGGGCAACAAAAAGTCGAAACTAGTGGTTCTGTCAGGTGCTGGTATCAGTGCCGAAAGCGGACTTGGAACTTTCAGAGACAAGGGAGGTTTATGGGATCAGTATGACATAAATGAAGTTGCCACTCCCGAAGCCTGGGAAAAAAATCCAGAACTTGTTTTAGATTTTTACAATAAAAGAAGAGAATTGTGTATTCAAGCACAACCAAATCAGGCTCATTTCGCACTTGCTGAATTAGAAAATCACTTTGATGTACATATTGTAACGCAAAACATAGATGATTTACATGAAAGAGCTGGTTCAACAAACATATTGCATCTACATGGTGAAATATTGAAAGCACAATGTTCCATTAATCCAAATGATGTCAGAGTTTTACAAAATCCGATAATTAAAATTGGAGATTTGTCTAATAGTGGTCATCAGCTTCGTCCACATGTTGTTTGGTTTGGTGAATCTGTTCCAAAGATGTTTGAAGCAGAAGACATTGTTAGAGATGCAGACATCTTTGTCGTTGTAGGAACATCTTTAAATGTTTATCCAGCCGCCAACTTGCTATATGCTTGCAAAAAGAACTGTCAAAAATTCATTGTCGATATTAATGAATTGACGAATGTTAAGTTCAACAATGTTAAACTTTTCAAGGGTCCTGCCAGTACAAAAATTCCTGAATTAGTAGATCACCTATTGCAGCTTAACGGATAAAAAAAAGACCCGAAATAAATTCGAGTCTTTCTTCAATTAATTTTATTTATCAATTACTAGTGTCTCACTAGCAATTTCTTAGTTTCAATAATGTCATTGTTGTTAACAATTGAGTAAAAGTAAACACCATTGTTTAAATCCTCTACATTCAATTTATTTAAGCCATTAACTAAAGTCTTTTTCATTACTTCTGCACCAACAACATTGTAAACTACCAATTGAAATTCTTTTCCTTCATTTCCGTTGAAGTTGATAAAGAACTCATCATTTGCAGGATTAGGATAAGCAGAAAGAGAGATATCAATTTTCTCTTCTATTCCAACTGTTGATGTAATAGTGAAATCAACTGAATCAATAGCAGCATCACCATTATCAGCATCTAGTACATAATATCTTAAATGTAAATCACCACCTCCAGTAAAGTTTAATAATGGCTTCATTAAAGAAGAATCAGCAGCAGGAATTGCATTTGATTGAGGAGTTGTCCAATCATTTCCTGAAGTTACATAACACAATTGATTGTCGCAGAACTGATCTGTAAAAGTAGCAGTACTACTCATAATCACTCTTCTAAAATTATAATTTGCAGCAGCACCTGAGGTGTTTACAGCATGCATATAAATGGTGTAATCTTGATATCCAATAGTTAAAGGAACATTTTGACCATTGTAATTTGTTCCTGGATCATTATCCATGTGAATTTCAACTTGGGCAACAGCACCAAGAGAAAATGCGAAACATCCAATAATAAGTGAGTAAATTTTTTGCATAGACAATAGTTTTTAGGCTTTTACTTAAAACAAATATACATATAAAGAGTGTACAAAAACAGTACCTAAATCAATTTAGGAATTGTTTAACATTTTAGGAGTCCAATGTGTAAGTGGTTTGTGACAATTGTTAATTTTGTTTACACTAAGTTAATTTTCATGTAATCCTTATTTTGAAAGGGATTCAATATCAATCAACCACTTGTTTCTAATAATCTGAGTTAAATAATTCACAATTAGGATTACTAGAATCGTGCACCTTTGTTTTTTCTTTAACAATTCATTCTACCTACATTTGGTTGGACTAATAACGATTAAAAACTATCTAAACATGAAGAAATTTTTACTCATATCATCACTTCTAGCTAGTGGAGTGAGTATGGCACAGCTGCCTGTTAGTACTACTCCAGAAAACAGAAATGTTGTTTTAGAAGAGTACACAGGTATTTATTGTACTTATTGTCCTGATGGACACAAATTGGCGCAACAATATAAAGATGCGCATCCAAATGATGTTGTATTGGTTAACGTTCACGTAGGTGGATATGCTGCTCCTTCTGGAGGTGATCCTGATTTCAGAACACCTTTCGGAACTGCTTTAGCGAATCAATCAAGTTTAACAGGTTATCCTGCTGGATCAGTTAACAGACAAGTTTTTGCTTCTTTAGCAATGGACGGTGGAACAGCAATGAGCCGCTCGTACTGGGATGATGCAGGAGATCAAATCTTAGCTGAACAATCATATGTGAATTTAGCTGGTGAAGCTACTTTAGATGTTACTACTAAAGAATTAAGTGTAACTGTAGAGTACTACTATACTGGAGATAGCCCTCAAGCTACTAACAAATTGAATATTGCAGTTTTAATGAACAATGTTCAAGGTCCTCAAACAGGTGCTGACAGTTTTTATCCGGCAAATATTTTGCCTAATGGTAAATACAATCACCAACATATGTTGAGACATTTTGTAACTGGACAGTGGGGAACTGATGTTACTCCTACTACTACAAGCTCAACTGGATCAATCACTCAGACATATACAATTCCTGCTGACTTAAATGGTGTTGATTACCAATTAGGAGATTTGCAAATTGTAGCTTACATGGCTGAGGGTCAACAAAGTGTTGAAACAGGAGTTGAAGTTCCTTTGACTTTAACAAACTTCCCTTATCAAACTGATGGTAACTTAACTTTTGCTGATGATATTTCTGCATTGTGTTCAGGAACTTCAGCTACAATTGATCCTGTTATCGCTGTTAAAAACGAAGGTGAGCAAGATATTACTTCAATGTCAATTTCAGCTGACGTAAATGGTGGAACTGCTGTTGTAACAAGCTGGACTGGAAACATTGCTTTCGGTCAAACTGAATTTATCACATTAGATCCTATTACATTTAATGTTTTAGCTAGTAATAACTTAAACGTTGATATTACAACTGTTAACGGAAGTGCTGATGACGTTGCTGCTAACAATACAATTGTTAAATCATTCTCAGAAGCTCCAACTACTGGACAATATGTAAAAGTTACAGTTAATACTGACTACTATCCTGGTGAAACTGGATGGACAATTTACAATGATGCAATGAGTGTTATTGCTACTGATTCATATACAGCCGGAACCGCAGACCAATGGGGTGGTGGTGGAGCTGATGCCAACCAAACTTTCGAATACAATGTAGATCTTGGTGGTGCAGGATGCTTTATCTTTGAAGTTACAGATTCTTATGGTGATGGTATGATCTTCAACGCAGGTGGATCAAGCACAAGCTCATCTGCTTATGGAGCTCACTTAGAAACTTATGGTGGAACTGCAGTTTATGACTTTGTTGGAAACTGGGGAGATGACGAATCAGGTAAATTCCAATCAGATGCAAGTACTCAAGGTGCAAGCATTGAAGAAAATGAATTGAATGCTGTATTGTCTATCTATCCAAATCCATCAACTGATATTACTAACGTAAAAGTTGAATTAAAAGAAGCTGCTGATATGCAGATTGAAATCATCAATGCTTTAGGTCAAGTTGTTTATGTTGAAAGCGCTAATAATTTAGGAGCTGGAACATACACTTACCAAATTGATGTAAATGGTTTTGCTAAAGGTTTTTATACAGTAAAAACGACTATCAACGGACAAGTTCAAACTTCGAAATTGTCTATCAGATAATAACAACCTATAATAAATAGTGAAAGACCCGGGATATTTCTCGGGTCTTTTGTTTTTAATCTTCAAGATTTCTATCACATTATGCACCTATATTAAAGTCAATTAGATCAAAATAACTTTATTTAGGATTTCAACCATTTACGCTTATTCAATTATTAAAAAGAGGTAAATTAACTTATCTTTACCTGAGACTAAATTCTGGTCTGTTTTTTGTAAAGACTAAAGAAAACTTGTAACTATGAAAAAATTATTCTTGATCTTACCAGTTGTTGCGCTATTAACAATGGCATTTATTCCTGATGGAGGAAATGGTAAAGATGGAAAAAAAGTTCCGGCTGTTACCTTGAAAGACATGCAGGGAAATACTATTAATACGGCAGATGTTAAAAATGATGGGAAGCCAATTGTAATTAATTTCTGGGCAACCTGGTGTAAGCCTTGCAAACAAGAATTGAATGCAATAGCTGATTTATATGAAGATTGGCAGGACGAAACAGGAGTAAAACTTATCGCTGTATCTGTAGATGATCAAAAAACAACGAATTCAGTTGAACCTTACGTAAATTCTACCGGATGGGAATATGATATTTGGATGGACGTTAACGGTGACTTAAAAAGAGCCATGGGAGTTAACATTCCACCGCAAACATTCTTAGTGAATGGAGAAGGTAATATTGTATGGTCTCACTCAGGATACGTTCCTGGAGATGAAGAAGAGCTTTACGATCAGATATTAGCCATCTCAAAATAGTAATTACCCCAACCAAAATCCACTAGTCTAAACCATGAAGAAATTAATTCTTCCTTTAATGCTGTTGCTAACAACAGCTAGTTACGCTCAATTATTGGGTCCAAATATTTCTGGAAATGTAGAGTCTACTTTTCAATATCTAAATGAAGATACTTTGATAGGTGCTCAACAACCTTCTGAAAAAACGGTACTTAACAGTTACGCTTTAGTCAATTATACATACAAAGGATTTAAAGCAGGAGCCAGATTCGAATCTTATTTACCCCATGTCCTTGGTTATCCTGATAGGTTCTCAGGAACCGGTTTAGGATATAGATATGTTGGTTACAAACATGATCTGGTAGAGTTTACTGCCGGAAATTTCTATGAACAATTTGGATCAGGGATGATCTTTAGATCTTATGAGCAGCGTCAATTAGGAATTGACAATGCAATGGATGGTTTGCAATTGAAGTTGACGCCAATGCCGGGTTTAACTATTAAAGGAATTTATGGTAAAATGAGGTTTGACTTTAATAGTCGTCTTCAAAATTCAGATGGGTTAGTTAGAGGTTTTGACGGTGAAATAGATTTTTCTCAATTCCTAGGATTGTTAGACTCATCCAAATTTAAATTGCGAATAGGAGGAAGTTTCATCAGTAAATATCAATCCGTATCAAATGCGGCATATATAATGCCTAAAAATGTGGGAGCTTATGGAGGAAGAATCTATATGAAATATGATAAGTTTTATTTAGAAGCTGAGCACATAATCAAAGAAAATGATCCTTCACAAGACAACGGATATATATTCAATAAAGGGCATGGAACCTTAATTAATATGGGGTATTCTCAAAAAGGTTTAGGTATTGTATTATCAGCCAAATCAATAGACAATATGAGTTTTAGAGTAAATCCTGATTTAGCACTAACGGATTTGCAAATCAACTTTTTACCTGCTCTAACTAAATCACACACCTATAATTTAGCTGCAACGCTATACCCTTATGCAACACAACCTGTAGGTGAAGTAGCATTTCAAGCAGATGTTTTTTATAAAATACCTAAGAATACTAAAATTGGTGGTAAATACGGAACCCAAATCAATGTAAACTTTGCAACTGCTTACAGACCGGTTAGACATACTTCATCAATCAACCCTGAAGATTCAACGGGAATAACTTATAAAACAGGATTATTTGATAAAAGTGATAGCTTGTTTTACAGAGATTTTAATATTGAAATAAAAAGAAAACTCAATAAAAACTGGAAAATAGGCGTTAAATACTTCCACTTTGATTTTAACAATGATGCAAATCTGGTAACAAAAGGAGCATCCGGAATTATCAGCTCAAATATTGCTGTGATTGATGCACAATATAAAATAAGTAGAAAACATACTATTCGTTGGGAACTACAAGGACTATGGACTGGAAAAAACAATAGAGACAAAGGAGATTGGGTTACCGGATTAGTTGAATATACCATTTCTCCTAGCTTTTTCTTTGCTGTAATGGACCAGTGGAATTATGGAAACCCCAATAGCTCGCAAAGACTGCATTATTTAATAGGGTCTGCCGGGTACATTATGGGATCAAGTAGGATTATGGTAGTTTACGGTAGACAAAGAGAAGGAATATTTTGTATAGGAGGTGTATGTAGACCAGTACCTGCCACTAATGGATTAACAATCACCTTCACTTCAACTTTTTAATTATGAAGAGAGCATTATACATTGGAATTTTATCAGTAGTAACAATGACTGTTTCACTGATGTCATGTGATAAAATTGATAAACCTATTAAACCGGCAATTTTATTAGACACAACCATATTTGAAGGTAACTGGGAAGATTATCCGGACCCTGTTTGGACCCAAAATACAAATTCAAATAGAAACTTTGTTTTAGAAGATTATACAGGTCACCGTTGCCCAAATTGTCCGGATGCTGCTACTGAAGCGGAGGCTATTGAGTCAGCAAATCCAGACAGAGTGTTTGTAGCTTCTGTTCATGCCGGTCCTGGCGGATTAACTGCTTTTCAAGAATTAGCAGACAGCTGCGGAATAGGTGACTACCATAAATTTTGTACTGAATTCTTTAACAGCACAAGTATTGCTTACGGTCAGGAATTTTCTTCGGGATTCGGATTTTTTGCTAATCCTCAGGGAACAGTAAGTAGAATTACCCCTTCTGGTGAATCTATGTTTTCATTATACAATGCTTGGTCTGCAAGAGTGTCAAATGCCATAGCTGAGAATAATTTACAAGTTAATATTCAGGCTCAAAGTAATTACTACAGTTCAACCAATGGATTTTACTTACACACAGAAATAGAACCTTTGGCGGACCTTCCTAATGATTGCAATACGGTTGTGTATTTATTAGAAAATGAGGTAATTGATTATCAAGATGACAATGGCTATAAAGACAGTGCATATCACCACCACAACATTTTAAGAGGAACTATTGATGATTTACCTTGGGGACAAACTGTTCCAACTATTACAGCCGGAAGCAAATCATACTTTGATTATTCATACAAACTACCTACAGGTAAAGACAATTCAGATTATCATTTGTTGATTTATGTTTATGACATCACAACGTATGAAATCTTGCAAGTGATTAAGCACGAACTATAAGGACAATTTTTTTCATTCTTATCGCCAAATCATATTGCATTATTTAACATATTTTCATATCTTTTTGAAAATAAATCAAAAAAATCGCCGTCTATTTAGTGTGATTTTAATCGATTAAAGAAGTTCGTGTTGATAAGTTAATAGCTTTTTAACACTTGTTAGTCGATCAAATCTCTATATTTGTAGAACTACTTGAAAACGAAGCGTATGTTAGAAATGTGCAAGGAAATACTAACGAAAGTTAGTTTTGACAAACTTTTATTTCAAAAGGAATTATCAAAAGCTTTGAAATGGTTAAAGTCTGAAGAGATTGAAAATTTCAAAGAATGGTGCATGAACAAATTCGGAAATGTATATCCGGATGTACTTAAAGTAGCCTTTAATAAGGCCTAACCAAAAAAACTAGAAAAAAACAATCGAAGGCTCCTTTTTAGGGGCCTTTTTTTATTGTTCATTTTTAACGAAACGCACATTTCTGACCAAGCCCTCATACTTAGTTCTTTTAATTGCAGAATGCTTAAATAAAAGGTTGAATGTTTCTTTATTCAGCTTATCAAGATCAGTATTGGATAATTCAGGATGTGGATTAAATTCATCAAACTTATGGGGTTTACTAAATCTATTCCATGGACATACATCTTGACAGATATCACAACCAAAAACCCAATTATCCATTTTCCCTTCGAACTCCTTAGGAATTAGTTCATCTTTTAATTCGATAGTTAAGTAGGATATACATTTTGAGCCATCCACTAATTGAGGTTTTATAATAGCTCCGGTTGGACATGCATCTATGCAAGCTGTGCAAGTACCACAATGATCTGTTGCTGGTTCATCATATTCCAAATCCAAATCAATAATAATCTCACCAATAAAGAAAAAAGAACCTTTTTGCGTTGATATAAGATTTGCATTTTTACCTATCCAACCTAAGCCAGCCCTTTCCGCCCATGCCTTGTCTAAAACAGGTGCAGAATCGGTAAAACAACGGGCATTAACTTCACCTACCCTTTCTTTTATTAAGTCAATTAGTTGGTTCAGTTTTTTCCTGATTACATTATGATAATCATCTCCATATGCGTATTTAGCAATCTTTAATGGTGCTTCCTTAAATAAATCTTGCTCGGGATAATAATTCAGCAATACAGATATCACACTTTTAGCTCCGTCTACCAATTTTCGGGGATCTACTCTTTTATCAAAGTGATTCTCCATATAAGACATCTTGCCTTGATAATTCTGATTCAACCAGTTCTCCAGGTGAACGGCTTCTTTTTCCAAAAAATCTGCTTTGGCAATTCCACAAGACAAGAAACCCATTTCAATCGCTTCTTGCTTAATCCATTTGCTAATGGCTGATTTATTCATTGAATAATCCTCCCTGGAAGAATCCCAGGTCTTTTCCTAAATGTTTGAAAGCTTTTTCTGTGACCTTTCTACCCCTGGGCGTACGCATTATAAATCCTTCTTTAATTAAAAAAGGTTCATAAACTTCTTCAATAGTACCTGCATTCTCACCAACAGCCGTTGCTATAGTTGTTAATCCAACGGGACCTCCGTTAAATTTCTCAATAATGACAGATAGGATTTTGTTGTCCATTTCATCAAGGCCATTTTGATCAACATTTAATGCTTCTAAAGCCATGTCAGCGATATCCAAATTGATATGACCATCACCTTTAATTTGTGCAAAATCACGAACTCTACGCAATAATGCATTAGCAATTCTAGGTGTTCCCCTGCTTCTTCTTGCTACTTCAATAGCAGCATCCTTATCAATACTTACGCCTAATATTCCTGAAGCTCTTTCAACAATATGTGACAATACTTCTGTATCGTAATATTCTAACCTACTATTAATTCCAAATCTTGCTCTTAAGGGAGAAGTTAGTAAGCCCGAACGTGTTGTTGCACCAATTAAGGTGAATGGATTTAAAGTAATTTGTACTGTTCTGGCAGAAGGTCCTGAATCTATCATGATATCAATTGTAAAGTCCTCCATAGCTGAATAAAGATACTCTTCAATTACGGGAGTTAACCTATGAATTTCATCTATAAAAAGTACATCACCCTCTTCAAGGTTAGTTAACAAACCTGCTAAATCACCCGGTTTATCTAGTACAGGGCCAGAAGTAATTTTGATTCCCACACCTAATTCGTTAGCAATAATATTTGCCAGCGTTGTTTTACCTAAACCGGGAGGACCATGTAATAAAACATGATCTAATGATTCTTCTCTTTGCTTTGCAGCCTGAACGAAAACTTCAAGATTCTCCAGGACTTTAGATTGACCAGCAAAATCACCAAATTTCTTGGGCCTTAATACCTGATCAAACTCTTCTTCTCCTGAAAAATTCTCTTCGTCTCTATAATCAAATGATTCCAAAGGTTTGTTGTTTTAAACGTAGTTGTTTCATCAAATATACAGCTTTCATTTATGATGAAATAGCATTGTCATTTAAAGATATTCACCTTTTTATCCAATTGAAATGAAGCCTTATTAATCTTTAACTTTGTTAAATCATGTCATAATAATTTGATATTTCACAACAAAATGAATATAGTGTAAGGGAAAGTACTTGTACTACCTCTATATAGTTTGGAATTATTAACCTAATTCAAATGGAATAAAATCAATGAAACATATATATAAAATTGAAGGGATGAGTTGTCAAGGGTGTGTATCTACCGTTCATGATGCCATTGCTCAAATAGAACATATCACCAAAGTTGAAGTAAATCTTGAAAAAGGTGAAGCCATTGTAGAAATGGATCAACATGTTGACATAAATAATTTACAGAAAGCTCTAGCATCTACTCATTACAATATTTATTTACCTGAAGATGCGCCTAAACATGATCATCAAATGAAAATGTCCAAGCCAAAATCAACTGGAACAGGTATTTATTACTGTCCCATGCGTTGTGAGGGTGATAAAACTTATGACAAGCCAGGTGATTGTCCGGTTTGCGGAATGGATTTGATAGAGCAACCTAAATTAAAGAAAGCAACTACCGAATTCACCTGTCCAATGCACCCTGAAATTGTGAGTGATGATCCAGGGTCATGTCCCAAATGTGGGATGGAATTAATTCCACTGGAAGCAAATGAAAGTGAAGAAGAAAAGACCTATAAAAGACTGCTCAATAAATTATGGATTTCAGTTGCTTTTACCGCTCCAATATTTATCATAGCAATGGTAGATATGTTTGAAGGTAATCCTCTTCGTCAAATAATGTCAGGATATGCGTGGCAATGGGTTCAATTTGCACTTTCTATTCCGGTAGTATTTTATGCCTGTTGGATGTTTTTTAAGCGGGCTTACTCTTCAATAGTTAGAAGAAGTTTAAATATGTTTACCTTAATTGGAATTGGAGCAAGTGTAGCCTGGATATTTAGTTTGTTCGGCTTGCTTTTGCCGGATGTTTTTCCAGCTCAATTTAAAGGTCCCGACGGCAATGTTCATATATACTTTGAAGCGAGTACAGTTATTTTGACTCTTGTGCTACTGGGTCAAGTGTTAGAAGCAAAAGCTCATAGCAAGACAAATAATGCCATAAAAGAATTGTTGCAGTTGGCTCCAAATCAAGCCACAATTATTGTTGATGGCGAAGAAAAAATTGTTGGGATAGACAAAGTCCAAATTGGTGACATTTTAAAGGTAAAGCCGGGTGAAAAAATCCCAGTTGATGGAAAGGTCATATCAGGCAATTCATCTGTAGACGAATCAATGATTAGTGGTGAATCTTTACCTGTTGACAAAATTGAAGGAGATAATGTAAGTGCCGGTACAATTAATGGTAATTCAACTTTCACCATGGAGGCACAAAAAATTGGAAGTGATACTTTGTTATCCAGAATTATTGAAATGGTTAATGATGCTAGTAGAAGTCGTGCCCCAATCCAGAATTTTGCCGATAAAATATCATCTTATTTTGTGCCAATTGTAATTGCGATTTCTGTGATCACTTTTGCTTTATGGGCTATTTGGGGACCAGATCCTAAACTTGTCTTTGGATTTGTAAATGCCATAGCTGTTTTAATTATCGCATGTCCTTGTGCACTGGGTTTAGCTACACCAATGTCTGTGATGGTTGGTGTGGGAAAAGGAGCTCAATCAGGCGTTTTAATTAAAGATGCGGCAGCCCTTGAAAAAATGAATGCAATTGACACTCTAATAATAGATAAAACAGGGACTATTACTGAAGGTAAACCATCAGTTGAAAAGGTAATCCATTCAGACAAAATTGAATACAAAGAGTTGCTGTCAATCATAGCTTCAGTAAATCAAAATAGCGAGCACCCATTAGCAATTGCTACTGTAGATTTTGCCAAAGAAAACGACGCAAAAATTGAATCATCTACTTCTTTTGAATCAATAAGCGGAAAAGGTGTTAAGGCAGAAATTAATTCAAATACAATATTCATTGGAAATGACAAGCTAATGCGAGATGAAATGATAGTAGGTAGCCAAGAAGTTCAGAAAGAAGCGAAAGTATTTCAAGAACAAGGTAAAACTATCTCTTATGTTGCCATTAATGGAAAAATGGTTGGAAGCATTGTGATTTCAGATAAGATTAAAAAAACAAGCAAGGCTGCTATTCAACAGCTACAGGCAGATGGAATTGAAGTGATTTTAATGACAGGTGACAATGAAGAAACAGCAAAAGCAGTAGCAAATGAAGTTGGTATTACAGATTATTTTGCCGGTTGTTTACCTGAAGACAAATTAAATAAGGTAAAAGAACTTAAATCAACAGGATTACAAATTGCTATGGCAGGTGACGGGGTTAATGATGCCCCTGCTTTGGCATTAGCAGATGTTGGTATTGCCATGGGTACTGGAACAGATGTGGCGATAGAAAGTGCTTCTATAACTCTTGTAAAAGGTGATTTAAAAGCAATTTTAAAAGCGCGCAAGCTAAGTGATAAAGTAATGAAGAACATTAAACAGAATCTATTATTTGCTTTAGGATATAATGCTATTGGAATTCCAGTAGCTGCAGGAGCATTGTTTATTCCTTTTGATTTACTGTTATCACCAATGATTGCGGCATTAGCTATGAGTTTTAGTTCAGTTTCAGTAATTGCAAATGCACTTAGACTCAGATCAACTAGCATATAATTAATAGATACTAAACAAAAAAGCCTGCTGAAATCAGCAGGCTTTTATATTGTTATTTAATCAATTGTTAGTGTTCTTCTTCTCCATCCATTAATGGAACTGTCTGAGGACAGAAATCTTCTTCCATTCCTGGTTTAGAATAATCATAAGGCCATCTGTAAACTTCAGGAATCTCACCTGGCCAGTTACCATGAACGTGCTCAACCGGAGTTGTCCATTCAAGAGAGTTACTTTTCCAAGGATTCTGAGTTGCAACCTGTCCTCTTCTACAGCTATAGAAGAAGTTGAAGATGAAGATGATTTGTCCTAATGCACCGATTATCGCAAAGATTGAAATCACTACGTTCAAATCCATCATCATTTCATATTGGTTTCCATCAAATGACTCATAAACTGAATAGTCATAATATCTTCTTGGTGCTCCTCCAATTCCAACAAAGTGCATTGGGAAGAATACTCCGTAAGCAGATACCAAAGTCACCCAGAAGTGAACCATACCTAACTTAGAATTCATCATTCTACCATACATTTTAGGGAACCAATGATACACTCCCGCAAACATTCCGAAGATTGCAGATAATCCCATTACCACGTGGAAGTGAGCAACTACGAAATAAGTATCATGCACTGCAATATCCAAGGCAGAGTCAGCAAGAATAATACCTGTAATACCACCAGTAATAAATGATGATACCAATCCAACAGAGAATAACATTGCTGGTGTATATCTGATATTACCTTTCCACAAAGTAGTTAAGTAGTTAAATACTTTTACTGCAGAAGGAATCGCAATCAATAAAGTTGTAAATACGAATACACCTCCTAAGAACGGGTTCATACCAGTAATAAACATGTGGTGACCCCATACGATAAACGATAAGAAAGCAATCGCTAAAATAGATCCGATCATTGCGCGGTATCCAAAGATTGGCTTTCTTGAGTTTGTAGATACAATTTCTGATGTAAGACCCAATGCAGGTAATAATACGATATATACCTCAGGGTGACCTAAGAACCAGAATAAATGCTCATAAAGTATTGGTGAACCACCAGATACTTCCATGATTTCAGTACCTTCAATCAATTCATTACCATAGAAAGATGTTCCTAACGTTCTATCCATCAACATCAACACTACGGCTGAAACAAGAACAGGGAAAGAAAGAACACCAATTACGGCTGTGATAAAGAATGCCCAAATAGTCAAAGGCAATCTTGTCATTTTCATTCCTTTTGTTCTTAAGTTCAATACAGTAACGATATAGTTCAATGAACCCAATAAAGATGAAGCAATGAATATTGTCATTGACGTCAACCAGATTGTCATACCCATTCCTGAACTTGGAGTAGCTTGCTCATAAATAGATAACGGAGGATAAATTGTCCATCCACCACCGGCAGGTCCTGTTTCAAGGAATAATGAATAAAACATCAATACAGAAGACACAAAGAACAACCAGTACGAGATCATATTCAACAATCCCGAAGCCATATCACGTGCTCCTACTTGTAATGGAATCAAAATATTTGAGAATGTTCCGGATAAACCACCAGTTAATACGAAGAATACCATGATGGTACCGTGAATGGTAACTAGACCTAAATACATTCCTCGATCTAAAACTCCATCCGGAGCCCATTTATCTCCAAGGAAGAAAGATAAAGTACTACTACTTTCACCTGGCCATCCAAGTTGAATTCTAAATAATACTGAAAGGATCACCGCTACTACGGCCATAAATATAGCCGTTACCAAAAACTGCTTTCCGATCATTTTGTGATCTTGAGAGAAAATGTACTTTGTAATAAAACTCTCTTTGTGGTGGTGTCCGTGCGCTGCTGTAGCTGCCATATTCTATTCTTTAGTTTTTTCTAAAATCTTATCTAATAATATCAATTAATGCGTTGGTTCGCCTTCTCCGTTTCCAGCGTCTTCAGCATTTTCAGTTCCATCTTCAACAGAAGCGTCATCAGCTTCTAGTTCGTCACTTCCAGCGTCTCCTTCTTCAGCAACATCAACAACTGGTGCATAGTTAATTGGATCAGCTTTCCAAGCTTCAAATTCTTCTTGCGTTCCAACTATTACAGGCAAATACATGTTAAAGTGAGAAGCTCCACAAATTTTGTTACACATTAAAATGTATGAAAAATCAGGGTCTTTAATTTCTTTTTGCATTTCTGCAGTAGTCATTATCGGTTTTAACTTCAACTTAGTTCTTTCACCAGGCACACAGTTCATTTGTGCTCTAAAGTGAGGGAAGTAAGCCGAGTGAATTACATCTCTTGATCTAAAAATAAACTGGTATTCTTGACCTTTTACTAAAAACAATGCTGTTTTTGAAATGTAATCATCACCTGCTTTAGAATAGATTGAATCATTCATAGAACCTTTCATTGTTTCGATTCTAGTTTTGATTCTTCCCATTTTCTCAATGTTGTGCTCAAGCTTATATTCGTTAGCTTTTGACAATCCAACTTCAGCAGTATTAGATCTGAAATTATCAAGTGTTAGTTGATCTGCATCAATGTCACCTTTAATCTCCTCGATTCTTTTGTCTACAAATTCTTCAGTAATAACACCAAGTGGGTTTTCAGCATTCACTAATTTATAATCAGAATATCCTAATTGATTATCATCTCCTGAATATCTGATTGTCCATTTAAATTGTTCAGCATAAACTTCAACTACTACTGCGTCATCTGAAGGTGCTCCAGTAATCTTGTTCCATACCATCAAACCTAAAGTGATGATCACAGCTAAAGCTGCAGCAGGAACAATTGTCCAAATCATCTCTAATTTGTTATCATGAGGAAAGTAGTAAGCTTTTCTATCCGGATGATATGAGTATTTATAAGAGAACCAGAACAACAATCCATTTGTACCAAAATAAACTGCGAATACAATAATCCAGTTAATATTATATAACCAATCTACGTCAACTCCATGCTCTGAAGCAGCAGGAGGCATTGCACCACTACCATACAAATAAATCATATACAATAGCGATCCAAAGAAAATGGTAACAAACACAAGCATCAAACCTGCATTGATGTTATTCGTCTTTAAATCGATATCTTCTTCCCTGTGTCCCTTTAACTTTGAAGAAAGTTCGTAAACACGCATGATCTGGGCCACAGCTATGACCGCCAAAACGATTACGACTAGTACTATTAATTTCATTCCCATTTCTATACTCTTTTTACGCTATATCTATTAAATCTCGTGGTGTTTACTTTCATCCAAATAAGGATGATTTTTTGGCATTAAAGGCGCCTTTGTTAAAGTGTTTAACACATAATATGCAAATACACCTGCAAACGCCAGGAATAAACCAATTTCAATTAATCCAATTGTTCCGTATTCTCCCATTGAACCTGGAGTGATCAACATAAATACGTCTCCCCAGTGACCAATGATGATCACAATACAAACAAACATTAAGATTCCTAAATTTCTCTTAGCTTCTCTAGACATTAAGATAAGCATAGGGACAATAAAGTTAATTAAGAACATTCCCCAGTAAATAACAGGGTACTGATCAATTCTTTGAACATAGTAAATTACTTCTTCAGGAATATCAGCATACCAATAAAGCATGTACTGAGAGAAGAATAAATAAGACCACAAGAATGAAGTTGCGAAAATCCATTTTCCAACATCATGAACATGTGAATCATTTACTTGTGCTAAGTATCCATTTCTTTTTAGGTAAATGATCAACAACATAATTGCTGTCATTGCCGTACACCACAATCCACCAAATGTATACCATCCAAACAAAGTTGAGAACCAGTGTACATCAATAGACATGATCCAGTGCCAAGATGAAGTAGATGAAAAATATCCAAACAATACCAAGAAAACAGCTCCTTTTACGTAGTTTTTGAAGTGGATATTTGTACCACCTTCAATGTCTTCTTGTAAAGATCTTTTTCTAAATCCTCTGTAGAACAAGATATAAATCGCGAAATATACTACTGTTGCAATCCAGAAAAATGGTTTAGTTAAGAATGGTGCTTTTCCAGCAATCATTGAATCATTTTCTACCATGTGATGATCCATCCACTGGTAAATATGACCAACATGATGCCCGTGCTCATTTACTGAATATCCTCCATCCATGAAGGTAATAACAGCAAACAATACAAGTAAGACACCAATACCAACAATTACGTAGGATGCAACGGCTTCAATTACCCTTTTAATTACAACGTACCAAGCTGTTTCTGTTGCGTATTGTAACGCTAGGAAAAACAAGGCTCCCAATGCAATGGCAAAGAAGAAGAAACCATCAATTAAAAAATTAGATAACAACCTGGTCTTAAATTGCGCAGATCCACTATCCATTATAGCTCCAACGATAAACAATACCAACCCTACAAGTACAGTTGCTATGATCGTTTTTTTCGCTTTAGATGAAATTTGATATTCCATGAAAACTATCTTTTCTTTTTAATACTCTAATTAATGTTTCCCTCTTATCCTTCAGGGTTTACTTCATTCACTTCTTGATTTGCCGGTTCGTTAGCTGTTCCAGGATCTTTCCCTTGTAGCTTTTGAACATAGTAAACCAATTTCCATCTTTCTTCTTTATTCAATTGAGATGCATGAGATCCCATGGCGTTTTTACCATATGTAATTGAATAGAAGATTTGTCCTGCAGGTAAGTCCTTAAGTGGTCCATTGTAAGCTGGTGGTGGTGGATATTTCCCTGTAGAAGGCACAGGTCCATCTCCAGCTCCTTTTTCACCATGACAGTGGATACAGAAAGATTCAAACAATACTTTTCCTTCTTTTAATACTTCATCAGAATAAGGAATAGGATTCTTGTCATTAGCGGCATTAGCATAACCTGCTGTATCCTGACGCATACCATACAAACCGTGAGTTTTATCAGCATTAACAGGAGCTCCATGCTCATAAGGCATATCTTCTTTACCAGCATCAGTTCCTGCATAAGGAATTGTTCCTGCAGGAGGCACGAAAGAAAATTTATCTCTGATCAACATTTCTGCATCTTCATCATACTTTCCTCTTACCTCTGCATAATCCCAGTATCCTTCAACTGCAGCAGATCTATACATATCAGGCATGTACTCCATTCCTGGAGAGTTTTCATCACTTTTACATGAAAGTAACGTACCTCCAACTAGTACAGCTAATCCAATATTTTTAATGTTCTTAACTTTCATAATCATGAGTAGTTATTTGATCACCACGTAATCTTTTTCTTCGATCTCAACGATCCCAGTTTGTTTAATCTTAGCATGAAGATCATCAGATGACATTCCTCCATTTTCAGAAAGTCTAATCTCCATTGTAAATCTATCGTCAGTATTTCTTGGATAAGGATTATCCGCAGGCATACCTGGCAAAGTTTTGTTTCTTAACAAATAAGTTAAAGCCATACCATGAGCAGCAAATAATACTGTAAACTCAAAAGTAATTGGCACAAACGAAGGAAAGTTTTGCAACAATGAGAAGTTTGGTTTACCACCAATATTCATTGGCCAGTCAGAAATCATGATGTATTGGAAACCGATTACGGCTAACATCATCCCTGTTACTGCAAACATCATTGCAACAATTCCTAGTCGCGTGTGTTTTACTCCAATCACCGGATCAATACCGTGAATTGGGAACGGTGAGAATACGTCTGAGATATGCACTCCATCAGCAACTAATTTCTTAGCACCTTCTAACAAAGTGTGATCATCATCATAAGTAGCGTATATTACTCTATCTGCCATCTGATCTTTTATTTAATTATTTTAATGTCTTACTCCTCTTCAGAAGCAGTGTCAGTATTATCTTCTTTAATTGGTTCTTCAACGTGTCCGTGGTCTCCTCCTCCATGGTCATCATGTCCAGGTGCAGTACCATTTTTATATGATTCACCAGAAATCTTAACAATTGTTTTCAACTCAGCGATTGCCAACACAGGGAAGTATCTAGCAAATGCAAGATAGAAAGCAAAGAAAATTCCGATTGTTCCAATGAATACTCCTATATCCACCCAAGTAGGATAGAACATGCTCCATGAAGAAGGCAAGTAATCCTGGTGAATTGAAGTAACAATAATTACGAAACGCTCGAACCACATACCAATGTTTACAACAATCGAAATGAAGAATGTAAACAATAAGCTAGTTCTTAATTTTTTGAACCACATTAACTGTGGAGAAACAACGTTACAAGTCATCATTGAAGCGTAAGCCCACCAATAAGGACCTGTAGCTCTGTTGATGAAAGCATAAGATTCATACTCAACTCCTGAGTACCAAGAAATAAATAACTCAGTTAAATAAGCAACACCTACGATTGAACCTGTAACCATGATTACAATGTTCATGTATTCAACGTGTTTAGTATGAATGTAAGCCTCTAATTTCATTCCTTTTCTCAAAATCAACAATAGTGTTTGTACCATTGCGAATCCAGAGAATACAGCTCCAGCAACGAAGTAAGGAGGGAAGATTGTTGTATGCCATCCAGGAATTACTGAAGTAGCGAAGTCAAATGATACAATCGAGTGAACTGAGAATACAAGTGGAGTAGCCAATCCTGCTAATACCAAAGAAACGATCTCAAATCTGTTCCAGTGCTTAGCTCTACCAGACCATCCAAATGAAAGAATTCCGTACATTTTTCTAGAAACTGAACCTTTAGCTCTATCTCTGATAGTTGCAAAATCCGGAATCAATCCAATGTACCAGAATACAACCGATACAGTTAAATAAGTAGAGATCGCAAAAACGTCCCAAAGAAGCGGAGAGTTAAAGTTTACCCAAAGTGAACCAAATTGGTTTGGAATAGGTAATACCCAGTATCCTACCCAAAGACGACCCATGTGAATTAACGGGAACAATCCAGCCATAAATACGGCGAAGATTGTCATGGCCTCAGCAGATCTGTTGATCGCCATTCTCCATCTTTGTCTGAACAACAATAATACGGCAGAAATTAGGGTTCCTGCGTGCCCGATACCTACCCACCATACAAAGTTGGTAATATCCCAAGCCCATTCAACTGTTTTGTTCAAACCCCAGGTTCCGATCCCGGTACCTAGCAAGTAAAGAATACATCCAATTCCGTAAAGCCCCACTAATAAGGCAATACCAAACATGATGTACCAAGCTTTAGGCGCTTTTCCTTCAATAGGTCCGCAAACGTCCTCAGTAATGTCACTGTACGTTTTGTGACCTAAGATTAATGGTTCTCTAATCGCAGCTTCTTTATGCATTATTGCTCAGTTTAGTTTTATCTAAATATTCTTATTAAGCTGCGGACCTTTCGAAATTCGTTGAGCCCGCAGAATTATTTCAATTAATGTCCGTGATCCTCTGCTCCGTTTTCGTGTCCAGTATCAACTGAATCATGTCCTTCTTCTGCATGTTCATCTCCGTGTGACTCATGTCCACCGTGATGTTCAACTTGTAGAGCATCTAATTCTTCATTGTGCTCATTTCTCACTTTCACTTTGTACCAGATATTTGGCTTAACACCAATCTCTTCTAAAGCCTGGTAAGATCTGTCTTCTTCTGATGATTTTCTCACTCCAGAATTAACATCATTCCAGTCTCCCATGATGATTGCGTTAGTAGGACAAACATCAGCACATGCTGTAGTTACATCTCCATCTTTCACCATTCTATCCTCTTTCTTAGCAACCAATTTACCTGATTGGATTCTTTGAACGCACATAGAACATTTCTCCATCACCCCTCTTGTTCTTACAACAACATCAGGATTCAATACCATTCTTCCTAAGTCATCTTGAGATGGATTTACCTCAGTGAATTTTCTATATGAAGGATAATTGAACCAGTTGAAACGTCTTACTTTGTAAGGACAGTTGTTTCCACAATATCTTGTACCAATACATCTGTTGTAAGCCATTTGATTCAACCCTTCATTAGAGTGAGTTGTAGCAGCCACCGGACACACAGTCTCACAAGGAGCGTGATTACAGTGGTGACACATCATTGGCATGTGAACAACTTTAGGGTTATTAGCAGGCTTTTTCAATGCTCCAAAACCTCCTTCTGCAAAATCATCAGGATTTCTTGTACCTACTGTAGCCTCAGCATCAGATGCATAGTATCTATCTAATCTTAACCAGTGCATCTCTCTACCTCTTCTAACTTCGTCTTTACCAACAACAGGTACGTTGTTTTCTGATTGACATGCGATCAAACAAGATCCACATCCAATACACGAACTTAAATCGATAGTCATTCCCCATCTGTGTCCTACTTTTTCTACCGGATGTTCTGGCCACAAATCAAACTCTGTAACAGGTTTTTCTTCGTGATCCCATCCCATGTGTAAAGTATGTTGATGGTTGTATGCACCTTTTCCTTTTGTCTTATAAATCCCTAAAGTAGTTTCCTTAACAATAGAGTTTCTTGCCATTACTGTACTGTGAGTTTGAGTACAAGCAAGGTTATATTCTTCGTCTGTTTTAGAGATGCTTGCATTGTAAACATCATAGTCTCCATCAGAAACTAACTTAAATGCATTAACACCAATAACGTTTTTAGAAGCTTGTCCGTAGTCTCCAACTTGTTGGAAAGCAGCTTTACCAATCTCTTCTCCACCTTCACCTCTTCCGTATCCTAAAGCGATACCGATTGTTCCAGGAGCCTGTCCAGGTTGAGGATATGCAGGTAAAGTCAAAGTAGTATCTCCTACATTAACTGTAATAACAGAAGAAGGAGTTTCTTGGCCTAAACCTTTTTCTAAACCTAATTTATCACAGTCTTCATAAGAAACAGTAGCATAGTTATCCCAAGTTACTTTAGTTACCGTATCCGGCATCTCTTGCAACCAAGGGTTAGCAGCTTGTGTACCAACACCGATAGCAGCTTTTTGATACATTGCTACCTCCATATCACCAGCTTGAATTCCAGCGATATCTTTTCCGGCTGCACTTAAGTTTCCATTGAATGGCCACGCAGATGCATTTGCAGGGATTCCTGAAGGCTCAGTACTTTGGTGTACCATTGCGTTCCAGTAATCATAGAAAGTTGCATGTTTAGTCTGCATTGGGAATCCATATTTTTCCCAAGTCCATTTAATATGATCGTGATAATTGGTAGTGTCTTTTCCTACATGAGTTGCTTCACCAGCCCAAATCATTAATGACTCAGCAGCACATCTTGTATCGTGCAATGGTCTGATTGTAGGTTGAGCTAAAGCATATTCAGTCATTTTTGGATTGTAATCATTCCATGACTCTAATGCATGACTTTCAGCAGCAACATATTTACATAAAGCTGCAGTTTCATCCGCATATTGTGAGATAGCAATTGAATTTTCAACTCCTTCTAAAGCAGTTTTGAAAGATTCACCCATTGTATAAACAGGATTGGTGTTCCACATAACAATAGCACCAACTTTACCAGCTCCCATATCTTTTACCAATTGAGCCATCTTAGCGTCTTCAGATTTGTGAAGCTCGATAGGATTATTCAAATTGATAGTAGATTTATAGTTATTCAATGCATTGTTAATTGAATTAACAACAACTTGAATTGATTTTCTATTTGATCCTGCAACAACTAATGATTCACCCTTTGCATTTTTCAATGCTTCAGCAGCTAAATCTAATTTAGCTATTGTGTCTTCATCTAAAGAAGCAGTATCTGCACCAGAAACAGCAGTTCCAACAACAGCTTTGTGTAAGTAAGCTAAAGCAGCTCCTTGCTGTGAAGGTTTAATCATTCCTCTATAATCTGCATTTGATCCTGTTTGTGACATGTTAGACTCAAACTGATAGTGTTGAGACATCCATTCTCCATCAGGATTTCTTCTTAATGCATATTGCGAAGTAAATTGTGTAGGTAATACCCATGAATTTAAGAAGTCACAAGCAACAGACACGATAACTTTCGCTTTTGAGAAGTCATAATCTGGAATAATTCTTTGACCGAATGATTCTTTGTTAGCTTCTCTAATTCCGTTATAAGAAACAGCATCATATTGTACGTGAGTAACTTTCCCTTCTGTAGCCTCAGGCATTTCACCTTCAACAGGAAGTACATCAGCAGTAGGATTTTGAGCTTGCATCTCCATTGGATTAGGAACCGGAGCTGCTACATACTCGTAACCACCATATTTTGCTTTAAATCTTTCAATAATATCTAAAGTAGAAGGCGAGATTTCAGTTCCTGAAAGAAGAACAATCTTTTTACCACCATTTGCTACTTTGTTTAATGCTGCAGTAATTTCACCATCAACGTCAGACCATGATTTAGCGGCTCCATCAATAGTCGGAGATGTCAATCTTGCACCATTATATAAAGATAAAACAGAGGCTGCGATTTGTGGGCTAATTGCTCCACCTGTGAAACCGAAGTCTTTGTTACCTTTTATATGAATAGGTCTTCCTTCCCTACTCTTTACAAGGATACTAGCATAGTTTGACCCGTCATAGTAAGTTGAAGCATACCAGTTTGCAACACCCGGAGTAACATCTTCAGGTTTTACAGCATAAGGTACTGCTTTAATTACAGGAGCCTCACAAGCAGCTAATGTAGCTGCAGCAACGCTAAATCCTAAGAATTTTAAGAAATCTCTTCGTCCTGTTGAAGCTTCATTGACATTGCTGTCAGAAAGGAATTCTTCAACGCTCAATTCTTGAGGAAATTCGCTTTGTGCGTTCTCGATAAACTCAGGAGTTTGTTCTAACTCATCAAAGCCTTTCCAGTATTTCTTATTTGTTCCCATATCTTTATTAAGCCGCTTAATCTTTTATTAATAGTGACATTTAGCACATTCCCATCCACCTAGTTCCGCAACAGAAATAACATCATCTTCAAGATATTTCTGATATGTCTCTTTATCTTTTAATAGTCTTTGGTGAATTACACCGTAGTAAGTGTCTTCGCTTTCAGGAGCGCCTTTGATGTGGCTACCTGCAACGTCTACGTTTGACAATTGGTGACATTCAATACACCATCCCATTGTTAAAGTAGGTCTTGAAAATTTGATTTCGTTTTCTTCTACTGCGTTTAGATCTTCAGTAGTCATTACTCGAGCCACAGTTTCTTTTTTCATATCTCCGTGACATTGAGCACAATCAACACCACCAACATTTACGTGTTGAGAGTGATTGAAATAAACGTGATCAGGTAAGTTGTGAACTTTTACCCATTTGATAGGCTTAGTTTCACCGCTATAAGTTCTTGTTTCAGGATCAAATCCTGCTGCTTCGTGAATTTTAGAAATCTCTGTAGTTCCAGTCTCAGTTCCTTCATGAACCTGACTGTGACAGTTCATACAAACGTTCACCGTAGGAATAGTTGCGTGTTTAGATTTCATTGCTGCATTGTGACAATATTTACAATCAATACCTAAGTCACCAGCGTGTAATTTGTGAGAATATTTAATTGGTTGTTCTGGTTTGTAATCTTCAAATACACCAATTTTCATCAATCCCATCAATCCGATCACTAATACAGCAACCACACCAACTAAAACAACAACACCAAACCAACCTCTGTTATCCCAAGCCCATCTTCTTGCAGCTTGTGAAACAGTTTCGTTTTCGTTGATTTCTTCACCGTTTTGTTGTTTAATAGCTCTTGATAAGTATCCTCTTGAAGTTCCAACCGCACCAATTACAATCAACAATAAGATTGCAATTACCCACCAGATAAAAGAACTTGATCCTTCATCATCAGTAGAAACTACAGTTTCCCCAGTTGCACCTGTTGGAGGAGGAGGTGGAGTGTAAGACTCTACATAAGCAAAGATGTTATCAATGTCCTCATCAGAAACTGACTGAGGAGTCATTGGCGTTTTGTTCCACTTATTGAACAATTGATTCGCGTAACCGTCTCCACTCTTAATTACAGCTCCTGAATTTTTAATCCAGGCGTAGAAGTTTTCTTCTGTTGAACTCTCAATCCAACGTTCTCTTGCTCCTTGAAGAGCAGGTCCTGTCATGTCCTTGTCAGGAAAGTGACAAGAAGCACAATTGGCTTTAAAAAGCTTTCCTCCAATCTCAGGATCTCCCTCCTGGGCATGGATATTGCTTATAAATGAGAAGAGTGTAAAGGTTGTTATCGCTAACAACTTGAATCTCTGTGAGATAAATGAACCAAATATTTTCATTTGCAAAATTTTATGCGCTTTGCTTGTGTATACAAGATACTTAATCACCGACAAATTTAGCAGAAAGTCGTTTTTTCATGACGTAGGAGGGATATTTTTGAAGGGTGAATTATTAATTTAAAATGATTCTAAATAAGCAAATAATTGCAAAGCCTTAGGTAATAATCACTTCAAGCCTACTGAGGATAAATTTGAAGGTTTTAAAAATGTTAAAAAGAGAGCATAATTCTAGAAATTTCTACTTTTGCTTTAACAAGTATTGAAAATGAATAAAATAATAGTAGCCATATCCTTCATAAGCCTAGCTTACGGTGGTTTTTCGCAAAACGAAAACTGGTTATCTTTTCCCACAAGTAAAAAAGATAGCATTGTAAAAACTGATACTATCAGCAAACAAGTTCAATTAGATTATGATGTTGAAGACGGAAATGTGACAATTCACGAAGATGCACGTATTGAAAAATTGGAAAAATTTGTGCGTTCAGGTGAAGAGTCATTGGATGGAGTTTTAATTGACGGATATCGTGTGATGATTTATTTTGATCAAGACAAAAGCAAGGCAGAATCTGAAAAAGCAAGATTTATGTCTATGTACAATGATGTATCAACATACATTGATTATTCAGCTCCAAATTATCGCGTTAGAGTGGGTAATTTTAGAACAAAATTAGAAGCTGAAAAATTGAAGCAAGAAATCCTTGGAATTTTCTTTACAGCTATTGTTGTAGAAGATAAAATTCAACTTCCTGCATTACCTGAAAATTAAAAAGGGGATCGATATTATCAACCCCCTTTCCAATCAAATTAATTTATTGAATTTATAGCTTAGAAGCTACCTCAACTTCGTGGTAACATTCTACTATATCTCCTTCTTTAATGTCATTGAATTTATCAATATTCAATCCACATTCGTAACCGTTCTTAACTTCTTTAACGTCATCTTTGAAACGTTTTAGAGAACCTAGTTCACCAGTGTAGATTACAATACCATCTCTGATGATACGAACGTTTGCATTTCTAAGAATTTTACCTTCAGTTACAAAGCAACCTGCAATGGTTCCGACCTTAGAAATTTTGAATGTTTCTCTGATTTCAGCAGTACCTAAAATCTCTTCTTTGAACTCAGGTGCCAACATTCCTTCCATTGCATCTCTGATCTCCTCAATAGCCTTATAGATTACTGAGTACAATCTGATATCAATTTCTTCTTGTTCAGCCAATCTTCTAGCTTGTGCAGAAGGTCTTACCTGGAATCCAACAATAATTGCATCAGAAGCAGAAGCTAATGAAACATCTGTTTCAGAAATGGCTCCTACACCTTTATGGATAATATTAACCTGAATTTTCTCAGTTGACAATTTTAACAATGAATCTGATAATGCCTCAATTGAACCATCCACGTCACCTTTAACAATAACGTTCAATTCCTGGAAGTCTCCAATTGCGATACGTCTTCCGATCTCATCCAAGGTAATATGCTTTTGAGTTCTCAATCCTTGCTCTCTGTGCAACTGTTCACGTTTAGCAGCAATACCTTTTGCTTCACGCTCATCAGTTAATACGTTGAATTTATCCCCTGCACTAGGAGCACCGTTGAATCCTAAGATAGACACAGGAGTAGATGGACCAGCTTCTTTCACCACTTGTCCATGTTCATTGTGCATTGCTTTCACCTTACCGTAGTGCTGACCTGCAATGATAAAATCTCCAACTCTCAATGTACCTGCAGAAACCAATACTGTAGTTACGTATCCACGACCTTTATCTAAAGAAGCTTCAACTACTGTACCGACAGCATTTTTATTAGGATTTGCTTTCAAGTCAAGCATTTCAGCTTCAAGCAACACTTTTTCCAATAATTGGTCAATGTTCAATCCTTTTTTAGCTGAAATATCTGCTGATTGGTATTTTCCACCCCAGTCTTCAACCAGAATGTTCATTTGAGATAATTGTTCTTTTATCTTGTCAGGATTTGCTCCCGGCTTATCAATTTTGTTAATGGCAAACACCATTGGCACACCTGCTGCCTGAGCATGTGATATGGCCTCTTTTGTTTGAGGCATTACATCATCATCAGCTGCAACGATTATAATTGCAACGTCAGTTACCTGAGCACCACGAGCACGCATTGCGGTAAAGGCTTCGTGACCAGGAGTATCTAAGAAGGTAATTTTACTTCCGTCTTTTGCAGTTACTGAATAAGCTCCAATGTGCTGCGTAATTCCTCCGGCCTCACCTTCAATTACATTCGCATTTCTAATGTAATCCAATAATGAAGTTTTACCGTGGTCAACGTGACCCATTACAGTTACAATTGGCGGACGTGGCTGTAAATCCTCTTCCTTATCCTCTTCAATTTCAATTGCTTCCTGAACTTCAGCTGAAATAAATTCAGTTTCAAATCCGTACTCAGAAGCTACAATTTGAATTGTTTCAGCATCTAATCTTTGATTAATTGAAGCAAAGATTCCTAAAGACATACAAGATCCGATAACTTCAGTAGGAGAAACACTCATCATTGTTGCCAATTCAGAAACAGTCACGAACTCAGTAATTTTCAAGATTCCTTTTTCAAGTTCTTCTTGTTCTAGTTCTTCTGCTCTTTTATCAGCAATAGATTGTCTTTTTTCCCTTCTAAATTTGGCTCCTTTATTTTTACCACCTCCTTGTAATCTAGCAAGCGTTTCCTTAATCTCTTTTTGGATTTCCTCGTCAGTTACAAGCGGTTTGTCTTTTTTGTTAGGTTTACCTTTTCCTTTTGCGCCTCCACCTTTATTTTGTTGAGCTTGTTTTTCAACGTTAACTTTCTTAATTCGTTTACGTTTCTTTTTGTCTTTACTGTCAGACTTATCCTTTTCAACAGGAAGCTCAATTTTACCAATTACTTTTGGTCCGGATAATTTATCCGAAGCCGCTTTAATTGTTTCAATTTTTGGAGCCTCAACTTTCTCTTCTGCTTTAGCTTTGGCTTTTTCCTCTTCTTCTTTCTTTTTAGCTGCTTCTATTTTAGCGGCCTCTTCTGCTTCAGCTTTTGCTTTTTCTTCCTCTTCTTTCTTATCGTCTTTCTTTTCTTTTGAAGGACGCGTTTTTTGATTAATTGAGTCTAGATCAATTTTTCCGACAACAGCAACACCGACTTTTTTAGTTTCTACTTTAGCTGGTTCACTGGCAGGTTCTTCTATTTCAGCTTCAGTTTCAACATTATCGTCATCATCTTCTTCTACGTCATCTTCATCTTCGTCATCCTCAACGTCTTCTTCTTCTTTTTTAAGGTCATTGATAGATAGAGATTCTCTTTTTTCTCTTCCTACAACTGCATCCTCAGATTTTTGCTTCGCCTCTTTGTCATCAGCGAATTCCTCTTCCAGGACAGTAAGGATTTCTCCTTCTATCTTAGTATTAGGCTTGGAGTCTATTTTGAAACCTTTAGACTCAAGAAACTCAACAATAGTAGAAATACTAATATTGAATTCCTTTGCTACCTTGTTTAACCTTTTTGCTTTTCCTGCCATTTAAATTATTGTGTTGTTTTTGTCTAAAAAAGTTGATTTAAAATAAAGTATTACTCGAACTCAGATCTTAAGATTTGAAGAATATCATCAATTGTTTCTTCTTCTAGATCAGTTCTTTTAATCAACTCTTCTTTATCTAATTCGATAACGGCTTTCGCAGAATCCAATCCAATAGATTTCAATTCTTCGATTACCCATTCTTCGATTTCATCAGTGAATTCGTCAAGATCCACATCTTCGATATCTTCTGCACCTTCACGGTAAACATCAATTTCGTAACCGGTAAGTTTTCCGGCTAATTTAATATTGTGACCACCTTTACCAATAGCTAAAGAAACCTGATCAGGCTTCAAGAACACATCAGCTCTTCCGTTTCCTTCATCTAATTCAATAGATGTGATTTTTGCCGGAGATAATGCTCTTTGGATAAATAATTTATCGTTATTGGTATAATTGATTACATCAATATTTTCATTTTTCAACTCACGAACAATACCGTGAATTCTAGCTCCTTTCATACCTACACATGCACCAACAGGATCAATTCTGTCGTCATATGATTCAACGGCAACTTTAGCTCTTTCTCCTGGTTCTCTAACAATCTTTTTAATTGTAATCAATCCGTCAAATACTTCAGGTACTTCTAACTCGAACAATCTCTCCAAGAATTCAGGAGCAGTTCTAGAAAGGATAATAATAGGAGAGTTGTTTCTTAAATCAACACGTGCTACCACAGCTCTGATTGCTTCTCCTTTTTTGAAATAATCTGAAGGTATTTGTTCAGATTTAGGAAGGATCAATTCATTACCTTCATCATCCAAAATAAGAATTTCTCTTTTCCACACCTGATAAACTTCTCCGGTGATGATTTCTCCAATTCTCTCTTTGTATTTTTTGTAGATATGATCTTTCTCTAATTCAAGAATTCTTGAAATAAGGTTTTGACGTAATGACAATACATTTCTTCTTCCAAAATCTCCCAATTTAATTTCTTCTGCTACCTCTTCACCAACTTCAAAGTCAGGTTCAATTTTAATAGCATCTGACAATGAAATTTCAAGATTTTCATCTTCAACTTCTCCATCAGGAACGATTTCTCTGTTGATCCAAATCTCAACATCACCTTTATCAGGGTTAATAATTACATCAATGTGATCATCCGAACCGTATTTTTTCTTCAACATTGAACGAAAAACATCTTGTAAGATGTTCATCATTGTTTCTCTGTCAATGTTTTTAAATTCTTTAAATTCCGAAAACGACTCAATTAATTCCAGCGCATTCATATCTCAATTAAAATTACAAACTCTAAAAACTAATTTGCAGTTTAGTTTCTTTGATTTCAACATATTTAAGTGGGATCTCCGTTGTCACCCATTCTTTCTTCTTTTTCCCTTCGACCTTTACTTTTTCTTTTTTCTCGATAATGATACCTTCGTCATCTGCACTTAACAAAGTTCCCTCTATCGATTTTCCATGTTCAAATAATTGAACTTTAACTTCTCTGCCAACATTCTTTAGGTACTGTTTAGTTACCTTAAATGGATTTGTCATTCCGGCAGAAGAAACCTCTAAAGAAAAATCTTCCTGGTCTCGATCTAAATTGTGCTCAACATTTCTACTAATAGCAATACAATCTTCAATTGAAACGGCACCATCTTCTTTATCTAACTCGATCAAAATTTGATTGCCATTTCTAATGATAATATCCACGATATAAAGCTTTTCATCTCTCTCAGCAATCCTCTCTTCAACCAAGCTTTTTACCAATTCTTTTGCTATCATTTTGAGTACAAAAAGAGGGGACTTTCGTCCCCTCTCGATCTTGTTTTAATATTTTTAACGGTACAAATATAGTGATTAATCTAAATCTACCAAGCATTAAACGTTAAGTTATTTAATCCTGTATGTTAAGATTGAATTTTAAACAACACTACTTTGGAAGGAGAAGCGTCATTTTCAAGGCTGGTAATTTGGATGTTAGCCACATATATTCCGTCTTTCACCTCATCCGGAATAAAAACTAATTCGGTTATTGATTTTTCTAATTGAGGATTGTTTGGATAATCCCAAAATGCATGATGTGCAGCCAAGACACCCTTATCTTCTTCTCTGTCCACTGATGGCAGATCTACAATTAAATGTTTTATCCCCAAGTCATTGATAAAATGAATACATGCTTCATCATAATAGATTGGGTTGGTACTGGAATAATTTTTTGAAAGTTTATTAATTCCATTTGGCATTGTTCTAATTACAAGTGCATCTACATCTTGAGGTAAATCCAGATTATCTATAGCTTCTTTAATAGCCTCTACCTGCACTACATCATCTTCTTTTTGAAACTCATCATTAAAGACTTTTGCAGGAACTACAGTAATCAATGCCGCTTTAAAATGAAAAGTTTTAAGGCACTTATTAATAGAATACCATTCCTTTGAAATATGTCCAACGCATTCAGTATGTGTACCATGTGCGTGTGGATTCATACTCAAATGTCTGAAATTCACTGCGCCTCCCTGATTGACGTCACCAATAAATTGATCTGTCATAACCGGGGTTAACTCAATCGGACCATAATACCAGGCCAAAACCGGATTTTTACCATTGTGAATTGGAATAGAAATATCAATAGGTGCATCAGTATCGATAAATTCTTTTTCGTTGAGTTTTAAAATCATTCACTAAATATAAATTAAATACCTTTACTATAATATTTGATCAGCACATGGCAAAGCATAAATTGACATTTGATGAAGAATACGATTTTCAATTGATCGGAATTTGCAGCAGTCATTCAGATTATAGACTTTGTTGGAGTATCAATAACAGTTTATCCATTGGATTAAACAAAGAAGAAGATTACAGTGTTATAGAGAAAAAGCAAGGTGAACATTTACATTCGTTTTACAGTTATTATGACGAAGAGGAGCACATTGAATATTATTTGATAAAAAACCTTTCAAACAACTATCAAAGACTTATTCCTGAGAAAGATCAAATAGATTATTTTTTAGTGATCAAGAATAACTACGTGCGAGAAATTAACGATATATTAAACCAATTGAAGCAAATTGAAGTTATTTTAACCGCATTTATTTTTGAGCCGGACGAATTAAAGTCCAAATCCAATTTAGTTTTTTAAATCCAATATGAAGAAAACAAAAATAGTAGCCACTATAGGGCCGTCATCAAGTAGCAAAGAGACTTTGAAAAAAATGATTGAAGCAGGACTCAATGTTTGCCGAATCAATTTTTCTCATGGTGCACATGAAGATCACAAAGCTGTAATAGATATTATTAGAGAGATCAATGATGAATTGGGTACCAACGTAGCTTTACTGGCAGATTTACAAGGGCCAAAAATTAGAATAGGAGAAGTAGAAGACAATGGTGTTTTAATAGAAGATGGGAGTGAATTAATTTTCACAACAGAAAAGTGCATGGGTACTAACAAAAAAGTGTACCTGAGCTATGAAACATTTCCACAAGATGTTAAAGTTGGAGATATTTTATTGGTTGATGATGGAAGATTTCAATTGAAAGTAAAATCTACTGATGGCAAAAAAGAGGTGGTGACGATAGTAGAACATGGAGGGATATTAAGTTCAAAAAAGGGAGTTAATCTACCAAACACAGCTATTTCATTACCGTCACTTACAGAAAAAGACAGAAAAGATCTTGAATTTGCATTGTCTCTAGACATTGATTGGATAGGATTGTCATTTGTAAGATCTGCACAAGACATAAAAGAATTAAAGAAAATCATCAAGGCTAAGAAAAAGCACGCCAAAGTAATTGCGAAAATTGAAAAACCTGAAGCAGTTTGGGATATTGAAGATATTATAGCAGAAACTGATGGTGTGATGATTGCCAGAGGAGATTTAGGTGTTGAAGTTCCAATGGAAAAAGTGCCAAATCTCCAGAAAAAAATCATCAAATTATGTCGTCTTCACGCTAAACCTACAATTGTGGCAACGCAAATGATGGAAAGCATGATTAAAAATTTCAGACCAACCAGAGCTGAAGTAAATGATGTTGCCAATGCTGTAATGGATGGGGCTGATGCCGTAATGTTGAGTGGTGAAACTTCAATAGGAGATCATCCTGTTGATGTTATCAAGGCCATGGTTAAAATTGTTTTAGAAGTTGAAGCCAATCCTGAAATTTATGAGAAAGAAGAATTACCTGAAAAAAATCAGGAAAGGTTTATTACTGATTCTATTTGCTTTAACGCAGCCAGAATGGCTAAAAGAGTTGATGCAGCCGGAATTATTACTATGACTTTTTCAGGGTATACTGCTTATAAAATTTCATCTCAGAGACCTAAAGCAACGACCTATGTCTTTACTGAAAATCGTCAGATTTTAACTCAGCTAAACTTGGTTTGGGGTGTTATTGGATTCTTTTATGATCAAATGGAAAGTACAGATCAAACTATTAAGGATTGTAAAGCCTATTTATTTGAAAAAGACTATTTGAAGAAAGGTGATTTAGTCTTGAATATTGCTTCTATTCCAATGGAAGAAAGAGGGCAATCTAACATGATGAAACTAAGCGAGGTTTAATTTCCAGAGATGAACAAAAAAGCATTTGTTGCCCATTTAAATAAGGGATTTGAACAACTCACATCTGCTTATTTAAACTATACATCTGTTGTATTTACTCGTTCTATCTTATTTGTAGTTGCGGCTACAGTCTTTACGGGCTTGGTACTATTACTTTGGAGAGGAATCATCAATCTATTTTATGGACCAGATATTTTCTTCATTGGAATTTATGAAGTGGACAGCTTTATATTTTATGCGTCTATTTCTCCCATAGTGCAAAGCATGCCTCTATTATTGATTGGATTGTATGCCATTGCCTTAAAATATGACGAAGCCGATAAAAAATTGAGTTTACAAGCCTTGTTGAATAAACTTACACCCAATCATTGGAAGAATTTTGGCATTGCTTTGACAATAATTTTTGTGCTGTCAATTCTTTTCCCTGCCGGTTTTAATCAAGGGCAATTAATGATGGAAACCCCTTTATTTGATGTAGGAAGAAATAACAAATTTGCTATCTGGTTTTTTGGATTAATTGCAATTCCTTTGGCCCTGTCACCATTTTACCTTGCAACCTTGTGTTTTCATTTAGATGATAGGCCATTCAAATTTTTCGATAAGAACCTAATAACACAAATATTTGCCGGGACACTACTTTTCCTGTCTATGAATTTTATCGCAGAAAGCTTGATGAGTCTTATCACCTACATTGTAGTTGCACTGCTTTCAATAGGGTTTGAAGAAGCAAGGCTTTATGGCCTTTTTAGTTCACTTTTGCGTATTTTCCTGAGTTCTTTTGTAGTTGTTGGCTTAGCTAAATCAATGATGACATCAGCAGATGTAGACAACATTCCCAAAACTAAAATACCCGATTCTGATATCCTGGATGATATGACCTAGTCAATGGTCATATTTACTTTGAAATCTCTTATTTCTTGAATAAATTGATTGATTAGCTCATGCTCTTCATCTGACTTAGGTGGAAATGCTTCAGCCACTTTTTTCATAGTTTGAATAAATTCCTCCTTGATCTTTTCTGTCAAATGGTATTTACCTTGCTCAAGTGCCTCCAATGCCCATTTATGGACATCTTCAAATCCAACCTTATCTTTTTGAAGAATATTAAAGATAATCTCCACATACTGGAAATCCATGTCATGGCTAATGCCTTCTTTAACTATTTTATGTAACGCCTCTCTTTCTTCGTACTGAACAATACCATCTGCTTTTGCTACAGCATATGAAAAAATTCCAAGGGCGTAATATAAATTTTGCTTGCTATCCATAATGAATCCTCCTTTTTAGTAAAAATACTGAATTTCAAATTATTGATTACAGTAATCGGCCAATTCTTTAATATACCTTTCACCCCAATGCGAGACAAATCCCATGTCAAGCGCCTTTTGATAATACTTACATGCTTTGCTTTTTTTACCCAGGGCTTTATACAAAATGCCATAATTTCGATAAATCCAATTGTTTTCTGGATTCATCTTTTTGGAGATGTCAAGGTACTTTTTCGCTTTTTTATACTCTCCCAACTTAACATATACATATCCCAAGTTTGAAAAATCATTATATGTATTTGGGATATCATCATCCTCTATCACTTTTAGAATTAACTTCTCAGCCAACTTATATTTTTCAAGTTCTATTAAAATGTATGAATTGTTCAATATTACTACTCTATTTCTTGGATTGATTTCCAACACCTTATCATAGTAAAATTTTGCACTATCATAATCCATTTTTTCCATGTGCAATGTTCCAATTCCCCACAGCATGAACTCTTTTTCTTTATTGGTTGATGCATAAGCCAATCCTATTCTACTGTATTCAATACCCTTGTCGTGCATATGCAAACCACTGTAACAGGTTACCAGATGTTGATAGATTTCAAAATTGGAAGAATCTTTTAGGAGTAATTGATGAAACAGATCTGAGGCTTCTTGGTACTTATTCAAGTTTTGTAAACAAGTTCCCTTTATTAAAAGTGTTTTAAAATGGTCCCCGTCATAAGTCAATATTTTGTCCAGGGCGACTATTGCCGATTCACAATCACGTTTTTCAAGGTGTTTGTTTACCTCATCCATTAATTGAGCAATTTGCTTCTCTTTTTCTTGTGCTAATGAAATTTGAAAAGATAAGACCATTGCCACAAAGGCAAGCATAAGTTTTGGGTTGATCATAAAATTAAAGTTTACCAGCTAAAACAGCTACTAATTTATATTGCTTCTGGTTTCCGTTTTCATCTAAAATAGAAACCAGAATGATGTAAGTTCCAATTTGTGCTTTTTCTCCAGAATCAGCTACGCCATCCCAAGTTATAATGGCTTGGTCTCCTACAAAATAATTGTCTTTTAATAGTCGTATTAATCTTCCTCTATTATCAAATATTTCTACATCCACCACATTGTCATTTCCAGCTGGATCAATAGTAATAGTAAGTACATCCTGGTATCCGTCATTATCAGGTGAAAAAGTAGTTGGATCCAAAGACACATTTCCTTGAGGCGTTGGAGCAAATGTTTGTGAATTCAAATAACCCGGGGTTCCCCACTCAGCATATTCTGCTGCTGTTCTCCAGTTGTCTGGATTATTCATTCCACCGTCATATAATATGCGTTCTAAAGATTTTCCATCTACATCAGAAATTAATTTGAAGTGATAATCTTCATCATAATGGAAAAAATCTATTATACCTGCCCCAGACAACAAATAAACGGTTCCTGAATCATTTGGGTAAGTAGGTAAATCTGCCTCTGTAAAAGTTCCGCTTCCATAAACCGAAAAATCATTGATGACATCCAAAGAATCTTCTGTAATTAACGCATACCCTCCAGGAAGCAAAAGTTTTTGATCAGTAGAAATGGATTTAATATTTGCAACACTGTCATCCCAATTGGCCAGCATCAAATCTTTTAAATCAATTATTTTATCAGATTGATTATACAACTCAATGTAATCTGAACCACCTGTTAATGGATTAAACATTACCTCATTTAAATAAACATCTCCTACTTCAACTGAATCAGGAATTCCCAATTGAATATTTTGACTATTCATTACATTACCCCAACAATCTTGCGCATTTGAAATTGTAAGCGTATAAAGTTGATTTGCTTGAAGAATATCCAGAGTGATGTCAGCACTTTGCAAAGATGCATATGACCAGCTTAATGAATTAATGTTGGGATCAACTGACAATTGCAAACTATAGGTAGTGTCTAACACTTCACTAAAATCAATTAGTACGCTAGTTTCATTAACTACTGTAAAATCAACTACTGATGGAAGAGATGTGTCGTTTTGATCTGTCCACACTGAATTTTGCTCTGCAGGAGTTCCGCCATTTGAATTGACAGAAGCAGCCCAATTTGACGCATCATTGCAAGGTGCATCATTGTGCTTTCTTTCAACTGTCCAACCACCATCTTCTTTGGCAGCATCATGATACCAATCAAGGTTATAAAAAATAGAGTCGATAATAGCACCATACTGATTTTTGATAACAATAGCATCATCAGAATTATTCAAGGAAGGCAAGGATATCTCCGTTGAATTAGGAACGAAAAACTGCAGTGCATCTCCGGTATTAGTTACCAAAACATATTCATCAGGACCCAACAAGTAGCTTCCAAATGTACCTGCAGATGAAGCATCAGAAAGTGTCCAACCATCAAGGTTAATGTATTTGTTAGAACGATTATACAATTCAACAAATTCGGTTTCAGGCAAACCAACAGGCGGAGAAGGATCAGCCATAAACTCTGTGATGATTATGTCATTGTAAACTGCTGAATCAGCAATGAAGAACAAAAAATTCTTGTTTTCAGAAGATGGATTTCCATCAAGATCTTCAATTCCAAAAGTAGAAAGAGTATGTGAAGTGTTGTTATCAAATGCAGCTGTGAAATTAAGGTGTACCAATGATGGATCAGAACCATCTAAAGTTGGTGTAAAAGTACCTGAAGTAGGTCCGGGATTTACAGACCAACTACCCACAGTTTCTGCTATTGTTTGGTTTAATGGCTCAGAAAAGTGAACGTCTACTTGCGTAAAGTTAATTGGAATTACAGTATCAATACTTGGAGGTGTTGCATCCACATACGGATCACCCATATTATCAAAGAAAAACAAAGTAGATCTCGTAGCTGTATACTTACAAAACACACCAAAATTAGCAGTGGTTGTATAAGCTGCGTCTAAAACAGTTCCCTCTGAAATAAAGCTATAATTCCCGGTTGTATCTCTTAACAATTCCCAGTTTCCTAAATTATCTCTAGTAACTCTTACTCTTGCCAGTGCAGGATCATTGTTTAATGAACCGTCTACTCCGTCTATGATTTTGGTAGTTGTTAGACCATCTTGACGGTACAAACTTATTTCGTCAGGCGTACCTCCCATCATCACAAAGTAACCATTTAGGCTAGCCTTTAAATCGGCGTTATCTGAAACTAAATAGATTCTTGCATAATTTGAACTTGATGGATTAAACTCCATTCTCAAATAAAAGTCCCAGGTAGTATTGTCAATATTAGCAGTTGGAATAGATAAATAAGAAGTATCAGCTGCTGCTGGTGCATTTAATTGTAATTCACCAGAAGTATTGACTATGAAATTGCTTGTTTGACCTGTCCAGGTTGGATTAGCAGTAAAGTCTCCGTCTGTAAAATCATCAGAAAACTGCGACCATAGAGTCAAATTAACAGCAAATAATAAAAGTGTTAAACAAAATCGCATGAATCCTTGATTTTAACGCTCTTAAATGTACTATTTTTGTCCCACAATCAAATTAAATTAATATGAAAATAGCAGTAGTAGGTGCTACAGGCCTTGTTGGAGGAGAGATTTTGGATGTTGTTGAAGAATACAATTTACCAGTAGATGAATTGCTTATAGTAGCTTCAAAAAGATCAGTTGGTAAGACATTAACCTATAAGGGAAATACTTATAAGATAATTAGTATTGAAGATGCTATTGAGCAAAAACCTGAAATTGCCATTTTCAGTGCTGGTGGTTCAACATCATTAGAATGGGCACCTAAATTTGCAGAAGTGGGCACTACTGTTATTGATAATTCTTCTGCATGGAGAATGTCACCTGATCACAAATTGATTGTTCCTGAAATCAATGCTGATTTGATTACAGAAAATGATAAAATAATCGCTAATCCTAACTGTTCTACAATTCAGATGGTGATGGTATTAGCTCCATTACACAAAAAGTATAAGATTAAAAGAGTTGTGGTATCTACCTATCAGTCTATTTCAGGTACAGGAATGAAAGCCATCACTCAAATGGAAAATGAGATGAATGAAAGAGAAGGGGAAATGGCTTATCCGTATCCAATTGTAGGTAACTGTTTACCTCATTGTGATGTATTTGAAGATAACGGATACACCAAAGAAGAGATGAAGTTAACGAATGAAACTAAAAAGATTCTTGACCCTTCAATTCAAGTTACAGCTACAGCTGTAAGAGTTCCTGTTTCAGGAGGTCATTCTGAGTCAGTAAACATTGAATTTGAAAATGATTTTGATTTATCTGAAGTTAGACGATTATTACATGAAATGGATGGAGTCGTAGTACAAGATAATCCAGATACAAATACTTATCCAATGCCATTGTATGCTAAGGGTAAAAATGATGTATTTGTAGGAAGAATTAGACGAGATGAAACTCAAGCAAACACACTTAACCTTTGGATTGTAGCAGACAATTTACGAAAAGGAGCAGCAACAAATGCGGTGCAAATTGCAAAATACATTATTGAAAAGCATTTGATTTCGGCTTAATTACAGAAGAATATATCAATAAAAAAGGCCTCATTTAATGAGGCCTTTTTTTATATAAGATCTAGATTTTATTCTTCACTGTATTCTTCGTCTTCTTCTCCTCCGATATTGTCATACACTCTTACATTTGACTTTTCTCTTTCCTTAAGGTATACGACAGACATATCTCTATACTCCATTTCATTGATATCAAAGTCATTCAATTCAGGATTAATCAACCTAATTCCAACTGTAAACATCAATGGCATAATTACCGCATCATCAATAATAATTTGATCAGCCGCAGCATACAATTTATTTCTCTTTTCAGGATCAATTTCTTTTAATGCTTCTTCAAAAGTTGCATCAAATTTTTCACTTGAATACCCAAAGTAATTATTGGCTTTATCTCCACTTTCTGCATTGGTTGAGCTATGGAACAAGTGCAAGAAAGTTGCAGGGTCTGGATAATCCGCTATCCAACCAAATCTCCAGAAATCTAACTCACCTGCCTCTACTTTAGGATACAAATCTGACATTGGCATTGTTTCCAACTTAATTTTAACACCCAAGTTATCTTTTAACATAGCAGTAATAAACTCAGCAATCTTAACGTTCACACCTCCACTTTTATTTAAATAAAGTGTCAGTTCAGGAAAACCTTTACCATTTGGATATCCTGCTTTAGCCATGAATTGCTTTGCCAATTTTGGATCATAGTTAAATCCTTTTACTGATTCATATGGATAGCTTTTCATTGGAGGAACAAATCCGTTGTGTGCAGCAACACCTTCTCCATCCAATACAAACTCAACTAATGAATCTCTGTCAACTGCATAATTGAATGCTTTACGTACGTTAATATCCTTGAATGTTTCACTGGTAAATCTGAATCCGTAATACTGAATATTCAAAGAGTTAACTGATTGTATTTTGAACTCTTTGTTTTTTCCTTCTTTGGCTTCTTCCAAGCTTCCCATAATGTTAGGAATTTCTTCTACCGGCAATCCCCAAACCATGTCAAGCTCATCATTTTTAAAAGCCTCAAGTTCTTCTTTTTTATCCTTGATAAAAGAAACCTCAATTTGAGCAAGGAAAGGCAATTTATTTCCAAACTCATCAACTCTCCAGTAGTTTTCGTTGCGTTTAAACTTTACAATTTTTCCATTAGAAATTTCAGTTGGAATAAAAGGACCCGTACCTACCATGTGTTCATCCATTCCTTCATATCCGTATTTTTCAATAGCCTCATGAGGATAAACAGCCGTTGCTAAAAGTGCTAACATGTCAGGAAAAGAAGCCAATGGATCTTCCAATTTAACTTCTAAGGTATGATCATTTACAACTTTAATTCCTTCAACAGACTTAGCTTTACCACTTTGATAATCCTCTACACCTACAATTACACCTCTGAAAAAGCTATTCCATTTATTAGCTTCGTGATTAGAGCAAACATATTCTAAACAATACTTAAAATCATCTGCAGTAACTTCTCTTCCTTTTCCACCTTCAAAGCACTCATCATCATGGAATTTAATTCCTTTTCTAATGTTAAAAGTGTATTTCGTTTTAGAATTATCGATATCAAAACTTTCAGCCAAAGCCGGAAGTGTTTCTAGCGTTTTTTGGTCAAATCTGAATAAACCTTCGTATACATTACCTGCAATGTGGGTAGAATAAACATCATTTATCCCAACAGGGAAAAGTGAAGTATAATCTTCAATGGAGTTTACTCTTAGTACACCTCCTTTAAATTTTCCTCCTTCAACTTTTACTAATTCATTAGGATCACCTGTACCTTCACCGTCAGAATCACCTGATCCTGAGCAAGAAAACAATAATCCCGCAAAAACTGCATTTAATAAGACTAATTTGACTGGTTTCATCTGGCTAAATTTCGAGATAGCTAATATACAAATTTTATAAACCTACACGTATTTATTGGCTTAGATAGATATTCCTCTTCTCCACGGATTTCTATGAATATATGCATCAGGATTGGTAAATCTCAAAGACAATTCAAAACCACCTCTAAACTTGGATGCCTGGTTCAAACGCGACACATTTACATCATAAGACATTCCTACTGAAAAATGATGTATTCCAATATAAACTTGTGGCACAACAGCATCTAAAACATTCGTAACTCTAATATCAACTCCACCAGTAATAGAAAGTTCATTATTAAATCCCGTAACCTTAGAGCCAGATCTAAATCTGTACTTCCACAATGATCCTAGAAGCACTTCATGTTGTCTTCCTTGAATCATAATATTGGCATTTGGATACCAGTATAAATCTTCATTACCTGTTGCAAATATGGCTGATCCATGCAAAACAAATCTCATTCTAAGCCTTGTTGTATCGCTCATTTCATAACTATATCTTGGCTTATTTATATGAAACACTGCCAAACCAACTTTAGCATCTTGCGGGGCTTTAGCTATTACATTTCTATCATTTTTAGTGTACCAATAACCTACTCCGGCACTGAAATCTGCATATGAAAATCCTTGAAACTCAATTCCTGAACCATTTGTCAAAGTTGGATCAAAATTAAGACCATTGTACTGACTTCCCCATTGCATTTTGGAAGGATCCAATCCGGTTACACCATAGTTTCCTTGAATTCCGAGAGAAAGTCTTGAATTTCTGTTCAATTTTAAGAAAGAAGCAAAAGAAAGTCCTCCGGTAGTATTCCCAATTTCTACATCCCCGGCAACATCTTTAAAAGCTTGGGCACCCAAAGCAAAAAATACCGGAAATCTTGGATCTCCTTTTCCAAATGAAAATTGTAAAGAAGCGCCGTAAGTTCTGAAGGTATTGTTGATTGATTGCCATTGATCTTTCCAATTCAATTCGGCACGTAAATTACCATTGAAAGCACCTAAAAATCCGGGGTTTATTTGATAAAAAGATCTGGTAGTTTGAGAAAAATGAATATCCTGTCCGTTACTGTATAACGGCAAACACAATAGAACTATATATAATATTTTACGCTTCAATTCTTGTACTGTATACTACATATAACAAATAAAGTTACTAATAAGTTACTTGTAAGCATAACGAAAAAAGCCGCACAACAGTTAAGTTATACGGCCTTTTTAATATTGATTAATCAAATTATTTATTGATATCGAAAGTTTCCATGAATTTGGTAGTAAAATTACCCTTTCTAAAACTTTCGTCTTTCATTAATTTTTGATGGAAAGGAATTGTAGTTTTAATTCCTTCAATGAAGTACTCATCAAGTGCACGTTCCATTTTAGTAATTGCTTCTTCTCTTGTTTGTGCAACTGTGATCAATTTTGAAATCATTGAATCATAGTAAGGAGGAATTACATATCCTGCGTAAACATGAGTATCAATTCTAATTCCATGTCCACCCGGCTCGTGATAATCCGTAATTTTTCCTGGACAAGGTCTAAAATCATTAAATGGATCTTCAGCATTGATACGACATTGAATAGCGTGTAATTGTGGGAAGTATTCTTTTCCTTCAATTTTTTCACCAGCAGCTAATTTAATTTGCTCCTTAATCAAGTCATAGTTAATTACTTCTTCTGTAATTGTGTGCTCAACCTGAATTCTGGTATTCATCTCCATGAAGTAGAAGTTTCTGTGTTTGTCCACCAAGAACTCAACAGTACCAACCCCTTCATATTTGATCGCCTTTACAGCCTTAATTGCTGCTCTTCCCATTGCTTTTCTCAGTTTCTGAGTCATAAATGGAGAAGGCACTTCTTCAACTAATTTTTGATGTCTTCTTTGGATTGAACAATCTCTTTCTGACAAGTGACATGCATTTCCAAATTTATCTCCTGCTACTTGAATTTCAATATGACGAGGTTCTTCAATGAATTTCTCCATGTACATTCCGTCATTTGCAAAAGACGTCTTCGCTTCTTTTCTAGCAGATTCCCATGCATCTTCTAATTCCTCTTCTTTCCAAACTACTCTCATTCCTTTACCACCACCACCGGCGGTAGCTTTAAGCATAATAGGATATCCAACTTCTTTAGCAGTTTTCTTAGCGTCCGGAAGGTCTTTTAACAAACCTTTTGAACCAGGTATACAAGGTACACCCGCTTTTTCCATTGTTGCTTTAGCAGTTGCTTTGTCTCCCATAGATTCAATCATCTCTGGTGAAGCTCCGATAAATTTGATTCCGTTTTCAGCACAAATTCTAGAGAAATTGGCATTTTCAGACAAGAAACCATATCCAGGATGCACTGCATCTGCGTTAGTAATTTCGCAAGCTGCGATAATTTTCGGAATGTCCAAATAAGAATCCGAACTTTGAGGAGGTCCGATACAAACTGCTTCGTCTGCAAATCTAACATGCAAACTATCTCTGTCAGCTGTAGAGTAAACAGCAACAGTTTTAATACCCATTTCTTTACAAGTTCTAAGAACTCTCAGGGCAATCTCACCTCTATTGGCTATTAGTATTTTATCAAACATAAAATTATGTTTTGTTTATTACTAGTTTATTTTTTTCTGATGTATTTCACCTCACCTGTTGAATAAAAAAAGCTGTGTTGCATATTAGCTTCTACAAACGATTTCAATTCAGCTGATGAGTTAAATTTTTCATCAATGTTTTCTGTCACTTCATACAAAGTAAGATCATCATTTTCCATTTCTATTTTGTACAAGTAAAACGAATTGGTTTCCTTAATACTTTGCACATTTAGAAAGGTGTTTTCTCCTACTGTTGAAGTGTGCATTTGGTAAAATTTTTCCTTATATGAGCTATCGTGAGAGCTGTAATTGTATTCAACAATGTTATAGTAAACCTTGTCTTTTTTGTCAACTTTCACATAAGTAGGATTTTTGAATTCTAATTGCGAAGTAGCAATCCATTCACCAATCAACTTTTTATTCACTTTCTCTTCTGCAGGAGAAATAGGAACGGTTGATTTGTAAGGGCAAGCAGTGAGCACAAACATCAAAGATGCCATGCTTCCTAATCTCAGTAGATTTTTCCTGCTCATCTTAACTTAAGGTGAATGATAAAAAATCCTTGCTCTATTAAGCAGGTTCTACCAAGAACAATGGTTGATCGTACTCAATTGGAGTGGTATCGTCAACTAAAACTTTAACGATTTTACCAGCAACCTCAGATTCGATCTCATTGAACAATTTCATTGCTTCAACAATACAAAGAACGTCTCCAGGTTTGATTGTATCTCCAACATTAACAAATGCAGGTTTTTCTGGAGCACTTTTTCTATAGAAAGTTCCAATCATTGGCGACTTGATTTCGATCAAGTTGCTAGATGCAGGAGTTTCTGCTGCTTCAGTTGCGGCAGGAGTTTCTGCTGCAACCGGTGCTGCTTGTGTTGTTACTTGAGGAGCAGCAACTTGTTGAGGCGCAGCCATAACAGGTTGTTGAACAACTACGTGCTCTCCTATTTGATCAGTTTTAATTGTAATCTTAAAATCACCTTGCTCAATTGCAACTTCAGTAACTCCAGATTTTGATACGAATTTGATCAGATTTTGAATTTCCTTAATGTCCATAATCTATTATTAGGTTCGTGTATTTAGTAAGCCCATTTCAGATAAACAGATCCCCATGTGAATCCACCTCCGAAAGCAGCTAAAATTATGTTATCTCCTTTTTTCAATTTATCTTCCCACTCCCACAACAACAATGGAATTGTTCCAGCGGTAGTGTTTCCAAATTTTTCAATATTAATCATGATTTTGCTATGATCTAAGCCCATTCTGTTCGCAGTGGCGTCGATAATTCTCAAGTTAGCTTGATGAGGAGCTAACCATGCAATATCATCTGCTGTAAGATTGTTTCTATCCATGATATCCACAGCTACCTGAGCCATGTTTTTTACAGCATGTTTAAAAACTGTTTTTCCTTCTTGATAAACATATTGTCCATCAGATTCAGCATTTTCTTTAGTGATTGGCTCAAGAGAACCTCCAATTTGTTGCAATAAAAATTCTCTTCCGGCTCCATCAGATCTCATAATTGAATCCTGAATTCCTAAACCATCTTCTGAAGGCTCAAGAAGTACTCCTCCTCCACCATCTCCGAAAATGATACAAGTTGCACGGTCTTTATAATTGATAATACTAGACATAACGTCTGCACCAATTACTATGATCTTTTTATGCGTTCCATTCTCAATGTAGTTTTTACCAATATCCAAAGCATAAAGAAAACCTGAACATGCAGCTGAAAGATCAAATCCCCATGCATTAGTCATTCCCATTTTATCAGTAATTACATTGGCTGTACTTGGAAATCTGTAATCTCCGGTAATAGATCCGACAATAACCATATCGATATCTTCCGGAGTAATTCCGCGCTTTTTAAGAATACCTTTGCAAATTTCAACTCCGAAATCTGACAATGCTTGCCCTTTTTCGGCGATTCTTCTTTCTTTTATTCCTGTTCTGGTTGTAATCCACTCGTCGTTGGTGTCAACCATTTTTTCCAAATCCTGGTTTGATAAAACCCTATCTGGCACATATCCGTGAACAGCAGTAATAGCCGCGGTAGTTTTTGTCATCTTTTAGTTTAATCTTTTTGCTGTAGACTATTTTTGGGTTTAGTCAACAATTAAAATAGGGGCTAAATTTATCAAAAAAATGAGCACAAAATGATAGAAAAAGTCAAATCTGTGTCAAAAATGAATAAAAATCGTCCGATTTTGCCTATTTCAGTGATTTAAAAAAAATCTCGCCTATGTATAAAAAAAGGACAATTCCGCATAAACGGAATCATCCTTTAAAATACAATTGTGCTGTTATATTATTATACAGCAAGTTCTTTTTCCATCACTACTTTACCTTTATAGTAAAGTTTACCCTCATGCCAAAAAGCTCTGTGATAAAGGTGAGGCTGTCCTGTAGTTGGGCAAGTTGAGATATTGTCTGCAACTGCTTTTACATGTGTTCTTCTTTTGTCTCTTCTCGTTTTCGAGATCTTTCTCTTAGGATGTGCCATTTTATTCAGCTTTAAGACGCCGGAAAATTCCTTTGTCTAATTTATTATCTATTTTACTTTTTCAATTTTTTTAACGCTTCCCATCTCGGATCTGTTTCATCTTCACCGGATGTATCTTCTTCTTCAGCAACTTCTTCATCCATCTCCTCAAGCAGGTACTCGTCCATTTTTTCAAGCATTTCCGGATCACACTGTCCTTCTGGATGAACTCTTCTGTTTGGTAAACTCAATACGGTTAATTCGTAAATCGGTTGCGTAATATCTATTTCAACCTCTCCAAACGGAATTAAAATAATCTTTTCATCATCAGAATCTCCATCTCCAAACTTATAAATGAGTTCGTCAGACGTGTTCACCTCTTGCCAGTAGTTATCTGTGCATTTATCACACATGATTTCTACTTTACCGGAGATTTGAAAGTTTAGTATAAGCATATTGGGTTTCTTTTCCAATGCCAGCTTAACTTCTAAATCTGCCCTAGAGATTTCAGTATAATCAAGTTGCTCAAAGAACGCATCCCCAATTTGAAAGTCGTAATGATGAAGACCGTCGCTCAATCCAGAGAATTGTATCAAAAGGTCCTTCTTCATATCCTTTTCAAATTAAGTCCTACCTTACATAAAATCTGAGATCTGAATCACCAGCCTCTTCATTTTTGGCAGATAGGGGGCGCAAAGATAACTATAAAAATTAAATCAACAAACGTTATTTCTTAGTAGTTTGTTTTTCTAGCGGATTTTTATGCAATTCATCATATCGCATTCTTCTTCTATGGACATCACAAGCTAAAAAATAAGCATTTCTAAATGACCTTTCAGAAGCCCTATTTTTCCCAGCAATATCATAGGCTGTACCGTGATCAGGAGATGTTCTTACAATTGGTAAACCAGCTGTATAATTCACTCCTTCATCAAATGAAATTGATTTAAAACCAGTCAATCCCTGATCGTGATACATTGATAAAATTGCATCAAAAATCTTAACATTTGATGAGCCAAAAAATCCATCTGCAGAATAAGAACCGTAAATTAACTCCCCTTCATCTCTTAATTTTGAGATTACAGGATTAATAATCTCTAACTCTTCCTGGCCAATTGTTCCTCTGTCTCCAGCATGAGGGTTAAGTCCTAAAACCGCAATTCTTGGCTTAGGAATAAGAAAGTCTTTCCTCAATGAATCCAACATCATTCTCAGCTTCTTTTCAACAGCCTCTTCAGTAATTAATGAAGGAACATCTTTAAGGGGAACATGTCCTGTTACCACACCTACTCTCAAATCTCCAGCGATCATAAACATCAAAACATCCTCTTGATTATTCATGTGCGCCAAATATTCAGTGTGACCTGCAAATTCAAAACCTGCCTCTCTAACACAATCTTTATTAATTGGGGCAGTAACCAAAACGTCAATTTTTCCTTCTTTAAGATCTTTTGTGGCTGCTTCTAACGACAACAAAGCATATTTTCCTCCGTTGGCATTTTTCTCGCCCAAAATAATCTTAACTTCTTCTTTCCAACAATTGATCACGTTGATTTTCTTAGGCTTTGCTTCTTCAGCATTTTTAACTGCTAAAAAGTTAAACTCCTCTATCTGAACAGCTTCTTTTTTATGGAAACTAACAGCCTTTGATGAACCATAAATTATAGGAATTGAATTTTCATAAACTTTAGTGTCTTGTAAAGTTTTAATGATTACTTCTAATCCAACTCCATTGATATCTCCAACGGTAATTCCTACCCTTATTAAATCGTTACTCATTTATTTGGCCTTTCTTTTAAGGAATTCAACCAACAACCTAACTGCGGTTCCTGTTCCGCCAGCCGGATTATAACCTTTTTCAGATAAAATAAAAGATGGTCCTGCAATATCCAAGTGTATATAAGGAGATGAGGTAAAGTTTTCTAAAAATTTACCTGCCGTAATCATACCGGCTTCAGCACCTCCCAAGTTTTTTAAATCTGCTATTTTGGATTTCATTTCATCACCATATTCTCTCCAAAATGGAAAGCTGGCTATTCTATCAAAAGTGTGGTTTCCTGCTTCTTCTAATAAATCCAATTCAGCTTTATCTGCATTTCCCATCACAACTGAAGCATGAACTCCAATTGCGCGAGCAGCAGCACCGGTCAAAGTAGCAGCATCAATTACTAATTCAGGTTTAAATTTATCTGAATAAGCCAAAGCATCTGCTAATGCCATTCTACCTTCAGCATCCGTATTTAAAACCTCAACTGTCATTCCGTTAAACATGGTGATGATATCTCCGGGAGCGTATGCATTACCTCCGGGTCTATTATCCGTAGCCGGAATTAAGGTGATCACATGTATTGGAAGATTCAATTTAGCAACAGCATAAATTGTCGCCGCCATTGCTGCTCCACCTGCCATATCACACTTCATCATATCCATTGAATTAGCAGTAGGTTTTAAACTCAAACCTCCGGTATCATAAACGATACCTTTACCAACCAAAACAATTGGTTTTTTATTGGTCACCTTTTTAGGCTTCCATTCCATAATTGTAAAAGTAGGAGGGTCTATTGAACCTTTATTTACAGCCAACAATCCACCCATTTTTAGGCTTTCAATTTTAGCTTTTTCAAGTACCTCAACTTTTACACCTGAATCTTTACATTTTTCTACAATATCTGCACTGAATTGTGAAGCTGTCAAGTATGAAACCGGCTCATTAACTAAGGTTCTGGCCCAATTAGTGGCTTCAACAATGTGCATTACTGTGTTCAAATCTGCTTTTTGATTTGTAGTATACACCGCTTTAAGCTTGTTCTCTTTCTTTTTTGAAAGGTATTTATCAAACTTATAAGCACTCAAAGCAAACCCCTCAACAAACAATTCAATAGCTTCTTTTGAAGGGCTTTCTACTTGGATATCGTCACAATGATTTGCTAAACTTTTGTAAACCTGAGCACCAAATTTTCTAATTTCATCTCTATCATAAGCATCTGCTAGTTTACCAATTTTCATAGCGCCTATTCCACTACCCATAGATTGTTCCACGAACTTGCCATCTTTCAATTGATCTTCAACGTATGAAGAAGCCTTTTTAGTAAGATTATATGACTCAATCTCTTTGGCTTTTTTCAGTAGATAAATAGTGTTATTACTCTTAGATTTTTGTTGTATTTCAGCTTGTATGTGCATGTATTCAAAATTTGCATAAAGTTAGTCTTTTTTTTGTGGTTGTATCACCTTTGGAAGATTCATAAAGTAGATGCATTAAATTAATTGAACCGATATCAACTAAAGCACAGTAAAATGCGTTATATTATTAGCATACACCTTAGTAATTTTGTAATTTTGTAAGCCTGCGAATTTCAAAAAATTGCGTAGGTCAATTTATCAGCACTGAAGTTGAGGTTAAAAATCACATATCTGATCATATTTTTGTTCACGGCTTTTGGAGCCGGAGCAACGCACAATCGTTCAGGATCTATTACCTACAGACACATTAGTGGATACACTTATGAATTTACTATTACCACTTGTACAAAAACATCAAGTGATGCTGATAGACCTGAACTACAAGTCAGTTGGGGTGATGGTTCAATGGACACTATTCCCAGACAAACGCCAATTGATTTTATTCAAGCATACGACGTTCAAATAAACACATACATTGGCTCGCATACATTTACAGGTCCTTCATCCTATATTATAAGTGTTGAAGATCCAAACAGGAATTCAAATATTTTAAATATTACAAATTCGGTTGACAAAGTATTTTGTATCCAAACAGAGTTGGTTATTTCACCATTTATTGGAACACCTAATAATTCATTGGTTATTGAAGATTGTCCTTGTCCTGAATTTGCTTGTCTGAATAAACTATACTGTTACAATTTATCAGCCTATGATCCTGATGGAGACAGTTTAAGTTACTCTTTGGTGCCTTGTAGAGGAGAAGATTGTTTGGAAATGATCATGCCTGAAATTTATGAATACCCTGATGCAGTTGGTGGTGGAACTATGACAATAGACCCAATTACTGGAACGCTTTGCTGGGATTCACCACAATTTCAAGGAGAATACAATTTGGCCATTAAAATTACTGAATGGAGAAATGGATTTTATGTAGGATCAGTCATTCAGGATATGCAATTGACAGTAAAGGCATGCAACAATGATCCTCCTGTAATTAAAGACGTTTCAGACACCTGTGTTTTTGCAGGAAACCAAGTTGAAATTGACTTTGTTGCAGCAGATCCAAATGCTGGAGATGTTGTGACTGTTAGTGCAACAGGCGCTATTTTCAACGTGGGTAACAATCCTGCATTATTTGTGGATTCAACAGCTGCTGATACGGCAGTAGGGACCTTTATGTGGTTGCCCAATTGTGAAGATGCCACTAACAATTACTACAACATTATAGTTCATGCAGTGGACAATGACCCTAATGTACCATTGGAAGATTTGTCAACTTTCAGAATTAAAGTAAACATCCCACCAGTGCAAAATGTGAATGTTACCCCCTCAGGAAGTACCATGGTAATAAATTGGAACCCTTCAGTTTGTGGAAACATTGATCATTATAATATTTATCGAAATACAGACTCACTTACAGAAGCTGAAAATTGTTGTTCAAATGGAGCAGCAGAGGGATTAGGTTACGAACTGGTAGGAACAACGACAGATACATTTTACATTGACAATAGTCCAATTGTAGTAGGTAATGATTATTGTTATTTAGTGACTGCTGTCAATTCAAATGGTGTTGAAAGTTGTTTATCTAATATAGACTGTGAGCACTTGAATTTTGAAATCCCTGTTTTGACGCACGTTTCCATAAACACTACTAATCCTTCTACAGGAACAGATACTGTAAAATGGGCATATCCTAAAGAACTTGACACATTATCATTCACAGGTCCCTATCACTATCAACTCTACCGTATTCAAGGTTACTCTGGTACCGAATCACTTGTGCTAACAACATCACCTCAAACATCAATTATTAATCCGGATACAACTTTTGAAGACAGTAATTTGGATACAGAAAACAACCCTTACACCTATCGAGTAGAATTGTATAATGATGGGATTTTAGTCGGTTCTTCTGTTACCGCTTCTTCCATTTATCTATCCTTAACTCCAAATGACAATCAATTAGAATTGAACTGGACAGAATCTATTCCATGGAACAATACTTCATATGAAATATATAGAGAAACATTTGCCGGCAGTGGAATATTTAATTTAATCGGCACAACAAATTCAATTGGGTATGTAGACACAGGTTTAGTAAATGGTGCAGATTACTGTTATAAAATTAAAACCATTGGAAGTTATTCTTCTGGTGGAATAGTAAACCCTATTGAAAACTGGTCGCAAGAAGTTTGCGGATCACCTATTGATTTAACAGCTCCATGTCCACCGGAACTATTTATTGACGGTGATTGTGATGTAGAAGAAACTTATTTAACCTGGACCAATCCAAACAATTCATGTGCTGATGATGTAATGAGTTACAACTTATATTTTGCTGCTTTTGAAGGCGATAGTTTGGAATTTTTGACTTCTTTTAATTCTCAATTTGATACTTCATTTACCCATGCCGATCGCGGTAGTATTGCCGGTTGTTATTACATTACTGCTATAGATTCTGCACAATATGGAAATGAGTCGGAACCATCCAATATTGCGTGTATAGACAACTGTGATGGAGTTTATGATTTACCAAACGTATTTACACCTGATAACTCGGGAGCAAATGATTTATATCATCCATTGCTTCCTTATAAATTTGTAGATCACATAGAACTTCAAATATTTAGTCGTTGGGGAGACCTGGTTTACGAAACAACAGACCCTCAGATTGACTGGGACGGAGTAAATCTTGAAGGTAAAGTATGCAATGATGGTGTTTATTTCTACACTATTACGGTATATGAAATCAAATTATCAGGATTGGTAAGTAGAGAATTCCAAGGAAATATCACCATAATTAATTCACAACATTAAATGTTTACAGGCATAATTGAGGCATTGGCCAAAGTAGAAAACATAATAAAAGAGGACACCAACGTTCACTTCACATTTAGTTGTCCTTTTACGAATGAATTAAAAATAGACCAAAGTGTAGCTCATAATGGTTGTTGTCTTACCGTGGTTTCAATAGAAGGAAGCAACTATACTTTAACCGCTATTGACGAAACACTAAAACGCACCAATTTGGGTGATTTATCAATTGGAGATGTGGTTAATGTAGAACGTTGTATGCAAATGGGTGGTCGATTAGATGGTCATATTGTTCAGGGACATGTAGACACAACTGCCAGTTGTATTGAAATCATTAATCATGAAGGTAGTACCGAGTTTGTATTTGAATACAATTTTGATGATGTAACAGTACCTAAAGGATCTATTACCGTTAATGGTGTTAGTTTAACCGTAGTACAATCAGAAAAAAACCGTTTTTCTGTTCATATTATTCCATTTACTTTGGAACACACCAATTTTGGAAAACTAAAAGTTGGAGATAAGGTAAATCTAGAGTTTGATATTATTGGAAAATATGTAAAACGCATGCTCAGCCAACAAGGAGTTATATCTTAACTCAGCCGCCTTGCGATTAATCATTTATGCTTTACGAATAAAAAGCTGTGTAAAACTTTAGCATGACCTTTGCAATGATGCAATAGAATGACCGTAATTTTGTAGTGATGAAATGGGTTTTGGGAATAACGGCAATGTTTTTAGCGCAATTTTCGTGGGGTCAAGATGACACCATAAAAGTTGGGTTAAACTCTTTTATTATCGCGGATACTACAAAACCAGTTAATTATGACTCACTCTTTGCGGTAGAAGGCAATTTTAGAATGAATCATGAATTCTACAAAAATCGGTATGTTGAAACTGATTTGATGTACAAAATCACCAACAATAAAGGTGATGGATTTGATAGCTTGTATGGTACCAGAAATATGCGACCAATTTTACATGGTGTTGCTTATAGAGGAGGTGCCAACAACTATTTTCATAAAACAGATAAAAGAAAAAATCAAAATCCTCTTCCTTTAGATGGAATGAGCGGCTTGTGTAAAGAAGGATTTTCTGCAGGTGTTTATTTATACCGTCAAAACTTTGAAGAATCTCCTATTGGAGACACTTGTAATTGTGTAGATAACAGCTGGAATAATTTTAAGTATTATCAATATGATTATTACGATTCGTCTCATGTGTATGAAATGATAAAGATGACCTACAATGCGGCTACTCAAGAAGAGACAGGACCTGTATATTTACATTGTTGGAATGGATGGCATGCTTCAGGTTATATTTCGGCGGTTATTTTAAAGCAGTTTTGTGGATTTTCTGATTGGGACGCAGTAAACTATTGGGATTTAGGAACAGATGGTGCCAATACAAGTCCAAGATATCAAACGCAAAGAGAAAGAATCAAAGAATTTCAACCTTATCCTGAATTCATGATTTCTGACTCTCTTCAAAAGTGTCTATGTCCTCCAATGCCAGAGCATATTGATAGTACTCAGTTACACATTGAAATTGAACACTTAGTTGTAGTTCCTGAAGCTATTCCTGTAGGGTTTGATATTGTACTATATAACGTAAAATTCGGGCCGGGTAAAACTACTTTTCCGGGAATTAGTTCAAACGCTGATATCATCAACTTAAAAAAGGCCTTAGATGGAGATCCGAATTTGAAAATTGAAGTAGGTGGATATACAGACAATTCGGGATCTTATGAAAAGAATGTTTCTTTATCTAGAAGCAGAGCAAAGTTTGTTTATGATCATTTAATCAGTTCTGGATATCCTGAAGATAGAATTACATATGCCGGTTATGGTCCAAAAAAACCTATTTATAGTAATAGATATAAAAGTACTAGAGAAGGTAATAGAAGAATTGAAATCAAGGTTTTGGCTAAAACTGTTCATGGTGGAGACCAACTAGTAAATGAGGAATTGTACAATGATCCAAACGTGTTTGATGAAGCCGCACTTGAGCACAGCTATTTTTCTTACTTCTTAAACAATCAAGGTTCAAATGATTTAGGAAGCACCTTCATTATTGATTCATTAATATTTAAATCAAGCAGTGCTGAATTACCAGTAGATGGATTTGGAGTTGAGATGTTAAATGGATTGGTGTCTTACATGAAAGAGCACAAAAATGTGCGCATTAACATCAACGGATATACTGATGCTTCAGGAATTGAGGAAAACAACCAGGTACTTTCAGAAGAAAGAGCCAAAGCCGTTTACAACTTTTTAGTTACCAATGGGATTGCCGAAAATAGATTGTATCACAAAGGTTGGGGATCTGAAAATCCAATTGCTCCAAACCGCTACAAATGGGGACGAGATATCAACCGTCGAATTGAGATTGAATTTGTTTCTGACTAAACTTCTTGTTCAGAAGTAAAAGTTCCATCTTCATTAACTTTGTAAACTTCCTCAGAAATTATTTGCTCTCCGGCAAAATTCACAATTGTTTTAATCACCACTTCATCTTTCGTCACTTTAGATTCCATTTGAATAGGATCATCAACATCCTGATCAAAGGACAATCTCAAATTACTGAGGTACCAACCTCTTTCATCATACGTAATTAAATACGTTGATAACTCTTCATCAAAATTGATAGCACTTACTGTTATCATTTGAATACCTGAATCTGTTGTAATCTTGTTAGTTGCAGAATACATATCCTCAAAATATCCATCAGAAAAAACCATGTACAACTGCAATAGCTGATAATCTTCAGAACTCAAATATTCAGACGGATTGTAGCTATCGTATGTCGTAGCCGATTCATAAGGAAGTTCTGCGGTTTCAAAATCCTCTAAAACCTGGTCAAACTCTGACAATTCTTCGTCATCATCATTATCATTTTCTTGATTTTGGTAGTACTCATCATCTGCAGAAGAGCATGCTACCAATGACACTGAGAATAAAAACAAAATCAAATATTTCATGAATTTCAACATTGGGTTTATTATATGGTATGCTTTAAAGGTACAATAAATAACGATTTTAGGTTAGTCATATAATTGCAAAAGCGATTTGATTATTTTATTGATGTAATTATAGGATTAATCAGTAACCAAATTGAGGTGGTGGTGTTATGTTATTAGCAGACAACCTTAACGAACCTCGATATGAAAACTTTAACACTAATTGGGCTGCTCAGTATAACATGCTTTACAGCTAAAGCTACAGCCATTACACACAGCCCCGTCAACAGCTCAGACAATGGGCAATCATCAAAAATGAAAACCCTGTACCAATGTGGAATTGGTACCGAAAAAGGATTTGAAGGATGGAAGGTACTTGGAACCTCATCAGCAACTAGAACTTATTTTGAAAGAGATCATTTAGAATTTTTTCAGCATCAATCTGGCAATTATAATATCAGCATCAGTAAAAAGATTGATGAAATGATAGGTTTTACAGACTTGCGTTTATCAGCTCAAACAGACATCATTGAAAATTGTGCAATTCATTGTGTTACTCCCTATGTTTCTACAGATGGGAAACGTTGGAAAACAATCAATAAGGATGCACGATTAGGCGCAGATATACACACCGATAAAATGGAGTTTTTATACGTTAAATTCGTATTGAACATGACATTTTATCAAGAAGGAAGATTCAGACTTAATCGCATTGCAGTTTATGGTGATTATGCCCCTGAAAAAGAAAAAGTGGACATAGCAACCAGTCAACTAACTGACATTGCCAATGGTACTTATTGCAATCAGAAAAAAGAAGAATTTTTAGTGTTTTCATTTGAGAAAAAAATCAACATAGAAACACAAAATGAAAATCAATACGAATTTGTACTGGTTAATACACTTGGTCAGGTTATCATGAGAGAGAAATCGGAAGGTAGCAGGCGATTTGACACAAATGTACCTGACGGCATTTACTTTGTCACCATCATGCAGGGAGACAAGAAAATGACAACAAGAAAGGTAGTGCTCAATTGAGCGCTACTTTTTTTTAATCAAATAATGCCTGAAAGTTTCTGAAAGCTGCTTCATTGGTAGCATTTCCTGAACATCCTTCTTCTTGCGCCCAAGTGTGATAATTTTCAACTCTATTATCCGGACTTGGATGTGTACTTAAAAACTCAGGAGGAGTTTGTCCACCTTCAGCCATAATCTTTTCAAAGAAACCAGCTCCACCATCAGATTGCCATTCAGTTGGACATAAATAGTGTACTCCTAAATGATCAGCTTCAGTTTCATGATTACGCGAAAATTTCAATGAAAGTAATCCAGTAGTAATTTGTCCCAATACAGATTGGTCACCTAAAGCTGCAGCTAAAAGAATTTGAACTCCGAACACCTTAGTCATTTGACGGGTTGAATGTCTTAAATCTGCATGAGCCATTTCATGACCCATTACACCAGCCAATTGAGCTTCATTTTCAAGATATTTGATTATTCCGGTATAAAAATAAATGTATCCACCAGGAGTACAAAACGCATTAAGTGTTGTATCGTTTTTAATGATATGAATCTTCCATAAAAAATCATCTTTATGCTTTACTTGTCCAGTTGCCAAAATTTTGTCTCTAACACCATAAATGTATTTGTAAGCAGCCACATTTGAAGCAGAATCCAAAATAGGAAATTCAGCAGGTTTACTGGCAATCTCTTTAGCAACTTGTGCTCCTAGTTCTCTATCTTTCTCTACCGGAAATAAATTGAATCCTCCGTCTGGAACATCTGATTTACCATCTTTACCTGTACCACATGAAACAAGTAATCCTACCGCTAAAATTGACATTAATAATCTGCTCATAATACCTTCTTTGATGAAAAATCTATAATTATTGAGAGAACAAAATTAAAGCTTTTTTTAATCTGATTAATCTCCATAAAGATTAAATAACAAGCAGTGTGCCATTAGATGTAAAGCTGCAACTTAACAACTGAATAAAGTACGCCAAATCCAACAATCATTCCTAGCACTGTTTCTGCAAAAGTATGTGCTTTTAAATACACTCTTGAGCCAGCAACTAATCCTGCAAGGGGTATAGCTATGAGGATCACATTAAGATTACTGTCCAGTTGAGTTTGATAATATGCCAACAACATACCACACACTCCAAAAGCTGCTGCAGCATGCAAGCTTAACTTAACATAAAAATTAATGACAAAGGAAACAGCAAAAGTTAAGATGATTCCAAAAAAGTAACTCATCAATGCCGGATGCTGATAGGCTTCTGGAATAGATAATTTCAAATAAATATAAGCCAGGATAAAATAGAATGTGACTAAAATAAATGGATAAGTTCTTTCCTTTCTATCCTCCATTTCCAGGCTACTGATCAACTTATTCCAGTACATGATAAGCAAACTCAAGCCTGGAGCAATACAAGTTAGGATTCCTAAAACAACATAAAGTACTTGTTTAGCCTGCCCCGGAAAATAATAGAGCGCATCTAACTTGTAAATACTAAATGGTAAAGTATACGTTTCAAAAAGCAAGAATAAGCCCAACAAAGGCATTAAAAATGGATGAAACAAATATGAAATAATCGAAAATATCTGCCTCATTACAATTCCTTACGCAATCTTGCTACAGGTATATTTAATTGTTCGCGATATTTTGCCACGGTTCTTCTGGCAATGTTGTATCCTTTTTCTTTTAAAAGATCTGTTAACTTTTGATCTGTTAAAGGCTTTTTCTTGTCTTCACCTTCAATAGCATCTTCAAGTATCTTTTTCACCTCTCTGGTTGACACCTCTTCTCCATCAGTTGTAGATAGCGATTCAGAGAAAAAGTATTTCAAGGACATGATACCGTATGGTGTTTGAATGAATTTACTGTTAGCCACACGAGAAATAGTTGAAATATCCATACCAACGATATCTGCAATATCTTTTAGGATCATTGGTTTAAGATTTGTTTCATCACCCGTTAAAAAGTACTCTTTTTGGTACTCTAAAATGGCTTTCATGGTAAACATCAAAGTTTGCTGTCTTTGATAAATGGCATCAATGAACCATTTTGCAGCATCCAATTTTTGCTTCACAAAAGTGAGTGCTTCTTTATCCGCTTTCGAGCTTTTGGCACCTTCAGCATAATTTCTAAGCATTGTCTCGTATGACTTGCTCACTTTTAATTGAGGTGCATTTCGGCTATTTAATGACAAACTCAACTCCCCTTCTTCTTCAGTAAGAATAAAATCAGGAATGATTTGTTGAATATTTTTAGAGTTGGTAGATTCTTTCAGTGAATTACCAGGCTTAGGATTCAATTTGGTGATTTCATCAACTGCATCTTTCAAATCTTCATCACTAATTTCAAATTTGGCCTTTATTTTATCGTAGTGTTTTTTGGTAAACTCTTCAAAACACTTCTCCAATATCTTTTTTGCCGTATAAACTGCAATATTTCCATGGTGACGTCTTTCCAATTGCAATAAAAGACATTCTCTTAAATCTCTTGCTCCTACACCTGCCGGTTCTAAATCCTGAACAAGGAATAAAACATCTTCTACCTCCTCTTCAGTACACATCACGTTTTGTGTAAAGGCTAGATCATCAACAATTGCTTCAATCTCTCTTCGCAAGTAACCGTCATCATCAATGTTTCCAATAATGTTTTCAGCAATGACTCTTTCCTTATCCGTCATTTTACGCAACATCAATTGATCTTTTAAGATCTCATGAAAAGAAACACCTCCAGAAATTGGAACTGCCTTATCGTCATCATCTCTACCTTGATTTGAAACAGATGTTTTGTATTGGGGAAGATCATCATCCAGATAATCGTTGATGTCAAAATCTTCTTGTGATTCAGAAACTTCTCCTAAATCGTCATTATAATCATCCTCAGAGCCATAGTCATCATCATGGTCTTCTTTGCCTTCTTCCAAAGCAGGATTTTCCTCAATTTCTTCTTTGATGCGTTGCTCAAGTTCCATAGTAGGCACCTGTAACAACTTCATCAACTGAATTTGTTGAGGAGAAAGTTTTTGAAGTAATTTTTGACTTAGCTGCTGTCTTAACATCTGTACAATTCTGTATTCACTCAAATATAACTAAAACATATGAGTGAAAAAACCAAAATGGTACAAAATTTGATAGAAAATCTTTAGAATAAGATATTTCTTTATCTTGAGACAATAATTCTTTTATTTTCTGATTGATTTTCAGTAGTTAAGGTTAGGATATACACTCCTGTTAAATAATCCTTAAAATTCAAAGAAAGGATTTGCTCACCTTGTTTCAGATGCCCAAATTCCAAATTTTCATAAATTCTTCCTGAAATATCGGAAACCGTTAATTGTACATTAGTAGCTTGGCTCAAATTAAACTCAACTTGTGCTATATCCTTAATCGGATTAGGCAATACTTTAATTTTAAAATCATTAATTTCCACACCATTTATACCCGCATCACAATCGGCTTCAACTACTATTGGATGACATAAAACAACTTGATTTAAAGAAAATTCTGGTTCATATTGAGAAGACCAAGCCCAACCCCAACTTGTAGAATCATCTGTTGGTTGTCCTAGTCCAAATTTCACCTGTCCTACATAATCACACGCATTAACAAGCATTTTTTGCCCCTCACACATATAAAAATCATCAAACAAATCAATTATAACCCAGTTACCCAAATCACTTTGGTTAATTGTATAATCATAGGTTTGGGTACCCCAAGTCCAAGTTGAATCTGAAATATCTTTAAAGAAAATCGACAAAAAAATCAATTCATTTAGGTTATTTTGATCATCTGAAATGTATACTTGAACACGCGGAATTTTCAGATCATGTAATACGTCATATTCATTTCCAAAACATTGTGGGTCAAAACTCACACCAGGAATAGAATCTAAATACCCATAAACTGAGTCATTATCTCTTCTCAATTGATACCCATTTCCTGATGACTCATACTTAATAAATGCAGAGTCTAAATTGTTGTTCAAATTGACATCCGATTCATCTGAAAATACTTCAAATTCAAAATCCCTATTTTGGATGTAAGAAGTAATTATATAGTTATTCTGAACGTAAAATGTATCAGTACAACCTCCACATAAGTCAATTGGCGAACTTTCATGAGTATTTGCGAATGAACCATTATGAAATACATCAACGCTTATGTACGCGTTATGAGCTGTATCTATCCCTTGATTAGTAACTATTGCACTTAATTCCACATCTCCGGCATAAAAATCTGGGACATAAAAATATTCCATGCCTTTTTGGTAATTTCCACTAACACCCATTCTATGATGAACAGATTCTACACTCAAATCCACCTGAGCAAACAATTCAAAAGGAAACAGGATAAAAAACAGTAAATATTTTCTCATAAGCTGGGTTTTAAGTGAAGATAAATTAAATGCAATTACTTCTAAAATAGAATGATTAAACTGTATAATTCACTGATCAACTAGTTGAAATATTAGATAAACCAAATAATGGCATATCTTTTGCAACAGAGAAAAAACTGATTATAAAATAAACTGAGAAAAGGGAGGTGCTTTACAGTATCTCCCTTTTCAATTTAAGCAAGTATTCAGTTAATCGGCGGCTTAAACTTTTTGTGTGGCACTCAAATCACCATTTAGGTGAATAGTTAATAATAGCGTTCTACTTTTTCTGGGGAAATATAAGTTACATTGATACTTTGATTTTTCCTCCCCTATTGATTAAAGGGTTATATTCAATGACTGAACTGAAAAAGTGAAATCACAATGAAGCAAATCAATCTGTTAGCCATTCTTTCTGTAATATTTTTCATATCGTGCAACAATGATACAGCAGCTGATACCGGATCTGACTCAACAACTGAAGAAGTTGACACCACAACTGAGGATATGGATAATAATATACTTGAAGAGGAGGAAGAAATTCCTGAATTACAAGATTTTTTCAGTACCAGAATGATTGACAAATTGCATCAATTTCAATCTGAATTCAATCAAATAAGTTCACCAGACGAATTACTTAAAAATCTTGAACAAGGAAGAAAAATGGTATTTGAAATATCAGATGATCTAAGTGAAACGGAAACACCATTGAAAAATGAGCATAAACAAGGTGATTATATTGATTACATGTGGCTTGAAGAAAGGATGTATGAATTTCCGGATGGAACGTTTGAACCATTGATAGTTGATTGTGCAGCAGAGTGTGCAGGATTTGAATTTTTTATTCAAAATGAACCTTACCAAAAGAAAGCCAAAACAACATCTGAAAAAATTGATGATGATTATATGGACATTGTGGTATCATTATTTGGCGGATATGGAGAGGGAAATTACATTCCAAATGCAGATTGGATTTATCAATATGACATGGAAGAAGCCGCATATGATATAGGAAATGGAAAGCTCAAGGAAATGGTTTCAAAGTTCCAAATTTTTGAATCACAATATGGAGATAATGAGGCGTACATGAGTCATATAAATGAACATAAAAAACTGTTGAAAGATGAGTTTTTTAGTAAACACATGGACTTTAATAGAAAGAAAGAAGAAGTAATTAAAGAGCTTGAAGATATTGTAGCTTTGAACTATTTTGATTACGAATTCACTGAGAAAATTAATGCCTGGATTGCTGAGATTCAGTTAATGAGTGAAGAAAAATTTGAGGTATACGATTATAATTAATTTCTTATTTTTTAATCATATTGTTGATTATTATATCGTCATTTTGTAGATTTGTTTTATGGACGAAAGGATCTACCAAATTGCACTGAGTATTTTAAATGGCCTTGGACCGACAACTGCAAAGACACTGTTAGAAGCAATTGGAAGTCTTGAAGGTATCTTTAAAGAAAAAGAATCAAACTTTAGACATATTCATGGTTTGAGAAGTGATTTAGTACAGGATTTAAGACGTGAAGAATGTTTAATTAGAGCTGAACAAGAACTTGAATTCATTGAAAAGCACAACATCCAACTTTACTTTTATAAAGACCCTAATTACCCTAAGAACTTAAAACAATGCACAGATGCACCAATTGTATTGTTTACAATGGGTCATGTTTACTTTAATCAAAGAAACATTTCAATTGTAGGCACCAGAAAATCCAGTTCGTATGGTAAAAAAATGGTGGATCAACTGGTAAAAGATTTTGTTCCTTATGAAGTTCAAGTGATAAGTGGCTTGGCTCACGGAATTGACAAAGCAGCACATGAAGCTGCTATCAGAAATAATCTCCCCACAATTGGCGTTTTAGGTCATGGATTAGACACCATGTATCCCGCAGCACATAGAGCACTGGCTAAACAAATGATGGAAAATGGAGGAATTGTTACCGAGTTCATTTCGGGTACAATAGGTGAACCTACCAACTTTCCAAAAAGAAACAGAATTGTAGCAGGACTCAGTGAAGCAACTATTGTAGTGGAAAGTTCAGAATCAGGAGGATCAATGATTACAGCTAATCTTGCTAATGACTACAATAGAGAAGTTTTTGCTTTTCCGGGAAATGCAGATAAAGAATTTTCATCTGGATGCAATAACCTCATCAAAAGAGATAAGGCACATCTTATTACAGATGTAGATGACGTAATTCAAGTAATGAACTGGGAAGAAAAGGAAAAAAGTGAAGTGATAGACATCAACATTTTAGAGGATTTAGATCCTGAAGAAAGCAAGTTGGTTAATGTATTTAAATCAAAAGGAGAACTTAATGTTGATGCACTTGCATTTGAGACAAAATTGGATTCTTCTAACATTTCTGTACTCCTTTTTAATCTTGAATTAAAAGGATTAGTAACCTCTTTACCCGGTAAAAGATATAAGTTAGCACAATAAAAAAAGGGGATGATAAACATCCCCTTTTTAATTTTTTTATTGTCTTGTTACCAGACCCCTAATACTATCAGAAGGGCTAGTATTACTGCAGCTAGTGAACATAATCCAGCAATGTGCCATCCAAGCCAAAAACCAATTCCTAACCAAGCAATCAAAGAAAGAATTAATACCAACCAAAATCTACCGGTAATTCCTTCATAAATTCCCACTGCTAAAGGCGGAATTAAAATGGCAAGGATCACTAACAATATCACATTTGTGCTTCCGCCACCTCTTTTCTTTTGTGCCAATTTTTCAATGATTGACTTATACTTATTAGCTTTTTTGCTTCTTTTTAAGTTGCTTTCAGTTCTTTTTGGAGATTCACTTTTAACAACAACTTCATCAGTTGACTTGCTATCTGCTACTTCAACAACTTCTTCCCCTTTTGAAACATTCTCAGCATTAGTTCTGAATCTTCTTTCAGCTGCCGGAGGTAAATTTTCAAGTGATGCGTCGTATCCATCATTACCTTCTGCTGCGCTCGATTCATCACCGAAACCACATCTTTCTTCGCAATTATTTCCATCTCCGTTCATGTTTGCAAAACGTCCTGTTCCGCATGATAACAGCAAAGTAGATGTGAAAAATGCTGTAGCTAGTAGTTTTAACTTTTGTTTCATAGGATTTTGTTTTTAAGGGGTTAGTTTTCTAAATATACTAAAGTCCGAGCAATACTTCAACAGGATCTTTACCTCCGAACAACATTGTCTCAGGATTCTCTAACATTTCTTTCACTGCAACTAAGAAACTTACTGATTCTTTACCATCAATAATTCTGTGATCATAAGAAAGTGCAAGGTACATTATTGGTCTAACAACAATTTGTCCATCCACAACAACAGGTCTTTCTACAATGTTGTGCATCCCTAAAATTGCAGATTGCGGAGGATTAATTATTGGTGTAGACATCATAGATCCAAACACACCACCATTGGTAATTGTAAAGGTTCCACCTGTCATTTCATCAGGAGTAATTTCACCATCTCTAGCTCTGATCGCCAATCTTTTGATTTCTCTTTCGATTTCTGCTAAACTCATTTGCTCAGCATTTCTAACTATTGGCACCATTAAACCTTTAGGTGAAGAAACAGCAATTCCTATATCCGCATAGTTATGCATAATCATTTCTTTACCATCAATCATTGCGTTAACTGCAGGAAATTTATTCAAAGCTTCTGTTACCGCTTTTGTAAAGAATGACATAAATCCTAGACCAACATCATGTGTTTCACCAAAAATCTTTTTGTATTTGTTTCTGATATCCATGATTGGCTTCATATCAACCTCATTAAAGGTTGTAAGCATTGCAGTTTCATTCTTAACAGCAACCAATCTCTCTGCCACTTTTCTACGTAGCATAGACATTTTTTGAAGAGATTTATCTCTTGTTCCTCCCCAACCAACAGCATCAGCTCCGGAGAAACCTCCTGCTAATAATGCCAAAACATCTTGTTTGGTAATTCTACCATCTTTTCCTGTACCACTAATCTGATTAGCTTTTACCCCATTCTCACTCATGATTTTAGCAGCAGCAGGAGAAGCATGTCCCGTTGCATGGCTATCCGCTTTTGCCGGAGTTGGATCTGGTTTAGCAGTTTCTTTAGGTGCAGCTTTTTCCTCTTTTGCAGGAGCTGCCTCTACCTCAACCGGAGCTGCTTCAGCAGCTTTTGATTCAAAACCAGCAGGCTTCTCAGCCGAAGTATCAATTAAACATACTACAGCTCCAACAGCAACAGCATCTCCCTCTTCAGCTTTTAAGGTAATTGTTCCTGACGCTTCTGCAGGTAACTCAAGTGTAGCTTTATCAGAGTCAACTTCAGCAATCGCCTGATCTTTTTCAACGTAGTCTCCATCTGCAACTAACCATGTTGCAATTTCTACTTCAGATATTGATTCTCCCGGTGAAGGGACTTTCATTTCAAGTACAGACATTTCTTTTCTGTTATTAGGTTTAAAATATTATTTACCGGCGATTTTGTTAAACAATTTGTTAAACAAGTCACCTAATCTCTTTTTATGTAAATCGCTAGAACCAGCAGCAGGAGCAGCAGATGAAGGTCTTGAAACAACATCTAAATTAAGATGTCTCAACTCCATTGCCATGTATCTCCATGGTCCCATATTTTCAGGTTCTTCTTGTGCCCAGAAAATGTTTTTAGCGTTTTTGTATTTTTTCAACAATTCATTTAACTGTTGGTGTGGGAAAGGATACATTTGCTCAATTCTAATGAATGCAGCATTTGTAACTCCTCTATTCTCTGCCTCTTCTTTAGCTTCATAGTAAAACTTACCTGAAACCAACACAACAGTATCCACTTTAGATTTTGTTACATCATCATCTAAAATTTCTTGGAAACTTCCAGTAGCCAAATCTTCAACTGTAGATACAGCTTTTGGATATCTCAACAACATCTTTGGTGAGAAAACAACCAATGGTTTTCTAAATTCTCTATGAAGCTGTCTTCTCAATAAATGGAAGTGGTTAGCCGGAGTTGTTGGATTACATATTTGCCAGTTTAAGTCGGCGCATTGTTGTAAAAATCTTTCAATTCTAGCTGAAGAGTGCTCTCCTCCCATTCCCTCATATCCGTGAGGTAGCAACATTACCAATCCTGATTGAACAAACCATTTATCTTCACCTGAAGAAATGAATTGGTCAACCATAATTTGAGCTCCATTATAGAAATCTCCAAACTGAGCCTCCCAAATAGTTAAGCCGGTAGGAGTTGCTAATGAATATCCATATTCAAATCCTAAAACACCATACTCAGAAAGCAAAGAGTTATAGATACTGAATTTGGCTTGTTTATCATTCAACAAGTTAAGGGTGATTATTTCTTGTTCATCATCCTCCGTTTTAACAACAGCATGTCTGTGTGAGAATGTACCTCTTTCAACATCTTGTCCAGAAACCCTTACAGGGTGACCTTCATCCAACAATGTTGCATACGCCAACATTTCAGCCATTCCCCAATCTAATTTGTTAGACTCAAGCATTTCCAAACGATCATTCAATAATTTGGTGATTTTTCTGAAATACTTTAAATCTGAAGGAAGTGTGGCTAATTTTTTTCCTAAATCTAAAATCTTAGCTTTTGACACCGAAGTAGAAGGAGATTTCTCAAAATCTTCTAATTTACCATGTCTGTATCCTTTCCAGGTAACTTCAAGGAAATTCAAAACAGTTGCTTTATCCTGCTTTTTAGAAGCTTCGTAAGATTTATCAAGCAAAGACATTTGCTCATCTTCATCTTTTTGACCTTCAGCTGGTGACATCACACCTTCTTCAATCAATTGCTTTAAATAAATTTCTCTTGGATTAGCGTGTTTGGCGATTGCCTTATACAATTTTGGTTGAGTAAACTTAGGTTCATCACCTTCGTTATGTCCATATTTTCTATATCCTAATAAATCAATGAATACATCTCTTCCAAATTTTTGTCTGTATGAAACTGCAATACTCAAGGTTTGAACCACCGCTTCTACATCATCCGCATTTACGTGAAACACAGGACACAAAGTAGTTTTACCTACATCTGTACAATAAGTTGAAGATCTTGCATCCAAATAATTGGTAGTAAACCCTACCTGATTATTTACAACAATATGAATAGTTCCACCTGTTCTATATCCGTCCAATTGTGCCATTTGCACAACTTCATAAACTATTCCCTGACCCGCAACTGCAGCATCACCATGAACAGCAACAGGAATGATTTTAGTTTCATCTTTTAAATATTCATCAATTTTAGCACGAGCAATACCCTGAACTACAGGATCAACCGCTTCTAAGTGAGAAGGGTTTGGTGCCAATGTTAAATGAACTTCATTTCCGCTCAACGTCTGAACATCAGTTGAATATCCTAAATGGTACTTAACATCACCATCAAATGAATCATCAGTATCAAATTGTTTACCATCAAACTCATTAAAAATTGAGGCATGATCTTTTCCAAAGATGTTCACCAAAGTACTTAAACGACCACGGTGAGCCATTCCCATTACAACTTCCTTTACACCTAACTCTGCAGCCTTTTGAATTACTACATCCAATGCCGGAATCAATGCCTCTCCACCTTCAATTGAGAATCTTTTTTGACCCACATATTTCTTTGCTAAGAAATGCTCAAAAAGAGTTGCAGAGCTAATTTTCTTGAAAATATGTTTTTTCTCTTCTGCTGTAAATTTGGGTCTGTTCTTTAATTCAATATGCTCTTTGAACCAGTTATATCTTTCTGGCTCTCGCATGTAAGCAAACTCAATTCCTATTGATTGACAATAGGTCAATTCCAAATGGTCAATAATTTCTTTTAGAGTAGCAGGTCCAATTCCTACTTCTGTTCCAGCCTGAAAAACAGTTTGCATATCTGACTGTTCCAAACCAAAATTTTCTATATCTAAAGTTGGAGAATACTTTCTTCTTTCTCTTACCGGATTTGTTTTTGTAAACAAGTGACCTCTTGAACGATAACCGTTAATTAGATTAATTACTTTAAACTCTTTTTGAAAGTTCTCAGGAATTCCTCCTGACTCGAAATCTGTCTTTGCAAAATCTACACCTTCAAAAAATCTAGCCCATTGAATATCAACTGATTCTGGGTTCTCTACGTATCTCTGATACAAATCATCAATAGCATTTACGTCGCTATTACCGATATATGTGAATTTATCCATGGAATAAAGCGTTTCTTACAGCTAGTTACAAAACTATAAATTTAATAGAGATTAAATACCAAACAATACTGAATATAATACATACTTATCCTATCATTATTTTAATCTTAGTTGAAATGAGTTACAGAGAGTTAAAATAGGTGTTGGTCGAAATAAATCAGGCAAAAAGCATGTTATGCCGGCTAATTTCTATATTAAAACATTTAAATTGGTGCGTTTAATAAAGGTTAACCCATAAATAATGAAGTGGATAATTTACTTATTCATCTGCTTTCCATCACTCATTTTTGCACAGTTTTCAAAAGATGCTGTATTCATGCATTTGAGTGGGAGTCAGCTAAAATCAAATTCTCTGTATTCTCATCAATGGGATTCAAGAGGGAGTTTGTGGGCTGCAAGTGATCAGGGTTTAACCCATTTTAACGGATACACTTCTCACTCTTACAAAGGAACTCCGGAGTATCCTGAACTGTTTAAATCCAATAATATTCTTGGGATTTTTAAAACAGGAGAAGATGAATTTTGGATCACTTATGTCAATGATAAAATACTCAGCAAATTCAATCCTATCGATTTTAGTTTTGAGCATTATTATGCAGACACCTTAAAAGAAAACACAATTCCGTATGCTTTTATCACCAATGTTTATAAGGATAGTAGAGATAATATTTGGCTAACGACCTGGGGAGAAGGAATTCATTTATTTAATGAAGAAAACGGTAATTGCTCCAAACTTTTACTTCCTGCTGAAGAGGCTGGAGTTGACTTTCCAATTTGTTCGCTTGATCTAATTGAATTGCATGATGGTAAAATGTTGTTCACCTTCTTTTATGAAAATGGTCTTCATCATTCATGGCCAACTATTTACAATCCTGAGGATAAAACATTTCAAAAGCTTCCTATCGACAAATACTGCGCTTCAAACAACAATAAGTACGTAGCTTCAAGAGTAGAGCTAGCAAGTAGAATTGTCAATTTCGTTCACCAGGATGATAATGGCAACATTTGGTTTGGAACCTACAGTGGGCTAATTAAACTAGACGCTAGCGATAGTACAATGGACAGGGTTGTAATGAATGAAAAAGAATATGGCAGACCCAATGTAGTTAATACCTTAGGATATATCAAGCATGGCAATAATTTATGGATAAGCACACCTAATGAAGGTATAATGGTGGTAGATGTACAAACAGACGAGGTTAATTATTTAAAAAATAACATTTACAAAGACAAAAGCTTAGATGACAATAGGATTAGCAGCTTAAGTGTAAATGCAGGTGGTGAAATCTGGATAATGACTAAATCTGGTGGTGTAAATGTCTATCAAGAAGAATTACAGCAGTTTCATTTAATTCCCTGGGATTATTTTAACCTGACATACGTTAATCGATCATTGCAGTCAATACCTGCAAGTCAGTTAATGATAAGAGACAGCATAATGTACATCACTCATGATGATGGAATGAGAACTGTTAATTTGAACAATTTTGAATTGTCTGAGCATTACTTTCCTAAAACATATATATATAAAACCCGAACTGATGTTTATTCTAAGGATTTTAGATTTAAAGATGGGAACCTGGCAATGGTGGTACATGAATCTCCTTACGTTTTCCATCTAAACGATAAAAGTGGTACAGATTATCCAAACAGATTTTTAGCTTATAAAGTCTTATTTAAGCATAATAAAGGAAATGAACCATTGGCATTTTTGGAATCAATCCCTTATTATTCAACTGTTCATATGTACGATTCTACCTCAAAAGAATTAGAGGTCCTTTTTAGTTTTCCCGTTGGAATAACAACTGATTTTGGTGAAATAATTGCCCCAAACAAATGGTTGCTTTCTGAGTACAATGGGAACTTTATTATTGCTGATGTAAAGAAAAAAGACTACATACTTTTTGGCCCTAAAAGCAAGGAACACTATTTCCCAGACAGACAGGTATTAAGTTGTCTAAAAAAGGATGAAAATGTTTGGTTGGGTACAAACAATGGAATTTACAGTTTTAACCCCATTACATATGAGTATGAAAAACTGAATGAAAAATTTGGTTTATATGACAATGAAAGTGTCAATTCAATATACCTTGATGAAAAAGGAACCTTTTGGTTAGGATTAAAGAACGATTTGTACTGTTTTAATGATTCTACAGGATTAAAAATGCGTTATGGCTCTAATTATGGATTAAATGTTGGAGAATTTTATCCACATCCAACCATGGTAGATCATCAAGGCAAAATGTACTTCACAACAATTAACGGTGTACTAACTTTTGATCCAGATAAATTGATAAATACCGATAGAACATTAGAAATATATTTATCTGATGTTTCTATCAATGATGAATTATGCGATTTCAATAAAAGAAATGCTATAGCTGATGGCAAATATGAATTTGATTGGGATGAGAACTTTCTCACTTTTGAATTTGCCAGCAACCAATTAATGTCTGTAACACCTCATCAATTTCAATACAGATTAGTTGGGCAAAAAGATGGCTGGATCAACAATGGAAATTCAAATATCATTCGATTGACTGATCTCAAAGATGGTGATTATGCTATCCAAGTAAAAGCTATAAGTACTATGGGAAGTGAAAGTAATGTGATCTCCATTCCCTTTAGCATTGCAACACCTTTTTACAAAGCATATTGGTTTTACCTAATCATCATACTGATTTTGGGTGCCGGATTGTTCACTTATATTAAAAACAGAGAAAGACAACTTAAGAGAAGAAGTCAGTGGTTAGAAACCGCAGTGAAAGAAAGAACTTTAGAAGTTGTAGAGCAAAAGAAAGAAGCAGATTATCAAAGAGAAATGGTAGAGAAAAAGCAAAAAGAAATCACTGATAGTATTTCATATGCTAAACGAATTCAACAAGCCATTTTACCTGATGATGATTACTTCTTTGATAATCTACCGGATTCATTTATTCTTTATAAGCCTAAAGATATTGTAGCTGGTGATTTTTACTGGATGAATGAACAGGAAGACATTTTGTGTTTTGCTGTAGCAGACTGTACTGGTCATGGAGTACCTGGAGCAATGGTAAGTGTAGTGTGTTCAAATGCATTGAATCGTGCAGTTAAAGAACAAGGCTTAGAAGACACCGGTAAATTCCTTGACTTTACCAGAGAAGTTGTGATTGAACAGCTTACCAAAGACAAAAACCCACCTGCCGATTACTTCACATCACTAAATGTTATCAGAGACGGAATGGATATCACATTGTGTATGTGGAATCGTAAAACAAATGAGTTGATGTGGTCTGGTGCAAATAATCCACTTTGGATTTTTAGAGGCGAGGATTTAATTGAATTAAAACCAGACAAACAACCAATTGGACTGCATCCTAAGAAATTACCTTTCACTTGCCATACCGTGAAATTGGAAAAAGGAGATGTATTGTATCTATTTACTGATGGATTTGCAGATCAGTTTGGAGAAGAGACAGGTAGAAAATTCAAAATCCAAAATTTAAAAGCATTGGTATCTGAGATTCACAATTTAGATGTGATTGAACAAAAAGCACTCTTAAATAATGCATTTGAGAAATGGAGAGGCACCATGGAACAAATTGATGATGTTTGTATGATTGGAGTACGAATTTAGAACTGTGTCCTTAAATAAACTTTAAGCGCTTCTCTTCTTATCACCATATATGATAACTCTACCAACTCATCTTCCTTTCTAAGCGCTTCTAAATATTGTCCTTCTTGAAGATCCACCCTGTAAATGAATTGTTGCAAATTTCTAGAAGACATTTGCTTGAGCACCTCAGATAGCTGTACCATAATATGATCTAATACATCATCTTCTTTTGTTGAAGTAAATTCAACTTGTAACTTACATAGTCCATCCAGGTCTTTTTCAATTTGAGCTATTGTCTTTTGAACAAATTCTGCTTTATCAAAGTATTTTGATAGACCGGTTTTATCAATTGTTAAATCCACTTTTTCAGTTTGAGGTACACAATCATTTTATAATTTCACAGATAATAAAATAGCTGTGATAAAAAATAAAATACACCATTTTTACATTTCCCTTTCAACAGATTACCACTATTTTTGCAGCCTGTTTTACAAAAAGAAACCAATTACAATTTACAAAATATGCTAAGAGTATTCAAATTTGGTGGTGCCTCAGTAAAAAATGCAGATGCAGTAAGGAATGTTGCTGATATCATAAAAAGATATCCTGAAGATCAACTAATTGTAGTTATTTCTGCCATGGGAAAAACCACCAATGCCCTAGAAGATATTCTAAATGCATATTGGAACGGAGATAATAGTTGTCAAGCCAAAATTGATGATCTAAATAAATTTCACCGTGAAATTGTAAAGGATCTATTTACAAGTGGATCAGAATATGTTTCAACTGAATTGGAGATCATCTTCCAAGAACTTAGTAAAAAGTGTAAAACACAACATTCAGAAAACTACAATTTTGAATATGATCAAATTGTATCTCTGGGAGAAGTCATCTCAACTAAAATTGTACACGCCTATTTAAACAATCTTGAATTAGACTCTTCCTGGTTAGATGCCCGCAAAGTTGTGGCAACTGACAATAAATGGAGAGAAGCTCGTATTAACTGGGAGCAAACTGAAAAGCAAATTCAATCGGTAGTGAAGGATGAGTTTATTTCAGGTCAACGAATTTTAATTTCTCAAGGATTTATTGGTCATACTCCTGAAGGCTTAACCACTACATTAGGAAGAGAAGGTTCAGATTTTTCTGCTGCTATTTTTGCCTATGTAATGGAGGCAGATAATGTGACCATTTGGAAAGATGTTCCCGGAATGTTGAATGCGGATCCAAAATGGTTTGACAATACCATTCTTTTAGAGAAAATTTCTTTTAGAGAGGCTATTGAGCTTGCCTATTTTGGTGCTTCAGTAATCCACCCAAGAACTATTCAACCGCTAAAAAGAAAAAATATACCACTTTATATTAAGTCTTTTGTGAACCCAGAGGCAAAAGGTTCAGTGATTCAAAGTTCAGAGGAAAACGACAACAATATTCCTTCATTCATTTTCAAAATGGATCAGGTTTTGGTTTCAATTTCACCAAAGGATTTCTCTTTTGTAATTGAGGAAAATTTAGAAGAGATTTTTGCTTATCTCAACAAAGAAAGCATCCGAATGAATATCATGCAAAACTCAGCAGTAAGCTTTTCTTTTTGTTGTGATAAATCACGTATTGATATTGATAAATTAATTGAGCATTTCAAAGACACCTACATTGTAAAATACAATGAACCATTGGAGTTGGTGACTATCAGACACTATGATGATGCTACGATTAAAAGGGTAACTACTGACAAAAAAGTAATCCTTCAGCAAAAAACAAGAGAAACAGCAAGAATTGTTATGCTGAATATTTAGCCACCTCAATCGATTTAAAGAAAATCATTACATTGTAAGTAGTTAAATTTATTTGCTTCTATAAAAACGAAGCCATACATTTGCGTCCGCATTTGTTTAATGCGCACCTACTAATTCACTACTTATGAAAAGAAAAAATTCACTATTGCTAGTGTTATTCTTAATGCTTGCAATTAATGGTTCTGCCCAAGAAAAAGCACCATTAAAAACCTTCGAATTTTCAATTTCTCTTAACAAGCTTAAGACACAAGAACAAGCACAATCCATTCAACAAGAGGTTAGCACTTTAAAAGGTGTTAAAGACTGTGGTTTGGTATTAGTTGAATATAATTTGACTTTTAGCTGCACTAATCATGATATGAATGATTACATGATTCTTGACAGAGTCAAAGTTATCGTAGTAGAAAATGGTGCTGAAATAGTTAAAATAAATCGTAAAGAAAGATGAAAAAGATATTGACATTAGTATCCTTTTCTCTTTTTGCAGGATTAGGATTTTCTCAAGGTGATGAATGTGCAAATGCTGAAACGATCACCCCAACTTTTACTCAATGTACATTCCAGGCCGGTTCTTCTGGTAACGGAACACAATCAATGCCTACTTGTTCTGGTGGTGGTAATGCAGATGATGACGTTTGGTATTCATTTGTTGCCAACAGTTCTGAAATGGATATCACTGTTAGTCCTACTGTTGGATATGACGCAGTAATTCAATTATTCAGTGGCACATGTGGATCATTGACTTCAATTCATTGTCAAGATGTAAATGGTTTAAATGGTTTAGAGGTTTTACAAGCTTCTGGTTTAACCCCGGGAAACACATATTACTTTAGAGTTTATCATTACGGAGTAGGTTCAGGTACATCTACTTTTCAAGTTTGTGTAACTGGATTGGCACCACCTGACAATAACGAACCGTGCTCTGCTTATGCTTTGCCGGAAGTTACTCCTTCATGTAATTATTTGACATTTACAAATGCAGGTTCACTAGGATCAGCTGTTGCTACACCTTCTGGCTGTGGAGGATCTTCTCCTTACCAGGGAGGTTATGCAGGTGGAGATGTGTGGTTCTCAGTAGTTGTACCGGCAAGTGGTCAATTAGATATTCATACAGCCGGAGTTGATTTTTCTGATGGTGCAATGGCGCTTTATTCAGGTCCTTGCGGATCACCTTCTTTAGTTGCTTGTGATGATGATGGCGAGCCAGGTGATGGAATATTAATGCCTCATATCTATCAAACAGGTTTGACTCCAGGTGCAACAATGTTTATTAGAGTATGGGAATATGGTAATAACAACAATGGTGAATTTGAAATTTGTGTAACATCTCCAGATAATGATGACTGTGTTAATGCGCAACAAATCTGTGATTTAAATGGATATGGTGGTGTTACCTCTTCAGCTTATACAATTGATACACCTGATAATATGTGCGGAATTGGTGACCCTGGAAGTCCAATTCCGGGTTGTGTTTTTGGTACAGGTTACACAGGAGTTTCACCGGTACAAATTGACAACAATAGCTGGCTACAGTTTACAGCAAGTGCAACAACTGCTGAACTTTTCGTTGAGATTTCATCTTGCCAAAATGGTAATGGAATGCAAATGCAGATATTTGAAGGTACAAACTGTACCAACTTTGTTCCGGTTTCCAATTTCCTTGAAACTACAACTTCACAAACTGTTTTAGCAACAGGATTAACCATTGGTAATACTTATTACATTGTTGTTGATGGGTTTGCCGGAGACATTTGTTCTTATACTATTTCTGCAACATCTGGAGTTCAAGTAGTTGAAGCCGTAGCTATAGATGAATTCATTTGTGACGGACAATCAACAGACATTTCTGCAATTATTACAGGAACAGGACCATACACTTATAGTTGGTCATCTGTACCAGTTGGATTTTCATCTGCAAACGCAACGGAAACTGTAACTCCAGCTCAAAATACTGAATATATAGTTGAAGTACAAGGGTTTTGCGGAACCACAACTACAGCATCTGTATACGTAACTGTAAATGATAACCCGGTAGCAAATGCTGGTTCAAATCAAACAATTTGTGATAATGAATCTGCCAACATTACTGCTACTGCCAATGGTGGAAACGGAACTTATACCTACAACTGGGATATCCCTGCAACCGGAGCTTCTCAAACTGTATCACCTAATTCCACAACTACATATAATGTCACTGTAACAGACGGCAATGGTTGTACAGATACAGATGCAATTACTGTCAATGTAAATGCTGCACCAACTGCAAATGCCGGAACTGATCAGGCAATATGTAATGGGCAAACAGCTACATTAACAGCTTCTGGAGGGACAACTTATTCATGGAGTTCTGGCGGCGGTTCAGCAACTGAAATGGTTTCTCCTACTTCTAACACTATTTACACTGTTACAGTCGGAAATGCTGCAGGATGTCAGGATACTGATGATGTGTTGGTTACTGTAAATCCTTTGCCAAATGCATTTGCTGGAAACGATATTACTGTTTGTAATGGAGGTAGTGCTTCAATTACTGCAACAGGAGGTGTTTCATACATGTGGGATGGAGGCTTAGGAGCAGGAGCTACTCAAAATCTTACCAACATTACCAGCCCTGTTACTTATACAGTAACCGTAACTGATGCTAATGGATGCGTTGACACTGATGATATTTTTATTGATGTAGGAGCCGCCTTGACACCGGATGCCGGTGCAGATACTGATATCTGTGAAGGTGAATCTCATACTTTGAGCGCATCTGGAGGTATTAATTATTCTTGGGATAATGGTTTAGGAACAGGATCTACTCATGTTGTTACACCAACTTCAACTACTACTTATACTGTAAACGTAGATGATGGAGGAGGTTGTTCAGGATCTGCAACAGTTACAATCACAGTAAATGCAAATCCTACTGCAGATGCAGGAGTTGATCAAACAATTTGTGCAGGAGATGTTGCTAATTTAAGTGCCAATGGCGGAACATCTTATACCTGGGACAATGGATTAGGTAGTGGACAAAACCAATCAGTTTCACCTTCTACCACAACTACTTATATAGTAACTGTTTCTAATGCAGACGGATGTACAGATACAGATGATATTGTTGTAATTGTAAATGCTCTACCTAGCATCCTGGCAAGTGCAGATCAAACAATTTGTTTAGGTGAATCTGCAGATATTACAGCTAATGGAACCGGAATAAGTACCTATAACTGGGCCAATTCAAGTGGAAGTAACTTCCCAGGACAAAATGTAACCGTGACTCCTGCTATGACTTCAACTTTTACTGTAACAGGTACTGATGCTAACGGATGTACGGCAGCAGATTCATTGGTAATTACAGTTAATGATCTACCTCAAATAGACACATCAAGTATTCAGGTAAATAATGGAAACTGCGTAAATGGTGGAGGAACAATATCAGGAATCACAATAATCGGTACACCTGATTACACTTATTTATGGAATGATGGATTAAACAATGTTGGGAATACTTTATCTGTAGGAAACTTGCTTCCTGGTACTTATAGTTTACTTGTTACAGATGGTAACGGATGTGAAAACACCATCCTAGTTACAGTTAATTTCTCTGATCTTTCTTTGGTTGCAGCTAATGATGATTATGCAAGTACATTCCCGAATACAATAGTAACAGTGAATGCTTACACCAATGATACTGGTGATGTAAATACTATTACAATTATTGATCAACCAATTGGAGGATCTGCAAGTTATTTAGGAAACGGAGAGTTTGAATACACGCCAAATGCTGGATTTATAGGATTGGATAGTATTGTTTACGAAATCTGTGACCCGGTTTGTGTAAGTGAATGTGAAAGAGCTACTATTTACATTGAAGTAAATGGAGAACAAGATGTTGTGATTCCAAATGGTTTTACGCCAAATAATGATGGATTCAATGACACTTTTGTGATTTTACATTTGGAACAATATCCAGACAATAACATTGTGATTTTTAATAGATGGGGAGATAAAGTATTTGAGGCTGCTCCTTATTTAAATGATTGGGATGGAAGTTCAGATGGAGCAAAAATGAAAGTAATGGGAGATAGTGTGGTAGACGGAACTTACTTTTTTGTTTTGGACCTTGGAAATGGTGAAGAACCTATCAACGGATATATTGATTTAAGAAGAAAGTAGGAAGCAAAAAATTGCATTGAGATGAAAAGAATTTTAGCACTTTTAACAGTATTGATAGCCGTTGGAGTTCAAGGGCAAAATCAATTTCACATTGGGCAGTATGCCATCCATCAACCGTTCATTAACCCAGCTTCAATTGGGACATTTGAGAACATCAATATGGCACTTATCTATAAGAATCAGTGGGTAGGATTTGATGGTGCACCTCACTTAGGAGGAGTTAACTACAACATGCCATTAGGTAAAAAGCAAAAACACTTTATTGGTGTAAATGCCATCATGGATAGAGTTGGAATTAATACTTCAACTGATATTTCTGCTTCATATGCCTATAAAATTAAAACCGGACAAAACAGTCGTTTAATTTTTGGTGTTTCAAGTTCTTTAAACCTGGTAAAAGCAGATTTGGAAGACATCAATACAATTGATCCAAACGATCCTTTATACACGAATAATACTCCAACTTTTGCCTTACCCAACTTTAAGTTTGGTTCCTATTTTTACCGCAACAATTTTTATGTTGGATTTGTAATTCCTAACATCCTTCAAAATAGAGTTGTTGAATACAATGGCGGACCGAAAGGAGAAGTGAAATTCAATGCGGCAAATATGCATTACTATTTACATGCCGGTTACAAATGGAGAATCAAAGACAAGCATGATTTGGTATTTTCTACTTTGGTAAAAGAAGTATCCGGTTCTCCACTTCAAATTGACTTTAACATCAACACCATGTTCAAAGACAGATTTGGAATTGGAGTATCTTATCGTTCTAGTAATGAAGTAATGGCGAACATGCAGATTTATATTGTTCCTCAGCTGATGCTTTCTTATGGATATGAATATGGTTTTTCTGCACTTAATGATTTCTATAGCGGAACTCATGAAGTGATGATGGTTTACCGTTTAGGAGCTACTTCTGGAGCTATTGCTTTCCCAAGAATTTATTAATTCTTCATCAACTCGTAGTTGTTGAACAGAATTAGTCTGAATTTATCTGCATCTGCTAAATGCCATGATGCAGCTGCTTTTTCCTCTTTTGTTGGAGAAGTGTGATCATATGTTTCTGCTTTTTCTTCAGTTTGGCAATCTTCTCCTTCTGTTGCAGTTTGTTTTACTCTAATAAGAGTTTTGCTCTTAAAATATGATTCTTTGTGGTAGCACTCATACCCTGTTTCAACATAATCTACTTTTACGAGTAATCCTCCTTCATCAAAATAGTATGCGTATTTCATTTTGTAGGATACCGAACTGATTTCAAATTCAACTTTTCTTATCACTGCCTCTTTCAAAAACTCTTCTTGTTCCGAATCATCCTGCGTGATTATTGTTTCATGCTCATCAAAATAAATGGTAATCTCATGATCTACAGGGCCTATTGCCCTTTTAACCAATTGGCAACTGACTTTCATTTTTCCTATGGGAACTGCTTCCTCTTCGGCTTGTATTAGCATCTTATCATATGATGTGCACTGTTCGTCTATTGCATCTGTTTGTGCAAATACATTAATTGTAAAAAGGGATACTGCAATGATTATCAACTTTTTCATAATTACCTGATATTGACCTAAATGTACAAATCCTTTTTGAACAACAATTTTTTGATTATTTTTTAATCATATTATTGACGGTTTTTTAATATTTTTGTATTGAGATAATCAAATGAAAAAATATAACCACTACAATATAAAACTAAAAGATAGGGCTTGGGAGCTGAGAAATGAGTCAATTTCAAAGGCAGAAAAATACATCTGGAAATCATTACTTAGCAGAGGTAGAATTGGCGCTCAATTTAAAAGACAAAGACCTATTGATAGGTTTATTGTAGACTTTTTTTGTCAGGAGGTTAAGTTGATCGTAGAGATAGACGGTAGTTCGCATTTTTCAAACCCATCATATGATAGGTATCGTCAAGAAAGGTTAGAAAACCTAGGTTATCATTTTTTAAGATTTACAGAAGGAGAGGTTCTTAATTGCATAGATGATATAAGTATTAAGATAGAACATGCTATACATGTTTTAAGGTCTACAGACCTCCCCCTTAATCCCCCTCCAAAGGGGGAATAATTAATAATCCTTTTGGATTATTGGAAAATTTTGGAAATACACAAGTAATGGAATATACTATTCCCTCTTGTGCGAGGGATATGTGAGATGGAAAGGAGGGGGATTAAGGGGGAGGTAAATAATTTTCACAACAAGCTTTTTGGTAGAAGTATGAAGAGAAGAGAGACAAATGTACTTAAACACGCATTCATACTACAGCTTGCGCTATGGAACCATCAGCCCCAAACAATTATTAGAATTGGGCAAAGTAAACGGTATCCAATCCATGGTGATATCAGATATCAACAATACTTCTGCCTGTCTTGAATTTGCTCGCTTGGCACCAAAATATGACATCAAGCCCATCTTTGGAATTGATTTTAGAAATGGTGTAGAACAACTATATATTGCCATAGCTAAAAACAATAAAGGCTTTCAAGAAATTAATGAATACCTCACTCCTTTTCTACTCAATAAAACCATAGTTGAAAATGGAATCAAAGAAATACCTGAACGTGCTCCTGATTTTGAAAATGTATTTGTTGTTTATCCCTTAAAAAGGGATAGCTCTGGTAACAGTTTAGCAGATTTACTACCCCATGAATACATAGGTGTTTCTCCTAAAGATTTGGATTATATCCGCATCAAAAAACTAGACACTTCAAAAATGGTGGTTTTACAAACTGTCACTTTTCGCAACAAAAGAGATTTTAATGCTCACCGACTCTTACGTGCCATTGATAAAAACACCTTATTAAGTAAGTTATCCTTAAACGAGCAAGCCTTAGAATCTCACCAAATGATTCCTATTGATGAGTTGATAAATCTCTATGAAGCATTTCCCAACATCATTACTAACACCCATGAAATACTCAATCAATCATCCATTCATTTTGATTTAAGCGATACCGCTCCACCTCAAAATCAAAAACACTATACTGAAAGCGAAGAAGCGGATGAAGCTTTATTGATGAAACTATGCAAAGAGGGAATGCAATATCGATATCCGGAGGCAACTGATGAAGTAAAAGCCAGAGTTAAAAAGGAATTGGACACGATAAAAAAAATGGGCTTTGTTTCTTATTTCCTCATCAATTGGGATATTGTTAAATACGCCAGATCAAAGGGCTACTTTTATGTCGGTAGGGGAAGTGGTGCCAACTCAGTTGTCGCTTATATTTTGCGCATTACAGATGTAGATCCTATTGAGTTGGACTTGTACTTTGAGCGCTTCATTAATCTTTATCGCATTAACCCTCCTGATTTTGACATTGACTTTTCATGGACAGACCGAGATGACGTTACCGCATATATATTTGATCGTTTTAAGCATGTTGCCTTAGTAGCCACTTACAATACTTTCCAAGCCAGAGCAGTTAGGAGAGAATTAGGTAAAGTTTTTGGATTACCCAAAGAGGAAATTGACAAACTAAGCAAAGACTATATCCAAAAATGGGAGATGAATCACCTCACTCATTTAGTCGTTAAATACAGTGAATACATTCATGGTTTTCCCAGTCACCTCAGCATTCACGCAAGTGGAATTGTAATTTCAGAGAAGCCCATTTCATGGTTTACACCAACCTTTTTACCTCCTAAAGGATATCCAACCATACAATTTGACATGCACATTGCAGAGGATATAGGACTCTACAAGTTTGATATTCTCAGCCAAAGAGGACTTGGAAAAATCAAAGATGCCATAGAAATCATTAAGGAAAAAAGACCAAAAGAACCTTTTATAGACATCCATGACATGAAGCGATTCAAAACGGATGAACGCATTAAAACAATGCTAAAAAATGCACAGGCCATTGGATGTTTTTATGTTGAATCTCCTGCCATGCGGATGTTGCTACGAAAATTGAGGGTAGATAATTATTTGGGGTTGGTAGCAGCAAGCTCTGTCATTCGTCCTGGAGTAGCTCAATCTGGAATGATGCAGGAGTATATTTTGCGCTACCGCAATCCTGAAAGAAGAAAAGATGCCCATCCTGTAATGCTACAACTCATGCCTGAAACTTATGGTGTAATGGTATACCAGGAAGATGTAATTAAAGTAGCTCACTTTTTTGCCGGATTAAGTTTAGGAGAAGCGGATAAAATGCGAAGAGGAATGTCCGGTAAATACAGATCTAGAGAAGAATTTGATCAGGTACGAGACAAGTTTTTTAACAACTGTATTAATGTCAGAGGACATTCAAAAGAATTGACAGCCGAAGTATGGAGACAAACAGCCAGTTTTGCCGGTTATGCTTTTGCCAAAGGACACTCCGCATCTTATGCAGTAGAAAGTTATCAAAGTTTGTTTTTAAAAGCCTATTATCCTTTGGAATATATGGTAGCAACCATCAATAATTATGGTGGTTTTTATAGCACAGAACTCTACGTTCATGAAGCGCGATTACATGGCGGAGTTATTCATCCTCCTTGTGTCAACAGAAGCGAATACAAAACTACTTTATATGGCAAAGACATCTTTGTTGGCTTTCACCTTTTACACGGATTTGAGCAAAAAACAGCTGCTTTAATTTTATTAGCAAGAGACAAGGAAGGCTACTTCAAAAGCTTTAATGATTTTATAGATAGGGTGCCAATATCACTGGAACAAATCAGCATATTAATCCGCATTGATGCTTTTAGATTTACCAAAAAAAATAAACGATCATTGCTTTGGGAAGCTCACTTTAAATTAGGCAATGTCAGCAAAAAAAGAACAGATGATTTGGCCAACTTTTTGGTCAAAGATCTTTTTAGAATTCAACGACCGGAGTATGAAATACCCCAATTAGAAAACTCATGGCAGGAAGACACTTTTGATCAAATTGAGTTACTGGGTTTTCCTTTACACAACGTTTTTGAGATTCTACGTCAGGATGATACTGTTTACTATCTGGCCGAAGAGTTGCCCAATCATGTAGGTGAAACTGTTTGGATAAAAGGATACCTGATTCACCGTAAACGCACCTCAACCAAAAATGGGGACACCATGTATTTCGGAACTTTTTTAGATGAAAAAGGGCAATGGTTAGATTCAGTTCATTTTCCACAAATAGCCGCTAAATATCACTTTAGAGGAAGTGGAGTTTACAAAGTAAAAGGCAAAGTAATTGAAGATTATGATTGCATCTCCATTGAAGCTGAGTATATGGAAAAAATGGAGATCATAGAAGATCCTAGATACTCTGACGAAAGAATGGGCTTTACCGCTTTAAGCAAAAAAAGTAAACACTAATGAAGACAATAGTTCATATGGATTTGGACACTTTTTTTGTGTCTTGCGAGCGGCTGATTGACAGCAAACTTATTGGCAAACCTGTCATTATTGGAGGGACATCAGACCGTGGAGTAGTTGCCTCCTGTTCATATGAAGCAAGAAGATTTGGAATACATTCTGCCATGCCTATGCGAATGGCCAAACAACTGTGTCCTGAAGCGATTATTTTAAGAGGAAATTCAGGTGTATACAGCAAATTTTCGGATACCGTAACTGAAATCATCAAAGAATCTGTTCCGATTTACGAAAAAACTTCGGTAGATGAATTCTATGCTGACCTCACAGGTATGGATCGTTTTTATGGATGTTATAAGTTCTCTTCTGAATTGCGTCAAAAGATTATCAAAGAAACCGGATTACCCATATCCTTTGGTTTATCCGCCAATAAAACGGTATCCAAAATTGCCACCGGAGAAGCAAAACCCAACAATGAAATTAATGTTGCTATTGGAACCGAAAAACCATTCTTAGCTCCTTTATCAGTAAAAAAAATCCCCATGATTGGGGATAAAACTTACCGTACACTTTGTAATCTGGGGGTCAAAAAAATTTATACACTTCAAGAAATGCCAATGGAAGTTATGGAAAGGGTTTTTGGCAAAAATGGAGTGGTAATGTGGAAAAAAGCAAACGGAATTGACAATTCACCTGTTGTACAATATCAGGAACGCAAATCCATTTCAACTGAACGCACCTTTGACAAGGATACCATTGACGTTATTAAACTAAAGGGAATTATTACCGCCATTGCAGAAAATTTGGTTTACCAATTGAGAAGAGGCAATAAATTAACCGCTTGTATTACGGTAAAAATTAGGTATTCAGACTTTCAAACTTACACCCTTCAAAAACGCATTCCTTATAATGCATCTGACCATACCATTATTCCAATTGTGTTGGATTTATTTAAACAACTGTATAACCGAAGAATGTTGGTTCGATTGATAGGTGTTCGTTTCAGTCATCTGGTTGAAGGTGGGCACCAAATCAATTTATTTGATGATACTGAAGTCATTAATCTCTATCAAGCCATGGATCACATCAGAGAAAGATACGGTGACAGAGCTATTATGCGTGCATCAGGAATGGGGGCAAAAAGCATTAGCAGATGGAATCCATTTAACGGTGAACCACCTCCATTGTTAGCAAATAGGAGACAATAAATAACTACATTTAAAAACTCCAAAACTTAATTATGATTCAGCACATAAGAAATAAAAAAATCATCCTCTTTAGTACCTTCATATTATTTGTTTCCCAAACATTAAACGCACAACTTAAAATCAAGGATTTCACTCCATACTTTAGTGAAATAGCAAAAAAAGATACCGCCTTTCAATTTTCAAAAACCAACAATACTTTATACCTAACACTTGGAACATTTGGATCAAGAATCGAAATAGTCAATCAAAAACTATATGCTATCACTCCTATTGACACAAACGGTCATATAAATGGTTATAGACAAGTATTTAAACCCACCAAAAAATACAATTGGCCCGATTATGAAAACAGTTTATACATCAACGACACATTTATTGAAAGCTACCCCACAATATTGATAGAACAGGATATCGACTCAATAGAATTTGAACGTCGCCCAATTCAACCAAAAACTACATACGAACTAAACGACTCTATTAACTCATGGGGCACAGACTGGTCCATAAGTAGCTACGGCGTAAATCCGGGATATATGTTTGAAATCACATCTACAACAGATTCAACCAAGTGCTTTGTCAACTTTTTAAATGGGCAAATACTTCATATAGGGTTTAAAAGTATTCGAAATAACGAAAAGTCTAAAGTGTTTTATGTGTTCGACAAAGGAAAATTGATTTATAAAATTAGAACTAACCAGTTTTGGCCAGAAGGTGAACAAATTTTCTATTATAAGGGTTCCGAATACACGTTTTATTGCAGAGAAGCCAAATTTGGATACAACTGCTACTGCAATTGGGATAAAAAAAATGTACGCCCACTCTACAAAGAAAACTCCAAATATATCTACCTATACAAGCAGAATGATACCGTAAAAGTCCATTTACCTACAAGAGGTCCAAACTACACCTACTCAAAATTACTTAGCAGAGAATTCGGACAATTCTAAATAAGCGTAAACATTAATCCTTAAACGGTGAACCACCTCCATTGTTAGCAAATAGGAGACAATAATTTACTATATTCACAATGGTATGAAGGTGTTATTGTCCATAATTTGCTTAGTAAGCTTTAATTTCTTGTTTGCACAAAACAACAAACAAGATCAGGTAAAAGAGTTTGAGCAGCAATTAGAAAACACAAATTCCGATACCACAAAAATCCGCCTATTAACCCAAATTGGTAATCACGGAAAATCGTTTGATATAGAAAAAGCTCAGAATGCTACCGAAAAAGCATTAATGATAGCTCAAAGCATAACAGATAGATTTTACATATCAATGGCCTTGAATACCCATTCCAACATTCTAACCTATCAGGGTCAATATGCAGAAGCAATGGAGTATACTGAAAGGGCTTTGGATGTGTTACAAGCAGACACTGTGAAACTGGAAAACAACAATAAGAAAACCAACAAACAACTTGGGAAAATATACAACCAACACGGAATGGTTCATGATTTTAACAGTGAATTTCCAAAAGCCATCAAATACTATTTAAAAGCCCAGGAAATATTTAAATACATTGAAGATTTAGATGGATTGGGTGTGACCTATAACAATTTGGGAATAACCTATCTGTACACCTCCAATTTTGAGGATAGCGAAGAATGTTTTAAAAACTCATATGACTTGTATTTAACCATGCAGGATACAACAACTGCCTATCAGGCTCGAATGAATCTGGGAATTGTTGCTTACTACAAACAAGATTATGAGAAAGCCATTCAGATGTACAAAGAGTCTCTTGAGGTGATGCGAAGAATTGGAAATTTACGAAGTGCAGGACATTGTATAACCAATATCGGAGAAACATATGCAATTATTGGAGAATATGATTCAGCACTGGCGTATTCAGCACAAGGTGTGCAAGTTGATATCGAATTGAATGATAAAGAGGGATTAGGTACAGACTACCGAATGAGAGGTAAAATATACTCTGAAATGGGTCAATACGATTCAGCTAGATATTATTCTCTTGAAGGACTAGAAATCGCAAAAGAGATAAACAGAAAAGTTGATATTATCTCAGCTTTAGTAAGGCTAACAGAAATTGAAAAGCAAGATAGAAAGTTTGAACAGGCACTAAAGTATCACGAAGAATATTTGGTCTATCACGATTCCTTACAAAAAGAAAACAACAACAAAGAAATAGGCAAAGTTGAAGCTGAACATGAATTCAATAAGCAATTAGCTATTGAAAAAGCAGAAAACACACAACGATTAAAAACTGAAGAGGAAAAAAGAAAGAGACAAAGTGTGATCTTATATTTTTCATTCGGGATACTAGCTGTGATTTCCTTTTTTGTGTACATGCTTATCAAATCCTTAAATCAAACCAAAAAACAAAAGGAACTGGTACAAGAGGCTAAAATTGAAATTGAACAAAAAAATACCGAGCTACTAGATTCAATCAAATATGCTCAACGCATACAAGAAGCGCTTTTACGAGATGATGATCAACACGCTCACTTACCACAACATTTTATTTTATTTAAACCAAAAGACATAGTTTCAGGAGACTTTTTTTGGAGTTATGTAAATCATAATCACTGGTACATAGCGGTAGCAGATTGTACCGGGCATGGTGTTCCGGGAGCTATGCTAACTATGTTAGGTACTGCATATCTCAATGAAATATGTGCAAAAGAAGAAGATGCATCTCCAGGTTTTATATTAGATCAACTCAAAGCAAAAATAACAACGGAACTCAGTCAAAAAGGACTTCAAGGTGAATCCAAAGACGGAATGGATATCTCACTGATACGAATTGACCTAAATACCAAAAAGGCAATATGGGCAGGCGCCAATAATCCTTTGTACTACATAAAATCTGAATCAATTGAAGAGATTAAAGCCAACAAACAACCTATTGGCTACTCAGATCAGGTAACTGCTTTTGATGACCACAACATTCAATTTCAAGAAGGTGATATGGTTTATCTTTTCTCTGATGGTTATGCGGATCAATTTGGTGGTGACAAAGGCAAAAAGTTCAAATACTCTAACTTCAAGCAATTACTAATCAATCTTCATAAGGAGTCATTGGATGTTCAAAAACAACAATTAGATGACACCATTGAAAACTGGAGAGGAAGTATTGAACAACTAGATGATATTTGTATTATCGGTATTAAGATTTAGACTTTATCTTCGTATTCTTCCTTCAGGTAAGCGCCAAGTTCATTCTCCAAATTTTTCAATTTAGAATGAAAAGCTGCAAAGTAAACAATCAAAGGAATCAACACTCCTAGCAACACTACCAGTAACATAAACAACATTTGTCCACCCATGCTAGGGAAATTACCTACCACAAACATTCTATTCTTTCTAATGACAATATTACATCCGGCAGTACTTGTTTTTTTACATACTAAATACTGTTTCCCTCTCATGTTAAATTCATAATCGGGGAATTTGGCAGATAATTTTTGTTTAATTTCTTCGTAATTTAAGGTGTTAGGCTTTATGTTAAACTTCATGTTTTCAATATTTTAAGGGAAAATAGGAATTTTTTTTCAGTAAAGAGGTTACTTTTTTAAAAGGCGGACATATAAGATGTACAAACCTACCTATGACAGATGAAAAAATAATAGCAGCTATTAGAAATGGTAAGCGAGAAGCGGCTATAAAGGAACTCTATAAAGAGTACCCTAAGGTTCGCGTCAACATACTGTCTAGCGGAGGTGATGAAGAAATTGCAAGAGAAATTTTTCACGACAGTCTGATCCTACTAATGGAAAAGGTGAGCAAGAAAGATTTTGAATTAACGTCAAAACTGAGCACTTTCCTGTATGGAATTAATAGATTCCTATGGAAAAATGAACTCAGAAAAAGACAAAGATCTCCTGAACTGGAATGGAAAGACACTTTAATTCTTACTGCTGATGATGTTGGTTATAATGAAGAGAAAGAAGAAAAAATTAAGGCACTGAATCACATATTAAATCAAGTGACAGAAAAGTGTAAGCAGATATTTGAACTATTTTATTTCAAAAAAGAAAACATGAACACCATTGCAGAAAAACTTGGTTTTACAAGTGTAAACTCAGCTAAAACCCAGAAGTATAAATGCATGGAAAAAGCCATAAAACTTGCCAAAGAAACTCAAACCCAAAACGCATAAACTACAGAAGCCAACAAAGTTAAATGAGACCAGAACTAGAAAAATTTGAACAAATTGACCAGTATTTATCGGGTGAAATGAGTGCAGATCAAGCAGCATCATTTGAAGCGCAAATGAATGCAGATCCGGCATTAAAGTCAATGGTTCATGATCAACAATTGTTGATTCAAACAGTAAGCAGAAAAGCCATGATGGCCGAAATTAATGCTGTAGCCGGCTTATCAGGTGCAGCTAGTGCCGCAGGAAGTGCAAGCTGGGGATTAACACAATGGATTATAACTTCTTTATCAGTGTTGGCAGTAGGTACTGTTGGCATTTTTACTTACAACTATTTTACTGAAGATGAGGTTGAAAATACAATTGAAACTAGTGAAATAGCCTATGACGAAACTGAAAATGAAAACCACGATACGGCTGAGTTTATGGCTTTTAATTTAAATCTAGAAACTGAAGAAGAACGTAATTTAGAAGATGAAGACAATGATTTAAACCATGTCAAAAAACTTCCTAAAACAGATCCAAATGAAATTCCGGTTAACGATCCATTGAATAATTTCTCATTTAAAAAAGACATTAAAACAACTGATCAAAACCCTGACGTGAACATGCAAGACGTTTCGGATAAAGAAATTGGAGACAGAGAAAACGAAAGTGGATTATCCAAAGACATCTTTACTACACAAAGCAGAAAAGCTTCGTTTCCAGGAACTGCAATAGACAGACAAAAGTGGTTTGCTGAAAATTTGGTGTATCCAAGAACTGCTTATGATGAAGGAATACAGGGAACTGTACGTATCACTTTTCTTGTAGAAACAACCGGAGAATTAACCATAACTGGTGCAGATTGTATTGCCATCAAAGATGAAAAAGGAAAATTAGTGGAGAGACAATGGAGATATAGAAAAGCCATTAAAGCTTTAGAAAATAGAGCTGTTATGACTTTCAGAAAATCTCCTAAATGGTTGCCGGCAACTAATACAAACGGAACTCCTCAAATGTCTGAGCAAGTATGGTACGTCAACTTTGTATTGAATGGTCAATCAAGCGTATATCAACTGGGTGATGAATCTGGTTACTTAAATGAATTTGATCATTTTGAAGATGCAGAGAGTCAACCTAACAGACAGTTAGTTTTTAGTAAAAAATAGTTTTAACGATAAAGCCAATAAGTTGGATTAATGATGCTGATGTTTCCTTCAGCACTTACCAGTCGAATTTCAAAATGTACAACAGAAGTACCATTAGGATTTACAAGTAATGCTCCTATTTCTTGCTTGGCTGTCACTTTATCCCCTGAAGAAACATAGGTTTCCTGTAAATTAGAGTAAATGGTTCGGTAATTTCCATGCTTTATAATTACAGCTTTCCCGGCACCACCAATTACAACAATTGAAGAGACTTCACCTTCGTAAACAGATCTTACTGTTGATCCCTTTACTGTTGAAATATCTATCCCGTCATTATTGGTAAACACAGTTGAATATACCGGATGAGGCTGACGCCCAAAACCTCTGGAAACTTCTCCTTTTTTAACAGGCCAAGGCAATCGCCCTTTGTTGGCTTCAAAACCTTTGTTACTCAGTTCAATTTCCTTAGTATCCTCCATACTTGGAGGCTTGTTGTTATTTTTCTTTTTCTCGGCTAAAATTTCTTTGTTGATAGCTGCATTAATCGCATTCTGTAATTCTTTGTTTTTTCTTTTTTGCTCAGCTAATTCATCTTGTAGTTGCTGCTCCTTCCCTTTTAATTCTTCAATGGTGACTTTTTGTTTCTCCCTGTCCTTGATGTATTTACTTTGCTCATTTACTTTAGATGATGCCAGATTCTTTTTTTCATTTCTTTTAGTCTCCAATAAGGCCAACTTTGCTTCTAATTCTTCCTTTGCACTTGTGATTTTACGGATTTGGTCCTTTCTGTACTTTTGCAACTGATCCAAATACTCCATTCTCTTGTTAGCTTGATTAAATGATTCAGAACTTAAAATAAAGATTAAAGCAGCTTGATCATTTCTCATGTTGTAAGCTTGTACTATCATCTTTTTATACTGCTCTTTGTGTTTGATGATTTGCTGTTCAAGCTGAATTATTTCAATTTGCAGATTAGCAATTTCAGCATCAATTTGACTCAACTGAATATCCAAATTGTTCAATAAATCCTGACGATACTGAATTTTTCTATCCAATAAATTTAAGCTTTCTGAAATGTTAGTTTGACTTTGCTTGGTGTCCTGCAATAACTTCTCTGTGAAGTCAATTTTCTTCAATAACTCTTGCTGATCTTTTTTAAGACGGTCACTCTCTTTTTGCTGAGACCAGCCAAAGTTGACCATCAACAAACAAACAAAAATCAATATGTTTTTACTCACATTCACTATAGCTATCCGGAATACTTAAATTGATTTTCATTTCCTCATTCAACTCACATTTATCGTACTCTAAATTGATGAATACCGAATCTTGAGGAGATACAATTTTTACAAATGTTTCTTTTGGAAATATTAGTTGTTCTACTTCTTGTCTTTCTTTAAAATCTACCAAAATATACACTGAATCTTTTGGTACATCAATCTCAATTTTGGCTAATTGATGGTTATCACATCTCAAAGAATATCGAATAAAAATGTCATTCATTTCCTCATCTTTCAGATTGTAATTAGCCAATCTGTCAAAAGTCTTTTTGTCATGCGAACCAAGCATAAAATGAGTATCAGACTTCAAGGGATATAGTTGTTGTACTTTTTCCAGACCTAGCGCTTCACCCAAAACTAATTGCTGCATAAAAGTGTAATTCACTTCTGTTCCAAACATCTCTGATAGCATTGTATAGCTCTCTTTTTTGTAGCATTTTTTAGGGCGATTTTTAAAGGCGAAAGTATCCTGATCTACCAAATATCCCGCTCCAATTATTCCGGCTACTTTTACAGTACCTGAAAAAGCCGAATCTGCTCTCATCTTTAAAGTTGCGCCAAATGAATTTGAACCTTTGCTGTCTTTTACCTCAACATCAACCTTTGAGTAAAAAAATTTAAACTTATCGTGCACTGTTTTCCTCAAGGCAGTTTCAAGTGTTTCAAAGTCTGTTTTAGGGCAATCAGGAGTTCCTCCTACTGTATTGTTTTTACAGGATGCTTTGATGCAAGTAATTCCTATAAAAATCACAAGGTATGTCTTCCATTTATTGCTCATAATATTCTTTGTCATTCAGTTTTTTGATAAGTAAAGCATTATAACCTCCATTATCCATTGATTTTTGCCAATATTCAACTGCTTTTTCTTGTTCACCTAGCATATAATAAGTATCTCCTAAGTGCTCTAAAATTTTTGCATTAATAGCATCATACACCAATGCGTTTTCAAATGATTTTCTGGCTTGATCATATTTCTCTAACTTGAAGTAAACAAGTCCTTTTAGATCATAAAAAAATGGATTTGTCGGTGCTAACTGAATAGCTGTTTCAGCTTCCTTAATTGCCAAATCATCCTTTCCTTCCTCAACATAGCACATGGCTTGAGAAAAGTAAACGTTGCCATTAAACTCGTCTAACTTTTTGGCCTTGGCATAATAAATATTGGCCTGTTCGTAATCTTTTTGCTTCTTGCTTAAATTTCCTAAATGATGCTGAAATTCTGAACTCAAAGACGGATCATTTATCACCAACTCTTTTCCATAATAAAGCCATTCTTCGGCCTTGTTATAATCATCCACTTCTGTAGCTGCTATACCGCCTAACAAAAACAGCTCAGGTTGCGACGGAAACAAAGCAACAGCCTCTCCAGCACTTTTTAACATGCCTTTATAATCCTCAATATGATAATAGGTGTAAATCAATTGCATCCATGTATCATAGCTATTTGGATTAACTATAACTGCCTTTTCAAATTGTTTGATGGCATCTAAAGGTTTGTTTTGAAATTGTAGATAATAACCATATTGCAGAAACAAAGTGTCATTCTCCGCATTCTCATCATAAATCACATTGTACAATCTGTCTAAACCTGATTTAATTTGCCTTCCTTCATCTGAATCTTCAAATGCATACTGCTGAAGATTTCCTATTAGTGCTACTTTTCTGCTCAAAGAAACATCATCTTCTTTAAAGCCTATTTCAAGGTGATTAAAACAAGTTTCTAAATCCCCTTTTCTAATTGCTATATCAGCCAAAATCAATCTTATTTCTCCATTATTTGGGCTAACTTTTAAAGCTTCGTTAGCCACTTTTTCTGCTTTGTCAGATTGATTCGTTCTCAAAAAATAATCGGCAATAATTAAGCGATTCTCCATGTCGTATGGATTATCTTCAATTAACTTTTTCAGCTCCAATTCTGCACTCTCTGTATCCCCTAATTCAAGATACATATCGTGTTTTGTTAAGCTTAGTTGAGGAGAAACACCCATTTCAACCTCTATTTCATCTAAAACAGCAATACCTTTTTTGTACTGTTTTGAATAAATTAAACACTCGGCATACCTTGACTTTACATCAACGTTTTTCTCTTCTTGAATAGCATATTCAAAATAAGTTGCTGCTTTGTGGTAATCTCCTTTATCATAGTAAATATTAGCTAATTTGATAGAATACCATTTGTTGTTTTTGTCAATTTCAAAAGCCTGTTTAGCATGAGAAATAGCTTTTTCCTCATCTTTCAATTGCTCATAAACATCTGACAAGGCAAAATGCACAGCATCACTTTCATTGTTGTATGTCAAACACTTTTCAAATAATTGGGCAGCCACGTCAAAATTACCTCTCATCTTTTCCTGTATGGCTTCATGAAAAGTAGTTTTAAAAGGATCTGCAACAGGACGTTTTGGACCTGCAGTTTCTTCAGTATTTTTGCAAGACAATGCAGTGAAAGTCAAAACAAAAAAGAATAATATGTTTCTAATTATTTTCAATCTATTGTTGTAAAATCTCCAATACTAATATCTGAAGCTTGTTTCAATACTGCAGCCTTGTTACCGATCATTGAATCTTTGATGTTGGCATTAGTGATTTCAGCTTCTTTTTGGATAATACTGTTGACAATAACGGAACCGCTTATTTTAGTTGCAGCACCTACTGAAACATGAGGACCAATAACCGAATTTTTAATAACAGCACCATCTCCAATATAGCATGGAGGAATAATAACTGAGTTGTTTATTGTTGCTTTATCTGAAACCAGTTGTTTGTCTTTGTCAAATTCCAATACTCTTTGATTGGTGAATACTGTAACAGCTTTATTACCGCAATCCAACCATTCATTAACCTCTCCCGGTTTAAACTTAGTACCTTTTTCAGTCAATCGTCTCAAGGCATCCGGCAATTGGTACTCTCCACCTTTAATTATATTATTGTCGATTAGGTATTTTAATTCTGTTCTCAATTTTTCGGCTTCTTTGAAATAGTAAATACCAATCATGGCCAAATCAGAAACAAACTCTTTTGGTTTCTCAACAAAATCCGTAATCGTACCCTCTGCATCTAATTTTACCACACCAAAAGCAGAAGGATCATCTATTTGTTTCACCCACAAAACACCATCCACATCCGGACTCATAGTAAAATCTGCACGGAAAAGCGTATCTGCAAAAGCCACCACAACAGGACCATCCAACATTTCCTCAGCACATAAAACTGCATGAGCAGTGCCCAAAGCCTCTTCTTGATAAAAGATTTTTCCCTTAGCGCCTAAGGTTTCAGCAACTGCTAAAAGTTCTTGCTCTACTTCTTTTCCAAAATCACCGATAATAAACCCAATTTCAGTAACCTTGTCTGCAGACGTTTTGGCAATGTCTTCCACTAATCTGTGAACAATTGGCTTACCACCCACCGGAATCAATGGTTTTGGAACTGTTAACGTATGAGGTCTTAACCTACTTCCTCTACCCGCCATTGGTACTACAATCTTCATTTATCTATTTTCTTTAATTTTAAGTTTATTCCACTTTCCTGCTTCTCATTCTCATTCTCATCCTCACTCTCATTCTCACTCTGATCCCCTATCCCTATTTAACTCCGGTACTTCCAAATCCACCAGCACCTCTTTCTGTTTCTGAAAGTTCATTTGTCTCTACAAATTCAGCCTGTTCACATTTTGCTACAACCAATTGCGCAATGCGTTCACCATCTTCCACAACAAAATCTTCATTTGAAAGGTTTACCAAAATCACTCCCACTTCTCCTCTGTAATCCGCATCTATTGTACCGGGTGAATTCAAAACAGTGATTCCTTTTTTAAAGGCCAAACCACTTCTTGGTCTAACTTGAGCTTCATATCCTTCAGGGATAGCCATAAAAAGACCTGTTTTTACAAGTGCTCTTTCAAGAGGCTTCAAAGTAATTGATTCGTCTATGTTTGCTCTTAAGTCAACACCTGCTGACAAAGGGGTTTCGTACTTAGGTAAGTCGTGTTTTGATTTGTTGATGATCTCTATTTTCATGTATTTAATTATAGAAGACAAATCAAAAATACTTAAAATATAACGTTCCAAAGGGTGGTTTAATCCTAGATTTTAACAACGGATTATTAGCAGTTGTCAAATGCCTATTAATTGGATAAAAGGCGACTGTATAAATTTCACATTTATATACAAGTCAAAAGGGTATTGGCAGTGGATTTGTGGCTAATTAATTGTTTTAAAAATTGATATTATGAGAACCATTGCTATTATGATCGCATTTTTGTGCATTCCCCAAACTTTTGCCCAAGAAATAAAACAAGACACCAGTCGTTGCGCAGAATTTAACAGTTATTATTTTTTGGCTTTAAGGGATAAAAACTATGAGCTTGCGCGTTACTATTACCCCCGAGCTTATGTTCATTGCGGGCCAACTAAAAATATTGAGCCCGGCTTTTTTATCAACGGAAAAGTATTGTATTCTAATCTGTTGAAGGATATTGAAGGAAATGATATCAGTCAAACTAAAAATATTCAGGATACTTTGATTTGGGTATATGAGCAAAAAATGCAATTAGAAGTTGACCCTGAATGGGAGCTGTCATACGCCACTTTCTTGCTTTCAATTGAAAGCGATCAAGATGAAAAAATAAGTCAGTTATATGAGAAAAACATCTCCATTTTAAAAGAGAAAACAAGTGTTTTTCACCTCACATCTTACTTCAAACATCTGATAAAAAATGAATACAACAAATCAGAGGACAAAGGAGCTGCTAAACAGAAAATTACAGATAAATATTTTGACTTTATTGAATACATGCTGATGAATCAAGTTAATGATTCTGCTGAAGAATCAAATTATCAAAAGGGAATAGACTATTTAAACAAGTATTTTCCTCTGCTGTACTCAGATGAAAAGGAAATATCAGCATTGTTTGAAAGCAAATTTGAACAACTCAGTTCAGACGAAAACATCAAGCTTTTACAGATCAAAAATGCCATTGATGTCTTGCAACAAAAAGGAGCCATTAAAAGCAAAGCATATCAAATGTACCTGACAAAAGTCCTGGAAGATGCTCCTTCCAAAGAAGGTTTTTATGGACTAGGAGAAGTTGAATATGCTCTAGGTAATTACAAAGGGGCAATTGAGGCGTATCAAAGAGCAATTGAATTAGACTCTGATCAAGAAAATGCCGGTTTGTACAATTTTAAACTAGCCGTTTCCTATTATAAAAATGGTCAATACAAAGCAGCTTTTTATGCCGCAAAAAAAGTGGATGGTGAATTAAAAGGAAAGGCCCTTAAACTTTGCGGTGATTGTATTGCAGCAACTGCTCAAAGTTGTGGTGACTCCACCTTTGATAGAAACGCCAATTACTGGTTGGCCAATGATTATTACAAACAGTCCAAAGCCAATGGTGAAGAGGTGCGCAGTGATCAATATATGAGCAATGCACCAAATCTGCAAGATTGTCACATGAATAATATAAAAGAAGGAAATTCAGTGACATTGTCATGTTGGGGAGAATCAACAATTGTTAGATTTTAATCAAAATCTAAACCATTTAGATATGTATAATTAATTGCTTTATTGAGGGAAACCACATGCTATTTGGAATTCGCTTTCCATACATTTGATATTGTACAAACCCAATAAATGCAATTATGACACGAACTTTACTTATTACTTCATTACTTACAGCAAGTCAATGTTTTTCTCAAACTGCGGTTAATCTGGAATTTAACAATGTTAGTGCATTGATTCAAGATGACGGATTCAATTTTCAGAATCAAGGATCAAACTTTGCCGCTTATGAATTTCCAAAAGGAAGCAACAAATATGTCTTTTATGCTATGTCTTACTGGATGGGCGGAAAAGATCCAAACGGACAATTGCATTTAGCTGCACATATGTATGGACAAGGACAAGATTTTTTCCCTGGCCCAGTTGCAGATGATTATAATTCAACTTATTATCAAAACAACTTTTCATCTTCAATTTGGGAGATAAGCAAATCAACTGTTGATTATCATATTAGCCATTTTCAAGATGTTGGCTATACTGCAGATCAGACATTATTAAACTGGCCAGGAAATGGTAATACTGCAGAAGGTGTGGCCGCACAATTAGCTCCCTATGTAGATGTCAATCAAAATCAAGTATATGATCCATTAAATGGTGATTATCCTGCCATTTTGGGTGACTACGCAGTTTATACTATTATGAACGACAAAGCTGATTTACATACTGAATCAGGAGGAGATATCATTGGAGTTGAAGTACACAGCATGTTTTACCAATACGCTACCACAGATGATTTAAACAATACCACCTTTTTGCATCTGAAAATATTCAATAGGTCAAGTGCTACTTATTCAGATTTTAAATACGGAATTTGGGTGGATCCGGATATTGGTAATTATTCTAATGATTATGTAGGTTGTGATTCTACCAGAAATCTAGGTTTTGCTTACAATGGTGAAAGTGTAGATAATGGAGGAAGTGGACAAGACGCATATGGCGCACAAGTACCTGCCGCAGGCGCAGTGTTTTTAAGTACACCAATGGACGCTTTTGTCTATTATAACAATGGTGGCGGAATTACAGGCGATCCAAACAACGTTTCCAATTTCTACAATTACATGGATGGCCTTTGGTTAAATGGAGCTCCTTTTACTTATGGCGGAAACGGCACAAGTGGAACTGTAGAAACTACATATTTGTTTAGTGGAGATCCTTACACAGGAACAGGATGGTCTGAAGTTAGTGAAGCCAATCCTCCCGGAGATAGAAGATTTTTAATGTCAACCGACATTGGCGTTTTACAGCCATTTTCTAATACATGTGTTGATTTGGCTTTTGTAGTCAATAATGACAGCACAGATAATTTAGCCAACGTAAACAACTTATACACTACTACTGATTTTGTACAAGATTATTATGACAACAACATTACACCTTGTAGCCAATTGTTTGCATCAACTCCTGAAATTACAGAGGAAATAAAAGTGATTGTTTATCCAAATCCTGCAACAGAAAATGTTTTTATTGATGCCGGAGCACCTTTTGACTATTTGATTTACGATACAAAAGGTAGTCTTGTACAATTAGGTAATTCAACCGCTTCATCCAACTTCATTCAATTAGATTTGGAATATGGGATTTACCTTTTACATGTGAAAACAGAAAAGGGTAATTGTATTAAAAAACTAATAATTGAATAGTTATTTTCTTCTAAGCTCCTTTAAAGGGCGCTCAAAAAAGAAAATTATTCCGACATAGACAAGTACAACCAGGCCTCTTAAAATGGTGCCTACCCAAAAATTGTCTGTTGGAATCAATGATCCGATAAAGTACAAAACCAAAGCGGAAAAAGTAAACAAAGCTGCTTTTCTCAAATTGTACTTTATCGGATATATTTTTTGTCCAAAATAATGCGAGGCCACCATCATTGAGAAATATGTGGCTAAAGTTGTCCAGGCAGAACCTTCATATCCTAAAACCGGAATCAACAATAAATTCAATACTATAGTTATAACTGCTCCACCTATTGCTATGTAAGCACCATAAATGGTTTTATCTGCCAACTTATACCAGATTGATTGATTGTAATAAATTCCCAAACAGATATTTGCCAATAATAAAATAGGCACCACCTTTAATCCTTCATGGAAACCTTCATTAGGAATAAACCATTTGAAAATGTGCAGATTCAATGCAATCACCAAAAACATTAGAGACACTACAATGATAAAATAGGTCATTACTTTAGAATACACTTTGTCCTTGTTTTCATTTTTCTCTTGCGCAAAAAAGAATGGCTCTGCCGCATATCTAAAAGCCTGAATGAAAAGGGTAATTAGAATAGATAATTTATAGTTGGCCGAATAAATTCCAACCTGCTCTTGAGCATATTTTAAAGCTTCAGGAGAACCGTCACCCATTAACAATCGCTTGATCAATATACGATCTAAGGTTTCATTGATTATCCCGGCAAAACCAGCAACAGCCAATGGTAAAGCGAAAACAACCATTGCTTTTGACACTGTTTTATCCCAAATAAATCTGAAAGTAGATACCTCTTTGTACAAGATGAGCGGTTTCACAAAACTGGCTATCAAATTTGCCAGGAATACGAAACCAATTCCCATTGAAGCTTCAGGGTTTGCTGCATCATAAAATCCAAGAATAAAGATAACGTTCAGCAAAATATTCACACCTATTGAACTCAACTGCACAATGGCGAACTTTACAGCTTTATCTTCTTGTCTTAACTTGGCTAAAAACATAGAAGAAGTGGCATCTACAGCTAAAATCGCTCCGAACCAAATCACAAAGTTGGACATGTCCGGGTAGCCCATCCAATTGGCAATACTTTGAGAAAAAACAATAACCGAAATCAGGAAAATAGAGCTTAAAGCCACTACTATAGAGGCGGCCTTATTAAAGGTACCTTCTTTGTCTTCAGACTTATTGACAAATCTGAAAAAAGTGGTCTCCATTCCAAAAGTGAGCAGAACTATAAAAAAAGCTACAAAAGCATAAAACTCACTGATGATTCCATATTGAGATTTATCAAACCCAATTCCATCATAAGTGTGAAGCGGCACCAGCAAATAATTGAGCAATCTACCAAGGATAGACGACACACCATAAATGGCGGTTTGACCGGCTAATTTCTTAATCGTGCTCATTATTATTCAGTCCAATAGGACCGCAAAGTTTATTTTCTAAACTCTGCTTTTCTCTTTTCTACAAATGCTGTAGTTCCTTCAATAAATTCAGGAGTTCCAAAGCATTTTCCAAACTCTTCAATTTCGGCTTTCATTCCGTCCACACCTTCTTGATAACCTGCATTAACCGCTCTAATAGCAGCAGCAATTGCGTTAGGTGAATTATTCAATATTTTGGAAGCGATTTTCTTTGCCAAATCCATCAATTCAGCTTGCGGCACTACGTGATTTACCAATCCCCAAGACATAGCTTCTTCAGCTGAAATCATACCTGCCGTCATAATCAACTCAAATGCTTTACCTCTTCCTATTAATTGGGCCAACCTTTGTGTTCCTCCATAACCCGGGATCACACCTAAAGACACTTCAGGTAAACCAACTCTAGCATTGTCAGATGCAATTCTAAAATGCGCCGACATGGCCAATTCCAATCCTCCTCCTAAAGCAAATCCGTTTACGGCAGCAATTACAGGAGTAGATAAGTTTTCAACGTAATTAAATAATTTATCATGTCCTTCAGCACTTAGCGCTTTACCTTTTTCAACTGAGAAATTGGCAAATTCTTTAATATCTGCTCCGGCTACAAATGCTTTTTCTCCTGAACCGGTTAAAATAATCACCCCGGTATTTGGATCATTATCAGCAGTAGTCAATGCCTGATTTAATTCGTCAATTGTTTCTTTGTTAAGAGCGTTTAACTGTGAAGGTCTGTTAATTGTGATGATGGCTATGTGTCCATCTTGTTCTATAATTAAGTTATTCATGATAATGAGTTGTAATATCTATAAACGGATAAAGTTAAACATTGATATCACACAGTCAATGAGAGAATGAAGGGAATTATAAACAGTTTTTTGTGAGCCTGATTTCAACTATTAAATGCTTTATTTTTAATTGTTTATGTTATTGAATGTCAATAAATTTTGTAGTTTAGAAGAAACCTAAAAAACAAAATATGAAAAGATTAATGCTGATTTTAGCTGTTGGTATAATGATGGGAGGGTCATTAAGCAGCTGCTCCTCAAAAAAGACATTTGGAGACCTATTAATTGAATTGGAAACCAACATGGGATGGAATAGTGTTAATCAAGCATGGCGTGACAGAAGAGATGGTTGGATTAAAGATGTAAACAGTGCATCTACTTCAAAAGACAAGGCCAAATTGATGATGGAATTTGAAAATATGGTGTTATGGTCTGCTGTAAACCCAACTTGGGCCGAAGAAAGGTCACAGTGGTTAAGCGCTACAGAAAATGCCGAAAACGAAAAACAATTAGGATCATGCTTGATGAAATTTGAATCTTATGTCCTTTGGGATGTTGTTAGTCCAAACTGGAAAGACAGAAGAACAGGGTGGATTGATGATTGTAAAAAGCTGGAATAAATAGGTATTCTTATTCCGTCTAAGGACGTATTATTTTGATTAGACTATATTTACTTCATGTTCAAGAATCTTGGAGTTTTATTTTGTATAGTTTTTATTTGTGCGAATGCTTCTCTCGGACAGTCCACCGTAATTCAAAAAATAGATTCGGTTTTTGCAATTGCCAGAGACAAATCTTTGCAAGACACTGCTCGTGCTAATGCCTATTTATCTTTAACTGCGCTATTCTTTAATCACAACATTGATTCGGTTGAATATGTTTGCTCTGAAGGAATTGCTTTTGTACGAAATGCGCAACCTAAGGCTGATACTGCCTCTTTTAGATCACTATTAAAATCTGAATCTACCTTATTGATAAATGGAGGCGTTTCATATTATCATCTCAATAAACTGGACAAAGCCGTAGAAGTTTGGTACATGGCCCTTGACCTTAAAGATAAGTTGAACGACAAAAAGGGAATGGCCAATGTACTTAATAACATAGCCAATGTTGAAATTGATTTGAATGAACTTGACAGAGCAAAATCTAATTTTCAAGATATCTTACAAATACAAATTGAAATTGGGGACAGCAACGGAATAGGCAGAACTTATAATAGTATTGGCTATATCCACAGGGTAAAAGGAGACGATTCTTTAGCATTGGATTATTATTCAAAGGCGCTTGAAATTAGAAGTCAAATAGGTAATGAACTCGGAGTAGCGGCCTGCTACAACAACATTGCATTCATCCACAGACAAAGAGAAGAATTTAATCAGGCGATAAAAGAATATGAAAAAGCCAGGCTTATTTATGAAAAATATGATGACCAAATCGGCTTATTGACGGTATTGAATAATTTGGCCAACTGCTACTTTGAATTAGGGAATTTTATCAAGGCAAAAAACTTTGCAACTCAAGGATATAAAATTGCAAGTGAAAAGAAAAAAGACTCTGAATTAATTCATTTGGCTGAGATCCTATACAAAATAAATAAGCAACAAAACAATCCGGGACCTGCGCTCAAGTATTATGAAGAATACATCAGTTTAAGAGACACCATTGATAGTGAAAAACATTATAAAGCTTTGATCAATCAAGAATTGAACTATGAATTTGAACAGAAAGAAAAAATCAATGAGCTGAATAGAGAAAAAGAAAGAGAACTAGAAGAACTCAAACATGAAAATGAATTGGCAATAGCAGATGAAAGATCATCAAGATTGATGATTAGTGCCATTATTGTAGGTATTGGATTGATAGTGGTATTTATCTTACTATTCTTTATTTATCGCCAATTAAAACTCACAAAATCTCAAAAAGAAATAATAGAAAAACAGAATATTGAAATTGAAATGAAGGCGCTGAGGGCGCAGATGAATCCTCATTTTATCTTCAATAGTCTCAATTCAATTAATAGTTACATTATTAAAAACAAAGCAGAAATTGCGGCTGATTATCTTACCAAGTTCGCCAAATTAATGCGATTGGTTTTAGAGAACTCCGAGAAAAACTTGATCACTTTAGAAAATGAACTGGAGAGTTTGAAGTATTATCTGGACTTGGAACAATTGAGGTTTAATGGCAATTTTGAATATGAATTAAATATTAAAATGGACACTGATTTTATTAGAGTTCCTCCATTAATCCTTCAGCCATTTGTTGAGAACGCTATATGGCATGGATTACTACATAAAAAAGACGGGAATGGTGTTATTACAATTACTGTTTCAGAAATTGATGAGTATGCACACATAGTGATAGAAGATAATGGAGTAGGAAGAAAAAAAGCTAGTGAACTAAGAACCGTTGATCCAAACAAAAAACAATCAATGGGATTGAACATCACCGAGAACAGATTGAAAGCATTACAACAAGCCACCGGTTTTAAAATAGATGTTATTATTGAAGACGTTATAACAAACCAAAATACCGTTGCAGGTACAAGAGTTAAACTAATTTTTCCAGTTGATGAATAAATTACGTGCTATCATAGTAGATGATGAACTTCATTGTATTGAAACCTTGAGCTGGCATCTTGAAAAAGCCTGCCCCGAAGTGGAGATAATTGAAAGCTGTGACTCACCTGAAAAGGGAATTGAGGCCATTCAAAAATACGCTCCGGATCTATTGTTTTTAGACATTGATATGCCCGGAATGACAGGTTTTGATTTACTTGGAAAACTTTCTGACAGATCATTTGAAGTTATTTTTACTACGGCCCATGATCAATTTGCAGTAAAAGCTATTAAAGTAAGTGCATTAGATTATTTAATAAAACCTGTAGACAAGGATGAGCTTAAAATAGCAGTTCAAAAAGCGATTGAGAAAAAACAAGAGGGACAAAAAAGCGTTGATCCAATTGAACATTTGCTGCAACAAATTCAACAAAACAAGTTGTCAAATCGCGTGGTGTTTCCTACCATGGAGGGATTAGAATTTGTGGACACTAATGATATTGTACGTTGTGAATCTGAAAGTAATTACACAACAGTATTTTTGAAAAGCAACAACAAACTGGTTATTTCCAAAACACTGAAAGACATTGAAGAATTATTAAGTCAGGATACTTTTTTCAGGGTGCATAATTCACATTTGGTCAACTTAAACTATGTAAAGAAATACGTGAAAGGTGATGGTGGACATCTTATCATGGAAGATGGTGCGATAGTAAGTGTATCAAGATCAAGGAAACAAGAATTACTCAACTACATAAAATAGCAAGGCAGGTGAAAGATCACCCGCCTTACATGATTACTATATATTTAATCGCAATCTATAGCCTTAGGAGCACTATTCCAATAAACTCCGGCGCAATAAATTTCGCCAAATCCAGAGCCATTGTAATCTTGTTTGAATAAAAATCTTTGAACCTTGCAAAATCCATCAGGCCATTTGGCTTTACAATACACAACTATTGATCTATCAATTGGAATTCCTGTTAATGCATTTCTGGTAATTGTCCATCTGTCGCTACTCACTTTAATTGCCTGAAACTCTTCTTTGTATTTGCTTGCCGCACCGAACCTTTGAATTTCTTTTAAAATTTTTGAGTTCAAATCACCATCATTCATCCCTCTTTTGTAATCTGCCCATTTCATGTCAAATTTAGGAGTGAATGACTCACCGGGATTACGAACCAAAGTAAAAGACCCTTCTGCAATAGGTTCTTTAGTGCTTTTTACATCCTGCCCTCCATTAGTTTTTGCATACACTATCAATTTAACTTCATGCTCACCTTCTGAAAGGTTTTGTACCAGATCTACCCAATCAGGTTGTGGATCATGCTTTGAAGGATCATCAAAAATCCAATCACTATAAATTGTTTGAGTGCTACTAGTATTTACTCCTCTCAAACTAATTGGACAATTGTACAATTCACCATCAAGATAAAATTCAATTTGAGTTGAACCATGGATATTTCTTACCGGCAAGCCTGTATCAGTATTGTAAGCACCTCTGCCATCACCGGGATACCACTTTTTAAACGAATAGTCATAACAATAATCGTCTAGAAAATTACCATTTTCATCTTGAGGATAAATAATATAATTAGTCAAAGCCTGTGGTAACATAATGTTAAAATAAACCGGATCATTGATAGAGAATTTAGTTTTAACATTGTCCCCATTCACCTCAGATGGAGCTAATTTTTTACTTGAAAAAACTATTTTGTTTAAGTTGGCTTTTTGATATTCACTGACAATTCCTTCATCAGTTTTTCTTTTGTGATAAACCAATTGATCCACATCTTCTTCAGACAGATCTTTGGCATATACTTTACCTTTTTTCTGAGTGGTAAGCCCAATTTTATCTTTCCATCCTTGACCATAGGCACTTGTTGAAGCTACGGTTAAAACGGAGATTGCGATAACACATAATAATCTCATAGCATTAATTTTTAATTGTTTATGCTTCAAACTTATGCGTTACCCCTAGGATAAAATTGTGAGAATGAGTATTTAACGTGTTTGGATGAGTAGTTAACAGAAATTGACTAATTCTGAGATTTTTCTCTGGCTCTTTTATAGATTTTTACGGCCATCATCAAAGCCACACCAAACAGGACAAAACCAACTGTGCCGTAAATCCAGTCTACTTCGCTACGCATGATAATAATAAACACAATAGCCACTAAGAAAAGGGTTGCTACTTCGTTCCACATACGATAAAAGTTCCCTGATTTTTTGTCATTATTTTTTTGTTGATCCTTGTGAAACTTGAAACAAAGAAAGTGATAGACGATTAATCCGGCCACGAATGCCAACTTAGCATGCATAAAAGGCAACTTTAGTAGTCCGGGATTATCAATAAGCATCCAGGTTCCAAAACCAACAGCTAAAATCATGGCGGGCCAGGCAATTATTGACCACACTCTTTTAGACATTAGTTTATACTGTTTTTGGAGGATAGATTTTTCAGGTTCATCTTTTAATCCCGCTTCTGCATGATACACGAAAATACGCACTGCATAAAACAATCCGGCAAACCAGGATACCACAAAGATGAGGTGTAGTGATTTTATGAGTAGATAGGTATTCACTTATAAAAATTCATTTCGTCCAAATAATGATAGACTTTTTCAGTCAACAAATACCTTACGTCTTGTCCATTTTTGATGGCATTTCTAATAAAACTTGAAGATATTTTCATCAAAGGTACATCTTCTAACAAGATAACATTATCATGTTTTTCGAAATCATTCTCTGATTTGTCTTCATTAGCTGCTTCTAGTATTGTAAGCACTCTTGGATAAACTAAAATCTGATGATTTTCTATAATGTACTCGTAATTTTTCCACTTATGAAGTGTTCGCAAATTATCTTCTCCCATTATCAAAGTGAACTTTGAATCCGGATATTTTTCTTTTAGAACCTGAAGTGTAAATACGGTGTATGATGGTTTTGGCAAATCAAACTCAATATTGGAAGCTTTGAGTTTATAATTGTCTTCAACCGCAATATTTACTAATGCCAGTCTGTGATGATCTGCCAATAAATTGCTCTTAGATTTATGCGGATTATGAGGCGAAACAACCATCCAAACCTCATCCATGTTTGTTGTATCAACAATATGATTGGCCAATATCAAGTGACCAACATGTACCGGGTTAAATGATCCGAAAAATAATCCTACATTTTTCATTTTAATTATTGATGAAATTTGTCACCATCTCCTTGGCTTCAAAACAGGCATTTTCAAGATTATCATTGAGCAAAACATAATCAAATTGATCTGCCTTTTCCAATTCCTGATTTGCCTTCTTTAATCTCTTTTGAATACTTTCTTCAGTTTCTGTTCTTCTATCTCTTAATCTTTGTTCCAAAACAAAAAGAGAAGGTGGTTTAATAAAAACTGAGAGGGCATTTTTACCAAAAATCTTTTTAAGATTAATTCCTCCTTCTGCATCTACATCAAACACAACTACTTTATTATTGTCCCAGGCTCTTTTAATCTCTGATTTTAATGTTCCGTAGTACATTCCTTCATATACTTCTTCCCATTCAATGAATTCATTCTCTTTGATTTTTTGCTCAAACTGTTCTGAAGACATAAAGTGATAATCTATCCCGTTTTCTTCTCTGCCTCTTGGTTTTCTACTTGCTGCTGAAACAGAAAATTCAAGATCATCTACATTTCTTAAAAGGTAGTGAACAAGGGTAGTTTTTCCTGCTCCGGATGGCGCCGAGAAAATAATACATTTACCCGTGATGGGAAAGTCTTTCACTTCGTAATCTGACATCTTATTGTATGGTAAATTTTAGAGGGTATTTAAAACCTGCTCTTTAATTTTTTCTAATTCATCTTTCATATCTACCACCAATTTTTGCATTTCTGAGTGGTAAGATTTTGATCCCAGGGTATTTATTTCTCTACCTATTTCCTGAGAGATGAATCCTAATTTTTTTCCTTGAGAAATTGGCTGATCCATGATTTCTAAAAAGTAATCCAGGTGCTTAGCCAAACGTTGTTTTTCTTCAGCAATATCAATTTTTTCAATGTAGTAAATCAATTCTTGCTCAAATCTGTTTTTATCTACCTTTGCCCCACCAACAAACTCTTCTAAATTGCTTTCAATTCTGTTTTTAATGTCTTCTATTCTCTCTTTTTCGTATTGAGGAATTTGGGCAAAAGCAGCCTTGATATTTTCGATTCTTGTTTTAAACTCTTGATGTAAAGCTTCACCTTCGTGAATTCTGAAGTTCTTATGGTGATCAACTGCTTCTTTTACCAGTTTCATGATAAAAGTCCATTCTTCTTCGTTTACCTCATCAACATCTGAAACAATAATATCCGGCATTTTAAGAATTGTGTTCAATACATCATCCGTATTGAGTTCAAGAAATCCGGCCAGGTCAACAATTTCTGCATAATATCTACCTGCCAATTCTTTATTGATAGAGTATGACTTTTCTTCTCCGTGAGACTCGATAACAAAGTTGCATTCTATTTTACCTCTGTCTAATTGATCTCCTAGATACTTTCTAAGCTCAATTTCCTTTTCTTTATAAACAGTAGGCATTCTGACGAATACGTCCAGGTTTTTACTGTTGAGAGATCTAATCTCAATGGTGATTTTTTTATTAGAGAATGTTCCAGAAGCTTTTCCGAAACCTGTCATTGATTGAATCATAGAGAATTCTTTGAACAAAAATAACATATTTAGCTAATGGAGATAGCATCTGAGATAAGTACATAAAAAAATAAGAGGTTGCAGACCAGCTACAACCTCTTGTGTATTTCAACATTTTAAAATCTAATCTTAGAAATAAAATACGCTTGTCATAAAGATATTTCCAGGATCTGAGTAATCGTATTGATATACACCATCATCTGCGATCATAATAGCAAGACCGTTATTTAATATGATATCATTTGATTTAATATTTGGGAAGTGATACTCCGGCATAAATCCGGTTGTTACCGGGTTAGAAGCATCAAATACTTTTAATCCATCCTCACCATCACAAATAAATAGTAAGTTGTTGTCAACTCCTAACCCATGAGGATTGGTCATACTTACACTCTTTTTGTGAGTAGGGAAATTGATGTTAGATATGTCAATTACTTGTAATTCATTGATATCTCCACCACAATCTGTTCCTTCTCTCAAAGTTAAGTAAGCATAATCTCCATCTACTACTACAGGGTCACATGATTCAACATGTTCAATTTCTGAAACATAATCAGGGAAACTTGGATCTGCAGCAGCATCATAAATTACCATACCTGTTGTTGTACCCACAAACAAAAATTCTTGACTTGCAAACAAAGTTTCAGGCTCTCTCCAGGTTCTTTTAGTTCCACCAAAAGTAATACTTGAAGGATTTGTGATATTGAATGACTTAAGGTCTGTATAATCTAATGCATAAAGATTGTCGTTGATAATGGCGAACTTACTCATTGAACCTGCCAGCGCAACGCTAGAAGATGAAATAGCCATTTTTGTTTGTACCTCAGTTTGGTCACATGAAGGACAATCAGACACATTGAACTTGGCCATAAACCCGGACACATCTTTTGTTTTTTCAACGTTCCAATCAACCACAACACCTTGGCTTCTGTCTACATTAGCCACCGGAAAATTCTCATCAATCATTGGAAACTTGTATTCAAATACATCCAACATTCTGTCAATTTGAACCGGTTGAGTGATATTTGAAATATCAATTGCCACTAAATCCATAAAACTATCGGCGTATAACACATCACCTTTTACAGCAATTTGAGTATTACCAATAATAGACATGAATCCTATTGAATAAGGATTGTAAGGATCTGTATTGTTAAAAATGTGAATTCCTCTGTCAACATCATTTACAAATACATAATTATTGTAAACAAAGATGTTTCCAGCTGTTTGAACTGTTTGAGGATCTTCAAATGCGAAAGAATTTCTAAAGTCTTCTTCACTCATGTACACCGGCACATTTGCGTAAACTTCTTTATTCTTATACTTTTTACAAGAGTTTAGGGATGCTGCTAATACAACAAGGCCTAAAAAAAGTAATGTTTTTTTCATAATTCGTGATTTGGTGTACCATAGCAAGTTACAAAAAATAGGCCAAAGTCGGTACTACATAATCTAACTCGGTTTAGGGAATAGAAAAAAAAGCTGAATTTTAGTAAATCAAAGTAATAGAACCATGTTTAAAGGTATCCGAACCGTCTTCATTTTTGACATGGACTTTCCAAAAATATACTCCCTCCGGAACCAAATCTCCATCATTGGAAATCCCTTTCCAAGGTTGAGTTGAATCATCAGACGAATAAACTGTTCTTCCCCAACGATTCAGAATGACTATTCCTACAATTTTATCACAAGGACTGGTGAAATAAATTTCATCATTGCTGCCATCATTGTTTGGCGTAATCACATTGGCTGAGGTTAAAATGCAAGGGTCTGAAGGACCTGAATCTACTATAACTACAGTAGTATCAGTTGGAGGTGGTTCTTCTTCAGGTGGAGGATATCCAAAACAGGCATCAGAAATTTTAAGTGTAAATATGGCTTTGTCATCTGCTCCATCAGCTGTAATAGCATCATTTTGCATATCCATATTATTGGTATACCAACCTGTGACATAAACATTACATGAAGTATCTACATCAATTCCTAATCCTCTGTCAAAGCCGGGACCTCCTCCTGCAACTACCCACCGCCATGCACCAGTTGTATCTATAGCTGCAACAAAAACATCTACGCTATCACCATCCGAATCAACAATCAAAGAATCAAAATTGGCTTCAGCACTGAATTGACCTGACACAAAAATATTACCGTCACCATTGGCAATTATTCCAATTCCCTTGTCTGAGCCTTTTTTAGAACCGGCCATATTTGCCCATTTCCATTCACCATCCTTACTGATTTTGGCCACAAAAATGTCTCTTCCTTTAGGACCTCCATTATTATCTAATGTTGTAGCTGTTCCCCATGAACAAACATCTCTAAATTCTCCAGTTACATACATGTATCCATCAAATCCATAACAGATATCATTTCCACGATCAGATTTTACTGAGCCTGCCTGAGTTACCCATTGAAAATTACCGTTACTATCATATTTTACTACGTAAATGTCCTGATTACCATAAGATGTAATGGTTTGTGTTCCAAACTGAGAATCATCTACAAAACTTCCTGTTACATAAACATTCTCATCATCATCCAAAGCAATAGCATTGTCTCTGTGCGCATAGATTCCGTCAAAAACTTCCACCCATTGCCATACTCCATCATTTGATAATTTGGCTATAAAAGCAACCGAATCTTGTGCAGCAACCGGAACTGTTATTGCATCAAAGGTGGCCAAATGATCTGTAGGATCATTATTAGATAAAAATCCTGTTACATAAATATTACCATTACTATCGCAAACTAAATCTTGGCCATGATCATCATTATAAGGATACGAAGGTTCATTTACCCCTGCGTTTTTCATCCAGATTTCATTTCCGTCAGAATCCATCTTCACAACAAAAATTTGATCAGTATAAGATGAAGTGTTGTAAACATTTAAACTTCCCCAGACTAATCCTCCCCAACAAGTTCCTGTTACATAAACGTTTCCAAAGGGATCTACATCCAAGCCTAACCCTCTATCATCATAATAATTAAGGCCATGTTTTACCCACAAATAATTACCATTTGGATCTAGTTTAGCTACATAAGCTTCTTTTGAATGAGGATAAGAAAAGCCGGTATTATATGGTCCAAAATTGGCTTCTTCATTGTAATATCCGGTTTCATAGATATACCCATCCTGATCAACAACAATTTCGCAACCTTTATCAGATTTTATACCACCAGCAGAAACAAGCCACTCAACAGTTTGGCCATAAGTGCTAGTAGCAAACACTAAAAATAAAATAAACGAAACCCTCATATTGTATTGTCAGCAATATTAAGACGAGGTTAATTCTATATTAGTTGTATGTTATGAGGGATATTTATTCCAAATTATTCTGTTTGAAATAGTTCACTAATAATTCTGCTTTTTTTCTGCCGATTATTTTCTCTATTTCATCCAGGGTTGACTCTTTAACACGTTTCACAGATTTAAATTCCTGAATCAACATTTCAGCTGTCCTATCTCCAATTCCTTCAATATTAGTCAACTCTGTTCCCAGAGCTGCTTTGCTTCTTTTGTTTCTGTGATGCGTAATTCCAAATCTGTGCGCCTCATTTCGCAGATGCTGAATAATTTTTAGTGTTTCAGATCGCTTATCTATGTAGATAGGAATTGAATCTCCCGGAAAGTAGATTTCTTCCAGCTTTTTGGCAATACCTATTACGGTAATTTCACCTTTGAGTCCTAATTTCTCGAAACTCTTCATGGCCGAACTCAATTGTCCCTTACCTCCATCTATCACCACTAATTGAGGAATTGGTTGGTCTTCTCTGATCAATCTGCTGTAACGCCTATAAACCACTTCTTCCATTGATGCAAAGTCATCCGGACCCGTAACTGTTTTGATATTAAAGTGGCGATAGTCTTTTTTGGATGGTTTTCCATTTTTAAATACCACACAGGCAGCAACAGCATTAGTTCCTTGAAAATTGGAGTTATCAAAACACTCAATATGCGTTGGCCACTCTTTCATTTTCAAGTCTTTTTGCATAGTTTCCATGATGCGTTCTACATGCCTGTCAGGATTTACTAGTTTTTCCTGTTTATGTTTTTCTAGCATATAAAACTTGGCATTTCGCTTTGAAAGATCGAGTAATGATTTTTTATCCCCTCTTTGCGGAACTGTAATATTTAAATGATCCACTTCATCTGAAATATCCACCTCTGTAATCACCTCTTTTCCTTCATTACCAAATCGCTCACGCATTTCAATTAATACCAAAGGCAAAATCTCTTCAGGTGACTCATCCAATTTCTTTTTCACTTCAACCGTGTGGCCATGAATGATAGCTCCATTGTTCAATTTTAAATAGTTGACAAAAGCATATTTATCATCTTCAACCAAGGTAATTACGTCGACATTGTGGATGGTAGGACTTACCACTGCCGATTTTGCATAATAACCTTCTAATAGTCGCAACTTTTCTTTTACTTCCTGGGCTTCTTCATAGCGCATTTCTGCAGCCAAATCCTTCATCCAGTTTTTGAGTGCTTTAATAACTGATGTGACATTCCCTTTTAGGATATTCTTGATATCAGTTAGATAAGCGTCATAATCTTCTTCTGTTTGATGACCAACACAAGGACCTTTGCAATTTCCAATATGATACTCCAGACAAACTTTGTAGTTCTTTTTGGCAATTGCCTCAGGTGATAAATTTAGGTTGCAGGTGCGCAAGGGATAAACTTCTCTTATTAGGTCTAATAATGTATACAACATTTTAACACTTGCATATGGACCATAGTATGTTGACCCATCCTTGATAACCCTTCTGGTTTTAAAAACTCTGGGGAAATGCTCATTTTTTACAACTATCCAAGGATAGGTTTTGTCATCTTTAAGTTGGATATTATACTTAGGTTGATACTTTTTAATAAGGTTATTCTCCAACAACAGGGCATCAACCTCTGTGTCAACTACTATATATTTTATCTCATGGATTCGCTTTACCAAGATCTGCGTTTTACCACTATCATGATTTTTGGTAAAGTATGATGCAACCCTCTTTTTTAAATTTTTTGCCTTTCCAACATAGATAATCTTCCCTGATTTATCAAAATATTGATAAACACCAGGCTTGTTAGGAAGGGTTTTAATTTTATCTTTTAAAGGATCATGCATCTTCACAAATTTAACTAATAATGCAATCCAATCGATTGGCAAGATTATTGAGTGAAATACCTATATTTCAACAATCCACGAAAATTAACTGCTATGAAAACCCTGGCAATACTGTTGTTATTCTTTATAGGAATTGGCACTTATGCCCAAAAAAAAGTCACTTTTACTGAAGAGTTTAAAAACAACGATAATAATTGGAAACTCAACAACAATTCAGTAGAATCTGCTAAAATCACCAATGGAGTATTAACCGTAAAAAACAATTCAAATACAGGTATATTTTGGACAATAGAAGTACCGGTTGACCCTCATCAAGATTACAGTATTGAAATTTCAATTTCACAAACAGATGGCAAAAAAACTTCGGCAGGATTTGGACTAGTATTTGGGAAAAACAAAGACAGTGAATATCACAAGTTCAAACTTAGTTCAAGCAAACACTGGGGCTTATACAGTTTCAAAAGAGGAAAAGAAAAAGTGATCAAAGATTGGGTTCCATCAATGAAAATAAATGGAATGAAAAAAGCCAACATTCTTAAAGTTGATAAAAGGGGAGAAGACGTTATTTTTTACATTAATGGTGAAGGAGTTTACGCGACAAAATCCTTTGTATTTACGGGTAATGAGGTAGGTGTATTCATAGATGACTTGTTGACTGTGGAAGTTGAATACTTGCGTATTACGTATCAAAAAAGACTACTGCGTTTGGCAGAAGATGCACGAAAAGATCTTGAAAAAGAAAATCTTGGCGAAAATGTCAATTCTAAATACCATGAATCAACTCCAATAATATCGGCAAACGGCAAAAAGATTTATTATTCTGTTCAGGGTGACCCCACAAATCATGGTTCCAATGATTACGATATTTGGGAATCTACCAATATAAATGGTGTATGGCAAGCCAGAAAAAGCATTGAGGGTCCACTAAATAATGGCGGATCAAATTATCCAATTTCCATTACACCTGATGAAAATACAATGATGGTTTCTACAGTTTACAGAAGTAACGGCAGCTATTTAAAGGAAGGCGTTTCTATTTCACAAAAAGTAAATGGCAAATGGGGTGTTCCTGTTGAACAGAAAATTGAAGATTATGTAAATCTGGCGGCTTATAATAACTTTTGTTTGACTCCTGACGGTAAAAAAATGATTCTTTCAATTGAAACTTATGACAGTTATGGTGATCAAGATCTTTACGTGAGTTTTAAAACAGGAGAAAACACCTGGTCAAAACCTGTTAATTTGGGTAGTCAAATAAATACACATGGTACAGATTTTTCCCCATTTATTGCAGCTGATGGTAAAACACTTTACTTCAGCTCAAAAGGTCATGCGGGGTTCGGAAATGCGGATATATACGTTTCAAAAAGGCTAGACGACACATGGACAAACTGGTCACCACCATTGAATTTGGGTAAAAATATCAACTCACCCAACTGGGATGGTTATTTTACTATTTCTGCTCAAGGCGATTATGCCTATCTTATCTCCTATGACAATTCCCTGGGAAAAGGTGATATTTTTAGGGTACAGGTAGGAGAGTCAATTAAACCGGAACCGGTTATTATGGTTTACGGACAAGTGTTAGATGCAAAGACAAACTTGCCCATAAATGCAGAAATTGAATATGAAATTTTAGCTACTGGAGAACAGGCCGGAGAAGCTGATGCTACAGGAGATGATGGATATAAAATAGTGCTTCCAAAAGGAGAGTTTTATGGTTTTCAAGCCAAAGCAGAAGGATACGTTCCTATTTCAGAGCATTTTGATGCTAAAGAACTAAGCGAATATGCTGAAAAGAAGGTAACCTTGTATATGGTTCCACTTGAATCCGGTCAAAAAATTAGATTAAATAATACATTTTTTGATACCGGTAAATCAGATTTACGAGATGAATCAATAAGTGAGTTAACTAGAATAGCATTGATCATGAAAAAAAATCCTGAATTGACTTTTGAAATTTCCGGACATACTGATAATGTAGGAAGCGACGCAACCAACAAAACCTTATCAGAAAGTAGAGCTCAGGCAGTTTTTAATTATTTGATTGAAAGAGGAATCAAAAAAGAAAGATTGACATTTATTGGATATGGTGAAACCAAACCTGTTGACTCAAATGACACCGAAGACGGTAGACAAAACAACAGAAGAGTAGAAATTAAAATCCTTTAAGCCAGCACATTTACCGTTTGTCAATTTTACTAAGACGTTTTTCTCATTTTGTCATACTTTCGAGCCAAATCCTCGAACTATGATTAAAAATATACTCTTGTTAACGGCTTTTATTTCAAGCCTGAGCTTTGCTCAAAATTTCGAAAAATGTGGTACTCATCAATTGATTCAACATCAAGAATCTTTGACTCCCGGTTACTTGCAATCTGTTAACGAAACTTTTTCTCGTGCTAAGGATTTGCAAGGAGGAGATAGAACTACAGTTTACACAATCCCTGTAGTTGTGCACATTGTATATAACACACCTCAGCAAAACTTGCATGACAGTATCATCTTTAATCAAATTGACAGATTAAATGAAGATTTCAGAAGATTGAATGCAGATACTATCAACTTACGCGATACTTTCATGACCCTTGTGGGCGACAGTTTTATTGAGTTTGAATTGGCTTCAACAGATCCTGATGGTAATTCAACAACAGGAATTACAAGAACCAGTACAAGTCAGGCTTCATTCTTTGGAGTAGGCGGTTTCCCGGCAGAAGGAGTAAAAAGCACAGCTAATGGTGGAATTGATCCTTGGAATCAAGCAGATTATTTGAACATTTGGGTTTGTGACATGTCAATTTTTGGAACTCCGGCAGTATTAGGTTATGCAACTCCTCCAAACAATCTGTCTCACTGGCCTCCGGGTTCTGCAGATAACATGAGTGATGGTGTTGTAATTCAATACCAAGCTTTTGGAGGTAATAATCCAAATACAATTGATATGGGTAATGGACCAATGGATATAAAAGGTAGAACTTCTGTTCATGAAATTGGACACTACCTTGGGCTAAGACACATTTGGGCAGATGGTGGATGTACTGAGGAAGACGGTATTGATGATACGCCAAATGCCGCAGATCAATCAAACTTTGATTGTAACATTGCCAATAACACTTGTACAGATAATATTGGAACCTTAGGAGATTTGCCAGATATGGTTGAGAATTATATGGATTATTCAGCAGAAACTTGCCAAAACTCATTTACACAAGGACAGGTAGATATGATGAGAAGCATTTTGGAAAATTACAGGTTTGAATTGATCAATGGCACCCCTTATGTTGGTCAAACTGAAAATAGTATGCCTACAGTAAATATTTACCCTAACCCAACAAACTCAAATTTTGTAATTGATGGAATTTCTTCAAGTACTGATGAAATTGTAATATTTAATGAGGCCGGACAAATTATACATGAGATTAAACAACCTACCGGAAAAATAAATGTAGATGGTTTATTATCTGGCACTTACATTGTCCGAATTTTAAGTTCAGAAGGTGTTATCAATAAAAAATTGATCGTATTATAAAATCGGAATTAACAATATTTCACTCAAAATGCCGTGTTTTTATGCACGGCATTTTTATTTTAGTAGCGTAATACACAGTACGTAACAACACCTTTTGAAAGTATACATATCAATATTGGTACTTACACTGGTTGGTTCATTTAACCCTGTTTGGAGTCAATCTAACTCTTTCATCAATTTCAATGTAAATGATGGACTGCCCAGTTCTGAAGTATATGATGTTAAAGAAGATAATTGTGGTTATCTGTGGTTCATTACAGATAATGGAGTAAGCAGATATGATGGCTACAAATTTGAAAATTTCAACACTGAAGATGGGTTATGTGATAATGTGATTTTAAAGGCCTCACAAAATGATAATGGAACCATTTTCTTTTACGGTCAAAATAACACCATTACCGAATTAAATTGTGAGGATGTTAGTTTTATACCGTACAAATACAATCACATTCTTCAAACTTTTCACCCTCTTATTCCAAATGCATTTAGGTTTAGAAACAATGGAAATCTAATTGTTGTCTTCCTGAGTAAATATTATTATCTAGAAATAACAAAGAATGGAGAAATAATCAATTCTCCAAAAAGTATTGACTACCAGAAAAAAGGACAAACCACTCTTTTTGATGAGTATGAAAATTTTGTATTTCTTTCAACTCCTGGTGAATACGATCATCTACGCTCAACCACTCCCTTCACAATTGAAAAATATACTCATAAATTTGACGGGCTTAAATTAAATGATAGCACATCTGTATTCAATGAAAAACATGGTTCCATTCATTTATCAATAAATGGAAAACAACAATATTTTCCCTATTTCAATGATGTAAGAAGAATAGGTAGATATGATAAAAATTTATTTTGGTTTAGCTCAGAAAGCAATGGTTTTTTTGTTGCGGACGCAAAGGGTAAAATCCATTTGAATTATTTACAAAAAGAACTTGTTTCAGGATATTTAAAGGATCAGGAAGGAAATGAATGGTTCACCTGTATAAATCATGGTGTCTATGTAAAAGCTGCACATCAGGCAAATATTATTTCGCAAGATGCTAATGTGAATTATGTAGACAACATTGATACAAACAAATTTGGTGATAAAATTATTGTATTTAGAGATGGTAATGTTGCCACCTTAAAATCCAATCACCTGGAAACCACCTATACCTCTAATAATAATATCCCTAGTAATATTGGATACTCAAAAAGATACAACAGTTGTATTGTAATAATTGGTGACAGATTTATTCAAATGGATAATGAAATTGAAATAAAATGGGAACCAACGAGCGGCCAGTTTTTATATGAAACTTCAGATTCAGCATTATTAATTGGAGGTTATTCTGGCGTTTTTTGTAATCAAGAAAATAACAATTGGAAAAGAACAAGTTGTCCAACAAAAACCTATGGGATTGTAGAATATAAAGATAAAATGTATGCTGCCTGTTATAGTGGTCTTTATTGCGCTAAGTTATCTGATAAATCCAATTTCAAAAAATGTGATTTATACGAGGAAAGAATTTCCAGTTTATGTGAGGCCGAAGAATATTTAATAATTGGTACACACAACAACGGAATATTAATAACAGATGGCGAAAAAGTTTTATTTAATATTCCAAGATCAATGCTTAAAGGTGCACTTATCAGAAATATAACTTATGATATTAAATTAAAAAACCTTTGGATTGGCACAAGTTTAGGTTTATTTGTTTTAAAGGTAGATGAGGATAAACACCATAAATCGAGTCTTTATGATATTTCAAATCAAGTACCATGTAAAGAGATAACTAAAATCTTAATCCATAGAGATACAGCATGGATAGGAACAAAGAAAGGTCTTCATTATTTGCCTTCCAAGGTTGATTTTCAATTGTCAAATAACCATTTTAGAAAACACTTGGCGTTTAAGAAATTCACAGTGAATGATAAATCAAGAGATCCGGAGGATTTTAAAAATTTGTCTCATCATGAAAATCGAATTACTATCAACTACAATGCGATCATTAAAAATCCATTGAAAAAGCCATTTTATCGCTACAAATTAGAACCAGCTGAAATAGCCTGGAATTATACAGAGAACACCTCTGCTTCCTATGCCAATTTAAATTATGGTGATTATCTTTTCAGGCTCCAACTTAAGGAAACTCATTATGGCTGGGGTAGAGAAGAAATTATTCTTCCAATTATTATTCACCCTCCTTTTTGGCGAACATGGTGGTTTAGAGTATCAGTTATTCTTGGAATATCTTTGCTGATTTACCTCTTCTTTAGATTTAGAATTCTCTTGTACAACAGAGACTTGGTTAGAGAAATGCTTCGTCACCTATTGAAACGAATCAAAAGAGAAGAACATTACCTCATGGTAAAAGTAGCCGGAACAGATGTCAAGATTAGAACTTCTGATATCATGTATGTAAAAAGTGATGGTAATTACATTGAAATACATACCGAACAAGGCAAACACCTGGTTCGAGAAAAAATTGGAAATTTCTTGTCATTGGTTCCTGATCCAATCGAATTTCTTAGAGTGAGAAGATCTTTTATCGTTCGAATTGATAAAGTGACACAAAAGGGAAAGAAATATCTTGTAATAGACAATCAAAAAATCCAGGTTGGGGAAACTTATCTTGAAGAGTACAATAAAATTGTTTTATAATTTTTTCTCCCTCTTTAAAATTCACATTTGGGTTCGTCACATAAAAGTGGGGTTTCGTCACAAAAACAATAATAATGCGTGCTCAGGTGGGTTTATTTTTTGAATTTTGGTTCGAAGATTAAACGAGACTATGACCTCTACTACGAAGGGTTTAGTGTTAAACTATTTACTTAGAACTCAAGCGAATTTTCAATAATCCAAAACTGAAATGCCCCTTTACGGGGCTTTTTTTATTTCTCAATCACAAATTTCTCAATTGGTCTTCTCACCTTCGCTCTTTTTGCCCCTGGATCATCCTCAGCTGGAAATCCAATTGGCAAAACCAATACTGAAGCTAAATTTTGTGATTTCAAATCCAATATCTCATCATACTCGTCCGGAATAAAACCTTCCATTGGACAAGCACCTATTCCCATAATCGCACAAGTTGTAATAAGATTCCCTAAAGCAATGTAAACCTGCTTATCCATCCAACTTACCTGATCTTCTTTTCTCTTTGTAAGCAATTTGGCCATCCCATTTTTAAATCCACTAAGAGAATCGGCTTCAACTTTACGTGTATCTGCAATATTCTGAACATAATCTTCAATGTGATCCAAATCAAAATCCCTTTCACGACATAATACAAGTAAATGAGATGCATCCGCCACTTGTCTTTGACCAAATGAACAATCTACCAACTTTTCACGAGTGTCTTTATCATTTACTAAAACTACTTTCATTAACTGTAAACCATAGGATGTAGCGGTTAATCTAGTCGCTTCTAAAACGTTTTCTAGTTGTTTTTCAGTTAATTTTTTTGTCGGATCAAATTTCTTTACAGCATATCTGCTTTTTAAAGAATCAATAATTTGCTTATCCATTTTGTCAAATTTTATACAAATATAGAACGGAATAAGCGTCAAAACCTTACTAAAATCAATAATCTGACAAGAATTTAGCAAAAAGTAAAGTTTATGTCGCTACTATAATTTATTCGGCTATATTTGTTCTCCTTTAAAAATGTGAACATATGGCAGATTTAGTAAGATATTCAGATAAAGATCTTGCAGAGTTCAGAGAAATTATTGAAGCCAAATTACAAGAGGCCAAAGAAGATCTGAGATTGTTAAAAGGTCAATTAGATCACAGTGACGATCATGGAACTGATGATACAGGTAGATCATTCAACATGATGGAAGATGGTTCTGAGACAATGTCTAGAGAAGAGATGGCTCAATTGGCAGCTCGCCAGGAAAAGTTCATTCAGAATTTACAAAACGCTTTGATCAGAATTGAGAATAAAACCTACGGGATTTGTAGAGTTACTGGAAAATTGATCAAAAAAGAGCGCTTAAAGCTAGTGCCTCACGCTACATTGAGCATTGAAGCTAAAAATGCGCAAGGGTAAAATATCCATAGGCTGGAAAGTTGTTATTTTGATTGGACTGATCTTAATTATAGATCAGATTGTGAAAGTATGGATTAAAACTTCATTTGAACCATACGAAACAAGTACAATAGTTGACGGATTTTTCCAACTTCATTTTATAGAAAATAGAGGGATGGCATTTGGAACAACTTTTGGTTCCGGCGCATTGCCAAAATATGCCCTTTCCATTTTCAGGATGATTGCGATCATTGGTATTGCTTATTACATCATCAAATTAATAAAAGAAAAAAATACACATACAGGTTTAATTCTTTCTGTAGGACTCATATTCGCTGGAGCAACGGGAAATTTAATAGACGGTATGTTGTATGACTACATTTGGGATGTAGATTGCAACATCTACTGGAATCAAGCAAAAGACACTAATGGAGAGCCCTTATTTGATCAAAACGGATTTGTATGCAGACCAACCGGATTTTTACAAGGTAGTGTAGTTGACATGTTTCAATTTACCCTTAAATGGCCTGAAGCAATGCCGTTTGGTTTAGGGGGAAAAGAAATATTTGGCGCCATTTGGAACATTGCAGATGCAGCCATTTCAATAGGTGTAATTCTGATTATTATCAATTACAGAAGATTTTTCAGACGACCAGAATCAGAAGAGGAAGATGAAAATAAATCTGAAGAAGAAACTACTACGCCTGACGCATCAGATCCTCAAGTAGCTCAATAACTGCCTCTTCAGTAGAAGATTTTGGCATATAAACTTCGGCGCCTAAATTCAGATTATCAAAGTGGTTTTTAGACGTTGTTCCTAAAACAATAAACCTCACATTTTCAATCGGATTGGCTTTAATATATCCATCTATATTAGAAGGAGAAGTTAAAATGGCGTAATCCACTTTAGGCATCTCAGTAGCTTCTGTACTTGTGTTGTAAATCACCAATTCAATACACTTATTTTTTTGATTGACCTGAATTATACTTTTTCTAGAAAGTTGACTTACCGGAAACAACACAACTTCATTGGGGTCAATAAAATTGAAGAAGTCTTCTCCTATTTTTTCAGGTGTTTTTCTATTGTCTCCAACAAAATCAGCTTCAATTCCCCTTGATGTTAATCGGTTCATTGTACCACCACCATAAGCAGCAATTTTTTTGGCTAAAATTGGATGATGATCAAAGTAAATATCCACACCATTTGGTGATGAAAAGAAAATCCAGTCAGATTGTGGAATGTCAATATTGGTAACGGCATCAATCCTGATAAAGGGCGCTTCAATTAAAGCATGGTTATGTTCCGTAGCCCATTCTCTTAAAACAGAATCAGTACTTAAGTTTCTAGATACCAGTATTTTTTTAGGAAATCCCATCTTTTAAATCATCAACTATCAATTCAACCAATCCTTCAATTTCTTCAGATTGATACGAATTGACTTCCGCAACTCCATTTTTATCTTTACAATAGGCTGTATAAACTACCCAATCACCATGTTCTTTATAACAATGAACACCCAATGGTAATTGACAACCACCTTCCATTCCTCTCAATATACCTCTTTCTATATTAATAACAGCTCCAACTTCCACATTATTTAATGCTGCAACTGCTTCTTTTACAGCTGAATCAGTATCTCTCACCTGAAGTCCAAGCACTCCTTGTGCAGGAGCAGGAATAAAAAGTGTAGGATCCATTTCAATTACATGCAAGTCACTCAAATCTAATTCAAGTCTTTGTACACCAGCAGCTGCCAAAACAATAGCATCATAATCTCCATTTCTCAGTTTATTAATGCGAGTTGGCACATTACCTCTCAAATCTTTTAGCTGTACATCAGATCTCAATCTTCTTAATTGAGTTTGTCTTCGCGCAGATGAAGTTCCAACAATTGGATCATCTTTTAGATCAAGGGTTTTAATTTCATCTACAGCCTCTTTTCTTACCAATAAGACATCCACCGGATTTGCTCTTGCAGACACAGCTGCTATCACCAAACCTTCAGGAGGAGTAGTTTCTAAATCTTTATGAGAATGCACTGCTAAATCAATTTCATTATCAATTAAAGCTGCCTCAATTTCTTTAGTGAAAAAACCCTTTCCTTCAATTTTGTCAAAACTCAAATCTTGAATTTTATCTCCTTTGGTTTCAATGATGATAATTTCAACCTCATGCCCTAAAGCAGTTAATTCATCTTTTACAAAGTTTGCTTGCCACAAGGCTAAATCGCTTCCCCTTGATCCGATTCTGATATTCATGCAGTATTTTTTTCTGAAAACATTTCTTTTGCGGCAATCATAGGAACTGATACATATTTCTTTTCCATGTAATTCAGAATCTTTTCTAATACCTCTCTTGAATGTTCATCCAATTGTTCTAAATCCTTACTAAAAACTTCATTCATTGCAGTAGATCTAATCTCTTTAACACGTTCAGGAATTGATCTCATTTTGATTTCAATTTGACGTAATTTAAAAAGCTCTTTGAACTCTTCTACCGCTTCATATATAATTTGTCTAACCTTGATCAATTCACGTTTTCTCAAAGCCAAGTTACTATCTGAAATAGATTTTAAAAACTCTATTGATATATAGTCTACGTCGTTTTGCTCAATAACATCTGAATCAATATCAGCCGGAACAGCCAGGTCAATTACAATTTTCTTGCTTTTATCTCCTGCTAATAATTTAGAATATAGTTCAGTTGTAATAACAGGCTCAGTAGATGCTGTGCAAGTCACTAACAAATCAAACCCTTCACTATAGTTATGAAGATCTTCAAGCGTTTTAGCCTCACCTTTCAACATTTCTGCCAATAGCTTTGCATTACCCAAAGATCTATTGAATACTGTAAAATTAGCATAGCCATGATCAATTAAAAACCGACCCATATTGGTATTTGTTACACCAGCTCCTACAATCAGTACCCTTGTATTAATATCTAAGCCTTTTTGTAATAATTGTTGATAGGCCAATGATACTACGGATACCGGCTTAGTAGCAATATCTGTTTGGGTATATACCCTTTTTGCAGTTTCAATAACTTGTTTCATGACAAGTCTAATAGTATCTCCAGATATATCACTTTTTCTGGCAAACTCAAATGAATCCTTTAATTGCGTGATGATTTCTCTTTCACCAATTACCATTGAATCAAGTGAACAAGCTACTTCTATCAAATGATTCACTGCATTAATACCATTCCAGTGTTTATGGGCTTCCAAAAGTTTTGAGATATGATTTTGATCCCAATCTTCATTGAATTCATTTAAGAAATGTGTGATAAAGGAAGCATCTACGTCTTGCTGAGTCACAAAAACAAATTCAACCCTGTTACAAGTTGAAACATACATCATCTCCTCTATATTCATTTGTGATTTAAGGTGGTTCATGATATCAATTATCTGTTCACCTTCAATATGAAATTTCCCAATCTCCTCAACACCAATATTATGATGCGTAAATGCTATTATATTAAACTTTAACACCTCTTTGAAATATCCTTAAACGGTACTGTATTCTTTAACTAGAGCAAAATTCACGATTCTAATTTCGGCTTTTGTCATGGAAATGTCACAAATCCGGTAAAGTGATTAAAGTCATTTTTCACTTTAGCACTTAAATAAATAAACAGGTCTATTTAATCGACAATAACCCCATTAATATCATTTCTAACCAAAATATTGGTTTAGCAACACTATCTTGATAGGGATAAAGAAAAGTAGAACCCAAATTTTATATATGTCTAATAAAGCTTCATCACACCTTTTTGACCTCATTCATAATTTGAATAAAAGTGAAAAAAGATATTTCAAAGTATTTTCCAGTAGACACACAATTGGTGAGGAAAATGGCTACATCAAATTATTTGATTTCATTGACAAGATGGAAGAGTATGATGAAGACATCATCTTTAAACACTTTAAGGGAAAAGCTTTATTGAACAAATTCTCAATCACCAAGGCCAGGCTTTACAATAACATTCTAAAAAGTTTGGATACTTTTCATTCATCAGCCTCTGTTGATGCTCAAATTTTCAGATCAATTCACAGTGCTGAAATATTATATAATAAAGGACTTTATAAGCAAGCTGAGAAAATTCTCATTTCTGCTGAAAAACAAGCAAAAAAGTACGAAAATTTGAATTTATTGCTCGAAATAAAGCAAAAACAGAAGAAATTGATAGAAAATGAGCTTTACACAGATGTCAATGCAAAGGAGATTTCAAAGATGTTCAAAGAGGAAGACAAAATTGTATCTGAAGTGGACATTTATAATAAGCTCTGGAACGTAAAAAGCTTGCTTTTTCAAGAGATTAACAGAAATGGAAAAGTTAGGGATGAAAAAGAAACGTTAAAACTTAAAGACCTGGTCAATCAAATTGAGCGTATTGATGTTTCAAAAGCAGCTACCAAGAGCAAATATCTTTTTCACCATATACAATCTGCTTACTATTTCACAGTAAATGATTTGAGTTTATCTCATTATCATCTTCAGGCAATTATTGACCTATTAGAGAAAGACGGAGTTTTATTACAATCACAACCAAATATTTATTTCTCTGCCCTGACCAATTTTATTTATATCTCAACAAGATTAAAAAAATATGAAATAGCTCAATTAAACTTAGAAAAGCTTAAAAAATTGGATAATCCAGGAAAATCTATTGATTTGGACATCAAATATTTTTCGAGCACTTTCAGTTTAGAACTTTCCCTTTTACGAGAAAAAGGTGATTTTAAAACAGCCATTCAACTCATTCCGCAAATTGAAGAAGGATATAGATTATACGGGGATCATATCAATAGTTTAAGAAAAGCCTATATCGATTTTCAAATAGCCGTAGTTTATCTTGCAATAGGAGATCATTCTAATGCCTTAAAATGGTTGAATGACATCTTAAATGAAGGCAAAATTGACCAGAAGCAAGATATTTATTGTTTCGCTCAACTGATTAACTTGATTGTTCATTTTGAACTTAACAATACACGTTTTTTACCTTACGCTTTAAATTCAACTAAGCGTTATCTAAAAAACAGAAATCGCATTTATAAATTCGAAGAGTTGTTCCTTAAACTTATCAGTCAGATTACCAAAGCAACCAACTATTTTGATCTACAAGAAAAACTGGCTGAAATTGAAGGTGAATTGGCTCAATTGAAAAAAGATCCAAAAGAACAAATTGTATTTGAGTATTTTGATTTCCACACCTGGGTGAAAAGTAAACTTAAAAAGAAGTCGTATTTAGAATTGAAACAAGAAGAACTAAACGCAGCTTAGTGGAATTATCTAAGTAGTATTACATGTCCTTGTTTCTCTACCGGAATATCTTCATACTTGAATGAAGTGTATTTCATCTTCCAAATATAAACTCCGCTTGGAACCAATGTGCCGTTGTACGAACCATCCCAACTAGCATCAATACCTTTTTCATAATGGATTTGCTCTCCCCAACGATTATAAATCCATAATTCATAAACCTTTTCATCAAACAGTACAGGTTTAAATATGTTATTGATTGAATTCCCGTCCGGTGTAAATGCATTTGGAACCATTACATCCAGAATAGGAATAATCTTAATTTGACCATAAACTTTATCTGTACAACCATACTCATTTTTAACAATTTGCCATGGCAGATAAACACCAGGTTCTAAATAACTATGATAAACACTGTCCTGATCAGTGTAATTTCCATCCGCAAAATAAAACCAAGATTCAACAACTTCTGAAGTATCAGATTCATCTGTAAAAAAGAACTCATTGTCATATTCTAATTGCTCATACGGAGTAACTGAAAACTGCGCAGTTGGCCTTGGAAAAACTTCAATAGCATTAGGCATGTTAATGCTTAAAGTATCTATACAACCAGTTGTTGTCCAGATGGTGAGTGACACATCATACAAACCAACTTGATCATAAACATGTGAAGGACTTGTAACGTTGGATGTAGTTCCATCTCCAAAATCCCACAAAGAATAAATGGTTGTACTAGCCGTAGATAAGTTTGTAAATTGAGCAGTATAAGGAACGCATTTCAATTCATCCGGAATAGATAAATTTATTTGTGGCGGTTGAGATACTAAAACATTATCTGTGTAAGATGCCTCGCACTGATCATAATAAACGGTAAATGTAACAGGCTTGGTTCCATGTGTTGCATAAACTATATCAGTTGGATTCAGATCAGTTGATGTACCTGGTGTTGCATCCGACCCAAAATTCCAATTAAATGTGGATCCAGCAGCCGGGAAAGTTCCCTGTCCGGCAAAGTCAAAACTATTATCCAAAACGCACTGAGTTGCAGGAGGTTCAAAAAACGCACTTATTTGATTGTTTACTGTAAAATCCCCAACGGCAGTATCTGAACAAGGCCAGCCCGGGTTAACAATCAATGTAACAGTATAAGTTCCATCTGCCGGATAAGTATACGAAGGTTCAAAACTTGTACTCACGTCAGTAGTGATTCCTGCTACGCCAAAATCCCATTGATAATTAGTGCCCCCAAAACTGTTGTTTTCAAAATCAACCGTTAATCCCTGACAATAAGATTCAAAAGTTACCAAATTTTCTTGCGCCACCATATTAGCGGCCAACTCAATTTCACAGTTCATTACCCTAAATAAAAAATCTCGTGTACTGGTTCCGATTAAAACTCCGTTTCTATACTCTGAAACACAAACACCAACGGCATACAAACCAGGCGCTCCCGGAGCGGCAATCATGAATCCCGTTACAGGATCAAGAGTAATATTTCCAACAGTAAAAGGACTTGTAGCACTAATTCCGGCTTCCCATGTTACAGGAGTATAAGGAGGGGCCGTTGAAGGATTTGGGGCAGGATCGAAATCTGAACCTCCATGATAAGGTGTACATAAACTATATGCTAAACTGTCTCCATCAGGATCAGTAGCTGCATGATCAAATTCCAATGCATCATTGGCACATAACAACAAAGGAGGGAAATTATTAAACCTTGGACTGCTATTAGAAGCAACCGTACTTTGAGCTGGAATATCTACTGTTAATGTTAAACCTGTTGAAGATGGATTAACCAAATTAGTCACATTTGGACCTCTACAGCATCTTTGATAACTCAACGTCCAACCAGTAGATGAAGCAGGTAAATTCACCACTTTAGTGTAGACAGCCTCTTCAACGCAAATATCTGTAGGTATTGTAACACAAGGGTTTGAAAACTGCACCGGCAGTTGCGTACTTCCAGGGAATGGAATTGTAAATTGATCAATTTGAGCGCCGTTTCCATTAAAAACAGTTATAGGCAAATTTTGATCAAACTGAGCACCATCCGATAAACAATCTCTGTAAAGCTTGACCGTAACTTGATATTGAGTACCTCCTAAGTGATCATAAAATATTTCACCTCCCACAATATGAGAAGCAAAACCACTCAGTGTCAAGCAGCTTAGAATGACAGTTAGTACCAATTGTCGCATCAACTTCAAAGTTAATTATTTCAGGCCATCAATTTGTAAAATACTGATGAACAGTATTATCTATTGATTGTATAGCAAATAACGGGCCTAACTGCTAAAAAGTTGTCAGAAAAAGAAACCAAGTCCAAAAGAAAATCTCAATTCATCCAGATAAACCGGGTAGGTATTGGACTTGTGCTGACCAAAAATGTATCTTGTTTCAAAAAACAAAAAGAATAGCTTTTCTCCATAATAAGAAAATCCTCCAACAGCTGATCCCACAGGGCTAGTAGCGATTTTTGCTTCCAATTCTCCTGTAGTTTCATTCAATGTTTGATATTCTGAAGATCTTGCTATTGCAATTCCCGGCTGAAATCCTACGTAAGGTTGAAATTGTGTATCTGTAAAATGATAAAAAGCACCAGCATAAATTTGATGATTCATATCAAATCTCGGCCTTTGTCCATATGAATTCAGAAAATAAAAAGCATCTCCTCTTAGATGAATTTTATTCTTTAAAAATCCCAAATACCCGTGCAGCTGAATAGTTTGTGTTTTTTCAGTCAATAATCCAGGAGCAAAAGAGAGTGCAGAAGTAATTTTCCAGTCTCTTTCCTGTGCATTTGCATTGGTAGATAAACCAATAACAGCCGCAATCAATATTACCTTTAATCTTACCATAAGTCTGCAATTCTATAGTTTAAACTAGCTGTCACCAAAACATGTCCTTCTAATGCAGCACCAACTGAGTGTCCGCCTCCTGTTTCAACATAATATCCTGAACCTGTTTCGTGAATTTCATAATCCAAATGATTACCCAAATGCAACATATACTGTGCTTGTAGCGAAATATTGAATCTGTCATTTAAGAAAAAATGAGAACCTAAACCTGCTTGAATAGCCGAACTCCAGCGCGAAACAACATCTCCACTGCGATCTTGATAAGGCGTGCTCAATGGAGTCACTTTACCGTAATCAAAACAATGTCCTGCAACTGCGTAAGGTGTAAACCATCCAAACTGCTTTGGATAAAACATCACAGACCATCCAATATGCGCATTGTTTCTTGTACCGGCTCCATTTAAATCAATGGTAATCCAATCTGCGAACCACTCAGTATTCATAAAATCAAAAAACTGCCACCTCATTTGACCACCAACTCCTAATCCCGGAATTTGATCATGTCCAAAAAGACTGGTAGTGGTTCTCATACCTACTGAGAACTGTCCCTTATCCAAATACTTAAGCTCAGACTTTTCCTTTTCTTGAGCAAGGGTTTGCATGTTCACAAAAGAAAACAATGCTAAGGTTAACAAAAGCTTATTCATACTAGCTAAAACTTTGAGAAGCTAAATTTATTGCCTGAAATTACGAAAATATATTATAAAGCTTTTATAGTCATTATCAATTCCTTGCAAGTCTGGAAATAAGGAAATAAATGCTTAGATTTAGAACAAACTAAATCAAACAATTATGAGTAACATTCAAAATTATTACGACATGATAGAGTCGTGTTTGAGAACCCTTGGAGTTGACCCATCTACATGCAGAGGAAATCAAGCCGGCTCATGGGCACTTTTTAAAGGAAGTGCAAAAGTTTATATTGATTGCTGGCATATTGAAAATCAAGGAAGAGCTTATTTTCAAGTAATGGCACCAATTATGAAAATTCCTGAGCAAAACAGAGAAACTTTCTATTATGATCTTTTATCATTTAATGATAAGTTGTTCTCTTGTGCTTTTGCTTTATATAATGATTGGGCCTGGATTAAAATGATTCGTGAAGTTGATGGATTAGATGAAAGTGAAGCGTTGGCTATTATTCAAAGAGTTGGTTCTTATGCTGACGATTATGACGATATTTTAAAACAACATTATGAGTCTGCAGCTGCTGTTGGAACAGAGAATGCTCAGGGAGCTGGTGGACGTTAATGCAAGATTTTAAATTCAATTCGTACATTGAGTTTTACGAATATTTAAATGACGATCATCAAATGATGGTCACTATTTTAAGGGATATCATTCAGGACAGTTTGCCTGATATTAAAGAGAAACTGTCCTGGAATGTTCCTTTTTATTTCAAAAACAAAAATATTTGTTTCATTTGGCCAGGTTCAATTCCCTGGGGAAAACAAACTAAAAAAGGCGTAGAACTTGGATTTACCAAAGGTTACCTTTTAAAGCCAAATGATTTTTTAGAAAAAGGAAATAGAAAACAGGTTTATATCAAAACATTTTATTCTGTTGATGAGATTGAAAGCAATTATGACAAGATCACTTCATTGCTTCTAGAAGCTAATCAGATTGATAAAAATTTAAAGAAATGAAACATGTACTGCTGTGTTTAACGCTATTTATTGGCGTATTTAGTTGGTCTCAAAAAACGGCTAAGATTAGCGTTGAAATGAGAAATCCATACCCTGATCAGGACAAAGCTTATTTAATTTTCAACGGTAAGGTTGGTGAAAAAGTAAAGCAAAAAGTTGTGGACAGTTGTGACATTAAAAATGGACTTTTTTCATTTGAAGTAGAAGTAGATGAATTATCAGAGTTTATTGTAAACACAGGGGATGAATACTTTGCGGTTTACATGCAAAAAGGAGATGATATAACCACTAAAGTGAACACAAAAATGTTTGATGAAACTCTTTCATTTACCGGAACGGGAGCTGAAAGAAATAACATGAACATGACTGTTTATCTAATAAGTGAGCGATACAGTTTATTAATACAATCGGCCATTGCTAATTGTTACGACCATCCTGAAGACACAACCAACGTATTTAAAGCAGTTAATGCTTATGACAGTTTGTTTGCTGCATATATAGATGATGAACTTCAATTTTATCCCGAGCTTGAAGCCGCATGGAAAAATAAAGTTGCACAGCAAAAAAACGCCTCAAAATATTATCTAGGATCCATTGAAGAAACAGCAAAATTGAGGGCTTTAGAAAAAAACTCAATTGGTAAAGAATTCAAAAATTTTAGCGGTATCAATCTCAATGGTGACAGAATCTCATTAAAAGACTTTTATGGTAAACCAATCATTTTGGACTTTTGGGCTACTTGGTGTGGACCGTGTAAAGCAGAGTTCCCTGGATTAAGAGAATTGGAAGAGAAATATGGTGAGAAAATAAATATAGTAAGTGTGGGAGTTTGGTGTAAAGAAGATGATTGGAGAAAAATGGCTATTAAAGAAGAATTCAAACTCAATATTTATCTGACAAAAGAGGAATCTGAAGGTTTGCAAAGCGAATACATGTTAAACAGCATTCCACGTTATGTAATGTTAGATAAAACAGGGAAAGTGATCAATATCAATGCGGTTCGACCTAGTCTTGGATTAGAGGATCTTATCAAAAAACATTATTTGTAGAAAGCATTACCGGAGGGAAGGCTACTTTAGGTAATTTAACTATTGGATAGATCAAATACTTACTTCCCTCGCGGCTTGCTTGACACATTGTGTCAGACCTCCATTAGGCCCATGAAAAAAATATACCGGTACCAAGGTATGAGTACAGTCCTCTACAATTTTCCCAATTGTGTCAATCGGTTCTATTTGTTATACAACTTGATGAACGGAAAGGTGTTTAGTAGATGAGTGGTAAATAAAGATGATGATTGTTGAATATCTACTATTTTTGCACTCATGAATTCAACATTTAGTAGATCATATTTAAAACTAGCATGGACAACTTTGGTATTAATTTACCTTGTCATCATTGCAGGAAGTGTTGTTAGATCTACGGGTTCAGGAATGGGATGTCCGGATTGGCCTAAATGTTTTGATCAATATATCCCTCCGACTTCTGCAGATCAATTACCAGATAATTACAAAGAAAAATATCAGGATTACAGAGCCAAGAAGGTGAAGAAATTTGCTGGATTTATTGAAAAAATTGGGATGTCAGAAACGGCAGATCAATTAAGAAATGATGAAACACTTTTAATTGAGCAAGATTTCAATGCAGCTAAAACGTGGACAGAATATGCTAATAGGCTGGTTGGGTTTTTAGCCGGAAATGCTGTCCTAATCCTCTTTATTTGGACACTTGTAAAGTATAGAAGAAAAAGAACATTGCTTTATTTAACATTACTCAACCTTATTCTAATGGGAATTGAAGCCTGGTTTGGTTCAATTGTCGTAGCTACTAACCTTGTACCTTGGACCATTACTTTACATATGTTTTTAGCACTTGTGATTGTGGCTATACAGGTGAAGATAATCCGCATCATAAAAGACAAAAAATATCAACTTAAAATAAAACCTGCTTTTAAATATCTTTTTTGGTTTACACTCCTATTGACATTTGTTCAAATTATGTTTGGTGCACAAGTAAGACAGGAAATAGATTTTATGGTGAAAGATTCAATGGGTAGAACAGAGTGGATTGCCAATATGAAGGGGGATTTTTATTTTCACAGATCATTTTCTTGGGTTTTACTGGCGGCAAATTTTGTTTTGTTTTATTTCAATAGAAAATGGCTTTACGGAATCCCAACGATTAAGATTATTGTTGCTTTAATATTGGTTGAATTTGCAACAGGCGTTTTATTCTCATATGCAGATATGCCTGCTTTCACTCAACCTATACATTTATTAACAGCCTCTTTATTGTTAGGAATTCAATTGTTTACACTTCAATATCTCAAGTACCAAAGGGATGCTTTATAGGTGTGTAATAAGTATGTTTCCTATAAGTGAAGGTAATTAACAATGATTTTTTAAAATTTTTTCGAGATAAATTGGGTAAAAGGTAAGTTTAGCATTAAATTTGCTGTCCTTTTTCGGAATTGAAGACTACTTGCAGATGCTATTAAAAAAAATTATACTTAGAAATAACGATCCTTTTGAACAGTCTATTGAAACGTGGGCTAAACAAAACAATGTACCTGTTGAAGTCTTTGATGGTAAAGAAAGTCTATTTGAACTTTGCCAATCTCTAGTGATTATCAATGCAGATCACAATCTTTCAAGAGAGAGTAAAGAATTGAAACATCAAATGGAGAGAAATCATAAACCAACTCGTGAAATTGACATTAATGGAACCATGAATGCTTCCATTTCATCATTGGTTTTTTGGTTGGAAAATAACACTCCTGAAAACGTTTTGATGGTTGGTAACGATAATTTAATCGAACAACCAAGATTTCAAGATTATCTTAAAGCTTTGGGTACTGAAATAAAGTAGTTTTACTTTACATCTAGTATATCAACTTCAAATATTAAGTGTGAATTAGCAGGTATTCCGGGTTTACCGTTGTATCCTCCTTTAGCCTGACTTCCATAACCTAACCAGTAAGGAACAATAAGCCTAATTTTACCCCCTTTTTGACCATATAAGATTCCTTCTTCCCAAGCTTGGATTACTTGTCTTTTACCAAGTTGGAATGTCAACGTTCTTCCATCATCTTTTGAGTCTCCAAAAACAGTTCCATCAATTAACATCCCTTTGTAATCAACCTCAACAGTTTGCCCTACTTTAGGATTATCTCCCTCACCTTTTTCAATGATTTCATACATCAAACCAGACTCAGTTTGAATAGCCTTTGGATATGTTTTAGACATTTCGGCTTTAAACGCCTTATTTACATCAATTACTGAAACTAGTTCTAACTCAAAAACCATGTTTGACTTAGGCGGAATATTTTGAGCTCCTTGCTCCCCAAAAGCCAACCAATAAGGAACAGCTACTTTGGCCTGTCCACCCTCTTTCATCAATCCAAATGCCTCATACCATCCTGCAAGCATTTGATTCTTTGCATAGATAGCCGAAATTTCTCTGGCAACACTTGATGTATCCAACGGTCTCATTCCCTCTGCGAAATATCCTTTGTATTTCAACACAATTTTATTTCCTTCAACAACTGCATTTCCTTTTCCTTTTTTAGTGTGTTCAATCATCAAACCAGATTCGGTTTGCTCCATTTTAGGAAATAGCTTATTCATCTCTACTTTAAAATCAACAACTCTGTTTGCCAATTCTTCTTCTTTTCTTTTGGCAATATTTGCCGGCTCAGTAGACATTACCAAAGTTGGATTAAATGCTTTTGCATCATCACCAACACGGATTATTTTAACAGAAATCATTTCATCTCCTTGTGCAACAGCATTTACAACATCTTGCCCTTTAATTACATGTCCAAAAACAGCATGTTTGTTATTTAGCCAAGGTGTTGCCTTATGAGTAATGAAAAACTGAGACCCATTTGTATTTGGACCTGAATTGGCCATTGACAATATTCCCGGTCCTGTGTGCATTAAGTCGGGATGAAATTCATCCATAAACTTATATCCAGGTCCTCCACTTCCATTTCCATTTGGATCTCCACCTTGAATCATGAAATCTTTAATTACTCTGTGAAATTTCAATCCATCATAAAAAGGTTTTGAAATCTGTGTGGTGTTGTATACCAAATTACCTTCTGCTAACCCAACAAAATTGGCAACAGTTAATGGTACTTTTTGATATTCCAACATACATACTATTTCCCCTTTAGAAGTGTTAAAAACAGCATAAATTCCATCTTCATACTCGTCTTGAGCAAATACAGATAGATTAAGAACAATGGTAAGAATGGCAAGTAATTTTTTCATTTTAGTTTCTGTTTAATAACAAATATAACAATTTGTATGCCGATCGCCTGAAAACATCAGATTTGCCTTGTTAAGGGATGTTAAACCAAGCAATTTTAGGTTAACTTTGAAATATGATTTTTGTGACAGGTGGAACCGGCTTATTAGGTACTCATATCATACTTGAATTACTGGCAAGAGGCGAAAAAGTTAGAGCTTTAAAACGCAGTGATGCTCGACTGGAAATGGTAAAAAAAGTTTTCAATTTTTATCATGGAAATAAGGGTGACCAAATCTTTAACCAAATTGAATGGGTTGAAGGTGATATAACTGATGTTTATAGTCTAGACAAAGCCATTGAAGGTTGCCGTGTTGTATATCATTGTGCAGGAATGGTTTCTTTTCTGAAAAAAGACCGTGAAAAACTGTGGTTGGTGAATAAAGAAGGAACTGCCAATGTTGTTAATGTTTGTATACATCATAAAGTAGATCATCTGTGTTATGTAAGCTCAACTGCTGCAATTGGAAGACGTGATAATGCAGAATTTGCAACAGAAAACATGCTTTGGAAAGCCGGAAGTCATAATTCAAATTATTCTGTGTCAAAGTATAGTGCCGAAATGGAAGTTTGGAGAGGTGTGGAAGAAGGTTTAAATGCTGTTATCGTCAATCCAAGCATCATTTTTGGTCCTGGAAATTGGAATGAATCTTCCATAGGGATTTTCAGGGTCGTGGCAAACGGACTTAAATTTTACACTCCGGGTATAAATGCTTTTGTAGATGCCAGAGATGTTGCCACAGCCATGTGCGAACTTTCTGATCAAAAAATATTTAATGAACGTTTCTTACTTATTAGTGAAAACTTACCTTTTAAAGAGGTTTTTGATTACATAGCTAATGAGTTCAATGTGAAGCCTCCTTCAGTAAAAGTAAAGCGTTGGATGGCAGGTTTAGCCTGGAGATTATCTACACTGAAACGTATATTATTTTTCTCTAAACAGACAATTACAAAAGAAACAAGTAGAAGTGCTATGAGCGTTTCAAAATTTTCAAATCAAAAAATAACCGATCGCCTCAATTTTCAATTCATCCCCATTCAAAAATCAGTTGAAAACACTTCTAAATTCCTTAAACAGGAGTTTAAATCAAAATAACCCTCCTTGTTTTCAGTCTAAATAACGGTTAATTCTGTGATTTTATCGATAAATAGACAACGTCTTGTTTTGAAAATCGTATTTTAGAAGACTAACCGACTAAAAGTATAGACCCAATTATCTAATGTTTCGCAAATTGCTCATAGCAATAATGTTGTTTATATCTATCCCAGGTATAGGGCAATTGGATGTGAAACACTACGTTCCACCACTTTACGGAAGAACAAATGTTCAGGATCACTATATGATCTTGTCTACTCCTTCAACCGGGCCGGTAACTGTTGATGTTAAAAATGGTCAGGGAACAATTCTTTATAGTACGGTAATCACAGATGTAAATCCAAACGTAACGCTCTTAGGTACAGGATATGCAGCTCCCGGAATTATTGCAACAGCCGAATTAAATACCGTAAATGCTACTGATGGTTTTATAATTGAAGCTTCAGCTCCCATTTATGTGAATCTGAGACACGTACAAAGTGCACAAGGGTTGAGTTTGAATTCAAAAGGAGCAGGAACAGGACTAGGGACACATTTCAGATCAGGACATATTTATAGTTCTGGAACTATAGCTTATGTTAAAGCGCATGAAATTTCTGTAATGGCTTCTGAAGATAATACTACTGTTACATTTTCAGATATTTCACCCGGTGTAATCTTCAGAAACACACCTCAAACTGCTGGTACTTCTGATGATATAACTGTAACATTGAATGCAGGAGAATCTTATGTGATTGCAGCTTGGATTGATGAACCAGGGGCAACAAACAATATTAATGGTGTAAATGGTACACTTGTAACATCCAATAAACCGATAGCATGTAATACCGGTTCATGGTTATCAGGTGCAGATGGTAATCTAAGAGATATTGGTGTAGATCAAATTGTTCCACTTGATCTTGTTGGGCAAGAATATATTTTCGTTGAAGGTGATGGAAATGCTAATACGGAAAGACCTTTAGTAGTAGCAGAATATAACAATACAGCTATTTATGTAAATGGAAGCGGAACACCTATTGCAACTATTAATTCGGGAGAATATTTTTACCTACCTCAAACAGCTTACTCTGCAAATGACAACATTTATATTACAACTTCACAGCCTGCATTTATGTATCAGTCTCTATCTGGTTCAAGTACGGCTGCTACAAGTTTGAATTTTATTCCGCCTCTTCGTTGTAATGGTTTTAAAAAGGTAGTAATTCCTTCTGTAAACCTGGTTGGAGAACCTACTGTAAGTATCACGGCAAGAGCCAATGCTGATGTCTTTGTTAACGGATCGGCAACCCCTTTAACAGGTGGTTTGGCTGTTACCGGAAATTCGTGTTGGGTTACTTATAAAATTCCTGGTGGTACAGGTGACTTTGTAGTTGAATCGGATAGTATCATCAATGTTGCACTGCTTACACTACAAGGCCCAAGAGGAAGTGCCGGATATTTTACTGGATTTACTCAATTTACACAGATAGATCAAGGAGATACAAGTTCATTTATTGTTTGTGCTGACAGTGCTTCAAGTTATGTTACGTATTCAATTGAAGGGCCTTATATCAATGTTTCAGCAAATTTCCATGATCCGGCATTAAATGGGCAAGTTATCATTGATGGTTTCAATCAAGACACCTTGTTTTTTACTTATATAGGTGATCCAAATACGATAGGAACTGATACATTGGATTTGACGGTTTGTAAAATGCTAAACTGTTGTGGTGCCATTCCGGATACAATTTGTGAAACTTCTACTTTAGTTTTTACAAATTATGCGGATATCAATACAGGTTTGGGTGATTCAATTGTAGCTTGCGCCGACACAGCTGATATTACTCTTGAGAATTTATTGCTTGGAACTTATGATCCGGGAGGTTATTGGGTTGACAATGACAATTCAGGAGCTTTGTTTGGTAACCAGTTTAATGTGGGTGCTGTTGGACCCGGAAATTATCATTTCACTTATTATGTAGATGGCGGTAGTATATGTTATGATTCAACCGTGGTTACAGTTAATGTATTACCAATGAATTCATCTACATGTTGTTCTATTGCACCAGATTTTATTTTGGAAGAACCTACTTGTAATGGTTACACTGATGGGTCAATAGTTATAAGTGATATTTGGGCAACTGCCTATAGTATAGATGGAGGAACCACTTCTCAAGCAGGTGGGAATTTTGGAAGTATTGGATCCAGCAATTACAATGTCAACCTTACTTTTGGTCCTGATTGCGTTTACGATACTGTAATTGTAATTAACCAACCGGCAGTACTTTCAGCTAATCTACTTGTAGATTCTGTTAGTTGTAATGGATTATGTGATGGGATGATTACTGCAAATGCTACTGGAGGAACTACTCCTTACTTATATGCATTAGGAGCAGGTGCAGATCAATCTTCAAATATGTTTGGATCATTATGTGCAGGTCCGGCCACAATAACTTTAACTGATTCTAATAACTGTGAAGCTATTATTCCTACCACCGTTTTTCAACCTAATGTATTGGTGGTTTCAGAGGCTTCGCATACTGATGAAACTTGTTCATTAGTAAACGGTGAAATCACCGTTTCTACTGCGGGAGGAACTGCACCTTATACTTACACATTAAATGCAGGGCCATCACAAAGTAGCCCAGTCTTTTCAAATTTAGCGGCAGGAGCATATACTATTGCCGTTACAGATGCTAATGGTTGTACAGATGATGTTGTGATTAATATTGTTAATTACGCTTCACCAAATGCCACTTTAGATTCATTAAAACACGTAACCTGTTTTGGTGGATTTACTGGTTTAGCAATAGTTGGTATTAGTGGCGGAACATCTCCAATAACTTATGCTATGGACGGAGGAGCAAGTCAAAGTAGCAATATGTTTAACTCAATTTTGGCTGGTCCACATGAAATTGTTGTTTCAGATTTAAATGGTTGTACAGACACAGTTGCTTTCACAATTACAGAACCACCAATAATTTCATGGACTCATATAGCAAGTGATGCTTTATGTAATGGAGTTTGTGATGGTGAAATTGAAGTAAGTGCATCAGGCGGAACCCCTGGTTATATGTATTCAGATGACGGAGGATTAACTTTTCAATCAAGTAATGTTTTAGACAACTTGTGTGCAGGTTTATACAATGTTGTGGTGAAAGACACATTGGGATGTTTGTCTAATGGATTAATTGTAATTAACGAACCTCCGGCTTTAACATCTACTCAGTCATTCATTGATCCAATTTGTCATCAAACTCCTACAGGTGAAATTTCATTCACTGCAACAGGTGGTACAGGTGCTTATGAATACAGTGTAGATGGCGGAGCTACTTATGTTTCTGCAAACCCTGTAACAACTTTAATGGCGGGTGTTTATGATGTAATTGTTAAAGATGCGAATGGTTGCGAATTCCCTGATCAAATTACCTTGACAGATCCACCACCATTTAGTTTCTCATTTGTTGCCAATAATCCTTCAAACTGTGGAGCAAATGATGGAAGTTTTGAAATTGTTGTTGATCCTAACTCAGGAACCCCACCTTTTTGGTACTCAATTGATGGTGGAAATACCACGCAATTCCTAAATGGATACTTCCAAAATCTTTACTCAGGATTATACACTTTACAAGTAGAAGATGCATTAGGTTGCGTTGACTCTGTTTTCTCTGCTTTATCAGACAATGTCATGACAACTCAAATTGATTTTGTGATGAATGCAACTTGTAATGGAAGTACAGATGGAGGGTTTATTGTAAATCAGCAATTTGGACAGTTTCCATTCTCTTATACTTTAAACACTACTGGACAAACTCAACCGTTTGGAGTTTTTGCAGGACTAGGAGCAGGACAATACTTTGTAACAATTGAAGACAATGGATTGTGTATCGGTATTCAAGAAGTTATTATAACTGAACCGGATACAATTTTATTTGATGAAACTGCCACAATGATTACATGTCCAGAAGGTACAGACGGAACAATTGAAATCTCAAATGTTACAGGTGGTGACAATGGTCCTTACAACTATTCAATTGACAATGGGGCAAACTATTTCCCGGCATCACAATTCACCAATTTAAGTTCAGGTGTTTATGATCTTATGGTACAAGATGCCATGGGTTGTTTAGGTGGAGGTCAAATTGAAATTACTGAGCCAGACACATTTGAAATTAATATTAACTCAACTAACCTGGTTTGTAATAATGATAATACCGGATTTATACAAGTTGTAGCAGACGGAGCAACGCCTCCTTATACATTTACTGTTGCCGGAAACAATACAACAGGGGTATTTACCTTACTTCCTGCAGGAGTATATCCAATTACAATAACAGATGACAATGGTTGTACATTTGATACTACACAAACTTTAACAGAACCACCTGCATTAACATTGGCCACTTCATGGATTGACCCACTTTGTTATGGATCTGCTGATGGGTCGATAATTGCCGTTGCCGGCGGTGGAACACCTGGATACATTTATAGTCCTGACAATGGTAATTCAGTATCAACTTCAAATCAATTAGGTAACCTTGCTGATGGATGTTATGATGTTTATGTGCAAGATGCAAATGGTTGTAATATTACTTTGAATACGTGCTTGACTCAACCTACCCAATTATCACTTACTTATACAACCAGCCCTGAAACTTGCAGCAGTGACAACGGAGAATTTATTATTACCGCTTCAAACGGTACACCTAATTATGTGTACTCAAATAATAACGGTACTTCTTTCCAAGCTGCTAACAATTTTGACAATTTAGATGAAGGTGACTACAATGTTGTGTTAGAAGATGATCATGGTTGTCAGTTAGATACTATTATTACGATTGTTGCCGATCCTGAACCTCAAATTGACAATGTTTCGGCTATAGACCCTGACTGCTTTGGAAATGCAACAGGATCATTAACCGTTACTTCATCAAGCGGAGTTGGAACACATCAGTATAGTATTACAAGTGCAGCAGGGCCTTATCAGCTTTCAAATGTGTTTAATGGTCTAACGGATGGAATTTACAACGTTTTTGTTACAGATGATAATGGATGTGTTGCCACAACAATTGCAATTTTAACCCAACCATCTGCACTGGTTTTAAATTATGCACAAACAAACTTAAGTTGCTATCAAAACAACACTGGGCAAATTACTTTTAATGTCTCAGGCGGAACTTTGCCTTATGATTATAGCATTGATAATGGAACAAATTGGCAAAGTGTTAGTCAATTCCCTGCCTTGTCAGCTGCTACATATGACCTAATGGTAGAAGATGGAAATGGATGCCAAGCAATAACTCAAGTAAATATTACAGAACCAAATCCATTGGTGATTGATCAATTAGATATTATTGATCCTTCTTGCTACGGATATTGTGATGGTAGTGTGACAGCTACAGTTTCTGGAGGTACTATTGCTACTGATTATACTTTCACTTGGAATAATTCACTATTAGGAACGGTTGGAAATTCAGCTAGCAACGTTTGTGATGGAACATATTCATTGGATATTACAGATGACAATGGTTGTTCTGTTGATACTTTAAACTTTGTTTTAACTGAACCTATTCAAGCCGTAATTGACAGTGTGCAAATTACTGGAGTAACCTGTTTTGGGGATATAGACGGACAAGTAACAGTTTATTCAGCTACAGCAGGTTTTTATAGTTTAGGAGCTGGATTTACAGCTAATAATCAATTTAATTCATTACCTACCAATTCTTACATGGCATATGTTCAGGATGCAAATGGATGTCCTGGTGATAGCGCATTTGTATTCGTGCCAACTCCTCAACCTCTTGAAGGATTTGTTACTCCTGACCAGTACATTTGTTATGGAGATAGTGTTTTCTTTTCTGTTGTTGGAACTGGAGGAACTATTCCTTATACTTTCTCAGTAAATAACGGGGCTTCTTCAAGTGAAACGATCTTTGAACCTTTCTTTACCGACTCAGCATTTTATGTTACCATTACAGATGACCATGGTTGTACCTTTGATACAGACACAATGTACATTTATGTTGCTCCTCCTCCGGTATTGAACACTGCAAATGATACAATGGTATGTTTAGGTGCAGAAATCACTTTATTCTCTGAAGCGGATGATTTAATAGAAACCTATCTTTATGATTGGAGCAATGGAGATACAATACCATATATCTATCCAACAATTAATTCTGATACCACCTTTTATGTGACAGTTACAGATGAATGTGGTTTATCTACTGAAGATTCAATTACGGTATTATTGCACATTGATCCAATTGTTTCACTTACTCCTGATACGACTTCAGGTTGTCCACCTTTCCAAATTAATTATACAATTGGTGTTGATCCAATTGAACTAGGTTCTGATTTAATATGGACATCAACATATGGCGATATTGATTCGGCTACTTTGAATAATTTATATGTGACATACACAGAACCGGGAAGTGGGGATTTAATATTAAACTTCAATTCTCAGTACGGATGTCCTATTGATACTTCTTTTGTTAATCTTGTGTCATTCTATGGTGTTCCGGTTTCAGATTTTGAATTTGTTCCTAATCCTCCATCAATTTTTGATCAAGAAGTGGATTTAATAAATCTTTCTACAGATAACGTAAATAATACGTGGTACTATTTAACTGATACTGTTTATACAGAGCATACTAGTATTCCAATTGAACTACTTCCGGATATTGATCCTCTGCAAGTTTGTTTAATCGTGGAAAATAATTTTGGTTGTAAGGATACAAGTTGTCAGGATATAATAATTGATAACGAACAATTGTTGTATGTTCCAAATGCCATCATTTTAGATGGTTATTCAGATAATAGCGTGTTTAAACCTGTCACTAATTTCTTCCATCCAGACTTCTACCATTTATACATCTTTAATAGATGGGGAGAACTAATCTTTGAAACTGAAGATCTAAATCAAGGATGGGATGGAACTTATAATGGCGTGATTGTTCAGGACGGAGTATATATCTGGAGAATTACAGGAACTCCTTTAGATAACGACTCAGACATGAAGGAGTTTTATGGTCATGTAACGGTATTACGTTAAGCTACTTTTTCTTATAAACCGGAACCGCAGAACAAGGTTCACCAAACATCAAGCTTTTTACAATTGGAATCAACTTTTTAGTAAGGACTACATATGCCTTATTTGGATTTGGAATATCAGAACATCCTTTAACCATCACCCTTTTATCTTGTAAATGGTCAATATTCCAATTATTTAAATTTTGGAAAAACTGTTCTTCCCTTGTTTGTTTAACATTTGCACAATAAACATTAGCATCTTTTAATTGAGCCGTTACTAGCATAAAGGCCCATGCAGGAATTATTGCATCAGAAGAACAAAAAACACTAACTGAATTTCCAGCATACTGACTCCAATCATGCTCCTTTACCCAATCTCTAAAATCCTTTTCCTTTAGAACCAAATCATTCCAAAGTTGATTCTTTAAATCAATCTCCATCAATAAGTCGTTCGATTTAAATGAAGACAAATCAATCTGCTCAATTTGAGCTTGGGCTACTTTATTCACTATTTCCTCTGCCATGCTACAAAATTACGAATAAGAAAAAAGAAAACCTTGAATCAGAATGACTCAAGGTTCCGTACCATGAAAAAATCTACCTCTGATTGTTGTTTATAAGATCAATCAGAACGTCAGAAATATTAGCCCGCTGGCTTAGAAAAGACATGTCAAATTTAGGGTAGATAAAAAAGGAATAGATTAAATTAAAGTTGTCTTATGATGAAGAAATCTCTTGAAATTATGTGATTATTAAATCATAACTTTACAAACGATTATGAAATTTGAAGATTACCGCATTTCTATTGAATTAAAAACCAATTTGAAAAAGATGGGCTTTAAAAGACCCACCGATATTCAGTTTAAATGCATTCCACACATTCAAAAAGGAGAAGATTTATTAGCCATTGCCCAAACAGGTACCGGTAAAACTGCTGCTTTTGCTATTCCTATTTTAGATAAAATTCAATTCATAAAGAAGAAAACCAAAACTCATGCTATTAGAGCAATAGTTATGGTACCTACTAGAGAATTGGCTATTCAAATAACCAATGTTTTTCATGAATTAGGAAGAAATACAAAGGTAAGAACTCAGTGTATTTATGGTGGAGTTGAACAAGATCCTCAAATTGATGCTTTGTTAAAAGGAGTTGACATCATGGTAACCACACCTGGTAGAATGTTTGATTTGGCAAGTCAAGGTTATATTCAAATGGACAAAGTAGAGGTTGTTATTTTAGATGAAGCGGATCACATGTTAGATCTTGGATTCTATAAAGACATCAAAGATTTGGTAAGATATCTGCCAAATAGCAGACAAACGCTTTTCTTTTCAGCTACAATAGATGAGAAGATTAAAAAACTAGCTTATTCGCTGGTAAAAAATCCAATCCGAATTCAAATTAGTCCTAAAGATCCGGTATCTAAAAACGTTGACCATTCTGTCGCCTTTATTGAAATGGATGATAAGAGATTCTTTTTAGAGAGATTGATTAAGGAGAATGAAGATTTAAAATTCTTGGTTTTTGTGCGTACCAAAGTCAGAGCCGAAAGGGTTACGGCTGCTATGGAAAGAGTTCAAATAAAATCTGAAACTATTCATGGGGATAAGGAACAAAGAGATAGAGAAGAAGTTTTAAGTCGTTTTAAAACCGGTAAAAACAAGATTTTAATCGCAACAGATGTTTCCGCAAGAGGAATAGACATCCCAGACGTAGATTATGTAATTAATTACGATTTACCTGAGCAAGCAGAAAACTATGTGCACAGGGTTGGACGTACAGGAAGAGGTAAAAAAAGAGGGTTAGCACTTGCATTTTGTGCGAAAAACGAAATAGAAATATTAAAACAAATTGAATCTTATATTACTGTTCCTATTAAAAGGGCTGAAATAGATTCAAGTGAATATCAGGAAACTATTTTGTTTTCGGATGATGGATCAAATAACTGGAAAAAGTTATTGGAACAAGAAGAATTAGATAAAAAGAAAAAAAGAAAAGGGAAGTAAAAACTTCCCTTTTTAAATTATTTCAATACTGTAACATGGCCTCGGTGCTTCTTTTTCTCATCTGACATTGTTACGCCAAATTCAAGTTGCCATACGTACGATCCATCCTGTACCAATCCACCATCTCCAAAATGTCCGTTCCATCCAACAGAAGCATTGTACGATTCAAAAACTATTTCGCCCCATCTGTCAAAAATCGTCAGGTGATAATCATAAATATCTAGTCCCGAATAGAAGATTGGTTTAAAATCATTGTTTATTGAATTTCCGTCTGGCGTAAACACATTTGGTACATAGAAAATCAAAATGTCTTTGATTGAGATCAAAGCATTTGTGGTATCATAACAACCTAAATCATTGTAAGCTAATAATGTTACCATGTAATCTCCACCTTGTTGACTAGGATACTCGTGTGTTGGATTTTCTTCAGTAGAATTCTGTGTCAAATCACCAAAATTCCATTCATAATACAATGCATTCGTTGAAGCATTTGTAAACTCAACTTCAGTGTCCATTATATCCAATTCAGTTGGACTGTAAGAAAAAATTGCATCCGGATAAGCCACTACCTCAACATAATCATTATATGTGTCTGATGCAGTACATCCCGCCTGTGAAGTTACTGTCAATGTTACATCAAACATTCCTGAATTATTGTATGTGTAAGATACTGGTCCACATGTATTAGATGCTCCTCCGTCACCAAAACTCCAGTTACAATCAAATTGTTCAGTAGAATTATTTGTGAAAGTCACCGTATGATCAGCACAGCCCAATAATACATCTCCTTCAAATGCTATCACTGGTGTAGGATTCACATTCACATTCACTTGATCATCACTGAAACACTCTCCATTACATACTGAAGCTACAACAGTGTAAGTATTGTTTCCTACAGGTGGAATAAATGAAATTCCGTCCAATACTCCATTGTCCCAAGATATTTGAGCATTATCCGGATTTGATGCTGTTAAGGTTACTGCATCTCCTTCACATACCACTTGACTCAATCCTGCATCTACACTTGGTGTTGCCGCATCAATGTGGATTTCTTGTGTTACGTTAATGGTGTTTCCACAATCATCCGTTACTGAGTATGTTCTTGTAATAATTTCTCCATTACAAACATTTCCATTTGAAACATCTGATACGTGTGCTACAACAGGTGCTGCTGTACAGTTGTCTGCTTCATCTGTTACTACTGTGATATCTGCCAATGGAACATCAGATGCACAACTCACTGTAATAGGAGCAGGATTTGATGCTGTTGGTGCAGTAATATCATTTACAATTATCGTTTGTGTTACATCAATACTGTTTCCGCAATCATCCGTTACTGAATATGTTCTTGTAATTGTCTCTGGACAAGTATTTCCATCTGACACATCTGATACGTGTGCTACAACCGGAGCTGCTGTACAGTTATCTGCCTCATCTGTTACTACTGCAATATCAACTGCTGGCACATCTCCTATACATTCAACTACTACCGAAGTAGGGTTAGATGCCGTTGGTGGTGTTGTGTCATCAACTGTGATAGTTTGTACTACATCTGTTGTGTTACCACAGTCATCTGTAATTCTATAAGTTCTTGAAATTGTCTCCGGACATGTGTTTCCATCTGATACATCTGATACGTGAGTAACTGTTGGATTCACTGTACAGTTATCTGCTTCATCTGTTACAACATTGATGTCTACTGCAGGTACATCCCCAATACATTGAACGGTAACGGCTACAGGGTTTGATGCTGTTGGAGGTGTGATATCATTTACCGTAATTGTTTGAGCAACATTTATTGTGTTACCACATACATCTGTAACAGAATAGGTCCTTGTTATCACTTCAGGGCATGTATTTCCATCTGATACATCCGAAACCCAAGCCACTACTGGTGCACCTATATTATTGTCCGCCTCATCTGTCACCACCGCCGGGTCAGGTGCCGGAACATCTCCTATACATTCAACTGTCACCGGTAAAGGATTTGATGCAGTAGGTAAAATAGGATCTGTAATGATTACATCATGTGTTACGTTGATAGTGTTTCCACAATCATCAGTCACTGAGTAAGTGTAGGTAATTGTTTCAGGACATGGATTGTTATCTGATACTTGTGATACAAATGCCACTACAGGGTTAGCTGTACAGTTATCAGCCTCATCAATTACAACATTTGGATCCGGTGCAGGAGCTGGTCCACCTGGAATAGTTGTACTTGCAGGGTTAGATGCAGTTGGTGGTGTTGTATCATCAACTGTAATGGTTTGTGTTACTGTTGTTGTATTTCCACAATCATCTACTATTTCATAAGTTCTAGTGATTACTTCAGGACATGTGTTTCCATCTGATGCATCACCCACAAAGTTTACCGTTGGGTTAGCTGTACAGTTGTCTAATACTCCCGTTACTAGGGCTGGATCTGCAGCTGGTACATCTGCTGAACACTGAACTGTAACTGCTGCTGGAGCTGTTCCTAGTGGTGGTGTGATATCATCTACAGTGATTGTTTGGAATACATCTACAAAGTTTCCGCAATCATCAGTAATTCTATATGTTCTTGTAATCACTTCAGGACAAGTGTTTCCATCTGATGCATCACCAACATGTGTTACTGTTGGATTTACTGTACAGTTGTCTGCCTCATCTGTCACCACTGCTACATCTACTGCAGGAACATCTGCTATACATTCTACAACTACCGCTGCAGGGTTGGATGCTGTTGGTGCTGTGATATCATTTACTGTGATGATTTGATCTACTGTGATTACGTTTCCACACTGGTCAGTTATTGAGTAAGTTCTAGTAATCGTCTCAGGGCATGATTGTCCATCTGATACATCTCCTACGTGCGCAACTGTTGGCACACCATTGTTGTCTGCTTCATCTGTAATCAAAGCAGGATCAGCCGCTGGAACATCTCCAATACACTCAACTGTGATATCAGCTGGTGCTGTACCGGTTGGGGCAATTGGATCTGTAATCAATACTTCATGAGTTACAAATATTTGGTTACCACAATCATCCGTTACTGAATAAGTATAAGTAATTGTCTCAGGACAAGGATTGTTATCTGATACTTGTGATACAAATGCCACTACAGGATTAGCTGTACAGTTATCTGCTTCATCAATTACAACATTAGGATCCGGTGCAGGAGCTGGCCCTCCCGGTACAATAATTTGCGCCGGATTAGATGCCGTTGGATTAGTAGTATCATCAACTGTAATAGTTTGTGTTACTGTTGTAGTATTTCCACAGTTATCAATAATTTCATAAGTTCTGGTTATTGTCTCAGGACATAATTGTCCGTCAGATGCATCTGAAACAAAGTTCACAGTTGGGTTAGCTGTACAGTTGTCAGATACTCCAGTTACTAAGGCTGGGTCTGCTGCAGGTACATCTGCTGCACACTGAACTGTTACTGCTGCTGGAGCTGTTCCTAGTGGTGGTGTGATATCATCTACCGTGATTGTTTGGAATACATCTACAAAGTTTCCACAATCATCAGTAATTCTATATGTTCTTGTAATCACTTCAGGACAAGTATTTCCATCTGATGCATCTCCAACATGTGTTACCGTTGGATTTACCGTACAGTTATCTACCTCATCTGTTACCACTGCTACATCTACTGCAGGTACATCTGCAATGCACTCTACAATTACTGCAGCAGGGTTAGATGCTGTTGGTGCTGTGATATCATCAACCGTAATTAATTGTATCACATCAATAAAGTTTCCACAAGGATCTGTAATTCTATATGTTCTGGTTATCACTTCTGGACAAGTTTGCCCGTTGGAAACATCTGATAAATGTGTTACTGTTGGAGTTCCATTGTTATCGGCCTCATCTGTGATTAAAGCAGGATCAGCAGCTGGTACATCACCAATACATTCAACAGTGATATCAGCCGGAGCTGTTCCGGTTGGGGCAATTGGATCTGTAATCAATACTTCATGAGTTACAAATATTTGGTTACCACAATCATCCGTTACTGAATAAGTATAAGTAATTGTCTCAGGACATGGATTGTTATCTGATACTTGTGATACAAATGCCACCACAGGGTTAGCTGTACAGTTATCTGCCTCATCAATTACAACATTAGGATCCGGCGTAGGAGCTGGCCCTCCCGGTACAATAATTTGCGCCGGATTAGATGCCGTTGGATTAGTAGTATCATCAACTGTAATGGTTTGTGTTACTGTTGTAGTATTTCCACAGTTATCAATAATTTCATAAGTTCTGGTTATTGTCTCAGGACATAATTGTCCGTCAGATGCATCACCCACAAAGTTTACCGTTGGGTTAACTGTACAGTTGTCAGATACTCCAGTTACTAAGGCTGGGTCTGCTGCAGGTACATCTGCTGCACACTGAACTGTTATTGCTGCTGGTGCTGTTCCCAAAGGCGGTGTTGTATCATCAACTACAATTGTTTGTTGTACAGTTGCAGTATTTCCACAGTTATCAGTATATGTCCAGGTTCTTGTAATTGTTTCCGGGCAAGTATTTCCATCTGAGGCATCTGAGCCTACTACTGAACCAGCACCATCACAGTTATCTGTCCAGTTTAAGTTTGTCATTGCCGGAACATCTGCAGAACATTGAACAGAAGTATTTGCCGGTGGAGCTGCAAAAAAAGGTGGTGTTATATCATTTACTGTTATTGTTTGCGTCACATAAATAACATTTCCACAGTTATCAGTAACAGAATAAGTTCTTGTTATTATCTCAGGGCAAGTCTGTCCATTTGATGCATCATTATCCCAGGCAACTACTGGAATTCCGGCATCATCTGCCTCATCCGTTACAACATTCGGATCCGGTAAAGGAATATCTGCAATACATTCTACACCTAAAGGAAGAGGATTTGAAGCCGTAGGAGGATTCGCATCTCCAATAATTATCAGCTGAGTTACTTGAGAAGTATTTCCACAATCATCTTCAATTTCATATGTTCTAGTAATCGTTTCTGGACAAGAATTTCCGTCAGACACATCAGAAATAAATGTAACAGTTGGGTTAGGATCACAGTTATCAGATTCGTCAGTTACCACATTAGGATCAGCTGCAGGAATCGGTAATCCAACCAAATTAATGTTAGGAGGATTTGAAGCCGTTGGTGGAGTTGTATCGTCTACTGTTATGGTTTGAGATACGGACGCAACATTTCCACAATTGTCTGTGTAAGTCCAGGTTCTTGTAATAATTTCAGGACAAGTTTGACCGTTTGAGACATCCGTACCAACTACTGAACCAGCACCATCACAGTTATCTGTCCAACCTAAGTTTGTCATAGCAGGAACGTTTCCAGCACATTCTACTGTTATGTTGGCTGGTGGGGCAGCAAAAACAGGAGCTTGCGTATCATCAACAGTAATGGTTTGTGAAACTGCAGCTGTATTGCCACAATTGTCAGTATAGGTCCATGTACGCGTAATAACTTCTGGACAAGTTTGGCCATTTGAAACATCTGTACCAACCACAGAACCGGCACCATCACAGTTATCAGTCCAACCTAAGTTTGTCATTGCAGGAACATTTGCTGAACATTGAACGGTAGTATTAGCAGGAGGAGCCGCAAAAACAGGAGCTTGCGTATCATCAACTGTAATTATTTGTTGAGCTGTAGCTGTATTACCACAGTTATCTGTATAGGTCCATGTACGCGTAATAACTTCTGGACAAGTTTGGCCATTTGAAACATCTGTACCAACCACAGAACCGGCACCATCACAGTTATCAGTCCAGTTAAGGTTTGTCATTGCAGGAACGTTTGCTGAACATTGAACAGTAGTATTTGCAGGAGCTGCAGCAAAAACAGGAGCTTGCGTATCATCAACTGTTATTATTTGTTGGGCTGTAGCTGTATTACCGCAGTTATCAGTGTAGGTCCATGTTCTGATAATAACTTCAGGACAGGTCTGACCATTTGAAACATCAACTCCGGCTACTGATCCGGCACCATCACAGTTATCTGTCCAGTTTAAGTTTGTCATAGCAGGAACGTTTGCCGAACATTGAACAGTGGTATTAGCAGGAGCTGCTGCAAAAACAGGAGCCTGAGTATCATTTACAGTAATAATTTGCTGAGCCGTGGCTATGTTACCGCAATTATCTGTATAGGTCCAGGTTCTGGTAATTGTACCACCACAAGTTCCTCCTGTTAATGGGCCATCAACACCAGGAACAGAACCAGCACCATCACAGTTATCAGTCCAGTTAAGGTTTGTCATTGCAGGAACAGATCCGCATTGTACAGTTATATTAGCAGGAGCTCCTGCAAAAACTGGAGCCTGGGTATCATCAATAGTAATCGTCTGTGTAACCGTTATTTGATTTAAACATGCATCCGTTACACTATAAGTTCTTGTAATAATTTCAGGGCAGGTTTGGCCATTTGAAACATCACTCACCCACGCAACGGTAGGAGGAGTTCCACAGTTATCGGCTTCATCTGTAACAACCGCTGGATTTGGCGCTGGAACATTGGCCGCACATTGAACAGTAATTGGTGCAGGATTAGAAGCAGTTGGAGGTGTAGTTTCACAACCCCAAGCAATTACCACAAAACCATTTCCATTATTAGCATCTTGTGTACATCCTCCTCCGGCAGGAATCAAAGAGGAACCTCCGCCACCTCCGCCACCACCAACAAAGCTGGTTCCAGAGATATTATCTGATCCACCACCGCCACCGCCGTAGTAGCCTCCACCGCCACCACCACCGGGGTTATTTCCATAAGCAAGGTCAACACCACCGGCACCACCTTGTCCAAAAGATCCATTTCCACCAGCACCACCACCTGCAGTCCATGGTCCACCTCCGGCACCTCCAGAAATTGAAGTACCTCCTTGGCCTCCATAACCATAAGTAGTTATACCAGCTGTTGCCGTTGGACATCCACCATCTCCACCTTCTCCTGGTGTATCACCTCCGCCAGCTCCACCGCCACCACCGGCAACGATTACTGCATTATTCATTCCATAAGGAGCAGTACTCACGTAAGAAGCACCTCCTCCGCCAAACGAAGGCCATCCTGATCCAGAATTTTGACCATTACCTCCACCACCAAATCCTCCACCAGCAGAACCGGCAGCTCCTTGACACCCAGCACTCACCTGTAACACTTGACCAGGAGTAACAGCAATTGTTCCAACAACCTCTGCTCCTTGACCTCCTAATGTTCCACCACCTTGACCTCCAGCAGCAACAATTGTAACTTCTGTAATACAAGGAGGAACTACAAAATTTTGTACACTTCCACAGTTAAATGTTTGTGAAGAACAGTTATCATAAGCATTTTGACAATCTACATCCCACGCCAAATTACAGCAATCAGGATCTTGTGCAATTACCACTTGATAACAACCATCATTTGGTACAGGTGCATTTACTGTACATGGAGTATTTCCTCCACCAACACCCATACAATCGTCATATTCTTGTTGACACAATGCATCCCATGAAGTATTACAACAAAAAGGATCCATTACAACAACCGCATTCCAGCAGTTATCCTGAGGAACTGGGGCAATAACAGTACAAGGACCTGTACCACTACAATCATCATATGCTTGCTGACACAATGCGTCCCATGAAGTATTACAGCAAAAAGGATCATTCAAAATAACCTGATCATAACAAGCATCTTGCGGAACCGGTGCAACCACTGTACATCCACTTCCGGGATTACAATTGTCATATGCATTCTGACATATTCCATCCCAGGCAGTATTGCAACAAAATGGGTCATTGGCAATCACTTGCTGGTAACATGCGTCATTAGGAACCGGTGCAATTACGGTACACTGAGCGTTTGAATTAAAAGTTGAAATCATCAAAATGAATCCAACTAAAAGGCTTTTGAAAAAATTCTTCATGGGATTTAGGCTATTGATGAGTTCTTACATAATTAACTAAGTATGAGTAATAAGCATCATACTCACTTTTATACATAGTAATCCAAGAGGTAAAAGCATTGGTACGTGCTTCCTTTGTTCTATCAATGGATGTAATATCAGGATAATGAGGGGCTAAAACTCGCCTTTCGCCATGTACTTCTGTCAAAACTGAATCTCTGAAAAAGTCAATTTCGTAGGGTAGTTGTGCCAATTTATTTTCGGCTACTTGTAAATTGTAGTATTTTCTCTCAGGTGATAACTCCTGTGCAAATGTTGAAATTGAGCTTAAAATAAGTAAGCTAAGAAGTAATATTCTTCTTCTCATAGGGTAAGGCTTTTCATTAATTAGTTAACACTAATTCAAAAGGGGGTCTATTGGCAAGACGGACCTAAAACCTCACGGTTGTATGGCCTGATTAAATTTTAACACAGTATGAACTTACTGTTAATATTGATTTTCAGAGATATAGGATTTTAAGACATTCAAAAATTACGACTGGACTTATTCTTTTAAATTTCTTAACTTTTATTTACGCAATTGATGCATTTAATTTAACATCAATTTGATAGATTAGTATTACCAAAGAACCCGTAATGATAGTAGGAACTATTTTAAAAGGTGCATCTAGTCTTGCACAGAAGAAAAACAACAAGAAATCTCAGCAATTAACTGAGAAGATGGAAAGCGTTGTTGAAAAGCAAGAAGAAGTACTAACGAAATTATTGTCAAAAGCAAAGAAGACTGAGTTTGGAGAAAAATTCAATTTCACTGGTATTTTGAAAAGTGAAAACATAAGAGAGGCTTATAGACAACAGGTCCCTATTTTTCAATATGACCTAATGTTTAAGCAATTCTGGTGTAAAACTTTAGAAGGAAAAGAGGATGTAACATGGCCAGGTAAGATCTCCAACTTTGCTTTAACATCAGGAACTACAAGTGCATCAAGTAAAAGGATACCGGTTTCAAAACAAATGATCAAAAGCATTAAGAAAGTTTGTTTGAAACAAGCTGTTTCTTTGGCAGATTTGAAATTTCCCACTTCCTTTTATGAAAAAGATGTCTTGTTTGTGGGTGGTAGTACTGATTTGACTAAAATCAACTCACAATGGGAAGGAGATTTGAGCGGTATTTTAACCGGAAAAGTCCCACATTGGTTAAATCCATACTCAAAACCAAGTAAGAAAATTAGAGCGATTTCAGACTGGGAAGAAAAGTTAGAAATGATTGTAGATAACGCTCACAAATGGGATGTTGGAATGGTGTGCGGCGTGCCTGCCTGGGTTCAAATATTATTGAACAGAATTGTAGAAAAGTATGAGCTGAAAGACATTTTTGAAATTTGGCCGGATTTACGTGTTTACATACATGGTGGAGTTTCATTTGATCCTTATGAAAAGAGTTTTAATGAATTATTAGGAGGTAAGGTAGTTTACCTTGATACCTATTTAGCTTCTGAAGGATTTATTGGTTTTCAAAAGGGAACTGAAGATTACATGCAGTTGGTATTTGACGCCAATATTTATTTTGAATTCATTCCTTTTAACGCAGATCATTTTGACGAAGACGGAAATTTGATGAATTTTTCTGATGCCTTAACAGTTGATGAAATAGAAGAAGGTAAGGATTATGCTTTGCTTATCTCCACGAATAGTGGATCATTCAGATATCTTATTGGGGATACTATTCAATTTGTTGATGCGCAAAAATTATTATTCAGAATAACTGGAAGAACCAAGCACTTTTTAAGTATGTGCGGTGAGCATTTGTCTGTAGATAATATGACACAGGCTATATCAGACTTATCATACAGACATAACATAGCCATAGAAGAATTTGCAGTTTTAGGGAAAGAAACTGAAAGTGGTAACTTTATGCATAAATGGTTCATTGCAAGTGATAGCCCTATAAATGCTCTTCAATTTAAAGAAGAATTAGACGAAAAATTGAAAGAGTTGAATGACGATTACATCACTGAGAGAAAGTTTGCTTTAGAGCGAATAGAGCTAGAAGTTTTGCCAACAGATGTATTTTACAACTTCTTAAAATTGAGAGATAAATACGGATCTCAACACAAATTTCCACGTGTAATGAAAGGTCAATTAGCCTCAGACTGGGAAAAGTATATACATTCTATAGCAGAGGAATATTCAATGCTTTCTGTTTATGAAGATACCGGAGCTGTATTGGTATAATTACCTGTGATTTTTAATAAAGTTGGTAGGATCTAAATATCCTTTTGTATTTGTTGAATATCCTGCACCTATTGGTTTGTTAATCTCATTTCTAATTTCCAAATGAAGATGGGCATAATACTTACCATGAGCATCTCCTATTGTACCAATTTTATCTCCTTTTTTTACTTGCTGCCCTTCTTTTACCTCAATTTTATCGCAATGAGCATAAACAGATTCAACTTTATCGCCATTGGGTAATTGATGAATGATTCTTATCACATTTCCCCATCCACCATTTATATCTTGGGCAAATGAAACCACTCCATTTCCAATGGAATAAATTGGGTCTCCTAAATCAGTATTCCCTCCAGAATTTGCATTCCAATCATCTCCCAGATGATTATTTTTTCCAAATCCCTGAGCATTATAATACCCTTCAGCATCAGGAGGACCCACCGGATAATCAAAATGATCTGCTACCAGCTTTGGCGTTAATTCATCATTTAAATGAATAGACTGACTTGAACTTAAAAAAAGTGGAAGTATAAAAAGTATAATTAGGGTGATAATCACCCATTTTTGGGTATTGAACTTTCTCATAATAATGAGAAAATACGCCGTTTCAAAAAAGTAACAAAAAACCCCTCAAGATATTTGAGGGGTTTTAACATTTATTAGTGCATCACCAATTCTCCTTTGAGATTATTTCTAATTTCTGCGAGCGACCAATCCTTTAATAATTTTCCATCTCTGAAAACTTCTTTTAGTTCTCCGGTTTGCTCCTCCTCCCAACTTACTTGATCTTTCATAACATATGTATCGCCAGATTTTTCAACTTTTATCAATCCTTTGGCTGATTTTTTAGTTCCATCATCTGTTACCGGATCTTTGTAAATCTCTCTACCTACCCCTTCAACTTCACCGTAAGTAGCTTTCATGGCAAAACCAAAAGTATCACGCGTGTTGTATTGATAAGTGTACGAACCTACACCCAAAACCACATTTGTAGATGCAAAGCCCTTTGCTTTTAGTCTTTCACAGATATTTGTTGCTCTTTCAATAGTAATTGAATCACCATAAATGGCACCAATATGCGGATCTAATTCTTTGAAACCCTTTTCATTTACGGTTCCACCAAAAATATCCCACAACAATTCAATTACACCTTTTTTATCAGCATCTGAGATACCTGAAGTATGACCACAAATAATATCTACAGGATCACCTGAATCAGGACGAATAACAACTTTTCCTTCTCTTGCCAAAACCTCATTTTTAAGATTTGGTAGATACTCTGTCAATACTTTCCATAAATCCCATGTATCAGATACTATTGAAACGATTCCTGCAGGATAAACCTCAGTAATTAATCTTCTGAATGTTTCCTGCTCAGCATTATTCGTTCCCATTGACATTACAGAGTGTTCTGTTGCAGCCACCGAGCCACCGATCAGTTCTTTTTCAGCATTTGCATTGTAATATTTCTCCAGGAACTCAATAGCCGGAATTGTATCTGTACCGGTAAAACTCAATAAATGACCCGCACCAGATAACTCAGCAGCTTCTAATCCAGCCATACCTCTCATTGAAAAATCATGACCTTGCCAATCAACAAACTCAGGAACTGATGATGTTTGTTGAGCATACTTATTCAACACCTTTCTGTATTGATGAGCAATTGTAGCAGAATTACACGGCATCCAAACAGTGGTTGAAAGCAATGTTTCAAAATAGTTTGTCAACCAAAAAAATTCAGGTTTGGTATTGTACATAGTAAACATGCTACAACGTATAGGAACTGCAACACCTTCTGGCAATGCTTTAAAAACCATAGGAACATATCCCAAATCATGAAGGGCTGCAATATGATCTGTTCCAACATTATTTGGTCCTAAGTAATTATTAATTCTTCTGGCGTATTCATTTACCACCTCTTCTTTTGGTCTTGAAAAAAAGTCTCTTTCAAAATCATCTATTACATATCGTTTTAAGAAATATTGTAATCCGAAAAATACGACCTCATCAATTCCTTCAATTCGGCTTTTTCTTGGTGTCCAGTTTGAGTATACTAAAGTTGTTTTGTCAGGATACTGTCTCCTGTGGTCAACTTTATAACCATCTGTGCAAAGTAGTGGATTCATATTTTAATTGCTAGCAGCTAAATTTTAGTCACTAGACTTTTTAGTTATTAATTCGTTTAATAATTCTTCAATTGTTTGATATTGTTGTACTTGATATCGTTCGCAAACAATATCAATATTTCCTTTTCTCCAAAATTCTGTATCGCAAACCACCGACATTTTACCTGATTTTGCATACAAGCCAAATTCAAGCAATGAGATGGGTGATTTTGTATGAGGTGCAAAATACATGATGATTTGATCAGCTGTTTCAAGCGCATTGAGTTCCCAATTAACTTGCTCATTGAATTGAGGGTTCTCTTTAACCTGTTTCCAAGATGCATCCCAACTTTCTCTTCTTGGATTAAATACATTCCAGTAATTTGTTAATTGCTTTTCACACTCAGCTTGCCAATCAATTGCTTTATCCATTTCAATTGATCCGGCCAAGAAAACAGAAGGCAGTGATTGATCTCTAAGGTCAATATTTTGAGGTGATTTAAAGATTGGCATCTTCTAATAATTTTGAATATAAATTATAATTATCATCACCAAAGCAAACGAAGATAACTTCGTCCACCAATGGATTTTCTTTTACCATTTTTATTGCAATTTCAGCAGCCAGTTCTTTTGGATATCCATAAATACCGGTACTGATATTGGGAAAAGCAATTGATTTAATTCCGTTTTCTTGAGCCAGTTGCAAGCTGTTCATATAGCAATTGGCTAGTAGCTGAGGCTCATTTTTAGATCCCCCATTCCAAACGGGTCCAACAGTATGAATGACGAATTTGGATGGCAATTTTCCAGCTGTCGTTATAACTGCTTCACCTGTGGGACACCCTCCTTGTTTAGCTCTAATTTTTTGGCAATCTTCCAGAATTTCAGGACCACCGGCACGGTGAATTGCACCATCAACTCCACCTCCTCCTAACAAAGAAGTATTAGCTGCATTCACAATAGCATCTACTTCAATTTTGGTGATATCGCCTTTGATTAAGTTAATTTTCATTGCTAATTCCTTCCTCTTTCATTTGGATAAAGTGTCCATACTTCATCTGATTGATAAACTTCTTTGGTGTCAATGTTTAATGCTGACAAGGATCCTTTAAAAGCTGCTCCTGTATCTACGTTCCAAACATTAGCTCCGTTCATGGGCATATTATCTCCATAATTAGTTGTTGGTGTATGTCCTACAAAGATTTCATGGTAATGTTTTAGTCTTTTAGGGTAATCCGGATCATCTTTCTTCAGATTTTTATCTATGCTTACAACCATTTCCCACAGGGTTCTGTCAAAGTAGTAATTAGAATCATACTCTTCTTTGGTAACTCCGTGTATTGAAGTATAGCCGGCATGAATAAACAATCTGTTTTGATCATCAATGTAATAATCTACCAGCTGATTAAAGAAATCTCTATGTGTTTGTTCTATCAGCAATCCAGTTTTCTGATAACTTTCCTTAGTAGCCTTTCCTCCATGTTCTTCCCAAACTGGATTACTTGCTCCTAGATTCAACCACCTGCTACACCACAAGTCGTGATTTCCTAAAACAAAAACACATTGATGTTTCTCTTTTAGTTCAATTAAATATTGGATTGTTTGGGCAGATTCACTCCAGCCGTCAACATAATCTCCTACAAAAATGAATTTGTCTTCAGGATCAGGCTGAATTCTTTCAATCAATTGCTCTAAAGCTCTCAATCCTCCGTGTATGTCTCCAATTGCAAAAGTTCTCATTTAAAATTTAAATATTTTGTAGGCACATGATCCGTTAACCAAACCTTATTCTCCGAAAGGAAAAATTGGTATCCATCCTTTCTCATTTGTTCTGCCTGTATTTTTAGAATGATGGGTTTTCCTCTTCGGGATCCAACATTTTGAGCTGTTTCTATATCTCCACTTAAGTGAACATGTTGCCTACTTCGTTTTTGTAAACCATGTTGTTTTATAGAATCAATGAACTTTTCTACAGTTCCATGATAAAGCGTTTCAGGAGGGTGGACCTCTTTTAACTTTAAATCAACATTTTTTACAGAGTGGCCTTGATTAGCTCTAATCATCAATCCATCATCACTGAATGCAAATCTTTTTTTGTCATTTGTCTCTACAACCTCTTTGAGCTGATCTACATTAAATACTACATTTTTAAGCTTTGATTTTTCTATCACTTCACTTACATCTGCCCAACCAGAATCATTTAACTCAAGACCAATAAGTGTTGGTTGATGTCTTAACACCAAACTCAAAAATTTACTAATATGTTTCTTCTCATTTTCCGTCATCACGTTTTACTTTATTATTGTGTTTAATTTGAACACCTTTACTTTATCTTCACTGATCTCTCTGAACGAATCAGTAGTATAAATCTTTTCAAAGTGTTGTGACAACTCATCAAATCCCTTTGAAAAGATGCCATGTGAAACTGCTAAAAACAATCTGCCGGCATTTTTTGCTTCAAGTTCTTTCGCCAATCCCATAAAGGTTCCTCCACCATCACAGATGTCATCTACTATCAAACAATCTCTTCCTTGCAAATCATCTGCGTAAACTTTAAATCCTTTTAATTTTCCTGTTTTAACATCTCTTGATTTTGAACATTCAACTACTTCTCTTCCTCCCAAATATTCAGACACTTTATATATCTTTTTTAAAGCTCCTCCGTCAGGCGAAATCAACAAAGCGTCACTACCCAATTCATTTAAAACCATCTCAATAAACTTATGATTTGGAACAACTGTGCAATGATTTAGTACAGCAGCAGTAACCTCAGAATGAGCATCAAAAACAGTTGTGTGATAAACACCTGAATTGTTAATGATGTCTGCATAAACTTTTACAGATAATGGCTCACCCGGAACCATTACTCTGTCTTGTCTTGCAGCTGGAAAATAAGGGATGAAGATTTTAATTAAATCTACTCCCATTCTTTGAACGGCGTCAATAGCCAATAACATTAATCCGAACTCGTGAAATGAATTAATGCGTTGTGTTATTAATACCTCTTCACCTTCAGATATGTCAGTTTTTATTTTGATGTGTGGCTCTCCACCTTTGAACAAGAATGATTCAAATTCAATAGTTCCTTTACCGAGAGGCTCAAAATTTGGTGTTAAATTCAGTATCATATTTGCGTATGTTTTACACAAACTTAAATCAAAAGAAAGTTTTCTGCAAGTATTTTGCGTATTTTTTACACATACTTAATTTCAAAATGGAATCCTTCTTTTGCTAATCGCTTGTATTTCTGTTTGTTAAATGTAAATAATTTGGCAGGTCGACCACTTCCTTCTTTTCTCATTTTCTCAGTTTCCTGAAGCAAGTCAAAGCTCAGCATCTTTTTTCTGAAGTTTCTTCGATCGATTTCTTTACCTAAAATTGTCCCGTATAGATTCTCTAAATCAGAGAATGGAAACTCCTTATCCAGTAAATCAAAACCAATTGGTTCATAGGTGAGTTTACCCTTTAAACGCTCCAATCCAACTTTGATGATTTTGTTGTGATCATATCCTAATTTGGGTAATTTGTTGACATCAAACCACTGCGCATCTTCTGCATCCGTATCGGCTTTAAGTGTATGTTTTGAAGGATTTACCAAGGTTAAATAAGCCACAGAAACTACATGTAATCTGGGATCTCTTTTAACGTCATCCCCAAATGTGTACAACTGTTCATGATAAGACACGGTAATTCCGGTTTCTTCTTTTAGCTCCCGTTTAACCGCATCCGTCAATCCTTCTTCATCCTTAACAAACCCTCCGGGAAGAACCCACTTCCCTTTCATGACACCGTACTTTTGCTTGATGAGTAAAACCTGAAGTTTACTCTCAATATATCCAAAAACTACAGCATCAACTGCCACAAAAATTTTCTGTTTTGCATCCATATTGCGTAATATAAACACAAATAACAATTGGACATAAAAAAACCTCTCAAAACTTAGAGAGGTTTCAATTTTTTAATGGAATTAATTTGATATCCTGAAAGAGACACCATCTAAACTGAACCAACCACTGTTTGTAAAAGTAGTTGAGTCAAAAGTAACAGTTCCACTGGTTTGAATAATTATCATAGCACTGCCCCATTCTGCAGCAACAGGTAAAATTACAGCACTTGCAGGTTGGTATCCGGCAGGTAAATTAATTACAACAGTTCCCGGGGTCACATTATCTACTACTCCTGAAAGATATACTCTGTCATTTTGCTTATAATACTTTGCAGATCCAAAAGCTCCTCCAAAATTATTACCAGCCAATAAACTTGCAGCTTGAGTATTTTCTGGTCCTATATAAGATTCTGTTCCATCTGAAATGTACAAAGTATCATTTGACAAGGATAAATCTTGTAGTTCATTTGTAGGATCATCATCCAAACTAGGAGCCACCGTTACTGAACCACCACCATTTGACAAAGTCAATACATTTCCCGCTTGACTTATGGTTTGAATTTCATTTGTTGGATCAGCATCTGCATCATCTTGTAAAGCTGATAAGTCAACTGTATTTCCTCCTGATAATGTCAAATTAGGTGAAGTAAAAGAAAGCGTTTGAGTTCCTCCACCACCTCCGGCAATTGAAGACAAGTCAGCAGTTAGGGTTCCGCCTAAATCTGTAATCATAAGATTTGTTCCTACCAAAGCCATTGAAAGATTGTATTCATTCATAGGGTCAGCATCTGCATCATCAACACCATCTTGTAAAGGAGAAAGGTCTACCTGATTTCCATTTGAAATACTTAAATCGGTTCCGGTCAAAGTCAAAGTTTGTTCATCCAGATCATTTTCAACTGTGTTAGCATGTAAAGCATAAGGAACACTCAACAATTGTGTGGTACCCGTGATAGCATAATTTGTACCTCCCGTTGGATCTGTTTCAGTTTTTAAGTAATATGGCCCTGCAGACCAGTCAATAGTAGCTATGTCTCCAGATACAACCGTACCATTTCCAATTTCAACCGAAGCTAAACCGTTTACATTTGTGGTAGGTGTTTGCGTTTCCACGTAAACTGCTGTTCCGGTCATTGAACCTTGCAGAATGGAAAATTGCATCCCAACAGGTGAAGAAACAACCAGGTTATTTGATCCATCCCAAATAACTGCCTGATATGACATTAAATTAGGAGCTTGAGAAAAGGAAACAGCACCTATTAAAAGTGCGCAGATAAAAATTAAGTTTTTCATTGGGTTTAGTTATTAATAATTGTAAATGATCTCATTACTTCAGAGCCTTTATTTACTTTTAGTAAATAGGTGCCTTTTGCATAGTTTGCCAGGTCTAAAATTGTAGTTTCAGAAAGAATTTGAGCGTTCTGTAATTCTTTTCCGTTGGCATCAAAAAGTACGTATGTAAATTTCTGATTTTGTAAATCCTTTATTTCTAATTGCACAAAGTCCTGAGTAGGATTGGGGAAAGTTTTAACGTTCAGTAAAAAGTTTTGATTTTGTACTCCAGCATCATCAACAATTTTAAACGTCTGTTGTACCCCTTCATTAGAAGAACTACTTCCATTTGATTTGGCGGTATAAGCAACTTGACCTACAGTATAACTCACGGTTCCACCCGAACCAGAAACTGTTGTGCCTGTTGTTGATACTGCTTCTTGCGAAAATGCAGCAAATGAACCAATTGCGAAAAAACAGATAAGTATTTTTTTCATAAGAAATAATTGGGTTAAAATTTCATTTTTTCAACGTTGAAAATAGTTAAAAATCAGCATAATATCATTGTAATTGCAGCATAATTATTACAAACCTTATGATCAGATAAAAAAAGGCACCTCATAAGAAGTGCCTTTTACAATTTAGTTTCCTAGAGAAAAACTCAATCTATTGAATTCTTGCTGCTCCTCCAGCTGAACCGGCAAATGAAGGTGTGAATTTTAAGAACAATTCAACGGCTCCAACACTTTTTGAAGCAACAGTTAAACCGGATAAATTGATATCATAACCAACACCTAAACCTAAGGCTCCGGCTTTGTATATTATGTTTGTCATCAAAGCATCTGATGTTCTATAATAAACTCCAAATGATAGGGACATACCGTCAAAATATCCTGTATGCTTAGAACTTTCTTTTAATTCAATTTCAAAATTGTTACCAAAAGTCAACTCCCAGTTTGGTCCTTGAAACAATCCAAATAATGCAGGATGAAAAGATAATTTGCTATCATCTAATCTATACATTGCCTTACCATAAAAAGTAAAGTTTCTGTATAACTTTTCAGACACTTGAAAGAAACTTACTTCCTGCGCTGTTAAGTGAAATCCTCCAAGACCCAATTGCATATTAAATCTGTCTGAAGTTTTTAAATCATAAAACAAACCAGCAGATAAATCAAATCTGGATAAATTATATGCTCCTAAAGTTTCCCCACTTGATACAGCAGTATTGAAGTCAATACCTGTCCATTGGTTATCAAAATAAAGCGCATTTTCATTCAATCTTTGGGCATAAAAACCAGGCTGTAACCCCAATGATAACTGAGAAGTTTTATTCAAATCCAAAGTGTAATTAATTGGAACCTGAATAACATTCAAACTGAACTTTGCATCTCCTGAAACATCATTTAAGAAATTGATTCCTGTTCCGATAAAACCATTTTTCAATTTATTATCAAACAATTTGGCATCAACTCCGGCTGAAAAGCTTCTGAACGGATTGGCAGTAACAGTAAACCATTGAGTTCTGTAATTGGTAAATATGCATAAATCACCATCAATATGTCCTGCCGCACCCGGATTTAATTGAACCGGATTAGCAAAAAACATACTAAAGTGTCTGTCTTGTTGAGCTGTTGAAAGGTATGTTACAGCTAAAACGGCAATTGTAGTAATCAATCTTTTCATATGCTTATTTAATTAGTGTAACATTTCCTTTTTTAATGTCAGATGTTCCATCAGACAAGGTATACTCTAAATACCAGACAAATACGCCCGGGTTTTCAGGTTTATCCTTGTATGTTCCGTCCCAGCCTTGTGACTGATCTGTAGACTCAAACACTTTTTGACCGTATCTATTGTAGATTACAAAAGTCATAGATGTGATTCCACTTCCTTTGACATAAAGCACATCATTATTGCTATCTGCGTTTGGTGAGAATCCATTTGGCACACCCACGGCTTCAGTGAAATCAACTGTAACAACTACGCTATCTGAAGCACTACAACCATCTGCAGTAGTATAAGTCAGAATATAAGTTGTTGTTTCTTCCGGTGAAACATTAACATCAGCACAATCATCACAGTCAACATCATTTGGATCTGACCAACTATAAGTTCCACCAGATGGCGATACTGTAGAAGTGATACTCACTGATTGTGCAATATTTATGGTTGTATCTAAACCTGCATCAACTACAGGAGATTCATACACTATAATAGTTTGAGTAGTAGTGTCAGTTGATGTTCCATCCGAAACTATTAATGTTATGGTAAAAGTTCCTGTTGAATTTGGACAAACAGTTGGATTTTGATCTGAAGTTGTATTTGGAGAAACCGCTCCTCCAAAGTTCCATGACCATGAATTAACTCCTGTTGAAGAAGTATCTGTAAATGTCATGCATTCTCCAAGACATAAACTACTGTTTGAAGCAATAAATCCTGCTTGTACACCTGTACAAGAATTAACAGTAACATCTACTGTTGTACTTGCTGTTCCACATGAATTTACCACCGTGTAGGTATATGTGCCTGCAGCATCTACTGAAGGATCAAAAGAACCTGTACCTGACGTTAAAGCAGGAGACCATGTTCCACCTGCATCAGGGGTTCCGCCTAATGATACAAAAAGATCTGTAGCAGCATCCGTATTACACAAGGTTATTGTACCAGAAGTTCCGGCATTAGGAGCAGGGTTAACAGTTACTACTACTTCAGCTGTCAATGTTCCTCCACCACAAGCGTTAAGCGTATAGGTATAAGTTCCAGCAGCATCAACTGATGGATCAAATACTCCAGTACCTGAAGTTAAAGCCGGAGTCCAAGCTCCACCTGCATCAGGGGTTCCACCAAGTGAATTGAATAAATCTGTTGGTGTATCTGACGGACAAAAAGATATTGCACCGTTAGTTCCCGGATCAGGGTTAGATGTAATTGTTACTGTTACCGTAGCAGTTTCTGTTCCACAACTATTAGTAACTGAATAAGTGTATGTTCCTGCGGCATCAACTGATGGATCAAAAACTCCTGTACCTGAAGTTAAAGCAGGCGACCATGTTCCACCTGCGTCAGGGGTTCCTCCTAATGAATTGATTAAATCAGCTGAGGGATCAGTTGGACACAAAGTAAGAGAACCATTTGTTCCCGGATTTGCAGCCGGATTAATTGTTACCACTACATCTGCAGTAATTGTTCCACCACCACAAGCAGAAAGCGTATATGTATATGTTCCTGCAGCATCAACTGATGGATCAAATACTCCTGTACCTGATGTTAAAGCCGGTGACCATGTTCCACCTGCATCAGGGGTTCCGCCTAATGAATTAAATAAATCAAAAGAAGCATCATTTGAACAAGCCGTAGCAGTTCCATTAGTTCCCGGGTCAGGATTAGAATCTTCAATTACGTTGACTGCAGGTGAAGTACCTGTACATCCATTGGCATCCGTTACAGTTACTGTAATTGGATTGTCTGCAATAGTTGCGTTAATGGTTTGTGTAGTGGCACCAGTTGACCATAGCCATGAGCTATAAGCGCCAGCATCCAAAGTAGCAAAATCACCAGGACAATAAAGCAAAGTTCCTGAAATTATAGGAGTTGGAGCAGCTGGTTCATTGATTACAATAGTATTCCAATGCGTATATGAGCATCCTACGGCAGAAACAGTAATATTGGTGTAAGTTCCAGCTCCAGTAGTAATAACAAATTGTCCTGTACCATCAGAGTTGACATTTATTGGTCCTACAGCAACTCCAGATGAATCATAAGTAACTGTATAAGCTGTAGAAGGAGTCAACTGAGAGAAGATCAATTGTCCGTTATTGGCAGTACAGCTAGTTGCATCAACACCAATCACATCAAACAAAGGATTCATATTAACCAATGCATAAGGATCATCTGTCCAATCATCCCAGGCAGCTTTTGTCAGATTTTCCATTGGCGTAGGAGTTCCTGCAGTTACTGTTCCTGTAGATTGCCATTCAGTTGGAGTTGTATTCCACTGACCTATACCGGACCAACTTCCATCAGAACCCTGGTCATAATAAATGGTAACATCTGCATCAGTTGTACCCGAAGTTCTTGTAATAATATGAAACCAATCAGGCAATACAGTACAAATACTTGTATCAACTTGAGTAAGGTTATACCCTTCAGTAGTTCCGGGAACATTAGCAAATCTTATTGCATACCTATTACTTGCACCGGCTACAGGGGTAATTTCAACCGGTCTGTAGCGCATAGTCCCTTGACTTGAACCAACAGGAAATATGTATGTATTTGTTGATTGAGTTGCTCTATCTAATCTACCACTAACCGGATCAGAACTTACAAATCCACTAGTGAATGAAACAGCATTAGCGTTGATATTATCAACAAACATTACATTGTTATCCGTTGCAAGCTCAACCGTTGTCAAATCCAAATTATTGGTTACTCTGGCATTAATGGTTTGTGTTTTAATACCTGAACCAGTGTTTGTCAAATCATAAAAGGTAGTAATCTGAGAACCTGTGATAAGCTGAGCTGCTCCATCCAAATAAACATGTGAAGTACTTGCGGTAAAAGTTGCGTTGTTTTCCCAGTTGCCTTGAACGTGATAATCACCAGCTCCTTGCGTTACATCATCATTGATATAATCATTAGTGATATTTAAAGTACCGTTATTGTCAACAGTACCAGAGGCATTTTGTGCAGTTCCGTTTACCTGCACAACAGCACCATTGGCCATGAAGATAGATGCGTTGTTATTGTATAACAATTGCGCCTGAACCGAAGTTCCTACTACCAATGTTAGTATGACAATTAATAACTTATTCATTATAATAGTTTTTTAATGAATGTCAATTATTGATTGTCTGTTGATGGACTGTTGTTTTCAGCCTTTTTAGGTAATTCCTTAATTGGATTTTTATCAGATTGTGTTTTTTCAGCATCTGAAGCACCATCTAATTTTAAAATCTCTCCACCACTGATAATTCCTTGTGATCTATCTTTTCCGTATGTTGCAGGATCAAGATATTTTCCTTTTTGGTGATCTGCTTTATCCACTTCAGCAATTTTTGCTTCAGGATGAACTTGTAAGTATTTGTCATTTCTTTCAGCATAAACTGTCCATGATACTTTTGCATTTGCTGCTCCACCACTAATTTCAAATACAGTTCCCTGTACTTCTTTTGAAACATACATGTTTGGAGAAGGCGCTCCAACAGCAGTTAACTGATAAGAGAAATTGATATTTAGTTCATCAAAATAAGTTGGCAATGTAACAACAGCCACACCATTTGCATCAAATTCAGCAGTACCTCTATATACGTTTAACACCTCATTTGATTCAATTGAGAAGTGTTTTAAAGCTTTATTTTCAGGATCTTCAGGGTGATCAATGATAAAAGTTTTAGTTCCTGTAGCACCAAGATCTCCAAGTGATACAACTCCCCAGTCTGGGAATGCACCTTCACCAACAACACCAGCTCCGTCACCTACTAAAGCAGCAGCAACACCTGTTGTTTGACTATAGTTTCCGTTAATTACCGTTGGATTTGCTAAACCATATACACCAACTCCTCCAAGCACTTGTGATTGTCCCCAAACTCCGTGACCACCATCACCTAATATTCCTACTTGAAATCCCGCATTATTTGCTCCAAAATTTTGTCCGTAAATAGCGTAAGCATTAGTATAGTCTGTTAAACCAACCATACCTTGAACACCGATTCCGAAAACACCGGCACCACCTGTTGTACTTTCATTTACACCATATAATCCTGCAGTTGTAACATCAGCACTGGTGTATGAGTTTACTGTTCCAGAACCATTACCTACAACTCCTTGAAAACCGTAATTATTTGCACTTCCTCCTAAAGACCATGCAAGACCACCGTAATTTGTTTGAGTAGGTGAAGGCGATCCATTCACAGATAACATTCCGATTCCACCATCTGTGGTTGTAACTTGGAAAGTTCCTCCTGATGCAAAAGCACCTGAACCGTTATACAAACCTAAAACACCAGCATTACTGGTAGTTGAATTGGATACTGAACCTACAATAGGTGCATAAGCTTGATCTGCAGAGGCACTTGTCGCTTCTGCAATTATCGCATTACCTACTCCTGAATGTACAGTAGAAATTCCATTTACCGGAGTTGCAGCAGTACCTTGAGTTGTGGTAACTGTCAAAACTTCTGTATTCGTTCCGGCAGTTTGGTTAAATTCAATTGAACCATCATTTACCGTTACTATTCTTCCTGCACCAGGAGATGTACAATCATAAGCTTCATCAAGTGTTACGCATGAAGCAGAACCACTTCCACTTTGCAATCTCACCCATTGAACGCCATCCCAGTAATAATAACCAGGTGTTACGTTATTTGGAACCGTTCCAGCAGTTGCTGTATTATAAACTAATAATGAAGTTGCCGGTGCTGTAACAGGAGCGGCAGCATTTGTTGCAGTTAAAGCAATTCTTGGAACCAAGACACCTTGATTAGTAGAAGTAACCTCCAGTTTTGAAGATGCATCCGGGGTAGTAGTTCCGATTCCAACATTATTTTGAGCAAAAGAAAGCACTGACAATGATATCAGTGAAAGTGATAAAGTAATTTTTTTCATTTTTATAGTTTTTGGTAGAGTAATCCTATGGACTATCTGTATAAATGTATATATAAAAACTAATATCTCAGCAAAATTGTTTGGTACCTTTGAACTGTGAGTAATTGGATTGAAGATATCATCAGCCATTTAAATGACCTTGGCGCCGAATTACAAAAATCGGAAGCAGGAAGATATATTTCAGGCAACTTTTCTTTCTTTTTTTCAGAAGGTAATTATCCAAAAAATGAAAATGATATTGTTATTCACAGGGATCTTTATGAACAAAGACCACTACAAGTTAAATCAAGGTTACTATCAATTCTTAAGTTAAATCTTGTAACCATAAATGCAAGAGATACAAACATAGAAGTGCTTTCGAAAAAAGAGGCAAAAGCATTCGTAGATCAAAATCATTTATTGGGTTTTGGAGGAGGTAAATTATTTTTAGGATTAAGGGATGAAACAGAAATTGTTGCCGTTGCTGTATTTTCAGATCCGCGATTCATGAAATATGAATCTCCTACTTATTATTCAACTGAACTTGAAAGGTATTGTTCTTTGATCAATTATACGGTAGTTGGTGGATTAGATAAAATCATCCAACACTACACGCGCAATTATCCAACAGATGATTTAGTCACCTATATTGACAAGGAATGGTCAAGTGGAAAATCATTTTTATCCATTGGATTTGAAGAAGTAGAAGAAACTAATCCTATTCACTTTAAGATAAATAAAACACAATGGACAAGAAAGCTCATTTCTCCGAATAAACTGAACGGAATTAGGATAAAATCTGACGAATACATCATCCAAAATAAAGGCAACAAAAAAATGAGGAAAATTGTAATGATTGACTGATTTACAACTAAATAGTTATTTTGTGTTCAAATTACATCTTATGAAAAAGTTTATTATTCCATTTAGCATGTTCATTCTACTAAGTTGTGGTGGAGAAGAAGTGAAAAACGAAGGTTCAGAAGAGGAAGAAATTTCTGAAGAAACGATTTCTGAAGAGGAAGTTTTTGCAGATGACATTGCAGATTCTTATGTGCCTGACGATCAAATGGACGGAGGACAAAAATGTGATGATCGACCTATTGAAGTATACTTGAATGACCCGGATAAAGGAGGTACTAATGTGAGAGACACACCGAACGGAAAGGTTGTTGGACAATTAAAAGAAGATGACATTAATGTTGCGTTTTTTATCACAGTATATGAAGCATCTAATGGCTGGTTCAGGGTAAACAATATAATAGAAGGGATGGAAGAAGACTTCATGTTTAATGACAATGGTGAATGCTGGATTCATGGATCTGTTTTAAGTGTAGACACCAGAAATTATGAAGGGGAAACAATTGAAGTGATGGGTGGTCCAACCTATGGGATACAGCAACCGGATCACTTTATAGATAAAGAAATGTCAGGATTTCATTTGTTGGATAAATGCGGCCCCTGGTTAAAAGTTAAAGGAAATGGAATTGAAGGATGGATTCACTCTGAGTGGTTGTGTGGAAACCCTTTGACCACTTGTAGCTAGGCTTTATTGAAATTTTTCTTGAGTTTATCCATCTTGTCAGAATTTGACAGATCATCTTGCTCAACATATTCTTCAAGATATCCGCAACCGGCACAGATATAAACGGCTAAAAACAACTTTCCCCAAGAAGTAATAGGTATTGAAGTTCGATCACCTCTTTTGGGATTTCCTGCATCTGTGTAAATTTCAGTGCCTCCACACTTTGGACAAGTCTTTGAATTTTTCATGGCTTCGTTTTATATTCTAATTCCAACTACGCAAACGTCATCTAATTGCTCCAACTCTCCTTTCCATTCTTTAAATACATCCTTAAGATGTTTTCCTTGTTCTTCAATGTCTAAAACTTGGGACTTAGCAAACAACTCTTTCATATTTGAAGCTTTTAGCTTTTTGCCTTTGTCACCTCCAAATTGATCTGCATATCCATCTGAAAACAAATAAAGACGATCATTTTTCATAAGGTTAAAAGAGATCGTTGTAAAAGGCTTGGTTTGATGATAAAATCCAATAGGTTGTTTATCCGGTTTTATTTCAATCAATCCACACTTACGGAAAGCTGAAAACTGTATATTTTCAGTTTCCGGATCAATAGCATTTTCTCTGAAGATCCACAATGCATTATTAGCTCCGGCATATTTCAATTCTGCATCTTTAATGGTGATCAAACAAATATCCATTCCATCACTAATATTATCACTGTTTCGCTTAAAAGTTGCAGTTACAATATCTCTGACACCATCCAATATTTTACCCGGTTCCAATTCTTTATGTTCTACAACAACTTTATTTAATGCTTCGTGACACACCATGCTCACCATTGCTCCCGGAACTCCATGCCCGGTACAATCTCCAACTGCCAAAATAGTAGTGTCTCCTTCTTTGTGAATCCAGTAAAAATCACCACTAACAATATCTCTAGGTTGGTAAAGGATAAAATGTCCGTTAAAAGTTTGAACAAATTCATTATTAGCCGGGAGCATTGAAGATTGAATCAACTTACTGTATTCAAGACTATCATTGATACTATTCAATGCTTCTTCAAGTTTTAAGCTTTTGGTTTCAACCTCTGTTTTTTGTTGTTGAATGGTGGTGTTCAACTTTCTTGTTCTTAAGTAAATGAAAGCTGTGTATCCTAAAAGGACAATAATCAGAACGATCACTCCACTTAACCAGGCATTTCTTGTTTGGGCTTTTTGATTATTTAATTTGGATTCCTTCAAAGCAACTTCTCCTTCAACTATCTTTTTTTCTTTCTGTGCCAATTCAAGCTGACCTTCAATAGCTTTGACTTTTTGGATACGTTCTAAATCATTGATTTGATTATCAATTCTGATCCATTTCTTCTGAACTTCAAAAGCCTCTTTATAGTTTCCGGTTTTCTCTAAAACAGCAATCCATTCTACCAAAGCCTCACTTGTTTCATAAATCAAATTATGCTCTTGCGAAAAGGCATATGCATCTTCAGCAAATGTCAATGCTTGTTCATAATTTCCTTTTAGGCGGTAGACTTTTGACATTGTCGCTAGGTTGGTGGCTTTACTATCTGTCATTTTTTCTTCTTCGGCAACTTTTAAAGCCTTGTCAATGAAATCAACTGCCTTATCATAATCTTTAATCAAAATGTAATACAGACCCCAGTTTTGATTGTAATACAAATAATCTGTAGGCTCAAAATATGGTTCCAATTCCTCCACTTGTAATAACACCTGTTTCATGCTATCAGCCTGGTTCATCCTTTTATAATCCAAACTAAGATTATTAAGGGCGCCTATCAAATGATCTGTGTTGTTGGTCTCTCTATCAATTTCAACTACTTTAAGCATAAACTGATGTGCTTCCTCAATTTCTCCAATCTTAGAAAGCATATTTTGCTTTAAGTTGTAGACAGAAGCCAGGTTTACTTTGTCTTCGCGTTTTTCGAAAAACAATGTGGCTTTGTTCAATTCCCTACTACAGGCATCATACATTGAAATAAGCAGGTAATACCTTGCTTTACACAAGGCAATATTTCCATCAAATTCTGTATTGTTTAATTCCTTGGCTTCTCTTTCTGCAGATTCACACAACGAAAATGATTCGGCCGGATTTTCATTGTATACCAGATCGGCTTTTCGCAATTTATCTTCTACTTCTCCCTGAGAAAAAGCACTGAATGAGATAATTATTACAAATAGCAATATCAATCGCGACATGTATCAAATTTAGCGAAAGGAAAATAAAAAAGGACCTCAATTGAGGTCCTTTTAGGCTATTTAATTGATTATTCTTTTACGTGGACCCTAATTCCATCTGAGTGTGAAGTGAATTCAGGTGCATACATACATTGTATTGTAGCAATACCATTTGACATGTCTCCCTTGTGTTGTACTCTTAAATCGTACTCAAAAACATAAGTTCCTTTAGGTATGTAGTCAAAGAAGAAATGAGTCGCTGCATCTTTGGTAGCCTCATAATAGCCCAGGCCATCACGATATTTGTACGTTGACAATACATTGATCGGCTCAAATCCGGATGCTCTCATATCTTTCATGTGAACGTATTCTAAATTGCGATCTGTTCTCAATTCAATTCTTACGCGCATTTTATCACCTACTTTTAACTCGTTGTTCTCATTGACAGGAACCAATTCTTCACCTTCTTTTGTAAGATTGATGAGGAATAAATCCTTTTCTAATTTCAGATTTGTTTCTGCATAAGTGATTTTGTCCAAATCTTCAAAGTACTGCCAGTATGCTGCACCCCAAGCAACTCCGTCATCTTTTTTAGTGACTTTTATATCGCCCATTTTTGGCACTACATTTTCACCTTTCCAGGCTGTTTTAAAATAACCTGTTCCTGCTTCTGGTTTTACTTTGTATGGATCATCTTTAACCAATTTATCTACATATTCAATTGGTTTATCCCCAACAACTACTTGAACCAATTCATCTGAAGCCAACAAATCTGTTCCTTTTAACAATAAAGCGTATACTGCTTCTGTAGTTTGCTTGGTGGTTTTCCAATGAGTAGTTTGCTTTTGTTTCAGCAACCAAACTTTCAAATCTTCAACACTCTCTTGATCATCTGTTACTTCATCAAACATCTCAATCATTAATGCTTGTGTTTCAATTGGAGCTTGATACCAGTAATATCCTATTTGATATTCTTTCCAGTACATTCCAAATTCTTCATGATGAATAGATCTGTCTTTTAATGATTTTACAATATCAGTTGCTAAATCTTTCATCTCAAATCTGTGCGCAGCTAAAGCCAGCATACCTTCACCATAAATATTGAAGTTTAACCAGAATTTGATTGCCTGATCTTTGTAATACTGAACAGCTTCTTTAGTGTTGTTGTTCATTGAGATATCTTTAAAATATGATCTAGCATATAAGTATTGAATTTGAGAATATCCAATGTGCTGATTCTTCTCATAATCAGGATCGTATTTTTTTGCTAAACGATAATCTTCAACAATTTCACCATCTAAATAGTCAACACCTTTTTTAATCATATTCCAAACTCTTCTGTCTTCTTTTACACTTGAAATTCCAAGATGATCCAGGTGTCCCATTCCAGTAATGATATGTTGAGTGATATATCTGCTTTCTCTCATTCCTGGGAACCAAGGCCAACCTCCATTTGCTGCTTGATTTTTAATTGTCTTACCAAGTGCTTTATCCAACTCTTTGGTCATTCTTTCCATATCTAACAAAATGGCAAGATTACGTTTTGTCTCTTCTTCACTTTTGGCATTTAATACCCAAGGAGTTTCCTCTAACATTACTGCTTTTAACTCCTGATTTTTCTGCAAGTTTGATAAAAAAGCATCAGGTGAATCTTCTCCCCATTTGTTGATGATTTCTCTGATTTTAGGATTTGAATTCAATACATGAGCTGCAATGGCATTTGAATAATATCTGGTAAATGTTTGTTCAGCACACTCATGCGGATACTCCATCATATATGGCATTGCTTGCAATGCATACCAAGCCGGATTAGAAGTGAATTCAACAGTATATCTGTGATGTTTAAGCGTCTTGCTTTTGTTGTTCACTAACTTATCAAACTTGAATGTTTTGCTTTGTTTACCTCTAATTGGCATAGGCATAGATTCTGTCACCAACATTCTATTAGATAAAATAGGTAAAACGCTTTCTTCTCCATCTGAGAAATCTCCTGCTGCGGCTACAAATCTGTACTTTACAGTTGACGTTTCATAAGGTACATTGATGGTCCAACTTACTGATGTACTTTTTCCTTTATCCACTTTAAAAGGCAATTGTTTTCCTTTGTGTTTGAACTTATCATCAATCAATTTATCATCAAACGGATTCAATAAATCCAACTGAATTGCCCCTTCTAAATCTTTATCAGAAATGTTTGAAATTTTTGCAGATAAAGTGATTTTGTCACCTTCTCTTAAAAATCTTGGCGCATTTGGAACTACCATTAAATCTTTTTGTGTCACCACTTCTTTTTCGATCATTCCAGTACTAAGATCTTGCGTATGCGCCATCCCAATAAACTTCCATTTAGTTAGAGATTCTGGAATAGTGAATTTGATTTTAATGTTTCCATCTTTATCTGTCAACAATTGAGGATAAAAGAAAGCTGTTTCATTGAAGTTAGATCTCACTTTTACTCCTGATAAATCAACTTCTTTTCTTTCTCTTTCATCCGGCTCCAAATTGTCGAGAATTCCCTGCATATTTTGCTGCTCCAAATTCTTATCTGCACCTCCCATTGGAGCATCTGCTACTTCAGTTACTGCAGCAAATGAACCAGTTGTGGTTTTAGCATTTCCGTTTCTTGCAACATCTTTTCTTGATAGTGTGATATCTTCATCCATTGCTACAGACTCTTCCATCTCCATATCACCTTCTGCAACTGCTCCGTCAGCAAAATCATCATACCACCCATATGAATAATATCTTCCATAATAATAGGTGCTATAACCATGATAATTCAAGCTAGGAAAGTATCTAGATGGGTAGTAGTAGTAAGGATTCCAATCGTGATGATAATTTCTACTGTACGAGCTTGAAATTCCTTGAGGGTTTTGCCAACCTTTACTTCCGTAATAAGTTCTCCATACATTAAAATAAAACGCATTTGGAGAATACAATTCATCTAAACTAGCATCATACATTGTTGCCAACAATTCCGCCATTGCTCCTTCTCCGTTTTTATTTTTAATGGTCATTGTCCATTCTTCATCCTGACCCGGTAATAATTTATTTCGGAAAGTTGAAAATTCAAGATCCAATTCCTTATTTGTATGCGGAACAATAACCGTAACAGATCTGCTAAATGATCTATTATTTTTTACTACTGAAAAGTGAACTGTGAAATTTCCTCTGTGCTCTTCAGTAACTTTAAAATCAAGTTTCTTTTGTTCTTTTTTAAGCGTTACGATATCTGATGAAACAATTTTGTTTTTCACCTCGATACTGTAGTTTACTAATATTTCATCCTCAGCAGTTCCTAACAATACGCTCACAACATCACCCGGCTCTGCTTTTGACTTGAGTTCTTTCAACCAAAAAACATCATTTGTAGGTGACACTTTTGCTGATGGTTTAAAAAGCGTGAAGAATGCCACATCTTTCACCTCTACTCCATTTTTGTCTTTTGCGGTGGCCGTATATTTATACACTCCAGGCTGCCACTTTTTAAGATTTTTAATCTCAATTGAATCAGTGATTTTAGTGTCAAAATTCATTTTTAAAACCTCTTTATCAACATCCCAATTGTACTGGTTATTCTCATCCTTATAAACCATATGAGAAAACTTGGCTTTAAAATCACTTTCTGACATTAAAGGTAAATCAGGTTGTTGCCACATGCGGCTGTAAAGAGGATGTTCAGGTCCTTTCAATTTTTCAATAACTACAGTCCCCTGAGCATCTACATCCTGACCGTTAAGATTGGTGGTAGAAAGCTCAAGCATAAAGTCTTTCTCTCCATTGATATCGGCTCTTAAGTTGTTGTTCAATTTCAAACTTTGATATCCCACCATCACCGTAGATGATCCGGTATGTGTTTCCCCATTAATGTCAGTTACATCAACTGTAATTGTATAGGTAAATACCGGTAAATTCTTTTTATTAGCCGACATATCCGGTATGGCTTCAAATGGTATTTTGAACTCTCCATTTTCATCAGTAGTTAAATTTCCTGAAGCAATTTCTTTAGCCGCCTCATAAGGTCTCCAATAATACCAGCTATACCATCCATAATAAGATGTTGTCCTAGTTACACGGTACTTAACTTCTGCTCCGTCAATAAAATTACCTGCAAAAGCCTGTGCAAATCCGGTTGCTTCAATGTTGTCGTTCAACTGAAACTCACCTTCAATTGGATTCATGGTAACATTAAACTTAGGACGTTTATATTCTTCTACTCTGAAGTATTTGCTTCCATAAGTATCCTGAATTCTCATTTGTCCGGTTAAAACTCCAAAAGGAGCTGTGAATTCGCCAGAAAAAGATCCAAACTCATTCGTAGTTACTTCTTGATGCGCAATTTCCTGAGAGTTTACATCATAGAAATACACAGTTGTTTTATAGTTCTTTTTCAGTTGACGATCATGCTCATCCTGATCCACTACAATTCCCTTATAATAGATGGTTTGGCCTGGTCTATAAATAGTTCTGTCAGTAAAGAAATGAGTATAGGTTCTTTGTGTATACTGATAATCTCTGTAAGCATAATGGCTTGCATTAGGAGCAAACACCTGACCATTATGTTTTACCTCAATGTAATAGTTGTAATAGTCGTCTTTAGGTTTAAAAGAGAAAACTCCATTTTGATCTGTTGTATATGTCCCCAGCGTTTTGTTTTCATATTGACGGATCAAACTATTCCACTTTTGATAGCTCACTATAGCTTTAGCTTCAGCCAAAGGCGCTCCTGTTTTTCTATTTGAAACCAAAACGTCTCTTTCACCACTTTGATTCCTCATTTGATAAGTAATATCTGTTGACCAAAATGAACAATAGCTAAATGCTTCACCATCTTCACTATACTGAGGATGTGAAGAGACAATTAAGAAGTAATGCCCATTATCTAGTCCAGGAACTTCAATCTCAGTAGTATGTGCTTGATAATCTCCCGGATCTTTTAAAGTAATTTCCTTTTCAAAAAGACCTTTTGTTTTTCTTAAATCACTAAGGAGTTTGTTGTAATCAACTTTTTGATTATTCAACTTATCATAGTTATATGGAACTATTTTGTAATAAAGTTTATTTACATTTCTGTAGCTGATATTTAATAGAGATGCTTCTTTAACGGGAGCGGCTTGTTCAGCATTTAAATTAAGTTCTTTATATGTGATACTTGTTTTTAGTGCTTTACATTGTTCTGAACCATATGCATTAGGAAACAATTTGATGCTTTTATCACAAATCTGCATTGCAATTTTGTAATTCCAATGATAAGTTGTGTCCCCAAAATAATTGTAGGTTCCGGCTTTATCTGAATGATATTTTGCCATTTCATACAGCCCTTCACTAGAATAATCTTCTTTTTGATATTGTTGAACAAGTCTTTCTAATGCAGTATAATATGATTTGTCAACGTCCTCAAATACTGCGTTTGTTCTGATGAATTTTAGTCTTTCAAGTTCAGCATAAAAAAGTGCATTTTTATCGTCCTTTTTTTGGTGAAATTCAGTTAGCTCCCCAAATATTTTTACAGCATAAAATTTAGTGTTCAATGAATCCACAGTTAAAGTGCTGTTAGCAAGAGCAATAAATGTGCTATTGTTGGCTAAATACCTTGGATTATCTATAATAAAAGATTTACCAGGACCTGGAACGTTGAAATTTTGATATCTAAAAAAGTCTAATGCTCTATATGCTAAGAAATCATAGAGCGTTGGTCTCATTTTCTCGGCTTCATCTCTGTCAGTATAAGAAGCAATCTCTTTGTAGTTTTTTATTAACTCTGACTTTGATTTTTCAGCATTCATTAGTGAGAGTACATAATGATCTCTTACTTTTTCTGCTATTCTTTTCAAATCCCAGGTTCGTATATCTTTTAAATCAACCTCACCAACATGCGTTCTTTCAATAAACTTCCATTGATTAGAGGAATAATATCCCCAATAGACTTCTGCTGTCAGGGAGTGCAAAATTTCTTTTGAAGGTGATGGAGCAGTTTTGATTAGTTCATCAAGTCTGGAGATACCTAATACGTAATCATCTTCTTCAAGGTATGTATTGTATTTTAACTCGTACAATACAGACTTAATTACCTGATTGTGATGTTGATTTTTAGTTGAGTAGTCAAAGACTTCATGTACTTCAGACAAAGCCATTCGGTACAATCCCTTTCTTTGAAGAGAGTCTATTTTAGCCCATTTACTATTGTAAAATGGATCATCTTTTTGTCCAAATGAAATTGAAACAATTAAAAAACTTAATAGGGTGATAGCCAGATTTTTAAACATATGATAGTGTCTTATTTAATAAAAGTACAAATAACATTCACAAAAGTTCAAAAAAAATGAAAGTGTGATTCTTTACAATTAGTTGTTGATTACTTGTTGGTTTTTGGGAAACTGAACGACTAAGTTTAACGTCTTATGCATAAGGAAAAATGACCGAATTTGATCCGCATATTGATACTGATGCTTTTTTGATTTCAATAAATGATATCAGAGACAAGTATTTTGAGGGAGAAAAACTTCCTCAAGATGAGCTTGTTGCTATGCACAACTATGACAAATTTAGGCTAGAATATTTAAATGCTTCTGATGGAGAAGTAGACTTTGAAAGAAGATATTTCAGACTTCAGGTTATGGCCAATTTGTATCCTTATACAGACTTCTTAGACTTTGACAAAATCCCTAGAGATTAACGAAATAAAAAAACCCTGTTCATCAAAGACGAACAGGGTTTAAATTTATAAAGTAGGTTGATTACTTAGTAACCACCATTCTTTTAGTTACTTGTTTATCACCAATAGTGAAAGTGTAGAAGTAAACTCCTTCTGCAAAATCATTTCCATCAACATTGATTTGGTATGATCCAGCAGTTTGGCTTCCTTGCTCAACAACTTTAACTACTTTTCCTGAGATATCAGTGAATTGTACACTAACGTTTGCAGCCTCAGCTAAAGTATAGTTAATTATAGAGTTGTTATCAAATGGATTTGGAACGTTTTGTCCAATATTGAAAGTAGCTTCAAATTGATCAACTCCTGTAAAATCTCTCATGTCAGCTCTTACCATAACAGCTTCAGGATCTAATAAAGAGAATAATGAACCGTCAGCAACGTATCCAATAACAGTTCCATCATAAGTACCTTGAGCATATGAGAATGCAACCTCTGGAGAACCCCCGTAGTGGTTAGCAGTGATTAGGTAAACATCACCTGCAGCAACAGTAACAGGAGAAGCTAAGAATAACTTAACCCATCCACTAGTTTGCGAAGCAGTTAATGAATGATCACTAGTTTGAGCAACATAAACGAACTCACCTAAACCGTCATCCCATTTGTCGATTCTAGCAAAGATGATATCACCTGAAGTTGCAGAACCAATATTGATATCAACAGCACCGATAACACCAGCTCCGAAAGTTTCGAAGATGTTACCAATTCCCATTGCTTGACCAGTATTAGATGTTACGTTTGTGATAGATCCAGTAGCTACACCATTGTCTCTAGCATAAGTATATTCTGTAACTTCAATTGCATCAGTTAAAATATCGTTACTGTTGTAAGTGTCAGCATTGTCTCCAACAAATACCCATTGGAAATCATAAGTTCCCATTCCTCCAGCAGGAGTAAAAGTAGTTGTAGTTACCATTGAATCGATATCACCTGAAGGCAAATCAACGTTTGCTGAAGTTCCAGTAAATACGTTACCTCCCATATCAACTGTAGCTTCTAAGTGAAGTCCAGTGAATGTAGCAGCACCGTTATTTTTTACTTTTCCAGAAAACTCAATTCCAGTAGTTTGAGTAGTAGGTACCATATAGTACTCTAACATCTCAGCACCAGAAGCGAAGTTTGCAGTTAAGATTTCAGCATCATATGAGTGTCCTTCAACAACTCTGATATCATCAACAAACCATCCGTACTCAACATAGTTCATGTTTGGTCCGTTTTGAGCACCATCCCATAATAATCTGAATGTTACGTTTGCCGGGTTACCAGTAATAGCAGAAGTGATGTTGAATCTTCTTGTCTCAGGTTTAGGATAAACAGATCCACCACCTGAAGTTAAAGGTGCGATATCATTGTTATTTCCTACCTCAATCCAAGTAGTACCACCATCAGTACTAACTTCAACAGCTTGAAGCGTAATAAATCTAGCTCCATAGTGCTCAAACTCAAGGTGTGGTGCAGGAACTGAAGATAAATCTACAGGTGTTCCAACATATTCCAATGTGTAAGGTCCACCTTCGTATACAGGATCTGAAGGGTTTGGATTAGACTGAGTAGCAGGAGAACCATTAACAAATCTCGCGAAGTTACCAGTAGTTCCCATATCTCCAGATGTTCCAAAATACCAACCCATTGTAGTGGTTCCGATAGACCATCCATAAAATTGAGGATCTAAACCAGTAGTTGGATAAGTAGCATTCCAGTTTGAAGTAGTACTAAAGTCATCTGACCAAACTATATCGTCAGGAGCTCTGTTAGCACCTAAAACCGGCATTGGCCTGTTTTGATCTAAATCAGCAGGCGAAGCCAATTCGTAAACTTTCGTCTCTTGTGTCATCTGAGCCATTAACAGACCAGAAGATAAGATTGAAAGCATAGATAAGTATACTTTTCTCATTTTGAATCTTTAATTAAAAGTTATTAGAGCTCTAAGATATTAAAAATAAAGATCGAGCGAGACTCAACGGTATTTTTTATCTACTGAACGGTATAATTGGTTGATTGATCATGTTAAACTCCAGGAATCCGCATCTTTAAAGGCAGGGAAGCGATTGGTGATGTCGTTAATTTTATGATAATCCATTGTTAATATTTTCACTATTTCAGTGTTTTCTGAAAATTTGGCTTCAACATTACCCCATGGATCAATAAACATGCTATCCCCAGTGTAAGAAATATCATTGCCATCAATCCCAACTCGATTCACTCCGATACAATAAACTTGATTTTCAATTGCCCTTGCCTGTAAAAGTGTCTTCCAAACATTATTACGCCTTTCAGGCCAATTAGCAATATATATAACGGCATCATATTCTTTGTTATCACCAATGGTTTTGTTTCTTGAATAAACCGGAAACCTTAAATCATAACAAACCTGAAGCAAAATTTTCCACCCTTTTAGCTCATATATTACTCTTTCAGTACCTGGAGAAAAATGTAACTGTTCATCTGCCATCCTAAATAAATGCCTTTTATTGTAAGACGTTTCAATCCCATTTTCTGAAACAATAACAAACCTGTTATAGTAATTATCATTTTCTCTAATGATCAAAGAGGCTCCTATTTGCATCTGTAACTCTTTTGCCCATTTCTGCAACCATTTAATTGAAGTACCATCAATATCCTCAGCCATATTTGAAGCGTTCATGGTAAATCCGGTATTGAACATTTCAGGCAACAATAAAAGATCAGCTCCTCCAACCGGAATTTGAACGAAGTGCTTTTCAAAGTGTTGTAGATTTTTCTCTTTATCCTCCCAAAATTGTTGGGTTTGAACCATGGCTATTTTTAAATCTTGCATAATCGGTCTATTGCATTAATCAACATGTCATCAGTTTTTGCAAAGCAAAATCTCACCACTTTATTGTCCGTTTTATCCTCATAAAAAACAGATACCGGAATAGATGCTACTTTGTGTTCAATGGTCATCCATTTTGCAAATTCAACATCTGGTAAAGAAGATATTTCGCTAAAATCATATAAACAAAAATAAGTCCCCTCACATTTTAAAGGTTTGAATTTTGACTGTTTCATTCCATTCATGAATAAGGCCTTTTTATCATTATAAAAATCGGCTATTCCACGCCATGAATCTGAGCCAATCAAATAATCTGCTAGTGCAGCCTGCATGGTGTTGTTAACACAAAAAACGTTGAATTGATGCACTTTTCGCATTTCAACTGTCAATTCAGCCGGTGCAATACAGTAACCAATTTTCCAACCTGTAACGTGAAATGTCTTTCCGAAACTATAGGTCACAAAACTTCTTGATCGCAATAAATCACTTTTTAAAACAGATTGGTGATTATTATCAAATTGTATGTGCTCATAAACCTCATCACTCAAAACCAACAAATGAGGATACTTATTGCATATATCTTCTAAAGCTTTCAAGTCTGATTCATCCCATACACTCCCGGCCGGATTGTGCGGATTGTTGACCATTATAAGTTTTGTTTTGGAGTTGATTTTATCTTTTACTTCATTCCAATCAATTTTAAAATCGGGGAACTTCAATTTTAAATGTACCGGAATACCTCCGTTTAATCTCACTGAAGGATCATAACAATCATAAGCCGGATCAAACATCAAAACTTCATCACCCTTTGAAACTACCGCCGCTATTATTGAATAAATAGCTTCAGTTGCACCGGCCGTAACTGTAATTTCAGTTTCGGGATTAAATATTTTAGCATGTTGCAATTCTAATTTCTGTGCAATGGCTATCCTTAAATCTAACCTGCCAGGCATTGGAGCATATTGTACTTGTTCCTCATCTAACGCTTTTTTAACGAAGTCTTTAAGGACCGTATCAATAGGAAAATTAGGGAAACCCTGGGATAGATTTATTGCATTTTGCTCATTAGCTAGGGCAGACATGACAGTAAAAATAGTCGTACCTACATCCGGTAATTTAGATTGCATCATAAAATCAGATTTCATCAAAAATAAAGAATTAAAAATTGGGTGAATAGAATAAAACTTTCTTACCTATTTAGAATTATTCTAAATAAACTGTCAATAAGCCAAAAACTCTATTTAACTTTGTACCAAATGAGCGTTTTGACATTGGACATATCTAAGATAAGAGCACAATTTCCGGTACTTAAACAAAAGGTAGGGAAATACCCATTAATCTATTTGGACAACGGGGCTACTTCTCAGAAACCTCAGGTGGTTATTGATAGAATTCAACAGTTCTATCAATCAGAAAATGCAAATATTCACCGAGGGGTTCATCATTTAAGTCAAATAAGCACAGAGAATTATGAAATTGCAAGGCGCAGTATCCAACAGTTTATTGGAGCTGAACACGAGCACGAAGTAATTTTCACTACCGGAACAACCGGCGGAATAAACTTAATTGCTCAGTGTTTTACAGCCGGATTATCATCAGGTGATGAGATTATCATCACAGAAATGGAACATCATTCTAATATTGTTCCGTGGCAAATGAAAGCTGAAGAGCACGGCCTGGTGTTAAAATACATTCCACTAAAAGAAAATGGTGAATTGCAATGGGAGAAATTAGATGAACTTTTAAGTGAGAAAACTAAACTACTTTCTTTTACTCATATTTCTAATTCTTTGGGTACCATAAATCCAGTTAAAGAAATTATTCAAAAAGCGCATAAAGCAGGAGCTAAGGTTTTGTTGGATGCAGCTCAATCTCTTCAACACTTAAGAGTTGATGTTAAAGATTTGGATTGCGATTTTATGGTATTTTCCGGTCATAAAACATTTGGACCTACCGGCGTTGGAGTTTTGTATGGTAAAGAAGATTTGCTTGATGCCTTACCTCCATACCAGGGAGGAGGTGACATGATTAAAACTGTCACCATGGAAAAAACTGAATACAACACTTTGCCCTTTAAATTTGAAGCAGGTACTCCTAATATTGTTGGTGGTATTGCACTGGGAACAGCTATTGATTGGATGGCTGAATTGGATTACGATCAAGTACTGGAGCATGAAGAAGAACTTTTGAATTATGCAACAAGCAGAATTCAAGAAATTGAAGGGGTAAAGATTTATGGTCAGGCTGAAAACAAAAGCAGCATTCTTTCATTTTTAGTGGAGGGAACCCATCCTTATGATATTGGAACACTATTGAATCAGCAAGGAGTAGCAGTTAGAACAGGACATCACTGCACGCAGCCTGTGATGGATTTTTTTAAAATTCCCGGAACAATACGTGCATCATTTAGTTTATATAATACGATTGAAGAAGTTGATTTATTCATTGACGCATTGAATAAATCTGTGAATATGTTACGTTAATGAGCATACTAGAGAAAGAGCAAGAATTGATAGAAGATTTTTCCATTTATGAAGATTGGATGGAGAAGTATGAATATATCATTGAGTTAGGAAAAGATCTTCCGTTAATTGATAACGAATTAAAAACTGATGACCGCTTAATTAAAGGGTGTCAAAGTAAGGTTTGGATGAATTCAACGCTCAAAGACGGAAAAGTAATTTTTACTGCTGATGCAGATGCAGTAATTGCTAAGGGTATTATATCTCTTTTGGTACACGTATTATCTAATGAAAAACCGGAGGATATAGTAGATGCCAAATTGGATTTTATAAAAGAAATTGGACTACAAGAACACCTATCACCTACCAGATCTAATGGTTTAGTGTCTATGGTGAAACAAATGAAAATGGATGCACTCGCTTTAAAAATGGTGAAATGATTGTAACAGGAAGTGGAAATATGGACAAGTCTGAGAAAAAGGAGCTGGAAGACAAAATTATTGCGGCTTTGAAGGAAATCTATGATCCGGAAATTCCGGTAGATATTTTTGAACTTGGATTGATTTACGAGGTGAAGATTAAACAAGACGGTAATGTAGAAATTGACATGACCTTGACTTCACCCAATTGTCCGGTTGCTGAAAGTTTACCTGTGGACGTTAAGAACAAAGTTGAATTGATTGAAGAGGTTAGTGAAGCGAAGATTAACATTGTTTTTGATCCACCATGGGACAAAGACATGATGAGTGAAGAAGCTCAACTTGAGCTTGGCTTTTTGTAACGAAAATTAGTTGATTGACTATATAGTTAAACTTCAATCTATGAGTCATCAACACTACATTACAATCTTACTATTGCTTTGTCAATCAATAGCTTTTGGTTTAGACAGAGACTCTACAAAGTACATTTCACTAGAGAAATTATTATCACAAAACAAAGTAGACGCTTCTTTGTCCGGTCTTGGAGGTCATTCAGGAAATTGCATGCAATTGTTAGTTGAAAATAAATCAACTGATTCCATATTTATGTGGGTAGAAGGAGGTAGAAGATTAACTTCAGAGGACACCACAATTCAAGATATTTTTATAGCTAAAAGCTCATTTTTAGCGTTGGCTCCAAGTCAAAAAGACACTGCTAGTTTATTTGGTTTTTGCTGTCAGGCAAAAAAAGGGTCTCCTTATTCCAAATCTGCATTTGAAGTTGGCTACATGGCTCCTGAAAACTGGGTGCACCTTGCTCGATTTGTAGAGAAATATAATTTTCCTATCGACGCTATTCAACATGCAGTATGGGTTTTATCTGATGGACACGACATAGGATCAATTCATGATGAATCTGGTGAAAACGTCAAATATTTAAAACGCAAAGTTGCAGATTTGATGGGAATACAAATGCCCTGGTATTCTTTTACCTATGAAAAAGATCCGGATGTGTTGTTTACAGATAAAATTCAGTCTATACAGGGTGATATTCCATTTTACTTAAATACACATTGTGTTGTTAGCGTATTGATAAAATATCAAAATGGTAAAAATATAACTTACCCTCTCAAAGAAGTTCCTTACGGACCGGGAGAGTATGTGTTCAGATTAAACCAGGATGTATCCAATTGGGGAAGAGGGCATTATACTGTAATTATTTACAGAGATTATGCTGCTCCTCTCATTAAAAGGAAATTCACAATATCCTAAAACGTTCAACTTTTTATAATTTTGTTTCGTATAAAATATTATGAAACAACTATTTATCATATTGACTTTGGGAATTTTAGCTTCAACTACTTATGCTCAGGACACAACTTATTGGGAGCATACATGGGATTATGAAGCAGGTGAAAGTGAAACAATAGAAAGAGATTGGGGAAGAGAAGTAGTTACCTATTTAGGAACTATTGAATGGAAAAGTCCAAGTGGTAAAATACTTCATATTAGAATTATTACTTCCTATCAACAAATCACAAGAGCCAACGGTTTTAATGATAGAAGTTTAGTTGCTTTGGTAAAAACAGATCACGATTTAATCAAAAATTACGATTTCGTAAGTCGTCAAAACTTGCCGATAAGAATTGAAGATAACAAGTTGGTATATAAAACAAGCGACGGTGAAATCACCGCCGCATTGCCTACTAAATTTGCTGCCAGGTTTTGTGTTCCTGACCTAAATTGTTTTTCTGAGTTTATTCTTTGATAATCTTGCCATTTAGCAATCCTTGATCAGAGAATATCTGAATAGTATATACCCCACTTTCAAAAGCTGACATATCTATTTGATGTGTGTTATTGCTTTCAGTTGTCGCATACACCATTTTACCTGAAATGTCGTACAATCTAATTTCATTGATCAATGATGTGTATTTAATTTGAACCAATCCGTTTGTTGGATTTGGATAAATATTCAACTCATAATTCTCATCACTTACTCCTAAATCAGTATTGTCTTCAGGGAAGTTGATTGACTCATTGTTTGATCTTGAAGAGTTATAATCTTGTGCTTTGTTTGTTGCAGTACAAATTCCAGGTGTGTTGATTGACACACGGTATACAAGATTACTGTCTCCAGGAGGAGCAAAGTCAGTATAAGAGATCAACGAAGAAGAAAGTGAATCTAATACTTCCCAACCTGTTGAAGGATGATATCTATGGATGAAGTATGTTGAATAACTGAATCCTTGATAATGATCCCAAATCAAGTTGATTTCTCCACCAATTCCTTGATTGGTAGTTAAGTGGATTGTTTTGTGCTCATCTGACAATTCAGATTCGTTTCCACAATCATCAACTGATGATACTTTGTAACTCCATGATCTAATTGATGGATCAGATTGCGTATCAAAATACTGACTTAAACTATCTGCACTTTGCGTTCCAATTAAGTAGAATAATCCAGCTTCAGAACTTTCTTTGTAGATATTATAATAAGCAATTCCAGGATCATTGATATCCTCCCAAACAATCAAGTTAGTTTGTGTATTTGTATCAACATCAACCATGCAGATTGTTGTAGCAGATGGAGATGTTTCAGCAACTACAAAACTTGCATAAGATGAACATCCGTTATTTCCTGTAACTTCTACTTCATATTCTCCAGGAAGTACATCTAATAAATCCTGATTTGAAGTACTGTTTGACCATGTATAAGTGAATGGTTGTTGTCCACCAATTGTACTGATATAGATATCAGATAAATCACCATTACAAGTTCCAAGGAAAGTTGAATCTGTAACTATGATTGGTCCTCCTTGCTCATTTATCGCAAAGTTTTTCTGTAATAAACATGTATTTCCATCAATTACTAACAATGTATGGATACCAGGCTCTAAACCACCAGTTTGGTTAGAAGGTCCTGTTGCATTTGGCCAGATAAAGTTGTAAGGACCTGTACCGTTGTTAACTGTAGCAACTGCGGTTCCATTACTTCCTCCACAAGCTGAAGGTGTAGTAATAACTGACACATTAGATTTTGTAGGCTGTTGTACTTCGTAACTCTTAACAGCAAAACATCCATTTGCATCTGTTACAAATATCTCATAAGGTCCAGCTTGCAATCCAAAAATATCTTCTGTTTGATCACCGTTTGACCATTGGATATTATAAGGAGGAGCTCCTCCTAAAATAGATACAGAAATACTTCCGTTATCTTCTCCATAACAGTCAACATCTACAATATTGTCCAATAAGATAGTTACACCTTCTTCATCACTTACTGTAGCTATAGCTTCATTTGAACATCCGTTATTATCTGTTACAGTTAACACATAAATACCAGATGCCAAGCTATCTGCAATAACAGATTGATCACCATTTGTCCATGAATATTGGTAAGGAGGCATACCACCACTTACTGAGGCAACTGCCATACCGTTATTGGTTCCACAATTAGATTGAACAACAGTATTAGTTGTAATATCCATTTGCGATTGAGGGATGAAAATATTTTCATCTGAATCATCTGTATTACCACATTGGTTTATTGTTGAAACAGAAACTGTGTATGACCCAGGGTTAGCATAAGTGTGGTAAACCGGAGACAATGATTGATAGGTTACCAGATTACCAGTACCATCACCAAAATCCCAAACATAAGTTGCCCCACCAACAGCTACAAATTCAATTGGTTGTCCCTGACATGCTGTTTGTGTTTCATCCCACCAAAAAGACACATCAGGAATTATTGAAGCACCATTACCTCCAACATTTATCTCAACGGAATCAGTAACTGAGAAACCACATGCATTTGTCAAGGTATATGTAGCCCAATAAGTTCCGGGTGCAGTATAAGCATTAAAAGCAACATCTACCTCATTTACTCCTTGAACATCAACAACCTGAACGGTAGATGAACTGTTCCCGTCTCCAAAATCCCAGGTAATATCTGCTGATCCGGAAGGCATAAGAACAAAGTATAAATCATCACCCACACATCCTTCTTGCTGAGCAAACACCTGATAATCTCCAGGCTGTGGAGCGTAAGAGTTAGACACAACAACAGTATCAAAAATCGTACTATCATTACCACATCCATTTGTAAGTGTTAATGATATAGGATAAACACCTACATTATCATAAGAATGTGAGACACCAAAATTAGTTGAAGTAGTTCCGTCACCTAAATCCCAGTAGATACTATAACCATTGTCATTTCCATCATCTACCATAAAAGAAACATTGTTTCCTGGACAGATAGTGTCATTACTCACCTCAAAATAAATATTTGTAATTGGTAGGTTATCCTGAATATCAACAGATACAGTAGCTGTACCTTGATTACCACATCCATTAGTTATTAAAACGTCAACATTATATATCCCTGTTGAATTATAAATATGATCAGCATTCTGATTGGTAGAAGTAGTTCCATCTCCAAAATTCCATTGGTAACTCTGATATCCCCATGCAGCGTCAAATTCAATTTCAGTTCCTGGACAAGCTGGAGAAGGCCATGCATTGGCGTATAAATTATTTAAATTTATCGGTAAGTTATTTTGAACAGAAATTGTATCGTAAAGTGTTATTGAATTACCACATGCATTTTGAATGGTTGCAGATACAGGATATGTTCCAGGAGAATCATAAGAGTGGTAAACACTATTGTCATTTGCTCCTGTCCCGTCACCAAAATCAATATAAACATCATACTCCCAGTTTGCCCAGAAGTCAATTATATCACCAGGACAAACTACATTTTGACTCGTGCTAAAATATGGATTGTTAACCGGTGCATTTGGACTTACAACTACGGTTTGTGTTTCTGTAGTTGAATTTCCACAGTTGTTCGTAATCACACAAGTTGCAGTGTAAATACCAGGAGATGTGTAAGTATGTTCATGTGATTGATTGTTTATCGTTGGAGAACCATCTCCCATATCCCAAACATAATCTATACCATCATCCGACCATGCATCTGCCCAAAACATAGCATTTGGGCAAACTGTATCCGGCAATCCTAATTGAGGATTTTGAACCGGTGTACCACTACTTACAGTTACAACCTCGGTTAATACAGTGTCAACCCCACATCCGTTTGAAATTGTCAAATTCACATTATATGACCCTATATTGGTATATGACCATTGCTCATAATCATTACCAGAAGCAGTGTTACCATCTCCAAAATCCCAAGAATATGCAGAGTATCCATTTGTTGCATTACCCCATATATTTGTGTTAGGGCACACTGTAACAGGATTAATATTAAAGTATGCGTTACCTCCGAAATACGGCAAATTATTGTCAATTGTAACCGTATCAGTTACTACGTGAGTCCCACAACTACTTGTAATGGTTACATTGATATAATAATCTCCTGGTGTAGAATAAGTGTGTTGTTGGTAATAATCTCCACTTGCTGTACTACCATCACCAAAATCCCAAGAATATGATGCTGCCCCAGCCATATAACAATTCATCTCAACAAAGTCTCCAGGACATTTCACATCTCCGTTATAAAAATATACCTCACTTGGAGGGCCAAAAACATCAATATTCACATTGTATGATCCAATAAAAGATCCTCCTGAATAAGCATCAAGATATACCGTTTGATAACCACCATTTGTAAAGGTGTATTGAACATTGGTTTGATTGAATGAGTTTCCATCAATGTACCACCAAAAGTCATCTCCCTGGGTGCTGGTATTAATAAAATTCACCGTTAAAGGAGCACAACCACTGGTTTGAGAGGCTGTAAAAGACACTTGAGCAGAGGCGTTAAAAGCCAATAGCGTCATCATCAATGTTAAGAGCGTAAATAGTTTTTTCATAATTTTTTGGTGATTAAAATTGTAATCGCCACGAATGTAAGGATTTAAAAGATTATGGAGCAAATCAAAGTTGATAAGAATTTAACGCGTTGTTTAAATTCGTAACGATTTAACCAGCTGATTATCGGGTTAATACAATGTAATCTTGTAAAAGTGTTTTCAGAAACGTTAGCTTCTTCTGTGGAACTTCTTCCAAATTGAGTTCTTCTGCTGCTTTTTTTGCTAATTCTCGAACCAATTCTTTATGCGGTTCATTGGGATATTTTTTAACTCTGGTAATTGCATTTTTTATCAAAATCATATCCTCATCAGTAAACTTAGAAACACCTAAATAAGTTGGTTCATGTTTAGTTCGGTCTTTGATATTTAGAATATCTCGAATAGAATACACTTGATCTGGGTTATTTTTAACGACAGCTGTTTGCGCCAAAATATCTCCCAACCTTTGTCCCTTATCTGTAGTACTAATAAACAAAGCTGCAACAGCTCCACCAGAAACCCAAAAATCTACCAGATTAAAAGCCCAGCGCATGGCATAATCATTAAAGTTGGCGTTTTCACCATTAATTTTTACAACCCTAATGCCCATTGCCATTTTACCCACCGTTTGACCTTTGAGAAAATATTCCATGATTACGGAATAAAAAACAATCGGCAATTCAAAAATTACCAGCATGATAATTACAATTTCAGGTATTTCGCCTGTTCTCCAATTATAAGTTGAAGCAAAAACACTGGCAATAATGAGATATGAAATAAAGGCATAAACAAATATTATCAAAAGGTCTAAAAACTTTGCAACACCTCTATTCATGACTGTTGCAGCATCATAGTCAATTGAAATATTATGGGCCGTTATGATATCAATTTTCTTCACTCAATGGAATTTGGAAGCAGTTCGAAAATACAAAATATTGATAAATCATTGAGCTAGATTTGAAATAATAGGCCGCATATTAAAGACTTTAATTATTTTTGGTCAAAATTTTTGAAAATGGTACAGGAAAAGTCGAACGAAAAGCTTGATAAAATTATCAAACAACTTGAAAAAGGATTTGATACTGAAAAATTGCCTAAGGCATTGATGGATATTAGAGAAGACGCTTTACAGGATGAGGATCCACTTTTAGCAAAGGTACTTCGTTTGGCTGCAGAATACATCACAGAAGAAGGATGTTTTGATCACACCGTAGAAAAAGTAGAAGATGATGAAGGTGAAGAGGAATTGGTGGAGCCTGGAACAGATGCTGAAAACTTATCTTATTTGTTGCAATTGTTAAAGAAAGCAGATAACAAATGGAACAGAGAAGAAATTAAAGAAATGAGAACTTTCTTAAAGTTGAAGCTTTACTAAGCAAGTATTTACTGAATATAAAAAACCCGGTCACCTTAAAAAGTACCGGGTTTTTTAATGCTTTATAATTAAATCTTAGCTTGCCCCAATTGGTTTAGCAGATTTGATTGTCTTTACCATATCTTCAATGATAGGTCTAAAGTTTCCTTCTTCTTCAGATCTCAATACATAAGTGTAGCCATCAATTGTAGTTTCACCATAACAGTGATAGGTAGTTTGACCACCTTGATCTTCGTGAAGAGTTCTCTTGTACATGATTAAGTTTTCATTGTCTTCAATGTATTCAACAACAAATATTCTACTTAAATCATCTAATCTGGCTTTTTCATTGGCTACTTTGTTTTTCTCTTTACCAAAATCCTCAATAATCAAGTGGAATTTTGGTCCGATTTTAACATGCCATAAATAATCTCCATCTTCGTGTTCCACTTTAGGCTCAATTGCCGAACCAACATTTGACTCAACATTGGGAAGCATAATTTTCATGTTCAAGCCATGATCTTTAAGTGGCATTTCTGACATTCCTGAATAATCAACATTTGAAGTGTCTGTTCCATCAGAATTTTCACCTTCCGTAGTTTCTGACCCACCACAAGATGCTATTAATAAAGGAATTAACAGAGAGGATAATAAGAATCGTTTCATTTTCTAGTTTTTGCCTGGTTTAGTAGGGTTTGTTCTTTGCAAAACCAGTGCAAAGTAAAGAAAAATTACTTTTAGAACCTCATTTATTGGTCAAAAATCTCTCTTTTTCAAGATATAAAACCCTGTAGTGAAAAAATCAACTAATTTTATACAAAAGCAGAGTAAGATAGGTATGAAAGTATCAGTTTGCAGAAAGGCACACTTTAACGCAGCACACAGATTATATAATCCAAATTGGGATAATCAAAAAAATGATGAAATTTTTGGTAAGTGTAATAATGCCAATTTTCATGGGCACAATTACAATTTGGAAGTGTGGGTGAAAGGCGAGATTGACCCTGAAACCGGATATTTAATTGACCTTAAAATCTTAAAGGACATTATAAAAAATGAGGTGGAAGATCGTTTTGATCACAAAAATCTGAATTTGGATACCGTTGAATTTAAAAACCTCAATCCAACCGCGGAAAATATCTGCGTTGTAATATGGAAAATCATTCGTGAAAAACTTGACCCTAAATTAGAACTCAAAGTAAGACTTTACGAAACCGAAAGAAATATTGTAGAATATGACGGGAACTAAAAATTCCTGAAGTCGGTAAACTGCAAAATAGTCAACATAGGATTTTCATTTTCCCTGTTTATTACAGCCTTTAGTAATTTGGAATCTGCAAAATAAACCAATTGATCTTCAGCAATTAACTTGTCATTTCTATAGACATGTCTACTCAACACATTTCCCAGCTCATCATAAGTGAAAATGGTTTTCTTAGTGTGAGTTTTTGAAGCTTTGGATATGGTACTGATCTCCTCTAACCTGCCCTCTTCATCATAAAAATAGTTTTGCTCTGTTCTTCCGGTACCATTAAATAAGGCTGATTCAATTTTAGCTAATTTACCGTCAGTGTTGAAATAATAAAACTCGGTTCTAAAAACTCGGTCTGAACCATTATAGCACACCTTTTTATAGTCTTTATCTTCAAGTGCTATGTATTCATACCTTTCTTTAGCCACAACTTTAGATTCATCCAATTCAAAGGTCAGTTTATTCATGTTATTTTCCTTATCACGTCTGATCTCCATGCTGGTCATCCTGTCAAAGTTATCATAGGTATAACGTTGTTCATAATAACCCAACTTGTTTGATTCTCTGTAGATGATTACATTGCCTTTATAATCGTATTGGTAAGCCGATATCAAAGTATCGTTTCGGTGAATTTTGATCTTCCTAACCAATTGGCCCAACTTATCAAATTCATACACAAACTCGTCATTATTTGGTCGAATGATGTCATGATCATACTTAGTGGAATATGATCCTTTAAAGCTTTTTAAATTTTGCTTTTTTACAAAATCAGGATTGAAAAAAGGCATTTCACCAAAGATTTCACCTCTTTGATTTTGCAGCAATTGCCCATTTCCAATAATTGGAATCAATATGCAGATAATAAAAAGCGCTTTCACGAAATACAAAAAAACTCAATATTGTTCGATAAACCGACTGATTCAATGAAAATTCGTCAACAATTACTTGATAAAAAACTGTACCAGCTTTTGATGATTACCCTTATAACAGCTTGTCAGCAAAAAGATACAAAGGAGCCAACTTTATTTACACATGATACTCTTTACGTGGTAGATAATCCATTGCCTATTTTATTTGACGAGTATAAACGATTAGAACTTTCATTCTGTGATACCTTTCATTATGAAATCACTGATTTATATCCCAACCAAAATGAGTTGACAAATATTAATAATGACACTTTGTATTTGGATAATGCTATTAAAGATGCGGGATTTACCACTGATGGTGCCAGCTGGGGAAATTGGGCAAATGGCCCAAGAATATTGAGTATGGAATTAGATACGGATTCTTGTCACTGCGAAGTTTACAAGAAATATTGGTGCCTAAACGATAGTTGTACCCAACTAAAAATTACAGAAGAAATTAAATGCAATTAATCCAGATAAACCCTGTGTACTCTTGAAGAAATGGCAGAAATGATTTCATAAGGAATTGTATAAAGATTTTTAGCCATTTCAAATATGGAATTTTCATCACCAAATATTTGAACCCTGTCTCCAACACTTGCCTCAATATCTGTCACATTTACCATGCACATATCCATACAAATTGTGCCAATAATTCTCGCTTTTTTACCATTGATAATTACCTGCCAATTTCCATTACTTAAACCTCTGCGCAGTCCGTCTGCGTAGCCAACCGGAACTATAGCGACAGCCGTTGCCTCCTGGGCGATAAAGGTTCTTCCGTACCCTAAACTATCCCCCTCTTTTAGGAGCTTAATTTGAGATATCTCTGAAGTTAGTGTAAGCACATTTTCAAGGTGTTGTCTTTCACCACTCAACAAGCCATACATCCCTATTCCAATTCGAACCATATTGTAATGAGCCGAATTGAAATTTATACAGCCGGATGAATTGGCTAAATGTCTGTCAAAAGAATAAGTTAAATTTTGCATTAACTGCCCCGTCATTATTTCAAATTGACGAATCTGTTTAAAGGTAAAATTCTTTTCTCCTGCATCATCTGCAACTGCCAGATGCGAAAAAACAGATTTTACATAAACTTCAGGCTGTGTTTCAAGGGTCTCAATTAACTCATCTAAATCATCATCAACAAACCCTAATCTATTCATACCTGTATCCAACTTAATGTGAATAGGAAATCCTAGTATATTCTTTAAAATCAAATGATGCAAAAACGATTGTAAACTATTTAATGAATAAATAGAAGGTTCTAATTCATATTCAACAATATCATCAAATGCATTTTTTTCAGGATTCATCACCAAAATTGGCAATGTTATTCCAGCCTTTCTTAAAGTAACACCCTCATCCGTATAAGCTACTCCCAAATAATCCACCCCTTCATTTTGCAAAAATTCTGCAATTTCAACCAGGCCTGTTCCATATGATTGGGCTTTAACCATTGCCAATGTTTTTACTTCAGGTTCCAAACGAGATCTGAAATAATTCAAATTGTGCCTGATCGCAGATAAGTTAACCTCTAATTGAGTAATGTGTTTTTTATCTGCATAATGATGCACCAGCCTCTCCAAATTGTTTTTTCTGGATCCTTTAAATAGAATTGCGGCATTTTTAAACTCAATCGGATTGTTTAAATAATCATCAATTGATTTATAATAATGTCCATCAACACCAGCTTTTTGGAGGATGTTTTCTTCACCAATAAAAACAACCTCTGACAAATCCGCCGTGGACAACATGTCTCTTAAAATATCATCTTCTGTCAATTGCATAATGTTCTTTGCAAATGACAAAATCAGTACTTTCTTCCTGTCTCTTGCAACCTGACTAAGGTGACTAAGTGCAATTTCAAGCGAAGCAAAATCTGCACTATATGCATCATTGATAAGTAAACATTCTTGCTGCCCTTGAATTTGCTCTAAACGCATTGAAACAACAGGCAAAGAAGTTAGTTTCTCCAACACTCTTTCTTCAGACAATCCAAAAGTTTGAGCCACATAATATACAGTAGTTGCATTGCTAATAGAAGCTTTATCATGAAATGGCAGCTTACGTACAAGTGGTTTTAACTCTTCAGCATTGATGATTTGCCTTACGTTTTTGAAAAGCAAGAATTTTTCTTTTCTTTTCTGATCATTACTTTCAAAGTTGATGTCATGCGCATCACCCAATCCGGTAAAAATACCATGAGTAGGCTTGATCATTTCCCATAATTTAGCCATTTCACCCGGTTTTGAAATTCCGGCTTCAATTATTGCCAAATTGTGATGCATGGTCATCCCTAAAACAGAGAGTGCAACTCCTATTTGTGAATTGTAACTCTTAGGTGATCTTACTACATTAAAATCATCTTTTAAAACGTGATATAACCACTCCTTTACAATAGTTTTACCATTACTTCCTGTAATTCCAATTACCGGATAATCAAACTTAGAGCGGTGATGAATGGCCAATTTTTGCAAAGCCTCTAGACTATCTTTTACAGGAATTTGAAAAATGTCTACTGAAGTATCAACTTCATTTACTATTGCAACTTCACCTCCTTTTTTTGCAAATTCTGAAAGATAATTATGTCCATCATCCTTCAAACCTTTTAAAGCAAAAAACAGGGATGATGAATTAATTCTGGGAGATCTACTGTCTATGATAACATGCTGTAACAACAAATTATCAGACACTCTCTCGATTGTCAAATCAACTTCAAGTAAAGAAAGTAATTCAGATATAGGTAAATTCAGGTTCACTGATCTTTTAGCTCATTGTAGCAGCTACGACATAAAGGTACATATTTGTCCTTTTCTCCTAATACTACAGTGCCATTATCTTGTGAGATGCGGTGTGAAAAACGCGCTTTTCCCGAACAAAATGTACAAACAGAGTTTAATTTTTTAACGTCATCCGCAACAGTTAGCAAAGCAGGTATTGCTCCAAATGGACGTCCTAAATAATCCATGTCCAATCCAGCAGCAATAACATCTTTACCGTCATTGGCAACTTTTTGTAAGACCTCTACAATTTTATCGTCAAAAAATTGGACCTCATCAACTGCAACAACATCTGCATTAAGATGATAGTCTAAAATTTGAACTGATTTATCAATGGCAAAGGCTTCTACTTTATTTTTATCATGAGATACAACTGATTTATCTGCATAACGATTGTCTAGTTGTGGTTTAAATACAAAAACATCTTTACCTTCGTTACGTAACTGTTGTACTTGAGAAATTAATGCAGTAGTTTTACCGGAAAACATTGGACCGCAAATCAATTGAATACGAGCGTTTTTTACCCTTGGACTAAAGGTTGTTCGTCTCGAGATTTTAACATCATTTTTTTGAGAAGTATTCAATTTTCTGCGCTTTGTTGACCAAATATAAATTTAATTTTAAGCCTCCTTAACCAATTGTGAATAACTTGCAAAAAATGGGTAAAACATCTTTTAAAAAAATGCAGGAACTAAGTAAAAAGCTTCACAAAAAAATCGAAAAAATTGAATCCGGAAAACTCGGAATCGAAGATTTAGAAGAAGTTGTAGAACAAGCCAGAGAGCTTTATGAACGTCTATTGATATTAAAATATAAAGCTTACGAAAAATTTGGTGAGCCAGAAAATAGTGCAACAGTAGAGGTGGAAGAAGAAGTAGAGGAAGAAGTAGAAGCTGTTGTTGAAGAAACTAATACAGTAGAAGAAGAGCCTCAAGAAGAACCAGAAGAAGTTAGCAGTTTTGACTTTACAGGTGTTTCAGAAGAAATAGAACAACCTTCATTTGATTTTTCTGATATGACTGAATCAGAGCCGGAAAAAGAAATTGAAGAAGTGGAGGAAGAAGAAGAAAAAGAAACCTTCCCTGAAGCTGACAATGTTAAAACGCAAAGTCCTATTGAAGAGGAAGAAGAAGAAACCTTCCCAGAAGCAGATGATGTAAAAACTAAATCTGACCTCTTTAAAGCTAGCCATGTAGAAAAGCGAGAAAAAGAAGATGAGAATTCTCTTAACCAAAAACTGGCTGATGATGAAGCTTTAACACTTCGTAAAAAACTGCAGAGCACCCCTATTACTGATCTTAAATCAGAAATCAGTATTGCCAAAAAATTTGAATACATCACTTTTATGTTTGGTGGCGATAACAACAATTATGAAGAAGCCATTAACGTTTTAAATAATTGTGCTGATGCTGATGAAGCCCGAGAAAAGCTAAACGAATACTCAAACAAATACAAATGGGATTTAGAAAATAAATCCATCATTAAGTTTGTTGAGTTGGTTGAACGCCGTTATATATAATCGCTAAATTTGGGTATGCTCAAAACTATTTTAGGAATTGCTAGTGTTGCTTTTAGCCTTCATTCGCATGCTCAATTAGATTATGCCAAACAAATTTTAGATACACTTTGTGCCCCTAGATATCATGGAAGAGGTTATGTTGACAATGGTGATATTAAGGCTGCAGATTTTCTAGTAAAGGAATTTCAAAGAATAGGTGTAAAAGAATTTCCCGGTCATCCCTATACACAACCATACTCATTTGGAGTAAATACATTTCCTTACCCAATTGAAGTTGTATTGGGAGATGACACTTTGACTCCTGGAGCAGATTATTTGGTTACTCCCATTTCGGGCTCTGCACAAGGAGAATTTGAGCTTTACGAAATCAATGAGCAAACATTTAATGATGTTTACAAAGGTGAAATCAACTTCAGTGAAATGGACCCTTCACAAACCATTTTTGCCTTCAATTTTCTGGGAAATTCAGACAAGATGTTGAATCAAAAGATTATGCAATTGTCATATGAAGTCACCAAGTATTTTCCTAGTATTTATGTGACAAATCAAAAACAAATGTATTCTGTAGGCCGCAATCAAACTGTGTATCCAAGAATATCAATTGATTCAGCTGCCTACCACAAAGTGGACAAAGTTCAGCTTAAAATCAATAGCAAATTTGTTCCTAACTACGAATCAAAAAATGTGGTTGGCTATATCCCAGGAAAGAAAAAGAAAAAGTATATCGTATTTTCTGCTCACTATGATCATTTAGGACGAATGGGACCGGACACTTATTTCCCTGGAGCTAATGACAATGCAAGTGGTGTAAGCATGTTGCTGTCACTGGCCAAAAAATACATGCAGGAACAACCTAAGTACTCAATCGTCTTTTGTCTTTTTAGTGGCGAAGAAGCAGGTTTATTAGGATCAAAATATTTTGTAGAGCATCCTTATTTCCCATTGAAAAAAGTGAAAATGGTACTCAATGTTGATATCATGGGTGGAGCAGATGACGGAATTACAGTGGTAAACGGAACCAAACACGAGAAACTATTTAATAAAATGGTGGAGATAAATGATCATGAAAAATTAATTCCTAGTGTAAAAAAGAGAGGCGAATCTGCCAACTCAGATCATCATTTTTTCTCAGAAAGCGGAGTACCTGCATTTTTTATCTACTCAAGAGGCTCAGTTAAAAACTACCACGACATTTACGACACGGCAGAAAATACGCCACTTACCAACTTTGATCAGGTGCAAAAATTACTGGAGAAATTTGTTGACACTTTCTAAAGTAACATCCTTATTTAAAGCTATTCACATTATCAAAAATTTGGTACCTTTCCGCACATGAAAAGGCTATTGCTAGTTTTAATTGTATTGTTGGCCAGTTTCAGTTACGGACAACAATACGGCAATTCATACAAACCGGAAACGAACCCACAACAATTTAAAGCTGCGGGTTGTGCGCCGGCAAATGCCTCAACTTTTCTAGAATTTAACAATGTAAAAGCCCTCATCCATACCGGTGGAAATCTTTGGCAAATTTCCGGTCAAAACTTCTCGCAATATGAAGTTCCAAAGGGTTCTGGAATAATGGCGCTATTTACTTCAGCCTTGTGGTTAGGTGGTGTGGATATCAATGGACAATTAAAAATTGCTGCCGTTAGATACAGAGATGGAAATGACTATTGGGCAGGCCCATTAACTGATGGAGGTGATGCTGAAATTATTCCTTCAGAATGTGCAAAATATGATCAACATTATGTTGTTACGCAAGATGAAGTAAGACAATTTGATGCCTGGTACAAAGCAGGAATCAAAGATCAGCAAGAAGGAACTAATACCCAATCTGAACTTTTTCCGGATTATGAAATTCCTGTTTCAATTCTTGATTGGCCGGCGCATGGAGATCTTTCACTAGGTCAAAATTATTACCTGGCTCCTTTCTATGATCGTAATCAGGATGGAAATTATGACCCACTTCAAGGTGATTATCCCTGGTATGATATCGAAAAAGAGTTAGACTGCTCAGTTGACAGAACTGTGACCTTATATGGTGACCAAACTGTTTGGTGGGTGATGAATGACAAAGGAAACATACACACTGAAACCGGAGCAGATCCATTGGGAATGGAAATAAGATGTCAGGCGTTTGCTTTTGCTACTAATGATGAAGTAAATAACATGACATTTTACAATTATGAATTGGTAAACAGATCTACCCAAACACTTTACGGAACTTATTTTGGGGTTTTTATTGACGGTGCTCTTGGAGGTCCAAATGATGACTATGTAGGATGTGATGTTTCAAGAGGATTGGGATATACATACAATGGAGATGCTTTTGATGAAACCATGGGAGGTTTTAAAGGATATGGCGTAAATCCGCCGGCAGCAGGAGTTGACTTTTTTGAAGGCCCATATCAAGACAATGACGGAATTGATAATCCGCTTACAACTAATTATAATCAGGCCATTACCCAAAACGGAATTCCTTATAAGGGATTAGGAATTGGTTATGGAGATGGAATTGTAGACAATGAGCGAATGGGAATGAGACGTTTTTTGTATTACAATAATTTAGGTGGAGGTGCCTTAGCCGCTCAAACAGATCCTCAAACAGGACAAGATTATTACAATTATTTATCTGGATATTGGAAAGACGGAACGCCTTTTGTTTATGGTGGATCCGGTCACCCGGCAAGTGCTGGAGCTATTCCCGCCATTACATCTAACTACATGTTTCCCGGAGAAAGTGATTCTCTGGGATGGGGAACTTCAGGAATTCCACAACAAAACTGGACAGAGCAAACTGCAGGGAACGTTCCTTATGACAGAAGATTTGCGCAATCTTCAGGACCCTTTGTATTGCAGCCGGGAGCAGTAAATAACATCACTTACGGTATTTGTTGGGCAAGAGCCACTTCAGGTGATCCTTTTGAATCTGTTAAAGAATTGCGAAAAGCAGATGACAAAGCACAAGCATTATTTGACAACTGCTTTAAAGTATTAGACGGTCCGCATGCTCCGGAATTATCTATTCAGGAAATGGAAAACGAACTCATTGTATCTATCTATAATGAACCTGCTTCCAACAATAAGGATGAGGACTACTCAGAATTTGATCCGTTTTTGGTGAATGTAGATAATGACCCGAACTTTGATGGAAACTACAAGTTTCAGGGTTATCAAGTTTATCAAATCAAAGATGAAACAGTGAGTCCAACTGACTTGGATAATGTTGAATTAGCAAGACTAGTTTTTCAATGTGATGTTAAAGACTCTATCACCAAATTGGTGAACTATGAATTTGATCCGGACATTGGAGCAACAGTTCCTCAAGTGATGGTGGACGGAGAAAATGAAGGGATCCGTCATTCGTTTTCTGTAAAAGAAGATCAATTTGCTACCGGAAGCCGAGAACTGGTAAACTTTAAGCGTTATTATTTCATGGCTGTTTCTTACGCCGTAAATCAGTTCAAAGAATATGATCCTAATGATCCGGGAGGATTAGACGGACAAAAAATTCCGTATTTGGCATCAAGAAAAGCAGCCATTGGAGAAATCAGAGCTTTTGAAGGAATTCCTCATCCACCTGAAGTGGAAAGTGGTGGAACAACTTTTAACGGAAGCTATGGTTATGAAATCCCACTTACAAAAATAGATGGCTGGGGAAATGGAGGCATTTGGACAGAATTAAGTGAAGATTCTGAAGATGCAATTTTGACCAATGGTTCTCAAAATGAAATCACTTATAAACCTGGAGCCAGCCCTGTGCGCATCCAAATTATTGATCCTTTAAATGTACCAAATAGTGATTTTGAATTTTTCTTTGTTGAAGATACCGGTGGTGGATTAGATGAGGCCGGATGGTTTATGCATAATCTTACTACAGGTGATACTGTTTGGTCAGATAAAAGCATTGATATCCCTAGAGAACAACTTATTCCCGAATGGGGATTATCTGTATGGATTGAGCAAACCTCTTATGTAGGTACAGGGCTTATATCTCAAATTTACACTTCACCTATTGGGGCAACAATGGTTTTTGCCGACTCTGCAAAACAATGGTTGACAGGGGTACAAGACAACGACAATTATTTCCCATCTAACTGGATAAGATCAGGGATTTTTAACCCCAATGATCCTGATCCTTGCCAATGGGGAACTCCATCTATTTTTACAGATTGTGCATACCCTGATTATGGAGATGATTTGGAAGAGTATGAAGGTTTATTAGACGGAATTGTAGCGCCTTTTAAATTGACAGGTAAAGACTTTTTAAATATGCCAATTGGTTATCCTGATGCCGATTTATCTAACTATTCAGGATCTAATAATGGTTGGTTTGGATTGATGCAAACAGCCCAATCAAAAAGTGCTTTCCCATTCCTTCACGGAGTTGATTTGGTAATAACATCAGATCAAACAAAATGGACCAGATGCGCCGTAATTGAAAACAACTGGAACAACAATCAAACAATTGGTGATGCAACTGTTATGGAGTTAAGACAATCACCTTCAAAAGATATTAACGGTGATGAAATTACCGGAGAGGTAGGAATGAGCTATTTCCCTGGTTATGCCATTGACATTGAAACAGGAGAAAGGTTGAATCTTGCCTTTGCAGAAAACTCATGGTTAAACGGATCAAATGGAACAGATATGTTGTGGAATCCAACCAATGAATATGTTGACAATGTAGGGAACCCAATTTTTGGTGGAGGACATTACATCTACATTTTTGGGAATAGCATTGAAGATGATAACACCATGCCTGCTTATGATAATGGTGATTATATGCAAACAATGTTGCAAAATGAAATTAGTCAGGATTACTACAAAGTATGGAAAAACTGCATGTGGGTACTGTCTCCCATGTTAGAAGATAACCACACACTTTTAGAAACTGATGTAAGAATTCAATTGCGTGTTTCTCATCCATATCAGCAAAAGACTTTCACAGGAGTCAACAATGGTAACCCTGCTTATAGGTTTAATACAAATGAACTTTATACCTCAACACAGATTACAAATCAGCAAATAGATAAACTGGACCTTATCAAAATCGTTCCTAATCCTTATTACGGATATAGTGAATATGAAAATGGTCAGCTTGATAATCGCATTAAAATCACCAATCTACCAGAAAATTGCACCATAACTATTTGGAATATTTCAGGACAACTTGTAAAAACCATCACCAAGGATAATCCAAGTACTTTTCAGGATTGGAACATGAAAAACGATCAGGGAATTCCAATAGCCAGTGGTTTATATATATTCCATATTGATGTGCCGGGTGTTGGTGAAAGAATTCTAAAATGGTACGGAATGATTCGTGTTGTAGACACACAAAACTTTTAGCCTCATGAACTTCATTAAATCTCTTTTGCTTTGCTTTTTTCTTTATACAGGAATAACAACTTACGCTCAAAAAATGTGGGTGGGACCTGAATTTGGAACCAGTATCATCCAAGTTGAAAACCAAAATATTGGTAGGGCATTTCAACCTTCATGGTATGGTGGAGGAATTTTTGAATATTCTTTTAATGATTGGTTATCTATCAAAACAGGAATCAATTATGCCCAAAAAAGACAAGGATATACCATTTATGATACCACAGAAATAACAATTCCGGGGCTCAATTTTGATGATTTGGGTCTGGGAGATTTGGACAGAAATACCTACACTGAAATTAACGGAAGATATAGCATGCATTTTTTGGAAATTCCGGCAATGGCCAAATTCAAATGGAAAAATTACTACGTAGCAGTTGGAGGATATGCAGCATACATGTTGGCTTTGAAAAAAAGAGAATTTACGGTTAGCAGAACACCACTTACGGCTGTTATAGATTTTAAAACACTTGCTGAACAGCTTGGTCAGGCACAATTGGCCATGTTATTTCCTGAGCCTTATGTTGAACAATATGGAGAAAGTGCCAGTAAATCCGGTGTAAGAAGTTTTGACTACGGAGCCAAAGCTACCATTGGATATCAATCAGAAACTTTTGGTTTTTCGGCGGGATATCAGTACGGAATTCCATTTTATAACACCAATTCTGAATTAGAAAATCGCAGACATCACTACATGCAGTTCAGCATCAACTACTTGTTTGGATTAGGCAAGAAAGGTGGAGGGAAAAGTAGTTTGTAATGAGCGATAAAAACATATTGAGTAAGAGGAACTGGAGTGGGTTACTCATTGTGTTTATCACTTCATTAATTGTTGGAATTTATATTCTTTTAGCACCTTCAAAGACATCAGTTAAAAATAGTACTCAAGAATCTATCTGGACTAAAATTGAACCAATTGAAGATTTAGAAACGGAACTGTCAGATTTTGAAAAAGGAAAAAGCTTATTCAAGGAACATTGTGCTGCTTGTCATTTTGTTGACAGAGATATGACTGGTCCTGCGTTAAAAGGCGCACGTCAAAGATGGATTGACAATTCAACGGAAAAGAATTTTTATCAGTTTATCAAAAGTATGGACGTAGTAGTGATGAATGGTGATGAATATGCAAATTATCTTTTCAAATTATGGGGAGTAGCTATGACTCCCCAAAATGTTACAAATGAAGAAATTGACTTAATCTTTATTTATGTAGAAGATTATGGACCAGTAATTCTTCCTAATCAATGATACGCTATATCTGCACGATTAGCTCTCATTTTCTATAATGGTCATTAGCTGATTAAAACTGCTTGGTTTCATTCTGCCCCATTTCATCAATGAAATATACGGATATGAATCTACTTCACCCATTGGTTCAACTTCTGTATAACCAATTTCATTATCCTCATCATTATAAAAGACAATACAGTACTTATATTCCGGTGTGCCGAATTCACCCCAAACATAGGATGATGAGTCATTGAGAATTTCTACCAAGGTTTCTGTTTCTGATGCGTTTATTCTCGTTCTATCATAAGGGAAGCACCAATTATAGCAAATAGCATAAGATGTATTTCCTTTCAAGAAGTTCCGATTATATTCTTCATCTTTTTGGATTTCAGATATATAATTTACTTGTGAAGCCGCTTCTGGTATAGTATAACGCCAGTCTTTTTGAATCTGAACCTTATCCGGGAGGGTTAAATATCTATAACTATAAAAGGAAATTATTCCAAGAATAATAACGCTTAGTGATATGATCAACTTTCGCTTAATTGTTTTGGGTAATTGAAGTCAACTTTTATAATCCCCCTACTGCTTAATCACCTTTGCGGTCCACTTTTGATCTTTATTAGAAGCCACTATAATGTAGGTTCCTGCATTAAATGTAGATACATCAATTTGCTTTGAGCCTGTCATTTTTGACTTGTACAATAACTGTCCACTTAGGCTGTAAAGACTAATATCTGTTGCAGAAATTGGCATTTTTACTGTCACCCAATCTTTTGTGATTGTAGGATAAGCTACCAAACCTTCTGTTGTTTTTTCAATTTTTTCGGTGTGCAAATATCCCGGATCTAAATAAGTAGAAAACACACCCAAACCATGCGTTGCAACCGCCATAAATCCATCATGTGTTCTTACATCCATGTGATCAACCGGCACATTTCCAATTCCGGGTTCTAATGTCCAAACAGTATTAGTTCTGTCAGGGAAATTGGTAGTGTACAATCCAGTTGAAGTTCCTACAAAAATGGTTCCGTCTACATAATATTCTGCCCAAAATACTGCCGGTCCTGCACCTGTTCCGTCTACATTCTCTTCTAAATTACCTGAAATGTCTGTCCAGTTTTGTCCTCCATCATCTGTAACAAAGATGGAAGGGATGTTGTAATTGGCAAATGTCACTACTATTTCATCTGAGTTAAATGGATTCACGGCAATACATGAAACATATGCTCCATTAGGGAAATTGTCTCCTGAGATGTTCACTTTTGTAGCTGTATCTACATTTTCATATGCATTGTCTAATCTGTAAACATAGGCATTGGTAGTTCCGTACCAAACTCTATTTGAATCTGATTGACACATTTCAATATCGGTAATGATCCCTGCTTGCAAATCAACCTTACTGCTATCCATCTCTACCCAAAAATTAGGTTCAGCATTTGTTCTATCCCCGGTAATTGGTACTTGCATTAAGCTGTCAATTCTCCACAATTTGGTGCGTCCATTCCAAAATAACCTGTTGTCGTTTGATGGATCCAGTTTTAAACTGTTGGCCCAATTATAAGTTGTTGGTCCGTTTTCAGGATCTAGTCTTTCATGCGCCAACACATTTCCGTTGCCATCAATTTCTTTAATGTACATCTTACCTCTTTGTTTACAAGTAATGTATCTGGTAGCTCCATTTGTTAATGCTCCGTACATTCCATCTCCAGAACCAATATATTTCCAGTGATAATCAAAATCATCATTCTTGGTCCACCAGGTTCCGTTATCCTGCAAACCTCCCATAATAATTTGCGAAGTGGCCACTCCAGGTTCTATAGCCAAAGCATAAAATTGTGTAGTCACATATCCATTGTTCAATGTTTCCCATGTTACTGAATCTGCCAATGCATCTACAGTTCTGTATAATCCTCCATCATTTGCATTGATCAATACATTTGGATTAGATGGCAACCAGGTAAGGTAATGCTGGTCTGGATGATGATTTGGATAACTTAAGTTCCATTCTAAATCATCATAGTTATACTGACTGCATTGATATCCTCCAATCCATGTGTTTGTTGAATCGTGTAAAAAGGCATCTTTATTTCTCCAAATTGATGTTCCGGCAATGTACATAACAGAAGTATCTACCGGATGAATTCCAATGTGTACATCAAAAGAAGATTGCGTGCTCAATTGTCCTATATCAATGGTTAAACCAGGGAATGTACAACTGGCATCAGGTAATTGAGCGGAGCGGTTACTCCAGCTTCCTCCGGTTCCTGATCCATCTCCTGATAAATACTCGTATCTGAATACTCCGTGTCCGTTTCCAAATCCTGAGCTGCAAGCACCAAACATCCAAATAATATTATCATCTAAAGGATTAACAGTCATGGCCATTCTACCCCAAGAACTTGGGAAATTAGAAGGTTTAATATCCGTCCAACTTAATCCGCCATCATCTGATCTGTAAATTCCTTTATCAGGTCCATCACTTGACATTGTGCAATAGATAATTCCTGAAGGTGTGATAATCAAGTCAATATTTGTAGATCCAGGTGTACTGAAACCTCCTTGTGTAAATCCTAAAACCTCTGACCAGGTATCTCCACCATCTGCAGATCTGAAAACTCCATTATAAACTGCTGCTAAAACAACATCTTCAGTGGTATTTGTGTGATCAGTTATCACTCTCCAAACGTAGTCCATGTCTCCGTTTTGAACATAAGTGTTTGGGGTATTACTTTGAGTAGATAACAATGGCTCCCAGCTTTCGCCGTAGTCTGTACTTTTCAATAATCCATTTCCACTGTATCTGGCTTCAAATGTGGTTTGGCTTACAATAGCATATTGTTCACCTGTTCCGGCATACCAAATGTGTTCTTTTCCCGGACGTGTATCCTGCGCAATTGAAGTGATTGAATGTGGATCTAGATCATGTGTTACTTTGGTCCAATCTGCACCACCATTATGTGTTTTCCAAATTCCACCTGAAACTGCTCCTGCTAACATTACGTTTTCGTCTGCCACATCTAAAGTCAATGCCCTTGTTCTTCCTCCAACATTAAAAGGTCCTCTTTGAATCCAGGTTTGCGCCTTGTATTGGTGCGTTGGTAAAGTAGCTGCAAATTCACGTTCTGCTCTTTCAATTCCTGCCGGAATTTCTCCTGTAGATGGATCAGCTAATCGCAATAAGTTAAACGCATGTCTGCTTCCCAAATCCAACTCATTTCCTTCACTCATTAGCGGAATAATGTCTCCACGACCTTTTTCTGAGGTATCTGAACTAGATTCTTGTTGCTGATTTTGCTCACAAGACAATCCTAAAAATACCAGTGATAAGAGAATAAGATAATTTTTCATGTTCGGCAGATTTGAGGTAAAAATACGGGAATTAAATGGTAAAATGAGCTAGTGTTTCCAATTTGAAGTGAATTTAATGCGATTTTAATGTATAAGATATCAGTCATTTGTGTCTAATAATTTGAGCTAATGAGCAAATAATAAAAGCTGTTTTGAAAGGGATTGTTCTCGTGCTAATTTAGGCAGATGAGATGGCTTTTTTCAATAATAGTTTTGCTTGTATTGATCTCCTGTGAAAAAGAAATTCCAAGGAAAGATAGGTTGCAGAATCCCTTTTACCCTATGCGAAATGATGATACAGAAAGGACAAGGAAGTTTTTCGAGTTCAATAAATTGAGAGCCATGTATGAAGTTGAATGGGAGAAGGATAGCATTTACAGTTATCAATATTATACTCAACTCATGGAGTCTTTTAATCCGGATACTGCTTTCTTCAAAGATGAAATGTTGGAGTCCTGTGATACATGCGAAAGAAATATCTCTATTAAAAGGCAATACACAAAGGGAACAAAAGGGAAGGTGAAGTTTCTGATATCCAGAGTTTCCACATTAGATGATGTCTTTATCTTTTTGGACGGATTTAAAAAAGACAAACAAGTAGTGCATCATGAAGTTAGGATGTGGTGGGAGAATTACATGGAAGACACCATATTTGATGTAAACAATGACGGCTATGATGATTTTTTAATTCAGTGGTTTCCTTCTTCAGGATGCTGCCCAAGAGAATGCTATGACATCTATATTTTTAATCATAAAACGAACTCATTTAACGAACCTTTTGATGTAATCAACCCGGTTTTTTATCCCGGTAAAAAACTAATACGCGGAATGGGGTATGGATATGGTCCAAGTTTATATACTAAAAAGTGGAATCAGGATTCTTTAGAAACAGTAGAATATTTCTATCACAATTTAGATGATAGCATAGATGCCCAATACATTTCATCAGACAAAGATCATGGAGACACAAGCGCCAGTTGGATTAAATACTGGAAACAAGCTCCTGCTCATTACAAGGAGTTGGATTATATGTTTGAATGGTTTGAAGGAGGGAAATATGAGTATTAACAAAAAAGCCCATCCAAAACGGACAGGCTTTTAATATGAATGATCACTATTAATTAAAAATCAAATTTGATTCCTTGTGCCAATGGCAACTCAGTAGAGTAATTAATAGTATTTGTTTGTCTTCTCATGTAGATTTTCCAAGCATCAGATCCTGATTCTCTTCCTCCTCCAGTATCTTTTTCACCACCAAAAGCTCCTCCGATTTCTGCACCAGAAGTACCAATATTTACGTTGGCAATTCCACAGTCAGATCCTGCTTGAGATAAGAACAATTCAGATTCTCTGATATTGTTTGTGAAAATAGCTGAAGATAATCCCTGATCAACTGCATTTTGAATGTCTATCGCATTTGAAACTTCACCTGAGTATTTAATCAAATACAACAATGGAGCAAAAGTTTCATGTTGAACAATTTCCCAGTGGTTTTCAACCTCAGCGATTGATGGAGAAACGTAACATCCTGATTCATATCCCTCACCAGTTAAAATATCACCTTCAACCAACATTTTACCACCTGAAGCTTTTACTTTTTCAATTGCAGCTTTGTACATTTCTGCAGCATCTTTATCAATTAGTGGCCCCATGTGATTGTTTTCATCTAATGGATTACCAATTTTAATTTGCTTGTATGCGTTGGTCAAAATCTCTTTTACGTTGTCGTAAATAGATTCGTGAATAATCAACCTTCTTGTTGAAGTACATCTTTGTCCTGCTGTTCCAACAGCTCCAAAAACTGTAGCAGGTAAAACCATTTTCAAATCTGCAGATGGTGCTAAGATGATAGCGTTGTTTCCACCTAATTCTAACAATGATTTTCCTAATCTTTTAGCTACGCTTTCAGCAACAGATTTACCCATTCTTGTTGAACCGGTAGCTGAAACCAAAGGAACTCTTTTGTCATTTGACATCAATTTTCCAATCTCAGCATCTCCAATTATCAATGAAGAAACTCCTTCAGGGATGTTATTTGCTTTAAATACTTGCGCAGTAATTTTTTGACAAGCAATGGCAGTTAAAGGAACTTTTTCAGATGGTTTCCAGATACAAACGTCTCCACAAATCCAAGCTAAAGCAGTATTCCAAGCCCAAACTGCAACAGGGAAGTTAAATGCTGAAATAATTCCAACAATTCCTAATGGATGATACTGATCATACATTCTGTGCGCAGGACGCTCAGAATGCAAAGTTGAACCATTTAATTGTCTTGAAAGACCTACAGCAAAATCACAGATGTCGATCATTTCTTGCACTTCTCCCAAACCTTCTTGATATGATTTACCCATTTCGTAAGAAACAAGTTTACCAAGTGGCTCTTTATATTCTCTTAATTTTTCACCTAGTTGTCTAACTATTTCTCCTCTTTTAGGAGCAGGTACTAATCTCCACTCTTTAAAAGCTTCTTGCGCTTTAAGGATACTTGCTTCGTATTCAGTAGAAGTAGCCATGTTCACGTTTGCTATTAAGGATCCGTCAACCGGAGAATAAGAACCAATTTTTTCACCTCTGGTATTGAACCAATGAGAACCAGTTGAAGCACCTTGGTTTTCTTCTTTGATACCTAATTGCTCCAATACCTCATTAATTTCTGTTCCTGCAACTGCTGTAGACATATTTAATCTTATTTTAAATTTCGTTACAAAATTAAACAATTCCCCGAACTTTTGTGTGATTTGTAGCACCAAAGGTTTTTAGCGTCCTTGTTTAAAAGATGTTCATAAGTCGGCTTTTTTTGTAACCTCATTTACTTTACCCGTTTTCACTTATGAGGTAAATTGGTATTCGAAATGCGATTAAAACTCGTAATATTAGTCTTAGCGGCTTTCATTGTTTTGTCAGGATTTTTAGCCTGATCGAACCTTAACAAACCCTTTTACTGACAACAACAAACCGCTTTAAACAATGGATGTGAATTCATTGAATGGGATAATTGTATCCTTGTTCAATTCAAAAGAAATTCCCCATCTAATCTTCTGTATCCCAGTATTTTTCAACTAAACAATTAATATTTTGCGTAGAAACACTTGGTCTAAGCACAATAAATCAATAAATTTAGGGCACGCCTACCTTTTAACCCGCTTACCCAAAAAAACTACTTATGGAAATTTACATGAAAAAGGCGACCAACTCTACACCCAAAATATTGGGCAATGTCACGGAAGGAACATTGGCCATTAGTGGACGTTGTTATCCCGAAGATTCACAGTCTTTTTTTGCTTCACTTAACTCATGGCTTGAGCATTTTTACCAAACAGAAAATCCGGTTATACACGTGCTATTTGATTTAGAATACATGAATACATCTGCCGGAACTGTCATGGCACAAATGCTTAAAAGACTTACTATTTTATCAGATGATAAGAAAATAAAAGTAGAATGGCGTTACGACAATGAAGACCTGGACATGAAAGACATGGGAGAAAGCTTTAATCTACTTTATGGAGAAATGGTGACACTTATTCCTAAAACCATTTGATCTACTCAGTAGTAAATCTGAAAGAAGTTCTCTTAATCTCTTCTATCAATTTAGTTTGAGCATCCGGAACAGTTAAAATTCGGATAAAATCTCCACCACCATTACTCACTACATTTTTCATGTGTGTAGTAATAAAATCAGATGTTTTAATTCCTACAACTGAGAATATAATGCCTTGTGAATTATAGTATTTCTCTATGGTTTTCAGATAATTTTTATCTCCTTTATTAAATACACCGTCTGTAATCATTATAACAATATTGTTACCTCCTTCAATGTAGTTTTTTCTATTCAATCTGTAAGCTGCTTTAATTGCGTCTCCTCCAGCAGTCATACCGGACGTTCTCAATCCTTTAACCGTTTCAATTATCATGTCTTTTTGACTACCATCAGCTCCTTCCATTACAGTCTCCACCTCAGATGAATACTTGATCATTGAAATCATATCGTTTGGTCTTAAAATCTTTGCCAGCTCAATCATTGACATTCTCAGTAAATCCATTTTACCCATTCCGTTCATTGAAGCGGAAACATCCAAAATAAAGGTGATGTTGTTGTATTTAAAATACCCTTCAGTAAAAACCGAATCTGGTAATTCATCTAGTGGCACTTTCTCCACTTCCGGAACCGGATCAGGTTTTACTTCTTCTACAATCTCCACTTCCTCTTCTTCTTCAATCACCTCCTCTTCTTCAGGCTCTTCAACTATTTCCTCCTCCTCTTCAACAATCTCAACTACTTCCTCTACTTCTTCAACAATCTCTTCTTCCTCTTCAATTTCTTCAACAATTTCGGGCTCTTTGATGTTGTCCATGCTCAACTCTATCTCCACATAATTTCTCTTATAATTCATGTAGCCCTCATAGTAATTAGAATTATAACCATCCTTTTCTGCTGTGATGTAGAAATATCCTAACATGAGTCTCTTCTTAATAACTCCCTTACTATTGGTTAGCATTGCGTCTACCAACTCTCCTTTTTCAACTATGTAAACTTTTGAATTTTTAATGGGTTCTCTGGTGTTAGAATCTATTACCCTTACTACCATGTCAAACAAATTCACCTGATCTGGCGGTTTAGCATTAAAATCAGGACAGGCTGTCATCCCACCACCATTGTTTTGATTCTCTTTGACATTCCCGCTCAAGGAAATATTAATGGCCTCTCTTGGTTCTGAGAAATAAACACCAACATCATATTTAAACTTTCCCTTTCTACGCTCATTTATTTGAAATCTGATAGTGATAGAACTGTCAGGCATAATGCGCTTTGCCGAATAGATATAATACACATCCATTGGCTTATCAATTGTCAGCAAATATTGAACTTTATCTGAGGTATTTTTAAAGGTGATATCTGTATATGTCTGCGAACCTGTATATAAATCACCAAAATCAAAGCTGGTTTTTGACGGCTTTACTTGTGCCATGGTAATGACACTGAAAAAAGTGATAATAAAAAGAAGGCTAAATCGCATACACGAATATAGTTTATAAATACCATTATGTTACAACAAATAGCGGTCCAAACACCTCCCCGCATCAATTAGGCGCAATTTTTGATTAATTTTAATTCAGTGAAAAAGCTTTTAATTATAGCCATTAGCTTGCTGCCATTTTTTGGTAAAACACAAGAAAATCCTGTGCCGTCATTTTACGGTATTTCGGCAGGATTGAGCTTTTCTTTTGGAACACATGTAAATCGTCTGGGAGTTAATTTATCTGCTTATTACACCTACAGTATTGCACAAGCAAATGGAGGAATAAAAGGCTATTATAATTTCAGATCTTTTGGACTGAAAGAAAAAGGATGGGAATTACAACTTTCCTCAGGTTTTCAAGTAGGATTTGGAAGAAAAGATTCTGCCAGAAGTCCGTTTATTGGTGAAGCAGAAAATAACCTCTTACAGGATTATTCATTAGGCTATGATTATCTTGTTTATTTAGACAACAATAAAACATCTCAAACCGGCGGTATCCTAAGCGTAAACATCCTGGATTTTAAATTCGCCACGCAGAATGATTTATTTGGTTTTGGTCAGGGTTGGAGGGACAGATTTAGAACAGGAGCTTTTCTTTTTGAATACAGATATCAGTTTTTCAAATTTGGTATTTCATCCACCATTTGGACTGATGACTACACAGCTTGTTCAAAGGTATTAGATTCAGAATATCCTGCCAGATTTGGTTACAAAAAAGACAATAACTGCAAATATAATGGCCATTGTATCAGCACACTTGGTTTGCGCGTAAACTACATTTTACCGGCACCCATAATTCTCAGTCAAAATGCTCAAATTGATATCGGAATTGATGCAGAACAAATACGAAATTTGGTTCAAAATAAAATGATTCACGATCATTATCCTATTCCCGAAAAACTAATTAAGCGCAATCCTTGTCACATTCCTATGCAAGCGCATGAAGGAGGACAGTTTTTATATAAAGAAGGACAAAAAGTTGAAAAGCCTTCATTCTACTTTAATGCAGGATTAAATCAAAATTTATTCTACTAGCCTGTTCGTGTCTTATTTTTAGTTTTTGTTGTTAACTTTAGAGCTTCAGAAAAATAGCTACATGAGCACAAAATTGGAAGAACTACAAAGTAAGCAAGCTGAGGCCTTGCAAGGAGGTGGCGAAAAACGCATTGAATCACAACACTCAAAAGGAAAACTAACTGCCAGAGAAAGAATCAATTTACTTTTGGATGATGGTTCATTTGAAGAAATTGGAATGCTTACCACCCATAGATCTACCAATTTTGGTTTAGATAAACAGCAATTTTACGGTGATGGTGTTATTACCGGTTACGGTACCATAAATGGAAGACCTGCATATGTGTTTTCACAAGATTTTACCGTTTTTGGAGGATCTTTAGCAGAAATTCACGCCAAAAAGATTGTTAGAATCATGGATTTGGCACTTCAAAACGGAATTCCATTAATTGGTTTAAATGATTCAGGTGGTGCCAGAATTCAAGAAGGAGTTGTTTCATTGGGTGGATATGCAGATATTTTTTATCGAAACACTATAGCATCTGGAGTAATTCCTCAGATTTCAGCGATTATGGGGCCATGCGCAGGTGGAGCAGTTTACTCTCCAGCTTTGACTGATTTTACCTACATGGTGCAAGACTCTTCATTTATGTTTGTAACAGGACCAAACGTAGTTAAAACTGTAACGCATGAAGAAGTTACTTCTGAAGAATTAGGAGGAGCATCAACTCATTCGCAAAAATCAGGTGTAGCGCATTTTGCAGTTGAAAATGATTTGAAATGTATCAATGACATTAAAAGATTATTGTCTTACCTGCCTCAAAACTGTGAAGAAGAATCTCCTAAATACCACTTTGAAGAGAAAACTCAAATTCGCAAAGAATTAAATGATATAGTTCCGGATAATCCGAACCAACCATATGACATGAAAGAAGTAATCAACAATATTGTTGACGAAGGATCTTTCTATGAAGTACATCAAAATTTTGCTGAAAACATAATAGTTGGTTTCGCCTTTTTGAATGGAAAAAGTATTGGAATAGTAGCTAATCAACCTGCGGTTTTAGCCGGTGTATTAGATATTGATGCATCTAACAAAGCAGGACGATTTGTTCGTTTTTGTGATTCATTTAATATTCCTCTTTTGGTTTTAGAAGATGTTCCCGGATTTTTACCTGGTACAGATCAGGAATGGAACGGAATCATCACCAACGGAGCTAAATTATTGTATGCATTTTGTGAGGCAACAGTTCCAAGAATTACTGTTATTACGCGAAAAGCATATGGTGGAGCATATGATGTAATGAATTCAAAGCACATTGGTGCGGATATGAATTACGCATGGCCTTCTGCAGAAATTGCTGTAATGGGAGCAAAAGGAGCCGCTGAAATCATCTTTAGAAAAGAAATTCAAGAAGCAGCAGATCCTGAAGCTAAATGGAAAGAAAAAGAAGCAGAATATGCCGAATTATTTGCCAATCCATATAATGCAGCTAAGCACGGATTTATAGATGAGGTAATTGAACCTTTAGATACTAGAAAAAAACTGATCCGCGCATTTGAGATGTTGAAAAACAAGGTTGCTCATCTTCCTAAAAAGAAGCATGGCAACATACCACTATAAAGGTATTTTTACATATGAAAACAAGTGTATGGTCAACATATTTGCTGACACTCTTCTTGCTATCAAGAAGTGCACTTGCGTTTTCTCAATCAAATGATCCAACTTACGATAAAACGGTCTCTAAAATAGAGGCAAAACTGAACGATAAGAAGTTTTATCCAGCTTATAAAAGTTGTAATAAAGCCTTAGAGAGTTATCCCAATGACAACCGACTAAGTGCTTTGTTAGCCCGCATTATTTTTTATGGATATAAACATCCAAAAATTGAACTTGATTACCCTTCAAAAAATGATGCAGCCTTTAAAAGTTTGGACTTGATGGCAAGCCATAATCCTGAGGATTATTATCACAAAGGATTTTACATGAACATGCAAAGACATTGTATGATTACTGCCGTTCAACATATTAAAAAAGGAAAGGTAAATGAAGCTTTTGGTGTGCTCAATAAGTGGTTTGCCGTGTTTAACAATCAGGATGAAAATCTCCAAAACATTTACACAGAAGACATTCAAGACACCTTATTTTTTAGAGGTAGAATGGCTTATATAGATCAAGATTTTGAATTAGCAGACAAGTATTTCAATTGGATGGATAGTGTTTTTAACGGAGATCATTTTGAAAACAAATATGATGCAACTAAAGTAATGCCCTATGAAGGTTATTATTTTGAAGTCTATCAGCATCCCAAATACTACATTGCACATACCGCAATGGATGAAAAAATATTAACTGAAGCTGAAAAACAAGTAATTTTCATGCATAATCTGGTAAGAATTGATCCATTGATGTTTGACTCTACTTACGTAAAAACCTTTATGGCTACAAATGCCGATATTGCTTTAACAGAACACGGAACAAGTTTGAGAGAAACCTTGAGAAAGAAAAAGCCTGCTGTGCTCCTTTTTCACGATCAGGATTTGACCAATGCGGCAGCATGGCATGCCAATGATTTAAATGCTCATAATGCCACAGGGCATGAATCATCAGACGGAAGCAAAATGTTGGACAGGTTTGTGAAATTCAACACCAGCGGAGGAGGTGAAAATTGCAGCTTTGGTCGTCATGACGCCGTTGATATTATTCTGGGTTTATTAGTTGACCTGAACAGTGAGAAAAAAGGACACAGAAGAAACATCTTATATCCGTCTTTTGATAGAATTGGATTATCCATCAAACCACACCCAACGTATGGCAGCTGTATCGTCATTGATTATGGGTAAAATCTTGGAAAATGATAGGTGATATATTTAAATCAATGGGAACCTACGGTAAAGCCTTAGGAATGATCTCAAGCTTAGGCTTGTGGAAGTACCTGTTTATTCCTATTCTGATTGGTTTATTGCTTGGTTTAGCCATTATCGCTTTGGCCTACTTTTTAGCAGGTCTTATTGGAGACTACATCAGTGATTTGTGGCCGTTTAGTTTTGGAGAAAGTTTTATTGAATCTACATCTGATGTTATAGGCGGAATTTTAGTAGTCATTTTGGGCATCATGATTTTTAAACAATTGGTGATGGCATTTGCTGCTCCATTTATGACACCTGTTTCAGAACGAATTGAAGAACATTTAAGTGGGAAAAAATTAGATAAAACAGATACAGCATCAGAATTCATGGCGGCATTGGTCAGAGGTTTAAGAATCAATTTGAGAAACTTATTTGTAGAACTGCTTATTACCATTCCATTGATGATTTTCTCACTGATTCCGTTGATCAACATTTTTTGTATTGTTTTGATATTCCTGATTGAGTCTTATTTTGCCGGTTTTGGAAATATGGATTATACACTGGAACGATACACCGACTATTCTCAATCTGTCAAGTTTGTCCGAAAAAATAAAGGAATAGCAATTGGCAACGGAATCGTTTTTATTTTACTGCTATTTATTCCGGTTGTGGGTATTTGTTTGGCCTTGCCATTATCCACTGCAGCAGCTACAATAGACACCTATGAAAAGTTGAAAGAACAATAATCTTTATTTTTTTCAAACTTTTTTGGTTACCTTTTAAACGACCCTACATCTTTAGAAAAGGTAATAAGCATGAACGAAAGTAAAATCATTGAATTTTTACGGAAAGACCAACAGGAAAGAGCCTTTAGGCGCCTGTACAAATACTATCCAAAAGTTGAAAAACACATAGTTGTAAACTCAGGATCAAAAGAAGAAGCACTGGATATTTTTCAGGATGCTTTAGTAATTCTATACAAAAAAGTACAAGAGCTTGATGCCAGTTCACCTATTAAAATAGATGGCTTTTTAATTAATACATGCAAATTACTTTGGAGCAATGAGCTAAGAAAAAAGAAAGTGAGAAAAGGAGATGAAACCGGTTTAGGTAATCTGGAATTTGAAGATGAAATCAATCATCAAATTGAAAAAGAAGAGAAATTTCAAGTGATGGAAGAAGTACTAAAAAAAATGGGGGAAAAGTGTAAGTCCATTTTAGAGATGTTTTACTTCAAATCACTTTCAATGGAAAACATAGCAAAGAAAATTGGATATAAAACTGTAAAATCTGCCAAGGTGCAGAAATATAAATGTATGGAAACCGCCAGACAACTGGCCATTGAATTGTCTAACACCGCTTCTATGTCAGAAGCCGAAAAACAGTATTCATGAGAGCTGAATTAGAACAAGTACAACAAATAGAAAGATACTTGATGCAGCAAATGGATGCTGCCGAAAAAGTACAATTTGAAACACAGATGGCCAATGATCCTGCTTTGGCTAAAAAAGTAAATGCACAGCGAACAGTGGTTGAAGGAATTAAAAATGCCGGACTAAAATCTGCAGCTGCAGGTGCTTACTCAAGCTGGCTGATGCGCAAGTGGTTCTTAAAAGGAGGCATAACACTGGTATTGGGAGCCGGTTTATTTAGTGCCATTTATTTTTGGCCAACCAAAGATGCTACTGAAGATTGCGTTCCATGCGAACAATATCAAGTCGCACAACACAACGAAAATGAAGATGTAGCAATGCCCGGCAATTGTTGTGAACCTGTAGTTCAAGAACAAGTGGCTGAGGAAGTTGAAATGGTTGATGAACTGTTAGAAGATGATACATGTGTGGTTGACCAAAGTATGGGTCAAAGTGAATCACATGGCACAAATAATCATTCAACAGTAACAAACATTAACAATGAATTAGAAATTCAAGAAAACGGCAATTCTTCAACAAATGTCGACTTCAGTGACGGAGGTGTAATTGTCAAAGACAATGGAGATACAGAAATGAAGATTCCAAAAGAACTGGTGAACGATTACAAATCTAGCAATGTGCGTCAACCCACTACTTATGTTCCTGATGATAAATTGTTAGCTGAACTTTGGTCATTAAATGATGAATTGAACGGTAATATTACCAAACACCCTACTTTTCCGGGAGGAGAAAAAGCACTGCAAATATTTTTGCAAAACGAAATGCAATACCCGCAAAGTGCTTACAGAAGAAAAGTTCAGGGAACAGTTTATGTGAATTTCATAATTGGTAAAACCGGCGCAGTTAAAAATGCTAAAGTTATTGTTGGAGCAGATGATGATTTAGACAAAGAAGCAGAACGAATAGTAGGTGCAATGCCCAATTGGAAACCTGGAGAGGTGGACGGAAAAGCTGCTGATTTACATTACACCATTCCGGTTCAATTTGTATTGACAGAATAGTGTTTTAATTCAATTGTTTGTTGCGGGTTATCATATTAAGTGATGCCTTTCTTTGCTTTGATTAACTTTTTTTAAGTGTTAATTTTTATGTCCCTTGTAACATTCAAGCTACCTTAATGGTCTTAGCTTTTGAACGGAAGATGAACTTATAAATTGGTGAGTGTCAAATGTTAAAATTTAATTTTAGCACACTTTTTGATAATATGTTCCGTTAGTGAAGACGAAATAAGTTAAACTAAAAATTAATCACCCAATCAAACGAATTATGAAAAAAGTAAATCAGTTTTTTTTCTTGCTTTCGGCTGCAATGGTGATGGCTTCTTGTAATGACAAGGAAGAACAGGTAGAGGGTTGGAAACCCATCTATTCTGACAATCCTGAAACAGAAACTGTCAACATCAAAGCTTCTGAACCGCTTGAAAATCCAGGCAGAATTTATGTATATGAAAACCTATTGATGGTTAATGATCAAGGAAAAGGGATTCATATTTATGACAACACAAATGTTTCAAGTCCGATTGAACTTTCTTTTATCGGTATTTCCGGAAACATGGATTTCTCTGTAAAAGCAGATAGAGTTTATGCAGACAATGGTAAAGACATGGTTATAGTAGATATTACCAATCCTGCTGCACCAACCTATTCAAACAGAATTAAAGACATATTCCCTAAACAGGTGTTTCCTGATGAATTTGGACCATTTGAATGTGTAGACGAATCAAAAGGAACCGTAGTAGGATGGGAAAAAGCAATGTTAGATGACCCTAAATGTTTCAGATAAAAATTATTAGCAATATGAAAAAGTTAAGATTAATAGTAGCTGGAGCATTAGTATTAGGTGTTATAACCAGCTGTGATAAAGAAGAAATAAACACAAATGAGGCTGAAGAAGAAACCTCATCTACTAGCAATACAAAAGCGCCTACAAGTACAGGTGAAGGTGGATCGCTAGCACAATTCACAATCGTAGAAAATCATTTATATACCATTGATTATAAAACCTTAAACATCTTTGATTTGAGCAATCCTGATGAGCCTGTTTTGGTTGAAACAATCAATATGGGTGTTGGTTTAGAAACTGTTTTCCATCAAAATGGAAGATTGTTTATCGGAGCTAACAACGGTGTGCATATTTATGATATCACGGATCCTAGAAGTCCGCAAGAAATATCACAATTCAATCACGTAACAAGTTGTGACCCTGTAGTGGCAAATGACCATTACGTTTACGCTACTTTACGTGGAGGTACTACTTGCGGTGGAGTTTTAAGCCAGTTAGATGTTATTGACATCAGCAATGTGCAATTTCCTAATTTGGCAGGAACTTATGAATTGATGAATCCTTATGGATTAGCAATTTCAAAAGCAAACGAACAATTAGTATACGTTTGTGATGGTTATGAAGGAGTTAAGGTAATGGATGTTTCAAATCCTTATGGAATTCAGATCGTTCAAATTTATGAAGGATTAGAAGCTTTAGACATCATTGAAGATGATAACAATCATTTGATTTTGTTGACTAGAACAGGTATCTATCAATTTGATGCTACTAATCCAACAGATTTAATTGAAAAATCGTTTATTCCGGTACAATAAGCCGTGAAATACGTAACTACCATATTATTAATATTATCCTCTTGTGTTGTAATGGCACAAGAGGATTCTTTTTCTTCACAAAAAGACAGTGTAATAGAATACAATGTATTCAAAGAGCACGTCCCTTATTGGCGTTTAGAAAAAGCATGGAAGTTTAGTCCGTTCGACCTATTTTCTGTTGTTCCGACAGTTTCTGTAGACCATGAAGTAAAAATGACACCCGAATTGAGTTTTCAGTTTGGAGTTGGAGTTATCCCTTCATTTATGCAATTTTCTGTAGGAAATGATTGGGGTAGATTCAAAAGTATGAACGGATATCGCGTGAGATTTGAATCGCGTTTTTGGGGTTTCAAAAACCCACACTTGTACATGGCATCTGAATTATCTATGAGGCATCTTATTATTGCCAATGAAGTTACCTATGGTATGGAGCCTGATGACTTTGGGAACTTTGCCTACTTCGTAACGCAAGATGAACTTTTTAATCGCTTTACTACTCAGTTTAACCTAAAAATAGGTATGCAACGTTTAGCTGGCGACAAGGTTCTGGTTGACTTTTACGGGGGGATAAGTTTCAGAAGAAACAATGTAGATAGAATTTCTGATCCCCCTGAATTAGGTACTTCGCAAAACTTATTTTGGGGTAATATGCTTAATTGGCAATTATCTGATGGTTTTCGATCAGGTTTTGTAACACCGGTTATTGGACTAAAAATTGGCTGGCTAAAACCTGCCAGAGCCGATATTTAGGTATCTTCTTTAAAAAACACATTCTTATAACCACTTGTAATTCAGTCAAAAAATCAATTCAATAATTGATTTTAGTCAGCATTTATACCTAGTCATCCAACTACCTTGGCCAAAATTATTGGCTTATGATGCTGAAAAAGTTTTATCTACTATTTACAGTTTTGTTGGTTTCAGCAACAGTAAATTCTCAAACAATCGCAGTTGGAGATATCTATACAAGAGGTATTGATATGACTCCTGAAATTGCGGCCAAAATGACCAGAATAGAACTGGTGAAATTGGAAAAGTACGTAGTGCTAGATCAATTTGATATGGCATCTGCTATTGGAACTGATTCTTCTTTTGAAGACTGTTATGGTAGAAAATGTCTGATAAAATTAGGAGAGAAATTAGAAGTTGATCAAATACTCTCAGGTAGCTACGAAGCTATTGGTAAAAAGATCATTATCTCATTAAAACTTATTGATGTAAAATCAAAAAAATTCATTCATACCAGAACAATGGAGTTTGATGATCAACCAAAAGAACTTCCGCGCATGGTTGAAATCACCCTAAGAGAGATGTTGGGATATCCTGTAAATGAGGAAACCAAAAAAAGATTGGGTTTTGAAGAAGAATACATCACATCAAATGATGTAGGAAGAATCAACAATTCAGGTCCAAGATTTGGAATGTCTGCTGCCGTTTTAGGAGAAGTAAATAGATTCTATCAAAAAGAACGTTACGACGGAGGTTTAGGAATTTATCCGGTTGTTAGTAATATGGGATACCAATTTGAGATACAATATATCGGAACTGAAAATTTTTCAGCTCTCATTGAAATCATTCCCAACATTGGAGCAATGGAACAAGGATATTTTATTCCGTCTGTTAGTTTATTAAATGGATTCAGATTTGGACAAGCAGGATGGGAATTTGCATTTGGTCCTGCTTTTGGAATCAAGAGAGTAAAATCCGGAATCTATGAGGATGGTCAGTTCTACTCTAGCTCTGACTACAATGATATTCAATATAACATCTGGTATGCTGATTCTAACAATGTAAATCACCTCACAGGAGAGGTTTACAATCCCTATATCCCACCGGCAGAAAATACTTATAAAGATTATTTAAGATCAGACGGATGGATAAAAGGAAATGCATCTTGGGTGATGGCATTTGGAAGAACTTTTAGAGCAGGGGCTTTGAACATTCCTGTCAACATGTATTATTCAGGTAATAAATACGGCGCCATCTTCGGTGTTTCAGTAGGATTTAATGTTACCAGAAGTAAAAGTAGAATTGAACAAAACTAATAGGTCATGAAAAAATTATTGGCACTAATACTGTTTTCGCTTTTGAACACAACAATTTTCGCTCAATCAATTGCGATAGGGAAAATCAATACATACAAAGTTTATGCTGATCCCAGCATGGCTTCAAAACTGGTTCGCCTTGAATTTATAAAGCTAGAAAAGTACTCTGTTTTAGATGAATTTGATATGCTTGAAATTGACAATGTTGAACAATTTGATGACTGTTTTGCTAAGGACTGCTTATTAGATTTTGGACAACTTTTAAGTGTTGATTTTATCGTATCCGGTAGTATTGATAAAATCTCTGATAAGATTGTGGTGACTTTAAAGATGTTGGATGTAAAACAGAAAAGCATCATCAAAACAGCTACTAAGGAATTTGAAGACAATGAAGTTGAACTTCAAAGAATGATAGGTATTGTCATCAAAAACATGCATGATGTAGAAAATGATCCTGAATTAGTAAAAAGGCTGGAGTTTAAAAATGAAGTTATTACCTCTACCAATTATGATAGAGTGCGAAATTCCGGACCAAGAATTGGAATGGCATACGCTTATGGTTCATTGAATGAATTTATGACGCGTTCTGAGAACAGAGGAGGTTTAGATATAGTTCCTATGCTATCCGTTATTGGATACCAGTTTGAAGTGCAATATGTTGGTACTGAAAAATTCTCTGCACTATTTGAATTTTTACCAATGTTTTTGGGATTAGAACAGGGACAATTTGTGCCATCTTTAGCAGTAATGAATGGATTCAGATTTGGACGAGCAGGTTGGGAATTTGCCTTTGGTCCTAGTTTCGGTTTAACAAAAGAATCTTATGGTTTTTTTGATAAACAAGCGGTATTTGGTGACGCCAATTTATACTGGACAGAAAAAGATCTTTTTGCAGAAGGTTATGCATCAGATGCGTATGAAGAATACGGATATAAAATGGAACCTTTTCAGGATGTGAGAGGAGATGTAAAGTTCAGCACACGTTGGATCATGGCATTTGGACGTACTTTTTCTTCAGGATCATTAAACATACCTGTTAATGTATTTCACTCCTCTCAAAAAGGAGGTGCAATGGTAGGTGTGAGTGTTGGATTCAACATCACCAAATCAAAAAAGAAAATAAAAACTAACTAAAAATGTTTTAGTGCTTCTCTTACAGATAAATTTGATAGTTCAGCCTTGTGTTGATCCACAAATTGCAGTATAGGGTCAGCTTGATGTTTAGCATTTTCTCTCAATACCCAACCAATAGCTTTATTGACAAAAAACTCATTGGTGTCATTGAGTCTTAAAATGGTTTCAAACATATAAGGCAGATCTACATTCTCTTTTTGTTTGAGGTGAATTAAAATAGCACATCTCTGCAACCAGATGTTGCCTGACCCTACCCATTCATCAACTTTTTTATTTCGGTTATCAGGAAACTTGTCAAAGTAAACTTTCATCAATTTTGGAGCTATTGAATCAATAGTATCCCACCATGAACCATTAACTGCCATCCATTGTAAAAATTCAATATCTTCTTCCTCTTTTATGGCCTTTTTATGCTTTAAAAACAATTCCAAGGCGAAATATTGTAGTTCTCTTTGGGGACGCTCCCACAGCATTTTTACCAACTCAAACACTTCATCCGCAGAAAGTGATTTAGATTGATTCATCAATGGCTTACTAATTTCTTTTCTCAGTGGAGATTTAATTCCATAGAATTCAAAATTATTTTTCATGTAAGCCTTCATTGGCCCCGCCAATTCAGCATTTGCATGCGATTCGTAGGTACTGATTACTTTGTTATATAGTTCCATTTAAATCAAAATATAATTCAAAATTATACTCTTATTTGATTTGTCCGGCATTTCTATATTCATGATTCTTTGCAATTTCTCAGCCTCTTCTTCCGTAACATTTTGAAGATAAACGTCTACAGATTCATCTACCTCTGAATACTCAAATTTTTGAACGATAGGATTGTTACTCAAATTTTCAGAAACTTTTTGTGCAATTACATAGGGCTCTATTTTGGCAATGTAATCATCTACTGCTTCAATATTTGGCAATTCATTTACCACTTCTCTATTGGTAAGTTTTCTTTTTAAATGTTTTACCTCTAACAATAAATCGAGCAAATCATGAAAGAATTTGGATCCCAAACTTAAAAATGCGCCGGTTAATCCGCAGCCAACAAAATCTGAAACAGCCATTTTCCAGCCGTATTTGCTCCAATCAATTTGAGACCATCCCAAATCAAAAGTTTCATCATAAATTAAAAACAAGTTTGCTCTGCAGATAAATGCAAGCCCAAACCCTATCAGTAAAGATAATACCTGAACTTCTCGCAATTTTTTATTTTCCTCAACAGACATAAACTCTTCTGCTGAAGCTGAACTTGATAAGTGCCTTTTGCGATTAAAGATTCTCTTGAACACATTATCAGGAAAACTAAGTTTAATAAAGTTCACAATCTTCTCATTGATCATACTTAAAATGAGCAATACAAAAGTGACTTGTAAAAATATGTTGATGTCAATGTTCATAGGCGTTGATAAGGTATTAATTGTAATTGCATCAGATCAATATAATACTCCAGATTCAAATCTGTAAGGGCTTTAAATTCACCTTGCCGATAAGGCACAAAATCCAATCTCATTCCGTGCATTTCTGGCATTTTAGTATAATCTGCCGAAGGTTCGGCCAAATGAAAAATAAGCTCCATTGAAAACTCTTTGGTGTACCTCTTTTCACCGTAATCTCTAATTACATCAGGGAATTTTTGTCGGCGACCTTTTTTAGCTTTTTCAATTGTATTTTCATTGGCATAATGAATCCCCGTATAATCAACAGGAATAGGGTCTTTGTTTTCTTTGCTATCTACTAAGGATTTGCGCATTCCCTGATCAATGAACTGGTACAATGCATGTGTGATTACACTTTTCCCTTTGTTGTTAGTAGGATGGGTTTGACCATAAACGTACTCGCATAAAACGTCACTGTATCTTACGGATAATTTGTTGGCTTTATGCATTCTGATTAATAAGTTTCCATAGGATTGCTGCGCCAATTTTCTCCACATCCCAATTTTTATTCCTCTCTTCATTGTAGGACTCAACAATTCTCCACCTTCATAGTCCGGTAATTGCTGAATTCCTTTGAACTTTCTGTACCAGGACATAGGGCTGCGAATGGGTGTCATATATTTATGCGCCATTTCCAAAAATCCGTCAAAAAATTCAGGTATTGCATAAACAATATTGTGATGATTGTTCAGATGGTCGATTGGTTCATCTTTGAGCACATTTTTCAATGCTAAAATCTGGGCCTCTAATTCTTCTGCAATATCTTGTTTGTTAATTCCTTTGAAATTATAGTTCTGCACCAGCTGAAAATAATCAGCTTGAATTTCATGTCTTAAAGGAGAATTTGGAGGTGCTACCAAAGGCTTACCTGCGGTAATGCAAAAGTGCAATCCAATACCGAAATCATATGATTGACGTAACTCAAGTAATTTTTCAACTCGCTGTTCCCAGCCTTGAAAGGTAACAATAACAGATACAGCTGTTAGGCGTTTTTGTTGTATAGCAGAGATGATAGCATTATCAATCTCATCATAAACGCCAAAGTCATCTGCGGTTAAGATTAGTTTGTGGTTCATTGGGCAAAAGTGGTTTAACAATCACTCAATGAACAAGATATAAAAAATATCGGATTACTTTATGGCGCCCAACTCTTTACCTACTTTTTCAAAAGCATTAATTGCTTTATCCAATTGCTCTTTTGTGTGAGCTGCAGATAATTGAACTCTAATTCTAGCCAATCCTTTAGGAACAACCGGATAAAAGAATCCAATAGCATAAACACCTTCTTCTAACAATCTATTGGCAAATTTTTGAGCCAAAGGAGCATCATATAACATCACCGGCACAATTGGAGAATCACCTTCTCTAATTTCCAGGCCAATTCTTTTCATACCAGCTTTAAAGTAGTTGGTGTTATCTTCTAAGGTATCTCTTAATTCAGTAGTTGAGCTTAATAAATCAAATACTTCAATTGCAGCACCAACTATTGCAGGTGATAAAGAATTTGAGAATAAATATGGTCTGGATCTTTGACGCAACATATCTACTACCTCTTTTGAAGCTGCAGTGAAACCTCCCATGGCACCTCCTAATGCTTTACCCAAAGTAGAAGTAATGATATCAACACGTCCCATAACATTGTGATGTTCGTGCGTGCCTCTTCCGGTTTTACCAATAAATCCGGTAGCATGTGAATCATCTACCATTACAAGAGCATCATATTTTTCAGCTAAATCACAAATTTCATTGAGTTTAGCTACATAACCATCCATTGAGAATACTCCATCAGTAACAATGATTCTGTTTCTGTGTTGTTGAGCTGCTTTTAATTGCTCTTCCAAATCTGCCATATCAGAGTTTTTATATCTGTATCTGGCAGCCTTACACAACCTTACACCATCAATAATAGAAGCGTGATTTAATTCATCAGAAATAATGGCATCCTCAGCTCCAAAAAGTGGTTCAAATACACCTCCGTTGGCATCAAATGCAGCAGCATAAAGTATAGCGTCCTCCATACCCAGGAAATCAGCAATTTTCTTTTCCAGGGTTTTGTGAATATCCTGCGTTCCGCAAATAAATCTTACAGATGACATTCCATAACCATGAGAATCCAAAGCCTTTTTTGCTCCTTCAATTACTTTAGGATGTGAAGAAAGCCCTAAATAGTTATTAGCACACATAATAATTACTTCCTCACCTGAGTCAACTTTTACTTGTGCACCCTGTGGAGTAATAATAATTCTTTCTTCTTTGTAAAGCCCGGCATCTTTAATTTCAGCCAGCTCACCTTGTAATTGCTCTTTTAATTTCCCGATCATTATTTTTCGTTTATGTGACCAAAGTTACAAATATAAATGTTCATTGATTTTATCTTTGGTAAGTTACATTAAAGCTTAAAACTATGGGAGGATCATACGGAGAAACAATTGCCTCAGCATTTTCGGGATACGCAAATTATGTGTGGAGCGAAATAACTTTTCAAACCAATCCTTGGTACGCCAATTTCTTTTGGTTTTTAATCCTATTATCAGTAGTGGTATACGCACTTGAACTGGCTTTTCCTTGGAGAAAAGATCAACCGAAAATTAGAAAAGACTTTTGGTTAGATGCATTTTTTATGTTCTTTAACTTCTACATTTTCGCCTTGTTTATTACGGGATTCTATGCACTGGTTGAGCATTTTGCGAGCAACATGGGGTATTCAACTGATGCCATTGCTATCATCAATGTAAAGGAAATGCCAAAATGGTTAGGCTTGCTTATCTTTTTCATACTGAATGATTTTGTGCAATGGTTTACACATGTTCTGCTACACAGATATCAGTGGATGTGGCGTTTTCACAAAGTTCACCACTCGGTTGAACAAATGGGATTTGCTGCTCATTTGAGATATCACTGGATGGAGAACATTCTCTATAAGCCTTTAAAAACGTTAGTTGTATTATTATTAGTTGGTGGGGAGCCAAGTGACGCCTTCATTATCCATTATATTGCCATTGCAATCGGTCACATAAATCATGCAAATATTGGATTGGATTATGGTCCATTGAAGTACATCATTAACAACCCTAAAATGCACATTTGGCACCACGCTAAAGATCTACCAAAAGAGCATCCTTACGGAATGAACTTTGGTATCTCTTTAAGCATTTGGGATTATATTTTTAGAACAAGTTACGTTCCTTCTTCAGGACGTGATATCAAACTAGGATTCCCAGGAATAGAAAAATATCCAAAGAAATTTTTACAGTTAATGACTTCTGGTTTCGGTAAAACGCCGGATGAAAAGACTAGTGAGTAATTAAAATTTTCCTGGTTTCCAGGGTTCCATCAGATAATTCAATGGTTACAGTGTAAAAACCTTTGGCAAAATCAGTGGAATTGATATTTAATGAAGTGGAAAGTATAGTTTGTTCAAAAACTTGCTTTCCACTTATGTTATATACAACTACGTTCTTAGCATCTTGCGGAATATTTGTTAACTGAATAAGTGTATTTGCAGGATTAGGGAAAACATCAAATTGATTTTTTAAAGTTTCATTCGTCCCTACCGAAGTTCCTAAATTGATAAATTGAAAATCATCAATGTACATATAGGTAGAATTCACTCCTTGAAATCCACCTGATAATCCGTAAAAATCAATAACATCTAGCTTATTTGTTCCTGCACCAACTGTTGCGTTCGTAAATACAGATGTATGTAATAGGGTATCATCCTTAAAAAATTTAATCTCATCATTATCAATGTCAATCTCAAATCTAAAATTGATCCATACGTCATTTTGATATGATCCAACAACTGTAGCCGAAGCGGTACTCGGATTGTCTTGATATAATATTGTATTACTGCTGGTTAAAAAAACATCACATGCCCATCCCACTTCTTTTTGATGTTGGATATTAAAATACCCTTGATCGTGCATAAATGCGTTGAATTCAATGGCGTAATGTCCGGATGTAACACCACCACAATCATAGTACATATCTTTACTATTTGTGATTTTCATAGAATTTGAAGGACTGGAAGCATGGTCATCTGAAACTAAGGCGTCATCTGTTCCACCTAAATTTCCAGAAATAGGTTGAATTTCATTTACTTGATTGCCAACAGTTTGATTTACTGTAAGGGTATCAAAATTTTGTTCGTAGATTGTTACTTGACTGTATCCAATGCAAGTAAAGGCCAGCATAAATGCCGGTAATAATGTAGTAGAGGTTCTCATAAACGTAATTTTATCAGGCAAAGTAACTCAATACGAGCATTTTAATCATCAATCCATGACAGTTTTCTCTTTATATTTATATTAGTCTACTTTTAGAGAAAATTCTACTTTGTATTTATAATACTCCAAATTAAAAAGGATTGCCCATGAAAAAACTATTATTACTTACGTGTTTACTCGTATTGATGTTAAACATATCTAACGCTCAAAATTCCAATGATTTTGTTGAAATTCCCTGGCTTACCAAAAACATCAAACTAAAAGAAAAAGGACTTACCACCACAGGAGTTGTATTTCAATACTTACCACAATATGATATGCCCGAAAATGGAATTCGCTATGGTACCTGGATTCAAATGCGTATCAATGGTTTAGAGGGAACAGAGTCAATAGATGAGACACAGTTTTATGCATGTAAAGTTGTAATTAGTAACACTAAATCAAAAGACGAAATTTTAAATACAGGTTGGGTTGTTGTGAACGACGGAAAGGGAGCCACACTGCCTGAAGATGATAAAGATGCCAATCAATTTTTTGAACTTCCCATTTTTGTAGGATACCCTATGTATCATGGAAGCTATGAATGGGAGATTACTTTAAAAAATGTAGGAAATCATAAATACCTATCTGCTAGTGCTGCTTTTGATGTGCATTCTAATCCGGATCATTCAATAGACACTAAAAACGTAGAATTGAGTGAGGTTTACCTTGAAGTTCCTAGTGAAAACAGAGTAGTAAATAACGCCATGGTTCCGGCAGGAGCAGTTAAGTTATGGTTTGATAACATCAAAGGATTTAAAAAGTTTGGCCGCCAATATTTCGTAGGAATGGAGCTTAAAATCTTTGATGAGAATGAAGAACCTATCATCACATTAGATGACTATTTTAATGAAAATGGAGGAGTTATTACTCCTG